>JAWKHV010000005.1:0-276872 GCA_041394645.1 Ilumatobacteraceae bacterium | reverse complement strand
CGTCGGTCGCGTCGGGGAACACGTAGCCGATCTGCTCGTTCCCCCCGAGGTGCGCCCACTCGACCGCGTGATTGAGCGTCGCGCTGTTCGCCACGCTGGTGTACGTCCGATCAGCTGCACCCGACACGGTCAGGACCTCGTCCGACGAGATCCGTCGATTCTCGACGACCGTCTCCACCGGGACACCGGGAATGTCGCTCGAGATGCCGCTGCCGACCGCGACGATCTCGTCGTCGAAGAAGAAGTACGACTTCCGGAACGAGGTGTCGACGAATGCGTCGCTCCCGCGTTCCAACGCCATCCCAGCAGCCCCATAGCGTCCGGACACCTCGCTCCCACCGACCCACGGGTCGGTGTTCATGTCCTCCGGAAACGGGCTGTCCTTCCCAGGTGGAGCTGACGTCAGGCGCTTGGCGCTGACCGTGGTCCCCGGAAGTCGCTGCCGATCCACGGTCGGCCAGTAGCTCGAGGTGTACTGGCTGTTGTCGGCCGTGTGGAGGTAGAGCGCTCCTTCGGCCTCGTACCAGCCTTCGATGTTGTTGCCGTCGAGCGACTCCCACCCCTTCCGCCGGGGGGAGTTCATCGCCAGTTCCGCAGCGAAGTCGCCGCCCTGGTACACCGCTCGATCAGCGTCCGGGAACACGTTGAACGCGACATAGTTCGGCCTGGGGGCCACCGATGCATCCTGTGCGATCTGCTGCGCCCGGCTGTGGAAGGCAGTCACCGCACGGCCGCTCGCCAAGACGTGGTACTTGATGAGTGAGCGCAGGCGCGCTGAATCCTCGGCGTTCGCGTATCGCTCGATTCGGGCGATCGAGTCGATGATCTGCTTGCCAGCTTCGAAATCCGACTTCACCACGAGTTCGCGGGCGCGGAACGTGTCCATGAGATTGCCACGCCACATCACGGGTTCGTAGGTGTCGAAGACTCGCTGGACGATGAAGTCGACCTCGGCCTGAGTGAACGCCCAGACCGTGCCGTCGAGGTACTGGATCATCTCTGCCAGCGTCAGCAGGTGACTCGCGCCGTACCCGCCGGTGTGGACGCGACCGTGAAAGATGTACGAGCCGTCAGGGTGAAAGCCTTCCCCCGCGAAGAAGGTGACGGTGCTGGTCAACTCGTCGGCACCCCGCTGGATCTCTGCGGTATCACCGAGCACGGCGCCAGCCATGATCCTGGTGCGCGCCACCCAGGCGCGGTTCGCGCCGCGATCGGTGTGCTCGCGTTGGATGTGGGCGATGACCTCCGACGCGTAGTCGCCTCGACGAGCGGCGGGGATCTCGTCCCACATCACCGCAACCGTTTCGAGCAATGCCATCGGGATGCCGTACTCGAGTGCCCAATGCTCGCGTTGTTCACCGTGAGGCCGGGACTTGTAGGTCAGGTAGAGCCGATCGAGCGCCGCCAGCACCTCGGTTCGTACCGCCGCCACGTGATACAGCGAGTTCCCGCTGCTGGTGTAGGCGTCGGCGATGTCGCGAACACGCTCGTAGGCGACACGAAGGTCTGACTGCGTGCCGCACCCGATGTCGGTGAACGCACACGACCTGGAGGTGTCGAGCTTCGAGCGCCAACCCGGCGCGCTTCTGGACGCGTCCGTGCGCATGGCCGTACGACTCCAGCTTCGACCGCAACGCCGAGACGTTCGCGTTGCTGGCGACGAGTACGAGACGAGCGCCGTCCCGAACAACGCCACCGCGACGACGACCTCGCGACGCGGCGCGCGCCAACCTACCTTGTCCAGCCACGATGCCTTCTCGCTTTCCGCCGACCGCCGGCGCTGCTACTGACGAACTCGCCAGTCCGATACCTGTGATGAGGTGAGGCGCCCCGGCTCCGGTCGCGTCGCCCCGCTGACCGGAAACTGCTCACCCACTCCTGTTCGACCGTCCCGCCGGTGTGGACGCACCGTCACGGCGCGCCCGCCGACCAGCTCACTGCGGCGTCGAGCATCGACCATCCAGCCGGCGTCAGGGACCCGGTTGTCTGATACGTGAGGAAGAAGCCGACGTGGCGCGGAGCGCCGACGTACCGTCGACGAGGGTGGCCCCGGTCTCGTAGGCGAACAGAGTGGGCCGACCGGTGTTGGAGGTCGCGACGACCTCGGCGTCCGAGCCAGGCTTCGCCAGGCTCAGCGGACCCGGCTTGCTGACCACCGTCACCGTGCCGGCCGCCCCGGCGGCGAGCGGGTGCTGGGGCAGCTTGACCGAGACCTTGGTCTGAGACCCGCCGCCGTCCTCGCTCCCTGCCGCGCTCAACCGGAGGTCGTCGAACAAGTACGACTCCCACACCAGGATCGGGACCGGAAGTGCCGGATCCAGATCCGCCATGGTCGTGGGGCTGACCGCCGAGGAGACGATGACGAGGTCGAACCCCGTGAGCGTCGGACGCCGGTCGTCGTCGATCGGCGTCACCGCGCATCCCAGCTCGGACAGGTGGTTCGCGATGTCGAGTTCCCGTCCTGCGAGAGGAAGTCGGCCGGTGATGTAGGCGATGGTGGAAGGACCGGTCGAGGCGGCTCGTACCGTGAGGCTTGCGGTCGCGCTGAGAACCGAGCCCATCCCGTTGGTCACACGAACTTGGAACGCCGCTCCATCGTCGGCGAGCGTCACAGGCCCGACCACGAGCTCGTCGCTCGTCTCGCCCGGGATCACGACGCCGTCGCGCAACCATTCGTAGGTCGGCGGCCCACTTCCTCCGGCGACGACGCGGAAGGTCGCACGTTCTCCGTCGTCCACCGCGCACCGAGGCCGGCATCGTCACGATGTTCGGAGCACTCGTGTGTCGCAGCGCCGAGAAATCCTGAACGGATCCGTCATCGAGCACGTGTCGCTACCGAACGAGCTCGCCGTCGCATCGCCGTAGTTCGAGTCGGCTGCGACACTCGCGGCGGGCGGCTCCTCCAGACGGGCCACCTCGTCGCTACCAACGCCCGTCAGCCCGCCGCGACCTTCGCCGGCCGGCCCGAATCGCACGGTGCCGTCGGCCTGTCGGACGACGAGTTGCCAGTCGGAGTTCGAGACCTCCAACGGTGACGCCACCAGGTAGCGGCCCGGGCCGTCGACGCCGGCGCGAAGCTGCATCCACCAATCACCGGCGGCGGGATCGAGCGTGGCGTCCTCGGGACCCGAGTCGGACACGGTGATGATGGCGCCGGCAGGCAGTGACGCCAGAGCGGGGTCATCGGTGAATCTGAGGATGCCCATGGACGTCGAGTCCGACCACTCGAAGCTCCAGCCGCGTAGGTCGAGGCCGTCCTCGACGACGACGACCTCGAACCAGTTTCCGCCGTTGCCGGGAATCGACCCGAAGTAGGTGTCCGATCCCCCGTTCTTCAGCACTGCTGCGTCGGAGACGGCGTTGTACTCGTTCAGCACGACACCAGGTCCAGTGGGCTCCGGCAGTGGCGAGAGATCTGGACGGTTCGCCCGGCCCGGTGTGCCGCCCACGTCTGCGCTCGGAGCCCAGTTCGCCGCCTCGGAGTTGTCGGCGGCAGGGTCCACGAGTTCGAGCGACGGTCCCGTGCCTGCGGCGGTCCACGGCCACGGCGAGGAGGTCCCGTACGTCACCGTGTCGACGAGTGAGCCCGATGCATCGAACAGCGCGAGCGTCTCGCCGCCATCGTCCAGCGAGCCAGGGAACTCGCCACCGACGAACACCGGGTCGTACAAGTCGCGGAAACCGGGATCGTCGGAGACGAACACCACTCTGTTCTCCCGGCAGCAAGATCGTCCCTGCGGGGATCTGGAGTTCGACTCCCTCCAGGCGCCAGCCGGACAGATCGAACGACTCCTTGGCGGATCGATTGGTCAGCTCGACGAACTCGACGCCGCGCTCGACGGGTGGTACTGGATTTCAGTGATCACGATCGGACGCTCCGCCGACTGCGACAACGGGATCGGCTTGCGCGACGTTCCGCCGGTCTTCGATGCGAACAACTTGGCCCGTTCTTTGACCCCCGCCGCGAACTTCTCGGCTCGGACGTCCGGCTTCTCGAACTGATGCCAGAGCTGGTAGTCGGCGAGCATGTCCGGTGCGGCCTCGGCGAACCGATCGCCGAAGAGCTGCGTCGGGACCTGGGGGAGCGGATACTCGTCGATGAGCGTCTTGAGCCGGCGGAAGTACATCGCCTCGAGGTCGGAGAAGTCGAACATCGCACCGGGCAGCGCACCGCGATCGGGAATCAGGTAGTCCCCGACGACCGGAGTGTTCGCCTTGAGCTTCAGCGTCATGTCGAGGTCCCACGGCAGCAGGTACCACCGGTCGGTTCCTGCAGCGTCGTTGACGAGGTACCAGTTGTGGTGCGCCGCGTCCCAGTGCTTCAGGTACCCGATGAGCGCCAGATAGTTGACCATTCGAGGGACATCGACGTGATCGAGGATGTAGTCGTGCCGATCGGACGGGGTTCCGGCCCCGATTCCCCGGGCGAAGCTCCACACCGCCTGGTAGTCGTCGTCCAGACCCTCTTTGATCTCGAGCAACCCGGCATATGACTCCGGGCTCGGAGTGGGCTCCAGGGCTGGATACCCGTCGCCCTTGTAGACGTTGCCCGTATCGAGGCCACGATCGCGACGCCACTTCCCGTCGATGTTGGTGCTGTAGGACCCGGCGCCCCAGAACCGGCCGTTGCGATAGGTCTGGACTCCGAAGTAGTCGATTCCGGAGAATCCGATGCGATCGGCGATCTCCCAGGCCATCGACGCGACGGGAAAGGCATCCCACTGCAGGTTGAACTCATCCACGGGTCCGGTGGTCAGCAGACCCGGCATGTCGAACAGGTGTCCGGCGGGCATTTCCACGTGCCAGGAGTTGTGATCCAACGTTCTGGTCTGCCCGCCGCGGACGCGCATCCGAACGTTGTCGTAGACCACACCGTCGTAGGCGATCACCGCCGGGCCGAACAGATCGTCGAACCGATGGTTCGCCCGCAGGTCGTCATAGACGGAGTCCTCCATCCACCATTCGATTGCAGGAAGGCCGGCGCGGCGGGTCGAGTCGCGAACGACGACGCCGAGGAAACGGATGCTGTCGGCAGCGGAGGGGACGCTGACATCACCATCGGCGCCGTGCACTTCGACCCGATACCGCACGAGTGAGCCGGCGACCTGTGCCGGTATCACGGCCGACACGACGCCGTCTCCCGCACCACCGACACTGGCATCGTCGTCGGCCATCGGGAGCGTGAGCTCCGGGCCGAAATCGACGCGGTACACCAACGTGGCCGAACTCGGCTGCCCGATCCGCGCCTGGACCACGATCGGGTCGCCCGGATTCGGCCGGAACGGCGCGGCGGACACGTCCGAGATCGTCGGTACCGAACCGCTCGTCTCGGCGGTGTTGGGGGCCCCTGGCGTTCCCCCCGAAGCGGTTGATGCCGCCCACGACGATGCCAACGAGTTGTCCGAAGCAAGGCTTCGGAGCTCGAGAGATGGGCCACCTCCGTCAGGTGAGACCGGCCAAGGAGCGGCGTCATCGTACGCCACGGTGTCGACCACACCGCCCGTGATGTCGGCGAGTTCAATGGTCTCGCCACCGTTGGAAAGCGCACCCGAGTACTGCCCGAATGCCGCCGTGCCGTACTCGGAAGCGAACGCCGCGAGGTCACGTGTGAGGACCAGCCGCTGGCCGGCGCCAAGAATGGTACCGGACGGGAATTGGAATTCGATACCGATCCTCATCGACCATCCGCCGACGTCGATCTCGCTCGCAGAGACATTCGAAAGTTCAACGAACTCCCCGTCCCCGACCGCCGGATTGTAGTGAATCTCCGAGATCACCACCGGAGAAGCCGGTTCGCCGACTCCTCCGAACGCCCCCAAGGTGGACGCGAACATGGACAAAATTCCACCGACCGCAAAAACCCGCCGCATACCCACCCTCCCGCTGGTGTGCGTCGAACGGTAACACTCGCGCGCCGCCGAATGTCAACGAACTCACCCTGTTTTTTGATGACTATGGGTGAAGATCAGCTGTGACTATGATCCTGCGAGCACCACGGCGGCGCGGCGTGATCTGCGGTCATTCGTCGAGAAGGACGATGAAGGTTCAGCAGAGCATGCACCCGTTGTGGGTCGCGCCCCTCATGAACAGGCGGTGGATCGATGAAGCGGCGGCAGAACAACAGCGTGTCCGGTGAGATGCACGAAAGCGGCCTGCTCCCACCGGTGCAATGGAAGGCTCGAGCGACCATCGTCGCGCTGGCCTGGATGCTGCTCGTGGCGGTTGGCGTCGCCTCGACCGCGCGAGCCGCTGCTCCGATCGAACCCGCCAGCGTGAGGACGATCGCGGTGGAGAATGCCCGCCCGGGCTCGCCCGGCTGGTGGGGCCGACCGGTCTCTGACGACGGTTCGATCGACGGCTTCGTCGACTCGATGAGCTACTCGGCCGGCGAGGAGATCGAACTGAAGGTGTCGACCAGCCCCGCGGCTCGTTATCGAGTCGAGCTCTACCGAATGGGCTGGTACGGCGGCGACGGTGCGCGCCTCGAGAGCTGTCTACCGGGTTGTGACTCCGACGTGCTCGGCGGCCCGCAGCCGTCGGGCATCGACGCCCAGACCGGCGAGGTCCGAACTCGGCAATGGACGTCGGAACTCGCTCCACTCACCGTTCCCGCCGACTGGACCTCCGGCTATTACCTCGCGGTCTTCGTGCTGACCTCCGGGCCGGCGACCGGGAGGGTCAGCTACGCGCCGTTCGTCATCAGGGAGACCCCCGGCGCGGAACGCTCCCCGATTCTCGTCGAGGTCCCGGCGACCACCTGGCAGGCGTACAACACGTGGGGAGGAGCGAGCGCCTACACGGAGAACCCGCGCTCGGTCGTGGTGAACTTCGCCCGACCGATTCGCCTCACCCGCACGCGTCACCGTTCGGGTTCGACATGCAGATGTTGAGGTTCCTGGAGCGCGTAGGGCTACCCGGTCTCGTACGTGACCGGCGTCGATGTGGATCGTGAGCCGTCGCTCCTCCAGGGACGACGCCTCGTGATCACCAACGGCCACGACGAGTACCGGTCGACGGACCAGATGGAGGCGTTCAAAGCGGCCCGCGACTCGGGCACCAATCTCTTGTTCATGGGGGCGAATACCGCCTACTACCACGTTCGGTACAACGACGACGGCACCTCGATGGTCGTGTACAAGGAGATGCCGGGGGAGGTCATCCCGCCGGGCGAACTGCCCACGCGGTTGTTCCGGCACATCGGACTCCCGGAGTGCGAGTTGCTCGGTGTGCAGTTCGGCGCCCTCACCCGGACTGGGGAGGCAGGGTTCCCCGACTACACCGTGGCCGAGGCGGCAGCAACGGACGATTGGTTCGCAGGGACCGGTCTCGCGCCGGGCGACCGACTCGTCCACCGCGCCGGATACGAGTGGGATCGGATGGTGGAGGGCTGTGACGTCCCCGGGCAGTTGACGGTGCTGTTCCGCAACGAGGACTCGACGGACACGACTGCGCACGCGGTCCGGTACGTCGCGCCGAGCGGTGCGACGGTGATGTCCACCGGCTCCATCGTGTTCGCCTACGGACTCGATGACCGGCGATTCACGCCACCTGCCGCCGAGCCGGCCGATCCCCGAATGCAGGCCTTCATGCGCAACGTGCTCGACGACTTGGCCTTCGGCGAGGTCTCACCGCCGCCGGACGCCGACGGCGATGGCGTGTACGACGGCTTCGACGCCTGCCCGTTCGAGGCACCCGTGACCGACGCCGACCACGACGGCTGCGAAGACCCGCAGGTGTTGCGCACCGCCGTCGTGATCGCCGGGAGTGCGCAGTTGTCGGCCAAAGAAGCCATCGTGCGAACCACCCTCGAACACAACGGCTGGACCGTCACCGTCGTCGACGACGACGCCATCCCCGCCAACAACGAACTCGACCACGCCGTCACCCTCATCCTGTCCTCGGTCACCCCCACCAAGATCCCCGCCCGCCTCAGCGACCTCCCCACCGGACTCGTCATCGCCGAGGCCTACGCCCTCAACCGCCTCGACCTCGCCACCAACCCCAAAGAACTCAACAACCAGACCACCCTCCTCATCGCCAACGACGCACCCTTCGGCACCGAACACGCCGGACGAACCACCGTCTCAGCCACCACCCCTCGCCGCCGCCACCCCCGCCAACAGCGCCACCATCGTCGCCCGCACCACCAACGGCATCCCCAGCATCTTCACCTACGACACCGGCCAACCCTCACCAACAACAACCCCACCCCGGCCGCCGCGCCGCCCTCCACTGGTCCTACACCACCCCATCACTCTCCAACCAAGCCGGCCCTCGACCTCTTCCTCGACGCCATGAACTGGGCCGCCAACACCAACAACAACACCCCCGCCCACCACCACCACCACCACACCAACACCCACCACCACGACACCAACCACCACCAACCCCGACGCCACCACGACCCGCACCGCCGTCGTGATCGCCGGTGCGGCGAACACGATCCCGAGCGGCGATCGGGCGCTCGTCTCCCGTCTCGAGTCGCTCGGGATCGATGTCACGGTCGTCGACGACGATGTGGCCGGGCCGACGCTGGTCCACGCCGATGTGGTACTCGTGTCGACATCGGTGGATCCGGCCAAGCTCGGGTCATGGCTCGCCGAGATCCAGGCGCCGACGATCACGTGGGAACCCCAAACCTACGACGACTTCGGTTTCGTCTCGGCTGCCACGCGTCGTGGCGAGTCTTCCGCGGTGACCACCGTGGCGATCACCGACGCCGCTCACCCGCTCGCAGGAGGCCTCGGCGGAGCAGCGCGGGTGTACACGAGCTCTGCGGCGGTGTCGTACACGATGCCGTCCGGCGACGCCCGGATCATCGCGACCGTCCCTGGCCAGCCGGGGTGGGCAACCATCTTCGCCTATGAACAGGGTGCAGCCACTCTCGCGGGGAACGCACCGGCGCGGCGGGTGGGCTTCTTCCCGTCGTACCAAGGTGGCGCTCGGCTGAACGGCCAGGCCTTGTCACTGTTCGACGCCGCCGTGGCGTGGGCACTCGGGGACACCTGATCCCGACCTTGATTCGGCCGGTGCTCGGTCGAGCGCAGACTTCGGGCCCCATGGCCCACGGCGGTGACCTGACCCGACCAACGAGCGCGCGCGATCGTCTACCCCGTGAAACGCGTCGTCCCCGCAGTACTCCTGGTCGTCGCACTTCTGAGCCTCCCGTGGATGCCGGGCACCGGCTCCGCCCACAACGTCGCTGCCGCCGGTGGCACCGCATCGGCGACGGCGATCGGGCCGACGAGCGCCTACCAGGCCATCGCCCCGTCCCGTGTCCTCGACACTCGCCTCGGCATCGGCGCAACCGGACCGGCCGCCGCCGAGCACCCGATCACGCTGGCGGTTCCCGGGCTCCCGGCCGGGGTCACCGCCATCGCGGCGAACCTCACGGCGACGGGCCCGAGCGGTCCTGGTTGGGTCGCCGCGTGGGCGTCCGGTCCACGACCACCGACCAGCTCGCTCAACCTGGTGCGCGCCGGACAGACGATCGCCAACCTCGTCACGATTCCGGTCGATGACGGGAAGATCTCGCTCTACCCCTCGGTCGAGACCCAACTCATCCTCGACGTCAACGGCTACTACCTCCCGTCCGGTGCAACGGCGAGCGGCCGGTTCACCGCCACCGCCGCAGCGTGCCCTCGACACCCGCGGTGGCGTTCTTCGAAGCCGGCGACGCACGCACGGTCGATCTGCGGCCGTTCGGCGTGCCGGTCGACGCGACCGCGGCGGTGGTCAACCTCACGGTCGCTCCGGGCGACCCCGGCTTCTGGACGCTCTGGCCGACCGGAGCGCCCGGAACGCGGCCCAACCTCAACCTCGACCAGCCCGGGCAGACCATCGCCAACCAAGCCCAGGTGGCGTTGCACGACGGGACGTTCCAGCTCTACGCCTCGGGTGGCGGCGACGCCATCGTCGACCTCACCGGGTTCTTCACCGGCCCGTCGGCCGCCTCGTCCGGCTCCGGCTGTTCGTGCCCCAGATCCCCGACGAGGGTCCTCGACACGCGCGCCGCGAATCGCGACGACCGATCCCCGGCGACGAGCGGGCGGTGACCAGTCCGGTCGACGCCGCTGCCCTCGTCACGAACCTGACGCTCGTCGACGCCGAACCGGGCTGGGTGTCGGCCTGGTCGGGCGACGGTACTCTTGGCCCGGGGTGTCCTCCATCAACGCCTCTGCGACCAGTCCCACCATCGCCAATCACGCGATCATCCTGGCCCAGAGCCGGTTCGCTGAAGATCGACACGGCCGGTGACCTGCTCGTCGACGCCACCGGCTACTTCACGAACGCCTCGATGATCGCCACCACCCCGACCACGGTCTCGGTCGCACCACCCGTGCTCTCGACGACGACCACCGTCACGCCGAGCACGACGAGCACCACGAACACGTCGTCGTCGACCGCCGTCACCACCACCACCACGACCACGGTGGTGCCGGGGTTCAACGTCGTCGATCCGGCCGATCCTGCGACGCAAGGACCGCCCGCCGATTGGGCGCCGCCGACCGCCGCAGCTCCGTACGCCTTCTTCCCGGTCGAGGTGGCGGCTGGGGCCGGCCCGCGATGCTGCCGGCTCGGGTCGACCCGTGTACGCCGGTCACCTACTCGATCGACCCAGACGTGCCCGCCGCGATGCGATCCGAGATCATTGCCGTGCTCGATCAATTCGAAGGGCTCACCGGACTGGCCTTCGCCGCAGGACGGTGCCGGAACGCCCCGCCTCTCGATCCAGTTCGCCCCGCTCGATCCGGACCCTCGGCGTGACGAACACCTTCTACAACGCGGCGAGCCGCCCGCACGGGGACGTACAGCAAGGTGACGCGCTTCTCGACGATCTCCATCGACGACGACCAGCCCTGGACCCTCGGGTGGGGCACGACCGGCGTGCGGACGGTCTTCGCCCACGAGCTCGGCCATGCGCTCGGCCTCGATCACGTCGATGCCCAGGACCACCTCATGTACTTCCAGGTCCGCAACCACAGCGGTCCGGCCGCCGGCGAGATCCACGGGCTGCACTACCTGTACGGCACCGGTTGCCGGGCTTCGGCCGCGCTCACGGTGGACGGCGCCGCTCGGGTCACCTCCGCCATCCCGTCGGCCGAGCGCGTCGCCGTCGTCATCGATCTCGCCGCGTGACCCACCGGGTGCGCACGGAGTCGCCCCGCCGTCGGAGGGGTGACGGGGGCACGCTCGGTCGGAGCACGAGGTGTCATGCGTTGTACTTTTCGCGGCCATGAGCGACACCATCGATCGGGACGCGTTGCGGGCGAAGTACCTCGAGGAGCGGGACAAGCGGCTCCGCCCGGATGGCAACGAGCAGTACCTCGAACCGACCGGCAAGTACGCCCATTTCCTCGACGATCCGTACGTGCCGCGCACCGAACGTGAACCGCTCACCGACGACGTGACGGTCGCCTTCATCGGCGGTGGCTTCTCGGGCCTCACCGCGTGTGCCCGGATGAAGATGGCCGGGATCGACGACATCCGCATGATCGAGGGCGGCGGCGACTTCGGCGGCGCGTACTGGAATCGGTACCCCGGGGCGATGTGTGACACCGCCGCCATGGTCTATCTCCCGTTGCTGGAGGAGACCGGCCACATGCCCTCGATGAAGTACGTCTTCGCGCCCGAGATCTTCGGCCACGCGAAGCGGATCGCCCAGACGTTCGGCCTCTACGACAACGCCGTCTTTTCGACCAACGTGACCTCGCTCGTCTGGGACGACGAGGCGAAGCGATGGATCATCCACACCGACCGCGGCGACGCGATGCGAGCCAAGTTCGTGGCGATGGGGACCGGCCCGCTCCATCGGCCCAAGCTCCCCGGCATCGAGGGCATCGAGTCCTTCGAGGGCCACGCCTTCCACACCAGCCGGTGGGACTACGAGTACACCGGCGGCGGACCGGATCGCTCGCCGATGACGAAGCTGGCCGACAAGCGGGTCGGCATCATCGGGACCGGCGCCACCGCGGTGCAGTGCATCCCCTACCTCGGACGCGACGCCGGCGACCTGTTCGTGTTCCAGCGCACGCCGTCCTCCATCGACATCCGCAACAATCACGAGATCGACCCGGAGTGGTTCGAGACGCTCGAGCCCGGCTGGCAGGAGAAGTGGTTGCTCAACTTCTGCACCTTGCAAACCGGCGGGTTCGCCGACGAGGACCTCGTCAAGGACGGGTGGACCGACATCTCGCAGCGGATCCGAGATCGGGTCATTGCAAATGCACAGAACGGCGACGGACCGCCCGACTTCTCCCCCGCCGCGATGCTGAAGGCCTACGAGGACAGCGACGACGAGAAGATGTCGGAGATCCGCGCCCGGGTCGACGAGATCGTGTCCAACCCCGCCGCCGCAGAGGCCCTCAAGCCCTGGTACCGCCAGTTGTGCAAGCGTCCCTGCTTCCACGACGAGTACCTCGACACCTACAACCGACCCAACGTCCACCTGATCGACACCGACGGCCAGGGAGTCGAACGGATCGACGAGGCCGGCGTGTGGGTCAACGGCGAGCACTACGAACTCGACTGTCTGATCTTCGCATCGGGGTTCGAGGTCGGTACCGACTATTCCCGTCGGGCCGGCTACGACACGGTCGGCCGCGACGGCGAGACGCTCTCGGAGCACTGGGCCGAGGGCATGCAGTCGCTGCACGGCATCCACGTCCACGGCTTCCCGAATCTGTTCATCGTCGGCCTCGCCCAGGGGGCGAACCTCGTCTCCAACGTCACCCACAACATGAACGACGCCGGCAAGACGATCGCCGCAGTCATCAAACATGCGCTCGAGGTCGACGCCACCGAGGTCGAGGTGACCGAGCAGGCCGAGCGGGACTGGGTGGCGTAATTCGAGGGCAACCCGCGAGCGTTCGGGGGCAATCCCGAATGCACCTGGCTATTACAACAACGAAGGCCAGCCCGGCGGGCGGCGTGCCCTGCTCAACTCGGTGGGATATCCGGGCGGTCCGGTCGCGCACTTCCAGTACATCGAGGGTTGGCGCACCGACGGAGCGTTCGAGGGCGTCGAGTTCCGCTGACGACTTCCCGGCGCGCTTCACGGGTCAGCTTTGAGCCCGATCGTGTCGAGCCTCGCTAGGTCGCTCCTCAGCGGGCTCGACACGAGGAGATGGCGCCATGACGGCACATCGGAATCCTGTCCGGTCCGCTTGGCGGTCGGGGCTTGCATTCGTACTGGTCGCGTTCGTGATGGGGCTCGCCCCCACGCTCGCCGGGGCACGTTTCGTTCCGCCCGACATCCCGACATCGGCTGTTCCCGTCCGGCCGGCCGGCAACGATCCATTGGCCCTCGTCAACTGGTGGCGTTCGTTCGCCGGCCGCTATCCCGACGGGGCGAAGCTGCCGCCGTTGACACTCGATGCTTCGCTGTCGGCGTCGGCGCAGCACCACGCCGACTATCTCGCCTATCTCCGCTCGATCGGCTCGACGTACTGCGGACACGGCACCGATCCCGCCCATCCCCCGCTCGACAACGGCGACCGGTACCACAACGGCCTGTTCTGCAACGTGACGTTGCTTCGGGCCATCGACGGATGGATGGCCGTCCTGCCCACGCCCAGGGTTCGCTGTCCCCCGACAACACCCGCGCCGGCTTCGGTGAGAGTGCGGCCGGATCGACCATCGCTGAGGGGCGAGTCGACCGCGTGTCACCGGCCCCGAACGAGACGTACGTGTATCCGGCACCGAACGGCGTGCTGCCCTCCTCCGGTGGGGTGGCGCCGAGAGCCCCGACCCCACCATCGCCTGCCCGGCGACCGGAACGACCAACGGCCCGGCGATCTACGCCTACTTCGCCCGGGTGCCGTCCGCTCGCGTGCCGAACTCCTTCTGGGGCTCGTACATCGTGCGGTCGTGGTCGCTGCAGACCGCCGACGGACGAACCGTCCCGGCCTGCCTCATGTACGGCGAGAACCGGATCGACCCGGGCCAGACCTTCCGCGAGGGCACGAACGTCTACCTGTTCCCGCGCGAGCCGCTCGACGAGGGGACGAAGTACCGCGCCACGATCGCCGCCGATCCGGTCGACGATGTGGGACACACCGGGACCCGGATCTCGCTCGACTGGTCCTTCACCGCCCACGATTGGCACGTCGCCGGCGCATCGGGTGCTCGGGTGCTCGACACACGAGGCCCCAGCGCTGCAGGCAGCGGTGGCGGGCGCTTTCGCGCCGGGGAGACCCGTCGCCTGACGGTGCCGAGCGGGTCGAACGCCCGGGCGGATCGAACGCCACCATGGCGTTGAACATCACCGCCGTCGAGGCGAGCAACGAGGGCTATCTCACCGTGTGGCCGTGCAGCAGCGATCGTCCAACGGCCTCGAACCTGAACTTCCGTGCGGGCCAGACGATCGCCAACACCGTGCTCACGGCTCCGGGCGACGGCGGCCAGATCTGCATCTACGCGTCGTCCGCCACCCACGTGCTCGTCGACGTCGAGGGGTGGTTCACGGGCGAGTACCGCCCCCAGATCCCGCAGCGGGTCCTCGAGACCCGGGCCGGCGCAGGGCTGATCAACCACACCGGAGCTCGGCCACGGGCACGCTCGCGCGTGGTCGTGCCGGTCGGCACGACTCGGCCCGTGGCGCTCAACGTGACAGCGGTGGACCCGGCCGGTGAAGGCTTCCTGACCGTGTATGCCTGCGACGACGCCATGCCCACCGCGTCCAACGTGAACTACACCGCACGCCAGACCATTCCGAACTCGGTGGTGATCACGCCGTCGGCACAGGGAACCGTGTGCATCTACACCTACGCCGAGGCCGACCTCGTGGTCGATCTGCAGGGCTCCTTCGACTTTAACTTCGTCGGCGTCACACCTCGGCGGGTGCTCGAGACCCGCGCCGGAGCGGGGCAGATCGGATTCTCCGGCAATCGACCGAGCGCGGGCGCCGTGGTCCAGGTTGCCACCGGGGCCGGCGGCGCCTCGGCCGTCGCGCTCAACGTCACCGCGGTCGGGCCCCGGGAGGCGGGCTACCTGACCGTCTGGCCATGCGGGACGCCGCGCCCGGACTCGTCGAACCTCAACTACGTGCGGGGTCAGACCATCGCCAACCTCGTCGTCGTGCACCCGGGCGCCGACGGGCTGGTGTGCATCTCGACCTTCGAGGCCACCGACTTGGTCGTCGACCTGTTCGGCACGGTGAAGTGAGCGATCGGCGCGGGGCCTCGGAGGCGGACCCGAGGCCCGCGGCGACGGGGCCCACCTGCTCGGCTCCGACACAACGGGCCGATGGCCTCAGCAGGGTGGTGTCAAGGTTCGCTCTAGCGTGAACGCCGATGGCCACGACGACGATCAAGGTTCGGTGCCGGCGGATCGCCGAGTCCCTGGTGTGGATCGAGCGGGTCCTGAACACCACCACGTGGCGGTGCATCGATTCCGACGAGCCGATGCGCTGGTGGCTCGCCGTCAGTGCCGGCGTCGAGGACTTCTACGACCTGCCGAGCGCCGTCGCGGCGCTACGCGACCACGCCCGAGCTCCGAGTTCGGTGCGCGTCGCGTGGACGCTCGACTGGGAGGTCGACGGCGAGCCGATGGCGATGGCCACGGTCTCGGGCACCCTGCGCTCGGCGCTGGGTGCCCGGTCCGTCCTCCAGTTCGCCACCGAGGATCCCCCGCTGGCGACCGTGCTCGGTCCGCGCCTTCGCGAGGATCTGCCGGCCCTTCCCCCGCCGAACTCCGTGCAGTTGTCGCAGTACGAGGCGACCTCGATACCGGTGCGGACGTTCTTCCCGATCGCCCAGCCGGCTCCACCGCTCACATCGCTTCGCGCCTACCGTCCGGCCGACCGGGTCTCAACCATTCTGGATCGTGTCGAGGATGAGTTGGGTGTAGAACTGCCGGCCGCTGGGCCGGAGATGGATCCCGTCCTCGTAGAAGACGTCTGAGGGTGCGAGCGACGACTGGGACAGGCTGTTCCAGTCGAGCAACCTGACGTTCGGGTACTCGTCGGCGACGTCGAAGATGGCCGAGTTGACCTCGCCCGCCCACGGCTTGGGTGCCTTCACCGTCACGAGGATCACGAGTCGAACGTCGGAACACAGTTCCAGGATCTGGTCGAAACGTTCGCGCGTGGTCGGCCCGTTCGTTCCGAGATGGACGACCACGATGTCGCCGAGCAGTGAGTTGTCGGCGAGGGTCTGGATGATGTCGACACCCTCTTTGGCCTGACGGCTCACCTTGGCGTCGACCACGAAGCCCTGGGCCTCCAGATTCGGTGCCGCGCCGAGCATCACCGAATCGCCGAGCGCGAACCGCTCGAAGGGATCGAGGTGGAACGCCGGGATGGTCGAGGTGGCCGTCGGCTGGTCCGTGGCGGTCGGTTGGCTGGCGTCGGCCGGCTGGTCCGGGGCCGCGTCGGAGCCCGACGACGCCGGCGCCCCGTCCGACGTCTGCGACGTCTGTGGTTCGCCTGATGCCGACACCGGGGAGGTGGTCGCCACGGATTCGAGGGTCGTCGGCGTCGCCGAGGGCTCACCGGCGGCCTCGATCAACTCCGACACACCGGTCACCGAGTCCGACCCGGCCACGAGACTGGATTCGATGTCCGACGGCCGGTCCTTCGCCGTCGCGACGCTGACCCCGGTGAACGCACCGATGGCCAAGGCCCCGGCCAGCGCCACGGCGAAGCGCCGGCGACGATCGACCGAACGCGGTCCGAGGGAGCGGATGACCATGCGGATCCAACCCCGGAAGCGGCGGGTCCGGATCGGCACCTCGACCAGGCGGTAGGACACCTCGGTCAGGACCAGGGTCAGTGCCACGCGGAGGAGATCGACCGCCCAGCCCGGCCAGGCGATGTCGCCACCGTTGGCGGGACCACCCGGACGGGTGAGTTGCAGCACCGGCCAATGCCACAGGTACAAGCCGTAGCTGCGGGTGCCGACCCATGCGAGCGGCTTGGCTCCGAGCACGCGCTGGCCGAAGGTCGAGCGCAGGTGGGTCGCGGCGACGATCACGGCGACGGTGGCCAGGCCGACCAGGAAGAAGCCGCCCCGGTACAGCAGGTCGTAGCCACGGACGCCGTCAGCGGTGTACACGACATCGTGGAAGATCAGGAACGTCAGGCCCAGCACCACCATCCCGAGCACGCCGACGAGATCGAACAGGGCACCGCGACGTCGAAGCGGGCCCCGCATCACGGCGTGCGGGCGCCACAGCATCGCGAGGCCGGCACCGAGGAGCAGCCCCGGAGCGGGTGTCGGTGCCGAGGTACACCCGGTTCGGATCGGCCGAGTCGTAGAGGACGGCCATCCACACGTTGGCGAGCACGCTCAACGCGAGAAGCTCATCCCGATCGCTGGGAGCCGACGACGGAACAGCTTGAGCACCACGACGATCACCAGCGGCCAGACGAGGTAGAACTGCTCCTCCACGGCGAGCGACCAGAGGTGACGCAGCAGCGGCGGGCGACCCTGGGCCTCGAAGTAGGACTGGTGGTCGACGATCTGGAACCAGTTGGTGGAGTAGACGAAGGCCCACCAGAGCTGATGACGGATTGGCGAGCTCGCTGCGAAGGTAGGGCACGGTGGCGGTGGCGACGGCGACCGCCACCATCAGGGTGTAGAGCGCAGGGAGCAGCCGGCGGCCCGACGCGCCCAGAACGCCTTCAGACCGATCCGTCCGGTTCGTTCGTGCTCGGCCAGCAACAGCAGGGTGATGAGGTAACCGCTCACCACGAAGAAGACCTCGACCCCGAGGAACCCGCCGGGCAGTCGTCCGGGTGATGCGGGTAAGCGATCACGGCCAGCACCGCGAGCGCGCGAAGTCCATCCAGGCCGGGGAGGTACGGGACGGCAGAGATCGCTGGACGTTTGGGCATCGGGGGCACCTCGGTCGTTCGCGAAGCTTCGCACCGGGGACGGCGAACGACCCCGTCAAGTATCGCTCAGCCGAGCCCGCCAGTGACGTATGGCGTGGCTTGGCCGCCGAGCGTGACCGTGCGGTCGGCCGCCGCGCCGGACCGTGCGGACCGCGGCGGGTCAGGCGGGGACGGCGGGGAGTCCGAGCTGGGCGTAGATCTCGCGGGTCGCGCTCGACCGGTTCAGCGTGTAGAAGTGCAGCCCCGGGGCACCGGCGTCGAGCAATGCGGCGCAGAGTTCGGTCGCGGCCTCCACCCCGGCTCGGCGGACGGCCTCGGCATCGTCGCCGAACCGCTCCAGGCGCTCGACCAACGGGAGGAACCGCGGCACCGGACAGCGACGCCATGCGCTGGATCGACGCCAGATTGGTCACCGGCATGATCCCGAGGAGGACCGGCTTCTCACACCCGAGTTCGGCGAGCCTGTCGACCAAGCGGACGTAGTGTCCGACCTCGAAGAAGAACTGGGTGATGGCGAAGTCCGCCCGCCGCAGCTTGGCCGCCAGGTGCTTGCGGTCCGTGGCCCGGTCCGGGGAACGGGGGTGCACCTCGGGATGGGCGGCGACACCGATCGAGAAGGCCTGCTCGTGGTCGATGTCATCGACGAGTTCGCTGGCGTGGGCGTAGTCGCTCGGGCGAGCATCGGCGGGATCGGTCGGCGGATCACCGCCGAGGGCGAGGATGTTCCCGATCCCCGCAGCCCGGTACGAATCGAGGATCACCCGGATCTCGTCCCGGGTGTGGCCCTGGCACGTCAGATGCGCCATGGGGGTGATGCCGGTTTCCCGCGTACCCAGCTCACGACGTCGTGCGTGCGCTGCCGGGTCCCGCCGCCGGCACCGTAGGTCACCGACACGAAGCTCGGTCCCAGTGGCTCGAGTTCCGCGATCGTGCGGCCCAGCGTCAGCTGGCCGCATCGGTCTTGGGCGGGAAGAACTCGAAGGAGAAGGTCTTCCCGGCTGCGATCAGGTCGGAGATCCGCGCCATTCCGCCGAGCCTAGTGAGCCCGATCCGTATCCGGCTGTAGGCCGGAAGGAGCGCATCAGCCCGTCGACCCCTGCTCAGGCGACCACGAACCGTCCGACGAGCACCTCGAGCTCAGCGCTCATGGCGAGCAGGTGTTCCATCTCGGCGCGATTGCTCTCGGCCGAGCCGCCCGCGCTCGCCAGTGCGGTGCCGACCGCGTCGATCCGGGCCGCGAACTCACCCACCATCACCCGCAGTTCGTGCGCCGAGCGGCCGATCTCGTCGGTCACGGCGGTCTGCTCCTCGACCGATGCGGCGATCGTGGTCTGCGAGGTGTTGATCTCGTCGATGACCGAGTTGATGCGACCGATCGCCTCGACCGCCTCGCGGCTGTCGAGCTGAATGGTCTGGATCCGCTCGGCGATCTGACGGGTCGCGGCCTCGGTGGCGTGCGACAGCTCCTTCACCTCGCCGGCCACGACGGCGAAGCCCTTGCCGGCCTCACCGGCCCGCGCCGCCTCGATCGTGGCGTTGAGCGCCAGGAGGTTGGTCTGTTCGGCGATGGACTTGATGAGCGCGAGCACCTCGCCGATCTCGGCCGTCGAATCGCCGAGCTTGGTGATGATCGACCGGGTGTTGTCGGCTTCCCGGACTGCGGAGGCGGCGGTCGAGGACGCGTCGTGAGCCCGAGCCGCGATCTCGCGGATCGAGGCCGTCATCTGTTCGGTACCGGTTGCGACGTGGGCGATGTAGGTCCCCGCCCGCTCGACGCCGTCCGTCACGAGCGACGCGTCTGCCGACGCCGAGCTCGTGAGGTCCATGACGGAGTTGGCCCCGCCCTGCACGGTGTGAGCGGTGCTGGCGAGGCGCCGGGCGCTCTCCTCGATGGAGCGGATCATGGAGCTGGTCGCATCGAGCGTCTCGTTCAACGCCACGCCCATCTCGCCGACCTCGTCCCTGCCGAGGTCGGCGACCCGAACCGTCAGGTCACCGGCCGCGACGCTGCGCAACGCAGCGGACGTCGTCTTGAGCCGTCGCGTGAGTCGGTCGGACAGGAAGATGGCGATGGCCGCCGCCGTGACGAACATCAGCGCCGAGGCCAGCTTCAGGTTCCGGGACGCAGACCGGTAGGTCGCTTCGACGATCCCGACGTGTTCGCCGGCATCCGCACTCAGCTGGGCGCGGAGGGCTTCGAAGTCCGCCGACTGCCGGGCGATCAGCTCCTCGGCGACGGTGCTGTCGCTGAGATCGGCGGCCTCGACGGAGGGGTCGATGACGTCGAGCTCGGCACCGAACATCGCCGACGCCGATTTGGTGAGAATGGAGTTGATCTCCACGAGCCGGTCGAGAGCTGTCGATGCTTCGGGCCCGAGGTCGTGCTCCTGCAGTCCCCGGATACCCGACGTCGCGAGGGCGACCGAGTCGAAGTACTGCTGCTGGAGTTCCTCGAACGACACCGGCATCTCGACGCCCGCCATCATCAGCTGGGTCGAGAAGTAGAGCTGGGTACCGGCGGTCACGTTGGCGTCGATGGCGTGTTGCACGCCGGCGGCCTCTCCGAGCAGGTCGACGCCCTCGACCCCCAGCTGATCGGCCTCGGACTTCACCCCGTGCAGCAGCGAGTCCGCATACAGGCCGACGCCGCCGCCGAGCAGCGCGATCGCCATGAATCCACCGATGAGTTGTGCACGCAATGTCCCGTTGAACTTCACGAGTTGGTGGATCGGCTCACGATCACCGGGTTCTAGGCCGGATCGTGATTCGGCTCACCGAAATCGGTGCGACCCGCCAACGCAGCCTTCGACGGGTCGGCGAGTCGCTCCGCTGACGAGTCCGGCATGATCCGGTGCGGCTCAGTGACGGAAGTGCCGTTCCCCGGTGAACACCATGGCGATGCCGTGCTCGTTGGCGGCGGCGATCGATTCGTCGTCGCGCACGCTGCCTCCCGGGCTGACGATCGCGCTCACCCCGGCCTCGGCGACGACATCGACGCTGTCGCGGAACGGGAAGAAGGCGTCGCTCGCCGCCGCCCCGCCCCGGGCCCGGCCGTCCGCTCGGCGAGCGGCGATGCGGGCGGAGTCGACCCGGTTCTGCTGGCCCGCCCCGATTCCGAACGCCTGGCGGTCCTTGCCGAGCACGATCGCGTTCGAACTGACCGCGGCGCAGACCTGCCAGGTGAACACCAGATCCTTCCACTGCTCCTCGGTCGGCTGGACGTCGCCGGCGATCTGCCAGCTGCTGCTGGTGTCGATCGAGACCGGGTCGACCTGCTGGAGCGAGCAGCCCACCATCGATCGAGCGAAGGTCGAGCGCAGCGCCGAACGGAGCGGGGGCCCGCAGGACGCGCAGATTGGCCTTCTTGCGGAACTTCGCGAGGGCCTCGTCGGTGAAGCCCGGGCGACGACCACCTCGGTGAAGACCGGGGCGAGCGCCTCGGCCGTGGCGAGGTCGACCGTTCGGTTGCAGGCCACGATCCCGCCGAACGCGCTCACCGGGTCGCAGGCGTTGGCCCGCTCATAGGCGGTCAGCAGGTCCTCGGCGATCGCGACCCCGCACGGGTTGGCGTGCTTCACCACCACACACGCGGTGTCGGCGAACCTGTGGACGAGTTTCCAGGCGGCCTCGGTGTCGTACAGGTTGAGGTACGACAGCGCTTTGCCGTTCAGCTGCTCGGCGTCGTCCCACCAACTGCCGTAACCGACGTTGCGGTACCGGGCCCCTTGCTGGTGCGGGTTCTCGCCGTAGCGAAGGCTCTGGACCCGCTCGAGCGCCAGGTGCACGGTGCGGGGCATGGCTTCCTGCTCGTCCTCGGGCGCGGTCTCGTCGAACCAGGTGACGATGGCGGCGTCGTAGGCGGCGGTGTGGGCGAAGGCGTCCCGGGCCAGCCGCCGCTTGGTCGCCGCGACAGCGAGCCGTTGCGCCGCAGCTCGTCGAGCACCGCGGAGTATTGGGCGGGTCGACCACGATTCCGACGTGAGCATGGTTCTTCGCCGCAGCGGGACCATCGTCGGACCGCCGACGTCGATCAGCTCGATGCCCGGCTGGCTGGAGAACGGGTAGAGGTTCACGACCACGAGCGAGATCGGCTCGATCCCGTACTTCTGCAGATCCGCGAGGTGCTCTGGATCGTCGACGTCGGCGAGGAGACCGCCGTGCACCTTCGGGTGCAAGGTCACGACCCGATGCCCGAGAATCGCCGGAAAGCCCGTCAGCGCCGGCGGCGTCGGTGACCGGCAGTCCGGCCTCGGCGCACGGCCTTGGCGGTGCCCCCGCTGGAGATCAGCGTCCAGCCGAGGTCGTGCAGTTCGCGGGCGAGGTCGACGACACCGGTCTTGTCGTAGACGGAGAGCAAGGCAGTGGGCACGTCCGTCGACTCTACGAGACCGGACCCAGCGGTTCCCAGGGCCAGTGAGCCGGGCGGCCCATGCCGTAACCACGTACGGTTCGCCTCGTCCGGTGCGACACGTACGGCCCTCGGGGACGCCTGCACCACAAGGAGGGACGCTCGTGGATTTTTCCAAGTTCAAGACCAGTGACTGGATGATCGTCGGCGGCGGAGCGGCGTTCGTGATCTCGGGGTTCGTGCTCGATTGGGCGTCGATCGACACCCCGATCGGCAGCTACAGCGGAGGACACGCCTTCGATTGGTTCTTCACCGGCGGCCTGGCGTTGATCATCGCCATCGTGGCGGCCACGTTGACCGTGATGCGAGTGATGGGCACCAAGCCGTTGAGCCCTGAGCTTCCGCTGACCGGTCGTCATCAGCGCCGTCGGCTCCTCCTGATGCTCGTGCGAACCCTCGCCGGCCCGGCGTCCGGTGTCGGGCGCGGCGTGGGGATGCTGTTCAGCTTCGTCGCCTCGGCGGTCGTTTCGCCGGTGCCTTCCTCTCCTTCAAGGAGACCGGGGGGCACGATGAACGATCTGAAGGATCTGGACAAGCTGAAGACCGCCCTGGCCAAGGCGAAGCCCAAGTCCTGACCCGAGCCGTCCCGGGCTGCCAACGGGTGGCGGACGCGACGACGGGGGCCACCGCGGCCCCCGTCGTTCGGTTCGTCTGGTTCAGGTGGTCGAGCAGCTCAGGCGTTCATGCCCGCGATGATCTCGGCCATCAGCTCACCGGCCTCGGTCGGGTTGAGCCCGACCTTGACGCCGGCCGCGGCCAGCGCGTCCATCTTCCCTTGGCCGTGCCCTTGCCGCCCGAGGTGATGGCGCCGGCGTGGCCATCTTCTTGCCCTCCGGGGCGGTGACCCCGGCGATGTAGGCGGACATCGGCTTGGTGACGTTGGCCGTGATGAACTCGGCCGCCTCTTCCTCGGCCGACTCCACCGATCTCGCCGATCATGATGATGGCGTGGGTCTCGGGGTCGGCCTGGAACTCGGCGAGGCAATCGATGAAGTTCGTCCCCGGAACCGGGTCGCCGCCGATACCGACACAGGTCGACACACCGATACCGCGCTGCTTGAGCTCGTACAGCGCCTGGTACGTCAGCGTCCCGGACCGCGGACGATTCCGACGTTGGGACCTGACGCCGTCGGCTCCTGGGCGATCTCGCCGGCGGTGATGCCGATGTTGCACTTCCCGGGGCTGATGATGCCCGGGCAGTTCGGACCGAGCAGGCGGGTGTTGGGGTGGTCGCGCAGCAGCGTGTTGAACACCCGCGCCTCGTCCTGGGCCGGGATGCCCTCGGTGATGCACACGATGAATCCGACACCGGCTTCGGCGGCCTCGAGGATCGCGGCCGATGCGGCCTTGGGCGGGACGGCGACGAAGGATGCGGTGGCTCCGGTGGCCTCGACGGCCTCCTTGACCGAGTTGAAGACCGGGATGCCCTCGACGTCGGTTCCGCCCTTGCCCGGCGTGACCCCGGCGACGACCTGCGTCCCGTAGTTCTTGTTGCGCAGGCCGTGGTATTTGCCCTGGCCTCCGGTGAGGCCCTGGACGATGACTTTGGTGTCGGCGTTGACGAAGATGGCCATCTCAGTTGCTCCCGTTGGCGATCGCGACCGCGGCTTCGGCGGCTTCCAGCATGGTCGGCTTGGAGATCAGCTTCTCGGCCGGGATCCCGGCGTCGAGCAAGATCTGACGTCCCTCTTCGGCGTTGGTGCCGTCGAGCCGGATGACGATCGGGGCCCGCAGGTCGACGCGGTTGAGCGCCTCGACGATGCCCTTGGCGACCTCTTCGCCCCGGGTGATGCCACCGAAGATGTTGATGAAGATCGACTTGACGTTCTGGTCGAAGTTGATGACCTCGAGGGCGGCGGTCATCATGTCGGCGTTGGCGCCGCCGCCGATGTCGAGGAAGTTGGCCGCGGTGCCGCCGACCTGGTTGACGACGTCGAGGGTGGACATGGCGAGGCCGGCGCCGTTGGCGATGATGCCGACCGTGCCGTCGAGACCGATGTACTGCAGATCGTGCTCACGGGCGAGCTTCTCGCGGTCGTCGAGCTCTTCCATCTCGCGGTACTCGTCCCACTCCGGGTGACGGAACGCTGCGTTGTTGTCGAGCGAGACCTTGGCGTCGAGGGCGTGGACCTTGTTGTCCGGGCGGAGGATCAGTGGGTTGATCTCGGCGAGATCGCAATCGCCCTTGGTGAAGCAGTCGTACAGCTTCACGAGGATGTCGGCGGCGCCGTCGAGGGCGATGTCGTCGAGCTTGGCGTCCACCGCGGCCTGGCGAGCCGTCTCCGCCGACAAGCCGTCGACCGGGTCGATGTGCAGCATCACGATGGCGTCGGGGTTCGTCGCCGCGACGGCTTCGATCTCCACGCCGCCCTCGGCCGACAGCATCAGCAGGTGCTTCTTGGCCGCCCGGTCGAGCGAGAACGAGGCGTAGTACTCCTGGGAGATGTCCGAGGCGTTCTCGATCCACAAGCGCTTCACGACGTGGCCCTTGATGTCCATGCCGAGGATGTTGCCGGCGTGGGTGCGGACCTCGTCCGCGTTCTCGGCGAGCTTGATGCCGCCGGCCTTGCCGCGGCCACCCACCTGCACCTGCGCCTTCACCACCACGGGATAGCCCGCAGCCTCGGCCTGGGTCACCGCCTCGTCGACGGTGTCGGCCACGCCACCCGGCGAGACCGGGATCCCGAACCGGGCGAAGTACTGCTTGCCCTGGTACTCGAACAGGTCCACTCAAGCCCTCCTTGGGGGGTTATGTCGCACGAACGGTCCTACGAACGCTCGTCGAGTGCATTCTCCAACCACGCACAGATGCCCTTGAGCGAAGCGCCGGGCCCGAAGATCTCCCCCACGCCTTGCTCCCGCAGCGCCCGAGCATCGGCGTCGGGGATGACCCCGCCGCCGAACACCATCACGTCGCCGAGATCGCGTCGACCGAGTTCCTCCATGACCCGGGGGAACAGGGTGTTGTGAGCCCCTGAGAGGAGCGACAAGCCAACGGCGTCGGCATCCTCCTGCAGGGCGGTCTCGGCGATCTGCTCCGGAGTCTGATGCAGTCCGGTGTAGATCACCTCGAACCCATGATCCCGCAACGCCCGGGTGATGGTCTTGGCACCACGGTCATGACCGTCGAGGCCCGGTTTGGCTACGACTACGCGATACGGCCGCTTCACGAGGTGCCACGCTAAACGGTCGGGCACGAACCGTCCCAACTCGCCCCGGCGCGTCGCGACGCTTTTGGTGCGCTCACCGGCGTCGCTCGCCAGACTGGTCGGGTGCAGGTCCCTGAGCTCCGCAGTCCCGTCGCCCGAGCCGTCGTTCCCGTCCTCACCGGCCTGGTCTTCCTCGCCCTGCTCGCGGGAGTGCTGTGGGGCGTCGCGTCGTGGCTGTCCGACGGCACCGCGGATGTGCGCCTGGGCGACGACCGCTTCGAAGTCGGCCGGGTCGATCTCGTGGCGGACCGGATCGCCGCCGACGGACCGCTGCTCTACCCGGATCTCACTGCGCCCGACGGGGCGCGTTCGATCGTCATCGACCACGTTCCGGGATCGGACACCTCGGGCTGGCTGGTGTTCCGCCCGTTCCCGGCCGACCGTCCGGGCACCGATTGTCTCGCTGACCAAATTCCCGAGACCCGGACGTTTCGCGATTGCGACGGGCGAGTGCTGGATGTGGCCGAACTCCAGCCCGCACGCGACGTGTTTCCTCAGGTGGACGACCAGACGACCCTCTTCCTCGACTTCACCCCGGGCTGACCGCCGGCGACTCGAACTGGTGAAACGAACCCAAGATTGCAAGGACTGGAATGCTTGCGCGGTGACTGGGGGTGTTCGGACGGGAGAAATCAGGATCAATCCTTGATCCAACAGACCCAAAGGTCACCTTTGCGTAGTCACGCGACTTCACAGAGGGAAGATCGCTCATTAGCGTGAGACGCAACGGGGGCGGAAGAGGCGCTCTCCCCGGGCGAGGTTTGGACACGTGAACCAACAGACGAAGACGGCACGTCGCGGTGGCGGGGCGAGCGATCCCGCTCCGGACGGTCGTGGCCGCACTCAGCGGGCCAGCTCAACTCCAGGCGGTCCCGGGCACGGGAACTGACGTCCCGTCGACGACCTCGTCTGGCTGGACGAGCTCGACCACGAGGCCGGCCGAGACCTGTCGCGGACCATCGTGCCTGCAGGGATCGGGGACCACCATCGACTGGGCGGACATCGCACGGGTCGGGCAGCTCGGTGCGGTGGCGATGATCATTCCGCACATCTGGGACCGCATGCCGGCCCCCTACGTGGCGGCGATCGCCCAGAGCCAGCGGTTGAACGTGTTCACCGTCCCAGCCATGACCGACTGGTCGCAGCTGGGCCGGCGGGTGCGGATGTTGCTCGACGGCGTGGTCGACGACGATCTCGTGCACTGGGGACGCCCCGCCCTCCAGGCGGCGCTGCGCGGCCAGCCGATCGGGGCCGAAGCGGCCGCCGCGATCGAGCCCACCGCTCGGGTCATGACCTTCGCGTCGCGACGAGGTCGACGATCCGATGGACCTCGCTCGCAACGACTCCTCGCTCCACGTCGTCGCCCTCGACCCCGAGGTGCCCGCCGACATCTGCATGGTGCGGTCGACGACCGCGCCTACGCTCGGAGCGGTCCGCCGACCGCTCGAGGCGACGCGCCATCGCCGAGCGGATTCGGACCCTGCTCGGGACGGCTCGCGCCGATTCGGTCATCGGGGCGATCGGCGACGAGGTCGGCAGGGAGCTCGACGTGGCGGCGTCTCGCCGAAACGCCGACGAGGTGCTCGATCTGGCGTTCGGGCTGGCCACCGACGGGGTGTCCACGTCGGCCGACGTCCAGCACCCTCGCCCTGCTCCAGGAAGCGGCCTCGGTCCTGTCGTCGAAGCCGGAGTTGCTCAGCCAGAAGCTGCAGCAACCCGCGACCCGACCGCACCCGCAAGACCTCCTACATCGCCGTGCTGCAGACGTTCCTCGAGAACCTCGGCGACGTGAACACCTCGGCCGAGCAACTCGACATGCACCACAACACCTTCCGGTACCGTCTCAAGCGGGCGGTCGAGGTGGGCGGGATCAAGCTCGACGATCCGATCGAACGACTCGCGCTCCAGGTCGAACTGAGCCTGAGCAGGTTCTGGCCCGAGTGACCGCCACGGCCGTCGCCTACGCTCGGCGGCTGTGACCCGGCGCGCCCCGTTCCTGACCTCGAAACTCCAGGGCTTCACCTCGACGATCTTCGCCGAGATGTCCGCGCTGGCCGTGCGGACCGGAGCGATCAACCTCGGCCAAGGGTTCCCCGACTACGACGGTCCGGCCGAGGTCCTCGACGAGGCGGTCGACGCCATCCGGCGGGGGGACAATCAGTACCCGCCCGGGATCGGGGTTCCCGTCCTCCGTCAGGCGATCGCCGAGCACCAGCAGCGGTTCTCGGGCCTCACCTACGACCCCGACTCCGAGGTGCTCGTGACGGTCGGCGCGACCGAAGCGCTGGCCGGTGCGCTGCTCGGCCTGTGTGAGGTGGGCGACGAGGTCCTCGTCCTCGAACCGACCTACGACTCGTACCAAGCGTGCATCGCACTGGCCGGAGCGGTGCCCAGGTTCGTCACGCTGCGTCCCCCGCCTACGACGTCGATCTCGACGCGGTCCGAGCGGCGATCACGCCCAAGACCCGACTCCTGCTGATCAACTCGCCGCACAACCCGACGGGCAAGGTGCTCGACGAGGCCGAACTGTCCGGGATCGCCCGCCTGGCCGTGGAGCACGACCTCGTCGTCGTCACCGACGAGGTGTACGAACACCTCACCTTCGACGGCGTCGCCACGTCTCGCTCGTCGCCACCTACGACGGGATGCGGGACCGAACCCTCGTCATCTCCTCGGGCGGCAAGACCTTCAACACCACCGGATGGAAGGTGGGTTGGTGCTGTGGCCCCGAACCGCTCCTGGCGGCAGTTCGCCGCCAAACAGTTCCTCACCTACGTCGGGAGCGGCCCGTTCCAGCCCGCGACCGTCGGGCTCCGCCTCCCGGACTCCTACTTCGAACGTCTGGCCTCCGACCTCCAGTCGAAGCGAGACCGGCTCTTCGACGGGCTCGTCGCCGCCGGGTTCGAGGCCTTCCGCCCGAGCGGCACGTACTTCATCACCGCGGACATCCGGCCGATCCAACCCGACGGGGACGGTCGATCGTTCTGCGCCTCGCTGCCCGAGCGGTGCGGCGTCGTGGCCATCCCGAACGAGGTGTTCTACGCCGACCGAGCAGCCGGCCGGCACCTCGTGCGCTTCGCGTTCTGCAAACGCGACGAGGTCATCGACGAGGCCGTGATCCGGTTGAAAGGAATGACGAGATGAAGATCGCCTGCATCCAGCACGACATCGTGTGGGAGGACAAGGCAGCCAACTTCGAACGCCTGGCCCCGATGATCGCCGGAGCGGCCGCGAGCGGCGCTCGGGTGGTGCTCCTCACCGAGACCTTCTCCACCGGCTTCTCGATGCAGACCGAGCGGACCGCGGAATCGCCCGGCGGTCCGTCATCGGAGTTCCTCCTGGACCAGGCGACCCGGCACGGCATCTGGGTCGGCGGTTCGTATCCCGAGATCACCGAGGACTCGCACGAGCAACGGCCGTTCAACACCTTCGCCCTCGCCGGTCCGTCGGGTTCGCTGACCAAGTACCGCAAGGTCCATCCGTTCTCCTACGGCAAGGAGCACGAGCACTTCTCGGCGGGCGACACGCTGTGCACGGTCGAGATCGACGGGCTGCGGGTGGCGTTGTTCGTGTGCTACGACCTCCGCTTCGCGGACGAGTTCTGGCAACTGGGACCGGAGGTCGACGCCTACTTCGTGGTGGCGAACTGGCCGGCGGCGCGCCGGCTGCATTGGCAGTCGCTGCTCCAGGCCCGGGCGATCGAGAACCAGGCCTACGTCGTGGCGTGCAACCGGGTCGGTTCGGGCGGCAAGCTCGACTACGCCGGTGACTCGCGCATCATCGATCCGCTCGGCGAGTTGCTCGCCACCGGTGCGGGCGGCGAAACCGTGATCGCCGCCGACGTGGACCCCGAGGTGGTCGCTCAGGTGAGAGGGCGGTTCCCGTTCCTCCAGGACCGCCGCTGAGTCAGGACCCGAGGCGCTTGGCCATCATCGACACGACCTTGCCCCGAGCCGCCTGCTGCCCGACCTCCTCGAACCCGAGCCGGGCGTGGAAGCGCAGCGACCCGTCGTTGCGGGGCTTCAGGTTGACCTCCAACAAGAACCACTCGCTCGTGCCGGCCGCCCGCTGCTCGACCTCGGCGTACAGCGCCGAGCCGTAGCCCTGGCCCTGATGGGCCGGGGCGAACGCCACCCGGTCCAGGTAGGCGAACGAGGCGTACCGTTGGCAGAACCAGGCGTAGTTCGGGCTGCCGTACGTGGTTCCCGGGGGGAGCACCTGGCAGAACCCGGCCAGCTCCGGACCGCCCGCGCCGTCGACCTCCACGCCGAGCGCGATCGAGCACAGGTCGAGGATCTCCCCGAGCGTCGATTCGGTCTCCTCCCCGACCGCAGGCGTGTTGGCGTCGTTGATGGCGAAGATCGCCGGCAGGTCGGTCGTGGTCAGTTCTCGAATGCGCACGGGGCCGAGAGTACCGACGTCGATTTCTCGAAACTTCCGAGCAACTCCGGCGCACGGAGGTTGCATCGGGGTCGATCCGGGAGAGAGTGGTGGTCATGTTCGGTCGAACCAAGACAGAGATGGTGACGCCCGAGGCTGCACTGCCCGGTCGCACCGACCAGACCATGCCCGTCCCCGCCGCTCACACCGTGCTCGGCACTCCGCTCGAGGGCCCGTGGCCCGACGGGGTGGAGCTCGCCGTGTTCGGCCTGGGCTGCTTCTGGGGCGCAGAGCGAAAGTTCTGGCAGACGCCCGGGGTGTTCACCACCGCCGTCGGATACGCGGGCGGCTACACCCCGAACCCCTCCTACGAAGAGGTGTGCTCGGCGCGCACCGGCCACACCGAGGTCGTCCTCGTCGCCTTCGATCGCGCCTCGGTGAGCTACGACACCCTGCTGCGGGTGTTCTGGGAGAGCCACGACCCGACCCAGGGCATGCGCCAGGGCAACGACATCGGCACCCAGTACCGCTCGGCGATCTACACGACCTCCGATGCCCAGCGAGCCGAGGCCGAGGCCTCGCGCCAACGGTTCCAGGCCGAGTTGTCCGCCGCAGGCTACGGCGAGATCACCACCGAGCTCGCGCCGCTTCGCGAGTTCTATTACGCCGAGCCGTACCACCAGCAGTACCTCGACAAGAACCCCAATGGGTACTGCGGGCTCGGGGGGACCGGCGTCAGCTGCCCGGTGGGGGTCGCTCGTACCTCGGAGTGATTCGTACGGACTAGCCTGGGCGGGTGACGGACCGCCTCGTGGCGGACCGTCACCCAGCACCGAACAGCGAAAGGATCCCCCGTGAGCGGATTTCTGGACAAGGCCAAGGACATGGCCGAAGGCCTCAAGGACAAGGCCGAGGACCTGGTCGAGAAGGTCGGCGACAAGCTTCCCGACAGCGTGACCGACAAGATCGAAGATCTCATCCCCGGCGACAAGGACGGCGACGGCCACTGAGCCGACCCGCGTCGATGCAGCGCCCGGCGCTGCAGATCCACCCGGTGCTTCGGGGGGCCACCGATTCCGGTGGCCCCCCGTACCGTTTTCGGCGCCTCCTCACCACGCGGCGTGCCGGACGGCGCCCGGTGATCCACTCGGGTCCGGGGCCCTGGCAAGTACGGTGATCGCCGATGTTGAAAGGGGTGCTCAACTTCGTCGGCTTCGCGGTCGCAGCGGTCGCGTTGTTCGTCGGCGTCCGGTACGTCGCCTGGCCGATGTGGGTGGAGCGGACCACCGACCCGGTGGTCGCGGTCGATCCGGCCAAGCTGGCCTCCCTCCCGGAGCTGGACCCCGCCCGGCAGGCGATCGTGGTCTCCCGTGACGACAAGAAGCGCTACGTGCTCTCGGGGTATTCGCGCAACGCCGATGGGGCCTGGGAGCTCGCCAAGGGGCCATGGCAGGTGGCCATCGGGGCGAGGGGATTCGCAGAACCGGAGGGACGCAAGGAGGGCGACGACACCACACCGATCGGGGTGTACGCACTCACCGGGGCCTTCGGCACCGCCGATCCACCAGCGACGGCGTTTCCGTATCAGTTGGTGACCTCGACCTCGAACGACTGCTGGATCTCCGATGTCGACGACCCCGCCTACAACACCTGGGTCGTCCGAGCCGGTTGTGACAAGCCGAACATGCCCCTCGGCACCCGGACCGACGGCCGATTCCGCCTGGCGATCATCTTCGATTTCAACACCAATTCGAACCTCTCCGGTCCGATGTTCCTCGGTCGCGGTAGCGCATTGTTCGTCCACACCTTCGACCAGGGAGATTCGTTGCCCCGCAACGACGCCGGCGACGTCACGGGCACCTACGGCGGGGTCGCCACCAGCGCCCGACACGTCCGGGACCTGATCGCCTGGCTCGATCCGGCGGCGAACCCGCGAATCGTCCTGGGCAGGGTCGACTGAGCGCGACTCAGTCGGTGGCCGGTTGGGCCAGCCAACCGAGTTGTTCCTGGCGGGCGTAGAGACCACCGCGAGCGACGAGCTCGTCGTGGGTCCCCTGCTCGGCGATGGTGCCTCCGTCGACCACCACGATCCGATCGGCCGAGCGAATCGTCGAGAGCCGGTGGGCGATCACCAGGGCCGTCCGACCGGCGAGGGCGACCTCGAGGGCCTCCTGCACCAAGGCCTCGTTCTCGTTGTCGAGATGGCTGGTCGCCTCGTCGAGGATGACGATCGCCGGGGCCTTGAGCAGCAACCGAGCGATGGCGATCCGCTGCTTCTCGCCGCCCGAGAGCCGGTAGCCCCGCTCGCCGACCACCGTGTCGTAGCCATCGGGCAACGCCGCGATCGTGGCGTGGATCCGAGCGGCGCGGCAGGCCTCCTCGAGCTCTGCGAGCGAGGCGGTGGGGCGGGCGTAGCGCAGGTTGGCGGCGATCGACTCGTGGAACAGGTGGGGATCCTGGGAGACCACCCCGATCGCGGCGCGCAGCGAGTCCTGGGTCAGCGCACGAACGTCGTGGCCGTCGATCCGGATCGCGCCCCCGGTCACGTCGTACAGCCGGGGCACCAGGTTGGCCAGCGTCGACTTGCCTGCCCCGGACGACCCGACGAGGGCGACGGTCTCGCCGGGTTCGATGGCAAGGGTCACGTCGCGCAGCACGTCCACGTCCGGATCCGCCGTCCCGGCGCCACCGGGTGCCTCCAGCGAGGCGACCGAGGTCTGCGACGCGGCCGGGTAGCGGAAGGTCACGTGATCGAGTTCGATCCGGCCGGCCGGATCGACGAGGTCGAACGCACCCGGACGATCGGCCACGGCGACCGGAGCATCGAGCACCTCGAAAACCCGTTCGAAGCTCACCAGTGCCGTCATCAGGTCGACGCGAGCGTTCGTCAACCCGGTCAGCGGTCCGTAGATACGAGCGGTCAGCGCCGCCAGCGCCACGAGCGTGCCGGGTGAGATCGATCCGGACACCGCCAGATGAGCGCCGACGCCGTAGATGGCCGCGGCGCCCAGCGCTCCGACCAGGCCCAGCGCCACGAAGAACACCCGACCGTAGAGCGCCGCCTTGACCCCGGCGTCGCGGACCTTTCCGGCTCGATCGGAGAACGCATCGATCTCGTCGTTCGTTCGTCCGAACAGCTTCACCAGCAATGCACCCGAAACGTTGAATCGTTCGGTCATCTGGGTGTTCATCTCGGCGTTCTGTTCCATCTGCGCCCGGGTGAGGGCCTGGAGCCGACGCCCGACCCGCTTGGCGGGCACGACGAAGATCGGCAACACCACGAGCGCCAACAAGGTGAGCCGCCACTCGAGCACGAGCATCGCCGTCAGCGTCGTCGCCAGGACCACGACGTTCGAGACCACGCTGCCGAGGGTGTTCGTCACGGCGTTCTGTGCGCCGATGACGTCGTTGTTCAAGCGGCTCATCAAGGCGCCGGTCTGGGTGCGGGTGAAGAAGGCGACCGGCATCGCCTGGACCTTGCGGAACAAGGCGACGCGCAGGTCGTAGATCAGGCCTTCACCGATGCGCGACGAGTACCAGCGCTGCACGATCGCGAACCCGGCATCGGCGATCGCGGCCAGCACGACGAACGCCGCGAGCACGTTGATCAGCCCGCGGTTCGCAGTGGGAATGGCGTCGTCGAGGATCTTTCGGAACAGCAGCGGCGGCACCAGGGCGACGAGCGCGTCTCCGATGATGGCGAGCAGGAACATGGCGATGTCGCGGCGGTACGGTCCGGCGAAGCCCCACGCCCGGCGAAGCGCCGAACGGTCCAGGTTGCGTCCCTTCACCGCGGACGCATCGTGGCCGACGAGACTGTGGGGGCTCATACGCACGGTGCCGAGGCTACGGGTCCGGTCGCTCGTAGCATCCGGGTCGTGCGACGCCTCGCCCCCGAACGTCCCGTCCTCCTCCCGCTCTCGCTCGCCGCTGCGCTCCTCGCCGGGGCCTGCTCCGCCACGGATTCCCGGGTCGAAGCGGACTCCGGCCAGCGCCTCGACGACGTGACCGCCACGTCCGACTCCTCGTCGACGGGATCCTCGTCGTCGGGCTCGTCGTCGGGTGATTCGCTGGACTGGTCGGAATGCGGCGGCCCCCAGATCGAATGCGCTCGGCTCGAGGTCCCCCTCGACCACAGCGATCCGTCCCTCGGGACGCTCTCGCTCGCGGTCACCCGCCGGCTCGCCGACGACGAGGAACACCGCATCGGTTCCCTGCTCGTCAATCCGGGTGGCCCAGGTGTCGGGACGTCGTTCCTGGCCGAGAGCGCCGAGTTCATCTACGGCCAGGACCTGCTCGACCGGTTCGACATCGTGGCGATGGATCCACGCGGTGTCGGCGAGAGCGAACCGGTCGTCGATTGTGTCGACGAGTACGACCCGTACTTCTCACCGGACCCGACACCCGACGATGCCGCCGAGCGTCAGGTCCTGGTCGACGCGAGCGCGGAGTTCGCCGCGGCGTGCGCCGACCGGGTCGGCACCGATCTGCTGCAACACGTCTCGACGATCGACGCCGCCCGAGACTTCGATCTGCTCCGCCAGGCGCTCGGTGAGACGAAGATCTCCTACTTCGGCTTCTCGTACGGTTCCCAGCTCGGGGCGACCTGGCTCTCGATGTTCCCCGACACCGTGCGGGCGGCGGTGCTCGACTCGGCCTCGGCGCCCGATCCCAGCGACGACCAAGCGATCGAGGACGCCGTGGCCCTCGATCGAGCGTTCCGATCGTTTCTCGACGACTGCGCGGCCGACACCTCGTGTGCGTTCCACAGCGACGGCGACCCGGAGTCTGCCTACAACGCATTGTTGGACCAGCTCGATGCCGACCCGATCGTCGTCGATCCGGATCGGACTCCGGTGAACGAAGCGGTCACCGTCATCGCGACGCTCGCTGCGCTGTACGACTCCTCGAGCTGGCCGGACCTGGCCCGAGCGCTCGACGCGGCGCGAGACGGCGACGGGAGCCGGCTGTTGAGCGCCTACGACGACTACCTGATGCGCCAGCCGGACGGAACCTACGACAACTCCTTCGAGGGGCTGCTGGCGATCAACTGCATCGACGATCCCGGCCCCCTCACCCAGGCGGCCTCCGACGAGCTCGGCCCGCATCGCCGCCGCCGCTCCCCTCCTCGGGCGCTTCGAGCTCCTGCCCTACGTCTGTGCCGACTGGCCGGTGCGGTCCGAGGAGCAGATCACGATCGACGGGAAGGGTGCCGGCCCGGTGCTGGTGATCGGAGCGACCGGCGATCCGGTCACCTCGATCGAATCGTCCCGGGCGATGGCCGACGCGCTCGAAGGTGGGGTCCTCGTCACCGTCGAGGCCGACCAACACATCGCCTACGGCGTCAACGCCTGCGGCGACGAAGCGGTCGAGCAGTACCTCGTGGAGTTGGTCGTCCCCGAGGACGGCACGTACTGCCCGTGAGCCGGGTCGGGCGGTTCACCGGCTCCAGAGTGAGTGGTTCCCGGAGCCCCGGCCGTGGCCAACGCGAAGAGTTCGTCACCGCTGAGCGGCGTCGAGAGCAGGAATCCCTGGCCGAAGCGGCAGCCCTGCCGCCGGAGCTCGTCGAGCTGGTCGAGTGTCTCGACACCCTCGGCGATCGCCACGAGCGACAGCGCGTTGGCGAAGTGGACGATCGAGCCGAGCAGGGCCGTGGTGCGGGCGTCGGTGCCGATCTGGCGAGTGAGACTCCGCCCGATCTTCAGCACGTCGACGTCTGCGCCGAGCAGCTGGGTGGACGAGGAGAACCCGGTGCCGAAGTCGTCGAGACCGAATTGGACGCCGCGCTCGGCGAGGCGCCGTACCGTGTCCCGTGCCGGTGGTGACTCGAGGAACTTCCACGCATCGGTGGCCTCCACCACGAGCATCGTGGGTTCGACGCCGTGGGAGCGCAGCATGCGCTCGACCTCCGACACCAGACCGACATCGGCCAGCTGGGCGGCGGAGAAGTTCACGTGGAGACGGATCCTGCGGTGGGCGGGAACCGCGGCGTTGATCCGGCTCAGCTGTTCCAGCGCCTGGTCGAGCACCTGTTCGCCGACATCGGTCACCAGTCCGACCGACTCGGCCAGGGACAGGAACTCGGCGGGACGCAGGGTGCCTCGCGACGGATGCTTCCATCGTGCCAATGCCTCGACGGCGACGATCTCACCGGTGACGAGATCGTGCACCGGCTGGAACGACACCCCGAACCCGCGGTCCCGGACGGCATCGGCGATCTCGCCGACCATCTGCTCGCGCACGAGTTCCTCGCGCCGCAGGTCGGCGTCGAACACCACGTACTGATCCTTGCCACGCGATTGGCGCGATAGAGGGCAGCGTCGGCCGCTCGGAGCAAGGCGTCCGGCGAGGTGATCGTGGAGTCGATGCCGCTGCGCCGATCGACGATCGCACGGTCAGGATCAACCCGTTGGCGTGGATCGGTTGGCGCACGGCAGAGACGATCGCACGGGCCCGTTGCCGCACGATCGAGGAGTCGCTGGTGCCGGTGAGCACGACCGCGAACTCGTCGCCACCGATGCGGGCGACGAGATCGCTGGCCCGCACCGTCGCCGAGATCCGCTGGGCCAGGATCGCCAGCACCGCGTCGCCGGCGGGATGCCCGTGGGTGTCGTTGATCCGCTTGAAGTCGTCGAGGTCGATCAGCAAGACCGCACCGCTCGGACTGAACCGCCCGGCGAAGAGGCCCTCCATCTTCTCGTTGAAGTACCGGCGGTTCGCGACCGAGGTGAGGCCGTCGTGTTTGGCCTGATGTTGGAGCCGGGTCCGAGCTCGGCGAGTTGGTCGAGCGAGCATCTCAGCCGGTGCTTCTCCAGCGCCGCCCGAGCTGCTGGGCGACGACGCCCACCGTCGTGACGTCGTCCGACGCGTACGGGGCCACGCTCGAATCCCGGTCCCCGACGACGAGCAGTCCGGCGACGTGGTGCTCGACGTACACCGGCGCGGCGACGCCTGCCTCCACGCCGAACGCCCCGAGCATGACGGCGGCCGGATCGTTCCCGTCGACGGCACGAGCTGCCGTCAAGGTGGCGGCGAGCATGCCGGAGGCCGCCAGGACGTCAGGGGCGGCGGGGTGCACCGGGCGGGTCCTGGCCAGCTCGCGGTGGGCCAGCACGGCGTCGTCCCCGTAACCCGTGAGGAGCACGAGTTCGACCGAGTCCGCCCACAACGACGCTCGGGTCAGTTCCAGCGATTCGAGCAGACCCATCTCGAACGGATCCGACTCGTGGAGCACGGCGGTGACCTTGTGCAGGAGTCCGCTGCGGCGGGCGAGCACCCGTTGGGCCGCGTACGAGCGCAGTGCCCACAGGGCCAGGAAGATCGGCACGAGCGAGAGGCCGGCGAGTCGGATGTCGATCCGGCCCAGGAAGACCAGTTCGACCCCGATCGCTCCGGCCGACAGGGCGGAGGCCACCGAGAGGCCGAGATCCCGCAAGGTGATCTCCGACGACGCCTTGCGTCCGACGGCGGACGCACTGATCACGAACAGCAACCAGGTGACCGCGGTCGACCCGAGGCAGCCGACGATGCAGCCGAGCGCGACGCGAGGTGAGGAGTCCCCACTCCCCGCGATGACCCGGGCGATGAGCACTCCGATGGAGGTTCCGGCCAGGACCGCGGCGGAGTTGACGAGCCATTTCACGGTCGTCTGGCGGAGGAACAGACCGAACACGACCTTGACCGCCAGGGCGTGGGCCACACCGATCTGCCAGGGGCGGGCGGTGAGGACTCCGATCACGAAGACCAGTTCGCTCATCGTGACGGCGTGACTCAACGGCCCGAGCAACACGTCGCCGCGAGCGGTCTCGAGTACCACGAACAGGAGAAACAGCACCAAGAACGGCATCGGGCGAGCGGCGTACGGCTGGGCCGAGCTCAGGGCCCACGTGACGCCGGCCCCGACGACCAGCAGGAGTCCTGCGCTCGCCGCGGCAACGAACGGCACACGCAACTCCACGGCCGGCGCGTCAGCGCGGCTCGAATGTTCTGCTCGGGAACCCACCCAGATCGCCTCGTTCTCCGTCCGGGTGCACCGCCCGTCGGTCTGTTCCTCCTTGGTTAGTCGGCACGACGGGCCAGGTCAACGCGGTGCGAGACGCGGCGATGCCCGCCCGGCGCGGCGCAAGCCGGCCCCGGACGGGCATCGGGTGTCGATCGACCGCGTCAGCGGTGGACCTCGGAAGGGATCAGACGCCCCAGAGCGCCTTGAAGTCGTCTTCCATGGTCGGCGGGTACCAGTCGCCGGGGTAGTTCGGGTCGTCGAGAACGGCCTGGGCCTTGTCGGCGGTGTCGACCAGGTAGGTCGGCAGCGAGGCCGCATCACGCTCTTCGGTCAGGTCCATGCCGAGGCTCAAACGAGCAGCGGCGTCGACCATCAACCACCCGGCGTACGCCTTCGGGTCGGCGGACCACGCACCCATGGTGCCGTCGACGAGCTCCTGCAGGCCGAAGGCCGAGAAGTCCTGACCGTAGACGGTCACGCCATCGGCCAGACCGGCGCCGGCGAGCGCCTCGGTCACCCCGGACGGCAGCGAGCCGAACGAGAAGAAGGCGTAGTCGATGTCCGGGTTCGCCTGGAGCTGCGAGGCGACGGCCGAGGGGACCTCACCGCCGACGAGCTGCGGGATGGTGATGTTCAGCTCGGTGTACTGGCACGCCGAGCAGTTGGCCTTCATCTCGGCGATGTAGGCGTCGGTCTCGGCCTTCAGCACCGGGAAGTCCGGGATGCTGACGATGAGCACGTTGGCGGTGCCCTCGGAATCGGCGATCGCCCAGTTGGCCATCAGCGGGCCGGTCTTCTCGACGAACGACGTGTCACCGCACTGGGTCCAGATGTTCGAGTTCTCGCCATCGGGAGGCGTGGTGTCGAAGCAGGAGAGGATCTTGATCCCCTTCTCCTTGGCCGCAGCAGCCTGGTCGGCGTACAGCGACGGCGCCTCGCCGGAGCTGGCGATGAAGTCGGCGCCGGCGTCGATGGCCTGCTGGAAGTAGGGAGCCGGGTTGGCCGACTCCGAGGAGATCTTCATGAAGTCCCAGCCCAGCGCGGCCGTGGCCCGCTCGATGCCCTTGGAGATGTAGGGGCAGGACTCGAGTTCGCACTCGAGCCAGGCAAAGGTCTTCTTCTCGGGCACGCCGGTGAGCGGCTCGGTCAGACCGATCGGCTGAGCCGGATCGCTGTACTGCGAGACGGCTTCCTTGGCGCGGGCCAAGCCCTCGTCCTCGGCCATGGCCTCGGTGTCCTCGGTCATGGCCTCGGTGTCCTCGGTCATGGCCTCGGTCGACTCGGTGGCAGCAGCCGTGGTGGTGCTCTCCGCCGCCGCTGCGGTCGTGTCCGAGGACGCATTGTCGTCGCTGCCGCAGGCCGCGAGCGCGAGCACGCCGACCACGAGGGCAGCAGACACCCGTCGATTTCGAATCATGGATTCCCCCTTGGAATGGATCGAGCGACCGGACGTACCCGGGACCCGAAGACCGCACTTTATTGACTGGAAGAGTAGTTTGACAATCCCCGGTGCCGCGATGACACTCGGGCACCGACCGATCTCGCCGCCAGCGCCCGCCCGGATCCATCCGACGGACCTGGCTACGACGTCATCTGGCACCGCTTCGAGCGACGTCCGACGGCGGATCCCGGACGGCGCATTGGGCAAGTTATTGACTCGTCGAGTAGTTTGCTACTCTCCGAAACGGACTGTGGGGGGCCAGGGGTGGCTGACGCGCTGCGTATCGAACATCTGTCGAAGACGTTTCCCGGGCAGGTCGCGCTCAGCGACGTGTCGCTCGACGTCGCCGCGGGCGAGGTCCACGCCCTCGTCGGCCAGAACGGATCCGGGAAATCGACGCTGATCAAGATCCTCGCCGGCTACCACCAGCCCGACCAGGGCGATCAGCAGGCGTGGGTGGCCGGCCAGCCGCTGACGCTGGGCGATGGCCCGGCGGCCAGCGCGGCCGGCATCCGCTTCGTGCACCAGGACCTCGGTCTGGTCGGCATGTTGAACGCCATCGAGAACATCGCCCTGACCGTCGGCTACCAGACTGCGGTCGGCAAACGGATCCGCTGGAAGGACGAAGCCGAACGCACCCAGATCGCCCTCGAGGGGCTCGGCGTGGGGCACATCGACAAGAAGGCGCCGGTCGACACCCTGCCGCCGTCGCACCGCACGGCGATCGCCATCGCCCGGGCCCTGTCCAACTGGGACGACGGGGCGAACCTGTTGATCCTCGACGAGCCGACCGCGACCCTTCCCGGCGAGGACGTCGAGCGGCTGTTCGAGGTCATCCATCGGCTCAAGGCCCGGGGCGTGTCGATCCTGTACGTGTCGCACCACCTCGACGAGGTGTTCGAACTCGCCGACCGGGTGACGGTGCTGCGAGACGGGCACAAGGTCGGCACGGTGCCGGTGAGCGACTTGGACCACAAGGGACTCGTCGAGATGATCGTCGGTCATCACGTCGACACCACCAGCGCCACGGAAGTGTTCGAGGGCGCCTCGCCGATCCTCAGGATCCGAGGGCTCGAGGGCGGCAACGTGCACGGCGTCGACTTCGACGTCTCCCCCGGCGAGGTCGTCGGCATCGCCGGGATCACCGGGTCGGGACGCGAGCACGTACTCGGCTTGATCGCCGGACAGATCCCCCGAGAGAACGGCACCATCGAGCTCGACGGTGTGGCGATCCAGAACTACCAACCTCGCCAGGCGATCCAGGCCGGGGTGGCGTTCGTGCCCTCCGAGCGCGGGCTGCGCGGCACGGTCGGGCCGATGAACGTGCGCGAGAACCTGTCCATCTGCGATGTCGGCCGCCACTTCCTGCGCGGTCGGCTCAGCAAGAAGGGCGAGGTCGCGGAGACCAACGACTGGATCGACCGGTTGTCGATCAAGACAGCGGGCACCGAGGCCGCGATCGGATCGCTCAGCGGCGGCAACCAGCAGAAGGTGATGTTCGGCAAGGCGCTTCGGCTGCAGCCCAAAGCATTGCTGCTCGACGAACCGACCCAAGGCATCGACATCGGGGCCAAGGAGCAGATCCATCGCCTCGTCGACGAGGCCGCCGTCGAAGGCGTGGCCACCCTCGTCGCCCGACCGACACCGACGAGCTCGTCCGGCTCTGCCACCGGGTCGTCGTGCTGGCGAACGGCAAGGTGGTCGCCACGCTCGTCGGTGACCACATCCAGACCGAACGCATCGAACACACCCAGCTCGAGAGCTCCAGGAGGGCCTCATGATCAGTCGCCTCAAGTTCGACAAATACAGCGCCCTGTACCTGTGGGCCGCCTTCATGATCTTCTTCGGGCTCACGAAGGGCGACACGTTCTTGACCTGGACCTCGGTGAAGCTCGTGCTCACCGACCCCGCCGTCTACAACGGGACCTTGGCGCTGGCGTTCATCGTGCCGCTGGCGACGGGTACGTTCGATCTCGCCGTCGGGGCCAACATGTCCCTGGCCTTGGTGTTGACGAGCTACTTCGCCGCCAACAACACCATGCCCGAGCCGCTCGGCATGGTCGCCGCCCTGCTCATCTGCGGGTTCGGCGGATTCATCGCCGGCTTCTTCGTGGTGAAGCTGAAGGTGAACTCCTTCATCGCGACGCTCGGCATGAGCCAGGTGATCACTGCGTTCATCCAGCGGGTGTCGAGTCAGTCGATCAACGATGCGTTCAGCGACGGGTACCGCAACATCGGCCGCCACGAGCTCTTCGGCCTCCCGCTGTACTGGTACTACATGATGATCCTCGCCGCGATCATCTGGTACGTGTTCGAGCACACGCCGGTCGGCCGGCACATGTTCGCCGTCGGCGGCAATCCGGAGGCCGCTCGCCTCGCCGGTCTGCGTACCGATCGCCTCATCTGGGGCTCGCTCGTGGCGTCCGGCATGATCGGCGGATTCGCCGGGATCATCTACGGCTGGAAGATCGCGAACTACAACTCGACGGTCGGCCCGGGCTTCTTGTTCCCCGCCATCGCCGCGGTGTTCTTCGGTGCCTCGCAGCTCAAGGGCCGCCCGAACGTGTGGGGCACCTTCATCGCCCTCTACGCACTGGCGTGGGGCATCAAGGGTCTGCAGCTCACGTTCACCTCGAACACCAACTGGATCCAGCCGTTGTTCCAGGGCGTCTCGCTGTTGTTCGCCGTCTCGCTCGCCAGCCATCAGGGCGTGATCCGGGTGAGGAAGGGCAAATCGCGGACCGAGGACGAACCCCCTGCGACCGTGCCCGTCGCCGGCGCCGAATCGCCGGCCTGACCGCCACCCGACGCCGGCCCGTTCCGACATGACCGACTCGGAGAACCTCGACGAGTGCTGGCTGGACCCAGCGGTGCTCGACCACCTGCTGCACCAGCAGAACGAGTGCACCTTCCTGTGGACGACCCAGGCCGGCCATCCCTTCGGCGTGATCATGAGCTACATCTGGCGTGAGGGCAGCTTCTGGCTCACCTCGGCCGAGAAGCGGGTGCGGGTCAGCGCGGTGCGGCGCACCGGGTACGCCGCGATCGTGGTGTCATCGAAAGGCACCACGCTCGGAACGGGCAAGACGGCGTCGTTCCGTGGTCCGTGCGCCGTGCTCGACGACCGCGAGACGCTGGAGTGGATGCTCCCGGAACTGGCCCGGGCGTTGCGCCCTGACAGCCCGGAGGGGACGGCGGCGATGCTGGAACACCTCGACACCCCGAACCGGGTGGTGTTGCGGATGACGCCCGAGTACCGGCTCGATTTCGACAGCCGCAAGATGTGGACCCATCGTCCCGACGCTGCGCCCCCGGGACGGCTCTGAAGCCACACTCGGCTCACATCCCGGTCGGATCCTCCGGTTCGCCACCGTCCGAGCGAGCATCCGGCTCGAACACCTCGCCCGTGAACTGGTTCACCCACACTCGCCAGGGATAGTGATCACCCTCGCCCTCGGTACCGACCTGACGAAAGTGTTGGGTGAGCACCCTCCGCCACGGCACCACCGTGTTCGCCGTCGTCATGTGCGGGGTCTTGCCGTGATGGAACGTGACGCCACCGAGGCGGACCGGACAGGCGACGGTTCGGCGCTCGTCCGGGTGGCACTCGAGCAGGTCGCTCTGGATGTTCGCGGGTCGTTCGTGGAGCAGGATGCCGTCGCGGTGTCCGCCGTCGATGAAGTGCATACAGCCGCTGTCGACGTCGACATCGTGGAACGGCATCCAACATGTGATGCCGCGGCCGTCGAGATTTCGGCCCCAGTAGGCCTCGTCCTGGTGCCATCGAGTCGGCACGCTGGTGTCCTTGGGCTTGGCGAGGAACTGGTCGTACCAGGATTCGACCCGGCTCCCGAGCAGTGCGGACGCAAAGTCGAGCGCCCAGCGACGGAACCGGGCGTCATCGAGTTCGCCGTTCCGGTTCGGCATCGCCTGGAGGATGCGGAACTGTCGTGCGGCTCGGTCCTCACCACGCTCCCAGGCCCAGTCGAACGCGAGCTCGTCTCGACGGGTGACGATCTCGTCGCAGCGAGCCTGGAGGTCGGTGAGATCTTCGGGATCGATCACGTCGTCGACGACGATCCAGCCGTGCTCGCGGAAGAACTCGACGTCGTCGTCGGTGGCGGTTCGGTAGTTCATTTCAGTCTCCCTGGGCTGGTGTTCGGGTGCGGGCCGAGGAACGCGATCGGCATCACACGACCTCTCGTCGGTCGCCGTCCGGAAGGCGGGGATACGGAGCGAGCGGCAGCGTCTGGTACCAGAACGCGACCGTGGCGATGTCGTCCTGGAGCGGCAGGTATCGCGGTCCGCTCCGCCACCCCAACGCCTGCATCGTCACGCGGAGATCGGTGCGGAACCGGATGGGGTCGGTGAGGTGCCAGCGGTACATGCCGAACCGCTGCTGTGAGCGATAGGTGCCGTCGGGCCGGAGGATCTGTGGGAGCCCGGCATACGCCGTGCTGAACTCGACGTATTTGCCGCCGACGTCGAAGTTGTAGGACCCGCAGAAGTAGTCCTCGGTGCCGGTGCCGCAGATCGTCGGGAACTCGTCGTCGCCGTCGATGAAGAACTTCACTTCGCCCTCGCCCCACCAGCCGCCGTTGTTGACCCCCATGCGCAGTACGTGCCGACGTACTGTCCTCGGCCGCGCACGCCGTCCAGGATGGTGACGACCTCGCCCGCGGGCAGCGGGTTGACCCGCCGCCACTGGGCACAGAAGTAGGCGGCGTCGTCCGGCACCTCACACAACGAGTACGTGATCTGGTAGTAGACGGTCCGGCGTTCGACGCCCTCGTTGGTCAACGTGATGCGCGCCCGCCGGCGGAACGGCATCTCCCAGTAGCAGTTGAACGCCGACCCGGGGTTCACGCACACCGCGAGGCTGTCGACCTGAGCGAACCGGTTCCATCCCGAGGCGAAGAAGTCGCCGAGCGGGCATTCCACCGCGGGTTGCTCCTCGTCGTCCCAGTAGATCCGGATGACCTGCTCCCGCCAGGTTCCGGTCGGGGTGAGCCAGATGTGCTGGATGGCGCCGCTGCCCTCGATGTCGCACAGCGTGAAGGTCTGTCCGGGCTCGACGTGCACGGACGGGGACACCTTCCATCCCTGGCCGCCGAGGTACGCGCCGTACTCGGCGCCGGTTCCCTCGATCGCTCGACCTCCCCCGCCGCGCTCGCCCGTGAAGTTCTCGGGGCTGATCGATCGGGTCTCTGCGTTGGCGAGGCGCCAGACGTTCGACAGGCCCACACCGAGTCCGTTCCACTCAGCCACGATCGATCCCCCGACCGACGCCTGCCGGTGCTCCGTGTCCCTCCTGGCTCGCACCGGACGACGGTGCGCCGCCCACCGCAGCCGACGCGTACATCGCATCGACCAGCCGATGGGCGACCAACGCCTCGCGAAGGGGCAGCGTCGGCGAGTGGTCACCGCGCACGGCGCCGAGGAATGCAGTCGCCGGGTTGAAGAGCCGCTCACCGAGCAGCGTGGTCACGTCCGTCGTCGGTGCGCACCCACGTTCCACGCAGCGCGTGACGACCGCGTCGCCGGAGAGCGATTCGGCCGCCTCGCCCGTGAACTGCCAGCGGATCTCGCCTTCCAGGCCGCCGTCGATCACGATGTGCAGCCGCTCGGAGAAGAACTCGATGAGGCGCATGCTCGGCCGCTCGAGGATGTCGTGCCACACCGATGTCAGCGACGCGACCGCTCCGTTCGAGAACTCGAGGCGCGCCGATGCGACATCGTCGATGCGGTCGTATCCGTGGAACTCCCGGACCACGGCGCTCACCGAGTCGACCGCACCGCCGATCCACTGGAGCACGTCGACGTCGTGGATCGAGTGTTCGAGCAGCGTTCCGCGCCCCGCGATGGCCGGGTCCACTCGCCAGGTGGACGCGTACCGACCTTGGTTCGGGATGTACTGATCGTCGCGGAACGACACCGCCATGAGCCGACCGGAGCGGGGCTCCGCGATGAGGTCGCGCGCCAGCAGGAACTGGGGGACGAACCGAAGGACGAGACCCACCTGGCTGACCACGCCGTGCTCCTCCACCGCTGCGACCATTCGCTCGGCCACGTCCGCCGAGACACCGAGCGGCTTCTCGCAGAACACCGCGAGCCCTCGCTCCGATGCCATGCGGACCAAGCGCTCGTGCTCCGAGGTCCAGCTGGTCACGAACACGGCGTCGACGGCATCGAGGACGTGTTCTTCGTCGTCCATCGCCGTCGCTCCGCACGCCTCGGCGAACGCCGTCGCTCGTTCCCGATCGGGATCGTGGACGGCGACGATGGCGTTCGGGATCGAGGTCGTGGACAGGAACGCCGCGTGCATCCGGCTGATCAAGCCGGCGCCGAGGAATCCGATTCTCGTGGTCATGATGGCCTTTCGGAGCAGGAACGGGTGACGTCAGGGGTTGGTGGGCCCGAGCGGAACGGTCGTGGTTTCAGCTCCGAGGCCGCGTCGACGTCCGCGATCACCGCGCCGCGCGGATGGAGCTGCATCACCGATGCCGGAACGCTCGGCGTGACCTCGCCCGACACTGCGGCCGCGAGGGCGCGGGCCTTGTGCCGGCCCGTCGCCAACAGCACCAGCGATCGAGCGTCGAGGATCGTGCCGAGCCCCTGTGTCACCGCCACCCGACCACCGACTCGCACGCTGCCAGCGTTGTCGGCGACGGTCGTCGCGGCAAGCGTGACGCGGCGTGTGCGCGACTGCAGCGGGCTTCCGGGCTCGTTGAATCCGACGTGGCCGTTGCGCCCGATTCCGAGGAGCTGGACGTCGACGCCCCCGAGGGCGACGAGCGAGGCCTCGAACCGGGCACACGCCTCGTCCGACGGGTCGGCGGCCGGCGGGACGTGGACTCGTGCCGACGGGAGACCGAGCGGGTCGGCGACCAATCGTTCGATCGTCGACCGGAACCGCCCCGGATCCTCGGCCGGAACGTCGACGTACTCGTCGAGGAGCACGAGGTGGGCGATCCGGCGGGCGAAGCGCGACGCGACGAGACGCTCGTAGGTGCGCACGGGTGTGGCGCCGGTGGCGACGCCGAGCACGACGGGACCCGAGCCGGGGCAGGCTGCCTCGATCAGCTGGCACGCCCGCGTCGCGACGTCCTCGGCGTCGTCTTCGACCCAGAGCGCGGGCGGGCCGTCGTGTCCTGGGGCAGCAGGGATCATGGTGCATCCCGCGGAGCGAGTCCGCCGAGCACCTCGAGCGGCAAGGGCGCGAGGTGGACACCTCCCTGGCCCCAGCCGCAATGGCTGACCCAGTACGTCCCGTCGTCGTCGACGACCACCTCGGCGGCGTGGGCCTCGATCGTGGCGACCTGATCGCCCGGCTCGAAGTGCAGGGGGTCGGTGCTGCGCAGCACCTTGGGCGGCGGTGCGCGGCACCAAGGATCGGTTCGTTGCGGAGGTACAGAGCCAGCACCTCGGCCCAGTCGGGGCCGATCAGCAAGTAGTGGCCGTCGTGAGCGAAGACGAACGGCGATTCGGTCGGTCCGGCCATCGTGCCCGTCATCGGATCCTCGTACACGATGGTCCGCCCCGACCAGTGCACGAGGTCGACCGACTCTGCCGCCGCGACCACGAAGTGGCCCCCTCGGGTTCCGAGGTCGCGGTGTAGCATCACCCATCGATCATCGATCCGAGCCACCATCGGGTCGCGCGCCTCGAAGCCGTCGACGATCATCGGGTTCGCTGGATGCCGTTCCCACCGTCGGCAGTCCGTCGACGTTGCGAGGTGGATGCGGTAGGTGCTCTTGGTCGGACCACCGGCGCAGTAGTACATCCAGAACACGCCGTCGTGGTCGACGACATGCGGTGCCCAGAGGTGTGTCTCGTCGTGCTCGGCGGCGGCCGTGAGCGCGAAGGGCTGCGTCGTCCACGGTCCCTCCGGGCGTTCCGCCACGGCGTGGGCGAAGTTCACCTCCTCGAACGGTGCCATCGGCTCCTGACGCGTGATGCCGAACAGGTGCCAGCGACCGTCGCGGTCGCGGACGAAGGTGTGGTCGTTGATGTACCAGGGCTCGCTGGCCGACCGACGGGTCGTACACCCGTCGGAACGATGCCGCAGGCACCAAGACCGGAATGTCGCGGTTCTGGTTCATCGTGGACTCCTCCTCGATCATCGATACCGCGCCGGTCGGCCGGGCGCCACCGCGCCGTTCTGCGGTTGGATCGGTCGGGCGGCGTCGTCAGCACCGAGCACCCGCAATCCCCAGGGCGCCGCCGACTTGGCCCAGTCCGGCGCCATGGTGGGCTCTACCACTCGGTCGGCGAGGCGTCGTTGCAACGCGGCGACGACGCCCGGGTACCGGCGAGCCACACCGCCACCGACGACGACGAACCGGCTCGACCGGGCGTCGGCGTCATCCTCGATCGCTGCCGCGAGCCGTTCGGCCATCGTCTCGATGTCGGCCGGCGCGAGCTCGGGTCGGAGCGCCCAGCCACCCACCGCGCCCGAGGCACCCGACCGCGCCGCAGACACACGGCCGGTCCGAGTACGGCGTCCCGTGGGCGAACCGGTTCGAGCCGATCACGACACCCTCCTCGACGATCGCCCCGCCGACGCCGGTTCCGAGCCCGATGAACGCCAGCCGCCCGGGCGGACGTCCGCGAGTCCCACTCGCCGAGGCCGCCGCCTCGGCGTCGTTGGCCACGACGATCGGTCGTCCGGGCAGACCCAACTCGTCGGCGGGATCGATGTCGTACCAGCCGAGGTTCGACGCCTTCACGACCCGGTGCCCCTCGATCAGGCCGGGGACGGCGATGGCGTACGGGACGCCGGCGTCGACCTGCGCTCCGTCGGCATGGTGGAGATGGTCGACGCCGTGCAGGTGGTCGGCTCCGAAGACGACGGTCTGAGTGCCACTTCCGCCCACCTCCACGCAGGCGAGCACACCGGCCGCCGGGAGCGCGGGCGGCTCGCCCGTTCCATCGGGCGTGGTGCTGGTGACGTCTCGACGTGGCAGGCGACCTTGCGGCCTTCACGCTCGCGAAGTGCCGGACGAACGGTCGCGCAGATGTCCACCCGGATGGGGCAGACGTCGACGAACGGACAGCCGCCGTCCGCTGTCACGCCCTCGCGGCGGGACCGACCGTCCTCGGTTCGCCTCGTGATGCCGGCTCCGGGATCGGGACGGAGGATGGCGTCGACCAGCCGCTGGGTGTACGGGTGGACCGGCTCGTCGGAGATGTCGACCGCCGGCCCGGTCTCCACGATCATGCCGCGACAGATCACCGCGATCCGGTCGCTCACGTGGCGAACGATGTCGAGATCGTGACCGATGAAGAGACCGGCGATCCCGTGCTCCCGCTGGAGTCGGCTGATCAGGTTGATGATCGTGCCGCGTGACGACATGTCGAGCGCACTGACCGCCTCGTCGTAGATGATCAGCTGCGGCTCGAGGGCGATCGCCCGCGCCAGCGCGATCCGCTGCCGTTGGCCACCGGAGAACGCCAGCGGCCGGCGAGACGCCGCGGTCGGATCCAGCCCGACGCGGGCGAGCAGCCGCGCCACCTCTCGCTCCAGTTCATCGCCGGTCAGCCGGCGGTGCGCTCGGAGCGGCTCGCCGACTGCGCTGCCGATCGTGTGAGCGGGGTTCAGCGAGCCATACGGGTTCTGGAAGACGATCTGGACGTTGTTCCCGGTCTGCCGACTGCGCGAGCTGGCATCGCCCGAGAGCGCTCGACCGTCGAAGGAGATCGTGCCGGCAGCCGACGGTGCGAGACCGAGCACGGCGCGGGCGATGGTCGATTTCCCAGAGCCGGACTCCCGACCAGGCCGAGCATCTCACCCCGGTGGATCGTCAGATCGACGTGGTCGACGGCACGATGCACGGCACGACGGCCCAACCATCCCGTTCGGGGCAGCCGGTAGTCGACGACGAGTTGTTCGATCTCGAGCAACGGTTCGCTCACGGCAGGAGCCGTCCCTGGGGGATCAGGCACCGCACGACCCGCCCGTCGGCGATCTCCTCGAGCGCGACCGGCGACTCGCACTGGGCTCGAGACGAGCCGCAGCGCAGGCGAAGCGGCAGCCGTTCGGCATCGCTCCGAGGGGCGGACTCGACCATCGATGGACGGCAGGTCTCCCCTTGTGCTCGGGCGACGGCATCGCGGCGAGCAGGGCCTGGGTGTACGGGTGCGTCGGGCGTTCGAAGATCGACCTGACGTCGGCGCGCTCCACGACCTGACCGGCGTACATCACGACGACGTCGTCGCACATCTCGGCGATGACACCGAGATCGTGGGTGACGAGCACGATCGCCATGCCGAGCTCCGACTGCAGCCGCCGGAGCAGCGACAGGATCTCCGCCTGGACCGTCACGTCGAGAGCGGTGGTCGGTTCGTCGGCGATGAGGACCGACGGTTCGCACGCCAGCGCGGCGGCGATGGCCACTCGCTGCAACATCCCACCGGAGAACTGGTGGGGAAAGGAGCGCACGGTCCGTCGGGGGTCGCGGATGCCGACCAGGTCGAGCAGATCGACCGCGACGGCTTCTGCCGCCCGCTTGACAACCCCGGTGGAGCCGGAGCGACTCCCCGATCTGAAAGCCGACGGTGTACGTCGGATCGAAGGTGCTGGACGGATCCTGGAAGACCATGCGATGTCGCTCCCCCGCACTGCGCACAGCTCCGGTTCCCGGAGCGACGTCAGCGTCGTCGCGCCGAGGTGGACCGCTCCTCCCAGGACCGTCGCGGCCGGTGGCAGCAGTCCCATGCAGGCCAGGGCGGTGACGCTCTTGCCGCACCCCGACTCGCCCACCAGGCCGAGGGTCGCGCCGCGCCGGACGGCGAAGCTGACGTCGTCGACCGCGACCAGCGGATGGCCCGCGTCTCCGAAGGCCACGGTCAAGCGATCGACGACGAGGGCGTGGTCGGGATCGGGGACGAGCGCCGGGCGAGTCGTGCCGGCGGACGTGGTCGGCGGGCGCGGCGGCCGATGGGGCAGGACTCGGGGCCGGAGTCAGCGTCTCGGATCGTGTCACCCAGCATTGAACGCCAGCACGGTCAGGGTGATCGCGACCCGGGCGGGACCAGGACGAAGGCCTGGCGGCGAAACAGCGACGCCCCTTGGTCAGCATCGAGCCCCACCCCGCTTCGGGAGGTTGGACACCGAGCCCGATGAAGCTCAGCCCGGCCTCGACGAGGAGGGCGACGCCGAGCAGGAGTGAGGTCTGGACGACCAGCGCCGGCAAGACGTGCGGGAGGAGGTGGCGGCCCACCACCCGCGGGTGCGCATCCTGAGCACCCGCGCCGAATCGACGTACGGCTCGTTCCGCAGCCCGAGCGCGATGCCGCAGGTCAGTCGGAGCACGACCGGTGCGAGCACGAGGCCGAGGGCGACCATCGCCGGAACGAGCCCGTTGCCGATGATGCCGATCACCGCGATCACGATGATCAGACCCGGCATCGCCATCAGCCCGTCGGAGAGCCGCATGACCGCGGACTCCAGTCGGCCGCCGCGGTACCCGATCAGCAGACCGATGGGGAACCCGAGGAGGAGGGCGACCGACACGGCCAGGACCGAGGCCTTCAGCGAGCGCGCGCCGCGAAGAGCATGCGAGACAGCACGTCGCGACCGAGCTCGTCGGTTCCCAACCAGTGAGCGGCACTGGGTCCCTCGAGGACGTGTGAGAGGTTCTGATCGAGCGGATCGCTCGGCGCGAGCACACCGGCGAACACGGCGCCGATCACCACGATGGCGACGAACGACGCGGCGAGCAGGAACGACCGATCGGCCAGCAGCCGCCGGAGGAGTGTCGGCGGGTCGTGGTCGTCGCCGACCGTCTCGATCGAAGCGGGAGCGACCTCGACCGCCGTCATGCGGTTCTCGCCTTCGGGTTGAGGTAGGCGTAGGCGATGTCGACGAGGAGGTTCACCACCACCACGACGACCGCCGTCAAGACGACCACCCCCTGGATCATGGTGAAGTCGCGAGTGGACACCGACGAGATGGCCAGGCTGCCCAATCCGGGGATCGCGAAGACCTGCTCGACGATCACGCTGCCGCCCAACAGGCTCAGGATCTGCAGCCCGAGGAGCGTCACGAGAGGGATGCTCGCGTTCTTCAGCCCGTGCCGAAGGATCGTCCGTCGGACGCTGAGCCCCCGGGATCGGGCCGCGGTCATGAAGTCCGCGTGCATCACGTCGAGCAAGGCACTCCTCGTCTGGCGAGCCAGCACCCCGATCGCCGGCAGGGCGAGGGCGATGCTCGGCAGCACCATCGTTCGGGCCCAACCGATCGGGTCGTCGGTCAACGCGACGTAGCCCGTCGCGGGAAGCCAGCCGAGCCGCGACACGAAGACGAGCACGAGGAGCAGGGCGAGCCAGAAGCTCGGGATCGCCAGCCCGATCGAGGAGAACATCGAGATCGCCCGGTCACGACCGGATCCTGCCCGGGTCGCCGCCGCGATCCCGAGCGGAACCCCTACGAGGACCGAGAGCAACGTGGCACACACCGTCAGCGAGAGCGTGGGAGGGAGGCGGTCGAACACCGAGGTGGTCACGGGCTGGCTCGAGAACAGCGACGTGCCGAGATCCCCCCGCACCGCATCCCCGAGCCACTGCCCGTACTGGACGAGGAGCGGCCGGTCCAGACCCATCTGTTCCCGGAGTCGGTCCAGCTGCTCGAGGGTCGAGTTCTGCCCCGCCACACTCGCCGCCGGGTCACCGGGGGCGAGTCGGAGCAGGACGAACACCGAGAACGAGGCGAGGAGGACCAGGGGAACGGCGCCGACCAGACGCCGCGCCACGAGTCGTGCCATCAGCCGTCGATCTTCCACCCGTAGATGGCCGGCGCAGCCTGGAGTTGGTACACCTCGAAGTTCGAGACGGCGGGATTCGTGAAGTACACCCCGGCCGGTCGATAGATCGGGAGGAACCAGGCGTCGTCGTGGACGATCCGGCCGATCTCTCGATACTTCTCGGTTGCCTCGTCCGTCGGCAACGAGGCGGCCTCGCTGAGGAGGCGGTCGATCTCGGGATCGTCGGTGCCGAACGGATTGAACGTCGCTCCGGGCACCAGCAGGATCTGGGCGTCGGCGTACGGATGCTCCATCCCGAACGACATGACCGGAGCGTCGTAGTCGCCCGAGATGACGGCGGCGACGAAGCCGGTCTCCACGGTGTCGATCTGCAGGGTCACGCCGATGTCGGAGAGATAGCCCCCGATCGCCTCGACGAAGGTGTTCAAGGCCGGGACCGACGGGGTCCGGAGGGTGAAGCCGTCGGCGTAGCCGGCGTCGGCCAGCAACTGCCGGGCCCGGTCCGGGTCGTAGTCGTAGGTCCCCTCGAGCTCCGGCACGTAGGCATAGGATGACGCAGGGAAGATCTGGTCCGTTGCGGTTCCCTGGCCACCCAACACTGCGTCGACCAGCGTCTGACGGTCCACCGCATAGTTCAGCGCCTGACGAACCCGTACGTCGCCGAGCGCGGGCGTCATCTCCCCGCCCCGATCCATCAGCATCAGTCCTTGCCAGTCGACGTCGAACTCGGTGACGTCGAGACCGGCCGCCCGAGCCGCGTCGACCTGGTCGACCGAACCGAGCGCGATGTCGATCTGACCGCTGGTGAGGGCGTTGAAGCGGGCCTCGGGATCGGTGATCAAGGTGAGCTCCAGGCGGGCCGGGCCGATCAGTTCCGGAGCCCAGTAGTCGTCCTTGGCGTCGTAGGCCCAGGAGCTGCCGTCGACGAACGACCCGGCGTCGAACGTGTACGGACCCGACCCGACCGGGTTCGTGTCGAGATCCGGGTTGTCGAAGGCGGCCGGGCTGACGAGCATCCCCGCCGGTCCGCTCAGACCCAGCTCGAGCGTCGGCGACGGAGCGGACAGGTGGAGTACGACCGTCGTCGGATCGACCACGTCGACGCGCTCCAGCCCGGCGAGGTATCGGACGAAGTCGCCCTGCTTCTCGAGCGCTCGCTCCAGGTTCGCCTTGACCGCTTCGGCGTCGAGCGGCGTGCCGTCGCTGAAGACCACGTCGTCGCGGATCGTCATCTCCAGCGTGGTGTTCGTGTCGTCGGTGTACTGCCAGGCCGTGGCCACCATCGGCGAGAAGGTGAAGTCGGGATTGCGGCGCAAGAGGGAGTCGTACACGGGCTGGAGGTACTGGATCGTCGGCTGCCCACCTGTCGCAGTGTGCGGGTCCAATCCCGGCGGGTAGAGGTACGTGCCGACCCGGATCGTCCCGGTGACCTCGGTCGAAGCCGCACCACCCGGCTCCGGACCCGATGGATCGGTCGACGCCGTTGCGGCGTCGTCGGAACCGGGAGGTTGCGACGCCTGGACGGTCGTCGCGTCGGCGACCGTGCCGTCGGCGGTGGAATCGTCGCCACCGCTTCCACAGGCGGTGGCTCCGACCACGGCCGCGACGAGCAGTGCTGCGCCCCATCGTTTCGCTCTCATGGTTCCCCCTACGACACGTGGACGCGGTCTGCGCCACCCCCAATTAGTATGTCTTTCAGTCTAACATATTGCGGGAGGAGCACAAGCCCCTGATCGGGACGTGACCGACCCGATGAGGGGTTGCCAAGGGGTTGAATGACCGGGGCAGCCCGCGCTGCGGTGCAGGAACTCAGTCCGCGCTGCGGTGCAGGAACTCGGACTGCACCAGGGACGCCGCACCGAGCAACGTGGCCCGATCGCCGAGCGAGGTGAACTCCAACCGCACCGGCCAGATCGCTCGGTCGCAGGCTTCCTGCTCCACCCGGGCACGGAACGCCTTCGCCCCGCCGACCGCGTCGCCGTGCAGGATGAAGGTGTCGGCGCCGATCACGTGGCGGAGGTTGGCGATGCCCTGGCCCAGGTTCGCCGCATACCGGCCCACAGCCGGTGGGCTCGGCGGTCCCCGGCCCGGCGAGGTCGCCGAGGCGGCCACACGTCATCTGCTCGGCATCCGCCAGGTCCATCTCGGCGGCGAGGCGGCGGAGCCACCTCAGCGAACCGATCGTCTCCCAGCAGCCACGAAGGCCGCAGACGCAGAGGTCTCCGTCCTTGACGACCGCGTGGTGCCCGACCTCCGGCGCCCGACCGTCGCTGCCGCGCAGCACCGTTCCGTCGAGCACGATGCCGACGCCGATTCCCGTGCCGGTTCGGACGGTGGCGAAGGTCCCGCTGCCGGCGGCCGACGCCGAACCACAGCTCGGCCAGCGCTTGAGCGCGCGAGTCGTTCTCCACCAGCACGGGGCGCTTCGATCCGGCCCGCAGCGCAGCGACCAGCGACCCCCGATCGAGCCGGTACCTGCGTGCATCCGAACACCTCGCCCGTTGCGACGTTGACCAAACCGGGAACGCGACCCTGACCCCAGCACGTTCGGGTGGGTCTCGAGGGCCGCCTCGAGCGCCGCGACCGCAGCGGTCGAGACGCTGGCCGGATCGGCGGCGTCGGCGATCGGCACGGTGTTCCATCCCGACGCGTGGCCCTGGGCGTCGACCACGGCGACGTTGACGCCCGCCGCCCCGGGCTCGAGCGCGACCACCGAGCCCGCGCCCGGAGCGAACCACACCGGGCGGGCGGGCTTGCCGACGTTGCCGCTCGTGACCGGTTCGGTCTCCTGCAGCACGGCGTCGTCGATGAGCCGCTGGACGATCGCGCCCACGCTGCCCCGCCCGACGTCGGTGAGCCGGGCGAGCTCCGACCGTGAGCGGACCCCGGGTCGACAGGTGCCCGCAGGATGCTCGCTCGGTTGTGGTCGCCGAGGTCGCGGGCGGACATCAGGGAGATCCGCCGGCCCGTCGTGGTCACCGGGCCATCTTACTGGCAGTGCCTGCGATATATATGTATTGTGAGCGTACATATTCGGTCCCGTCGCTTGGGGTGCAGGGCAGCACTCGTCGAGGGCGAGCTCGTGCCCGGCGACGTCACCATCGCCGACGGCAGGATCGCCCGAGTCGGCGTCGCCGCCGCCGACGGCCGGGGGCTCGCGATCCCGGTCTGGTCGATCTCCAGGTGAACGGGTTCGCCGGCGTGGCGTTCTCTCGGTGCGATCGGAACGACGCCGAGCGGGTGTCGGCGGCCCTGGCCGCGCATGCGGCGTCACGAGCTACCTCCCGACCGTGCCGACGACCGAGCCGGCGGCGTACCCCGATGCGCTGGCCGTCCTGTCCGACCTCGTCACCCGGCCACCGAAGCTGGGCGCTCGCCCGCTCGGGCTGCATCTCGAGGGACCGTTCCTGTCATCCCTGCGGCGCGGCGCTCATCGGCCCGAGTTCCTGTTGCCGCCGGACATCCAGGTTGCGGACGAGGTGGTGCTCGGCGGCCCCGTGCGGATCATGACGGTGGCCCGGAGCTTCCCGGGGTGCGGGAGCTGACCCGGGCGTTGAGGGACCGCGGCGTGATCGTCTCGGCCGGGCACACCGACGCCGATGCCACGGTGGCGCATCGAGCATTCGACGACGGGATCACGATGGTGACCCACCTCTGGAACGCCCAGCGTCAGCCCTCGTCGAGAGCGCCGGAACTGGCCGGCGTCGCCCTCAGCCGACCCGACGTCTTCACCGGGCTCATCGCGGACGGCGTCCACGTGGCACCAGAGATGGTCCTGCTGTCGCTCGCTGCGGCAGGCGGTCGGTGCTTCCTGGTGAGCGATGCGTCCTCGCTGGCCGGACTGCCGCCCGGCGCGTACGACGTCGACGGCGCACCGGTGACGGTCCAGGACGGGAGCGTCCGGCTCCCCGACGGTACCCTCGCCGGGAGTGCGGTCGGACTCGACGTGGGCGTCCGGCGCCTCGTGAGCTGGGGCGTCCCGCTCGCAGCGGCGATCGATGCCGCCGCGCGTCCCGGCCCGGGCGATCGGCGCCACCGGACTCGGACGGCTCGAGGTCGGCGGTCGCGCCGATGTCGTCGTGCTCGACGACGCCTACAGTGTCGAGAACCTCGTCGACGGGCGGGAAGTCTTCGCCCGCTCGTGATCGCGGCCCGACCCGAACCGTCCGGTGACGGGCGGCCGCCAGGACGGGGCCGACAACGAACCGGCCCAGAAACGAACCGGTCCGAACCCAGCCGCAGGTTCCGGACCGTTTCGAGCTTCAGACGAGAACGTCTGGCGGAAGGAGAGGGATTTGAACCCTCGGAGGCTTCACCTCGCACGCTTTCGAGGCGTGTCCCTTCGGCCGCTCGGGCATCCTTCCGGGCACGATGCTAGCGGGTCGAGTGGGCCTTCACCCACCGTCCGTCGCCTGGTCAGCGACCGCTTGTGCCGAGCAACCGGAGACGGCCGAGCGTCTCGATCAGCGGCGATCGGCGAAGAACTCCGAGACAGGTCGGCAGCGTCGTCGGCCAGAATCCCGTGGGTGACCGGCGGGTTGTGGTTCAGCCGGGGATCGGCGCACACGTTGTACAGGCTCGCCGTCGCCCCGCCCTTGAGATCGGCCGCCCCGTAGACCAGGCGCCCGATCCGAGCGTTCAGCAGCGCTCCGGCGCACATGATGCGAAGGGTCCAAAGTGACGACGAGGGTGCAGTCGTCGAGACGCCAGCGTCCGAGCACGTCGGCGGCGGCCCGGAGGGCGAGGACCTCGGCGTGCGCCGTCGGGTCGGCATCGGCTTCCCGGCGATTGTGGGCTCAGGTCAGCACTCGCCCCTCATGGAGCACGACGGCACCGACGGGCACATCGCCCGCACGGCAGCGAGACGAGCCTCGTCGAGGGCGAGCGTCCTGGCTTCGTGGTCGGACTGACGCTCGCGCTCATCGCGGAGGAGCGGATTCGAACCCACGGAGGCTTGCACTCACACGCTTTCCGGCGTGCCGATTCGCCGCTCTCGCATCCCTCCTGGCAGCTCCGGACGTTTCGGCCCGGGGCTGCGGTGCAGTGAGGCTACCGGAGAGGTACGCTGGCCGACACGTCGTCTCGGCCGAAGTCGGCCGGGAACCGCAGGTTCGCCTGTCGGGTGTGGTGACGGTCGAGCCTGTGCAACGGTGTCCGTGAATCAGGTCAGGGCCGGAGGCAGCAGCCTTCAGCGGAAGCACCTGTGCCGCAGACCGTCTGGCCGTCACCACAGCCGGCAGGCGCCGTGCGTTTTCCCGCCCCTTCCGACCGGCCGGCGGCTAATCCTCCAAACCCTGCCCGGCTCCGGGCCTCCCCGTCCCATGGGTGCAGGCGCGAGAACCCGTGCACCACGCCGGGATTCGCACCCACCCGAGCCGTCGAGATGGAGGCGTGAGGGGAGGCGTGAAGGTGGAGCAGTCAGGTGGGAGGCGTCAGGGTGGAGGCGGCGGACCAGGCGGTCGACTCGGGCGATGAGGCGTTCGGCATCGAGGTCGGCGCACACCTCGGCGAAGCGATCGGTCGGCCCGGTCCACTCCCAGTCGTCGACCGAGCCGACCTCGACGTCGAGTTCGACCGTGGCGATCCGCCGGAACAACAAAGCGTTGGCCATCTCGTCCTGCAAGGTCGGGCCAACTTCTCGGCGCCCGGAGCCCGGGCAGGTCCCAATCCCCGACGAGGCGGGATGTTCAGGTGGCCCCAGCGGGCCAGGACCCGGGCGGCGGACTTGGCGCCCCAGCCCTGGGTCCCGGGAAGCCGTCGGCGGTGTCGCCGACGAGGGCGAGGTAGTCCGGGATCGAGGCCGGGCCGACGCCGAACTTCTCGATCACTCCGTCCTCGTCGGTGATCACGTCCTTGCGACGGTCGAGTTGGACCACGCGATCGCCGACCACGCACTGGCCGAGATCCTTGTCCGGGGTGCAGATGATCACCTGCTCGACCCGATCGTCGGCGGCGGCCACCGCTGCGGCGGCGCCGAGGGCGTCGTCGGCTTCGACCTCGACCATCTTCCAGACGGTGACGCCGAGGGCCTCGAGGGCGTCTTCGAAGATCGGGATCTGTTCGACAGCACCGGGTCCATTCCTCGCTCGACTTGTAGGGTCGGCCAGAGGTCGTTCCGGAAGCTCGATCACGTGGTCGGACGCCACGCCGAGGTGGGTCGCACCGTCCGCAGCAACTGGATCGTGGACGACAACACCCCGATCGTGGCGGCCATCGGCGGCGGCGTCGAGTGCCGCGCCGCCTGGCCGTAGTGCTGCCGGAACAGCTCGTAGGTGCCGTCGATGAGGTGGACCTTCATGGCCCCGCACCCTATGGGACGGCGGATCGCCGGAAACGCCTCCCCCGACGACCGCGGCGCTTGCGACGATCCCGGACGCAGCGACGGCGTGGATCGAGCTGTCGGTTCAGACCAACGAGGCGCCTCGCACCGCCAGGGCCACTCCGACGACGAGGACCAGCGTCGCCGTCGCCCACGGTGCGACCTGAGACCATCGCTGGGCCAGCCGGCGAGCACGGCCGGGCGTCCCGGCCAGCCGAGCCTGCATGCGATCGCGGATCGTCACGAGCAGGATCCCCGCGAGCGTGAGCGTGGACGCCATCCCGAGCCCGTAGGTCACGACGAGCAACACCCCGAACCAGGTTCGGCCGAGCGCGATGGCCGACAGCAAGATGACGAGCGCCGACGGGCTCGGCACCAGACCACCGGCGACTCCCATCCCGACCAGGCCTCGCCGCGACACCCGGGCTGCCGGTGCTCCGTCGTGCACGAGCGGTTCGTGATCCTGGTGGATGTGTGTCCCATGTTCGTGGCGGACATGCGGTGCGTGATCGTGGTCTGCGTGACCGACCTCGGGCTCCGGAGCCCGCACTCGTGACCATCCTCAGGCCGGGTCCTGCGGGCAGGCGTGGCCAGCACGAGCTCGGGGTCGGGGTGCTCCGGGCGAATGCCAGGGCAGGCTCGACGACCGGGCGGGCCTGGTCGTGCACCGACGTGGTCGTGCGAATGACCGTCGCCGTGCGAATGACGATCACCGTGCGAATGACGATCACCGTGCGAATGACCCTCGCCGTGCGCATGACCGTGGTCCTGACCGTGGTCCTGCGAATGGCCGTGGTCGTGCGAATGACCGTGATCGTGCGAATGACCGTGACCGCCCGCGTGATGGTGATGGCCACCACGGTGCAATGCCGAGGTTCGGCCCCGGGCCAGGCTGATGATGAGGCCCAGACCGATGGCGGCGACGAGCAGTCCACCGGCCACGCCGAGCCACGCGATCACGGCCTCGCCGGCGAGGGTGGTCGACACGCTCAGCGCCAGCCCCAGGAGCAGGACTCCGCCGGTGTGAGTTCCGGTCACCGTGGCTCCCACCACGACCGCGTCGCCCACCGAACCCTGTCGTCCCGCGATGTAGGCCGCCATCACGGTCTTGCCGTGACCGGGGAGCAGTGCGTGAGAGGCACCGAGCACGAGGGCGAGCAACATCGCGAGCACACCGACACCAACCGTCAGGTCCTGTCGGCCGATCAGCTCGTCGAACGTCGCGTTCCAGCGGGAGAGGATGCCCGGTGAGACCACCGCATCGGAGACCGCGTCGCGATTGCGGCTCGCCGTGGTGTCCGCAGCCCCGGCTGCCGTGTCGGCGTCGCTCACGGCGGGGCCGGTCGCGGCGGGACCGGTCGACACCCGGAACTCCGCCGAGCGGACGTCGAGCGGAGATGCGAGCAGGTCCGACGGATAGTCGGTCAGCCCGGCGGTGACGCTCGACGTCGGCACGGTCGCGTCGACCAGCGTCACGCCGTCACCGTTGGCGACGACCTCGTGCCAGCCGACCCGGTCGGGTTCGAAGGAGTCGGTGAAGGCGACGTTGGTCGGCGCACCCTCCAGGGTCGCTCGGAGCTGGCATTCGAGCCGACCGGTCGGCAGACCCGCCGCGCCGTCTCGATAGCCGAACGAGGAGCTCCCGACGGCGAATGCGAGCACCGAACCGTCGACCTCGATCGTCTGCGCCGCCGCCATTGCCGTGCAGCGGGCGGCGGCGAAGGCGGCCATCTCCGCCGGTGATGCGGCACCGTCGCCATCGGTGTCGACCGAGCGCTCCAGCTGGGCCGTGGGAATCTCGGCGAAGTCCACCACGGCGTCGTTCACGACCTCGCCGCTGCTGATCGTGAGCGAGTTGAGATGGTTCACGCTGAAGTTGCCCAGTGGATGCGCCGAGGCGGCGCGGGGCGAGACGCCGAGCGCCCCGAGCGCAAGGACGCCGAACAGGGCCAGGCGTCGTACGGACCGGTTCATGATTCCCCCAACTCGTCGAGCGCGGTCGGGCGGCGGGCGCCGCGAGCGGATCGAAGTACGGATTGATGTCCAACCGGTCTGGAGCGACGCACGAGCGGCGGCCTCGTCCCCGAGCGCCAGGCGGATCATTCCGGCGTGGTAGTGGAACAAGGCGTTTCGCGTCCCGAGTGACAACGCCTCGTCCGATGCGGCGGCGGCCGCGGTGAAGTCTCCGTTGCGGTAGTACGCCCAAGCGAGGGCGTCCTGCATCGCCAGGAACGGACGTTCCTGGACCGCGTCGAGTGCGTCCCGCAACGCCTCGGCCGGATCGCCGTGGTCGGCTTCGTACAGGACCTCGGTGGAATCCGGTCGCACGCCGGCTGCGGCGAACAGTTGCTGGGTCGTGTCGAACACCCGATACTGCTCGGCGGCCTGGTCGGTCCGGCCGAGCGAGGTCAGCAGGTCGGCGTACGCGAGGACGAACGACGGTTCGGGCGCTCGCTCGACGAGGAGCGCGTAGTGGTCCGATGCCGTCTCGACCTGCCCGAGTGCCGCTTCGGCCTTGGCCCGTCCCGCGAGCGCAGCCGGGTCGTCCGGCGACTGCTCGAGCGCGACGAGATAATGCGTGAGGGCAGCGTTGGGATCGCCTCGATCGAAGGCGAGCTCGCCGAGATGGAACGCCGCGAAGGCTCGGGTCGAACCGTCGGGAGCGTCGTCGAAGGCCCGTTGCATCAGCGCTTCGGCCCGATCGAGATCGCCACGCAGCTCCCAGGTGTACGACGCACGGGCGAGCGACGAGGTATCGGGACGGAGATCGATCATGCGTTGCACGGATTCGAACGCTTCGTCATAGCGGCCGAGTTGCAGCTGGGCATCGCTGAAGCGCGCCGTACAGCAACGGGTCGTAGGCATTGATCGCCAGTCCCTGGAGGGCATACGACTCCGCCCGAGAACCGTGCCGGGCCGAGGCCAGCGCGGAACGACCGGCGTAGCCGAGGAAGTTGTCGGAGGTGTTGATGGCGAACGACGAGTCCAGCGCCCTGCGCCTTGTCGTAGTAGCTCGGATCGACCGTGGCCTTGGCCTGCTGCACGTAGGCGAGACCGAGCGTCGCCCAGCCGGTGTAGTCGTTGGTCCGAGTGGCGAGTTGTGCCTGGAGTTCGGTGATGATGCCGGTCAAGGAGCGATCGGCAACGTCCGTGCGGACCGAGGTCGCGAGCCGGGCCGGGTCGGTGACGAACGTGGCGGCGGCGACGGATCCGTCGGGAGCGGGCTGGCGGAGCCCCAGGACACCTGCGCTGACGATGCCGAGGCCGGCGACGGCACCGATGGCGATGAGCGAGTGGAGTTTCATGGTCGGTGGCTTCCTTCGAGGAGCACGGTTCGATCAGATCGACCAGCGGGCGGCGGACCTGCACGGTCCGCCGCCCACCGATGGTTGGTGGAACCGGTGATCAGCTCCCGACGAGCGTGGTCTCCGGGAAGTAGCCGTTGATGTCGGCCACCAGGTGGGTCGAGGCACTGGTGAAGATGCACACCCGGCCCCCCTCACCGATGCTGGAGAGCACCAGGTTCGGCGTGCTCTGATCGGTGAAGTTCAGGTTCGACGCCGTCGGACGAGGCGAGCCACACGGATACACCGTGGCGTATCCACCGGGCGTGCTCTCCGTCGCCGTCAGGTTCAAGAACACCGCACCGGCGGTGTCCGGAATCTGCGTCGTCCCGAACCCGGTCACCTTCAGCTCGATCGTCTGACCGGCGATCGGCTTCTGGCCCGAGTAGTTCACGAACCCTGCGGCCTGGCGGGTCTCGAGAACTCGCTCCGGGTCGCTCACGACGAGCGACGAACCGGCGGGCACGTAGCCCACGAGATCGACGATCACGTCGGTGGACGTGCTCAGGTAGAGACACACCGTTCCATCGGCGCCGATCTTCGCCGGGACGAGGTTCGCCCGGTCGAGGCCGGGAACCACGTTCAGGTTCGACGCCGTGGGCACCGAGGTGCCGCAGGGGTGCATCGTGATGTAGCCCGTGCTCGAGCTGTTGGTCGACGTCACGCTGAGGAGCACGGCCTGGGCGTCGGCGGGAACCGCCGGTGTGCCCTTGCCGAGCACCGGCAGGGTGATCGTCGTGCCGCCGGCCGGAGTCGCTCCCGAGTAGCCGATCTGGCCGGCCCCTTCACGGGTCTCCAGGATGCGGACCGGAGCGGTCGGCACATAGGAGGACGACGCCGGAGCGTAGCCCTGGATGTCGGCGATGAGGTGGGTCGAGGTACTCGTGTACAGGCACACCGTGCCCGCAGCCGAGAGCTTGGTCGCGACCAACACCGTCGTCGCCGATCCGGCAACCGGGTTGAAGTTCGACGCCGTCGGACGAGGTTCGTCACAGGCGTAGACGGTCACGAACCCGCCGCCGTCGGTGCCATCGGCAGTCACGTTCAGGAACACCGCATCGGCATCGCTCGGAACCATCGAGCCTCCCGCTCCGGCAACCTGCAACGTCACGGTCGACCCTGCGGCCGGCTTGGCACCGGAACGGGTGTCGAGCAGACGCTCCGGGTTCAGCGAGATGTACTCAGGAGCTCGCGGGCTCTGCTCGCTTCCGAGGTTCACGGCGTCGACGTGCGGCAGGGCCAGATAGGGGAAGGTGTCCCCAAAGGCCCGGTCGTTGCGGTCGACGGAGTCGAGTGCCTCGAGTCCCGGGATGAGGGCCCCCTGCATCGCGGCGCCTTCGACGGCCTGGATGGCGATGTCGACGACGTCATCGGTGAGCCGACGTCCGTTCGGGAATCCGGCGACGTCACCGGCGAGGACCCCGTACGGGTTGGGCGTGGCGGCCGGGGGCACGGCCATGTTGAGCCGCAGCATCTCCGAGGGCTGGAACGGACCGCCGCGAGCCGCAGCCGCGTCGGCGTTCAGATCCTGGGAGTTCAGGTCCACGTTCAGTACCTCGGCGGGATCACCGTCGACACCGGCGTTGGCCTGGCTGATGCCGGTCAGGAAGATCTCGAACAGATCGTTGCGATTGGCCTCGGGGGCCGGCACGCCGTAGATCGCCTCGATGAGCTTCGGGAGGATCGGATCCAACACCTTGTTCACGACCGGCGTGACCGTTGCGTCGACGTCGGGCGAGATGGAGTTGAAGGCGTCCTTGAGGGCGAGCGGGACGACGACCTCGTTCACGAGGGGGTTGCCGAGCCGCGACACCTGCACGAACTGATTGTCAGGAGCCATGTCCCCTGCCACCGCCGCGCTGCGGCGTTCCGTCGTGCTCCACACTCCGATGACCGGGTTGTTGTCGGCATCTCCGTTGATGGCGAGCTCGCTCTTGGGAACCTGGATCGCGATGCTGTTCACGTTGTAGCCGGCCAGGGTGTCCTGACCGAGCTCGCTGGCATCGCCTCCGTACAAGAGGTCGAACACGCGCAGGTCCAAGAAGAAGGGATCATCGGCCTGTCCGGCGTAAGCCTTGCCACCGCCCGGCAGGTCGTAGATCGCTCCGTCTCGAAGCGGCGTGTAGTCAGGCATCGACGCAGCACCCGCAATGGACGGGGCCGAGATCGGATCGCCGGCGGTGTTCACACCGTCGCCGTTGCCGAGCAGGTTGGTCGTGCCGCCGCCTTCGGCCGTCACCGTCAGGTCGTAGGTCTGGAACACGTTGAGGTCCGGATCGTCGAGCGAGGTGACCTGGCCGGTGTTGGACAGGAACTGCTCGTTGGCATCGCGGATCACCGTGTCGAACACCCACGCGTAGGTGAGGTCGGGCAGTGCGTCGCCGTCGTTGTCGATGTTGATCGTGTACCGGGTGTCGTCGGCCCAGGTGTAGTAGTTCGGGCCGCCGTTCGGTTCCTCGAATGGGATCCAGTTGGCGATGATCGTCACCATGTCCGGATCATCGGGACTGACGAACGCGTACACGTCGGTGTTGTCGGCGCGAGGATCGCCGGCGATGAGTGGGGCTTCGCGGTGGCTCGAAGCACCGGCGCCGAAGGGGCCGGTCTCCGTGACAGCGACGCCACCGACGAGAGCGATGGCTGCTGCACCGCCCACAGCGCGCCACCTCCTCGGCGTAGCGCCGAATGGTCGTTGAGTCATGTCTCTTCCCTTTGTCCACGGCACCTCTCGAAACGAGGGCTCCCCCTCCCTTCGTGGCAGAGGTCACTTCGGATTGCGCGAAACGTGAACTTCCTGCGGGACGAGCGTCATTGACGGCCGGCGGAGGAGGCCAGCGCGACGGGATGCACCGGCCCGGCTCCGTTCGACCGCAGCAGCCGACCGACCTCGGTCAACGTCCACCCCGACGCCGTGGTGTCGTCGATCAGCAGCACCGGGCCGGCGGCCGGCGGTTCGGTGAGCCCGAAGGCGCCGGAGACGTTCAGCTGCTGGTGGCTGGTGTTCAGCTGGGTGATCTGTTCCGGTCGCTCCTCCACCTTGGCGACGATCGGCCGGTACTCGAGACCGAGGGCGTCGGCGACCTTCCGGGCGAGGGGCTCGACGAGTCGGGGGCGCCGCAGCGAGGGCACCGACGTCACCCAGGTCGGAGCGGGTCGGGGCGACCACGTCCGGACCAGCTCGACCATCGCCTCCACCAAGCGATCGTCGAAGGCGCCGTCGTGCTGGCGCCCGCTGCGGACCAGACGCCCCCATCCGGCGTCGCCCCAGATCGACAGGGCTCGGCCGTCCTCGATGCGCTGACCCTCGGGGATCTTGCGCCGGGTGTCGCCGTCGAAACGCTGCTTCTTGCTCGCGATCTCGATCGGTCGCCGCTGCAGGAATCGTTCGGCCTCGGCCACCAGCTCGACCGGGAGCTCACGATCGGCGCGCTCGCCGGTGCAGTTGTCGCAGATCCCGCAGGGTTCGATCGAGGGATCGTCGAGGAGGTTGGCGAGGAACGCCATCCGGCAGTCCGTGGTGGCGAAGTACTCCCGCATCGCCTGCTGCTCGGCGCGGCGAGCCTTCGTCACCGCCTTGATGCGAGCCGCCGGGTAGTCCCACGGTTCGAGGCTGCGTTCGAAGGTCTGGCCGCCGACTCGCCGCAGGGCTCCTCCACGTCGAGCTGCTTCACGATCAGTTCGAGCGTGCCCCAGCCGATGTTGAGCTCGTTCTGGACGCGAATGAGCGACAGTGGCGTGGTGACGCCGAACACGGCGATGACGTCGCGGACGAGCTGCTCGTGGGCGAAGGCCCGTTCGATGAAGTACTCCTGGATCTCCTCGTCCTCGAGCCCGCGCAAGAGCACGCCCCTGCTCGTCGCCAGGGCTCGGCCTGCCCGGCCCACCTGCTGGTAGTAGGCCACCGGCGAACCGGGCGCCTGGAAGTGCACGACGAAGCTGAGGTCCGGCTTGTCGTAGCCCATGCCGAGCGCAGTGGTGGCCACGAGCACCTTGAGTTCGTTGGTCTGGAGCCGGCGTTCGGCCTCGACGCGCGCCTCGGTGTCGAGCCCGCCCCAATACCCTCGGCCTCGAGACCGGACCGCTGCAGCCATTCGGCGACGTTCTGAACGTCTCGAACGGTCAGGCAGTACACGATCCCGGACCCTCCAGCTCGGGAAGGACGGTGGCCAACCAGGCGAGCCGCTCGGCCTGACGATCCAACGGGACGGTGCTGAGCGCGAGTCCGTCGCGGCGGAGCGGACCGCGGAACGTGGTCATCTCGGCGCCGAGCTGAGCCGCCACGTCCTGGACCACTCGATCGTTGGCGGTCGCCGTGCAGCCGAGCACGGGGACCTCGGCGCCGCTCAGCTCGTCGACGATCCGGCCGATGCGTCGGTAGTCGGGACGGAAGTCGTGACCCCAGTCCGAGATGCAGTGCACCTCGTCGATCACGATGAGCCCGGGCCGCGCCCCGATCAACGGCATGATCGTGCGAGCGAACTCGGGGTTGGCGAGCCGCTCGGGCGAGACGAGCAGCAGGTCGACCTGATCGGCGCGCAGCGCTTCGTCCAGCTCCCGAACCGTGGTGGCGCTCGCGCTGTTGATCGTGGTGCAGCGCAGACCGAGGCGAGTCGCCGCCTCGATCTGGTTCCGCATCAGCGCCAACAGCGGCGAGATCAGCAGGGTGGGCCCGGCACCCGCTCGCGAAGGAGGTGGGTGCTGAGGAAGTAGACGGCGCTCTTGCCCCACCCGGTTCGCTGCACGACGAGCACGCGGGCCCGGTCGTCGACCAAGGCTTCGATCGCCTCCCGCTGCCCGGGCCGGAAGGCGGCGTCTGCTCGCCCGGTGAGCGTGCGGAGGGCGTCGGTCAGCGGGTCGTCGGAGGGGACATGAGGTCACCTTCGCAGATGGGTGCGACAGCACCGGGGACGGCGCCGCCTCCCGGCGCCACGATCGGCCCCACCGGCTGCTGGCGGCGATCATGCGTCATGCCCAAGATCACGTTGGTCGGCGCCGGGAGCACCGTGTTCGCCAAGAGCCTCCTCGGGGACATCCTGAGCCTTCCGGCGTTGGCCGGTTCGGAGATCTCGCTCTACGACATCGATCCGGAGCGACTCCACACCTCCGAGATCGTGGCGCACAAGACCGCGACGGCCGTCGGGGCGACGCCGAAGATCTCGGCCACCACCGATCGGCGCTCGGCGCTCGAGGCCGCCGATCACGTGATCACGATGTTCCAGATCGGTGGCTACGAACCCTCGACGGTGGTCGACTTCGAGGTCCCGAAGAAGTACGGGCTGCGCCAGACGATCGCCGACACCCTCGGGGTCGGTGGGATCATGCGCGCCCTGCGGACCGTGCCGGTGCTCCTCGACGTGTGCGCCGACATGGAGGAGCTGTGCGGCGACGCCACCCTGCTCCAGTACGTCAACCCGATGTCGATCAACTGTTGGGCGATCAACCGGGCCACCACCATCCGCACGGTCGGGCTCTGTCACAGCGTGCAGCACACCGCCGCCCAGCTCGCCCGGCGATCTCGGCGTTCCCGTCGACGAACTCGAGTACCTCTGCGCCGGGATCAACCACCTCGCCTTCTACCTCCGATTCGGCCGTCGAACCGCAGGCGGTTTCGAGGACCTGCAGCCGGCGATCGCCGAGTTCGCGGCCACGGGGTCGACCCCGAATCGTGGCAGCACGAAGCGCTCCGACGGCGGCGTCAACGAACTGCCGGACGCGGTCCGGTACGAGGTGTTCCGGCGCCTCGGCTACTTCGTGACCGAGTCGAGCGAGCACTTCGCCGAGTACGTCCCGTGGTTCATCAAGCGGGACCGCCCGGACCTGATCGAGCGGTTCGGCATCCCGCTCGACGAGTACCCGGCCCGTTGCGAGGTCCAGCTCGCCGGGTGGGAGCGCCTCCGCGCCCGGATGGAGGATCCCGAATCCGAGCTGCGGGTGAGGCCGAGCGTCGAGTACGGCGCGCCGATCATCCACGCCATCGAGACCGGCCGGCCGCAGGTGGTGTACGGCAACGTGATGAACGACGGGCTCATCACGAATCTGCCCCAGGACTGCTGTGTGGAGGTCCCGTGTCTCGTCGACCACAACGGCGTGCAGCCGGTCCGCATCGGCCGGATCCCGCCGCAACTCGCGGCGCTGATGCAGACCAACGTCAACGTCCAGTCGCTCACGGTCGAGGCCCTGCTGACCGGAAACCGTGAGCACGTGTATCACGCCGCGATGTTCGACCCGCACACCGCTGCGGAACTCGATCTCGACCAGATCTGGAGGCTGGTCGACGAGTTGCTCGAGTCCCACGGCGAGTTCATCCCGGCCTCGCTACGAGCCTGACGCCGGCACGTCGACACGAACGGACCACGCGTACAGCACGTCGTTGTCGCCCGACGTGGACCGCAGTCGGAACATCCAACCGACGTCGTCGTTCCACGCGATGGCGACGAGGGCGGCGGGGACGGCGGTCGGTCGCCAGAACAGTTTGAGCCGGAGCCGCACACCGCCGTCGAGGACGAGGGTCAGCCGCTCCGCCGACCACCCTCGCCGGGAGTGCGAGACCGCCATCGAGCGGTGGCGGAGGTCCTCCGCCAGCCGCTCGAGCCGCAGCCGATCTCGGGTCCCGACGAGCGCTCGGAGCTCGTCATCGAGCCGGGGGAGGCGGGTCGATCCGAACACGGTGGTGCACGTCGCCCATCATGAACGAGCGTTCGAGGAGGCGTCGGTGTACGCCGGCACGCCCATCTCGCTGAGATCGAGGCCGGCCATCTCGTCCTCGGGTGTCGGGCGGATCCCGCCCTTGGTCACCTTGTTCTGGATGGAGAAGAAGGCGTAGGCCACCCCGAAGATCACCGTGCACAGCACGATCACGCCGACGAGCTGGGCACCGAACTGACGCATCCCGAGCCCGAAGTCGTAGAGGAATCCGGTCACGCCATGACCATCGGTCGCGCTCGACGACGTGGCGTTCCAGCCGGCGCCATAGGTGCCATCGGCGAAGATCCCGACGGCGAGTACACCGAACAGCCCGCACACCCCGTGCACGGCGATGGCACCGACGGGATCGTCGAGCTTGAGCTTGCGCTCCACGAACCACACCGCTTCGATGACGACGACACCGGCGATGATGCCGATCGCTCCGGCGGCCCACGGCTGGACGAAGGCACACGGGGCGGTGATGGCCACGAGTCCGGCGAGCATGCCGTTGACCATCATCGAAGGATCCGGCTTCCCGGTCCGCCTGGTCACCCACACCAGCGCGGCCACCGACCCGAAGGCGGCGGCGATGCCGGTGTTCGCGGCGACGGTGGCGAACTGGACGTCGATCGCCGAGAACGTGGAGGCAGCGTTGAACCCGAACCATCCGAACAGCAGGATGAACGTTCCGAACATCGCCATCGGGATGTTGTGGCCGAGGATCGCCTGGGGCTTGCCGTTCGAGTCGAACTTGCCGATCCGTGGTCCGAGGACCATCGCCCCGGCGAGACCCGCCACGCCGCCTGCGGCGTGCACGACCCCCGAGCCGGCGAAGTCGACGTACCCGAAGCCCAGCCCGACGTTGTTCCCGAGCTGGCTCAGCCAGCCGCCGCCCCACGTCCAGGCCCCGAACAGCGGGTAGTAGATGGCGCCGCAGAACACGCCCCAGATGCAGAACGAACTCCACTTCCACCGTTCGGCCATCGCCCCGGTCGGGATGGTCGCGGTCGTGTCCATGAAGGCGACCATGTAGAGGAAGAAGCCGAGCACCGATGCGCTCGTCATCTGGTCGCCGATCCCGGTCAGGGCGAAGGGACCCTTCCAGAGGAACGCCCAGTTGCCGAAGTGGATGAGTGCGCTGCCGCTCGCAGCGTCCATGCCGAACACGCCAGGAAGCGAGAAGCCTCCGAACATGAACGCATAGCCCACGAGGAAGTAGCCGACGAACCCGAGTCCGAAGATCATGAAGTTCGTCGAGACGACGTGTGCGGCGTGCTTGGCCCGGCAGAACCCGGTCTCGACCATCGCGAACCCGGCCTGCATGAAGACCACGAGGGCGGCGCCGATGACGACCCAGAGAAGGTTGAGCGACAACGCCGCAGTGGGCGCGTCGACGTCGGGTCCCGCCGCAAGGAGGGAAATCATTGGAGTTACCTGCTTTCGAAAGCTGACGCTGTCGTGCACCGGCGGATTGCCGTACACCCTCGATGCGGTTCCAGCCCCGCTACATCGAGTGATCGGAATCTGGCGCGCCCGCGTGAACGCCGACGATTCCGATCCGTTTCCGATCGGTGAACAATTCGTGCGTCGCGCTCGCCTGCGTGGCTGGCGTCGAGCGCAGGACCCGATCAGCAGGAGAGGCGGTAGCCGATCCCGGGTTCGGTCAGCAGGTGGACCGGATGGGCGGGGTCGTGTTCGAGCTTCTTGCGCAGGTGCGTCACGTGCACGCGCAAGTAGTTGGTCTCGGTGGTGTAGCTCGGCCCCCAGACCGCTCGGAGCAGCTCGGTCTGTCCCACGACCCGACCCTCGGCATCGGCGAGGTGCTGCAGCAGCGCCCACTCGATCGGGGTGAGCCGGATCGGGCTGCCGTCGGCGGCTCGGACGTCGCGCCGATCGAGATCGATCGTGCGGCCGGCGAGTTCGAGCGTGCGGGGAGGACGGCGACCGGCGATCGAGCGCTCGGCGACGCGGAGCCGGGCGAGCAGCTCCTCGATCCCGAACGGCTTGGTGACGTAGTCGTTGGCGCCCGCATCGAGCGCCTCGACCTTGTCCCGCTCGGCACCGCGAGCGGACAGGACGAGGATCGGCAGTTGCGACCACTCCCGGATTCCTCGAACGACGTCCAGACCGGAGATGCCCGGCAGCCCGAGGTCGAGGAGGATCACATCCGGAACCAGCCGACCGGCCATGACGAGCGCATCCTCGCCGTTGCCGGTCTCCTCGACGGTGTACCCCCGAGCCCGGAGGTTGAGGGTGAGCGAGCGGCGCAGCGACGGATCGTCCTCGACGATCAACAGGCGCGTCACGCGAGCCCTCCAGTGTTCGTCGCCAGATCTCGCCCGGCAACCGGCAGGCGGACCCGGACCGACAATCCGCCGCCCGGCGTCTCGTGGAACTCGAGGGTCGCGCCCATGGCCTCGCAGAATCCGAGACAGATCGGCAGTCCGAGCCCGACCCCACCGCCACCGCCGCGGTCCTCGAAGCGGTGGAACGGTCGGACCGCGCCGGCGAGCTGGTCGGCGGGCAGTCCGGGGCCGTGGTCGATCACCGAGACGACGATCTGGTCGTCGGCGCGTTCGGCATGGAGCGTGACGACCCCGCCGGATCGGCATGCTGCGCGTTGGTCACGAGGTTGGCGAGTACCCGCTCGAGCAGCGCAGCATCCGTCGCGGCTGCGGGCAGATCCTCGGCCGCGTGCACGCGAATCGACCCGGCCGGCTCGCGCGGCATGGAAGCGACCAGGCGGTCGACCACACCGACCACGTCGACGGGGTGGATCTCGACGTTGAGCACACCGGCCTGGAGCCGACCGGCGTCCAACAGGTTCTCGACGATGGCGATCAACCGGTCGATCTGCTCGTCGGCCAGTCGGAGCAACTCGTGTCGCTCCTCGACGCCGAGTTCGACGTCGGCGGCGCGAAGGCTCGACGTCGCCAGCTTGGCCGTCGTGAGCGGGGTCCGGAGATCGTGGGAGACCGCGCGCAGCAACGAGGTCCGCAGCTCGTTGGCCGCAGAGAGTTCGGCGGTCTCCAACGTCTGAAGATCGATCACCTCCCGCCGCCGGTTCGCGGTGTCGCCGAGGGCGGCGACGGTTCCGGCCACGGCCAGGAAGATGATCAGCTCCGCCAGGCGGTCCGGATCGGACACGTTGAGCGTGTGACGGGGGTCGGTGAAGAAGAAGTTGACGACGAGAAAGGCGATCACCGCCGTCGCCGTTCCCACGATCGAGCCGCCGACCGCGGATGTGACGACCACCACTGCGAGGTAGAGGAGAAAGACGATCGTGAGCCCGACCGCGTCCCGGTCGTGGTCGAGCACGACGGTCAACAGGGTCAGGACCGCACCGGCCACCAATGCGCTGACCAGTTGGCGGCGCACACCGATGCCCGTCGCGGCGGACCAGGCCCGGAGGCCGGTGAAGCGCGGGGCGGAAGCCACGACGTGAGTCAATCGCCCGTCGCCACCGCTGCGCGCCGTCGCGCTAAGAATCCGCTAAGACGGATCACCCGAGACCCCCACCGTGGTTGGTTGCCAGGGTGCAGCGCGCGCCGCTCCCCCCGCCGATCACCGTGCTCGCCATCGCCACTCCGCTGGCGATCGCTGCGTTGGCGATCGGCCTGGCCTGGCCCTGGTGGGCGGCCCTGCTGGCGAGCGGCGTGATCGTCGTCGGCGTGACCGAGATCGCAGGAGTTCAGTCCGGAGTGTCCTGCGCGGTGCTCGCCGCCGCCGGGACGGTGTTGGTCCTGGAACGGTCACCTCAGCCCGGGATCGCCGACAACGGGCTCGCCCTCGTCGCCGTCGCTGCCCTGCTGATCCTCGCCGTCGTCTTCGGCGTCGATCGTCCCCCCTCCAACCCCCCGAGGAACCCGTGAACGTCAAGCGCATCCTGATCGGGCGACCGCTCGCCACGTACGAGGAGGAACATCAACGGCTGCGAAAACGCATCGCCTTGCCCGTGTTCGCCTCCGACGCCATCTCCTCCACCGCGTACGCGACCGACGAGATCCTGCTCGTGCTCCTCGGCCAGGCGGCCATCGGTGCGGCGGCGTGGAAGTACCTGTCGGCCCTGGCCGTCGTGGTCTGCGTGTTGCTGACGATCGTGGTGCTGAGCTACCGCCAGACGATCTACGCCTACCCGAGCGGCGGCGGTTCGTACATCGTGTCGAAGGAGAACCTGGGTACCACACCCTCGCTCGTCGCCAACGGTGATCTCTCCGCCGAGGCGCTGAAGTTCTCGAAGGGCACCAACTCACTCGGTCTGCTCCTGTTGCTCCGAGCGTTCTCGTCCGGTGCCGTCGCGCTGTCCGGGGTCGAGGCGGTGTCCAACGGCGTCCCGGCCTTCCGCAAGAGCGAGTCCCGCAACGCGGCGCTCACGATCGCCATGATGGGCGGGGTCTTGGGATCGTGCTTCCTCGGCACGTCGATCCTCGCCTCCCACCTGCGGCCCTACCGCGGCGAACTCGACCCGACCGGTCTCGCGCTGATGGCCCAGCACATCTACGGCGGCCAGGGGGTGCTGTTCTGGATCATGCAGATCTCCACGTTCGCCATCCTGATCCTCGCCGCGAACACCGCCTATGCCGACTTCCCCCGGCTGGCGTCGATCATCGGCAAGGACGGATTCATCCCACGCCAGTTCGCGAACCGCGGCGATCGCCTCGTGTACTCCAACGGGATCGTCTTCCTGAGCGTCATCGCGTCGGTGCTCATCGTCGTCTTCGACGGCAACGTCAGCAAGCTGATCCCGCTGTACGCGTTCGGCGTCTTCACCGGATTCACCCTCTCCCAGGCGGGCATGGTGCGACACCACCGGCGGCTCCAGGAGCCGGGGTGGCAGTGGAAGGCGGTGGTGAATGCGATCGGCGCGATCGCGACGGGGATCATCGCCACGGTCGTCGTCGTCTCCAAGTTCACCCAAGGCGCCTGGATCCCCGCCGTCCTGATCCCGCTGATGGTGGCCTTGTTCAAGGCGATCAACCGCCACTACCGGCGACTGGCCGGCGCCCTTCGCTCGACCGAGGACGAAGCCTCCGGCGAGGTGACCACCACGATGGTCGTACTGGTCGGCGGGCTGCACCGGGGCACCCGCGCCGGGGTCGACTTCGCCAAGGCGTTGCAACCGGACCACCTCATCGCCGTCCACATCGCCGAGAACGAAGACGCCGGCAACGCCTTCGCCGAGCGATGGACCGCCTACGAGCCCGATGTCGAGCTGGACCTGATCATCGACCCGTACCGCAATCTCCGGGGCGTCGCAGTCCGATTCGTGGACGACGTGAAGGCACGGTGGGACGACGACCGCGTGGTCGTGGTGATCCCCGAGTTCGTGGTGCACCGATGGTGGGAGCACCTGCTCCACAACCAGGCCGCGCTGTTCCTGAAGGGAGCGCTGCTGTTCAAGGAGAACGTCGCCGTGCTCTCGGTCCCGTATCAGGTCTCGACACCGAAGGGCCGCAAGGAATCGGTCAGCCTCTGAACGCGGACGATCCGCCGTGGGTGGCGGCGACGCGCGGCGACGCCGGCAGGTGCGACAATCGCGCATGGACGTCACGCCCGAGCAGCTCGCCGAGTCCGTCGCCTCTCTCGTTCGGATCCCGAGCGTGAACCCGCTCCACACCGGGCCGCGCGCCGAGGCGGCGGGACCGATCGGCGAACGGGTCCTGGCCGAACATCTCGCAGCGCGCCTCACCGCCCTCGGCGCCGACGAGGTCGTGCTGGACGAGGTGCTCGACGGGCGAGCCAACGTCTACGGGCGTTTCGCCGGGCGCAGCGAACGAGTCGTGCTCGTCGACGTCCACCTCGACACGGTCACCGTCGAGCACATGACCGACCCGCCGTTCGACGGTCGGATCGAGGACGGACACGTGTGGGGACGGGGCGCGCTCGACACCAAGGCGACGATGGGCGTGCTCCTCACCCTTCTCGACGCCTGGCGCACGGCTGGCGTGCGGCCCGATCCGACCGTGCTGGTCGTCGGAACCGTCGGCGAGGAGGCCGGGGGGTTCACCGGGGCGATCCGGCTGGGCGAGTGGCTGAAGGAGCGAGGGGTCGAGGTCGACCAGATGGTGGTGGCCGAACCCACCGATCTCGCCCCGGTGCACGGGCACAAGGGCGGCGTCGCCCTCGCCGTGACCGTCCACGGAACCGCGGCCCACAGCGCCCGACCCGAGCTCGGCGAGAACGCGATCGAGGCCGCGACACCGATCATCGACGCCTTCCGGCGCGAGCACGAACGGCTCCAGACGATCCCGCCGGAGACGGAACTCGGGACCAGCACGGTCTCGGTCACGATGATCTCGGGGGGAACCGGGAGCAACGTGATCCCGGCCGAGTGCCGGATCACCGTCGGCCAGCGCACGATTCCCGGCCAGAACGCTCACGACGAGTACCACCACCTGGTCGAACTGGCCGAGGCCGCCAGCCCCCTTCCCATCACCCACGAGTCGCTGATCCCGCCGCTTCCCGATGGGACGTGCGGTGCCGACGCCTTCTACCAACCGCCGGACGGGGCGCTGGCGTTGCGGTTTGCGACGGCCTCGGGCAACGCGCCCAAGGTCGCTCCGTTCGGCACGAATGCACTGCGATACCACGGGGTCGCACGCGAGCTCGTGGTCTTCGGACCCGGGAGCATCGACGACGCCCACATGGCGACCGAGCGGGTCGCGATCGACGACCTCGTCCGGCTCGCCGAGATCTACACCGACTGGCTCGAGCCGACGTGACGACGTACCCGATCGATCCCGCCGAGCTCCGCATCGTGCCGGCCAACCAGGCCACCTGGGACGACATCTGCGCCGTCTTCGGCACCGCCGACTACCCGTACCACTGCCAATGTCAGCGCTTGAAGGTGCCGGGCTGGTTGTGGCGCGACACCGTGCTGGAGGAGCGCCTCGACATGCACCGTGAGGCCACGGCGTGCGACGACCCGGAGTCCGAGCACACGAGCGGATTGATCGCCTACCTCGGCGAGGAGGCCGTCGGCTGGGTCGCGGTCGAGCCGCGCACCGCGTACCCCAAGCTGCTCAAGGGGATCCGGGTGCCGTGGACCGGCCGCCAGGAGGACAAGCAGGACGACACGATCTGGGCGGTGACCTGCTTCTGCGTCCGCAAGGGGTACCGGGGGCTCGGGATCACCTACGCCCTCGCCCGGGCGGCGGCCGAGCACGCCGTGGCTCGGGGCGCCTCGGCGGTCGAGGGGTATCCGATGGTCACCGAGGCGGGGGTGGAGATCACGTGGGGCGAGCTGTACGTCGGTGCCCAGAAAGCCTTTGCCGCCGCCGGCTACCGGCAGGTCAGCGAACCGACGAAACGGCGCCGGGTGATGCGTCTCGAGGCCGGCGAGCTCTGAGTTCGTCCGGCAGTCGCCCCACGATCAGTGGGTGGCCGCGCCGCCCGCTTCGGGAGTCGGGACACGATCATCACGATCGCGAACCCGACGACGACGCCGACCACGGCCGAGGCAGCCGTGTTGACCAACCAGCCCAACACGCCGCCGATCCCCGACACGTCGTGGGCCGGTTCCTCCAGGTGGTGGACGAACTCGTAGGGCCCGTGCCACCCCAGCTCGTCGGTTCCGGCGAGCAGGATGTGGCCCCCGACCCACAGCATCGCTGCGGTGCCGACGACGGACAGGACCGCCAGCACCCGAGGCATCCCGACGACGAGGGCCCGCCCGAGCCGGACCGCGCTCGGCCGGCCCGTCTCCACCAGGCGCAGCCCGACGTCGTCCATCTTCACGATCAGGGCGACCACGCCGTAGACGAGCACCGTGATCAACACAGCGACGACTGCGAGGATGATCGCTCGCGAGGCGAACGCTTCGTCGATCACCTCTTTCAACGCGATGACCATGATCTCGGCCGACAGGATGAAGTCGGTGCGGATGGCGCCGGACACCGTTGCTTGCTCCTGTTCGACCCCCTGCGCCGCGGCCGGCAACGCCGGTGCGTCACCGTGCCCGGTCAGACGGTGGTGGATCTTTTCTGCGCCCTCGAAACAGAGGAAGGCGCCGCCGCACATGAGGATGATCTCGACCAGTACGGGCACGAACTCGCTGAGCACCAAGGCCGCAGGAAGGATGAACAACAACTTGTTCTTCATCGAACCGAGGGCGATCCGCTTGATGATCGGCAGCTCCCGATCGGCGGCCAGGCCCTGGACGTAGGCCGGCGTCACCGCCGTGTCGTCGACGACCACCCCAGCGGCCTTGACACTCGCCTTGCCCGCTGCCGCGCCCACGTCGTCGATCGACGCCGCGGCGAGCTTGGCCAGCGAGGCGATGTCGTCGAGCAATCCGACCAAGCCACCACTCATCGCACATCCTTCGTCGTCCGGATCGGTCGGGACACGCTATCCCCGGCCCCACGGGGCGATCAGCCGAAACCGCTCGCCGAAGGCCTCGGCCTCGGCGCTCTCCGGACGGAACTCGACCACGACGGCCGGGCCCGAGGAGCCCGGTGCGCTCCCCACCAACCGATCACCGGTCCACTCCCACCCGTCGATGTCCGATCTCGGGATCCACCGCCAGGTCCGCTTGCGGTACATGAGCCCGTGGCGCCACATCAGCACCAAACCGCCCGCGGCGACGGCGACGATGCCGGCGCGATTCGACTCGCCCGCGACCTCGGCCCGGGCGTACTCCTCGACCCAGTGGATGCGCAGGTTGGGCTGGTCGGCGAGCACCGGTGACAACCCCTCCAGCACATCGCCGACGTTGGCGGCGAGGCGGGGGTTGTCACGGACGACGTCGGCGGGTCGCATCCCCCGAGCATCGCATGCCCCGACGCCGGGCGAACGACGTCGTGCCGACGCGAGGCCGATAGGTTCGGCGTCGTGCCGGCGGCTCCAGTGCTCACCCTTCGCCCGGGGCGTGAACGCTCCCTCAAGCGACGACACCCGTGGATCTTCTCCGGCGCGGTCAAACGCCTCCCCCACGATCTCGTGCCCGGCGACGTCGTCGCGGTCCGCAGCGCCGACGGCGAGTTCCTGGCCTGGGCGTGGGCGAATCCGGCATCGCAGATCGTCGGCCGGGTCCTGAGCTTCGACGAGGGCGAGGCGATCGACGCCGAGTTCATCGCCGGCCGGATCACGGCGGCCGCGACCCGGCGCGCCGACCTCGCGAGCCGCACCGACGCGGCCCGTCTGGTGTTCTCCGAGAGCGACGGGCTGCCGGGAGTCATCGCCGACCGGTACGGCGACGTCGTGGTCCTCGAGCTCACCACCGCCGGCGCCGACGGCGTGCGCCACGAACTCGCCGAAGCGCTGATGGCCCTGCCGGGCGTCTCGACCGTGTACGACCGCAGCGACGCGGACGTCCGCAAACGCGAGGGACTGGCTCCACGCACCGGGCTGCTCGCCGGCGCGGAGCCGCCGGAACTCGTCGAGATCACCGAGGACGATCATCGCTTCCTCGTCGACGTCCGCCGGGGCCACAAGACCGGCTTCTATCTCGACCAGCGCGAGTCGGGCGGCGGTCGCTCGGCTCGCCGAGGGCCGTCGGGTCCTCAACACCTTCTCCTACACCGGTGCGTTCAGCGTGATCGCGGGGGCGGCAGGAACTTCGTCACGTCGTCAGCGTCGACTCGAGTCGACCGGCGTTGGAGCTCGCCCGCCGGAACCTGGAGCTGAACGGGTGTCCGCCCGGGGAAGCTCGATCGAGGCCGACGTGTTCGGGAACTGCGCCGCCAACGAAGCGGGAAACCGGTATGGGTTGATCGTCCTCGATCCGCCCAAGCTCGTGCAGCGCACCGACCAGGTCGACAAGGCGACCCGGGCCTACAAGGACCTGAATCTCCAGGCGTTCCGGCTGCTCGGGCCGGGCGGCCACCTGGTCACGTTCTCGTGCTCCGGGCTCCTCGACGAGGACCTGTTCCAGAAGGTCGTCGCCGGCGCCGCCCTCGACGCCGGCCGAGAGGCCCGGATCGTGGGCCGCCTCCACCAGGCCAGCGACCATCCGGTCCTGCTCACCATGCCCGAGAGCGCCTACCTGAAGGGTCTCGTGATCGAGGTCGTCTGACCCCGATGATCAGCACTGGTTGATCCGCAGCGGGTGATCCGGCGCGAGATCAGCGGGGCAGGATGCGGGCCTGCAGGGCTCGCACCCAGTCGTCGGCCTGCCGCCAACGGGCGTCGGCGTGATCGCGAGTCTCGTGGGCCGGGCCGCTGACGACCGGGTACGAACCGAGGAACTTCACCTTGCCCTGCTTGGCGTGCAGCCCGCGTACCGCATCGGCGATCAACTCGTCCGACAGGTGGCCTTCGGCGTAGAGCACGAAACAGTAGTCACCGAGCCCGCCGTCCTTGGTCGGCCGAGAGATGAGGTTCGAGAGGTTGATCCGGCGAGCGGCGAACTCCTGGAGGATCGAGATCAACGAACCCGGCTCGTCGGCCCGCTGGTAGACGACCAGGCCGGTCTTGTCGTGACCGGTCGGGGCGGGGATCCCCTCCTTCGCGACCACCACGAAGCGGGTCTGGTTCCCCCCGTGATCGGCGATGTCGGCGGCGAGGATCTCGAGCCCGTACAGCTCGGCCGAGACCCGGGGAGCCACCGCGGCCAGCGTGCACCCGGCGTCCTCGGACACGATCCGGGCGCCTTCGGCGGTCGAGTTGGCCGTCTGCAGATCGGCCTGGGGCAGGGCTCGACGCAGATAGGCGTGGCACTGCGCCGTCGCGACCGGGATCGACACCACGGACTTGACGTCCTCGAAGCGGGTGCCCGGCTGGACCAGGAGACAGTGCTCGATGTCGAGCACGAGCTCCCGTTGGATCAACAGGTCGTGGTTGAAGGCGAGCTCGTCCTGGGTGAGGTTGACCATGCCCTCGATCGAGTTCTCGATCGCCACGAAGCCGAGGTCCACGTCGCCGCGATCGACCGCATCGAGGACGTCGGGCATGGTGCGATAGAGGGTCCAGTCCATCGCGGCCAGGTCGGGCTGGGAGCGGACCGCTTGTTCCGTGAACGTTCCGAGCGGGCCCAGGAAGCCGAGCCGACGCGGGGTCGCGGCGGGCGTGGCTGGGGTCTCGGGAGTGCTCATGGGTCCGAGGCTAACGACCTCGTGGCGTCGGCTGGGGAGAATTCGGTCTCCCACGAGATACTGGGCCGGTGGTGTTGGAGCAGGTGGATCGGGGCGGTCTGACGTGGACGATGTGACCCTTCGTCGCCTCCTGGACGAGGTGGCGACCGGCACGGTCCATCCCGACGAGGCCGTGGCTCGGCTCCGGCGGCTGCCGTTCGCGGACGTTCCCGGAGCACGCATCGACCACCATCGCCACCTCCGCCAAGGGATGCCCGAGGCCGTCTACGGGCCCGGCAAGCGTCCCGACCAGTGCGTGGCGATCGTCGGCGAGCTGTTGGCTCACGGTGACGGTCCGATCCTCGTGACGCGCACCGACGACGCCCAGCGCGCCGCCGTCGAGCTCGCCCACCCGGGGTTCGAGGTCCACGGCCGCACCCTCGTGTGGCGCATGCCCGAACCGGACCGGCCCCAGCGGATCGTCGTGTGCAGCGGCGGCACCGCCGACTGGCCGGTCACCGAGGAGTGTGCGGTGACCCTCCGCGCCCACGGGTTCGATCCGGTCGTGCTGCACGATGTCGGGGTGGCCGGACTGCATCGCCTGCTCGCGGAGCTCGACACGGTCACCTCGGCCGATGCCGTCGTCACCGTGGCCGGCATGGAGGGGGCGCTGGCGAGCGTGGTCGGTGGGCTGACCGGCGCACCGGTCGTCGCCGTCCCGACGAGCACCGGCTACGGCGCCTCCCTGGAAGGGGTCACCGCGCTGCTCTCGATGCTGGCCTCCTGTGCCAGCGGGCTCGCCGTCGTCGGCATCGACAACGGATTCGGCGCCGCGCTCGCCGTCACCCGGATGTTCCCGCGGTGAGCCGCGTCGCCTGGTTCCACTGCTTCAACGGCGTCGCCGGGGACATGGCGCTCGGCGCCCTCCTCGACGCCGGGGCCGATCTGGTCCACGTGCGCAGCGCGATCGACGCCCTCGACGTGCCGGGGTGGTCCTTGGAGGTCGAGCGCACCCAACGCTGCGGCATCGCCGGCTCGCGCGCCCTCGTCCACACCGACGACACGGCCCACCATCGCCACTTCGCCGAGATCCGGGACCGGCTCGCTGCGGCCGGCGCGCCCGCCCACCTCCGGGCGATCGAGGTCTTCGCCGCCCTCGCCGAGGTCGAGGGACGGATCCACGGCACGCCACCCGAGGACGTCGAGTTCCACGAGGTCGGCTCGCTCGACGCCATCGTCGACATCGTCGGGACCTGCGCCGCGCTCGCGTCGCTCGGCGTCGATCGGGTCGTGTGCAGCCCGATCACGGTCGGCATGGGCTCCTTCCGGGCCGCCCACGGCGTCCTGCCGAACCCCGGCCCGGCGGTTGCGGGTCTGCTCGCCCGGAGCAACGCACCCGCTCGTGGCATCGACCTCGACGTCGAGCTCACCACGCCGACCGGCGCGGCGCTGATGACCGTACTCGCCGACGAGTTCGGTCCGATGCCCGAGGCGGCGGTCACCGCCGTCGGCTACGGCGCCGGCACCCGCGAGCTCCCCGGACGCCCGAACCTGGTCCAGGTCGTCATCGGCGAGCGTGCCGCCGACCGGACGCCGGGCCCGCACGCGCCGGGCCAGCCCGTTCAGCTCCTCGAGGCGAACGTGGACGACACGACGGGCGAGGTGCTCGGCCACGCCCTCGCCGTGCTGCTGGAGGCCGGCGCCTACGACGCCTGGGTGACGCCGATCGTGATGAAGAAAGGGCGCCCTGCCCACACCGTCCACGTGCTGTGTGACCCCGTCCGGGCTGGGGCGCTCGGCGCGCTGCTCGTCGCCGAGACCGGAACCCTCGGGCTGCGAGGCACCGTGCTCGACCGGTGGCCACAGACCCGGTCCGTCCGCACGGTGGAGGTCGACGGGCAGCCGATCGCGATCAAGCAGACCTCCGGGCGAACCAAGGTCGAGTTCGACGACGCCCGAGCCGCGGCGGCCCAGCTCGGGCTGCCGTTGCGAGACGTCCTACGCCGCGCCGAGGCCGCCGCTCGCGAACGCCCGGCTCACGAACCTCCGGCTCACGAACCCCCGGCCTGAGCGGCGCGCTCCACGACATCGGCCAGCTCCGACACCATGGTGAGGAACGGGCTGTGGTTCGTCGGGAACTCGACCGTCGACGCACAGCGGGCCGCCATCACGCGCTGGATCTCGTACGGCACGGCGCGGTCCTCGGTGCACTGGACGTAGGTGCTCGGGATGGTCTCCCACCCCGCCGCGGTGATCTCCTGCTGGAAGGTGACCGCCGGTTGCAGGCCCAGATGAGCGATCGACTCGTCGATGTCGGCCTGGTCGCAGCCTGCGTACAGCGCCGGAACGGCGAGCGCCGGATCCAGGGCGATCATCCCGTCGTCGCGCATCTGCATCGCCGCACCCAGGTCGCCGGCATCGGTTCCGGACCGAGCCTGGGCCATGACCGACATCCCGGCCGGGATGCAGTACGCCGCGACGTAGACCAGATGGGCGACGTGCTCACAGGCGGCCGAGGCCTCGGTGATCACCGCTCCGCCATAGCTGTGACCGACGAGCACGACGTCCTCGCCGAAGCCGCGGACCACGTTGGCCACGTAGGCCGCGTCCCCGTGGAGATCACCGAGCGGGAGCGGACTGGCGCCGTGGCCGGGCAGGTCGAGGGCCAGGGTCACCAACCCTCGCTCGTGGAGTTCGGACGCCAGCTTGCGCCAGGCGGAACCACCATGCCAGGCACCGTGGACGAGGACGATCGGACGAAGCTCGCTCATGGGCGCATCCTCGCGCCCCGACTCAGTTGGCAGCGAGGCTGCGCGCACCAAGGAGTCGAGCCGGTCGATCCCGATCTCGCCGCTGAAGCGGGTGAGGACCTCGCCGTCCGCGCCCACGAGCACGAAGTACGGGTAACCGGTGAGCCCGTACACGGTCGCCGCGTCCCCGCCGTCCGAGTCGGCCAACACCGGCCACGTCCAACCGACGGATCGGAACCATTCGTCGGGCGGGTAGTTCTCCTTGGCGCTGTCGAGACCGGTGGAGACCGCGAGCAGCTCCAGCCCGTCGGGCATGCGCCCTCGCTGTCCCAAGCCACCAGTTGCGGGAGTTCCCGCTGACAATCCGCGCACCAGTGGGCCACGAACACCACCAGCGTCGGCATACCGCCCGGGTCGAACGACACGGGGGCGCCGCCGAAGTCGTATCCGGACAGCGCCGGTGCGAGCTGGCGCACGGCCGCGTCGGTCTCACCGGCGTCCGGGAGATCCGGGAGCGGCGTCCCCGAGACGACGACCGGCTGGGTGAGGTCGGGCTCCACCCCGCCCACGACGGTCGTGCCCGGCGGACGGGTGACGTCGCCGGCGGTGTCGTCGCCCCCGACCAGCAGGACGATGACCACGATCGCCCCGACCACGATCGCGCCGAGGGGCGCGAAGATCCAGGCCCGCGATCGACGCGGCGGAGGGGGCGGCAGGGGTGGCATCAGCCGAGCCGAGCGGCATCGGCCGGGGATTCGCCCGGCCCGTCGAGCTCCGCCGAATCATCCAGATCGCTCAACAACGCATGCTTGGAACGGGCCAGGAAGAGGAGCCCCAGCACCGCAGCGAAACCGCACCACGCCATGAAGGGGATCGTGACGAACCCCATCCGCCGGAACCAGATGAGCGTGCACGGATTGTCGAGCGCACACACGTTGGCCGGCTCCAGCTCCGGATACCACTCGACGGTGTAGTGCCAGGTCGAGATGGCGATGCCCACCGTCGCCGCGACCGTCGCGTAGCGGCGCGCCCAGAGCCCCCAGCTCGTGCCCTTCCCGAGCGCCGCGAGCAGCAGGGCGATCACCAGGGGATACATCGCGTACCGCTGATACCAGCAGAGCCGGCACGGCTTGTAGTTGGCGATCTCCGACATGTAGAGGCTGCCGAGGGTCGTGACGAGGGCGACGACCCAGGCCAGCCACACGGCGTTCGGTCGCACCAGCGAGTCGAACTCGTCGAGCACCGCGATCCGCCCTCCGGCGAGGCGCGTGGTCACGCTCACCGCCGCGCCGGCGAGGGCGAGGAGGGCCAGGAGCGAGAAGAACAGCTGCATCGTCGGCACGGACATCGCTGCCATTCTGCCGAATGGTCCGGCCGTGGCAGCATCACCGTCGTGATCCCGCCGATCGTTTCTCCCGACTGGGTGCTCGCTCACCGTTCTGGCCTGGTGTCCGGACATCGCTCCGATCTCGTCCTCGCCGACGTCCGCCATTACCTCGACGGTCGATCCGGACTGACCGCCTACGGCGCCGCGCACATCGCCGGGGCCGTGTTCGTCGACCTGGATGCCGATCTCAGCGACCACGAGGCCCCGCTCGAACTCGGCCGCCACCCGTTCCCCGACCCCGACTCGTTCGCCACCGCCATGGGTCGGCTCGGGATCGGTGACGACACGACCGTCGTCGCCTACGACGACAGCGGTGGCGGTTCAGCCGCCCGACTGGTGTGGATGTTGCGGGTCATCGGTCACGATGCCGCCCTCCTCGACGGCGGGCTGCAGGCCTGGCCCGAGCCGTTGGTCGCCTCGGCTCCGCCCCGACCGGACCCAGCTCGTTTCACGCCGGTCCCCTGGCCGCCCGCTCGCTTCGCCGACGCCGCCGAGGTGCGCGCCGCGGTGGAGCGCGGCGCCACCTTGCTCGACGCTCGTGCACCGGACCGGTACCGGGGTGAGCACGAACCGATCGATGCACGCGCCGGCCACATCCCGGGTGCCCGCAACGCTCCGTGGGTGGAGAACCTCGGGAGCGACGGCCGCTTCGCCTCGATCGAGGAGCTGCGGTCGAGGTACGCCGGCCACGAGCCGGATCCGAACGCAGAGATCGTCTGCTACTGCGGGTCAGGTGTCACGGCGTGCGTCGACCTGTTGGCCCTCGAACATGCGGGCTACTCGGGAGGCCGCCTGTACGCTCCGTCGTGGTCGGGCTGGTCGAGCGATCCGGAGCGGCCCGCCGAATTCGGAGCTTCGTGACCGCATCACCCACCACCGCACCTGCCGACGTCGTCGCCGAACTTCGTCGTACCCGGCGCAAGCATCGCACCGAGGACGTCGAATGGTTCGACCTCGCGTATCGCGTGTACCTCGTGGCGATCGTGGTCGGGTCGCTCGTGTGGTGGATCTCCGGGTTCCTCGGTGAAGCACCGATCACCGACGCCGGACTGACCGATCTGCGCCGCTGGGCACCCGCGGCCGGAGGCCTCCTCGTCGCCCTGGCGTTCGCTCTCGGCCTGCGTTCCGGCGCTCGCGGCGGACCGATCGCCCTGGAGGAGGCCGACGTCCGGCACCTCCTGCTCGCCCCGATCCCGCACGGCGTGGTACTCCGCCCCCCGACGATCCAGCGCACCCGCAGCATCGTCGCTGCGGCGACGGGCACCGGCGCGGTGGCCGGGCAGCTCCTCGCCCGACGACTCCCCGGAACCGCGTGGTCCTGGGTCGCCAGCCTCGCGGCGGCCGGCGCCCTCATCGGAATCGCCTACTGCATCGCGGCCATCAGCGCCCACGGGCTGCGCTTGACCGAACTCGTCGCGACCGGGATCGGCGCCGTCGCCATCGCGCTCCAGGTCCTCGCCCTGCAGGGCACGCTGCCGGCCGGACCGTTCGACACCGTCGGGAGCCTGGCGATCTGGCCACTGCGGGTGCGACCGATCGACCTCGCCGCCGTCGTGGTGCTGGTCGGTGCCTTCCTGGCCGCGTTGCCCCTGACCGAGCGCTTCTCGTTGGAGGCGTTGCTGCGCCGCACCGCGCTCGTCGCTCAGCTCCGCTTCGCCGTGACGATGCAAGACCTTCGCACGGTGATGCTGCTCCGTCGCCAGCTCAGCCTGGAGGCGTGCCGCGAGGAACCGTGGTTCTCGCTCGGACGATCACGGGGACCGAACATCTGGAAGCGCTCGATGCGATGCCTCCTGCGGTTCCCGGCCCGTCGCCTGATCCGGATGGTGGGGTTGTCGGTCGCGGCGGGCCTCGCCGCGGTCGCCGAGTATCGAGGGTGGGGGGCGATGTTCGTCGTCGCCGGATTGGCCACCTTCCTCGTCGGGCTCGAAGCGGTGGAGCCGCTCGCCCAGGAGATCGATCATCCCGACCTCACCGAGTCCTTCCCGATCGAGCCAGGTCGCCTGCATCAGCGGCTCCTCCTGCCGTCGGCGTTGCTGCTCGCCCTGCTCGCCGTGCCCGCCACGCTCGCGGCCTTCGCGCTCGAGCCGGCGCCATCGACCTTGCTGGTCGGTCTCATCCTCGGGATCCCGGCCTTCCTCGTCGGTGGCGCGGGTGCCACCCTCAACGCGATCGGCGGTGCGCCCAATCCTTCCGACACCCAGGCCGAGGGAGCCTTCCTCCCGCCCGAGGTCGCCGGGATGCACCTCGTGTTCCGAATGGTTCGGCCCCCGCTGATCGCCTGTCTCGGAACGCTGCCGGTGCTGCTCGTCGCTCGAGCGGTCGATCGCGGCGACGACGGCATCGCGATGGCCGTCCGAGGCGGGATCGCCGTGCTGCTGCTCGCCGGCGCCGTGTTCTGGTGGGTCGAGCGGCGCGTCGCGTTCTTCACCTGGTGGCGATCGACGATGTCGGAGGCCAAGCAATCACGCGAGCAGCGAGGGATCTCATGAACGCCGCCAAGACTCCCGCCGTTCGGGCCGTGGAACTCGAGAAGGACTACGGCGACGCTCCTGCGCTGCACCCACTCGATCTGGTGATCCCCGTCGGTCAGTTGGTCGCGCTGATCGGTCACAACGGTTCGGGCAAGAGCACGTTCCTGCGGATGTGCACCGGTCTCCTCACGCCCTCGGGCGGCTCGGTGGAGATCGTCGGTCACGCCGCGGGGTCGATGGAAGCACGCACTGCCTTGTCGTTCCTCGGCGACGCGCCCGTCTTCTACGACGACCTCTCGGTCTGGGAGCACCTGGAGTACGTCGCTCGGCTCCACGCGGTCGACGATTGGGAGCAGAACGCGGCCGATCTGTTGGGCCACCTCGATCTGTACGAACGGGCCGACGATCTCCCCATCCGGTTCAGCCGCGGCTTGAAGCAGAAGGCGGCGATCGCGATGGCGTTCATCCGGCCCTTCGATCTGCTGCTCGTCGACGAGCCCTTCGTCGGGCTCGACCAACGAGGACGGAACGCGCTGATCGAGTTGGTCACCGAGCACCACGAGCGCGGAGCCACGATCGTGGTCGCCACGCACGAGTTGTCGTTCACGAGTCGAGCCCAGCGAATGGTGATCCTGGCCGGCGGCGAGATCGTCCATGACGGTGAGCCCGACGCGGGGGTCGCGGCGAGCCACCTCGGCTGACCATCGTCCCGAGACCGCGGCCGAGCCGTGGCCCCGTTCGTCAACGGATATCCCGCGAACGGCGAAATCCCTCACCGATGGTGGCCATGGGCCGGGTGAGACGGACTACTCTCGGCCCCATGTTCGAGTTCGTGACCGTTAGCTCCTCGTCGTACGACCCGGCGGCCCTTGCGTCGAAGCTGACCGAGAAGTCAGCGGAAGGCTGGGACGTCGTGTCGATCGTTCCCACCGGTGGAGATGTGACCGCCTTCTTGCGCCGGGCCGCCAACGCGGGCTCCGCCCCGGCCGACAGTGCTGGATCGGGCGCCGCTGCGGGAGCGGGCGCCGAACACGCGGACGGCTCGACGACCGGTGGCGCGACGACCGAGAGCTCGACGACCGAGAGCTCGACGACCGAGAGCTCGACGACCGAGAGTTCGACCACCGAGGCGGCCGCGACCGAGGCGGCCGCGACCGAGTCGGCCGCGACCGAGTCGGCCGCGACCGAGAGCTCGACGACGGCGTCGGACGACTCCTCAAGTTCGTGGGGCTCGACGGCGGCGGCCGCCGGCATGGGCGCGGCAGCGGGGGCGGGAGTCAGCGCCCTCGCGGGAGCGGGCGAGACCGCGGCGGGTGTGGCCGGCTCGGCCACCGACGCCGCATCGGGCGCCGCCACGTCCGCCACGGACACCGCGAGCGGATGGGCCGCTGAAGCCTCCTCGACCGCCGCCGAGGCGGTCCCCGGAGCTGGTGACCCGGCCGCTGCGGCTGGCGGCATGGCCGACACCGCGAGCGGATGGGCCGGCTCGGCCACCGACGCCGCATCCTCCGCCACCGACGCCGCATCCTCCGCCACCGACACCGCAGGCGGATGGGCCGGCTCGGCCACCGACGCCGCATCCGATGCCGCCGCATCGGCGACCGACACCGCCAGCAGCTGGGGCGCAGGCGCCACGGATGCGGCGACGGGCGCCGCATCGACGGCTGCCGACACCACGAGCGGCTGGGGGGCTGGCGCCACGGGTGCCGCCGCCGGTGCTGCCGGTGCCGCGGCAGGGTACGCAGCTGGCGCAGCCGATTCGGCCGGCGACGCGGCCTCCGGGGCCATCGGCGGCGCGACCGACGCGGCCTCCGGGGCCATCGGCGGCGCGACCGATGCGGCCTCCGGCGCCGTGAGCGCGACGACCGACCCCGACCCCACCCCGGCATCGGCCCAGCAGGCCGCTCCGGCCACGAGCGTCCCGGCCGGCTGGTACGCCGACCCGTCCGGACGGTTCGAACTCCGCTACTGGGACGGCGTGCAGTGGACCGAGCACGTCGCTCGAGGCGGCCAGCAGTACACCGATCCGCCGGTGGCCTGATGCCGTGCGGCCACGGCCGCCGATGAACGAACTCGACGCGATGGCCGGCACTCATGCCGGCCATCGTCGCGTCCGACCGGCCATCCCCGACCGGCCAGCCCCGACCGGCCAGCCCGGACCAGCGAGCCTGGGTCCAGCGGACCGCGGGTGCGGGCCGATGGTCCCCGGAGACCGGGTGGACCGATCGGTAGCCTCGAACGCGTATGCGCGCCACCTCCATCGGCCATGCCGGCATCCTCATCGAGACCCGGCAGGCCACCATCGTGTGCGACCCGTGGTTCCTTCCTGCCTTCTTCGGGTCGTGGTTCGTCTTTCCTCGCAACGACCAGTTGTCAGAGGAGTTGATGGCCAAGATCGACGGCGCGGACTACCTCTACATCTCCCACATCCATGCCGATCACCTCGACGAAGCGTTCCTCGCCGACCACGTGTCGCGTGACGCCACGGTGTTGTTGCCGGGCTACCCGACCGACGAGCTCGAGCGCACCCTGCGCGGCCTCGGGTTCACCCGGTTCATCCGGACCGTGCACGGCCAGGAGATCGACCTCGGGGACGATCTGCGGATCGCGATCCACGTCGAGACGTCGATCAGCGACGGACCGGGCGGTGATTCGGCGCTGGTGGTGAGCGACGGCGAGCATCGACTCGTCAACCAGAACGACTGCCGGACCCATGATCTCGCCTCCCTGGCGGCACACGGCCCGATCGACCTCCACTGGCTGCAGTACTCCGGTGCCATCTGGTATCCGATGGTGTACGAGGAGACCCCGGAACGGATGCGGGAGCTGGTCGATTCCAAGGTCGCGGCGCAGCTGTCACGAGCGCTGCGCTACGTCGAGACGCTCGACGCTCGCCACGTCGTCCCCTCGGCCGGGCCGCCGGCCTTCCTCGATCCGGACCTGTTCCAGTTCAACGTGATCACGGGCGACGAGTTGTCGATCTTCCCGGACCAGCAGGTGTTCATGGACCTCCTCGCCGACCGCTGGAAGCACAACGGGATCCTGGCCATTCCGGGTACGACGATCGTGCTCGAGGGGGCCGACGTTCGGCTGGAACATCCGATCCCGGTGGCCGAGGTCGAGGCGATCTTCTCCGACAAGGAGGCCTATCTCCGGCGCTACCAGGAGGACTGGACCCCGTGGTTGGACGAGCTGCGTGCCGGTTGGACCTCGGCGTCGGAGGATCTGCTCACCCGGTTGCAGGAGTGGTGGCAGCCCCTGATGGAGATGGCGCCGTCGCTGTGCCGCGGTGTCGGCTCCGGGGTCCTGCTCCGAGCCGGTGACTACGAGCTCCTCCTCGACTTCCCCAACGCCCAGGTCCGGAGTACGCCGGCGAGGACGTGGACTTCCGCTTCGAGATCCCGCGTCCGCTGGTGGAGACGGTGACCGAGCGGCGCGCCGTCGACTGGTCGAACGCGCTGTTCCTGTCGTGCCGGTTCCGGGCCTGGCGGCGAGGTCCGTTCAACGAGTACGTCTACAACTTCTTCAAGTCGCTGTCGCCCGAGCGCATGGCGCTGACCGAGGCCGAGGCGACCAAGAAGCTCGGCGAACCCGAGCACGCGGCCGAGACGATCGAGGTGGGCGGCTACGAGATCGAGCGGTTCTGCCCCCATCGCGGCGCCGACCTCACCGTGTTCGGGGAACTGGACGGCTGCACGCTCACGTGCACGCTGCACGGCTGGGAGTTCGACCTGGACCAGGGAGGACGATGCAAGTCCTCGAGCGATCGCAGCATCCGGGTCCGCAAGCTCGACGGGGAACTCACGCCCGCCGATTGACGGCGGGTCGTGCGGCCACTGGTCGCGTGCGGCCGTTGGGTCGCGTCAGGAGTGGACCCAGACCTTGGACTTCATGGGCATCAGGTCGTGGGCCCAGATGTAGTCCATGGCAGGAACCGACACCCGGACACACCCGTGAGACGCCGGGTAGTTCGGGATGTTGCCCGACCCGTGCACGGCGATGCCGCCGGTGAAGTACTTGGGTCGGTAGATCTTGCCGAGATCGCCCTCCCACCAGCCTTCTTCGCGCTGACGGTTGACCTTGAACTCGCCGTCGGGGGTGAGGGCCACGTCGCGCACGATCTCACCGGGAGAGTTCTGATCCTCTTCCTCATAGGGCAGCCCGTTGCCGGTCGAGCAGTTCAGGACCCACAGGGTGATGCCGCTGCGAATGATGAACAACAGCTGGCGTTCCTTGTCCACCTCGACCAGATCGCCGGTCCGAGCGACACCGACCGCCCGAATGGGTTGGGCCCCCATGGCATCCGCCGTCGCCTGGTCGACCTCGCCGGTCGCCTCCAAGAGGTTGTACTTCTGGAACGCCATGACCGCCTGACGAGTCGTGAGGCCGTACTGCCCGTCGACGGCGCTGAGCCAGAAGCCGAGGTCGAGCAGCCGTTGCTGGACGACCTCCGTGGCGGCACCGTCGGCCGACCCGACGGCCGGGATCGGTACGGCGGGCGGGGCCGCGGGTGAACCCGGCGTAGGGGTCGATCGTCGTCTCGGTGGTGGTCGGAGCCTCCGTCGTAGTCGGGGCCTCCGTGGTAGTCGGGGCCTCGGTCGTCGACGGCAGGTCGGTCGTCGGCGGCTCGGAGGGGCGACGTTCCCCGTCCCGTCCGGATCGACCAACAACGCGAGCGTCGTGGGGGACGACGGCGCCGTACTCAGCGTCGCGAGGGGCGTCTGCACCGGCGCCGCCCCAGGGGCCGAACCACTGCCGCTCGCGGTCGAGCACGCGCTCGCGCCCGCGGCAACGGCGAGAATCAGGCTCAGTGCGCTCGCGCGACGGCGGACAGGCATTGGGGCGGCATTCCCTCTGGCTCGCTGGACGACACGTCGAATCTAGCCAGAACGACCCCCATCGGTTTGGGAACCTTCGCTCAATTTTTCGTTCGGGGTCCGATCGACCGCTTCGACGGCTCAGAACGAGGGCAGCTCGAACCAGATCGTGAGCGAGTACTTGGTACCCGCCGTCAGGACGGTCGACTCGTGGGGATGGGTGACGAGCGACGGCCACGCCACCAGCTCACCGACGGCGAGCCCGGTGTTGTCCACGCCCTGGCGAGGGAAGTCGAGCACGCCGCCCTCGTAGCCGTCGTTCAGCTTGATCGACCCCGAGACCTGGGCGACGTCGTGGTGCAGGCGCAGCTCGGTCTGCTGACCGAGCGCGTACTTGATCACGAACGCATCACGGAGTCCGTGGTAGTCGATCTGCGGCCAGTGCTGCTGGAGCTGCGGCCAGATCCGCTCGCCCAGGTCCTGCTCGACGACGTGATAGAGCCGGGGGCTGATGACGGCCAGCGAGACCTCGTGGCCAGGAACCGGATCGTCGGGCTGAGGCTCGAAGGCGCCGACCGCCTCGGCGGCGCGGATGAGCGCAGCGCAGAACTCCGGGGTCCAGCAGGGCACACGGACCATCTCCGGCCCGATGACCTCGATGCCCGTGCGTTCGTCGATGGCGTCCTCGTAGCCGAGGATGCGGCGCAGATCGTCGATCACGGCTCGACATGCTGCCAGGTGCGGAGCGGGTCGGTGCCATCGACTCGCACCGCCCGCCGGTCGAGGCGGGCGAGGTCGAAGCGCGCCACCAGCCCCTCGAAGGTGCACGACTCGCCCGGATCGCTCAACCCCATCGTCTCGGCGGCCCAGGCAACGACGTCGGCGGGGCGGTATCCGCCAGCGACGAGTTCGCCGAGGGTCACTGCACCGTGCCGTTTGGCGAGCCGCGACCCGTCCGGCCCGAGCACCAGCGGGAGGTGGATCCAACGCGGGGTCGGAAGGCCGAGGAGCTGCTGCAACGCGGCCTGGCGGGGCGACGATTCGAGCAGGTCGTCGCCGCGGCACACCTCGTCGACCCCCTGCGCCGCGTCGTCGACGACGACGGCGAGGTTGTAGGCCGGAACCCCGTCGTTGCGGCGCAACACGACGTCGTCGACCACGCCGCGGTACTCGCCGAAGCACTCGTCGTGCACCGCCACCTCCATCCCGCCGGCGTCGAGACGAAGCGCCGCCGGTCGCCCCTCGCGGCGATGTGCGGCGCGCTGTGCCGCCGTCAGGGTCCGACAGGTCCCGGGATAGAAGCCGTCCGGCACCGCGCCATGGGGTGCGCTCGCCGCCTCGCGGATCTCGCGCCGGGTGCAGTAGCACTCGTAGACCCGACCGTCGGCGGCGAGGCGGGCGATGGCCGCTTCGTAGCGGTCGAAGCGCTCGGATTGGCGGACGACCGGCCCGGCCCAGGTGATTCCCAACGCGGCGAGGTCCGCCAGCTGACCGGCTTCGTGCTCGGGCCGAGCCGTCACCCGGTCGAGATCCTCCATCCGGACGAGGAAGCCACGGCCACCGGCCCGGGCCGACGCCGCAGCGAGGATCGCCGTGCGCAGATTGCCCAGGTGGAGCGCACCGGTCGGGCTCGGGGCGAAACGGCCGGACATCGGTCCATTGTGCCCGGACCGCCGCGCGGCTGCGTCGCAGTGGAGTCCTGTCGGTCGGGGCGGCCCGAGGAGTACGGTAGGGGCGATGAACAGCGGACCGGCTTCGGGCGGTACCGCGGCCGTTGAGGTGGGACATGCTCGGTCGGACGCGGTGGCGGAAACGCGCATGGCGTGGGCGATGCGGCTCATCGCGATCACCCTGTCGGTCGCCCCACTCGCCGCGGCCGCCTTCACCTTGCTGTTCCACGGCCTCGTCTCGAATCGGGCGCTGCTCGCCTGGTCGGGCCTGCTCGTGGCCACGAGCCTGTTCTCGGTGGTGATGTCGCTGCGATACCGGCGCACCGCCGCCGAACTGACCTCGGTCGGCTACCTCGCGGCCGTCGTCCTCAACGCCGTCGTCTTCAGCCTCCCACCGTGGATCCTGGGACCGGTCGACGCGCCGGGCGTCGCCCTGGCCGCCTGCTTCCCTGCCGTGTCGCTCACCTTGTCGGTCGTGATCTTCGCCCCGGTCAAGCTGTGGTTCCGGATCCACCAGGCGATCGTGGCGACCTCGTCGGTGGTGTGGGCGCTCGTCGATCACGGGAGCCTGAACGGTTACGCGCTCGCCGCCACGTTCTGCGCCATCGTCGCCCTCACCCTGGTGCTCCACCGCGAAGCCAACTCCCTGGTCAACCACGCGATCTCGGTGGGCGCCCGCAACTCGGCCCTCGTCGACCGGCTCCACCGCGATCGAGCCGATCTCGAACACGCCAACGCCGCCCTGGGCGAAGTCAACGCCCGGCTGCGCTGGCAGGCGACCCACGACCCGCTGACCGGGGTCCTCAACCGACGCGGCCTCGAGATGCGCCTCGCGCCGTACATCGAGGCCGCCCGGTCAGCCGACCAGCGGGTGTACATCCTGTTCTGCGACCTCGATCGCTTCAAGCAGGTCAACGACACCTTCGGTCACGCCGCCGGCGACCGGCTCCTCGTGACGACGGCGGCGCGGATCGCCCAGGCCGTTCCCGACACCGCCGTGCTCGCCCGGTTCGGCGGCGACGAGTTCGTCGCCGTGGTCACCCTGCCCGGCGACTGCACCTCGGCCGACGCCGTGGCCCTCGTGCTGTCGGATCGGTTGCGGACCGCGGTCGCCGAGCCGGTGGAGTTCGAAGGCACCGAGTTCGTCGTGACGACCACGGTCGGCGTGGCACCCTTCCCGGACGACGCCCCCGTCGACATCGACATCCTCCGCAACGCCGATCGGGCCCTCCACTACGCCAAGGGCGCCGGGCGCGACCGATCCCAGCTGTTCGTCGATCGAGCCGACATGGTCCATCCCCGGGTCGACGACGCCCACCAGCTGCGCACCGCGATCGAGAACGGCGGCATCGTGCCCTGGTACCAGCCGATCGTCGATGCGGCCACCGGGAGGATCGTCGGTGCCGAGCTCCTCGCCCGGTGGATCGCGTCCGACGGCCGCGCCGTGAAGGCCTCGGAGTTCATCGACATGGCCCACGACGGGGGGCTCGTCGAACGTCTCTCCGAGGTGCTCACCACGCGTGCGCTGGCCGACCTCGCCTACTGGAAGCGGGTCGGGCTGCCGCCGGACTTCCGCCTCGCGGTCAACCTTCCACCTCGGTTCGCCAGCAAGGACGCCCGCAACGACGCCCTCCTCGCCCTGCTCTCCTCGGCGTCGGCCGTCCACCTCGTCGCCGAGATCAGCGAGGCGAGCGTGATCGACGATCTGGGTGTGGCGGCTCGGCGCATCGCGGCGCTCCGCCAACTCGGTATCGAGGTCGTGCTGGACGATTTCGGGACCGGCAGCGCGTCGCTCTCGCTGCTGAAGCGGGTTCCCCTCGATGGGATCAAGATCGATCGGTCCTTCGTCGAGGACATCGAGTTCGATCCGCGGGATCGGTCGTTGGTCCAGAACTTCACCCAGCTCGCCTCGGAGCTCGGGCTCACGGTCACCGGCGAGGGTGTCGAGCGGCGCAGCCAGGCCGAGGCGTTGCTCGAACTGGGCGTCGCCCGCCAGCAGGGCTACCTCTACGGCGATGCGGTCGACGCGGTCGAACTCGTCGCCAAGCTCCACCAACCACCGCGTCGGCCCCGGGCGACCTCGGCCGCCTGAACGTCACCGGATCCGGTGCCGGATCCGGATCCGACTCAGGGAGCGGCGCGCGGGGTGCGGTTCTGGAGCGAGGCGCTCCAGCCCGAGTCGGTGCCGGCTCCGCTCAACCAGCGCTCCACGTCCTGACGCTCGGCGTCGCTCAAGCGGGTCGACGACGACGATCGGAGTCGGGCCAGCGAGGAGGCGAGGACCCGAGCCCGGATGACCTCGGGTTTGGTCGGCAACTCGTTGGTGCCCGACGGGCCCTGCTCCAACGCCGCGACGACCACTGCGACCACTTCTCGCCGACCGACCAGCATCCCGGCCAACGCCAGGCGGTCCCGCGTCCACACGGCGCATTCGTTCACCGACAGTTCGTGAGTGTTGGCGTACTCGGCGAGCAGGTCGAACAGGACCCGCCAACATTCGCTGTCCAACAGGGGGAGCCCCGCGGCGAGGCAGACCTTCTGCACGCTCTCGGGCACGATCGGCCGCGGCAGACCGGACGGCGTGGTCTGGTCCGGTCCTTCGTGGCGCGCCGGATCCCACACGTAGTACCCGTGGACCTGGAGCGAATGCTCGGCGGCCATCGACCGGACGAAGCCACCGAGGCTCCCCTGGCCGAACCAGTTGGAGTCGTCGATCACCGAGCCACACGCCCGTCGCAGCATCACGCCCAGGTTGGAGAGGTGAACGGCACCGGCACTGCCGGCGACGGTCTGGACGATCAGCTTGGTGGCCCGGGCCTGGGCCTCGCGGCCGGTCGGTTCCCGTTCGTCGGAGGCCGTGGCGCTCCGCTCCAACGCCGAGGTGTCGTCGCCGGCGACGTGTAGGCGTTGCGGCGGGCTCCCGGGCAGCATCGAGCCCGACGAGCGGGGGGCCGCCGGTCCACCTTCCGACGACTCGAGGAGCGGGACGAGGAGCTCGGCCACGTCGAACACCGACGTGGCGACGCTGGCGTAGGCGGAGGCCGGGGCCGACGCGGCGGCGACCACGATCCGCTTGTCGAACGACCGGAGCCGGTACAGGAGCGGGGTGAAGTCGGCGTCGCCCGAGGCGAGGACGAACTCGTCGGTGAATCCGTCGGCGAGGACGTCGAGGGCATCGATCACGATCCGGATATCGGCCGCGTTCTTCGACGCCGAGGTCAGGTTGGGGCAATCCACGACCTCGAACCCGGCCCGCGTGAACGCGGGACGATACCGCTGTAGGTACAGCCGGCCCTGCTCGTTGCCGTGACGCTCGTCAGCGAGCCAACCGGCCGGATTGAGGTAGCAGCGGCACACCACGAACTCGCGCCCTTGATCGTCGCCGAGCTCACGCCGGGCCAACTCGGCGAGCCATTCGGCAGGTCGTTCGGCCAGCGCGAAGGCGAGGGCAGCGTCGCGATCGTGGAGCCCGCCGAACAAGTTGTCGAAGTCGACGAACAGAGCCGTCCTGATCCGCTGCATGTGGGCTCCCGGAAAGTCCGCTGCCACCGTACTGCCTCGGCTCGCCGACTCGGTGAACCCCTCCTGCCGGGGCGCACCCGCCAAGCCCTCGGTGGAGTCCTCGGGTCGACGTCTCAGGCCTTGGTGTTGCCGAGCCAGCTGTCGTACAGCGCGGCGTACCGACCGCCCAAGGCCACCAGTTCGGCGTGGGCGCCTTGCTCGACCAGGTGCCCCTGATCGAAGACCAACACCAGGTCAGCCGCCTCGGCGGTGGAGAGCCGGTGGGCGATCGCCACGGTGGTGCGCCCTTCGCCGAGCCGAGCCAGGGCCCGGGCGATGGCCTGCTCGGTGTCCGGGTCGACGGCGCTCGTCGCCTCGTCGAGGATCAACAGCCCCGGGGAGGCGACCTGGGCCCGGGCCAGGGCGACGAGCTGACGCTCGCCCACCGACATCGAATCGCCCCGTTCGCCGACGCGGGTGTCGAGCCCGGCCGGGAGCCGGGCGACCCAGTCGTCGAGTCCGAGCTCACCGAAGGCCGCGTCGATCTCGGCATCGGTGGCGTCTGGCCGTCCCAGCCGGATGTTCTCGCGGATGGAGACGTCGAAGAGGAACCCGTCCTGGGGGACCAGGCGGATCGACCGCCGGCGCGCCGCTCCGCTGACCTGGCGCAGGTCGCGTCCTCCGACCACCACGGCACCACCGACCGGATCGGCGAGCCGGCACAGCAACTTGGCGAACGTCGTCTTGCCCGAACCCGTCTCGCCGACCACCGCCACGTGGCTGCCGGCGGGGAGGTACACGCTGACGTCGTCGAGGACCAGCGGGCCGCCGCTGCCGTAGTGGAACGAGACCCCGTCCACCCGGACGTCGAGGGCACCGTCGTCGAGCTCGACCCCCGGCTCGGGATCGGGCACCTCGACGGGCAGGGCGAGCACCCCCAGGATCTTGCGGAAGCCGGCGATGGCGTTCTGGGTCTGGTCGAAGCTCTCCGACAACTCGGCCAGCGGCTCGAGGAACAGCGCCACGAGGAACACCATCGCCACGAGCCGGCCCGAGGTCAGCCCCCAGTCCGGCCCCAGCCAGGCTCCGAGGCCGATCACGGTGGCCATCGCCGTCGAACCGATCAGGTCGCCGGTCGGGAACACGACGGCGGAATAGGCGTTGGCCCGGACCTGCTGCTGGTACTGGGCGTCGATCGCCTCGTCGATGGTGGCGGTCGTGCGTTCCTCCACGCCGTAGGCCCGCACCACGGCGGCGCCCATCACGACCTCGGAGATGTGGGTGAGCGTGTCCGACACCCGGCTGCGCACCCGGTCGTAGGCGCGGACCATGCCCCGCTGGAGGAACCTCAGGATCGGCACCAACGGCAACAGCATCGCGAGGGCGATCAACGCCAGCTGCCACGAGCACACGAGCATGGCGGCGAACGCCCCGACCATCAGCGTCACGCAGACGATCCAGCTGATGCCGCCCCACTCCAGGAACTGGGCGATCGTGTCGACGTCGTTGGTCACCCGGCTGACGAGCGCCCCCCGCTTCTCCTCGTTCTGCACCGAGATCGAGAGTCGATGGATGTGGGCGAAGGTGCGGGTGCGCAGGCCGGCGAGGGCGGATTCCGACGAGATCCACAGCCGCAGCGATGCGAATCGCTGGGCGATCAGGACCACGCCGACGACGACGAAGGCCGCCACGCACAGGGTCGTGACGAAGCCGACGCGAAGGTCACCGTCGCGCACGCCTCGATCGAGGATCTGTTGGAACAGCAGCGGGACGGTCAGCCGCCCGACCGCCGAGAGCATCGCCAGCACGATTGCGCCGCGCAGCCCACTGCGGAACTCGGGCGCCGCCTCCAGACCCTGCCGGAGGACGGCGAGCGAGCCGTCCAGATCGGGCAGCTCGGGCTCGGGCGCGGCAGACGGGTCGGCGAGCTCGTTCGGGGTGCCCCCGTCTCGCGCCCCGGGCGGCAGGACATCGTCGTCGGCGAGCCGGCTCACGAGTGCACCTCCGTCCCGGACCCGGTCATCTCGCCGGCCAGCTCACTCGCCGTCGCGGCCTGCTCGTAGGCCCGGACCATCGCCTCGTAGGCGGGCTCGCTCGCCAGGAGTTCGGCGTGGGTCCCGGTCGCTCGGACCGCTCCATCGACGAGGAACACGACCCGGTCGGCGAGGGAGATCGTGGCGGTTCGGTAGGCGACGACCACGAGCGTGGTCTCCAGTTCCCGCCGCAGGGCGCCGAGGATCTCGGCCTCGACCGTGGGGTCGACCGCGCTCGTGGCGTCGTCCAGGATCAGCACCCGGGGCCGGCGGACGAGCGCCCGGGCCAGCGCGACACGTTGACGCTGGCCGCCCGACAGGGTCACGCCGCGCTCGCCCATGATCGTGTCGTAGCCGTCGGGGAGCTGGGTGATGAAGCGATGGGCCTGGGCGAGTCGGGCCGCCCGCTCGATGTCGGCCCGCTCGAAGCCGGCGCCGAGCGAGATGTTGTCGAGGACCGAGGTGGCGAACAGGAAGCTCTCCTGGAACACCACGGCCACGTCGTCGCGTAGCCCCACCGGATCGACCGAGCGGAGGTCCACCTCACCGATGGCGAGGGTTCCGACGTCGGGGTCGGCCAGGCGGACGAGGAGTTGGGTGAGGGTGCTCTTGCCGACGCCGGTCGCGCCGACCAGGGCGACGGTGCCGCCCGGAGGCACCTCGAACGACACGTCGTGGAGGACCTGCTGGTCCCCGTAGCCGAACGAGACGCCGTCGAGCCGGACGCCGAGGGGACCGGCGGGGAGGGTGGTGACGGTGCCGGTCACCTTGGGCGGGATGGGCTCCTCCAGCACGCCTCGGATCCGGGCGTAGGCGACGAGCGACTGGGGGAAGTCGAAGAACAGGTACGAGATGACTCGCAGCGGCGCCGTCAGGAGGGAGAACAACGAGGCGAACTGGACCAGTACCCCGGGGGTGACGTCACCGGTCGACAGCCGCCACGTCCCGACCGCGAGCAGGACGATCGTGGCCAGGCTCGGGATCGAGTCGATCGCTGGGCCATAGGTGGCCCGCACCCGCCCCATCGCGACCCGCCGAGCCCGCAGGATCTCGGCTTCGTGGCCGAATCGGCGGACCTCGACGTCCTCCAGTCCGAGGGTCTTGACGACCAGGGCGCCGTCGAAGCTCTCGTGGGCGGTCGAGGAGACCTCGCCGATCTGCTCCTGCGAGGCTCGGGCCAACGGCTCGAGCTTGCGGGTGAAGGTCAGGTTGAGCACCGCGAGCACCGGGATCATCACCAGACCGACCACGGCGAGGATCGGATCGGTGAGCACGAGCGCCACGGCCGACACGACGACGATCACGAGCACGGCGACGGAGTACGGCAGCGGATGGAGCAGATCGGTGGCCGCCATCACGTCGGCCTCGGCGTGGGCGAGGAGCTCACCGGTGGGATGGGCCCGGTGGTACGCCAGGGGCACCTGCTGGTACACCTCGAGCACCCGGCGCCGCAGCGTGGCCTGGTTGCGGGCGGTGAACATCCCGGCGAAGAACCGCCGGCCGACGATGCCGAGGGCCCGCAGGATCGCCACGCCGACCACGGCGAGCACCCCGGCCCACACCGCGGACGACGTCACCCCGGCGTCCGGGTCGAACGCCGGGGTGATCACGTGGTCGGTGATCCGGCCGTAGACGACGCTGGTGGCGACCGTGGTGACGGCGTAGAGCGCGGCGCCGGTGACGGCGACGATGAACGGCTTGGGGTGGCAACGGATGTAGACGGCGATGAGGGACAGGCCGCGTCGGAACACGTGGCCGACGGATCCGTCCGCGTCGGCCGCTGAGATGTCCGTGGTCTCCACATTGAGCTCCTCGGGGTTCGCCAGGTTCGAGGCGGACCGACCACCGTACCGGGAGTCCCGTGTCGACCGCCGGGGATTTCTCGTGCCAAGGTTCTCGACCATGGGGGTCCTCGAAGGAATCAAGGTCGTCGACGTCGGTGTGCTCGTGCAGGCGCCCCAAGCGGCGATGATGCTCGGAAATCTCGGTGCCGAGGTGCTCAAGGTCGAGCTGCCCGGCATCGGTGATCAGTCACGCTGGCTGCCGGTCGGGGACGGCATCTCGGAGTCCCCGTATTTCGAGGGCTGCAACCGGGGCAAGCGCAGCGCCACGATCGACCTGCGCACGCCGGACGGCAAGGAGATCTTCCTGACGTTGATGGAGCGGACCGACGTCCTGATCTCCAACTTCAAGCCCGGCACCCTGGACGACTGGGGACTCGGGTGGGAGGTACTCCATGCCCGCAACCCCCGTCTGATCCACGCCGCCGGTTCGGCGTTCGGCCATCGTGGCGCCGACGCCGCCCGAGAGGGCGCCGACCTCGCCGCCCAGGCGAGCGGAGGGCTGATCAGCGCCACCGGCCTCGACTCCGGCGAACCCACGCCGATCGCCGTGACGATCTGCGACCACATCGCCTGCATGAACATCGTGAGCGGCGTGCTCGCCGCCCTGTACCACCGCCTGAACGGAGGCGATGGCCAGCGGATCGAGGTGTCGCTCCTCGGCGCCCAGGTCTTCGCCCAAGCCAGCGAGTACACCTACTCGTTCCTGTCCGGGAAGGTCCCCGGCCGGCCGAACCGTGGTCACCCCCTGATCGCCGGGATCTACGGCGTGTTCCCGACCGCGGACGGCCAGATCGCCATCGTCGGGGTCACCGGGCCGCAGCGAGCGACGTTCTTCGAGCTCGTCGGCCGGCCCGACCTCGTCGACGACGAACGACTCCGGGCTGCGCTCTACCCGATGGATCTCAAGCTGTGGCTGTTCGATCAGCTGGCCGACGCCTTCCGGGCCAAGCCCACCACCGAGTGGTGCGACCTGCTGCGCGCCGCAGGGCTCCGCTTCGCGCCGGTCCGGGACTATCTGGAGGCCGCGGCGGACCCTCAGTTGTGGGAGAACGGCTACCTCGAGACCTACACCGCCGAGGACGGGACCGAATCGACCGTCGTCGGCAACCCGATCTGGTTCAGCGAGACCCCGGCCCGGGTCGGGGGTCCCGCACCCCAGCTCGGCGCGCACACCGAGGAGGTCATGCTGGAGTTGGGCTACGGCTGGGACGACATCGCCCGGTGGTCGGAGGCGCGCGTCATCTGACGCTGCGCCACACCCAACCACCGGCGCGTGGCGCGCCGACCATTCCGTCCTCGAGTCGGAGATCGCCGAACTCGGGCTGCCACGATCCGCCGCCGAGTCCGGTGAGCTCGACGGGGTCGTGCGCATCTCGGGCGACGTGCACCAGCCAGCGCTCGTCGTCGAGTTCTCGGAGGAACGTGACGCTGTCCTGCGACGCTTGGATCCAGCGCAGCGATCCGAGTTGCAGCACGGTGTTCCGCCGCCGCAGCTCGATGAGGGAGGTCACGTCGGCGAGGAAGTCGGTGTCCCACTCCGCATCCCACGGGAACGGCACCCGGGCCTGGTTCATGTCCGACCCGGTCACTCCGAGCTCGGAGCCGGCGAAGATCACGGGCACCCCGGGGAACGTCAGCAGCATCGTCATCCCGGCGAGGTGTCGCTCGGCCGACGCCGCGACGCTGCGGAAGCGGGCGCAGTCATGGGAGTCGAGCAAGGTCATGCTCGCAGTGATCGCCGACCACGGGGTCCCCGCCATCAACTGTCGGATCGACGCCGCCATGACATCGCCCCCGTAGCCCGACCGTCGGCTCAACGTGTCGTAGTCGCCGGGCGCCGCGAGCCAGTTCCAGACCGGCACGGTGAACCAGTGGTAGGCCATCGTGCCGTGCCATCCGTCCCCGGCGAGGTCGGCCGAGGCGTCGTAGTTGTGTTCGGCGAGCAACCACGCCTCCGGCTTCGTCGCCGCCATGGTCCGACGAACCGTCCGCGCGACCTCGGCGTTGAGATCGAGATGCTCGAGGCGGCCCGTGACGTTGGCGCAGTCGATCCGCCATCCGTCGAGGCCCTCGGCTCCATCGGAGGGCTGGAGCCACCGGGCGACGACGGAGTCGGGCCCGTCGATGAGCCGCTTGCGCAGCTCGGTCGAACGATGGTCGAGCTTCGGCAGGGTGGGCACCCCGTACCACGACCGATACCGGTCCGGATGCTCCTCGAAGTAGAAGAAGCTCGCCTCGACGGCGTCCGGATCGTCTTGAGCGCGCCGGAACCACTGGTGGTGGTTCCCGACGTGGTTGAGGGTCAGGTCGCCGATCACCTTGATGCCGCGCCGATGGCAGGCGGCGATGAGCGAGGTGTAGGCGTCGTCGCCCCCCAGGAGCGGGTCGACGGTATCGAAGCTGGAGGCGTCGTATCGGTGGGACGAGCGAGCGGGGAACACCGGGGTGAGGTACAGGAGATCGACACCCAGCCGGCTCAGGTGGTCGAGACGGGATTCGATACCGAGGTCGCCCCCGAACACCTGATGGACCGCAACGCGCGGGTCGGTCGCGACGGAATCGTCCCACTCGGCAGGCACCGCCCAGTCGGCCTCGGGCGAGTCGATGCCACCTCGGGCGAAGCGGTCCGGGAAGATCTGATAGCCCACCGATCCCGGGACCCATGCCGGGGGCGGCTCGTGACTGGACACCACGAAGTCGGCGGCGTCGGTGACGTCGGTCAGGTGAAGGCCGGCGGCATTCAACCAGTGGTCGCCGTCGGGTCCGGACAACAAGAAGCGGTACCGGGTGACGGCATTGGTCAGGGGGAGTTCGGCCCTCCACCAGCAGGCCTCGTCGTCACTGCCGACGAGCGCGGCATCGACGAACCGAGGTTCGGCGTCCGGGCACCACCGCAGCTGCACTCGCTCCACATTCCAACCGACCGGCACCCGGACGGCGGGGAACAAGATGTCCGGCCGGGTGCCGATCGGGAGGTAGTCGGGCGAGCCATCGTGGTGCGGCAGCTCGCCGAGGGGTCGGGCGATCATGGCGTCACGACTTCACGGCACCGGCCGTGAGGCCGGACACGATGAATCGCTGGAGGAACAAGAACAGGATCACCACGGGGAATGCGCCGATCAACGAGCCCGCCGCGAAGGGACCCCAGCGGGAGTCGAAGCCGATCAGGATGTAGCGGGACAACCCGACGGCCATCGTCCGCTTGTTGTCGTCCGGTCCGAGGACGACGTCGGCGAGGATGAACTCGGCCTGACTCGTGATGAACGACAGCAGGGCGATGACGGCGAGCACCGGAGCACCGAGCGGGAGCACGACCCTGAAGAAGGTCTGAGCGTGGGTGGCGCCGTCGATCTTGGCGGCCTCGTCGAGCTCGATGGGGATCGTGTCGAAGAATCCCTTGATGAGATAGGTGTTCACCCCGAGCGCGCCGCCGAGGTAGACGAGGATCAGACCCCACAAGGACCCGACGCCGAGGGCCGGGAACATCGTCTTGATCCGGATCATGAACAGATAGATGGCCACGACCGCGAGCAGGTTCGGGAACATCTGGATGAGGAGCAGCGACAGCAACCCGGCGCGCCGCCCCGCGAAGCGCAGGCGGCTGAACGCGTACGCCGCCAGGGCGGCGAGGAAGACGGTGAGTCCCGACGTGATGACGCCGACGAGCATCGAGTTGAAGAACCAGCGCCAGAACGGCGGGTGGTTGGGAACGGTCATCAGTTCCCGGAAGTTGTCGAGCGTGACCTCTTTGGGAATCAGGCCCTGAGAGGAGAACGACGAGCCCGAGAACGCCGCCGAGATGACCCACAACACCGGCAGCACGGCGAACAGCAGCGCGGGGATCGCAACCGCGTGACGCCAGCCGGTGTCCCGGAAGACCTGCATCGCCGGGCGACGATTGGCCGTGCGAGCGGCGGTCCGGGGTGATGCGGACTCGGTCATCGGCGGATCTCCTCGAGTCGTCGGGTGAATCGGAAGCTGAAGGCGGAGATACCCGCGACGATCATGAAGATGATGAACGAGATCGTTGCGGCGTAGCCGTAGTCGGCGCCTCGGCCCCCGCCGAAGGCCAGCTTGTAGGTGAAGCTGATCAGGATGTCGGTCCGACCCGCGTTCGACCCCAGCACCGAGGGCTTCCCTTCGGTCAACAGATAGATGAGGTTGAAGTTGTTGAAGTTGAAGGCGAACGAGGCGACCAGCAACGGCGCGACGGCGATCAACAGCAACGGGAACGTCACCCTTCGGAACCGAGCGACCCCACTGGCTCCGTCGACGATGGCGGCCTCGTTGAGGTCGCCGGGGATGCTCTGCAACGCCCCCGTGCAAATGAGGAACATGTACGGATAGCCCAGCCAGGTGTTCACGAGCAGGATCGAGACGTACGGCATCCACTGACCGTCGAGCCACGGGATCGAGACACCGAGCATCCGGTTGACGATGCCGAACTGGGTGTTCAGCATGCCCTTCCACACCAGCGCCGTCATGAAGCTGGGGAGCGCGTACGGGATGATGATCAAACTGCGGTAGAGCTTCTGGGCGCGCATCTTGGGGTTGTTGAACACCAGGGCGAGAAACATCCCGAGGGCGAACGACAACACGACCGACATGATCGAGAACACCAGGGTCCACACGAAGACCCGCAGGAACTCGCCACGCACCGATGAGGTCGAGATCAGTCGCTGGTAGTTGTCGAGCCCGACATTGGCTCGCCATCCGGGAAGGAGCCTGGTGCCATCGGGGGCGACGAAGTATCCCGACTCGACCGTGTACTCGGTGCCGTCCACCACGTCGCGCATCGTGTTCGTCGCCGAGTCGTACTGCAGGCGTTGGAGCTTGGCGAACGCGGCGCGAAAGCCGTCGTTGACCACCTCACCCTGATCGGTGGGCACCGCGATCGAGGTGACCTCGTCGACGCGGTCCTGGGCCTCGCCGGTGTTGAGGGCGACGTACCCGGCGATCGTCTCGCGTCGGCCGTCGGCGATGATCTGGCTCGGGTCGAGCGGTTCGAGTCCGGCATCGGTGCCGAGGAACCGGTTCCCGTTCGGATCGGTGAGCAAGAACGCCAGCGGTCCGTCGACGTCGCCCTGGGCCAAGATCTGCAGTTCGTAGCGGATGGCACCATCGCTCGAGGCGACCGACTGGGCTTCGAGCTGAGCGATCGCCGTCGCTCGGTCGAGGTTGTTCCCCGTGCCGTAGTTGGTCGTGGAGATGTAGACCGTGTAGAGCACCGGGTACAGGGCGAAGATGACCAGGAAGATCGTGCCGGGCACGAGGTACTTGCCCGGCACGAAGCGGCGTTCCGACAGGTAGACCCCGTCGATGACCAACAGGGCGAGGCCGCTGAACACCGCCATCGCGACTTCGTCGTTGGCCAGCATTCGCTGGATCCCCGCCAAGACGAGTCCGTTCAGCACGACGAGCACGCCCAGCTTGACCACGAGTGCCGTGGTCAAGCTGACTCGCCCGGGCCGGGGCACACGTGTGCCCCGGCCCGGTGCGACGACGTGATCGTCGTTCATCCGCCTGCGATCTTCTCGCGGATTGCGGCGGCGGCCTCGGTGAACGCCGTGTCGGGGTCGGTGCCGGTGAAGACGAGCTCGTAGGCGCTGGTCCACGAGTCCCACACCGACGCCATCGCCGGGATGGCCGGCATCGGCTGCCCGTTCACCGCCGAGAGACCGAAGCCGTACGGGATCGGGTCACTGGCGATCTTCTCGAACGCCGAGGTCATCGCCGGCGGCCGGTTCCCCGCCTCGTACATCGCGAGTTGGAGCTCCTCGGAGTTGATGTAGTCGAGGAGGAAGGTCTTGGCCGCGTCCTGGGCCTCGGAGAAGGACGAGATCATGAAGCCCTGCACGCCGACGAACACCTTCGGCGTGTTGCCGTTGACGCTCGGGATCGGCTCGACGACGAAGTTCACGCCGGCGTCGGTGAAGTCTCCGACCGACCACGGACCGGTGATGGCGAACGGCGCCTTCCCGGACATGAACGACTCCTTCATGATGTCGAAGGAGATGTCCTTGGACACCAGGCCTTCCTCGCTCCACCTGGCGAAGGCTTCGGCAGCGGCGAGCGCCCCGGGCGAGTCGATACCGAGATCGTCCGGGTTGTAGCTGCCGTCGGGGTTCGTGCCGAAGACGTAGCCGCCGTAGCCGGTGAACAGCGGGTAGTTGTGGTACGGGTCACCGTTGCCGTTCTCCTGCAGCGCGAGCGGGATCTCGACGGTTCCGTCGGCCGCCAGCTGCAGGGCCGTGGCCTCCAGGTCCTCCCACGTCGCCGGGCTCTCGGGCACCAGGTCGACGTTGCGGATCAGGGCGACGTTCTCGACCGCGAACGGGAGGCCGTACAGCTTGCCGTCGTAGGAGAAGCCCTGGATGGCGACATCGGCGTAGTTGTCAACGTCGGCGCCCAGGTCGATCGGGATGACCGCTCCGTTCGCCACGAGCTCGCCGAGCCAGTCGTGGGCGCCGATGATGATGTCGGGGCCTTCACCGGCGGGACCGGCCTTCGCCAGCTGGTCACGGATCTTGTCGCCCGGCACGCCGAGGACGCTCACGTTGAGCCCTTCCTCCTCGGCGAACTGAGCCGCCAGCGGTTCGACGACCGGAACCTGGGTCGTCGGATCGGCCCAGATGACCAGGTCGGCGTCGCCGCGAGCCGGGGCGACGTACTCCGTCGTGGTGGTCTCTTCGACCATGGTCGTGTCCGTGGCGGCTTCGGTCGTCTCGGCGGCTTCGGTCGTCTCGGCGGCCTCGGCGGTGGTGGCGGTGGTGGCCTCGGTGGTGGTGGCCTCGGCAGCGCTGTCGCCACCGTCGCTCCCACACGCCGCGACCAACAGCGCGAGGCCCGAAACCATGGCCATGGCCGTGCGGTTCCTTCGCATGAAGTACTCCCCCTCTGATGGATGAGGCGACGGTCGAACATCGACTCGCCTTGCAAGATTCTTGCACATCTTCGCAATGAATGCGCAAGCCCTCGGAAACCGGCTGGCTATGTTCTCGTCATGCGAATTCGGCTCCAGGACGTGGCGAAGCTGGCCAACGTCAGCGAAGCGACCGTCAGCCGGGTGATGAACGGACGCGATGGAGTCGCCCCGGGCACCCGGGCCAAGGTTCTCGCGGTCCTCGCCGACCTCGGCTACCTCCCGCCGGCCTTGCGCACGAACTCGCGCGTCGGTCTGGTGGGGCTGATCGTCCCCGAACTGACAAATCCGATCTTTCCCGCGTTCGCCCAGGCCTTCGTGGCGCGGCTGATGGAGCACGGCTACGTCTCGGTCCTGTGCTGCATGGCGCAGGGGACGACCCCGGAGGAGGAGTATGCGGCCATCCTCGCCGAGCATCGGGTCGATGGATTGATCGTGGTGTCCGGACGCAACGCCAACCTCGCGGTCGAGCACGAGGCGTATCTCGATCTGTCGGGCGAGGTGCTGCCCCAGTTGTTCGTCAACGGCTTCGTCGAGGGACTGGGCATCGACGCCGTGTCGACCGACGACGCCGCCGCGGTCAAGGTCGCGGTGCGCCACCTCGCCGAGCTCGGGCACGAGTGCATCGGGCTGCTCGTTGGTCCCGAGCGCTATCAGCCCGTGGTCCGGAAGATCGCGGGATTCCACGCTGCCCTGGCCGAGCTCGGTCTCGTTGCCTCGGATCGCCAGATCGTCGAGACCATCTACTCCTTGGAGGGCGGGGCGGTCGGTGCCCACCATCTCGTCGAGGCCGGCGTCACCGGCATCGTGACCGCGAGCGACCTGATGGCCCTCGGCGCGATCCGCGGCCTTCGTGACGCCGGGCTCGACGTGCCGAGCGACATCTCCGTGATCGGGTTCGACGATTCGGAGCTCATGGGACTGTGCGATCCGCCGCTCACGACCTTGCGTCAACCGGTCGACGCCATCGCCGAACTGGCGACCCGGCTGCTCGCGAAGCGAATCGCGGATGAACCGACCGCCGGAGAGGAGTACCTGGTGCGTCCGGAGTTGGTGCTGCGGGCGTCGACCGCTCGGGTGCGACGCCCGGCCGAGCTCAGGTCGTGACCAGGGGCAGCAACGGCGCCACCTGCGCGAGCAGTTCCTCCTGTCGTCCGGGCTCCGGATCGAGGGCGTCGACGACACGTGTCGCCGCGCCTCCGCCGAGCCGCCACTGAGCGGCGGTGGCCTCGACGTCACGGACGCGGTCCACCCCTGCTGACGGGTAGCCGTCCTGGGACAGCAGCGCGACGGCCACGCCCCATCGGGCGGGATCGCCACTCAGCCCCAGAGCGGTCAGCGGAACGCGAGCGATGACCCGGCCCACCTCGCCGACCACGGCGATCGACATCGTCGGATGGTCTTCCTCGTACCCGTCGGGGGTGGCACGCAGCACCTTGGGCTGCCAACCCTCGATGACGACCGCAGCCTCCCAGCCGTTGCCGGCCGGCAGGGCGGCGTCACGCCCGGCGACGAGATCGGTCTCGCCGGTGCCGGCACCGGGATCGGCATCCAGATAGACGTCGAAGGTCTGGAGCGAGAGCCCCCAGGTCGAGTTCCACGGGTTGGCGATCGGGGCTGCGACGTCGAAGGTGAACACGGCCTCGTCCCCGTCGATGCCCCACTCGAAGCCGACGAGATCGAAGGACCCCGGCACGAACACCGGGTCGAGCGGATACGTCGTCGTCCCCGGTCCGTGGTCGTCACCGGCAGGATCGGTGACGGAGAGGATCGCGTCGACGCCCCCGAGGTCGGGCACGACCACCGCGGCCGGGGCCTCGCTCGGAACGAGGGAGTCGCCGGCGACCACGCGCCAACACCCGATCCCCCTGTTGCAACGCACCGACCCGTTCGGCGGGAATCCGTCCCCCGTCGAGCGGTGTGCAGTCGCCGGACGGTTCGGCCACACCGACCGGTGGGAGCGACGACGCCAGACATGCCGATCCGTCGACGCCGATCCGGACCAGGTGGGTCGCGCCGAAACCGAGCACTTGGCCGCCGAGCGCCGTGCCCCGCCGCAGGCCGGTTGCTCGTGGCGTCGCCAGGTACACGTCGACCGGTCCGGCGTCGGTTGCCACGACCACGCCCCCGTCGTCGAACGACACGCTGATCGGACCGTCCGGTCCTGCGAGCACACCGTCGGGGCATCGACGGCGCGCTCGGGGATGATCGGCACCGGTACCCACGGCGGGCGGGCTTCGCCGAGCGCGCCGTACACCTGACCGAGCAACTCGCGGTACGCCGCGCCGAAGTACTCGTCGTTGCCGGAGTCCTGGTCGGAGCCGTACCACCAGAACCAGTCCGATCCCTCCGCCCAGAGCATCACCTCCATCGCTGCGGCGAGCTGCTCGGCCGTCGCCGTGCCTTGCTGCTCGGCCCGGCGGACCGCGAGGCGCGCCGTGTGGAGCCGGTCCCAGGCAATCGCCTCTTCGCGCTCGCCGATCCAGGTCGTCAGGTTCCCTCCGATCCACGATCCCGCGGCGAGACGGTCGATCGTCGGCCACGGTTCGGGATGTTCGGAGACGAACCGCCCGGGGGTCGTCGGCTCGATCCAGTCGGTGTGGCCCAACCGGTCGTAGAGGGCAGCGAGGAAGTCGTGGCCGTCGTTCGGGTACTGCTCCCAGGCGTTCTCCCCGTCGAGCAGGATGGTGACGAGGTGCGGACCGTCCTGCCCGGCGAGCGACTCGCGAATGTTCGCCAGCCGGGACACGAGGTCGTCGGCCGCGTCGTCGGCAGGGCGTCCCGAGTACTCGAACCCGACGAGATCCGACAGGACCGTGTCGCGGAATGCCACGGCGACGGGTGGCTCGTCTCCATGCTGCACCGACCACGGGTGGTAGAGGTCCGACGCCCGGACGACCGTGCCGGCGTCGTCGCGGGCGAAGCTGCCGGCGCCGATGGACCTGGCGAGCACGTCCTCGCCGGTGGCGATCCAGGTCACCCCGGAATCACTGAACAACTTGACGATGTCCTGCGACACCGCTCCCTCCCCCGGCCACATTCCGGTGGGTCGCTGGCCGAGGAGGCGCTCGGCGACCTCCAGGCCCCGCTGGACCTGGGCCTCGGCATCCAGGTATTCCCTGGCCCGATCCGAGGGCGGCGTGCCCTGCGGGTCGGACTCGAGGAAGGCGTCGGTATCGGCGATCAACGGCAGGATCGGATGGGCGAGCGGCGTGGTCGTGACCTCGATCGCCCCCTCCCGCCAGAGCCTCTCGTAGGTCGGGATCACCTCGGCGATGATCCGGTCCTGTTCGGCCACGATGATCGCCTTGTCGTCCTCGGTGAAGTCGCGTCCCCGGGCGACCAGCCCGGAGAGCGGCTCGGCCGCGAGGAACTCGGGATCGAACCACGCCAGGTTCCAGAGCACCTGCAGGTCGAGCAGATCCTGGACGGCGAACGACGAGCGGTCCCGTGACGCCAACTCCCGATAGCGGGGGAAGCGATCGACGATGGACGAGTTGACGTCGAAGAAGCGGTCGAGCACGAAGGCTCGCTGCTCGTCGTCCAGCGCGCTCGCCGCGACGAGCGTATGGGCGCGATACGCATCGGTCGCCCCCTTCGTGAGCTCCTCGAGTTGCAGGAGCAGCGACGGCGTGAGGTTGAACGTGACCGGCACTCCGGAGGCCTCAGCGGTCGTGGCCATGTCGAGGTAGTCCTTGGTCGCGTGCGCGGCGACCCACGGCCGGCTGACGACACCGTCGATCACCGGATAGCGGGGCTGGTGCATGTGCCACACCAGGGCGACCGAGATCGGTGCGTCGTCGGCATGGTCGACGGCATCGGCGTCGTCGGCGTGGTCGACACCAGTGGCGTCGACAACGTTGTCAGCGCCGGCGTCGACGTCGCTGACGACGCTGGTGTCGTCGGACACCGCCACGGTCGTCGAGTCGGCGTCGGAGGTGGGGTTCGTCGACGTACATCCTGCGAGCAGCGAGCCCACGAGCACGATCGCCGAGCCGGCGATTCTGGTCGAGCGGTGGAGCGGGAGGGTCCTGGACACGGGCGACGAGCGTAGACGCGCGCCGCCCTCACGCAAGCCCGACGCCCCGTCCTCGCGCGATCCGACCCGGTACGCGACGTCCGCAATCCGCTGGTGCGGCGTGGTCGGGACGTGTCAGCGTGACGCGGTGACCGCCCCGACCCTCGCCCCCCGCAACGCCACCGCGCACGAGCACTGGACGGAGTGGGCGATCCTGATCCTGCCCGGGATCATCTGGGGTGCCTCGTACCTCTTCATCGCCGAGTCGCTCACCGCGATCCGGCCCGAGGGTGTGACCTTCGTGCGGACGCTCATCGGATTCTGCGTCCTGAGCACCGTGCCCGCCGCCCGCCGCCCGATCCGACGCGAGGACCGGAACAAGGTCGGCCTGCTCGGCGTGATCTGGCTGGCCTTCCCGATGTCGATGTTCCCCTTCGCCGAGCAGCACGTCTCCTCCGCGCTGACGGGGATGCTCAACTCCGCGATCCCGCTGTTCGCCACGATCGTCGCTGCGATGTTGGTGCAGAAACTGCCCAGCCGGACCGTCGTCATCGCCCTCTCGGTCGGCTTGTTCGGCGCCTTCCTCATCGCCGCACCCAGTCTCGGCGAAGGCCACAGCGAGGCGTGGGGGATCTCGCTGATCCTCGCCGCCCTCGTCTCGTACGGATTCGCGATCAACCTCGCCGGCCCGTTGCAGCAGCGCAACAGCGCGGCCCCGGTGATCTGGCGAGCGATCGGTGTCGCTGTCGTGCTGACCGCACCGTTCGGCATTCCAGCGCTCCTGGATTCGCACTGGAACTGGCGGGCCGGGCTGTCGATGCTCGTCCTCGGCGGCCTGGGAACGGGCGTGGCGAACATCCTCGCCGCCACCGCCGCCGGTCGGGGTGGAGCGGTCCGGGCCTCCGCGATGAGCTTCATCATCCCGGCCGTCTCCCTCGTGCTCGGCGTCACCGTCCGCAACGAGCACGTCGCCGCGCTTTCGATCGTCGGCGGAGTCGTCTGCGTGCTCGGGGCCTACTCCCTCGCCACCGCCGCCGCCGCTGACGGCGCTCGATCGCCCTCCCGACCTCGACGCTTCGTTGCTCCGCCAGGTGGCCGGCGACGAATGGGGGAGACCGTTGGTTCAGCATCAAGCCATCCTCCGGCACAGGCGTTCGATCCCCGATCACCTGGGATCCCAGCGTCGGCCGAGGTCGGTACGAGGAATCTGCAGCAGCGCTGCGCCCCGGCCGGCTCATGCACGGATCTGTGCGGGTCCACGACATCGGAGGAAGAAGTGCACGACCACGATCCCATCAGCAATCCGTCATCGAACCGTCGGTTCGACGACGTCCTCGCCACCCGAATCTCGCGTCGCGGAGTGATCGCGGGCGGCCTGGCTGCGACCACGCTCGCATTCGTCGGGCTACCCGGACATGCTCGGGCGGCGACGGCTCCGACCTATCCCGGCTCGACGCCTCCCGGCCGCCGCCCGGCACATCGGCTTCTGGTCGATCCCGAAGCAGAGCGGGCCCATGCCCACCATCGCCCGCGGTACAACTGGCCCGCTCGATCCTTGGCGCAAGCATCGACGGCAGCGGTCAGTCGTTCCCCTATGACGGGTTCACGGCCGAGCAACAGGAGCAGTCGATCGGCATCGGCCACGATGGCATGTGGTACTTCGGGAACAACGAAGGCGGCCTGCTCTGCATCAACCACGAATACGGCACCAACCCGCACGTGTTCGGGGCCGATGCCCCGGCCTCGCTCGAACAGGTCCGCCTCAGCCAGGCGGCGCACGGCGTGAGCGTCGTCGGCATCCGGAAGACAGCGACGGGCTGGCGTGTCTGGAACTCGCCCAACAACCGGCGCATTCACGTCAATACGCCAGTGGCGTTCTCCGGACCTGCGGCATCGAGTCCGCTGCTGCAGAACCCGGCGGGCAACGCCCCCGCCGGGACGGTGAACAACTGCGCCAACGGTTACACGCCGTGGGGCACCTACCTCACGTGCGAGGAGAACTTCAACGGCCGGTACTTCGGGCCACCGGTAATCGTGGACCGCCACGCGAACCAGCGACGGTACGGGTTCGCCGCCGGCGGGTTCGGCTACGGCTGGCACGCGTTCGACCCTCGCTTCGATCTGTCCGATCCCGCCTACGTCAACGAGCACCACCGTTTCGGTTGGTCGCTCGAGATCGATCCCAATCGCCCGGATCTGCCGCCGGTGAAGCGGACTGCGCTCGGCCGGTCAAGCACGAAGGCGCCACCGTCGTCGAGGCGGATCGCCGGATCGGTCTACATGGGCGACGACGAGCGCTCGACTACATCTCAAGTTCATTCGATCGGCAACTGGCGCCAGATGACGAAGGCAGGTCGCAGCCCGCTGGACGAGGGCACGTTGTACGTCGCCCGAGTTCTGATGACGACGGCACCGGGCAGTGCCCAGCTGTCGCCGGCGAATCCGGCGCTCGCCGCGGACGCTCGACGATCCTGGTCAACACCCGCTCGGCCGCCGACCTCGCCGGCGACACCGATGGACCGCCCGAGGGTCCACGGTGAGCAAGGACGGGGAGGTCTTCTTCACCCTCACCAACAACACCCGCCGCACCGAACCCAATCGCGGCGAACCCGCTACGCCGAACCCGGACGGCCACATCATCCGACTCTCGACGGCGACCGCATCGGCGTTGCGTTCGAGTGGGACATCTTCGCGCTCGCCCGGACGTCACCGATCGGGACGGCCAGATGTTCGGCTCGCCGACGGCATCTACTCCGACCTCGGACGGTCGGCTCTTCGTCGAGACCGACGGCGACCAGCTCACCGCGGCGCGAACGACCGGCTGCTCGTCGCCGATCCGTACACCGGCGAGTTCCGTCGCCTGTTCACCGGCGTGGCGGGTGCGAGGTGACGGGGATCACCCGTACGCCCAACAAGCGAGTGCTGTTCGTCAACCTGCAGCACCCAGGCAACGGTGACCCCGCCGTCACGAACTTTCCTGCGGAGTTCGTGGGTGCTGCCGGGCCCGTGCCGCGCGACTCGACCATCGTGATCTGGAAGGACGACGGCTACCCCGTCGGCAGCTGACTCACCCGGGTGGGCGCGAGAACCCGGCGCGATGCCGGGTTTTCGCGCCCACGTCGAAGATGGTTGAAAGGTCGGGGTGTTGCGGCGACAGGGTAGGCGTGCGAGTGTGGCCCCGATGACCGAACCGGAGCGGCTGGATCGAACGGAGCGATTCCGCCTCCTGTACGAGGCGTGCTTCGCCGATGTGTCCGCCTATTGCCGGCGCCGATGCGACCGCAGCACGGCCGACGACGCCGTCGCCGAGGTGTTCACCATCGCCTGGCGACGCTTCGATGAACTCCCCACCGAACCCGATCGGTTGTGGCTGTTCGGCGTGGCCCGACGTGTCCTCGCCAACGCGAGGCGGCGAGTCCCGCCGGACCGAACTCACCGAACGGATCCGCCACGATCGAACAGGGCACCCGAGCGCTCCCGGTACCGACACCGGCGATGAACCGGCGGCCGAACGGCTGGACGAGGTTCGCGCCGCAATGGCCCGGTTGAGCGACGACGACGAGGAACTGCTGCGCCTGCTGGCATGGGAACGCCTGTCCCACGCCGAGGCGGCGGCGGTGCTCGGGTGTCCCTGAACGCCGTGGCGATCCGACTCCATCGCCTGCGACCGGCTCCGACGCGAACTCGCCGAAGGTGACGGCCGGGACCGACAGGTACCGGCCGACGAACGAGACCGACGAGGAAAGGAGCACCGATGACCGACGAGCAGCACCCGGCGAACAACGACAGCGACGCCGCCAACGCCTGGCCTGCGACCGAGGACGAGTTGCTCGACCTCGTGGCCGCGGCCGACCCGATGTCGACCGAGGAACTCGATCGTCTCCGACACGAGCCAGCTCCGCTGGACCGCTTCCAGGAGATCACCATGACCGCACCGACCATCCCGACGTCCGAATCCATCGCCCATCGCGCCGTCCGCTCGACGTCCACTCGACGTCGGACCCTTCGCTGGGCCGCACCTGCCGGTGCCGTCGCCGCGGCTGCGGCCGTTGCCGCCATCGTCGTGATCCCCGGCTCTGATGGGTCGGCCGCGGCCGCCGTCCTCGCCGCCGCCGAACGCACCTCGGAGGCCACATCGGGCACCGTCGACGTCGAGGTCCAGCTCGACTCCGGTGAGGAAATCGGCTCGGTGTCCCTCGTGACCCGGTTCTACGACGACGACATCGAACTCGTGATGCGCTCGCGCTCGCCGTCCTCGTCTCCCGCGGATCCAGCCGACGACGAGATCTCGATGCGTGTGGTGGACGACGAGTTCTACGTCCGGTCCGGGCTCCTCGGCCCGGGCTCCGACACCGAATGGTTCGTCGGGGTGGCGACCAGCTCGCCCGCCCTGCTGACGAGCATGGGACTCCCGGCCGACCTGGACCCGAGCAACGAAGGGCTCGTGGCGTTGGTCCAGGCGGCCGACGACGTCCATGAGGTCTCCGACGATCGCTACTCCGCCACGGTGTCGGTCGCCGAGCTGCGGTCGCTCCCGCAGCTTCCGGCCGGCGTCGCCCTGCTCGTCGATCCCGTGAGCGGGGTCGGGGGGTGATGAGCTCGACGGCACCTACGAGGTTCGGCTGGACCTCCACGTCGACGACGACGGCAATCTCGCCGAGGTCGCGCTGCACTTCGACGACCTCGTGCGCCCCGACGCCACCGAGCCGGAGTCGGGGTCGATCACCACGACCTACCGAGATCTCGGCACCGGCGCACCGATCGTGGCCCCCGAGGACGCCCGACCGATGGAGGGGGTCCCAACCGATCCGGAGACCCAGGCCGCCATCGACGTCCTCGCCGAACTCGGCCAGCGCCGCCCCGACCTGTGCAGCGACGTGGAGCTGGGCCCGGACGACAGCCCCGAGGAGTTCCTCGCCGCCTACGAACAGTGCTTGCGCGACGCCGGCGAGGAGGCTGCGGCCGACGCCTTCGCCACGCTCGGATCGATCGCCGACGACCGGGCAGCCGCCGGGGCGGGCGGCTGATCGAACCGGCTCAGAGGGCGAGGGCCGACTTGATGGCGGTGTAGATCGCCACGACGACGAGGAGCCCGACGAAGGCCCGCTGGAGCGGGCAGGGCTCCTTCTTGCCGGCGAGCTTTCCGCCGACCGTGACCCCGGCCATCGAGGACACGGCGAACGGCAGCACCACCGCCCAGTCGATCGCCGAGTTGCTCCAGCGCATCGACAGGGCGACGAGGGAGTTGATCACGATGACGAGCAGCGACGTGCCGACGGCGTCGGGCATCGAGAAGCCGAGGGCCAACACGAGCCCCGGCACGATCACGAAGCCACCACCCACGCCGAAGAACCCGGTGAGCAACCCGACCCCGGACCCGACCAGGATCACCTTGACGACGGTCCGCAGATCGAACCCGGTGGGCGGCGGGGCGATGTCGGTCGCCGCGGCGGCGCCGACCGAACGGGCCGCCACGTTGACCGTGCGGCAGGCCCCGCCCCGCCACATCGCGGCCCCGGCCGCCAGCATCACGCCGGCGAAGAGCAGCAGGAGCAGGTTGGCGTCGGCCTTCTTGTTGAGCACCGAGCCGAGCAGGTTCGCACCGGTGCCGGCGAGGCCGAACATGATGCCCTGCTTCACCTTCACCCGCCCCGCTTGGAAGTGGGGGCGGATACCGACGAGCGCCGTCATCGTCACCAGGACGAGCGACGTCGCGGTGGCTTCCTTGGCGCTCTGTCCCGCGATGTAGACGAGCACGGGGACGGCCAGGATCGAGCCGCCCCCACCCATCGCACCGAGCGACAGGCCGATCAGGAAGCCGAACGGCGAGGCGAGCAGGGCACGCAGGTTCATCAGGCCGGAACCTCGGTCAGGGTCCAGGCGTTGTACCCGCCGAGGAGATCCGACACGTCGGCGAAGCCGTTGGCGAGCAAGGTGCTGGCCGCGATGCTCGAGCGGTAGCCACCGGCGCAGTACACGACGGTGGGCTTGGCCGGATCGAGTTCACCGAGCCGCTTCACCAGTTCCGGGAGCTGGATGTGGACCGCTCCGTCGATCATCCCGGACTCGATCTCGCCGGGGCCGCGCACGTCGACCAGTTGGAGGTCCGGCATGGCGGACTTCCGCTCGACCAGTTCGGCACGCGACAGCCTCGACGACTGCTCCACGTGCTCCGGGTGGGCGGTGAACGCAGCGAGCGGATCGTCGAGGTGGCCCACGACGGTGTCGAACCCGATGCGGGCCAGGCGGATCCGGGCCTCCGGCTCGGTCCCGGGATCGGCCACCACGATGATCGGTGTCCCGGCCGTGATGACCTCGCCGGTGTACTCGGCGAACCGACCGCCGAGGCCGACGTTGATCGACCCCTTCAGATGGCCGGCCGCGAACGACTGGTCGTCGCGCACGTCCACGACCGCGGTCCCTGTCGCCATCGCCGCCAGCACGTCGTCGAGCGTCATCGACGGCGTCTCGAGATCCTCGTCGAGCGACTCGTGGGCCTGGCGGTTCTTGGTCGCGGCGAACAGGAAGTAGAGCGGGGCGGCAGCCTGGCCCTGGGTGACCGCGTCCATGAACTGGTCCTCGGTCATCGGCTGGAGCGCGTAGTTCGTGCGGCGCTGCTCGCCGATCGTGGAGACCGTCTCGGTGGAGAGATTCTTCCCGCAGGCCGAGCCGGCGCCGTGAGCCGGGAAGACCCGGGTGGCGTCGGGCAGCGTGAGCAACTGCTCGTGCAGCGAGTGGTACAGCTTGCGAGCCAGTTCCTCGGCCGTGAACCCGATGGCGGCGAGGAGGTCCGGACGGCCGACGTCGCCGATGAACAGCGTGTCGCCGGTGAGCACTCCGTAGGGAACCTCGTCGCCGGCGCGTTCGCGCACGACGACGCTGATCGACTCGGGCGTGTGGCCGGGCGTCTCGAGGATCTCGAGTTCGACGCCGACGCCGGGCTCGCCGAGGGCGATCTTGTCCCCGGTCGCCAGGCCCGTGATCGGGAATTGGGCGTGGTCCACGGCGAACTTGCCGAACACGATCTCGGCACCGGTCTGCTCGGCGAGACCGAGGTGGCCCGAGAGGAAGTCGGCGTGGAAGTGGGTCTCGATGGCGTGGGTGATCGTGAGCCCGTTGGCCTCGGCATCGGCGAGGTACTGCGACACGTCACGCTGGGGATCGACGACGGCCGCTCGGCCGGTGGTGGTGTCTCCCACGAGGTACGACGCGTGGGAGAGGCACCCGAGGTAGTACTGCTTGAAGAACATCATGTGGGGATCGACCTCATCCAGAACGAGTTCGGCCGGTTCGACCGAAGCGGGATACCCCAGAGGGTATACCCTGAGGGGTATCAGTGCAACCCTTGGTCCGAATGTACGGACCTTTGCCAGTCGACCACAGCCTCACCCCCCGTGTCCAGGAGGAACCCGATGCACACCGACCGCCCCGCCCCCCGTCACGACGACTTCGCCGAGCTCACCGGTCTCGTCCCCAGCCCTCGGCACCGCCGCCGACTCACACCGGTGATCGCGCTCGTCGCCGCGCTCGGCCTGGGCGCCGTCGCCTGCGGCAGCGACGGAGCACCCGAGACCACCGGATCGGACCCGGCCGCAGCCACTGCCACCACCGGGTCCGCGGTCACCGTGATCGGCCCCGCCGAGGGCAAGGCCATGATCGACGAGCAGGGCGACCAGCTCACGATCATCGACGTGCGGACTCCCGCCGAGTTCGCCGACGGCCATCTCGCCGACGCCGTCAACCTCGACGTGTCGGGCGGCGAGTTCGAACAACTGATCGCACCCCTCGACCACGGCGCCACCTACGTCGTCTACTGCCGGTCGGGGAATCGCAGCGCAGCGGCGGCCAAGATCATGGCCGACGCCGGGTTCACCTCGGTCTTCGACCTGGGCGGCATCACGGCCTGGCAGGACGCCGGCTACCCGGTCGTGACCGGCTGACGACCCGGCCGCGCCCGGTTTCGTCGGGAGAATCGGAGCAGGGCTTGCACGAAGTGGTCCGGGACACGGCAGCATGTCGCCGTGTTCCTGGCCCTGAAGGAGATGCGCCGCGCCAAGGTGCGCTTCGGGTTGCTGATGGCGGCCGTCGGCTTGCTGGTGTTCCTCGTCCTGTTCCAGCAGTCGCTCCAGAACGGTCTGCTGACCGCGTTCACCGGCGGGATCGAGCACCAGTCCGCCCCGGTGGTCGTCTACTCGGTGGACGGACGCCGCAACCTCCAGGGTGGCGTGATCGTCCCCGAACTGGAGCAACTGGTGCGGACGACCGACGGGGTCGGCGAGGTCGGGCGGTTCTCCCTCGCCACCTTCACCGTGGCCGACGGCGAGGCCACCGATGCCTCGGTGGTCGGGTTCGAAGGACTCGGTGCCCCCGACACCCTCGTCGCCGGCCGGCTCCCCCGAGCGCCGGGCGAGGCGGTCGCCGACGTCTCCGACGCCGACCGGGGCTTCGACATCGGCGACACCGTGAAGCTCGATCCGGCCGGCTTCGAGATCACCGTCGTCGGGCTGGCCGAGGACGTGTTGATCAACGTGACGCCCACCCTGTGGGTGCCCTACGAGACCTATGAAGCGGCGGTGAACTCGCGGGCACAGGCGCCGGGCACGATCCTGCCCGGCGCGCTCGTGGTCGCGCCGGCCAACGGTGTCACGCCGGCCCAGCTCGTCGAACGGATCAACGCGGCGAGCAACGATCTCGACGCCCTGACCCGGGCCGACGCCGCCGACCTGGCCCCCGGCGTGTCCCAGGTCCGCACCTCGTTCCGGATCATCTTCTTGCTGTACGCCCTGGTGATCCCACTCGTCACCGGACTGTTCTTTCTGATCCTGACGCTCCAGAAGTCCGATGCGCTGACCTTGCTCCGGGCCATCGGCGCCCACGCCGGCACCCTCGTGCGAGCGCTCCTCCTGCAGGTGGCGATCGTGCTCGCGGTGGGACTCCTCATCGGGATCGCGCTGTATTCGCCGCTCGCGCCGCAACGTCTCGGCGGCATCACCCTGCGGTTCGAGACCGGCGCCGTGGTGTTCTGGTCCGTGCTGCTGTTCTCGTTCGGCCTCGTCAGCGCGCTGTTCAGCGCTCGTCGGGTCCTGGCCATCGACCCGATCGACGCGACCACCGGAGCGGGCCGGTGAACCTGGCCCTGCGAGAGCTCCGCCGGCGACCGAGCCGCTTCGCGACCGCGACGGTGATCCTGTTCTTGATCTCGTTGCTGTTGATGTTCCTCGGGGTCTGCTCGACGGGCTGATCGGCAACTCCACGGGAGCGATACGCGCCCAGCGGGCCGACCTCGTCGTGTTCTCGTCCGACGCCGACGCGTCGCTGCTCCGAAGCGAGATCACGACCGGGCTGCGCTCGGAGGTCGAGGCCGCGGGCGGCGTCGCCGAGACCGGCGGACTCGGCGTGGTCCAGCTCGGTGCGCGCATCCCGGGCAAAGGCCCCCGCGACCTCGCCGACACCGCCTTGTTCGGCTACGAGCTGGCGCCCGAGGGCGTCCCGGACACGCCACCCGCGCTCGGGCAGGCCTACGCGGACGAGATCCTGAAAGCGGACGGTGTCGAGGAGGGCATGGAGATCCTGCTCGGCCCGTACCGCACGCCGGTCACCGTGATCGGCTTCGTCTCCGACACGAACTACCTCGGCCAAGGGTCGCTGTGGGCATCGCCGGAGACCTGGCGCCAGGTACTCGCCGAGAACCGCGCCGTGTCGGTGCTGGCCGACGGGTCGTTCCAAGCCCTCGTGGTCCGCGGCGACGGATCCGTTTCCACCGGTGCCCTGGCCGACCAGATCGACACCGCGACCGGCGGGGCCACCACCTCGCTCTCGCTCGCCGATGCCGCCAACTCGATTCCCGGCGTGTCGGAACAGCAAGGCACGTTCAATCAGATCATCGGCGTGACGATCGTCGTCGCCGTGGTCGTGATCGCACTGTTCTTCGCCCTGCTCACCGTGGAGCGGATCGGGCTCTACGGCGTGTTGAAAGCGGTCGGTGCGAGCAGCGCCACGCTGTTCGGCGGCCTCCTGCTCCAGGCGCTGATCGTCACCCTGATCGCCTCGGCTGCGGCGTCGGTCATCGCCGTCGTCCTCGGACTCGCCGTACCGGCGGGGACGATCCCCTACGCCATCACGGTCCAGCGCCTCGTGTTGAGCACCGTCCTGCTCCTCGTCGCCGCGGCGATCGGCTGCATCTTCTCGCTCCGCCGGGTCCTTCGCATCGACCCGGCCACCGCCATCGGAGGTTCACGGTGAGCGTCGCATTGCACATGGACTCGGTCCGCAAGGTCTACGAGGTCGGCGGCACCGAGGTGGTGGCGCTCGACCATGCCTCGCTCACCGTCGACGCGGGCGAGATCGTGGCGCTGATCGGTCCGTCGGGCTCCGGTAAGACGACGCTGTGCACCATCGCGGGCGGCATCCTCTCCCCGACCGGCGGCATCGTCGAGGTCGGCGGGCAGGAGATCTCGGGCTACTCGCCCAAGCAACTGACGGAGTTCCGCCGGGAGCAGGTCGGGTTCGTGTTCCAGGCCGTCAACCTCGTCCCGTTCCTCACCGCTCGGGAGAACCTGCTCGTCGTCGACGAAGTCGGCCGGCGCACCGGCGCGGCGGCCAAGCAGCGAGCGGACCAGTTGCTCGAGGAACTCGGGCTGACCGACCGGGCCGGGAACCTGCCGTCCCAGTTGTCGGGCGGTCAGCGCCAACGCGTCGCCATCGGGCGAGCGCTGATGAACGATCCGTCGCTCGTGTTGTTCGACGAGCCGACCTCGGCGCTCGACACCAAGCTCGGTGAACAGGTGATGGAACTGATCCGCACCGAGATGAAGCAGCGCAACACCGCCGCCATCGTGGTCACCCACGACGAGCGGATGTTGCACTTCGCCGACCGCACGGTCCACATCACCGACGGCATCCTCGCCGCCTGAGCGAACTCACCGGCGCCGAACCGGGAGCCTTCCCTCGCTCCGGTCGAGTGGGCCACGACCTCCTCGACCGGCCCAGGCCGACCGAAGAAGAACCCTTGCAGGTAGGTCGCGCCGAGCCGCTCGAGCCGCAGGCCGGTCCCCTCGTCCTCGATGCCCTCGGCGATCACCTTCGCTCCCGCGGCCGATGCCAGGCGGATCGCCTGCTCCAGCACCGCCTGCCCGGGATGCTCGACGCCCCAGGCGACCAGTGAGCGGTCCAGCTTCACCAGGTCCGCACCGAGCTCGTTGAGCGAGCGGACGTTCGAGGTGCCGGTGCCGAAGTCGTCGAGGGCGATGAGCGCTCCCCGGGCCCGGAGCGCGGCGACATTGGCCCGAAGGACCTCCCAATCGGAGATCTCACCCCACTCGACGATCTCGACCACGAGCCCGGCGAGCAGGGTCGGCGAGCCGACGTGAGGCTCGACGAGCGTTGCCGCGAAGCCCGGATGCTGGAGGCTGCTCGGCGACAGGTTCACCGCGACGTACGAGGACTCCAGACCCGGGCTGCTCCGGACGACCCGGGCGACGTCGATGGCGCGCCTCACGATGGCTCGCTCGACCCGGGTGAGCGCGCCTGCCAGCGGGCGGCGAGGAGGAGTTCGTCGGGCGTCACCGCACCCAACCGAGGTGACTGCCAGCGCACCAAGGACTCGAACCCGACGACGCTCCAGTCGTCGGCCCGCACGATCGGCTGCAGGTGGAGCTCGACCTCGTCGTGCACGAACGCCCCTTCGATGGCCCGAGCGAGCGCGACCGTGCGACGGTCGGGGCGGGCCGTCGGCGCCCGTCGCCCTCGTCGGGCTTCGGTCGCGAACACGGCGAGGCCCACGAGCGAGAGCGCCAGCGCAACGAACGCGGTCTCCGGCGGGGCCCCGAACAGCGTCGCGGGGACGACGAGCGCCATCGGCGCGGCGGCGATCGCTCCCCAGCGGTACTCGACCGAGGCGAGCACCGGGCCGGCCGCCATCTCGGTCCCGACCAAGGGGGCCGAAGTGTGGCGGCTCGCCGCCGCGGCCGCGAGGAGCGCGACGATCCCCGGCATGGCCCAGTAGCGGTGCCTGTCGGTGAGGGCGGCCACGTTCGCCACCAAGGCCGCCACGACGCCGATGCCGATCCTCAGCTCCGCGCGCCGGCCGGCGCAGGACGGCGGGAGCGACGCGGCCCAGCCCGACCACCAGGAGCGCGGCGCACACGCCGGGCACGGCGATCGACAGTCGGCGCAGCGATCCACCGGCGACGCCGACGAACTGTTCGTCGGCGAGGGCGATGGTGCCGAAACCGAACATGCCGATGGGCACCATCCACAGCACCGTCGGCCGGGCCGATCGGTGCGACAGCAGCGGTTGGATCATCCCGGCCACGCCCCAACCGCCGAGCACCGCACCGAGCGCGGCAAGCTGGGAATCGCGGCCCGTGCCAGGGTTCCGGACACCGCCCCCTGATCGCCGACGACGATGGGAATGGTGTGATGGACGACGAGGGCCGCGCCCCGAGCGCAAGGCGGCCCCAGACTCGACGAGCGGGTGGAGGACCGAGGGCGCCCAGACCCAACACGACCGCGGCGAACAGACTGGTGATCGCGAGCACGGTTCGCTGACCCACCGCGTCGAGGTGCGGCATCGAGACCGGGAGCGCAACGGCGACCGCCACGGCGATGACGTCCGGGAGACCACGTCGGAGCGTCACGAGCGGCGAACCGTAGCAAAACCCCCTGGCGCGATGAACGACGGCCAGGCATCCTTTGGAGTGGGAGGTACGCATGACGTCAGCACCTGTCGCCGAACGGCTCGCCCCACTTCCTCACTGCGCTCGTCGGCGATCCGCCGCCGGTGCGCTTCTCGTTCTGGGACGGCAGCTCGGTCGGGCCGTTCGATGCCCCCAGTCGCGGCCCGGATGAATGGTCCCGACGCCGTACGTCATCTGCTGTGGGCGCCGGGGAACTCGGTCTGGCCCGAGCGTTCGTCGAGGGCGACCTCGACATCGACGGCGACATCGTGGACGGCATCCTGGCCCTTCGCGGCCGCGGCATCAACGGTCCAGGAGACGCCGTGCGGGTGTTGCCCGAACTCGCCCGTACGGCCCGGACCCTCGGGAAGCTGCGCAGCAAGCCGGACATCCCGTCGATCGAGGCTCGCCCAACCGGATGGCGGCACTCGAAGCAGCGTGACGCCGCCGCCATCAGCCACCACTACGACGTCGGCAACGAGTTCTACCGACTCGTCCTCGGCCCGGCGATGACCTACTCGTGCGCCCGGTTCTCGCGACCCGCCGACTCCCTGGAACTGGCCCAGGCCTCCAAGCACGAACTCGTGTGCCGCAAGCTCGGGCTGCACGAGCGACCCGGACAGCGTCTGCTCGACATCGGGTGCGGTTGGGGTGCGATGGCGATGCACGCCGCCCGCCACCACGGCGCGACGGTCGTGGGCATCACGCTCAGTTCGGAGCAGGCCGAGTGGGCCCGCCTCGCCGTCGAACGAGCCGGGCTCTCCGATCGGGTGGAGATCCGGCGCTGCGACTATCGCGAGCTCGGGGAACCGGCCGGGTTCGACGCGGTGAGCTCGATCGGGATGTTCGAGCACGTCGGTTCGTCACGCGCCGACGAGTACTTCGCGGCCGTGCGGCGAGCGCTGCGCCCGGGAGGACGGTTCGTGAACCACGCCATCTCGAGCGTCGGTGGATCGAAGATCGGTCGCCGGTCGTTCATGTATCGCTACGTCTTCCCCGACGGCGAGCTGCTCGACGTCGCCGACGTCGCCGCCCGGATGGAGCGAGCAGGGTTCGAGGTCCGCGACGTCGAGTCCCTCCGGGAGCACTACGCCGCCACGCTTCGGGCCTGGATCGCCCGGCTCGAGACCAACTGGGACCGATGCGTCGAGCTCGCCGGGCTGGCTCGGACCCGGGTGTGGCGGCTGTACATGGCCGGCTCCGCCGTCGGATTCGAAGACGGAGGCATCAGCATCCACCAAGTGGTCGGCGCGATTCCCGATGCCTCGGGCGCCGTCACCTTCCCCCGTACCCGGGACGGCTGGTCGACGGCGGCGTTCGAACGCGGCTGGTCGGCCGAACCGGATCGACGTGGAACCGACGCCGACGCGAACTCCGAGTCGGACTCCCGGTCGGCGTCACCGGTCGACCGGGGCGGCACCGACGTCTGAGGTTCGCTCGCGGCGCCGGTCGTCGTCGGGACCACACACCTCGACCGTACCGACCTCGATGCCGTCCCAGTTCGTCAACACCTCGGGTGCGAACTCGGCGCGGAGCACGGCCAGTTCGTCGGACCCGAGCAGCGCGTGTCGCGCCAGCACGTCGAGCACGACGTAGTGCAGGCCGCGGACGCCTCCGTCGTCGATCTTGCCGGCGAAGCCGAGGTCGGCGTCGACCACCCCGAAGACGTAGACGCCCTCCGCCCCGATCTTGCCGAACACCCGGCCCGAGCTCACCTGGAGCAGCCGCGTGCAGAGACGGTCCCACGTTCCGGCGACGAGCACCGGGTGACGGCTCGCCGCCGCAGTCAGGCGCCGGCACGCGTCGCGGCGAACCGGCGACCAGTCGTCGGGCGGCGTGGCCACCCGGCCCAGACCGAGGGCGAGGTTTCGCAACGGAAGCCGGAAGGTCGGTGCGCTGCACCCGTCGATCGCCACCCCGAGGTCGGCCACGCCGAGGCCGGTCACCTCGGCGACCGCGGCGCCGACCGCTCGCTGGACCGCCGAATTTGGTTGCAGGTACCGGTCCGGCGCATCGCCCAACTGCATGGCGGTGGCGAGGAACCCGACGTGCTTGCCCGAACAGTTGTTGAGGATGCGGGACGCCGGTTCGTTCGAACGGCTGTCACGAGGTCGCTGCGGTCCACACTGCAGCGCGGACTCGTCCAGGCCGAGGCGGCGAAGCCCGTCGCTGGCCACCTCGACGTGCACGTCCTCGCCACTGTGGGACGCCAAGGCCAGCGCCAGATGGCGATCGTCGAATCCGTACGCATCGCTCGCGCCGGATTCCAGCAGGGGAAGGGCCTGGAGGCTCTTCGACGCGCTCCGAGGGAAGAGCTGCTGCTCGGGATCGCCGGCGCAGTCCACGATGTTGCCGGCGGTGTCCACGAGCACCCAGGCCCCACGATGCATCGATTCGAGACGACCGTCGCGAAAGATCCGGGTCAGGATCGGGTTGTCGTCTCGCATCGGCGAAGTATGTCGGAACCGCGAGCACCTTTCTGCCCGTAGCGTCGATCGGATGAGTGACTTCAACGCACAGATCATCGCCGAGTTCCGCGCCAACGACGGCAAGGTCGCCATGTTCGGCGACGCACCGGTCGTGATCCTCCACACGATCGGGGCGAAGTCCGGCTCGGTGCGCGAGATCCCGCTCGTCGCCCTCGTCGAGGGCGATTCGATGATCGTCTTCGCCTCCAAGGCCGGCGCTCCGACCAACCCGGACTGGTACCACAACCTCAAGGCGAATCCGGACATCACCGTCGAGTTCGGGACCGAGCGCTTCGACGCCCGGGTCGAGGAGCTGCCGACCGACGAGGCCCAGGCGGCGATCGGTCGTCAGGCGGCGTTGATGCCGCAGTTCGGGGAGTACGTGACCTCCGCCGCGCCGCGCCTGATCCCGGCCTTCACCATCACCCGGAGCTGAGCTGGGCGGCTCGCCGAGCTGAGGTCGGGGCGCTCGGCGGCCGAGTCAGGCCACCCCGGCCCGGCTCGGCAACTTCGCCGCGACCTTGCCCGCCAGGTCCTGGCCGACGGTGCGGGCTCGCTCGGGCACGATCGACACCTGATGGGCATCGGCGTCGATCGGCAGCAGCCGCTGGCGAGCGAAGCCGCCGAGGAGGTCGAGCAGATCCGAGCGCAGCGAACGCAGCTTCCATCGCTCGGCCAGCACGAACTCGAGGATCCCGGCGGGACGCAGCAGCCGGTCGGAGGTGTCGAGCAGCCGTCGCACGAGCGCCAGATCGTCGTCACGCTGACGCTCCAAGGCGAGCGACGACTCGGCCGCGGCGCCGTCGAGCGTGCCGATCGAATGAACCGACACGAACGTGAGCCGTAGGTCCTCCCAGACGGCCCGGGCGTGATCGAGCACCAAGAGGACGTCGAGGGTGTCGGCCAGCGTGCCGTCGAGGAGCGCTCGGCCCTGCGCCACTCGCGACGCGGCGCCGACGTCCGGGTCCACCGGTGCGAGCAGCCCGACCGCGTGGTGGCGGAGACGTTCCGCCTGGGCCACGAGCTGCTCGCCGTGCGGTTCGACGCGCTCCCAGTCCGACCGCGAGATCACCCGGGCGAGATAGGCGTGATCGAGGGTGCGGACGAGTTCGCGATGGATCTCGGGGAGATCGGTGAGGCTCGGGTCCCCCAGGCGTTCCGCGACGGTCTCGAAACGGTCGGCGAGGCGGGCCAAGGGAGCCTCGACGTCGTCCACCGCGACCCGGGCCGACAACTGGGTCATCGCGGCGCTCGTCGCCACGATCTGGACGGGTGACAGCTCGACCGTGGTCCACGTGAGCTGCTCGGCCGAGCCGTCGTCCTCGTCGGCTTCACTGACCACGGCGCGGTACGCGGCCGGTTCGGCGGACACCGGGAGCGCATGGTGCCGGGTGAAGAGCTGGAGGGCCGGCACGGTCAGCTCGACGTAGTTGACCTCGTCCTGGGCCAGGGCGGCCACGTTGGCGGTGGACGACAACCGATCGACGGGAATCTCGCGGCCCTCGCCGAACCCCGATTCGACGTCGGCGGCGAGCGGCGCCAACACCGCGTCCACCGCGGCGCGCTCACCGGCCACGATCATCCCGCGACCCCGCACCACCAGTTCGACCTCGGCGCCGGACGAGCGCCCTCGCTTCCAGAACACCACGGCCGGCCAACCTAGTTCGGCGGGGCGCCGTACCCCAGCGGGAACAGCGGCGCGATGGTGTCGTCGGGCCGGTCGCAGGGTTGGCGGAGCACGTCGGCCATCGACGCCGGGAGGCGGAACGGCAACCGACCTGCGGGCGGGGCTGCGCCGGTGAGCACGTCGGCGATCGCATCGGCGTCGACGCCGAATTCCCCGAAGATCGCCGCAGCCCGCCCGACGATCGAGCCCAGGACCGCGGGTCGGTCGAGATGCACGATGACGATGGTCGGCACCGCGTCCAGCCGGACGTCGAGGGCGCGCCAGGCGGGGTCGGCGGGGTCGGGGTCCAGATCTCCCTCGTGCTGGAAGTTGCCGAAGAAGAACGTCGGGTGGAGCAGACGGTGCGGGGTCTCGAACCGCACGAGCGCCACGGTGGCCTGCTCCGGGTCGTCGGTGATCGTCAGTCCCCGATCCGAGAGCGCACGGGCATCGTCTCCATCGGCGAGCACGACGTCCTCGGCCGACATCAGCGGGGTCCGACGAAGGTCGAGGGCGACGATCGACCGGCGTCGCGCCGCCGCTGCGGCCCGGGCATCGGCCTCGCCCCCGACTGCTTCCTCGGCCGCATCGGGATCGACGAGTGGATGCTCGAACAGTCCGAGCCGGAACTTCTGGACGAGCACCCGGGAGACGGCCTCGTCGAGGCGGGCCTCGCTGACGAGTCCTCGGTCGAGCGCCTCGAGCAGCGGCCGGGGATCCTCCTCCCCGCCGAGCTGGTCGACCCCGGCGTCGATCGCCTTGGCGAATCGTTCGGTGCGGGTCAGGTCCTCGACCCCCCACGGCATGGCGATGTCCTGCGGGGTCTGCGGCGGACTCCCGGTGAGGCAGGACTCGTTCGCATCACGGGTGATCGCCCAGTCCGACACGACCAGTCCGTCGAAACCGTGGGTGCGGCGCAGCAACCCATCGACGAGCTGACGGTTGAAGCCGGCGGCGACCGCCTCCACGGGCTCGCCGTCGAGTTCGAGCCCCTCCAAGATGTTGTAGGTCGGCATCACCCCGGCCACCCCGAAGGCCAGGGCGTCGAGGAAGGCTTCGACGTGGTCGCTCAGTGCGCCGGATGGGAAGGCCGAGTAGCGGCCGTAGACGTTGTGTCCGTCGAACCCGTCACGCGACCGCCGTAGCCCACCCAGTGTTTGACGACCGCTGCGACCGAGTCCGGGCCGACACCGCCGCCCGCCCTGGACGCCCTCGACGTACGCCCCGACGAGCCGGCGCACCGTCCGCGGATCCTCGCCGAAGGTGCCGTCGATGCGCGGCCAGCGCGGCGAGGTCGCCAGATCCGCTTGGGGCGACAGCGCCATGTGGATGCCGACGGCCCGGTAGTCGCGCCGGACGACGTCGCCGAACTCGCGGACGAGGTCGACGTCCCCGATCGCACCGAGACCGAGCGGCCCGGGCCACACGCTGAGTCCCGTGGCCGAGGTCGCCGCGCCGACCACGGCGTGTTCGTGATGGCGGGGGTCGGAGCTGATCGTCATCGGGATACCGAGCCGACCGGAGGCCGCCACCCGCTGGAGCTCGTTGTTCTGTGTGGCCAGGTCGCGAGGGGCGAGCGCGAGCCGGGTGATCATCGAGGTCACGAAGCGGAGGTAGACCTGATCGCGGGCCGAGTCGAGGTCGTAGTGCGTACCTCGGCCGATGACACCCATCGACGAGCCCGAAGCGCGCGCCGTGCCGTGGAGCAACGTCCCGACCTTCTCGGCGGCGGTCATCCGGCCGAGCAGGTCCCGGGCACGGGTGATCGGGTCGAGTCGCCAGTCCTCGTACGGGGCGAGCACCCCGTCGCCGTCGAGGTCGCGAAACCGTTCTCCGTCGTAGTGGAAGGTCGGGAGCGATCTCAGGACGAGTGAGGAGTACGCGGTCACCCCGTCAGGTGTAGCTCAGCACGACCACCCGTCGAAACCGACGCCTCGGCGATCGGTGCGACAGCCCAGGCGCGGCCTGAGAGACTGAGCCGATGACCGCTCTCGAGGACGCTGCCTCCGTCGATCTCGCCGCCTCCGATGTCGCCTGGGACATCGACACGATCATCCCGGACGGCCAGACCACCGATGACCTGTACGCCCGAGCCGACGCCCTCGCCACTGGCTTGGAGGGGCTGCGCGGAACCGTCGCCACACTCGATGCCGGCGGGCTCGCCGCGGCGATGACGACGATCGGGGAGATCGAGGACCTGCTCGCCCGGGCCTACAACCACGCCATGCTCGCCTTCACGACGGCAACCGGTGATCCGGCGCGTGGTGCGGCGGTGGCCAAGGCCGAGGAGCGCTCCACGGAGATTCGCACCAAGCTGATCTTCTTCGAGCTGGAGTGGGCCGCAGCGGACGACGCCCACGTCGAATCGGTGCTCGCCGATCCCCGGCTCTCGTTCTGTGATCACCACCTGGCGACGCAGCGGCTGATGCGATCGCATCTGCTGAGCGAACCGGTGGAGACGGTGCTCGCCGAGCAGCAGCAGACCGGCTCCGGAGCCTGGGCGCGTCTGTTCGACGAGCTGTCGTCGGGGATCGAACCGGTCCTGCCCGAGGCGATGGGCGGCAAGGTGCCGTTGATGCTGGCGCTCTCCCACCTCGGCCACGGCGATCGGGAGGTGCGACGTACGGCGGCGGATGCGGTCACCGACGCCCTGCAACCCGGGCTCCGGACCCGGGCCTACGTGTTCAACACCCTGCTGCTCGACAAGTCCATGAGCGACCGCCGCCGCAACTTCCCGAGCTGGATCTCGTCGCGCAACCTCGCCAACGAGGCGTCCGACGACTCGGTGCAGGCGCTCATCGACGCCGTGGTGGGCAAGTACTCGATCCCCCAACGGTGGTATCGGCTCAAGGCCGGGATCCTCGGGGTGGACCGGGTCGCCGACTACGACCGGATGGCGTCGGTGGTCGGCAACGAGCGGGAGTACGGCTGGGCCGAGGCGACCCGGATCGTGCGCGACGCCTACCAGTCGTTCTCGCCCGAGTTGGCCTCGGGTGTCGATCGACTCTCGTCGAGGGATGGATCGACGCCCCGTTGCGCCCTGGCAGCGCGGCGGCGCCTTCGCCACGCCGGTGACCCCGACCCATCACCCCTACGTGTTCCTCAACTGGACGTCGAAGGCTCGCGACGTCGCCACGCTCGCCCACGAACTCGGCCACGGCCTGCACTTCTTGTTGGCGAAGGAGCAGAGCATCTTCCACATGACCACGCCGCTGACCCTGGCGGAGACGGCGTCGGTGTTCGGCGAGACGGTGACGAGCGGGCGTTTGCTCGCCGAACTCGACGATCCCGAGGAGCGGTTCTCGTTCCTGGCCGCGATGTTGGAGGACTCGATCGCCACGGTGTTCCGTCAGGTCGCGATGAACCGCTTCGAGGATTCGGTCCACACGGCGCGCCGCACCGAAGGTGAACTGTCGGTCGATCGGTTCGGGGATCTGTGGGCCGAGTCCCAGACCGCCATGCTCGGCGACGCGGTCGAGATCACCGAGGGGTACCGCAGCTGGTGGAGCTACATCCCGCACTTCATCCACACGCCGGGCTACGTCTACGCCTACGCCTACGGTCAGCTCCTGGCGTTGTCCGTGTACGCCCGCTACGAGGCCGAGGGCGAGGCCTTCGTCCCCGCGTACCTCGATCTCCTGCGCGCCGGAGGTTCTCGGTCGCCCGAGGAGCTCGGTCGGATCGTGGGCTGCGACCTGGCCGATCCGGCGTTCTGGGAACAGGGGTTGGCGATCATCGAGGGCCAGCTGACCGCGGCCGAAGCGGCGGCGAAGGCGGCGGGGCGACTCTGAGCCCTCCACCCGCCGGGATGGAATCTATGATCCGGTCAATTCCAACGGCCCGGGACGCATGGGGTGTCGTCCGGGCCACGACCGTGATTGGGGACCCGAGATGAGCGCGGATGCAATGGTGGGGCTTCGTGCCCTGCACGCCGACCTGGAGGCCGTGTTCGCCGGCCTGGCCGATGCCGACTGGCAGGCACCGAGCGGGTGCGAGGGCTGGCGGGTCCAGGACGTGCTGGCCCACGTGACGTCCAATTTCAAGGAGATCGTCGACCCGACCCCTCCGTCGCACGAGCCGCCGCCGGCGATGACGGCCGAGGAAGCGATGGAAGCGCTCGTCGCGCCGCGCAAGGAGTGGACCCCGGCCGAACTCCTGGCCGAGTACGAGCGGTATCGAGACGGTGCCTTCGCTGCCCTCGACGCCATGCAGGAGGAGCCGATGGCCTCGGTGGAGGCACCGGTCGCCGACCTCGGGACCTATCAGCTGCACCAGCTCGCCAACGCGTTCTGCTTCGATCACTACTGCCACCTGCATCACGACCTGCTCGCCCCGCGAGGTCCGTTGTCCGCCGACGGGCTCGTGATGGACGACGCTCGCGTCGCGCCCGGGATCGAATGGATGTTCATCGGTCTGCCCCAGATGTGCAGCCCGGCGATGGCCCCGGTGATCACCGAGCCGCTCGTGATCGACCTGACCGGACCTGGCGGCGGCCGCTGGATCATCGGACCGGCGGACGCCGACGGGCTGATCACCGTGGAGCGCTCCGACGACCCGGCCGGGTCGACCGGCGCGGCCACCGTCGAGTCCAGCGCCCACGACTTCGTGAGTTGGGGAACCAAGCGCAGCGATTGGCGCGACGCCTGCTCGCTCTCCGGCGACGTCGACTACGCGGCGCGGGTCCTCGACGCCATGAACATCGTCTGACCCGCAAGATCTGGCAGCCCTCAGCGAGGTGACGCCCCCTCGACGTCGTGGCCCGGACGGACGTCGGGTGCCACGACGAGTCGGGGGAGTCCGACCTGCCACGCCCGGTCGGCCAGGCGGAGGACCTCGAGGACCAGCGGTGCGGCCGACGGCCCGCGTGGGGTGGTCGATGCCAAGTGGACGAACACCAGTCCACCCGACACCCCCGCACCCCAACGAACCTGGGCGGCGACCGGCGCGTCCGTACCGCTCCGCTCTGGCGCCTCCTCGACGAACCGCAACGACCCGTCGTCGCCCCGATGCACGACCGCCGAACGTTCCGACTCGGGCGCTCGGTCCACGAGCATCATGCCGACCCCGATCCGTTCGGCGTCGAGCCGTTCGAGGACCAACGACTCGAGGTCGGCCGCGTCGAGGTCGTCGAGGAGCCGCTCGACGGCGAGCAGATGCAGGTGGTGGAGGTTCAGCGGCGGAGTGGTCGCCAGCGACGTCGGAAGGGCGCCGCCGAAGCGGGGGTTCACCTCGGTGGGCACGAATCCGTCGGCGGCGACGATGCCGTCGAGGGTGAACACGCCCCGGTAGTCGAGCCGCCGCCGGAGTTCCGCGCCGGTCGCCGCGGCCGCCCGGCGCATCGCGGCCCGGTCCTGCGACCGTGGGTCCCAGAACGACGCCGCCTTGCCGTAGCTCAATTCGCCGGTCTCGGGGTCTCGGAAGATCAACATCTCCATCGGTCGGAACACCGCGACCCCGCCCGGCAACACGAGACCGTGGATGCTGCAGGGCACCCCGTCGAGAAACGGCATGACGCGAGCCAGCCGATTGGTCCTCGACGCAGCCGCCGCGATTCGTTCGGCGTCCTGGGTGGTCCGGGCCCAATGGGTTCCGCCCGCGCCGCCGTGCCAGCCATCGTGATTGTCGAGCGCCCACACCGTTCCGAGCTCGGTCGCCAGCCGGGCGTGGGCGGCGCGCGCCCCATCCTGATCGGACAACGCCACGATCTCGTGCGGCGCCGTTTCGACGCCGGCCGCGTCCCACACCTCGAGGATCGCCAGCTTGTCTTCCAGGTCCCGCCAGGCCGGGGGTCGGGCACCGAAGGTGGCGCGGCCGGCGACTCGTCCGGCGACCGACGGGACGTCGACCACGACCCGGGCCTCCTTCGACGGATCGAAGCGGTCGATCCGGGCGCACGTGTCCGGATCGAGGGCGTCCAGCACCGCCTCGTCGTGGCGGATGCCCTCCATCATCGAACCGCGGCCCATCATCGAACCGCGGAGGGAGCGGCCGAGCCGCAGGGTCTCGACGGTCTCGTCGAGCGGGCCGACCCCGTCGCGCACGCCGATCGCCAACACCCGTTCCGCGCCGGCGGCCGACATCGCCGCTGCGCTGCGAACCGCGCCCTGGACGATCCCGGTGGCGACGATCCAGGGCCGGCTCGAGAACTCGGCGCGGATCCGTCGCGCGAGCTGCTCGGCGAGGGAGTCCATCGACTCATGGTCTCATCGCGGCGACGGCCGCCGGGCCTGATTTTCCCGAGGGATCAGCGGTAGGGCTGGCGCAGGAGCGGGGCGCAGGCCGAGCACCGGTCGGTGTCGGGCAGCGCCAGCAGTCGTTCGACACCGACGAAGGATCCACACAGCCCGCAGACGCCGAACGTCTCGACCTCGGTTCGGGCGAGGACGTCCGCCAACCGGCTGCGATCGGCGGCCAGCTGTTGCGTGGCCGGGGAGCCCGCCGCGGAGGAGCACAACGCCTCGTCGACCCGTTCCAGCTCGGTCAGGATGTGCGTTCGAAGGACCCGGCGATCCCGGCTGGCAAGGGGTGGGATGGCAGGCACGGCTCGATTCCTAGCAGGCTCCGGCGAGTTCTCAACATTCTCGAAAGCCCGACAACAGACGCGAACGCGCAGCGACAGACCGCCCCGAGGTCGCCGATACCGTTCCATGCGCACGACACACCGCCTCTTCCTCGCACCGCTCGTGGCCGGCGCCTTCGCCCTGTCGGCGTGCGGCTCGGACGGATCCTCCTCGGCCGCCTCGGACACGACCGCCGCCATGACCGACCAGACCTCCGGCGACGCGATGTCCGCCGATTCGATGGCCGACGACTCGATGACCGACGACGCAATGGCCGACGAGATGCACGACGACTCGATGTCCGATGACGCCATGACCGACGACACGATGCACGACGATGCGATGTCCGACGACGCCATGTCCGACGACGCGATGTCGGATGACGCAATGTCGGATGACGCGATGTCCGACGGTGCGATGGCCGACCTGCCGGCCTGGCAGGCGATGACGCTCACCGACGTCGAGGGCAACGCCTTCACGCTCGGGGACTTCATGGGCAAGCCGGTGTTCGTGGAGCACTTCGCCACCTGGTGCTCGAACTGCCGCAAGCAGCTGACCGAAGCGAACGCCGCGGCGGCAGCTGCCGGCGACGACGCCGTGTTCATCGCCCTCAGCGTCGAGACCGAGCTCGGGGCCTCCGACGTCGCGTCCTACGCCGCCGATGAGGGCTTCTCCAACCTCCGCTTCGCGGTGATGTCGCCCGAGTACCTCGCCGAGATCAGCGACGCCTTCGGGAACTCGGCCATCAACCCGCCGAGCACCCCGCACTTCGTCATCGACCTGCACGGCACGGCCGGCGACCTGATCACCGGGATCGAGAAGTCCGACGCCGTGCTCGAACACCTCCAGCACGCCTCGATGTGACCGAACGACCGAGCGACGAGGGCGGGTCCGGAACACGACATGGGTGAGTATCCGAGGCGTTCGTCCTCGGCAACGGTGCGATCCTCGGCAACGTCTGCATGTTGCCGCTGTATCCGGGCCTGTTCGTCATGTTCGCCAACCAGAGCACGAGTCCCCGAGCCGGCCGCTCCCTGCGCTGGCTCGGGCTCCTGGTCCTCGCCGGGGTCCTGTCGGTGATGATCGTGCTCGGCGCCATCCTGTATGCGCTGCGCACCGCGTTCTCCGAGGTGCTCGACGTCTTGTTGCCGGTGGTCTACGGCACCGTCCTCGTGCTCGGAATCGCGATGATCGCGGGGCGCAACCCCTTCGCCCGGCTCTCCACCACCTCGGCACCCGTCGTCCGCAGCCCGGCGGCAACGGCGTTCCTCTACGGCACGATGCTCGGGCCGATGACCCTGCCCTGCACCGGCCCGCTGATCCTCTCCGCCTTCACCATCGGAGGCGTGGCAGGCACCGGACGCCTCCTCGACGGCATCGCCTACTTCGTCGCCTTCGGTCTGGGGTTCGGCTGGCCGCTCGCCGCGCTTCCACTGGTGGCCGCGCCGGTCCAACGGAAGCTGACCGGCTTCCTGACCCGGCATCACCGGGCGGTCGAGATCCTGTCGGGCCTGTTGCTGGTGGCGATCGCCTTCCTCGGCTGGTGGTACGACCTGCGCTGATCAGAGGATCTTCTGCACGAAGACCAGTTCGAGCCATCGGCCGAACTTGATGCCCACCTCCGGCATCCGGGCCGTCTCGACGAAGCCGAGGCGCTCGTGGAAGCGCAACGAGGACTCGTTGGCGCCGTCGATCCCTCCGACCATCACGTGCATCCCCTGCGAGCGGGCCCGCTCGAGCAACTCCTCGAGCAGCGCCCGCCCGACACCGAGTCCCCACGCCCGCTCCCGGACATGGATCGTGTGCTCGACCGTGTAGCGATAGCCGGGCCAGCGACCGGCGCCGCGAAAGTCGCTGTACGCCGCGAAGCCGACCACGTCGCCGTCCTGCTCGGCGACGAGGACCGGGAATCCCCGTTCCTGCTGGGTGGCGAACCAGGCCAGGCGCTGCTCGCTCGTCTGGAGGTCTTCGGTCCACGCCACCGTCGTGGTTGGGATGGTGGCGTTGTAGATCGAGCGCACCGCCTCCATGTCGGCCTCGACGGCGTCGCGGATCAAGACGGGCACGGCAGCCTCCGAGGTCTCATGCCCTTCGGGCGGGACGGGTCAGCCTGTCATACCCGACGGCGCGACCATGTGGCGCTGGGGCTGATTGGATGGACCCATGGAGTCGCTCACCGAGTCCCCCACCGAGTCGGTCACCGAGACGCCCACCGAGTCGCACCTCGACTCGTCGGGAGGCCTCGGCATCCCGCTGTCCGTGCTGGACTTGTCGCCGGTCTCGGCCGGATCCACCCCCGCCGATGCGCTGCGATCCTCGACCGAGTTGATCGGTGTGGTCGAACGCCTCGGCTACACCCGCTACTGGGTCGCCGAACACCACAACATGCCCGGCATCGCGTCGTCGTCGCCTCCGGTGCTGCTCGCCCACCTGGCCGCGCACAGCGAACGCATCCGGCTCGGTTCCGGTGGGGTGATGCTGCCCAACCACGCGCCCCTCGTCGTGGCCGAGCAGTTCGGCATGTTGGTGGCGTTGCACCCCGGACGGATCGATCTCGGCATCGGCCGGGCGCCCGGCACCGACCAGCTCACCGCCGAAGCACTGCGCCGGACCTCACCCCAGGCCGACGACTTCCCCGAGCGTCTGGTCGAGCTGCGGGCCTACTTCAGCGGGGAGTTCCCGGCGAACCATCGGTACCGGGGCATCACCGCCACGCCCGGCAAGGGCTATGCCCCGAGCCTGTGGCTCCTCGGGTCCAGCAACTACTCGGCCTACGCCGCCGGCGTGCTCGGGCTGCCGTTCTCCTTCGCCCATCACTTCGCGGCCGAGAACACCCTGCCTGCCGTCGACACCTACCTCGAGCACTTCACGCCGTCCGACGACCTCGCCGAGCCCTACGTCATGCTCGGCGTCAACGTGGTGTGCGCCCCGACCGAGGAAGAAGCGCAGTACCTCGCGGGGTCCGGCACGCTGTCGTTCGTCCGGCTCCGCCAGGGCCGCCCCGGGCCGCTCCCGACTCCCGAGGAAGCGGCCAGCCACGACTACTCGCCCGCCGAGGCGCAGGTGATCCGCCAGCGCCGGGCGTCGCAGATCGTCGGCGATCCCACCAGCGTCGAACGCCAGCTCCGCGAACTCGCCGAGCGCACCCAGGCCAACGAGCTGATGATCACCACCATGGTCCACGACCCGGCGCTGCGAATCCGTTCCTACGAGCTGGTGGCCGAGTCCTGCCTGGCCGGTACGTCCGTCCGGTGACCGGCTGACGGTCGGCAGGAATCAGTCGAACGAGTAGCGGTAGACGTTGGTCTCGCGGGCCACGAACCCGATCCGCTGATACAGCCGGTTGGCGGCCTCGCGCGACGGGCGGCTCGTCAGATCGACGGTGCGGGCACCGCGCCGCCGTGCCTCGTCCAGCGCCGCCTGGTTCAGGAGCGCTCCGACCCCGGTGCCCCGGGCCTCGCCGTCGACGACGACGTCTTCGATCCAGGCCCGGAATCCGGTCGGGATCCGGAACAGCACGAGGGTGAGGCTGCCCACGATCCGACCGTCCAATCGAGCGACGAAGAACACCGACGCCTCGCTCGTCGTGATCTCCTGCAGGACCTCGTGGGTGGGGGCCGGGGACGACTTCGACAACTGCGGGATCAGGCGGGCCATGGCCTCCACCAGCTCCGGGGTCGACTCGGTCGCGATCTCGATGACGGGGGTGCTCACGTCGCCCGATGGTAGGGCCCGGGCGCTCCGCCTCGTCGTCGCCGGGGGGATCGGGGCAGGCTTCGCGCATGACGACCACCCCCGCCCGCCGTCTCGCGTCGCTCCTCGAACCCGTCGCCGGGCAGGTGTATTTCTCGCCCGAGTGCCATGCCGCCTACGTGGAGCTCGGTTTCGACCCCAGCCCCGGTGACTTCAACGGCGTCGCCGGGCCGGACGGACCCGCCTACTTCACCTCGCGCGGCTCGGTCATGGGCCAGGTCCCGGGCGAGGTCGTCGCCGCCGCCTTCGCCGTGTTCAGCCCGGCTGCCGTCGTTCCCTCGGTGACGCTCGGATGGAGTCGAACCGATGCCACCACGATCTGTGCGGCGCGTGATCGCGGCGCGATCGCCCAGCTCCGGCGAGTGCTCGGTGACGCCCCCGAGGGCCTCGACCGGGTGACCGACCTCCTGACCCGAGCGTGCGACACCCTGCGCCCCGAGGGCCGGCCGCTGTACGCCGGGCTGCGCTCGCTCCCGCTTCCCGACGAGCCGATCGGCGCCATGTGGCGTCAGGCGGATCGGCTGCGGGAGTACCGCGGCGACAGCCACACCGCGGCCTGGATCTCGGCCGGATTCGACGCGTGCGAGATCGGGATGCTGTCCGAGCTCTACTGGGGACTCCCCCTTCGTTCCTACGCCCGGACCCGGGCCTGGAGTGCGGAGGAGTTCGATGCCGCCGAGGCCCGGCTCGTCGAGCGAGGCCTGGTCGCCGACGGCGGCTTCACCGAGACGGGCCGGGCAGCCCGGGAAGGCGTCGAGCAGGCCACCGACGCCCAGATGGACGTGGCGATGGCCGCGATCGGCGATGACGGCTTGGCGGAGCTGGAGCGCCTGATGGGTCCGTGGGGAGCCGCGTTGCGAGCCGAGCGGGCCTACCCGGCATCCGGCCCCCATGACCTGGCCCGCGTGAGCGGCTGAGCGTCCCGACGGGCCTCCGCGCCTCTAGGGTACGAACGAATGGAGGGCTTGGAGCACGTTCGTTGGCACCAGCAGCGAGAGCTGCGGAACCCGGTGATGGTCGTGGCGTTCACCGGCTGGAACGACGCGGCCGACGCGGCGTCGAACGCCCTGCGTTCGCTCGTCGAAGGTTGGAACGCCGAGCTCGTCGCCTCGATCGACCCCGACGAGTACACCGACTTCGGCACCATCCGCCCGATGGTGGCGCTGCGGGACGGCAAGCGGGAGATCCGCTGGCCGGAGACGGCGGTCTGGGCGGCCTCGACCCCCGGCGTCGACGTCCTGCTCGTCCTCGGGCCGGAACCGAGCTTGCGTTGGCGCAGCTTCGCCGAACACGTCGTCGGGATCGGCCAGCACTACGGGACCTCGCTCGTCCTCACCCTCGGCGCCCTGCTGGCCGACGTGCCCCATTCGCGCCCGGTCCAGCTGATCGGCACCTCGACCGATTCCGAGCTGACCGAGCGCTTCGATCTGCAACCCTCCACCTACGAGGGCCCGACCGGAATCGTCGGGGTCATCCAGGACACGTGCTCCCGGTTGGAGGTTCCCTCCGCATCGTTGTGGGCCGCCACGCCCGCGTACGCGTCGAGCATCCCGTCCCCCAAGGCCGCCCTCGCCCTCCTGCGCCGGGCGACCGATCTCATCGGCGCACCGGCTCCCGCCGGGGACCTGCTGCGCGACCTCGAGCTGTACGACTCGCGTGTCAACGAACTCGTCGCCGCCGACGACGACCTGCCCGGCTACGTGCGCCGGCTGGAGACGATGATGGGCGACATCGCCGAGGACGACGAGCCGATCGACACCGAGGACGCGAGCGAGCACCTGATCGAGGAGCTCGAGCAATTCCTGCGGGGCCAGGACCCCGAGGACTGACCACCGAGGACCGACCACCGAGGACCGACCCCGGGAACGGATCCCCGGGAACGGACCGCTTCGCCTGCCCTCAGGCGAAGAGCCGGCCTTGCTCGCCCGGGCCGTCGATGGAGTCCCGGGTCGATGTCGAGCGGTCGTTCGACCCGCCCTCGTCGGGCCGCATCGAGTCGGGCAACTCCCGGGCGTGCACGATCGTGAGCCGCTGCGTGGAACGAGTGAGGGCGACGTACAGCGAGCGCAACCCCTCCGGCTCGGACTCGACGATCTCGATCGGTTCGACCACGACGACACCGTCGAGTTCGAGCCCCTTCACCACGCTGACCGGGACCAGGCTCACCGCACCTTCGAGACCCGTCCGGGTGGCGCGCGAGTGGGCGATACCCGCCTGGGCCAGTGCCGCCGCGAGCTCGTCGACCCGAGCATCGGGGGCCACGACGGCCACGTTGCCGTCGCCGACGTCGTCGAGGAGCTCGCGCACGCTGGCGATGACGGCGTCACCGAGCCGTGACGGCGCAGGCTGCACGAACGTCGGCGGGGTTCCGCCTTCGCGAACCGAGGTCGGGGGGCGGAGATCCGGCGTGGCTGCGAGCATCACCCGAGTGGCCAGGGCCATGATCTCGCCGGGGATCCGGTAGCCGATCGACAGCCCGACGACCCGGGACCCCTTGCGGTCGGGCAGGTGCTCGGTGACGTCGTCCCAGCTGGACGGAGCCAGGGCCCCGGTCGCCTGGGCGAGGTCACCGACGACGGTCATCGAGCCGTTCAGGGACCGGCGACTCGCCATGCGCAGCTGCATCGGCGTGAGGTCCTGGACCTCGTCGATCACGATGTGCCCGTAGGTCCGGATCTCGTCGAGCGGGTCGGCCTTCCCGTTGCGCCGCGGGCGAGGCCCGAGGAGCTCGCGGGCCTCGTCGAGGAGGGCGGCGTCGGCGTCGGTCCACCGGACCTCGGTCACGTCGGCCGAGCGCGGTCGGTGCAACGCCGACCACTCGTCCTCCGACAGATATCGCTCGGCGGCCAGCTTCAACAGCGCCTTGGACCCGAACAGGTCGTGGAGCAGTTCGGCCGGGGTGAGCACGGGCCACATGCGCTCCATGGCGGCCCGGAAGTCGTCGTGATGGCGGACGGCTTCGCGGACCCGGCGCGGGTCGGCCTGTTCGCGGCTCGATGCGGCGAGCGTCGCGAACACCTCGCCCTCGAACCACTTGCGCGCCCCGTTGTGACGCCGGTAGCGGCGACGAGCCGCCTTCACGAGACGGATGGAGTCGTCGACGGTGAGCCGGACATAGGTGCGACCGAACGGCAACACCAGGTCCTCGCGCAGGGCACGCTCGCGATCGCGTGCGGCCTTGGCGATGACGTCGGAGATCCGCACGTCGCCCTTGACCCGGGCCGCGAGCTGGGACTCCTTCCCGCCGAACTGGACGTCGGGCACGAGATCGTTCAGCACGACCTGCTCGACGCCCGCCTCACCGAGCGAGGGCAGGACCCGTTCGATGTACCGCAGGAAGACCCGGTTCGGACCGATGACGAGGACGCCTTGGTCCTCGAGCGGGAACCGATGGGTGTAGAGCAGGTAGGCGGCACGGTGGAGGGCCACGACCGTCTTGCCCGTTCCGGGCCCGCCCTGGACGACGAGGACGCCGGCCTGCGGCGAGCGGATGATCTCGTCCTGCTCGCCCTGGATCGTGGCGACGATGTCGCCGAGTTGGCCGGTTCGGCCCCGCTCGAGCGTCTGGAGCAGGGTGCTGTAGCCCCGCAGACCGCTGATCCCGGCGACGCCTGCTCCACCGTGAGGCGCGGACTCGACCCCGTCGAGCCCGTCGTCGTGCCCGATCCCGAGGTGGCCGTGGCCGAAGAGTTCGTCCTCGATGCCGAGGAGCTGGCGACCCTTGACCGCAAAGTGGCGACGGCGAGCGAGCCCCATCGGCTCGCGTCCGGTGGCTCGATAGAACGGTTCGGCGACCGGCGCCCTCCAGTCGATCACCACCGGATCGCGGTGTTCGTCGGCGACGGCGAGCCGACCGATGTGGAACGACTCGACGGAGGAGTCCTCGACGTCGGATGGGGTCGTCTCGGACGTCGACGCGTCGGATCCGGTCGGCTCGTCGGCCAGTCGATCGATGCGCCCGAACACCAGGGCCGCGTCACCCAGGTCGAGCTGCGACAGCCGCCCGAGGATCGCCTCGTCGAACACGTCACGTTCGAAGCGAGATTGGTAGGTCCCGCCGACACCGACCCCGGCCTCGGTCAGGCCCCGGATCTTCCAGGCGTCGGCTTTGGTGCGCTCGAGGCACTCGTACGCGTGGTCCACGTACGCCTGCTCGGCGGCCAGATCAGGGTGCTGGTTCGTCATGGGTGATTCCGTTCGCCCGGACGTCGGACCGCGCCGATCGCCGCAGCGTCTGCAGGGACCGAAACCCGGGGTTCATCCACTCTAGCGGGCGACCAACTCGCGACACCCGGGCTAGCGTCGGACGGGTCATGAGCACCGAATCGTCGCCGTTCCTCGCTGCCTGCCGGGGCGAGGCCCACTCCCACACGCCGGTGTGGTTCATGCGCAAGCCGGTCGCAGCCTGCCCGAGTATCGCCAGGTCCGCGGGGAGGGCAGCATCCTCGATGCGATCAAGCAGCCCGAGCTGTCGGCCGAGATCACGCTGCAGCCGGTACGCCGCTACGGGGTGGACGCCGCCATCCTCTACAGCGACATCGTCGTTCCGGCCCACGCCGTCGGATTCGGGGTGGACGTCGCTCCGGGCACCGGACCCGTGGTCTCCGATCCGTTCCGGCGGGCCTCCGATCTCGACCGCCTGCGCCCGCTGGAGGCCGAGACCGACACCGATTACGTGATCGAGACCTGCCGGCTGTTGGTCAAGGAGCTCGACGTCCCGCTGATCGGCTTCGCCGGCGGCCCGTTCACCGTGGCCAGCTACCTGGTCGAGGGCCGGCCGTCGAAGACGTACGAGCACACCAAGGCACTGATGGCGACGGACGAGGTCACGTGGCACCGGTTGATGGAACGGCTCACCGACATGGCGATCGCTTCGATCTCCAGCCAGCTCGACGCCGGGGCACGGGCGTTCCAACTGTTCGACTCGTGGGCCGGTGCCCTGTCGCTCGCCGACTACCGCCGGATGGTGCTGCCCCATTCGACGCGGGTCTTCCAGACGCTGAGGAGCACTCATCCCGCCGTCCCCGGCATCCACTTCGGGATCGGGTGCGACCACCTGTTGGAGGCCATGTACGAAGCCGGCACCACGGTGATCGGGCTCGACTGGCGCACTCCCATCCCCGTCGCCCGCCAGCGCCTGGGCGCGGAGGTGCGCGTGCAGGGGAACCTCGACCCTGCCCTCGTGCTGGCCGGTTGGGAGGTCGCCCGAGCGGGCGCCGATCGAATCATCGACGAGAACATCGGCCACCCGGGGCACATCTTCAACCTCGGCCACGGAGTGCAGCCGAATACCGACCCGACGGTGTTGGAGCGGGTCGTCGCCCACGTCCACGAGCGCACCGCCCGATGAGCGACGGTCAACCGAGTCCCCCGACCAGCAACGACGCGGGTGCCGGCCCGATCGGCGTGCTCCTGATGGCGTACGGAACGCCTCGGGCTCCTGAGGAGATCGAGACCTACTACACCGACATCCGTCGAGGGCGACCGCCGACGCCGGAGCAACTCGCCGACCTGATCCGCCGGTACGAAGCGATCGGCGGCATCTCTCCCCTCGCCCAGCGCACCGAATCCCAGCGTCAGGCCCTCCAGGACGCCCTCGACGAGCGGGCCCCGGCTCGGTTCCGGGTCGGGCTCGGTCTGAAGCACGCCGATCCGAAGATCGAGCAGGGTGCGGCGGCCTTGATCGACGACGGGTGCCGCCGGCTCGTCGGGCTGGTCCTCGCCTCACTACTCCGCGATGTCCGTCGGCCAGTACCACGACCGGGGACGGGCGACGGCTGCAGCGCGCGACGTTCCGTACGCCGCCATCGAGTCGTGGGCCACCGAGGGTGCGTTCGTGGAGTTCCTCGCCACGGACCTCGAGCGTCGCCTCGCCGCGGCGCCGGAGGGATCGAAGGTGTTGTTCACCGCCCACTCCCTCCCGGAGCGGGTGGTAGCGATGGGCGATCCGTATCCCGCCGAGCTCCGCTCGACCGCCACCCAGGTCGCCGGCCGGCTCGGGCTGGCCGACGACGGCTGGCAGATCGCCTGGCAGTCCGCGGGCCGCACCCCGGAGCCGTGGCTCGGCCCCGACATCCTCGACGTGCTCGCCGACCTCGCCGCATCCGGTGTCCCCGGCGTGGTGACGTGCGCCTGCGGGTTCGTCGCCGATCACCTCGAAGTGCTCTACGACCTGGACCTCGAAGCGTCGAAGCGGGCGAGCGACCTCGGGATCGCCTTCGACCGGACCGCCTGTGTCAACGACGATGCCGCGGTGATCGGGGCCCTCGCCGATCGGGTCGTCGCCGTCACATCCAACGACACTGCGACCAGCGCCACCACGACCAATGACGCCGCGACCAGCGACGCCACGACCGACTCGGGGTCGGCGTGAGCGAGCAGTCCGCCACCGGACGCCGAGTCGCCGTGCTCGGCGGCGGGATCACCGGGCTCACCGCGGCGTTCCGGCTGGCGAGCGCCGGCCATCAGGTCACGGTGTTCGAAGCCGACGACCGATGGGGCGGAAAGATCCACGCCACCCCGTTCGCCGGACTGGCGTCGGTCGAAGCCGGACCCGATGCGGTGCTGGCCCGGGTGCCGTGGGGCAAGGCGCTCATGGACGAGTTGGGGATCGACGACTACGTCGCTCCGGCCACGGGGACCGCGTACGTCGCTCGCGGCGGCCAGACCTACACGATCCCCGACGGGCTCGTGCTCGGGGTGCCCGCCGGTTGGACCGGCCTGGCCCGCTCCGGGCTGTTGTCCTGGCCGGGCAAGTTCCGCGCCGCGATGGACGTCGTGCGCCCGCGAACCTCGGTCGAGCACGACTCGCTCGGCCAGGTGATCCGAGATCGCTTCGGGGCCGAAGTGCTCGAACTGCTCGTCGACCCGCTGGTCGGCAGCATCAACGCCGGCGACTCGGACCATCTGTCGCTTCGTGCCGCCACGCCGCAGATCGCGCCGGTCGCCGAACGCAGCCGGAGCCTGCTCCTCGGCTTGCGCAAGGTGCCCCGGCCGCCGGCCTCGTCGGCGCCGGTCTTCCTCGTGCCCCGCGACGGGCTGTCCACCGTCGTCGATCTGCTCGTGCAGCGGCTCACCGAACTCGGTGCGGACCTGCGCTCGGGCACTCCCGTGTCGGAGCTGACCCGGAACGGGGCGGGCTACGCCGTCGACGCGGAACCGTTCGACGGCGTGGCGCTGTGTACGCCGGCCTCGACCGCCGCGGTCCTGCTGGAGAACCTGGCGCCCGAGATCTCCGGGGTGCTGGGTTCGTTCACGTTCGCCGGCGTCGTGATGGTGACCGTCCACGTCACCGACACCACGGCCTTGGCGGGGCTCCCGGCCGGGTCGGGCGTGCTCGTGCCGAAGCCGGAGCAGCTCCACCTCACCGCGGCCTCGTTCGAGTCGGAAGTGGTCGCACTGGAGCCCACCCGAAGGCGGCGAGGTGCTCCGGCTGTCGCTCGGCCGCCTCGGCAACCAGACGCCACTCGAACTCGACGACGACACCGTCGTGACCGCGGCGATGAAGGAGCTGGCTCAGCACTGCGGGTTGGCCGAGCCACCGCCCGTCGCCGCCGCTCGCGCCACCCGCTGGCCGGGGGCGTTTCCCCAGTACCAGCCCCATCACGGCGAGCGGGTCACCGCCCTGCACGCCTCGGTGGCGAGCTCGCTCCCGGGGCTGGCGCTCGCCGGTGCGTCCTACGGTGGGGTCGGGATCCCGGCCTGCATTCGCCAAGGTGGCGAAGCGGCCGCGGCCATCGGCGCTCACCTCGCCGCACTGGCGCAGTGACCCCGCCCGCCGGAACGGGCAGACTGTCGGACGTGGTTCGTCGGTCCACCCTGCTCGACGTCCTCGTCGGAATCTTCGTGTGCAGCCTGCTCGCTGCGTGCGGCGTCCGCGAGTCCGCCGATTCCCTCACCGCGGTCGCCCCGGCGCCCACGGCTGCCTCGATCGTCGCGCTCGTGCCGGAGGCTGCGCCGGGCGGGCTGCTCCCCGGCGCCAGCGAGGAAGCGGACGTGAGAGCGGTCGCAGCAGCGGCAGATCCCGTCGTCGCGCTCACCGTTCCGGCGCCGGCCACGGCCGGCGTCAGCCGCGAGGTGGCGGCCCAGACGACCGTGGCGGTGTCCATCGCCACGATCGAAGCCGGGATCGACGACATCGACGTCGGTGGTGACGTCACGCCCGACGACGGTTCCGGGAACGCCGCGGGTACGTCCGGCGCCGGTGGCGCCGGGACCAGCGGCAAGGTCCCCAGCTCGGCCAAAGGGGCGGGGATCACGATCGAGATCCCCAAGATCGGCCTGTCCCAGACCCTGCTCGAGGGGGTGTCGCTCAGCGTGCTCGACCGCGGGCTCGGACACTGGCCGGGCACGGCGATGCCCGGCCAGCGCGGCAACATGGTGATCGCCGGACACCGTGTGAGTCACGGCCACGTCTTCCGGGACCTGGATCAGTTGTCGGTCGGCGACCGGCTGATCGCCACCACGGGCTACGGCACCTACACGTACCAGGTCACGGGCACCCAGATCGTCGACCCCACCGAGACCTGGATCGTCGGCCAGGGGTCGTCGGCCACCGCCACGCTGTTCGCCTGCCATCCCAAGGGCTCGACCAAGCAGCGCATCGTGGTCTTCCTCGCGCTCGCGTGAACCGATCTCGCGCCCGAACCCTCGCCGCGCTCGGCGCCGGCGCGCTCGTCGCCGCGTCGATGCCGCCGTGGGGATGGTGGCCGCTCGCGTTCGTCGGCATCGCCATCTTCGCCCGGCTCACCGCCGACGAGTCCTCGCCTGGCGCCTCGTTCCGTCTCGGTGGGGCGTTCGGGTTCGGTTGGCTCGCACCGGCGATGGGCTGGATGTGGTTCCTGACCCCGCCCGGCTACGTCGTGGCCACCCTGCTGTTCGCGGCGCTCCACGGCCTGGCGACGCTCCTCGCTCCGAAGGGGCGATGGAGCTGGATCGCCCTGCCGGCGGCGCACACGATCGTCGAGGCCATCCGGTTCTCGTTTCCCTTCGGGGGCGTTCCGTTGGCCTCGCTCGCCATCGCCCAGTCCGGCGGCCCGCTGCTCCCGATCGTCCGGGTGGGCGGAGCGGTGTTGCTCACCTGGGTCACGCTCCAGCTGGGCGCGGCCCTCGGCGCACTCGGTCGGGCCGAGGTGCGTCGCGTCGGCAGTGCAGCGCTCGCGGTGTGTGCCGTGCTGCTCGCCCTGGCCTACGTCGCGCCGTCCGGGCGGAGCGAGGGCCGCTCGATCTCGGTCGCGTTCGTCCAGGGCGGCGGCCCGCAGGGCACACGAGCGATCCACAGCGACCCGTCGCTCGTGGTGCAGCGCCACCTCGAGGCCACGGCCTTGCTGGAGCCCGGTCCGGACCTCGTCGTCTGGCCGGAGAACGCGATCGACGTCGACGTGTTCGAAGGCAGCACGGTCCAGCGGGCGATCGCGGCCGAGGCCGAGCGGCTCGACGCGACCTTCCTCGTCGGCGTCACCGAGGACACCGCCGACGGTTCGTCGTTCGTGAACGCCCAGGTGGTCGTGAACACCGACGGTTCGGTCGGCGACCGCTACGTCAAGGTCCGGCGGGTCCCGTTCGGCGAGTACATGCCGTTTCGCGGCTTCCTCGACTCGATCGGAGCGCCGGTCGATCTGGTCCCGCGCGACGCCCTGGCCGGTGACGGCGACGCCTACGTCGACACGCCGGTCGCTCGTGTCGCCGTCGCCATCTCCTGGGAGGTGTTCTTCGGCGGACGGGGCCGTGACGGGGTCGTGAAGGGCGGCGAGTTGCTGGTCAACCCCACCAACGGTTCGAGCTACACCGGCACCATCCTGCAGACCCAGCAGGTCGCGTCGTCACGGCTCCGCGCCGTCGAGAACGGCCGGTGGGTCGTGCAGGTGGCACCGACGGGGTTCAGCGCCTTCGTGACCCCGTCCGGGGAGGTCCTCCAAAGGACGTCGATCAGCGCCCAGGCGGTGCGGACCCAGCTCGTCGAACTCCGGGCGGGCCGCACGATCTATCACCGCCTCGGTGAGCTGCCGATCGTGTTCCTCGCCGCGCTGGTCATGCTCGTGGCGAGCTTGGTTTCACCGCGCGCCAGCCGGTACCCGCACCGGAAATGACGCCCCTCACCTCCGACACGAATACCGACAACGGCACCGCGATGGCCACCTGCACGGAGTGGCCGACCTGATCGACGATCGCTCGTCGTGCTCACCTGATCGGCACCCGGGGAGTTCGTTCAATCCCACAAGGATCACGATTCTCACAAGGTTCCTTCTCCGAGCCTACGACGTACCTCCACCGCACGATCGAGGGTCTCGGGCAGATCCTTGAGCCGATCGAGCCCACGCACCTGGCGGGCCATGCGGTGATTCGCCAGGAACCGTTCGCTGTGGCGGTGCAAGAACTCCCAGTACAACGTGGTGAACGGGCAGGCGTCGTCGCCGGCCCGCTTGGTGCGGTCGAACCGGCAGCCACCGCAGAAATCACTCATCCGGTCGATGTAGGCGCCGCCAGCGGCGTAGGGCTTGGTCGCCATCCGCCCGCCGTCGGCGTGCAGGGCCATGCCGATCACGTTGGGCAGCATCACCCACTCGGCGCCGTCGACGAAGCTGGCCCACATCCACTCGGTGAGTTCCCACGGATCGGTCCCGGAGAGCAGGGCGAGGTTGCCGAGCACCATCAACCGAGCGATGTGGTGGGTCCAGCCGTGGTCGTGGACGTCGCGCAGCACCGACGCGACACACCGCATCTCGGTCGCCGTCCCGTGATAGAGCGGGGGCAGGGGCATGGTCGCCTCGAGCTCGTTCGCCCCTCGATAGTCCGGCATCCACAGCCAGTAGACGCCCCACACGTAGTCCCGCCATCCGAGGATCTGACGGATGAACCCCTCCGCCGACGCCAGCGGCACGGTGCCCGATCGATAGGCGTCGTCGGCGGAGGCGCAGACCTCGTCGGGAGTGAGCAGGCCGAGGTTGATCGCCGGGCTCAACAGGGTGTGAGCGAGGTGCCAGTTGGCCGAGGACATGGCGTCCTCGTGAGGGCCGAACACCGGCAGCACCTCGGCGATCACGTGATCGAGGCGGCGCAGGGCCTCGGACCGGGTCGTCGGCCAGACCCCGTCGGGCGGCGCGCCCCAGCACCGGTCCTCGAGCTCGGCGATCACCTCGCGATCGAGGTCGTCGAGCGGGGTGATCAGCGGCACGGGCCACACCCCACCGTCGGCGGGCAGCGGCTCGCGGTTCTCCTGGTCGAAGTTCCACCGCCCGCCGCACGGCTCGTCGCCGTCCATCAGGTAGCCGGTCGCCTGCCGACGCTGGCGGTAGAAGTCCTCCATGGTGAGGCGCTTGCGGCCCTCGGCCCAGCGGGCGAAGTCCTCGTAGTGGCACAGGAACTGTTCGCTCGGGACCAGGTTCACGCCCAGCTCGCGCAGGAGCCGGAGTCCGTCCCAGGAGGCCGGTTCCATCGCCGTGACCCGCTCCGGGGCGTGGTCGGCGCAATGGGCCTCGAAGCCGCTCCGGAGGGTCTCGGCCCGGCGGAGGTCGACCGCGAAGCCCTCGTCGCGGAGTTCGGCGGCGAGGCGGCGTATCCCGGCGAGGACCAGATGGGCCCGCTGGAGATGCCAGTGCTTGGACGAGAACTTCGCCGTGCTCTCGACCAGCAGGATCCGGGTCTCGCCGGGCACCGCGTCGCGCAACGCTCCGAGCTGCCGGTTGAGCTGATCGCCGAGGACCCAGACCGTGTGACCACCCCGGGCCGGATCGTCGGAGCGAGCGGCCACGTCAGACCTCGAGCAGGACGGTGACCGGACCGTCGTTGACCAGTTCGACCGCCATCTCGGTCCGGAAGCGACCGGTCGCCACCGACGCGCCGTTCGAACGGAGCCGGCTGACGACACGATCGACGAGTGGTTCGGCGTGCTCGGGCCGAGCGGCGGCGATCCAGCTCGGGCGGCGCCCCGCGCTCGTGTCTCCGTACAGGGTGAACTGACTGACGATCAGCACCTCGCGGGTGGTGTCGGCCACGGACCGGTTCATCACCCCGGCCTCGTCCTCCATGATCCGCAGGTGCCAGATCTTGTCGGCCAGCTTGTCGGCGCTGGCCTCGTCGTCGTCGTGGGTGACGCCGACCAGTACGCACAGCCCTGGGCCGATCTCGCCGACGAGCTCGCCGCCGACCTCGACCTTGGCCCGGGTGACCCGCTGCACGACTGCTCGCATCCGGCGATGGTCGCACGACTCGAACCTGGGCGGCGAGACTGTCCCCATGGATTTCCTCGAGGCCGGCAACGCGGTCGCGGCCATCGACGCCGAGCACGGCGGACGGCTCGCCCAGCTGACGATCGATGGTCGCCCGGTCCTCGCCGACGGCGGCCCGGACTGGGCGCCGATGGCGTGGGGGTGCTACCCGATGGTGCCCTATGCGGGTCGGGTGCGGCACGGCGAGTTCTGGGTCCAGGAGCGCCTCGTGCAGCTGCCCGTGACCATGCCTCCGCACGCCATCCACGGCACCGGCTACCTCCGGGCCTGGGAGCGGACCGGTGACGGCACGTACCGAACCGAGCTCGGCCCGGACTGGCCGTGGGCCGGTGCGGCCCGCTCGCGATTCGAGCTGACGCCGGGCTCGCTGACGTGGGAGCTCTCGGTGGAACCGACCGAGACGCCGTTCCCGGCCCAGGTCGGTTGGCACCCGTGGTTCCGAAAGCCGCAACGGCTCGAGTTCACCGCCCGCCAGATGTATCGCCGCGACGACGAAGGCATCCCCGACGGATCGCTGGTGGCGGTGCCCGAGGGACCGTGGGACGACTGTTTCGTGGGGGTCGAGACGCCGGTCCGGCTGCACTGGGAGGGCTTGTCGCTCGCGGTGGACTCGGACTGCACCCACTGGGTCGTCTACGACGAGCAGGATCGCGCCACCTGCGTCGAGCCACAGTCCGGTCCGCCGGACGGGTTCAACCTGGCGCCGGTCATGGCCGAGCCCGGGCTCCCGGTACGCCACACGATGACCTGGACGTGGCACTGATCGCGTCGAAGTTACCCATTGGTAGGTGAGGTCGGTAGCCTCCTGCCTCTATGCGTTCAGTGCTCGACCCGGACGCCCCGCTCCGCCTGGCCTACTTCACCTATCGAGGCAAGCCTCACGTGGGAGGCCAGGGCGTCTACACCCGCCACCTGACCAAGGCCTTGGCCGACCTCGGCCATCACGTCGAGGTGTTCTCGGGACAGCCGTACCCGGTCCTCGACGAGCGGATCGAGCTGCACAAGCTGCGCAGCCTGGACATCTTCAACGACCAGTATCCCGGCCGATTCCCCGCCTACTGGGAGATCAAGTCGTGGGCCGACATCGTGGAGATCCTCCAGTTCTCCGCCGGCACGTTCTCCGAGCCGTTGGCGTTCAGCGTTCGGGCCCACAAGGCGATGAAGGCGCGCCTCGGCGACTTCGACCTCGTCCATGACAACCAGTGCCTCGGGTACGGGATGCTCCAGATCGAGAGCTCCTGCCGACGATCGTCACCCTCCACCACCCGATCACCAAGGACCGCGAGCTGGAGATGGCGCACGCGCCGAACTGGCGCAAGCGGATCTCGGTCGGCCGCTGGTACTCGTTCGTCAAGATGCAAGGCCGGGTCGCCAGCCGGATGCCGCGCATCGTCGTCGTGAGCGAGAACTCGATCCAGGACATCCACGACGACATGGGCGTCTCGTTCGATCGGATGCGGCTGGTCCCGGTCGGGGTCGATCCGGACCTGTTCCGCCCGATGCCGGAGGTCGCCCGGGTCCCGTACCGGTTGATCACCACCGCCTCGGCCGACGTGGCGCTCAAGGGCCTCTCGTACCTGCTCGAGGCCATGGCCAAGCTCCGCACCGAGTACGACGTCACGCTGACGATCATCGGCAAGCCCCGCGACGGGCACTCGGCCGATCTGATCGACAAGCTCGGGCTCCGGCCCCACATCCATTTCGTGTCCGGTGTGTCCGACGAACGGATCGTCGAGTTGTACGCGGAGTCGGACCTGGCCGTCGTTCCGAGCCTGTACGAGGGGTTCAGCCTTCCCGCGATCGAGGCGATGTGCACCTCGACCTGCCTCGTCGCTACCGACGGTGGGGCCCTGCCCGAGGTCACCGGCGCCGACGGTGAGACGGTCCTGCAGTGCCCCGCCGAGGACGCCGGCGCTCGCCACGGCGATCCGTCGCGGGCTCGCCGACCCCGAGTTGCGGGCCCGCATCGGCGCGGCCGGTCGACAGCGGGTGGTGGAGCGCTGGAGTTGGAAGCACTGCGCCCAGCTCACCGTGGACCAGTACCGCGAGGTCCTCGCCATGCCCGAGAACATCGAGAAGCTGCGCAAGAACGGGCGGTTGGGCTGAGGTGCTGACCGTTCGTTACGAGCGCCTCGGGCTCCGGCCCGGGGAGCTCTTCCTCGACGCCGGAGCGGGGTTCGGCCGGCACGCCTTCGAAGCGGCGCGACTGGGCGCCCGCGTCGTGGTCCTCGACTATGCGGCCGAGGAAGTCGTCGGCACCCGCGACACGTTCGCCGCCATGGTCGAAGCGGGTGAGATCCCCGTCGAGCGCTACGTCGCCGGGCTCCGAGGCGACGCCACCAAGTTGCCGTTCGCCTCGGAGCGTTTCGATCGGGTCGTGACGAGCGAGGTGCTCGAGCACATCCAGGACGACGTGTCCGCCATCGCCGAACTGGCGCGGGTCCTGAAGCCGGGCGGTGCGCTCGGCGTCACGGTGCCGACATGGTGGCCGGAGAAGATCAACTGGATGCTGTCCGACGAGTACCACGCCCCCAAGTCCATCGGCGGCCACGTGCGGATCTACACGCTCACCGAGTTGAAGGCGAAGCTGCGTTCTGCCGGGCTCCGAGGTGTACGGATCTCACCACGCCCATGCCCTGCACTCGCCCTACTGGTGGCTCAAGTGCGCCGTGGGTCCACGCAACGACGACCATGCCCTCGTGAGCAAGTACCGCCGGTTCCTCGAATGGGACATCGTCGAGGGACCTCGCTCGACGCGGGTCGCGGAGAAGGTGCTGTCGCCGGTGTTGGGAAAGAGCGCGATCGTGTATGCCCGCAAGCCCGGTCGGTCATGAGCCGGCTCCCCGACCTCGACGGAGTCCTCGGCGCGGACGAACTCCACGCCACCGCGGAGTCCGTCGCTCGGCTGCAGTTGCCGAACGGCATGATCCCGTGGAACGACGGCGGTCACTGCGATCCGTGGAACCACGTCGAGACGGCGATGGCCCTCGACGTCGCCGGGATGCACCGTGAGGCCGAGCGGGCCTACGAGTGGATGGCGGAGATCCAGCGCGAGGACGGCTCGTGGTTCAACTACTACCGATCCGATGGGTCGGTCGAGGACGCTCAAGCTCGACACCAACGTGTGTCCTATGTGCGTGCGGGGTGTGGCACCACTGGTTGTGCACCTGGGACCGCGGCTTCGTCGACCATCTCTGGCCGACCGTCGCTCGCGCCCTCGACTGGGTCGTGTCGATGCAGTTGCCGACCGGAGCGATCCTCTGGGCCCGCGAGGTCGACTCTCGCCCGTGGGACTACGCCCTGCTGACCGGGTCGTCCTCGATCCACCACGCGCTCGAATGCGGGCTCCTGCTGGCCGACATGCTCGGCGAGGACCGGATCGGGTGGCGTAGCGCAGCCGACCATCTCGCCGACGCCATCCGGAACTGTCCCGACGCGTTCGAGCCCAAGACCCGCTGGGCGATGGACTGGTACTACCCCGTCCTCACCAACGTGCTGACGGGCGAGGCGGCACGTCTGCGCCTCTCCTCGATGTGGGACACGTTCGCGATGGACAGGCTCGGCATCCGATGTGTGAGCGACGAGCCGTGGGTCACCGCGGCCGAGACCGCCGAGTGTTCCATGGCCCACGCCGCGGCGGGCGACCTGACCGCGATCGATCTCCTGCGTTGGACCCGACCGCACCGCAGCGCGGACGGGTCCTATCTCACCGGCCTCGTGCATCCCGACGGCATCAGCTTCCCGTCCGATGAGGTCACCGCGTACACCGCAGCGGCGGTGATCCTCGCGGCCGACAGCATCACGGCCGCGAACCCGGCGTCGCGGATCTTCCTCCCGCGTTCCGCCGCGAGGCTGACCCCGGCTTGCCGTCCAGCGACCTCACCGATCGTCGACGCCTTCGCCCCAACGTCGATGTGGGAGATTGACGCATGACCCAATCTTTGCCGAAAGCGTTCGGGTTCGACGTGTTCGGGACCGTGGTCGACTGGCGCAGTGGGGTGATCCGCGACGTGTGCCGGTTCCTGTCGGACATCGACCGGCCGGACGTGAAAGCGGACGAATTCGCCGATGCGTGGCGCCGGCGCTACCTGGACGTCATGGGCGCCTATGGCCGATCCGGCCGCGCGTTCGTGACGCTCGACATCCTGCACCGCGAGATGCTCGATGGCACGCTCGACGCATACGCCATCGATCAGACGACGATCGCGCCGTCGGCCATCGATGACCTGAACCGGGCATGGCACCGCCTCGATGCCTGGCCCGACGCGGCCGCTGGGATCGCACGGCTGCGAGCCTGGCTCCGGCCGTCACCTTGTCGATAGCAGCGATCGCGATGATGGTCGCCCTCTCCCGGCGCTCCGGTCTGCACTGGGATGCGGTTCTGGGGGCGGAAGTGAGCGAGGCCTACAAGCCCGACCCGCGTGCGTATCTGCGCACCGCCGAGGTCCTCGGCATCGCTCCGGGCGAACTGTGTCTCGTGGCCGCCCACCACGTCGATCTCGCCGCGGCCCGGGCATGCGGGATGCTCACGGCCCATGTCGATCGGCCGTTCGAGTACGGCGGAGCACCCGCTCCCGATGCGGCCGCAGCCCAGGACTGGGAATGGTCGTGCCGAGGCATCGACGAGCTGGCATCGATGATGGGCGGCTGATCGCGGCCAGTGCTCCCGGGACGTCGCCCGCTGCGAGAGACTGGCGCATGGCCCGCGATCTGACCGGCGACACCGTCGAACTGCTGCAGACCCTCATCCGGAACCAGTGCGTCAACGACGGGCACGGCGACTCCGGCAACGAGACCCGCAACGCCGATGTGCTCCAGGCCTACGTCCAGCGACCCGGCGTCGAGATCGAGCGGTTCGGACCCACCCCGGAGCGGCAGTCGTTCGTGGCCCGCATCCCCGGCACCGACCCGACCGCTCCGTCGCTGTGTCTGATGGGCCACACCGACGTCGTCCCGGTCAACCCGGCCGGCTGGCGGGAGGACCCCTTCGGCGGCGAGATCATCCGCAGCGCCGACGGCCACGACGAGGTCTGGGGACGCGGCGCGGTCGACATGCTGAACCTGACGTCCTCGATGGCGGTCGTCTTCCGATCGCTCGCGGATCGCGGCTTTCGGCCGACGGGCGACCTGCTCTATTTCGCCGTGGCGGACGAGGAGGCGGGCAGCAAGTACGGCGCCCGATGGGTCGCCGATCATCACCCCGATGCGATCCGCTGCTCCTACCTCTTGACCGAATCGGGCGGCCTCCACTCCGGGCCGGAACAGAACCGCACGATCAGCGTCTCGGTCGGCGAGAAGGGCGTCGCCTGGCGGCGACTGCGGATCACCGGGACCCCGGGCCACGGATCGATGCCGTTCGGCGCCGACAACGCGCTGGTCACCGCAGCCAAGATCGTGACCCGCCTCGCCGACTATCGGCCCCCGCCCCGGTTCCACGAGCTGTGGCGCGGGCAGGTCGCCTCGCTCGGCATCCCGGAGGAGGTCCAGGCGCTGTTGCTCGACGAGTCCCGGATCGACGAGGTGCTCGACGCCCTCCCGAAGGACAAGGGCAAGGGCTTCCTGCACGCCTGCACCCACACCACGTTCTCGCCCAACGTCGCCCAGACCGGCGAACGACCCAAGACCAACGTGATCCCCGATGCGGTCGAGCTCGACGTCGACATCCGCACGATGCCGGGCGACTCCACCGAGGAGGTCACCGCCCATCTGCGCGCCGCGTTGGGGAGGAGTTGTTCGAGCAGGTGGACGTGGAGGTGGTCATGGACGACGCCTCGTCGATCAGCCGGATGGACACGCCGCTGTGGGACGCCCTGCAGCGAGCGGTGGAGGTGCCGTTCCCCGGCGCCCGCCTCAATCCCCAGTTCACGGTGGGATTCACCGACTCGCGGATCTTCCGGGAGCTCGGTGCGGTCAGCTACGGCGCCGGGCTGTTCTCCCCCGTCGTCGATCCCGGCGAGTTCAGCCTGCGCTTCCACGGCCACAACGAACGGGTCGACGTCGAGAGCCTCCGGCTGACCACCGAGCTGTGGGAACGCATCGTCACCGACTTGCTGGCTTGACCGCCGGAACGTCACCGATTCGCTGGGCTCACCGCCGGAGCAGCACTCAGGGCGTCCTGTTCCGCCCGGTCGAGCGCGGCGTCGGTGATCGAGCGGTTCGGCACGAACAGCGTCGCGGCGAGTACGCCCATCGATGCGAACACGGCGCGAAGACCGAACGCGGAGGCCACGACTCCACCGATCGCCGCGCCGATCGGCATCGTCCCCCACGCCAGGAGCCGGTACACCGAGTTGAGGCGACCCAGCAGATGGTCGGGCGTGATCGCCTGACGGAACGAGACGGTGATGATGTTCCACGCCATCAGGAGCGCGCCGCCGACGAACATCGTGGCCGCGATGACCCAGACGCTGCTCGTCACGGCGGGCGCCCCGGCGAACAGGACCATGCCGAACACGCTGAGGGTGAGCGAGCGGGCCCGGCCGAGCCGAGCTTCGACGTGCTCGTGGACGAACGTGGCGGCGATGCTTCCCGTCGCCGCACACAGGATCAGCGCGCCGAACTGCGCTTGGTCGAGACGGAGGACCGAATCGTCGCCCACGGCGTAGAGCACCAACACGGTGCCCGACGCCGCCGAGGTCAGGTTGGCGACACCGACCATCGCCGCCATCGTGCGCAGCACCGGGCGACCGAGCAGGAAGCGAACCCCCTCGCCGACCTCGGCGCGCAGCGAGCGGGCCGCATCCTGGCGCTCCGGGCGAAAGCTGCCTCGAAGCGACCAGAGTGCTGCGATGGCCAGCACCCACAGCGACGCCGTGGTCCAGAACGCCGCCGCGACGGCAAGACCGACCAGGAGTCCGGCCAACGGCGGACCGGCGAATTGCTGGGTTCCGAGCTCGATCGCCCCGAGGCGTCCGTTGGCCCGACCGAGCCGAGCGCGATCGACCACGCTCGGCAGGATCGATTGGCTGGACGTGTCGTAGAACACCTCGGCCACCCCGGTCCCGGCGGCGACGACGAACAGCAGCGCGACGCTTCCGTGCCCGGACTGCAGGGTCCATGCCAGGGCCGCGCCGAGCAGGGTCCGAGCCCCGTTGGCGGCGATCATCGTGCGCCGGCGGTCGAGCCGATTGGCGAGTGCGCCGACGGGAAGGGCGAGCAACAGCCACGGCAGGCTCCGGGCCAGCTCGAGCCCAGCAATCGCTGCGGGCGAGCGCGTGAAGGTGATCGCGGCGAGCGGCAGCGCCAACTTGAACACCCCATCGGCAAGGTTGGAAGCGCCGGCCGACAGGGCGAGACGACGAAACCGAGGTCCCCAGTCCCCCGCCATGGTTGGATGTTCTTCCAATCACTCGGCCATCGTACCCTGATTGGAACTTCGTCAAATGAAGGGTCGTGGCCCGGCAGTGGTCAGCGACTACCGTTCGGTCGTGACCTGCGCGATCGGACCCAGCGACGGCAGCGCAGGGCCAGAAACCCTGCTTGAGCTTGATCCGGTTGCCGGATCCTGCGCCTTGTGCCTCCACGAGGAGTTGACCAACCAGGAGCTCGCCGCCCGCCTCGGGTGCGACCCGTCGACGCTCCACTACCACGCTCAACTGCTGCTCAGGTCGGGGTTCCTCGAACGAGCCGAAGCCTCGGCGGACTGCGACCGGGGCGCTCGGGCTTCATCCGCTCGACCGGTCTCTCGTGGACCCTCGACCTCGGCGCCGAGCACGCCGACACCTCACTCGCGATGCTCGACGCGTTCCCAGGCCGAGTTGACCGAGGCCAGGCCACGTTCGGTCGAGTCGTCGTCACGGTTCGTGCTCCACCTCGACGACTCGAATCGATCGGCGATGGTCGACCGGATCCAGGCGATCCTCGACGAGTACCTCGCCGACGACGCCGACCGGCGCGCCGCCGGTCAGCCCCGGCTGAGTGGGCTGTTCGTCCTCCACCGTCCGGCGACCCCCGAGTGAACGACGCCGGCGGTCCCTCCGCGGAGGGAGCGCGGGCACGCCCCGGTCGGTGGCTGGCGAACGCGGCGATGCCGAGCGGCGCAGCGACGCCCAATCCGATCTCGACGAAACGCTCGATCATCCTCGATCTGCGTCGTCGACGAGGTGGTCCGCCGTCAGGCGACGTCCCAGATCCTCCTCGTCGGAATCGACGGCATCGACGGGGCCGGCAAGTCGACGTTCGCCGACGAACTCGCGTTGCGACTACGCGGACAAGTCGCCACCGTTCGCGCCTCGATCGACTCCTTCCACCGGCCGCGGGCCGAGCGATGGGCTCGCGGCCGGCATTCGCCGGCGGGCTTCTACCTCGATTCCCACGACCTCGAGGCGATGCGATCGAAACTCCTCGAGCCGTTCCGCGCAGGTGAGGGCCGGGAGTATCGGACAGGCTGGTTCGAGCTCGACGGCGACCGACCTGCTCCGACCGGATCGATCGTCGGACGCACGGTCCAGGTGTTGGTCGTCGACGGCATCTTCATCCAACGCCCCGAACTGGGAGTACTGGGACGTGGTGGTGTGCCTCGACGGCCGCCATCGCGTCGAGCAGGGTCGCCTGGCCCGTCTGCTCGCCGAGCGCCCCGACGATCCCGACGGGGCCACGGAGTACACGTGGGCGGCGGCACGAGCGATCCACCGTTCGAGCAGCGCCATGGACTGGTACGACGCTCTTGCGGACCCCAGAGTCCCGAACGCCACGTTCGTAGTCGGCAACAACGATCTCGCCGCGCCGACGGTCAAGGTCGACACCGGCCGGGCGAGTCGGGCCAGAGCCGGGTAGGTCAGTCGGGCACGAACCCCGCCAGGCAGTCGTCGATGTGGAGCCGGCTGCCGTCCCACAGCCCTCCGATCCAGTCAGGGTCCTCCACGGCCTCGAGCTCGACCCGGCATCGTTGCGGGTCCAGCTCCCGATCCGCAGGTTCCGTCCGGCCGCAACGGTCGGCGACGATCCGGATGCAGCGTCACCACCAATCCCCACAGGTGGATCATCCGGTGATGGAACCGGCACAACCGGGCCAGGTTCCACAGCCGAGTGGGGCCGCCTCGACGCCGCTCCACCACGTGATGAGCGTCGAAGTCACCGGCGTGGTGGCAACCCGGGAACTGGCACGTGCGGTGCCGGATCCCAACAACCGTCGCTGCGCCTTGGAGGGAGCGGGATCACGGCGCGACACGCGTGGACCGTCGGGCGAATGCTCCACCGTGGTCACCGGATGATCGCAACTGAACATCTCTGCCAGGCCAGGGTGCAGGGCCGTGCCCGATTCCGAGTGCGCACCGTTGCCGTCCACGTGAACAACACCTCCCCCGCCGGCGTCCTCCCGCCCGTGAGCAACCCGACGACCGCATCGGCCCGTGACTGTGTCCGCGGCCGACCCTTGTCCGGCGAGATCGCCGCCTCCACCACCGCTTTGACCGCTATCGCCTCGTCGGCCGGCAACGTCAGCGTCAGCGTGACCGACCCGTCCGCGTTCGTCGTCCAACCCGCCCCTCGGATGGCGTTCTGGTCGCACACCTCCTGACGGCTCACCCGGCGCTTCGCCCACACCAACCGATCCAGCTGCGCCGCCGTGCGTTCTCGGCCAGATCCGCCCACTGCTGTTCGTCGGACGCCGGTGTCGCCACAGGCAACGGCCAGACCTTCGAGTACGAGATCCGCCCCGCCGCGAACCGCCGCGGAAGCTCCGGCAGCGACTCGAGCATTACCCGACCCGCAGGCGCTCCCCGCCGTACCGACAACGACAACCCACACTTCATCGACAACCACTGCATCGCCAAACCGACACGTCACGACCCCCACAGCTGGCGGTAAAGAACTCCACCAACAGCCGCAGCGACTTCGGTACAACGCCCGGGACTCGGAGGCGAACCCCACGAGTTCCGCCTCGATCCGATCCGCCGACCGTCCGGAAACGTCGAGCATAATTGTCGTCGTCGTTGAGCGTCGATCCGATCACCTTCGCATTCGGCCGGTCCTCGATCATCGTGCTCACAGGCTACTCCTCCGCTCATCGATCCCCAGGACCACGATGCAACACGGGTGTCGCAGAGTTCCCGCGATGCAGACGGAGCCCACCAACGGGCCGCCCTCCGCGGAGGGAACGGGAGCATGGGAGCCGAGCAGAACCCATCCGCTGGCCGCCACGGACGCGGCACGTTCTGCGGGCAGAGTGCGTCTCGATGGAGCGCTCCCGAACGGGACGACTCGACACACGGAAGGTCCGGGGTTGCTGCGGCGCCGTACCGAGCGCTTGCGAGCTGATGCGACACCCTGGAGACGCAACGACGGAAAGCGGCCCGCTGGAAGCGACCGCAGGTGCTGTGAGAATGCCGCACGTGAGCTTCTCCGATCGAGGGATCGAACCGCATGCGGGATTCTCGGGCGACGGCTTCATCGTTCGGCCGCTGGTGCCGGCCGACGTCGTGCTCGATCATGAGGCCGTGATGGCGAGCCGCGAGTTCCTGTACCACTGGGAACAGGACCCGCCGTACCCGCCGGTCGACTTCTCGATCGACGACAACCTCGTCGATCTGCAAAAGATGGACGAGGCTCACCGCAACGGATCGCGGTACACCTACACCGTCATGAACGCCGACGAGTCCGAGGCGCTCGGCTGCATCTACCTGCTCCCGAACGATGACCGCATGCCAGAAGCGCGGAGGTGACGTCACGCCTGACAGCACCGACCTCTCGCTCATCGACGCGACGGTGGCGTTCTGGGTGCGGCCCTCGACGTGGGAGCTCGGGTTCGAACGCAGGCTGCTCGAGGACGGTGCTCGACTGGCTTCGAGATGACTGGGCGCTCAGCAACCCGTGATCATCACCAACGAGCACCTCCGTCACCAGATCGGACCATCGAATCGCTCGGCCTCATTCGACGCTTCGACTACGACCGTGACAAGGACATGTACACCTCACACGCCTACGCCCTGGCGGCCCAGGGCAGCAGCCGAACCACGCGCATTCCCGAGCACCTGAACGCAGGCTGACGTGCCGATATCGAACGGGCGAGATGGGAGAACTGGAGTGCAACTCCGAGACACGTCGCTACGCCTCGATCACACCCTCCGCTCGTTGAAGGCGGCGTGTGATGATCGCGGCGACTGCCTTGGGGTCTCGAGTGGCGTCCACCACGTGCCGGGCTTCGACCGGAGCTTGCGCGAACTCGCGGTGCATCTTCGCGACGACGTCTGGGGAGGCACCGGGTTGCGTGCAAACCCGGCATAGAAACGCACGTCTCGAGCGGCGCCTTCAGCACAAAATAATGAAGGGTCAAACCGTTGGTGCCGTCTCGGATGGTGGGGAGGAACCACGGGCCGAGGATTCCCTCCAGAACCGTCGTCCAACCGCCGCGTGCATAGCCGGCAGCCGCTTCGACCGTGACAGAGGTGATCGTCGTATTCTGAGCGCGGGACTCGGGCAGCCACGGTTGGATCTTCCCGTTGTGGAGGAAGCGATGGAAGCAGTCGCCTTCGACGACAGCCGACTGCGAGAAGGACGCTGCGATCAGCGATGCGACGGTTGTCTTGCCGACCCCGGGCGGGCCGGTGAGCACGATGACAGGCGCGGGCATGAGGAACTCCTTGGTGATGATCGACGTGGGCTTGGTTCCTCAGCGAGCCATCGACTGAACGTAGGCGAGGACGGGGGCCTTGGCCAGCGCGTTATCCGGCCGGCGGAGCGATGCGGCGGAGATCGCCGGCAGCCACCGTCCGTGATCGCACTATCGAGTGGGTTCCGTCAGCAGTAGCGCTTCGCCATCGCGCCGATAGCGAGCAGCTTCGATCTCATCGAGTGCGCTCGTTCTGGGCGGCGCTCGGGAGGAGCGGGAGGGTGCACACACGCGAAGCGATCGACCAGATCGAAAGCTGGCTGCAGGGCGGGAAGCGGACCACCGGCGTGATCACAGTGGACGGGCACAGTGCAGCAGGCAAGTCGACCTTCGCTCGTCGCTTCGGGCGTCGTGCCGCTGCGGGCAGGTCGTGGCGCCTCGTACCGACCTCGTCCTCAACGACAGAGCACCCCACGCCGCAGACCCCAGTGATAGCGGGGGACCCCGCATCGAAGTAGCGAGCGCGAGTCGTGCCGCAATGGGCGGTCTGCTCGGCGTCCGGCCGGCGATGACATGCGTGGGTCGCCAGCCGGGATGCAGATCCCAACTCAATCGACTGGGCGGTCACCCTCGTCAGTCTCGCCGTGGACGTGCGGCCATAGGTAGGGGCCCATTCGCTTGCGATGGTCCTCGAACGAAGGCTGCTCAGGAAGCCAGGGCCAATCGCGATCACTGGGCGTTTGGCTCGAGACAAGCTCGAGACCGAGTTCGACGCGCATCGCGTTCCGCAGTAGCTCACGCAAGCCTTTCGCCATCTGCTGGGTGGGCCAGTGGTCGCTGTAGGCGTTGGGCGTCACCTTGCTCTGCTCCGGTCCGAGATACTGAGATTGAGGAACTGCGGCGAGAATTCCGTGCGCCGCCCGGACGGCAAGGTCGGCAACGTCCGGCGTCGCAAGCAGTTCCATCTCGCTCAGCATGGGCTGAAGTTCCGTGTCCCATCTTTCAATCCAATCGTGCGACATCTCCCGTACAAGACGCTCGTCCTCGGCGGTCATTGGTGGAGCATCGTCATCATGAGGGAGGAAGCATGCAATCGAGTCAGCATCTCGTTCGAGGCCCTCAACCAAGCCGAGGTACCGGGAGTAGAGCGTTCGCCGATCATTGAGCCAACGGCGTTGGTCCTCCGCTGCCAGGCGTCGTCGGTCGCCTGATCGGCTGAGCAGGTAGGTGGCGACTGAGCCGAGCAACGCGGCCAGGACGCTCAGGAGCCACGTTGTGGTGGCCGTCGAGAGCGCAAGCATGGAGATGAGCGTATTCGCATGGCCGTCATGGCTGGTGGCTGATATCGGGCGACCGTCGTCGGGCTCCTCGAACGGGCAGCGCTCGCCCGGGCCCGTAGCGAACGACAGATCGTCGACGCCGTCATCGCAGCCCGAGCGAAGCACGTCTCGTGGCAGCGCATCGGCGAACTGCTCGGCACCTCAGGACGGGCCGCACAGCAACGCTACGGCGCCGTCGTCGAAGCCAGCTGATATCGCTCGGGTCGACCCGAACAGGACGTGCCGATCAAGAGCGGGTTGGGGTCGGCGAGTCGGCGCGCGAATGCGTGGGTTCGGGTGTGCTTGCACGCGCGAGGCTGATGAGATGTCACACAGCGGGCTTGCGTTCGAGTTGGGGCGTTCGCCGGCCGGTGTGGCATTGCTGGAGTCGCTCGAGAGGGCGCATCACCGCGACGTGAGCTGGTCCGACGGGCCGATCGCGACCCAGCCGGCGGCCGTGAGCGCAGCAGTGGACGCCGTCGCGACGATGCCGTTCGGCGTACTTGCGCAGCACCTGGTCTCTGCCGCAGATCGGATCGCTGGTCCCTGGCGATCCGATCCAACCCGCGATGTCATCGCAGCGTTCGAGTCAGCTTCGATGCGAACCGAGATCGCCGAGGCAGTGGTGTCACGGTTCGGTGCCGAGTTGGACGGCTCCGTTCCGTTCGACGACCAGGAGTGGTGGTTTGCTGCTGGCGATGCCGACCACGCCGCCCCAATCTTCGCCGGGCGCCGAGGCATCTACTGCTGTGGAGAGTTCACGTGGAACTCGGTGAGAACGGTTTCGAGCCCACGGAGCGAGGTCCATGACGACCTCATCGACGTGTGGGAGATGTTCCCTGGGCCGATCTCGCGCTGGCGCGTACCGGTCCGGTCCGACGCCCGCATCGTTGAGATCCACCGTCCCGCCGATTGGGCCCGCCTCGTCGCCGAGTACCCGTCCCGATCTGAACGCTCACACAGCGGTCGGGAGCTTCCTGGCCCGAATCAAGATGTAACCGTCGCCGCCGAGGTTGAACGTTGCACGGGTGGAGCCGCGGCGCGAACGGGCGTCGAGGTGTCGATGCCCGACTGGGCTCGTGTCGCTCGCGACTACGACGGAGTCCATCTCAGTTGGGCCGGCATGGCAACGTGCGAAGGCCGTGTCATCGATGTCGCCGACCTGGGTCCGGACGTGGTGACGATGGTCCGGTACTGGGGAAGTGAGCGAACGATGTGGCTCAACGACGTCTTCGACACGCCGACACCGTTGACGGCGCCCTCGCTCACCGGGCGCATCAACGGCGACATCGGCATCGACGACGATCCTCATCGCCGAGCAGTCGACGCCCGGACCATCAACACTGCGCTCCAACGCACTGTTGCCATCGCCTGAGGGAGCGCGTCGGCTCAGCGCGTTCTCGATCGAGCAGCCGCTTGCGTACGTGCCGTACCTGAGTGGGCCGGTCGACTGCGTCGACCTGTTGATCTGCGTGCCCTCAACGGCACTTGGGAGGCAGGCGCTGTGCCTGAACCGGATCGCTCAGTAGGGATCGACGACTGGCTCATCTGCGTCGCTCGCACCGATGCGGGCTGCCGCAGTGTTCTTGAGGCGCCCGACCGGCGCATGGCCGGCCGCAGCGGCGAGTCCGAACACAGGCATGTTGCCGTACACAGCTTCGTACTCCCCCGCTCGCACTTTGAAGGTCTCGTGCCAGATCCCGACATCGCCCGAGTCACGAACCGCTCTGTTGAACTGTCGCCACGGCTCCAAGTGCGGCAGGTCCGAATCGCGCGCGAAGCGGTCGAGGTCCTCGAAGCTCCGCCAGTACTGGACCAGGATCGTCGTCCGCCCGATCCACTGCTGGTACCCGAGGCAGCCGAGCTCCGGGTGTTCGTCGATCACCCGCAACATCCTGGGCATCGCCGTTGCCACTGGCCACCACTTCCGGACCTTCCACGGTTTGTTGAAGCGCATCCCGATCAGGAACACGACGAAGTCGCCCTCGACCTCAGCGGTGAACCGTCCTTCGTGTACACCCATGGGTCATCAACCTTCTCTCTTGCCGTCAGGAGCTGCGCGGACAGAATTCATCTTTCCGCACCGCCCCGCTCGCGTCGAACGCCGGCAACGGCCGCCGTGTGCTGGGCGCGCAGAACACCTGATCGAGGGAACCGGGCCGACCTCGACGTGGCGATCGTCCGGCGAGCCGTCGAGGATCGGGATCCCTCCGCGGAGGGAAGTCAGAGTCGGAGGATCTGGATGTTCAGGCGACGCCCCGAGCGGAGGCGACGGTGAACATCTCATCAAACCTTCGCGCGGCGGCGCGGCAGCGGCGGGATGATCCCGCTCGGGTTGCGCGAGCGCGATCGCCGGCGCTTGTCGTGTCGCGCTGGTCGACGGAGAGGTAGCCGGTGACGTTGCGTCACTTGTGCAGGGTGCAGCGCTGGACCGGGGCGCAGTCGCCGACACCCGGGCGACCGCAGAACACAACGCCTTGGAGCCGTCAACCGCTGCGAGATGTCGAGTTCGTAGCGCAACCCGCTGGCCACAAGGTCAAGGAGGAGGTCGCTTGACCCGCCACGGTGTTCCACCGTGGCGACGAACGACACCGCGGACTTCGGCATCGCTGTGCTGCCAACCTTGCCGACCGGAGCGGCCACGGCCTCGTGACGGCGAGTGGCGACACCGGCCAGCATCAACTCCGACCACGACCTGGCGCAGCAGATCCTGCAGCGCGGGCGATATCCACATGCGCGAACTGCACCTCGGCAACGGTGCGGCTGCGGGGGTGTTCGACGTGGGCGCCACGGCCCCGAGCACGACCTGGCCGGTGGTGGTGCCGTGCCAGTTCCCGACCCGATCCGGGCCGAGCTTGGCGTGCTTGGCCCACGGTCGAGTCCAGCTCGGCTGTGAGTCAAGGAGCCCCGGGACCTCTCGGGCCCACGTGCGACCCGGATCTCAGGTGGCCGCTCGGACGAGGCCGGTCTCGTAGGCGACGACCACGAGTTGGGTTCGATCGCGGGCGTGGAGTTTCATCAACAGGTGTGCAACGTGGGTTTTGATGGTGGCACGGCCGCGGCGTAGAGGTTGGCGGCGATCTCGCCATTGGAGTATCGCGCAGCGTGCTCGAGGACTTCGCGCTCGCGGCCAGTGTTGTGAGTTGGTCGAGGGCGGTGGTGGCGGTCACGGTCAGGCGGGCGCTGCGTACTCCTCGATCAGTCGTCGGGTGATCGCGGGGGCGAGAGGGCGTCGCCGCGGGCGACGGTGCGGACTACTGTATGAGTTCGTCGGGTTCGGTGTCTTCCAGGAAGGAATCCGCTCGCCGCCGGCGATCAGCGCCTTGTCGGAAGTGCTCGTCGAGGTCGAAGGTCGTGAGGATCAGGATTCGGGTATCGGAAGTTCCGGATCGTCGATGATCGTCTGGTGGCGTCGAGGCCGTCCATCTGCAGCATCCAGTTCTCCATCAACCACGTCGGGACGTGTCCGGCGGACAAGTTCGAGGGCGTCGACGCCGTTGCTGGCTTCGCCGACCACGTCGATGTCGGCGATGCTGTCGAGGATCGCTGCGAATCCGCGCCGTACGAGGGTCTGGTCATCGGCGACGACCACGCGGATCGTGCGCCGTCCAACGGGATGCTGGCCGTGTTGACGAGCCGCCCTCGGCGCGTCGTCGGTCAGCGGTGATCGTGCCGCCCCAGACGCCGACTCGTTCGTGCATGCCGATCAATCCGTTGCCGCTCCTCGCTGCTGTTGCAGTGGCGTCGGATCCGTCGTCCTCGATGCGCAGGTCGAGGCGATCAGGCCGATGTGACGTCGACACCGACGTGTCGGACGTCGCCGGCGTGTTTGAGGACGTTCGTCAGCGACTCCTGGATGACCCGATAGGCAGACATCTCGACCGCGAGATGCTCGGTCGACGGACAGCCCGTGGCGCGCAGGGTGACCGGCATGCCAGGCGATCTGCATAGCCAATCGACCAACTGGGGAAGGTGCGCAGGTGTGGGTGCTGGGGAGTTGACGATCTCGCCATCGGCGTCACGCAGCACACGCCAGGCAGACGGCGCAGTTCGGTGAGCGTCGATCGCGACGTGTCGGCGATCGCGGTGATGCGGCTCGCTCTGTTCGAGGTCATCGCGAAGAAATGGCGAGCGACGCCGCCTTGCACTGCGATCGATCGAGATCGAGTGTGCGACGACGTCGGCCCTTCGCAGGCGATCGAAGTCGTTCCTCGACTGCTCCAGGCGGCCCGACTCGCGTTGGCGGCCCGGGCAGGCTCGTTCGCAGGCCAGCGTCGCCACGTCTCAAGCGAGCGCCATCCGCCTGCGCGCCGCGCGAACGGCGTGCCGTTGGCGTGGTCGTGAAGCCACGTCGAGGAACGTCAGCTCACCGTCACCTGCCCGAAGATTCCAGACCGCGGCGAGCGTCGAGATGGCGACCGCGAGTCCGAGGACCGACCGCCGCATCGGCGCCCAGACAGCGACCGAGTACACCAAGACGGACACTGCGAGCGGCGTCGACCCCGCAGGACCGTGCGTCGTGACGAGCAAGGCCGCGACGCGGGACGGACACCGCCACGAGTGATATCAGACGACGACCTGCGATCGAGCTGGCGACGAAGCTTGGCGAGGACGATATCGAGACCATATGCCAGGTGCAGGTTACCGGTGATCTCTTGCGTCGCGTGATGCGACACAAAGAACCACGAAAGAACTTCCATAAGCTGACATCCGCCGACCCGCGTCGCCGGATCCCGCGGCACTCATCGATTCGATCAACGAACCTCACCCGCTCAACGTACGTGCCTCGACGGGCAGCGGCGTCAGCCTCGGGACTGATATCGGACTCGTCCGCCCGGTGGCCGCGCCGCGTGTCGAGTTCGGGCTGGCTCGCCAGGCAATCGGCGGTCGACGACACCCCATCGGCCGTGAGCGCACGATCGACCCATGGCTACCACCCGACCCGACATCGAACCGACGAACACCCAACGACCACGTTGGCCCCCTCGAGCGGCGGACCAACGGCGTGAGCCCAACGGCGTGGCGGCGGATGCCGGGCCATCGGCGTCATCGCGTGCTACCTGAAGCCGCATGACCATGCCTGGCCATCACGTGCCGGGACGAACAACGACGAATGATCACACTCTCCCTTCTCGTCCCGTCCACCGTCATCGGCGCACCGATGGCGCTGCTCGGTCCCGGCGGCTGGGACCGCCACGGTGGCATCGTTGCCGCCGTTCCTGGCTCCGCCGACTCAGGCTGCGGTGATGGCCGATCGCGCTCATCCTCCCCACCGTCGCTGCGGTCGGAACATCATTCCGAGGACCCATCGGCTCCTCGATGTCCCGTCCGATTCGCCGACCTCGCTCTACCTCGCGCGAGGCCCCGCTCGGTCTCACCGTGCTCCACCGTGGCGCTCGTCACGCCAGCGAGAGATCGAACTGGCGCAGGTTCCCTGCTCGGCGAACTGCTGACGACCACCTCGCCCCGCCGTGCCGCACTGACGGTCGGCATCGTGCAGGCAGCGTTGCCACCTCCCGCTCCTGCTGATGCGGCCGGCTACGATTCGGCCGGGAGTCGATGGATCGTCGTGCCTGGTGATGGTCGTCATCTCGCGCTCCGGCATCGTGTTCAGTTGGCTCCGCATCCGCAAGTACGAGCCTCGTACCATTCTCTCCTTCCCGCCGCGGTCGCGTCTGCTGTCGACACCGACCTCGTGACGTCCGCCCTCGCGCGTGCCGGCGAAGGCGGGAATCATCTACAGCGCTCACTGTCGTCGCCGTCGCGGCGCCGACTGGAGCTTCGCGACCTGGACGACGCTGTCGCTCCGTCGCTGTCCAGTGACACGCTCGCCCGCTTCGGCTTGGCCGATCAGGTCCCACCGCCAGCGCGCCGGTGGGGACGTGCGAGCGGCACTTCGACGACGCCGCGGTCGACCCCGCACAATCGGCCGGTCGATCACGAGACCGGCGGCGCGACAGCGACGTCGGCCCGCTTGATAAACCATGTTGGGCACCGTCCAGCGCAGGCGCTTCGAGGACGCACTGCCCGCAGAACGTGCCGCTCGCGTCGGTGGCGAACGTGAGGTGGGTGCTGCTTAGCTCCGATACTTTCGTCCTCGGGAGGAAGCGGCGGCCTCGACGTGGCACTCGTCCAGCGAACATCGAGATCGGATCCTGGAGGAAGTCAGGGTCGGAGGATCTGGATGTTCACTAGATCGGCATCGGCACGAACCCGGCGTTCTCATCCAGGACCGGCGCGAAGCATGCCGGGTCGTCTGCCGTAGCGACCATGGGCCATGCCGACGCCTCTGGCCTCGGTGCCGGGCGCGAACGTGTTGAGCGGCGCGGTGGCGATGCCCATTCCTGCCGGTTCGGATCGACGGCGGAGGTCGATGTCGGCGAGCCTGCCAGTATGAGGCGTACCGGGCGAAACGCCTCGACGCCGACGGACGAAACCTCGGACCGCACGACTCGATGCGCTGCCTCGTGACCGGGGAAATCACGAAGGTGGGCCTCGACGAAGCGACCGTATCGCGGCTGTCGATGACGGTTGACTCGTTCACGGCGCGCCTCCCTCCGCGGAGGGATCACGGTCTCCGCTGCCCCGCTCGACGGCTGGGGAACCGCCCGATGCCAGACTGCCGGTCACACCGGAACTGCCGTCCGAAGGAACCGAGCGTGAACACTCCCCCGACCCTCCAGCACGAGCGCTACACGAGGTCCAACGGGTACGACCCGGCCTGGGTCACGGCGAATCAAATGGGCCCGAACGCCCTCTGGCTGACCGAATCCCTGACCGAGATCATGACCATCGAGCCGGGCATGAAGGTCCTCGACCTCGGCTGCGGCCGAGCCATGAGCTCGATCTTCCTCGCTCGCGAATTCGGCGCGTCGGCCTGGGCCACCGACCTCTGGATCCCGGCGTCGGAGAACCAGCAGCGAATCGTCGAAGCCGGTGTGGCCGATCTCGTGACGCCGATCCATGCCGAGGCGCACACGCTGCCGTTCGCGGCCGACTTCTTCGATGCGATCGTCAGCCTCGACGCGTACCAGTACTTCGGGACGGACGACCTGTACCTCGGCTACCTGCTCGACTTCCTGAAACCCGAGCGCCAGCTCGGGATCGTCGTGCCGGGGACCACCCGCGAACTCGGCGCGGAGATCCCCGCGACGCTGGAACCCTTCTGGGAATGGGACTTCTGCTGCTGGCACTCACCGGACTGGTGGCGCACGCACTGGGCCAAGACCGGAAAGGTCGGCGTCGACCACGCCGATCTGATGGAGGACGGATGGCGGGACTGGCTCCGGTTCAACGACTTCATCACGCCGCACGTGACGGGGTGGTGGGTCGACGAGGTGGCGGTCACTCACGACATGCTCCTCGCCGACCACGGCACGGAATTCGGTTTCGCCCGGGTCCTTGCCACGAAACTCGAACGACCGACTCGCGGGGCGCCGACGCGCGGCTGAGCCCCGCTCCCGGCCACCTCCTCGAGCCGCCCGAGTACGAGTACCACTCAGCCCACGAGTTCGGCGATCTGCTCCAACACGGGCGGCGGGCCCGACACCAGCAGGCCGGTGAGGCAGGTCTGCTTCCACACCGTCAGTTCCTCGGCGATCTTGGCTGCCGGACCGACGAGGGCGACGTCTTCCACCATCGAAGTCGGCACGGCGGCGATAGCAGCCTTCTTGTCACCGGCGAGGTAGAGGTCCTGGATCGTCTCGCACTCGGCCTCCCACCCCATCCGGACGAAGACGTCGTTGTGGAAGTTCTGGCCCTTGGCGCCCATCCCTCCGATGTAGAGGGCGAGCATCGGCCGGATGAAGTCGGCGCAGCCCTCGGTGTCGTCACCGATCACCACCGGCACCGTCGCCATCACCTCGAACTCACCGTCCACCGGTTCGTGGGTGCGCTTCGCCGTTCCGGCGGCGATGGCGTCCCGGTAGAAGGCATCGCTCTTAGGTGAGAAGAACAGCGGCAACCACCCGTCGGCGATCTCGGCGGCGAGCGCCACGTTCTTCGGGCCCTCGGCCGCGATCATGATCGGGATCCGCGTCCGCAGCGGGTGCACCGTCGACTTGAGCGCCTTGCCGAGACCGGCCCCGCCCTCCACCGGCATCGAGTAGAAGTCGCCGTGGAACTCCACCGGTTCCTCCCGGGCGACGATCCGGCGGATGATCTCGACGTACTCCCGGGTCCGGGCGAGGGGACGGGGATACTCCTGCCCGTACCACCCCTCCACCACCTGCGGGCCCGACGCTCCGAGGCCGAGGATGAACCGTCCGCCCGAGAGATGGTCCATCGTGATGGCGGCCATCGCTGCGGCGGCGGGCGTGCGCGCCGACATCTGCATGATCGCCGTCCCGAGCCGCATCGAGGTGGTCTGCGGGCCCCACCAGGCGAGGGGGGTGAGGGCGTCTGACCCGTACGCCTCCGCCGTCCACATCGAATCGAACCCCAAACGCTCGGCGGCGGCGATCGATGCCTCGACCCCGGCCGGCGGTCCCGACGACCAATACCCGGTGTTGATTCCCAGCTTCATGACGACCCCCTCGGTGTGCGCGTCTCGCTCCATCGATGCCCCCACTGTGGTCCAGGCCGTCGAGCGCAGCCCATCCGTGCTGACGGCGACGATCAGTCGTCCGGCGCCACGAAGATGCAGAACGGATGCCCGGCCGGGTCGGCGAAGACGTACAGCGGCTCGTCCTGGTCGTGGGATCGATCGTGGAGGATCCGACCGCCGAGTTCGACGACGCGGTCGCGTTGCTCGGCGAGAAGCTCGGCCGTCGGCACCGACAGATCGAGGTGGAGCTGTTGGGGAACCTCGCTGCTCGGCCACGTCGGCGCCGGCGCTGCTCCAACCTGCTGGACGGCCAGCCGCATCACCCGCCCCGGCGCCTCCAACACGAGCCAATCCTGCCCTCGGGGATCCGGCTCGCCGGGTGGCGGTGGCTCATCGCCCACCCGATAGGTGAAGTGGAGCAAGGCTCGGTAGAACTCGGCGAGCGTGCGGGCGTCCGTCGTGTCGAGGACCACGCTGGCGAGTCGCGGTGCGGCTGCCATCCGCCCCATCTTCCTACACTCGGCCCGTGACGCGGATCGCCCAGCTGACCGACCTGCACCTGGCCTCGGACGGCTCGGAGCGCGCTGCCATGGCCCGGCGAGGTTTCGAGGCCGCCGTGCGCGCCGTCGGCGACCACGGTGTCGACGCCCTCGTGCTCACGGGCGATCTCCTCGATGACGAGGATCCCCGGTCGGCGGCCCTGCTCGCCGACACCGTCCGGACCCTCGGGGTGCCCGTGCTGTGCACGCCCGGGAACCACGACCTGCCCCGGACGCTCCAGGAGCTGTTCGGGTCCAACCGGCGACTCGACCTCGGGCCGTGGCGGGTGCTCGCCGCGCCCACCTTCGTCCCCGACGCCATCCACGGCGAGATCGACCCGGAGGGCGTGTGCGCCGAACTCGACGAGGCGCCGGACCGTCCGACGGTCCTGGCCCTGCATCATCCTCCCGTCGGCACGAGCACGAACGAGATCTTCCAGCTGCGCAACGGCGGGGACCTCCTGGCCGGTCTCCTCGTGCGCCCCTGGGTGCGGGCCGTGATCAGCGGCCACCTCCACGAGGCGTTCCATCTGCGCGCCGGACACCTCGAGCTGCTCGGCGGGCCGTCGACGTACCGGGCGATGCGGCACCTCGGCGATCGCCACGATTACCCGGCCGATGGCTTGATCGGCGCCCGCCTCCTCGACCTCGGCCGAGACGGACGCATCGAATCGACGCTGTTGTCCACCTGACCGGAGCGCTCGGCGGAACTCAGCCGACGCCGTCCCGACGAGTCGGGTCGGTGGAGACCGTCAGTCGACGCGCCGGAGCACCCGCAGCGAGCCGGTCGCCGACTCCAACCGGAACCGGCCGCTCTCCAGCGCCGGCCGGAAGATCTGCTCGTACGGCGGGCGGCCCCCGTCGGCCGGGTCCGGGAAGACGTCGTGGATGGCGAGATACCCACCGACGGCGACGTGGTGGGCCCAGCCCTCGTAGTCGGCGCGCGCCGGTTCCTCGCCGTGCCCGCCGTCGATGAAGCAGAACGCCAGCGGGATGGTCCAGTGCCGAGCGACCGCCGGCGAGGTGCCCACCGTCGCGATGACGGTGCGCTCCAGCCCGGCGTCGCGCATCGCTCGGCGGAAGAACGGCAGCGTGTCCATCAGCCCGACGGCCGGATCGACGACCTCGGTGTCGTGCCACTCCCAGCCGGCCTGATTCTCCTCCGACCCGCGGTGGTGGTCGACGGCGAACAGCGCCACGCCGCATCGCTCGGCCGCGTCGCCGAGCCAGACGGTCGAACGTCCGCAGTACGAGCCGATCTCGACCATCGCCAACCCCGGACAGGTGGCGCCGGCGACGAGCGCGGCCGCGTGCAGCGCATCCCCCTCGTCCTCGGGCATGAAGCCCTTCGTCGCCCGCGCCACGCGGCGACGATCGTCCGACAACCCGCCGGACGTCCCCGCATCGCTCACCAACGATCCCAGTGGATGAAGGTGTCGGCCGGTGGCCGGGCCGCCGGCTTGAAGTCCGTTCCCTTGGTGTAGGCGAGCGGCGTCAGACAGGCCTGCTGCACCGAATCGTGCGGGATGCCGAGCAACTCAGCGACCCGTTGTTCCTGGAACAGGTGCACCGTGGTCCACGACGTGCCGAGCCCGAGGGCCCGGGCCGCGAGCATGAAGCTCCACATGCCCGGCAGGACACTGCCCATGAACGACGGGCCACCGGGCGGGTAGGCCTCGACCCGCATGCCTTCGTAGCAACCGAGCACGAGCACCGGCGCCTCACCCATGTGCTGGGCGAGGTACTCCGCCGAATCGACGACCCGAGCCTGTTGGGCGTTGGCTTCCTCGGACCCCTTGTCGAGGCTGCCGGCGTAGACCCCGTCCATCTGGCGGTACATGTCGAAGCAGTCCCGGTAGACGTCGCCCACGCCCTTGCGCAGCTCGGGGTCCCGGATCACCACGAACCGCATCTTGATGTCGTTCGACCCGGAGGGCGCCTGCAGCGCCATGTCCACGCAGCGGCGCACGACGTCGTCGTCCACGGGGCGATCGAAATCGAGTCGCTTGCGGACCGCTCGCGTGGTCGACAACAGCTCGAACGGGGTGAGGGAGAGCTCGGTCACGGGCGCACCATACCGAGCGGGGCGAGCCGCGCTCGGACCCGGCGGGTCGCCGACGCTGGGGTTTCCGGTTTCCGGGTGTCGATGACAACGACCCTGTGCCACGATGGCCAGGCCTATGGAGACCGTGCATCGCCCCCTCGACCTCGTGGTCAAGCTGCTCGACCTGGAGCCCATCGAGGTCAATCTGTTCCGCGGCATCTCCCCGCAGGAGAACCGCCAGCGGGTGTTCGGCGGCCAGGTGGCCGGCCAAGCGCTCGTCGCCGCGGCGCGAACCGTCGACGACGCCCAGCGCCAGGTCCACTCCCTCCACGCCTACTTCCTGCGGCCCGGCGACCCGTCGGTTCCGATCCTCTACGAGGTCGACCGGATCCGAGACGGACGCAGCTTCACCACGCGACGCGTCGTGGCCGTCCAGCACGGGCAGGCGATCTTCAACCTCCAGGCCAGCTTCCACACCCCGGAGGCCGGCCTCGACCATCAACTGCCGATGCCCGACGTCCCGGAGCCCGAGGACCTCCCGGACTTCAAGACCCGCATGTTCCCGTTCAAGGACCGGCTCGGCGAGTTCTACGACCGGCCCCGTCCGATCGACATCCGCTACGTCGACGCCAGCCCGTTCGAACGCAAGGGGCTGAGCGAGACCCGGCAACGGGTCTGGTTGCGGGGCGACGGCGTGCTGCCCGACGACCCCACGCTGCACGCGTGCATCCTCACCTACGCCTCGGACATGACCTTGCTCGACACCACGGTGATGCCCCACGGGATCACCTGGGAGGACAGCAACGTCCAGATGGCGAGCCTCGATCATGCGATGTGGTTCCACCGACCCTTCCGAGCCGATGAGTGGCTGCTCTACGACCAGGACACCCCGTCCGGCTCGAGCGCCCGTGGTCTGGCCCGGGGATCGATCTTCACCCGTGACGGAAAACTCGCGGTGACCGTGGTGCAAGAGGGGTTGATCCGCGTCGTCAAGTGACAGTCTCCTGGGCGTGATCCATCGCCCACGACGACGAGTTCATTGGTTCATGGCGGCGTGCCTCGCTCGCCGCCGTGCGGATCTCGATCCGTCCGACGCCCAACCCGGCTCCGGCTCGGCCGTCCCGCCTCCGGTCACCCCGACGCCCACGACCCGGGCGACGACTGCGGCGACAGCCCGAGGCCACCGCACCCGCGACCCGACGCCCCGACCTCCGACACACCCACGACCGGTGCGCCCACGACGACCACCGCGGCCACGACCAGTGCCGGTTCCCCAGGGACCGGTCGAGCTGCGCGGCGTCGAACTCGCCTGTTCGGCGCGCCGATCGATCTCGCCGTGAATCCGGCCGCGACCGGTCTCGCCTATCTCGCCCAGCGAGCCGGGCGGAATCCCGTCTCCTGCATTTGCGGCCGACGGTTCGGTCGCCGACGACGGCGTCGTGCTTAGCCGATCTGAGCGACGCCACCACGACCGACGGCGAACAGGGTCTGCTGGGCACGCCGTCGCCGCCGACGGATCCGAGCTGTACGTCTCGTCGACCGACACCTCCAGGGCCACCAAACTCGAGGGCGTACCCCTCGGCACCGACGGCGTCCCGGCGGACACCGCCGCGGACGTTGTTCCAGCAGCCCCAGCCGTACGGCAACCACAACGGCAGCGGCATCGAGATCGCTCCGGACGGCGCCGCTGTTCCTCGGGCTCGGCGACGGCGGCGCCGCGAACGACCCCGACCGCAACGGCCTCGACCCCACCACCTTCCTCGGCAAGCTGGTCCGCATCGACCCGACCGGGGCGAACGAGCCGGCGATCTGGTCCTCGGGCCTGCGCAACCCGTTCCGGTTCTCCTTCGATCCGGCGACCGGCGATCTGTGGATCGGCGATGTGGGCCAGAACCAGTGGGAGGAGGTCGACCTCTCACCAGGCACGTCCGACGCGTCGGGAGCGATCGGACCAGGGGGTGAAGGCGTCAGCTTCGGCTGGAGCGCCTGGGAGGGCAGCCATCAGCTTCAACACCGACCAGCCCGCCGACGGTCAGCTCGGCCCGGTCACGAGTACCCGCACGGCGACGCCGGCTGTTCGATCACCGGCGGGCGGGTCTATCGCGGCTGCGATCCCCGCCCTCGTCGGCCAGTACGTGTTCGGGGACTACTGCTCGGGCAAGGTCTGGACGCTGCGCTTCGTGGACAGCGCGACCGAGGGTGACCGAGCAGTTCCGCCTGGGATCCCGTCGTCTCGTTCGCTCCCGACCCGTCGGGGGAACTGCTTTCACCCGATCTCGCTCGGCGGTTCGCTGGTCCGGATCCGCCGGCTTGAACTCGACCCACGAGGCGCGCCTCGGGATCGGCCGATTCCAGCACGCGACCTGGACCTCGTCCCCCGGCGTGTAGCCCGCACCCGAGAGGCGAGCGAGCACCGGCGGGTGTTCGAGCTGGATCCGGGCCGCCCGCTCGTCGGCGTCGAGCACCGTGGCCCGGAACGTCTCGCCCTCCCGGCCGGCGAGCGTCGCCGCCTCGACCAAGGTCGACCGGCCCGCTCGACCCGAGCCGCTCGGCTCTCGGCCTCGTTCATCACGTCGGGCAGGGTCTCGAATCCGGCCGTGACCTCGGAGATCGGTCGGTCCGCCGTAGGCGCCACCGGCCTCCAGCACGTAGCGGTCGGCCAGGCGGCGCAACGGTGCCGGTGGCGTGGACGTACGGCGCTGCGATCGCGGCGTGGATCGGGGTCGTGTCCTCGGTGAAGGACTGGTAATCGGCGCCACCCCCGCCCGCCGCACCTCGAGCAGGAACGGGCGCTCTGCGGCCCCGGGACCAGGGTCCGCTCCGAACTCGCCGAGTGGCATCGAGGCCGGCCAGTCCAACCCGTGTAACGCCGCAGCCCGCAAGGCGGATCTCGCGTGCCCGGCGGCTCCATGTTCGGAACAGCCCGGTCACCGCCGCCAGCTTGCCCGTCCTGGGCCACCGCGAGATACGCGGCCAGCGGGCGTCGGCGCATTGCAGTCCTCGCTGTCGCGCCGAGCGCGCGCAGCCAGGCGGAAGCTCCCTGGCCGGACAGGGTCGCCCTCGATCTCCTGCTCGGGAACTCGACCCGGCTGGCACCGCGATCGTCCTCGGCCTTCATGACCCGGGCGCCGAACTCGGCGAACTCCGGTGGGAGCTCGGCGTCGGTGACCGTTTCGTAGGCCAGTTTGGCCCGTGACCTCAACACGATCCGCTCCGCCCGTTCGAGGACCTGATGGCCCTGGGGATCGAGCCGCACGACCAGATCGATGGCCGAGCGCAACCCGTCGGGCAGCAGGCTGGCGGCACCTTCGGCGAGTTCGGTCGGATGCAGCGATGCCTTGGGCATCGGGCAGGTAGAACGTCACCCCTCGCTGCCACACCGCCTGGTCGATGATCCCGCCGGGCTCGACGAACCATCCGACGTCGGCGATCGCGTAGTGGAGCACGAGGTCGTCGCCGTCGCGCTCGATCGCGAACGCCTGATCCAGGTCGGTCGACTCGGCGGGATCGAGGGTCACGAACCCGAGCTCCGGAACGATCCGGGCGCTCGGCGAGCTTGGCCAGGTGGCCGCGGTATGAGCGGCGAGCGCCACCGGCGCGAGAGCGGAGGCGGGACGTCGAATTCCTCGCGGATCCGGGCCAGCCCGGCGACGAGCTGGGCGCGGAACTCGGCGGGGGTCCGCACGGCTACTTGCGAGCCCCCATGAACATGCTCTTCAGCGCGTCGTAGTGCTCGATGCAGTGGCCGGCGCCGAGGACGACCGCCTCGGCGAGGCAGCATCGGCGACATGTGCACCGGCACTCGGTCTGCGTTCGATCCATGGGCCAGGCGCGCGGCGCGCGCCACCACCGCACCAGGTACATGCCCGCACGAAGTCCTGCGCCAGTTCGGGCGGTCGCGGACAGGCACCGGATGACGGACTGCACGATCGAGGCAACGACGTCCTCGATGGCACCGCGGATCTCTTCCGGCGTCAGCACCACGGTCTTCAGGCAGCCCGGTCATGAGATCTCGGCCACGCACCCTCGGCGTGGTTCTCCTCCGATGTCCGGGTCGGCCAGACCGATGGCGACCTTGATCTCCTCCGCCGTGCGTTCACCGATCGCGATCCCGTGCTTTCGCGGACGTAGTTCTGGATCGCGGTGTCGAGGTCGAAGCTCCCGGCTCCTGGCACCGCCTCGAGCGCCACGATCCCGCCGAGCGAGATCACCGCGGTCTCGCTGGTGCCGCCGCCGATGTCGGTGGCCATGTTGCCGACCGGTTCGTCGATGGGCAGGTCGGCGCCGATCGCCGCTGCCATCGGCTGTTCGATCAGCTGGGCGTCGGCGGCACCGGCCCGGCGGGCGGCGTCGGTGACGGCCCGTCGCTCCACCTCGGTGATCGCCGACGGCACGCAGATGACGACCTTCGGGCGGTTGAACCGGGTCACGCCGACTCGTTGCAGCAGCAACCGGATCATCCGCTCGGTGATGTCGAAGTCGGTGATCGCCGCCGCGCGGGCCGGAGACCCAGCCACGATGTAGCCGGGGGTCCAGCCGATCATCTGCCAGGCTTGCGGCCGGTCGCGAGCACCTCGCCGGTCTGCCGGTTGAGGGCGATGACCGACAGTTCGTTAGGCACGATGCCGCGGCCCTTCATGTAGACGAGCGTGTTCGCCGTCCCGAGGTCGATCGCCAGGTCGCGAGCCACGTCAGTTCTCTCTGGGTCCCGGCGAGCTTGCGCACCCGCTCGATCGTCGCCTCGCCTCGGAGGAGAAGCGCGTCCATGTGACGCCGGAACCCTTCGACCCCGTCGACGGTGCGGGTGCGCGGCCGGCGCCGAAGCGCGATCAACGCCCCGGCCATCACGACCACCACCACGAGCACCCACAGCAACGTCCTCACGCGCCCTCGGTCCCTGCGCCCGGGCGGCGTCCACTCCGGGCCGCGTCGGTGACCGGCGTGGCGCCCGGTCTTCAATCGCGCCGTCGTCCCACGTCTCGTGCTTCCAGATCGGTGCGCTCGCCTTCAGGGCGTCGATCCCGAATCGAGCGGCCTCGAAGGCCTCGGGCCGATGCGGCGACGACACCACGACGAGCACCGACGACTCACCGAGCTGCAACTCGCCGGTGCGGTGCAACAGCGCCACTCGGCCAACCGTCGTCCACCGACGTCGGGCTCGGCGTCGATCGCACCGAACCGGCCGACGGCCTGCTCCTCGTACGCCTCGTAGGTCAGGCTCGTGACACCGCTGCGGCCTCGGCGTGGTCGCGAACCATGCGGAAAAAGAGCACCACGGCGCCGCACGACGGGAGGACGGACCACTCGTACGCCACGGCGACCGGGAGCTCAGCCGATCGAGTTCGATCCACGTGTCTCCGTTGACGGGTGGTTGCACGCTGGCATGGTAGCCGGGGACCCGACCAGCCATCGGGGTGCACGCATGGCCCTGCGGCCCACTCCGGACCGGGGCTCACTAACGTTCGGCCCGTGGACGCATCGGACTGGGGCGACGCCGACGAGGAATCGTTGGGCGAGGACATCGCCTCCGAGGTCACCTACCTGGGACTTCCTTGCCCGCCGTCCGAACCCGTGGCGTCACCCCTCCGAGTTGGGCTCACCAGCGGTGCCGTTTCCGGCCGCTGCGATCCCGCCCGACCAGGTGAGCCGCCAGACGATCATGATCGCCGCGGTGGCGGGCTGCCTGTGCAGTGCTGCTGCGATGATCCTGCTCCCCGCCGGGGATCGGAGCTGATCGAGCTGGGTGCGGCGGTCTGCTCTGCCCACCTCGACGACCCAGGTGGTCCCCTTCACCGAGGACGAGCCGGCCTGGGCCGGCCTGGAGACGGGGCGGGCGACAGCGCGGAGATCTGGCCGTCGCCAGGCGGCTCACCTGGCACCCTGGCCGGGCTTCCGCCCAGGGGCGACGTCATCACCCATCGACCAGCGCTGGATGGCGAGCGACGACGACGTCCGGTCGGTGCTCGCGCACTGTCACCCGGGGACCGGAACTCAGGTGACGGTCCGTCGCAGCGGAACCGAGCACCAGTTCGTCCTCACCCTCACCACGGCCTTGACGCTCCGCTCGGCGATGCGCCGCAGCCTGACGAGTCCGGCTGCGGCCCCGGCGAGCAGGCCTGTCCCCATGGCGGCCAGCGACAGCTCCTGCTGCGCTTGGGCGTCAACATCGTCCACCACTTGAGTCCGTGCCCTCGACATAGGCCTGTTCGTTGGTGACCGTCGATTCTGCATCCTCGGCGCGCGGCCATTCGTTGGCCACCAGCCAGGGTACGTGGCGTAGGAGCGCAGCCCGGTGGATCGGACCCGCTGGAAGCGCCATCGCCGCCGCGGCGACCGATTCGACCATCCCGACGGCATCCGGAGCCGGGGCGGGGTACCGGCCAGGGCTCACACCCGCTCGCCGGCGACCGAGCCGTCCGGGGCCACGTTGAACACCCCGTCGAGCCGCTCGGTCAGCGCCAACTCGGTCGCGGCCACCAGGTCGTCGGTGCTGGAGGAACTGGGCCGGCGGGTCCTCGTCGTCGAGCCGTTCCCACATGACTAACGGCGAGGGCCCGCCACGATGCTCGAGGTGCCGGTGGCCGCCAAGGTCAGCACAGGTCGAAGGACGCTGACCGAACGGCCATCGACCGTGGATCGCCACGTGTCGGCGAGGAGTTCGGCATCGGCGAGCTGGCGGGCGAGCGCAGACCCTCCCGGCCGTAACGGCGCCTGTTCCGTCAACGGCACCGGGTTGTTGGGCCAGGCGCCGTAGACCATGCCGAGGACAGCATCACGAGATGGGATACGCCGAGCCGGTCGGCAGACCGAAAGCGGCCTCGGTGACCCGAACCGCGTTGAACCGCCGGTTGGCGGAGGCGATCGTGGTCGCCCGCACCCAGGTGGACCAGGACCTCGGCCCGCTCGGGCAACTCGTCGGTGCCTTCGGCGGCGAGCGCCACGCCCCGGGCGACGAGCCTCCTGGCGACCTCGGCACCGAACCGAGATCCGCGCCCGTCAGCACGATGCGCAGGTCGGGGTGCTCCGGGGTCGCCACGCGGCTGACGGTAGCCGAACGCCGGGCCGGTCGAACTGTCCCTATCCTGGGCCCCATGAGCGACGACGAGGTCGATCCGTTCGGAGGACGGCGAGTTCCCGAACATCTTCGCCTCCCTCCCCATGTTCAGGGACATCGCCAAGATGTTCCAGAACCAGGGACCACTGAACTGGGACGTGGCTCGACAGACCGCCTACGCCACTGCAGGCGGGGCGTCGAGCCGAACGTGGACCCAGCAGCGCCTTGTCTGCTCCAGCAACTCGCCTGGGCATCGCCGACCTCCACGTCCGCACCATCACCGGACTCGACACCGCCGTCGGCGGCCGGGCCCCGAGTTGAGCTTGGTCCCGCCCGGCATGTGGGCGAACAAGACCCTCGAGGCGTATCGGCCGCTGATGGTTCTTCGCCACCTCACTCGGACGGCGGCCCGAGACCGAGGACAGCTCCGACCCGATGGCGGCGATGATGCAGGGCATCAGCCAGATGCTCGGGCCGTCGATGCTCGGCACTGGCATCCGGCCGATGGTCGGGCAGTTGGCGACGCGCCTTCGGACAATACGACCTGCCGATCGAGATCGGGCCACGAGGCTGCTCGTCGTCCCGGCGACGATCGATGAGTTCGCCACGGAATGGAGCCTGGGGCGTGACGAGCTGCGCCTGTGGGTGTGCCTCCAGGAGCTCGCCGGTCATGCGGTGTTGAACGTTCCCCACGTGCGAGCCGCGATGAGCAGCGCCGTCGGGCAGCACGTCGCCGGGTTCCGGCCCGATCCCGCGGCGATCAGCGAGAAGCTCGGCTCGCTCGACCTCGGCGACGCCGACGCCATCGCCACCCTGCAACAGACCCTCGGCGATCCCGAGGTCCTGCTCGGCGCGGTGCAGACGCCCGAGCAGCGCGCCGCGCTGCCCCGTCTCGACGCCCTGGTGAGCGTGGTGATCGGGTACGTCGATCACGTCGTCGATCAGGCGGCGTCGCCAGGCAGTCGGATCACCCGGTCTCGAGGCCGTGCATGCGGCGACGGGTCGGACCTCGCCGAAGACGTGTTCGTCGAGAAGTTGTTCGGGTTGACGCTGGGTCGAGCCCAGGTGGAGCAGGGCCGGGCGTTCATCGCCAGGGTGCGGAGCGTTCCGACGAGGCCGCGCTGCGCCGGCTGTTCGAGCGAGCCGATGCCCTGCCGACCCCCAACGAGGTCGATGCGCCCGAGTTGTGTGCGGCCCGACTTCGAGGTTCGACGACTGATCTGGGCCGATCGCCCGGGATCGGGCTGAGCGTCCGCTGGTTCGGCTCGGCCGCCATGGTCGTGTCGCGTGCGCACCCGATCGATCACGGCCGTCGTCGCGGCACGACCTTGCTGACCGCTTGCTCCATCACCGGAAGCGGTGCGTCACCGGCCGACCCGGCCTCGCTCGCAGACGCGGCCGGAGCCAGCTCGCTCGGCGACCAGGCCTGAGCGGCAACGGTCCCGAGGCGGACGCCGCCGACATCGCGGCCACCGAACGCCAGCGCCCCGCCGATCACCGTGGGGTCCTTCCCGACCTGACCCCGGCTCGCCGTATTGCGCACTGACGGCGCAGGCCAGGCCTCGACGTCTACGCCACGGCACCGTCCGGCGATCCCGCCGGTGGGGCGGTCGCCCGAGCCCGTGACCTGTTCGGCCGGCTCGTACGGCATCGCCGGCGCCGATCGCACCCTTCTGGAACGATCTCGCCGGGGCCTACTCGCTGCTCTACGACGCACCTGGACCGCGCGGGGTACGACCCGACCGCGATGATGGAGACCCGCCAACGGTGTTGTTCGAGCGGCTCGGTTCCCGATCACTCAGCGAGGCCGCGACGAACGTCGACGCCTTCACCGCCACGCTGTGCGGAACGGCGCTCGGGCTCGGGCGGCTGCACCAGTGCGTGGCCGCCGCTCCGCAGTGACCGGCGCGAGCAACGACGGCGCCGCCCTCCTCGCCACCCTCGGGGTACAGGCACCGAGGAGCAGACCGCCTGCTTCGACGCTGCGATCCGGGACCAGGCCGCGGTCCTCGGGCCGTGACCGAGGGATCCCGGGGTGAACGCCCTTCGCTCCTCGCGGCGGCGTGCGGCATCGAGCACCTCCGCCGTCGCCAGCTGACCCCTCGCCAACCGACGTCTCGGCCAACCGATCCTCGGCAAACCCATCGCGGGCAACCGGACCTCTCCCTCAGGTGGATCGACGGGGTGGCTCGACCGGGGGCGGCGGCAGCTCGCCCTCCCACCGGGTCGTTCGCGGCCGCCGCTTCTTCGTGATCACCGTTCGGCTGGCGCTCGAGGCCCGGCGGGCCGCCTTGCGCGTGATCCCTTCCCGCAGCGGGCGCCCGAGACGCACCCTGCGCATGCTCGCGAGGTAGGTCACGACCGAGAAGGTGGCCGAGGCGCTCACCGCAGCGAAGCCGAGCAGCCAGGATCGTGAGCACGACCGGGACGATGCCGGCCGCGACTGAGGCCAGCTGGAACCGGGTCTCGAACTGGGCGAACGCCCGGCCTGGTTGGCGTCCGGGGCATAGCGCTGGACGATGGCGTCGAAGCCGAGGCTTCCCGACCGCGGCGCCGAAGTTCGTCGCCGCCATCAGCAACAGGGCGCTGAGGATGCTTCCGCGAAGACCGCGCTCACCGCGCCGGACACCGCCACGAAGCACAGGGCGAAGATCAACATGATCTCCTCCCGCACGGCCCGGCGGAGCCGAGGTCCGATGGAGTTGCCGATCATCGTGCCGAGCGCGGCGAAGCTGACTCCGGCGCCGAACCACACCGTCCCGGCTTCCTGGTTCCGCAACCAGAACGCGAGGTGGAAGAACAAGAAGCCGACCGACGCCCGCAGCAACCCCATCGCCGACGCGGCGAGCACGACGGCCACGGACCGCAGCTCGGCCTGCTCGGCTCGGCCGGCGGCGTCGCGCGCGACGACCTCGCGCGGCAGCTGGGTGGCGGCGACGTAGGCGGCGAAGAACACCAGGGCGTCGAACAGCATCGCGAGCGGTCCGCTCACCAGCTGCAGCAGACCGGCGGGGACGGCTGCGGCGAATCCCACGACACCGGAGATGATCCCGAGCTTCGAGTTGGCCTCGACCAACTCCATGTCGTTGGAGACGACGCTCGGGACGAGGGCGGACTTGGAGACGAGGTAGGTCTTCTGCAGCACCATCGCGGCGAAGGCCAACGGGAACAGCAGCAAGCTGTCCAACGTCAGCGCCATCAGCACCGCGATCGCGATGCGGGCCAGGGCCACGGATTGCACGACGAGCCGACGACCACCGGCCATGCGGTCGATGGCCGGCCCGATCAACGGGGCGACGATCGCGAAGGGAGCGACCGAGACCCCGAGGAACAGCAACACGCGGCTGCGGGCCGCATCCGGGCTGATCGACAAGAAGAGCGAGTTGGCCAGGGCCACCGCCATCGCCGCGTCGCCCGCCGCCATCAAGGCGTGGGTCAATGCGAGCCGCTGGTACCTCGTGGCGCGCGGCGACGCCGTCGGCATCGCGAGCCGGCGGGGCACGCGGTGGCGATCGGTCGGAGGCACGGTCGCCACTCTAGGACGGCGAGCTGTGGCGGCTCCCGGACCGCGCTCGCCAGAGGCGGCTCTGGCCCGGTCCAGTGCCGTCCAGCCCTGGATCAGCCCGGGATCAGCCCGGTCGAGTGAGGGTCAGGCCCGTTCGTACCGGTAGCCGACGCCGCGCACGGTGACGATCCGGCTCGGCACGGCGGGATCCGGCTCGATCTTGGCTCGCAACCGTTTGATGTGGACGTCGAGGGTCTTGGTGTCGCCGAAGTAGTCGCTGCCCCACACCCGATCGATCAGGGTGTCGCGGGTGACGACCCGACCGGTGTTGGCCAGCAGCAGGTGCAGCAACTCGAATTCCTTCAGCGGCATCTGCACCTCGTCCCCGTTGACCCGGACCCGGTGTTCGTCGGGGTCGAGGGACACGTCGCCCACTTCGAGCGCGCCGTCGGGCAGGACCGCCTCGTCGGGTCCCTCCGGGATGCGGCGGAGCACGGCCCGCATCCGGGCCACCAGCTCGCGCATCCGGTACGGCTTGGTGACGTAGTCGTCGGCGCCGACCTCCAGGCCGACGACGGTGTCGATCTCGGCTCCCTTGGCGGTGACCATGATGATCGGGACCCGGCTCTTCTTGCGGATCTGACGGCACACGTCGATCCCGCTGATGCGCGGCAGCATCACGTCGAGCAGGACCAGGTCCGGCTTGACGATGTCGAAGCGATCGAGCGCCTCGGCGCCATCGCGAGCCACCTCGACGCGAAATCCTTCCTTCTTCAGCCCGATCTGCAGGGCATCGACGAAGGAGTCTTCGTCCTCCACCACGAGGACCAGCGGGACAGCACTCATCGTCACCTCACGACGTCGATCGACTGGGGTAGGAACAACCGGAACTCCGAACCCTCGCCCTCGGCGGAACGCACCGAGACCCGGCCTCCGTGGTTCTCGGCGACGTGGCGGACGATCGACAACCCGAGTCCGGTGCCGCCGGTCTCCCGGGATCTCGCTCGATCGACTCGGTAGAACCGTTCGAAGATGCGGTCGAGGTCCGGCTCGGGAATGCCGATGCCGGTGTCGGAGACGACGAGGTCCACGCCACCCTCCACCGATTCGGCGCGGACCTCGACCCGACCGCCGGACTCGGTGTACTTGACCGCGTTCTCGACCAGGTTGGAGACCGCAGAGGCCAGCTGCCGGCGATCGCCGAGCACCTCGCGGACCGAGTCGATGGGCTGGACCACCACGCTCACCCGATGGCGCTCGGCGAACGGGACGATCCGCTCCGTCGCATCGCTCAACAGCCCTTCGAGATCGATCGGCTGGCGAACCACCTCGCCACCGAGCTCGATGCGCGAGAGCGCGAGCAGATCGTCGATCGTGCGCGACAACCGGTCCGATTCCCGCATGACCTTGCCCGACAGCCGCCGGACGTCGTCGGGATCGTCGGCGTCGGCGAGGGTTTCGGCGAGCACGCTCAGCGCCCCGACCGGCGTCTTGAGTTCATGGGAGATGTTGGCGACGAAGTCGGTGCGCACGGCATCGATCCGAGCTCGTTCCGTCACGTCGTCGATCACGATCACCGCCCCTCCTCCCTCGATCGGTAACGCCCGGATCGACACGACCCGGCGCGGCGGCCCGAACAACTCGAGCGTCCGGCGAACCTCGTTGCCCGCCAGGGCTTCGGCGAGCAGCGCCGTCGCCGCTTCGTCGACCTGCACGTCGCCCCGCCACGAGCCGATCGTGCGCGTCGCCATGGCGTTGCGCACGGTCACCGAACCGCTGGCGTCGGCGACGATCACGCCGACGGGCAGGCTGTCGAGCGCCCGCCGCATCCGTTCGTCACCGGTCACCGTGTCCGGGGGCGGCGACGCCGGGAGGGTCGGGGTCGTGACGACGGCGACCGGGCTGGTCACCGCCCGCCGAGCTCGGCGAGTCCCGAGCACGAAGCCGAGTCCGGCACCGAGGGCCAGACCGACGAGCAACAGCCACACGTCAGGCCGACGCTTCCTCCGGCGAATCCGGATGCTTGGCGCGGAAGCGGGCGGCACCGTCGTGCTCCGGCAACCACCCGTCGACGAGGTAGCGCACCTTCTCGGCGATGTTCACCGCGTGGTCCCCGATCCGCTCGTAGAAGCGGGCGACGAGCGCCAGTTGGACCGCAACCTGCAGGTCGATGGAGCCGCCGGCGTGGCTCTCGAAGATGACCTGGATGAACTCCTTCTGGAGTCCGTCGAGCACGCTGTCCATGTCGTCGATCGCCGCGGCCTTGGCTGCGTCGTTGTTCACGTAGGCGTCCATTGCCTCGCTGAACAGCTGATGCGCCTTGCCCCCCATCTTCACGATCAGGCCGCGGAGTTTGGGGTTGAGTTCCTGCCCGTAGATCCGGCGGGTGGCCTTGCAGATGTTGACGACCAGATCGGCCGATCGCTCGATCTCGGCGATCATCTTGATGGCGGCGACCACGGCGCGCAGATCGGATGCGACCGGCGCCTGCAACGCGAGGATCTGGTAGCACTGCTCCTCGAGATCGATGCAGCGGGCATCCATCTCGTCGTCGCTCTGGATCAGGTAGTTGGCCCCTTCGAGGTCCTGATCGAGCAGGATCTGCGTCCCGCGCGGGATGGCCTCGATCAGGGAGGCGGAGATCCGCACGAGTTCGTTGCGGACCTCGTCGAGCGTGTGGTGGTAGCTCTTGCGCAGCTCCATGATCAGCCGAACTTTCCGGTCACGTAGGCCTCGGTCCGATCGTCGGAGGGGTTGGAGAACACCTTCTGGGTCCAGTCGTATTCGACGAGGACACCGGTGCGCCGGTCGCTCTCGGGGTTCACCTCGGTCGAGAAGAACGCGGTGCGGTCACTCACGCGAGCGGCCTGCTGCATGTTGTGGGTCACGATGATGATCGTGTACTCCGACTTGATCTCCTGCATGAGGTCCTCGACCCGGGCGGTGGCGATGGGGTCCAGCGCCGAGCAGGGCTCGTCCATGAGGATGACCTCGGGCTCGATCGCGATCGCACGAGCGATGCACAGGCGTTGCTGCTGACCGCCCGAGAGCCCCAGGCCCGACGCCTTGAGTCGATCCTTCACCTCGTCCCACAGCGCCGCGCCCCGCAAGGACTTCTCGACGATGGCGTCGAGGTCGGCCTTCTTCTTGGTCCCGAGCAGGCGGGGACCGTAGGCGATGTTGTCGTAGATGCTCTTCGGGAAGGGGTTGGGCTTCTGGAACACCATCCCGATCCGCCGGCGGACCTCGACCGGGTTCACGTTCGGCCCGTACAGGTCGACGCCGTGGTAGGTGATCGAGCCCTCGACCACTGCACCGGGGATGAGGTCGTTCATCCGGTTGAAGCACCGCAGGATCGTCGACTTCCCACACCCCGAGGGGCCGATGAACGCGGTGATTTCATGCTGGTAGATCTTCATCGTCGCTTCGCGAACAGCCCGGAAGCCGCTGTACAGGACGCTCAGGTCCTGGGTGTCGAACACGACGGTGGTGCCCGCAGCCCGCTCGGTCGAGGAGGCGGACTCCACGTCGACCCGGGGGCGGCTGACAGGGGTGGTCATCGACTTCGCCTCTTCCAAACTCACGACGTGCTTGTCCGTCTTCCAGGGACTCATCATCTCATGCCTTCCGGTCGAAGGAACTTGGCGATCACGCGAGCGATCGTGAACAGGATTGCCACCAGGAGGATCAACACCAACGACGCCGTCCAGGCCCGGTCCAGTCCGGGTTCACGCGGCGTGCCGGGCTGGGTGTACGAGTAGTACGCCATGACCGGCAGGGTGGTCATCCGCCCGCTGAACGGGTTGAGGTTGGTGTCCTGCGCGAAGCCGGAGGCGATCAGCAGCGGCGCCGTCTCCCCGATCACCCGAGCGATCGCGAGCGTCACACCGGTCAGGATGCCGGCCGCCGCGGTGGGCAGCACGACCTTCAGGATCGTCAACCATTTCGGGACGCCGAGCGCGTACGACGCGTGACGGAGCTCGTCGGGGACCAGGCGCAGCATCTCGATCGAGGAGCGGACCACGATCGGGATCATCAGCACGGCCAGGGCGACGGCGCCGGCGAACCCGGTCCGGGTCCCGGGGCCGGCGAAGATCACGAACAAGGCATAGGCGAACAGGCCGGCGACGATGGACGGGATCCCGGTCATCACGTCGACCATGGTGGTGATCCCGGCCGAGAGCTTGGACTCCTTGCTCCCGTACTCGACGATGTAGATCGCGGTGAAGACGCCGATCGGCACCGAGATCAGCGTGGCCAGCCCCGTGATGATGAGCGTGCCGAGGATGGCGTGGTAGGCGCCACCGCCTTCGCCGACGACGCTGCGCATGGTCGAGGTGAAGAAGGTTCCGTCGAAGCGGCCCGTCCCCTTGGACACGACCGTCCACACCACCGAGATCAACGGCAACAGGATCAGCCCGAAGCAGCTGGTGACGGCGGCGGTGACGAACCGGTCGAGGGCCTTGCGTGGTCCTTCGATCCGTCGGGCGACGCCGCGTACAGGGCGATCAGGTAGACCGCGATACCCACGATCGCCCATCGGGCCCAGTTGACGGCTCTGACGGCACCACGACAGCGCGCCCACGACGACGGCGCCGGCGGCGATCCCCAGGTCGCGCCAGGGTCAGCCGACCACCGGTGAGCGCGTCGCGGCGGCGGAGCGGCGGGCGGATCGATCGTGGCGGTCAGGGTGGCTCCCGGCGTTGGCGATCTTGCGGGCGAGCCTGCTGACGATGAAGGTCAAGAAGAACAGCACCAACCCGGTGAAGATCAAAGCGGATTCACCGTCAGGCCCGACGATTCGGGGAACTTGAGGGCGATGTTGGCGGCGATCGTGTTCGGGTTCTGGTTGCTGATGACGTTGAAGCTCACGATGTCGGCCGGCGACAAGATGATGGCGACGCCAATGTCTCGCCCAGGGCTCGACCGAGCGCCAGCACGAACCGCTGATCACCCGAACGACCGTGCGGGAGCACCGCCTGACGGATCATCTCCCACGGGTGCGCCCAGCGCCAGGGCGGCTTCCTCGTGGAGCCGCGGCGTCTGGAGGAACACCTCTCGGGAGATGGCCGTGATGATCGGCAGGATCATCACGGCGAACACCACCGCAACGGTCAGGATGGTCCGGCCGCTCGTCGAGGCCGGGCCCCGGAAGAACGGCAGGAAGCCGAGGTGGTCCTCGAGCCACGGGTACCAACTGCGGGACAGGATCGGAGCGAGCACGCCGATGCCCCAGAGGCCGTACACCACGCTCGGGATGGCGGCGAGCAGATCGATGAAGTAGCCCAACGTGTGGGCCAGCTTGCGCGGTGCGTAGTGGCTGATGAACAACGCCACCGCCACCGCGAGCGGCATGGCGATCGCCAGCGAGATCGCGCCCAGATGGTGCCGAACACCAGCGGCCAGGTACGACCACAACGACTCGTCGAAGTCGCCGGTGATCGCGGGCCAGGCCCGTGGAGAGCAGTGGAACGCGGCGACCGCGAGGATGACGAAGATGAACACGCCGGCCGCCTCTGGCGGCGCCGCCGAAGACCCGTCACCCGCTGCTGACCTCGCCGCCCTCACCGAGCCGAGGAACCGTGCCGTATGTCGTTTGCACAGTGGTCATGATGGTTCGCCGTCACTCCCGAGAATACGGCGGTCGGGGCCGGCCGCCCGACCCCGACCCGTTCGACAGGGGGATCCAGTTGGTCAGCCGACTGATCTGATCGATGGCCTTGGCCATCTGGTCTCGCATGTCGGCAGAGATGGGTGCCGAGCCGGCGGCGGCTCCGAGCGGCGGCCTGACCCTCCGGAACCGACGTAGGTCATGAACGACTTGACCAGATCGACTCCTCCGTCGCCTGGCTGTCGCGTGCAGCGGCAGGCAGACGATGTGGTACATGAGACGAGGGCGATCGGGTACACGCCGGCCTGGTCGTCACGGGTCAGCTTGAACGAGAAGTCGTACTCGCTGCGGCCGGCCACGCCCGAGATGTCCACGAGCTTGGCTGCATCTTCGGGCGGTACTGACGAAGGCGTCGCCGCACTGGATCTGGCCGCCGACAGCGGACCGATCCTGGAGGCGCTCGGCACCGATCGATTCTCGCCGCCTCGATCGCGGCGACCACGCCGGAGGCGTCCGGGTGCGCCCTCGCCACCGCCGGGACCGTCGGAGTCCCAGGCCTCGATGGCGCCAAGGTCCAGGTGTCCGCGGCTACGGCTGACAGGTAGTCGGTGAAGTTCTTGGTGGTACCGGACTCGTCCTGAACGTGGTGCACCGGCGTTGATGGTCGTGTCGGGCAGTCTTGCACGTCCGGGTCGAGGCGATCGCCGGATCGTTCCAGGCCGTGATGGTGTTGGTGAAGATGCCGGCGAGGACCCGGCGACAGGTTCAGGCTGTCGACGCCCGGGAGGTTGTACGCCACGGCGATCGGCGATGTAGTGCGGGAGGTTGATTCGGACCCTGGTCACCGGCGCAGCGGGACTTGATGCTCTTCGTACTCCTCGTCCTTCAGCGCGGCGTCGGAGCCGGCGAAGTCCGAGCCGCTGGACAGGAAGGTCCTCACGACCTACACCGGAGCCGACCGGGTCGTACCGACCGTGACGTCGCCGTGCATGTTCTGGTGCCGGCCTGCCACGCCCTGCATGGCGGCCGCCTGCGAGGACGCCCCAGCACCGATCAGGGTGCTTGAGAGCTCGGCCATCGCCCGCCAGCGGCGGGGCTGCCTCGCCGGCCGCCGTGGTGGTCGCCTCGCCGGCCGCCGTGGTGGTCGCCTCGTCCGCCGAGTTGCCGTCACTTCCGCAGCAACGCAAGGCATCGGAGAGGGCCACCGGCACCAGCCAGCAACGAAAGGCGACGCTTGTTCGTGTTCACGCGTTGGTTCCTTGAGATCTCATCGACACCCCCGGCGCTGAACGGCGACGTCCTGTCCCCGTCGCTCAGGTGAACGAGAGGTGAACTGGCCCGAACATGGCGACGTCGTGACCGACGACTCGTCCGGATGATCGATCCATCATCGATTCAGCGAGCGCGGCGCGTCAGATCGGGGTATGATCTGGACCAGTTGCTGGGCGTCGATGGCGTTCTCGCCCCCGACTCGACGCCAGATCGTGTCGGCGCCGAGCTCCCAGGCCGCGACGTCGGAACGCCACATGGCCGACAACAGCGAGTCGATCCGGGCCTGGTGCGCCGGGTGCTCGATCGGGACGAGCGCCTCGACCCGGTGATCGAGGTTGCGGGCCATCATGTCGGCCGAGCCGATCAGGTAGAGCGGCTGGCCCGGCCCGTTGCCGTTGGCGAACACGTAGATGCGCGAGTGCTCGAGGTACCGCCCGAGCACCGAGCGCACCCGATGGTGCCGGAGATCCCCGAAATCAGCCGATGGTATAGCAGATCCTGGGTGAGGAGGTCGATCTCGACACCGTGCCGATCAGCATAGGGTGGCCTCGGCCATGTCGGAATCGGCGCAGGCGTTCGACTTCGCCACGATCCACCTCGGGTGCCGAAGCTGGTTCTCGTTCGGGATCAGCCCTGACCAGCCGCCCTGCAGCCAGATCGGGCGCCACGACAGTTTCCGATACGCTCGCGCGCGGCTGAAGCCCGTCAGGTGGTTGAACAACTGGCCGAGGTCTTCGCGATTCCGGATCGGTGGTCAACAATCCGCAGTCCTCGTAGATGCGGGCGGTGCGCGTAGCTGAAGCTGCCCGCCGACGTGGGCGTAGCGGCGGAACCCGTCGTCCTCCTCCCGCACCACGAGGATGGACTCGGCATGTGGGTCTGAGACCGATCAGGCCGTACACCAATGCGGATGCCGGCCTGCCCAGGGCGAGGCCCAGTGCAATGTCTGACTGTCGTCGAAGCGGCCTGTGAGCCTGACTCACTGCGACCTGAGCGCCCCGGCCCGAGCTCGATCAGCCCTGCTGGGCTGTCGCCGGAGGTGCGATACAGCGTCATCTTCGGATCGAACGGACCTGCGGATCGTTGGCCGCCTGCTCGATGAACGCCTCCACCGAGGTCGGCGGGTTGATCCAGGATGGTGAAGAAGACGTCGCTTCGCAGCACGGCGAAGATGTCGGCGAGGTCGAGCCGTCGACGGTGGCGAACGGCTTGGGGTAGACCGAGGGCCACACCTCGTCCCGAGGTCCTCGGAAGGCAAAACGCGGCCAACCCGAACACGCCCGCAGACCGAGCAGCCCTGAACAGCGGTCATGTCGGCGTCTTCGGCGGTCAGAGCGGCCTCGAGGAGGATGGCGATCATGTCGGCCGACATGTCACGGCGATCTCGAGTTGGGACCGCCTGGCTGAATCGACGCCGCGCAGTTCGACCTCGACCGTTGGCGAGGCGTCCTCGGCGTCCTCCTCCAGGTTGATGTCGGCGCCAGAGGACCCGAACACCGACGACCGAGCAATTTCCGATCCGGGAAAGAGCCGGTCGCAGAGATGGGTCGTTGATGATCGATTCGACGGGTGCAGAACGTCACGCCGTCCGGCAACGGCACCAGGCGCGGCGTGAACGACGGGATCTTTGACCTGGCATGCGCGCTCCGCCGTCGGCCGGATTGCGCACCACCAACGCCGAGGAACCAACGACAGGTTCGACAGGTACGGGAACGGGTGACCGGGGTCGAACGCCAACGGGGTGAGGACCGATGGAGGCGGCGCTCGTACACCTCGGTGAGGTGCTTGCGCTCGACCACCGAGTTCGGGCCAGGCCTGGATCGGCACTCGCCGTGGCGGAGCGAGCTCGGGAGCAGGACGTTGGCGACGAGATCCTCCTCTCTGGCGGCGGACGAACTCAAGCACCTGGTAAAGCACCCGGCCCAACTGCTGGTTGGGCGTGAGCCATCGGCGGACAACTTGCCGACGCCGGCTTCGGCGATCTGGTCCCGCAGGCCCGCCACAAGCACCTGGAAGAACTCGTCGAGATTGTTGGAGCAGATGGCGACGAACTGAGCTTCGCCCGAGCAACGGCACGGCGGACTCGCGCGCCTGGGCCAGGACGCGCTCGTTGAAGTCGAGCCAGGACAGTTCGCGTTCAGCAGCGGCGCGTCGATATTCGGCACGAAGATCCGTGCAGCCAGGCCCGAGACGCGACGTCTCGTGTTCACCTGCCGTTCGACGCGCTTCGGGCGTCGCGACGACTGGTCCGTCGGGTCGAGACCTGTCCGGTCAGTGCCCGTCGGTCAGTACCTCGTCGGGTCAGTACTCGGTGCCCTCGGGCAGTCCGAGGTCCCACTCCACCGAGATGCCCTCACGCTCCGTCGCGCATGACGCGCTTGCGATTGCGCCGGAACTGGGGATCGTCGCGTAGGCAGGAGCACCAGGCGGGCCAGCACCCGAGCACGGAAGTCCTCGACGAGCGTGTGGTCGCCGTAGTCGTTGTAGACCTCCCAGTGCGGAGACACCGGGCCGAGATAGACGTGATGCGTGCGTGGGCCCGGGGCGGCTGGGTGGCGGTGTCGGACATGGACGTCGATGCTACCGGCTTCGATGACCGGCACCCGGTGCGACGGTTCGCCAGCGTCGAGCCCCGCCAGCGAACACTGACAGTGTGGCCATGCCCACCACGGACGGTGAAGCCTGGTCAAGACCTCTCTGACGTTCAAGCGATCCACCACAACCCGTGGTTGTTCGCACACGATAGGTCGACCGCACCATTGCTGCCTCAATAAGTCCTCTGTTTCACTGCAAGTCAGACGGGAACCCCCCAGGTCCGCCGAGCGTCTCACTCGGTGAGTCTCAGGTTTCCGGGTCCGGGCGGAACCGGCGTGGACGGACGGAAGAAGGAGCAAGCCATGCACGACGACACCGAGACCGGCTGATGGCACAGGGCAATTGCCGCAGCTATCCACCGGCGACGTTCTTCCCCAGCGATGGGGTGGGCGTCGACCGTGCACGGCGGATCTGTGCAAATTGTCCGGTGACCGAGCCCTGCCTCGAGTACGCACTCGAGCACCGCATCGATCACGGTGTCTGGGGTGGAGCCGGAGCGGAACGGACGCCGCATCCTGAAGCGTCGCCGGCTCAGCCTGCTCGCCAACTGAGCAGCAGGTTCGACGAGCGGGGTTCAGCACGCCACCCCGCCCACCGCCACGACACGCGAGTCACGACCCGGCACCACCCCCCGGTGCCGGGTCGTTTCGCGCCCCTCGACGCCACGAGGCCCCGAAGGGGCCCGAGCACAGGTACACGAAGGTACGGAAAGCCCGGCCGCGCCGCCGGGCCAGGTTGATGTGGTGTCGAGCGACCAGCGCAGGAGCAAGCCGGAGCGCAGCGACGCTCAGGGTGGTGGCGTCGTCGTCCTTGTTGGCCTCTTCGAGACCCTTCTGAACTCCTTGGCTTGGCCGAGGTTCTCGGCCAGCTTGGGGAGCTGTGAGCCGCCGAAGAGGATGAGGATGACGACCAGGAGGACGAGCAACTCCGGGCCACCGAGATCGAATGCGAACATGTTGGTCACGGTACCACCGGGTCGGCGCGAAGGGCTCTCGAGCGGGTCAGGCCGAGACGGTTCGACGAGCGCCTGAGCCCGCTGCCGTCGGATCCGGCGCCGCTCCCGCTCGGACAGCCCGCCCCAGATCCCGAACTTCTCCCCGTTCACCAGGGCGTACTCGAGACAGTCCAGGCGCACCACGCAGCCACGACACACCTCTTTGGCCTCCTCGTCGACGCTCCCCGTTCAAAAAGACCTGTCGGGGTCGACGCCGAGGCAGTTGGCCTGGTCCTGCCAGGACCGCTCCGGACCGTCGCCCGGCACTTGGGGTTGCGAGATCAGCGACGGGCGAGGGCCTCCTGGGTTGGCCCTCGGGTGAATCGTGGGGTGACGACGTTCTGTCCGTCGGTCCGGGACGGTCCCGGTGCGTTCACGGCTGTAATTACAACGGTGCAATTGTCCCAAAATACAACCTCGCAGCGCAAGGGCGGATTCAAATTCCGGTGGTGTGAGGTCACCACTGATGGTGCGTTGGACCCAGAGGAACGAGTGAGGTTCCGACGTTGCGAGCCGCTCGGCGTCCAGGGCTCACACCGTTCGTCGGCCTGCCGGGGGCCTCGGTCCCGCGAGCAGGACCGGCGAACCGCTTCGTCACCGAGCAGAAACATTCGAGCGACAGCCGGGAACGCGGGCTTCCGCCTCTGCCCAGTCCAGACGGGCAACGACGCCCTCCGCAGCGTGGACGTGTCTCACCCACCCCATCCACCTCTGAGAGGACTCGTGCACAAACGTGCGCTCCGATCGTTTCCGGCATCGGCGGCGTCGTCGCCCTGGTCTCGATCCCTTTCCACCCGGCGTTCGCTCAGGACGCCCTCACCGCCCAGGACTACCCGAACAACATCTGGGTGTTCATCGCCGGCATCCTCGTGTTCTTCATGCAGGCGGGATTCGCTCCTCGTCGAGGCCGGGCTCACCCGGGCCAAGAACGCGGTCAACATCTTCGCCAAGAACATGATGGACGCGGTGTTCGGCATCACCGCCTGGTTCGCCACCGGCTACGCCTTCGCCTTCGGCGGCTCCGGCAAGCTGATCGGATCGAGCGGCTTCTTCCTCGCCGGCAAGGACGGCCACGATTCCGGCCGGCGGCTTGAGCGAGGCGACGACCTTCTTCTTCCAGGCCGTCTTCGCCGCCACCGCCGTCACGATCGCCTCGGGTGCCATGGCCGAGCGGACGAAGTTCACCTCGTACCTGGTCTTCAGCGTGACGATGTGTGCCTTCATCTACCCGGTGGTGGTCCACTGGACCTGGGGCGGCGGCCTCATCGCCCAGATGAACATCGGCGATGCCGTCTACTCCGACTTCGCCGGTTCCGGCGTGGTCCACATGGCCGGTGGAGTCGCCGCCCTCATGGGAGCGCTCTTCCTCGGCCCTCGCATCGGCAAGTACGACGCCAACGGCAAGCCGCGGGCCATCCCCGGCCACAACATCCCGTTCGCCATCCTCGGCGTGTTCATCCTCTGGGTCGGCTGGTTCGGGTTCAACCCGGGCTCGGAACTGCTCGCGGACGAGTTCGTGATCACCGTGGCCGTCAACACCCTGCTCGCGGCGATCGCGGGTGGGCTCACCTGCACCCTGACGATCTGGAAGGTCGCCGGCAAGCCGGACCTCGCCATGATCGGCAACGGCATCCTCGCCGGGCTGGTCGCCATCACCGCTCCGTGCGGTGCCGTCGATCCGTTCCCGGCGTTCATCATCGGCGCCGTCGCCGGCGTGGTCGTCGTGTTCGCGGTGCTCGGGATCGAGCGGATGGGCATCGACGATCCGGTCGGCGCGGTCAGCGTGCACGGAGTGTGCGGCATGTGGGGCGTGCTCTCGATCGGCCTGTTCGCCAAGTACAACGACGCCTTCCTCGGCCGTGAGGATGCCGGCCTGTTCTACGGTGGCGGCATCAACCAGCTGGTCATGCAGTTGATCATGGTCGTCATCATCGCGGCCTGGGTCGCTGCTTGCACCGCCATCCTCTTCGCCGTCCTGAAGGCCACGATCGGCCTGCGGGTCACCGCCGAAGAGGAGATCGAGGGCCTCGACGTCCTCGAGCACGGTCTGGCCGGATACGCCGCCGACACGGTCTCGGCCTGAGCACACGGCGACGAGGAGAAGGAACCAACTCATGAAACTCATCACCGCAGTCATCAAGCCGTTCAAGCTCGACGAAGTGAAAGACGCCCTCAAGGCGGCCGGTGTCGCCGGAATCACCGTCTCGGAGGTCCGAGGGTTCGGCCGCCAGGGCGGTCACACCGAGACCTACCGCGGCGCCGAGTACCAGATCGACTTCGTCCCCAAGGTCTGCATCGATGTCGTCGTCGACGACTCGATCGCCGACTCGGTGGTCGACACGATCGCCAAGGCCGCGCAGGCCGGCAAGATCGGTGACGGCAAGATCTGGGTCACGCCGGTCGAGCGAATCGTCCGCATCCGCACCGGCGAGGAGGGCGTCGACGCGATCTGAGCCGCCCCCGCCGAGGCGCCCGGCCGAGCCGATCGGTTCGGCGGGCGCATCGTGATCGGACCGAACGGTCACGGCCCGGGCTTCGGCCCGGGCCGTGGCGCGTCCGGGGACCGGTTCAGGACGAGAGCGCCACCTCGAACGCGAGCAGCGACGCACCGCTGGCGACCGGCTTGCCGTCGGAACTCTCGGCCCGAGCGTGGCTGTGGCGGAACTCCTGGCTGTTGGCCCAGTTCTGGAAGGCTTCCTCGCTCTCCCAACGGGTGTAGACGAAGTAGCGGGTCTCCCCCGACACCGGACGAAGCAGTTCGAAGGCCTCGAAGCCCGGCATCGTCTCGACCGACTTCATCCGGGCGGCGAACCGTTGCTCGAGTTCGCCCCCCATCCCCTCGGGAACCTCGATGGCGTTGATCTTCACGACACTCATACGGTCACGGTACCGGCGGCCGCCATGAGGAGGTCGTCAGCGTCCGGTGTGGCCGAATCCTCCACCGCGAGTCGCCGTCGAGTTCGACGACCTCGTTCCAGGCCACCGCCGGGAACGGCAGCACGACCAGCTGGGCGATGCGGTCGCCCCGCTCGACCCGGTACTCCTGCTCGGGATCGGTGTTGGCCAGCACCACCGAGATCTCGTCGCGGTAGCCGGCATCGATCAGGCCGGGCGAGTTGACGACGGTGATGCCGTGTCGCTCGCGAGGCCCGAGCGCGGGACGACGAAGGCGAGATGGCCGGCGGGCAAGGCGATCGCCAGACCGGTCGGGACCACGGCTCGACCGCCGCCCGCCGCGAGCACGGCCCCGGTTCGGGCGAACAGGTCGAGCCCGGCGTCTCCCGGTCGGGAGTACGCGGGCAGCGCCAACTCGGGGTCGAGACGGACGACGGAGATCTCGATCGAGGACTCGGGCATGCGGCGAAGCTAGCGGCAGCCACACACGGCCTAGCCTGGTGACGTGCTGGTGTGGATGGATCTCGAGATGACCGGACTGGAACCGTCGAAGGACGTGATCGTCGAGATCGCCACCCTCGTGACCGACGACGACCTGGAGATCGTGGCCGAAGGTCCGGATCTCGTGGTCCACGCCGATGAAGCAACGCTGGCGGCGATGGATCCGTTCGTGGTCGAGATGCACACCCGGTCCGGACTCCTGGAAGCGATCCGGTCCTCGACCATCTCGCTCGAACAGGCCGGCGCCGAGACACTCGCCTTCATCAAGCAACACGTTCCCCAGGAGCGCAGCGTGCCGCTGTGCGGCAACTCGATCGGCACCGACCGCCGGTTCCTCGCCGCCTATCTCCCGGACATCGAGAACTATCTGCACTACCGCAGCGTCGACGTGTCCAGCATCAAGGAACTCGCGCGGCGCTGGTACCCGCAGGTCGTGTCGGCCCGGCGGTCCAAGTCCGGTGCGCACCGCGCCCTCGACGACATCCGGGAATCCGTGGCCGAGCTGCGCTACTACCGCGAGCACCTCTTCGTGCCCGTTCCCGTCCCCGGCGGCTGACGCGCACGCGGCGCGGTGACGGTACGAGCGTCACGCAGGATGCACCCGACGGCCGCGCCACGTCACGGTGCGACGCGAGCGCCGCAGCACGAGCGCGGCGACGAACATCGCCACGAACCCGACCGCGAGCAGGGGCCCGAGCAGCGGAGCGAGGCCGAACCGACCGGCTCGACGGGCGAACACGGCGAGCTGCACCGTGCTCGCGGCGTACCACCACGCCGATGCGACGCTGCCGCCGATGACGGACCACAGCCAGGCCACCACCGCGGCAACGAGCAGCGGCTGGGCGCGCTCGGCCCCGACGGCGAGGATCTTGACCCAGCCGCGCACGAGCTCACGCGGACCGCCCGGGTACATCCGGAACGAGACCGCACCTCGCCCGGTGTGGAGCCGGACCGAGCCGAGCAGCGCGCCGAGCGCGGCATCCTCGGCGACGGCGCGGCGAACGGTCGGCTCCGAATGCCCGCCCACGGCGAGGTATCGCGAGCGATCACAGGCGAGCACGGGACCGAACGCCAGCGGCCGGCGGGGCCCGAGCACCGTGAACCCCCCGGAGCCCATCAGCGCCACGACGTTCGGGACCAGGCTCGCCCGCTCCCACGCCCGTTCGGTGTGATGCCACGGCTGGACGCTCACCGCGCCGGGGGCCGCCGGGCCGGGCGCGTCGAGCACCCCGACGAGGCGGTCGACCAGATCCGGCCCCGGGGACACGTCGGCGTCGAGGAACACCAGCACCGGGGCGGAGGTCGCCGCCACACCGGCCCAGCAGGCGTGCGGCTTGCCGAGCCACCCGTCCGGGAGCGGCGGAGCCGAGACGACCCGGGCTCCCGCTCCAGCGGCGATGGAGGCGGTGGCGTCGGTCGAGGCATCGTCGACCACGACGAGCTCGTCACCCGGGCCGAGCTGCGCGGCGGCCGCGCCCACGACGGTGCCGATCGAACCGGCCTCGTCGCGCGCCGGGATGACCACGGCGACGCGCCGCCTCGCGCCGTGCTCCGGAGCGCTCGGCAGCGCCCGGTTGCGCCACCAGGCCAACCATCCCGCCGTCCAACCAACGACGAACGCCGTCGCGCTCGGCCACGACGGAACCCCGAGCAACCATGCGCGCACGCGGTGGAGTCTGCCAGAGGTCGAGAAACGACGGGTGCGACCACTAGACAGGGCCGATGAAGCAGGAGCAACTCGACGCCCGGACCGAGATCGGTCAGCTGGCGCCGGGCATCGCTCGAGCCCAGCTCCCGATCGCCCTGCCCGGACTCGGTCACGTGAACTGCTATCTGCTCGAGGACGAGCGGGGCATCGCCGTGGTCGACCCCGGACTCCCCGGCGACGAACCGTGGCAGCACCTGACCGATCGGCTCGCCGCGGCGCAGGTTCCCCTGACCCGGGTGCACACCATCGTCGTCACCCACTCGCACCCCGACCACTTCGGCGGCGCGGCCCGCCTCGCCGAGGCGTCCGGCGCCCAGGTCGTGACCCACGAGCACTTCGGCCACACCTTCGAGCTCGACGTCGACGACGATCTGGACGAGGAGCAGATGGCCATGCGCTGGCAGCGGCCAACGCCATGGGGCGGCTTGTCCGCAGGACCTCCGCCGGAGGCCCGGGCGCGATACCTGGAGCTCCATCGTCGCGGGCACTTCTTCCCGAGCCCGACCACTCGCCTGCGCGACGCCGACACGATCCGCCTCGCCGGACGGGACTGGGTCGCGGTTCACACACCGGGCCACACGTCCGACCACCTCTGCCTCTTCGACCCGGAACACGGCGCCTTCCTGTCCGGTGACCACGTCTTGCCGACGATCACGCCCCACATCGGCGCACTGCGCAACATCGAGGACTCCTTGGCCGCCTTCTTCGCCTCCCTCGACAAGGTGGCTGCGCTGGATGATCGGACCTCGATCGTCCTGCCCGCGCACGGGCTCGAGTTCACCGATCTGGCGGGACGGGCGGAGGAGATCAAGGTGCATCACGAGCATCGTCTGCAGCGCCTCTACGAGGCCGGTGTCGAGCTGGGTCGACCGGCCCCGGTGACGGAGTACTCGACCCACCTGTTCAGCGCTCGGGCCCAGGGTGCGATGGCCGACAGCGAGACCTACGCCCATCTCGAGCACCTCCGGCTGCTCGGGCGGGCCGAGGTCGAACGCCAGGGCGAGCAGCTCGTGTTCTCGATGGTCGGGGCCTGACCCCCACCGGCAGGAACACGATGCGTTCCTGCGGAAAATACCTTGACCCTTCACCCGATGGCGTGGTTGCCTGGTCCGTGACCCACACACCCGTGTGTCCGTCCGCGGCTCGCCGCTGACGATGACGACAGCGAAAGGTACCGACCCGATGTCCAGCACGCTCTGCGCTCCGAACCAGGCCGCCGTGGCCGGTCTCGCGCGTCCGTGCGCGTACTTCGGTCACGGCACCTGGGTGTCTGCCCCGGTCATGTTCACCGGTGGCGTCGCGAATTCCCTCGCACGTCCCTGGGCCCACCTGATCGAGACCGATACCAAGCGACACCACCGACGGCACCGACGCCAGACGACGTAGCAACCGCTACGCCGCCAGAGCGCACCAAGGCCGTCGGGACCACCCGGCGGCCTTTGTTGATTTTCCGATCCTTGTTCGAACGGCCGCCCTCCCCAACCCACCCACCCCGACCACACCGAAACGGGAGCACCCCGATGATCACCCTCAGCCCGGACATCGAGTACGACGAGATCGAGTTGCTCGAGCCGACCGAGCCCAAGTGGGCCGACGCCCGTTGCCGCGACGGCTACGGCACCCTCACCCACCTGTTCTTCAGCGACGACGTGATCACGATCGCTCGCGCCAAGGCCATCTGCGCCAAGTGCACGCTCCGTGCCGCGTGCATCGAGGGCGCGCTCGAGCGTGAGGAGCCCTGGGGCGTCTGGGGCGGCGAACTCATCGAGAACGGACGGATCGTGGTCCACAAACGACCACGAGGACGGCCACCCAAGCACCCCAGACCGCCGCTCGTCGTCGACGAGGTCCCGATCCCACCCCACCTGGTGGCCCGATCCGCCTGAGGCCCGGCGCGGCCGAGCCACCAGGCGGACGGGACATCGGTCACGTCGGCGGGATTCCCCCCTCGAATCCCGCCGGCACCGGCCGATCAGCAGTCTTCGTGTGCGACAAACCAGCGTCGTCGCCCACCCATCACAGATCGCGGTTCGAGGTGACGCCTCACGGACCACGCCGCCGGAGTCGCAGCTCCGGATCGGCCCGTGTGCGAGCGAGCCTTGGATCGACCCCGAGATCCATCGACGGCCGGGCCGCCGCCCCGAGCGGTAGCCTGCCGTCGATGGCTCGCGTTCGTCTCTCGACCGCTGCGCTCGTCCTCGGCGGCACGCTGGTCGCGAGCTTCGCAGCCGGCTACGGCTGGAGCCGGCTCAACGACGACACGCCCGACGACACCGTTCGTGTCTCCGAACCCGGCATCTACGACGAGCCCGGCAGCATCGTGACCGCACCCGAGCTCGGCGGGGACCCGCTTCCCACCGTCGAGCTGAGCGCCCTCGACGGCTCCAGCGTGTCCACCGCCGATCTGACCGGCCAGCCGATGGTGTTGAACCTGTGGTTCTCGACGTGCGTGCCGTGCCAGCAGGAGCTCCCGGACTTCGCCACAGTGTCCGAGGAGTTCGCGAACGAGGTGCGATTCATCGGCGTCAACCCGTTCGACACCGCGGAGACCGCGGCCTCGTTCGCCGCCGAACACGGCGTCACCTACGAGCTGCTGCTCGACACGTCGAGCGAGTTCACCTCCGATCTCGAGATCGGGCTGTTCCCGGCCACGCTGTTCGTCGACGCCCAGGGGACCATCGTCGACCTCCACCTCGGTGCACTGACCGCGGCCGAACTCCGGGAGAAGATCGCGACGGAGCTCAGCGCGTGATCCTCGCCGCCGGGCTCGATCTCGAGTACACGTTCCTGATCGGGGTGCTCGCGACGGTGAATCCCTGCGGGTTCGTGTTGCTGCCGACGTATCTCATGTACTTCCTGGGCATGGAGGGGGCGAGGCCCGGCACCCAGACCGCGGCCGTCTCCCGAGCCCTCGCGGTCTCCGCCGCGGTCGCGAGCGGCTTCTTCGCCGTGTTCCTCGTGATCGGGATGCTCTACAACGCTGGCGTGAGCTGGTTCCTCGACGAGTCACCGTGGATCAGCATCGGGATCGGCGCGCTCATGGTGGTGCTCGGCATCGCCATGATCTTCGGCTTCCACCTGACGATCGGAACGCCGAAGCTCGACGTCGGGGGCAAGGACCGAACGGTGTTGTCGATGTTCCTGTACGGCGTGTCCTATGCGGTCGCGTCGATCGGATGCACGCTGCCGTTGTTCATCTCCGCGGTCCTGAAGTCGGTCGAGCGGGACGGGTTCCTGACCGGGGTGCTGAACATCGCGGCGTACGGCGTCGGCATGGGCGTCACCCTCGCCGCGTTGACCGTGGCCCTGGCGACGGCCCGGACCGGGCTGCTCGCCTGGCTGCGCAAGGTGATGACGCGCCTCGACCAGATCGCCGGGGTGTTCCTCGTCCTCACGGGGACTTACCTCGTCTGGTACTGGTGGAACGCCCGCTCGAATCGCAAGACCGGGATCGTGAACCGGGTCGAGTCGTGGGAAGCCTCGGTGACGAGTCGGCTGCGCGACGTCGGTGCCGGCTGGCTCTTCGTGACCCTGGCCGGTATCACGCTCGTGGCAGTCGTCTCGCTCCTGCTGCGCCGATCGCGTCGAGCGGACGACGACTCGACCACGGGTCCCGACGACGCCGCCCACGATCGGGCGGCGGACGCTCCCCTCGGCTCGTGAACCGGTTCGCAGCGGCGCTCGCCAGGGCGGACGTCCACGAGGAGTACACGCTCGCGAGCCGCTTCGGATTCATGGCGTTCCATGGCGGCGAGTTGGAAGCGATGACCGATGTGGTGGCCCGGCGCGCCGCCGACCTGGCCGGCGCCAGTTGGTACGTGGTGCGCCACCCGGCCGATCAGGCGCACTTCCCGTCGATCGAGGTCGATCCGGCCCACTCCCCCGCGCTGGCCCGGTTCTTGGACCACGTCGAGGTCGTCGTGACCGTGCACGGTTTCGGCCGTCACGACATGTTCACCACCTTGCTGCTCGGGGGCTCGAACCGGGTGCTCGCCGACCACGTCGCCACCCATCTCGGCGAGCATCTGCCCGAGTACGAGCTGCGCACGGATCTCGACACCATCCCGAGGGCGCTGCGCGGCACGCATCCCCGGAACCCGGTGAACCTGCCGCGAGACGGCGGGGTGCAGATCGAGCTGCCCCCGAGGGTTCGTGGCTCCAGCCCGATCTGGAAGGACTGGACCGGACCCGGGCTCGTGCCGCACACCGAATCGTTGATCGCCGGGCTCGCCCAGGCGGCTCGGGCCTGGACACCGGCGAGCTGAGCCGGCTCAGGGCGCGAGGCGCTCCACGACCCAGGCGCCGTCGACAAGGCGATACCGGAGGCGGTCGTGCAACCGCGACGGCCGGCCCTGCCAGAACTCCACGCGGTTCGGCACGACCCGCCAGCCGCCCCAGTGCTCCGGGCGAGGCACGTCGACCTCGGTGAAGCGGTCCTCGACCGCGGCCACCCGGCGGTCGAGTTCCTCCCGCGACGAGATGACCAGCGACTGGGGCGATGCCCACGCACCGAGCTGGCTACCGCGAGGACGGGACGCGAAGTAGTCGTCGGACTCCGATGCCGAGACTCGCTCGACACGCCCGCGGACCCGCACCTGGCGGTGCAGCTCGAGCCAGGCGAACGTCAGGGCGGCGTGCCCGGACGCTGCGAGTTGCCGGGACTTGGCCGACTCGTAGTTGGTGAAGAAGCTGAAGCCGCGCTCGTCGACGTCTCGCACGAGGACGAGGCGAGCGTCGGGTGCTCCGTCGAGGTCGACCGTCGAGACCGTCATCGCGTGGGGCTCGGTGCATCCGGCGTCCTCGGCCTGGCGGTACCACGTCCACCACTGCGTCACGGGCTCGGGGGCGAGGTCGCCGAGGTCGAGGCCGGCGGTCTCGTACTCGATGCGTTGGGGGAGCTGGGCCACGGACGGCCTTCCTCTCGGTGACGAACTCAGTGCTTCTCGGTCTCGCCGAGGTAGGTGGCGCCGCGCAGGTACGGCAGCAACACGTCGGGGACCTGGATCCGACCGTCCTCGGTGCGATAGGTCTCCCAGATGGCGGCGAGCACCCGGGGCACGGCGAGAGCCGAGCCGTTGAGGGTGTGCATCAGCTGAGTCCCCTTCTGACCACCGATCTTGTAGCGCAGGTTGCCCCGCCGAGCCTGGTAATCGCCGAACCACGAGACCGACGACACCTCCAGCCAGCGATCGCAGCCCGGGGCGTAGACCTCGAGGTCGAAGCTGCGATGGTGGCTCTGGCCCATGTCACCCGTGCAGATCTCGATGATGCGGTACATCAGGCCGAGCCCGGCGATGAGGGCTTCGGCTCGGTCCCGGAGCTCGTCGAGCATCTCCGGCGCCTGATCCGGTGTCGTGTAGGCGAGGATCTCGACCTTGTCGAACTCGTGAGCGCGCAGCAGGCCGCGGTGTCCTTGCCCGCCGAGCCGGCTTCACGCCGGTAGCACGGGGTGAACGCCATCAACCGCTTGGGCAGCTCGAATCCGCGAGGACCTCGTCCCGGAAGAGGCTCGTGAGCGGCACCTCGGCCGTCGGGATGCACCACAGGTCGTCGCGCTCGATGGCATAGGCGTCGTCGGCGACTTCGGGAGCTGACCGGTGGCGGTCAACGTCGCCGAGGTGACGAGCGACGGCGGGCGGATCTCCTCGAAGGCGTCGGCGTTGCGGTCGAGCGCGTACTGGCACAGCGCCCGGCTCATCGTGGCGCCGCCGCCTCGCAGCATCGTGAACATCGAGCCCGAGATCTTCACCGCCCGCTCGTTGTCGAGAATGCCGAGCGCGGCGCCGGTCTCCCAGTGGGGAACTCGTTGGTGCTCGGCCCATTCACGCTCGTTGATCGGCCCCTTCACGACCGGGTTGTCGTCCTCGCCTGCGCCGTCGGGCGCGTCGGGATGGGGAAGGTTCGGCAGCCGCAGCAGGAGATCGCGCAGCTCGACCTCCTCGTTCTCCGCTGCGGCGGCCAGTTCGGCCTCGCGAGCACCGAGGGCCCGGCTCTGGTCCATCACGATCTCGGCGTCCGCGGTCTGGCCGTCGCGGCGCAGCATGCCGACCTGCTTGGACAGCTCGTTGACCTGGCGACGGATGTCGTCGCGCTCCACGGCGAGGAGTCGCAGTCGTTCGTCGACCGCGGTCGCCTGCTCGAGCTGGGTCATCAGATCCGCCGAGCCGCGCCGCGCCATGGCGGTGCGGACGGCATCGGGGTCGGAACGGAGCAGGCGAACGTCGATCACGGTTGGACGAGCGTAGTGCGAACGTGCGCCTTCGACCCGTAGGGCTTTACGCTGAGTGTTCGTGACCGCAGCCGTCGAGGTTCGAGATGCCGTGATCCGCTACGGCGCTCTGGTCGCCGTCAGCGAGCTCTCCTTCCGAGCCGAACCCGGACAGGTCACCGCGCTGCTCGGCCCGAACGGCGCGGGCAAGACCTCGATCGTCGAGGCCTGCGAAGGGTTCCGACGCCTCGACGCCGGCACGGTCCGGGTGCTCGGGCTCGACCCGGTCGCCGATCACGCCGCGCTCACCGAACGGCTCGGCGCCATGCTCCAGCAGGGTGGCGTGTACCCCGGCATCCGCGTCGGCGAGGCGGTCCGCCTGTTCTGCTCGTACTACGACAGCGCCCGCGATCCGGACTCGTTGGTCGAGCTGGTGGGGCTGACCGACCGTGCCCGCTCGACCTGGCGGCAGCTGTCGGGAGGCGAGCAGCAACGGCTGTCCCTGGCCTTGGCCCTGTCCGGACGGCCCGACGTGCTGTTCCTCGACGAACCCACCGCCTCGGTCGATGTCGCCGGACGCCAGCGGGTGCGATCGATCATCCGCAGCGAGGCCGAGCGCGGCGCCTGCGTGGTGCTCACCACCCACGAGTTGGAGGAAGCCGAACGGCTCGCCGACCACGTGGTGATCATCGACCACGGTGCCATGGTCGCCTCGGGAACACCCGGCGAGCTCACTCGGAGCATGCAGACCGACGAGTTCCGGTTCGGGGCCGCACCGGGGTTGGACGTGGCCTCCTTGGGCGCCGCACTGGGTGTGATCGTGAGCGAGTCCTCGCCGGGTGAGTACCTGGTGTCCACGCCACCGACGCCGGGTGCCGTCGCCGCCGTCACGGCGTGGCTGGCCGAGCGCGACCTGCCGCTGGCCGATCTCCGAGCCGGCCGCAAGCGGCTCGAAGACGTCTACCTCGCCTTGACCGCCGAGACCTCGGTGGCGACGGCGGCCCGGCTCACCCGTCGCCAACGACGCCGAGCAGGAAAGGGATCCTCGTGAGCGCCGCACTGCCCAACCAGTTCGCGACCGAGGTGCGTCTCACGCTGCGCCGGGGCGAATCGTTGCTGCTCATCCTCGGGCTCCCCCTGCTGTTCCTCGTGTTCTTCAGCACCGTCGACGTATTGCCGACCGGTCCCGGCCGGTCGATCGACTTCCTCGCCCCGGGCATCCTCGCCCTCGCCGTCATGTCGGCCTCGATGGTGAGCCTGGCCATCTCGACCGGATTCGAGCGCAGCTACGGCGTCTTGAAACGGCTCGGAGTCACGCCGCTCGGTCGACCGAACCTGGTCGTGGCCAAGATCGGGGCGGTCGTCGCCGTGGAGCTCGTGCAATTCGCCGTGCTCGTGCCCCTCGCCTTCCTGCTCGGATGGGACCCGCAGGACCCCTCGTGGCTCGGCGCCGTCGCCGGGGTCGTGCTCGGCACGACTGCCTTCGCCGGCTTGGGGCTGATCCTCGCCGGGCGGCTCCGGGCCGAGGTGAATCTGGCCGCCGCCAACGGGCTGTACCTGGTGCTGCTGTTGATCAGCGGGATGATGTTCTCGCTCGACGAACTGCCCGGCCCGGCCCGTGCCGTGGCCCGCCTGCTGCCATCGAGCGCGCTGGCCGACGTCCTGCGCGGTGTGCTCTCCACCGATGCCACGCCGGCGCGAGCGTGGATCGTCCTGGCCGTCTGGGCGGTGGCGACGCCGGTGGTCGCGGCCCGGGTGTTCCGCTGGGAGTGAGCGGCCTCAGACGTCGTGCGGGTGGGGTGCGGCCGGGACGGCCTCGAACGCCTTCGTGATCCGCTCGTAGGTCAGCTCGCCCCGTTCGTCGACGGGGAGGCGCGGCTGGACGTCACTGAGCTTGCGGAAGCTCTGGTCGCTCCCGAAGTTCCTGGCGAAGTGGCGGAAGAACATGACGATCACGACGATCCAGAGGAACACACCCCCGCCGGCCTTCAGCACGGCGCCGGCGATCTGCTGGTCGGTGGTGACCGAGATCCCCCAGACCCGCTCGGGCACGTCGTAGCGCGAGTACACGACGCCCTCGGCAAAGGTGAGCCACGCGGCCGGAACGGTCGGCACCACCGATTGCAGGAACAGGTAGATCATCGCTCCCGCCCGGGTGATGCGGAGCTCCGGCAGTGGGCCACACACCGGCATCGACATGAGCAGCGCAGCGGTGATCATCAGGCCGTGGACCGCGGCGTGGAGCACCGGGTTCGCCGCGGTGGCGTTGACGACGCCAGGAACGTGGGACCCCATCACCACCACGATGAACAGCACCCCGGCGAGCACCGGCCGGCTCGACGTCCGCAACACCCGGTAGCCGGTCCCCCCGCCCACCATGAGGCGCAGGAACCACTCCGGGGTGGCCAACAGCGCAAGGGGTGGGAGGAAGTACCCGAGCACCATGTGCTGGAACAGGTGCACGCTGACGAGCCAGTGGTCGGCCAGGTCGCGAATCGGCCAGTCGGACGCCGTCCACAGCAACACCATGGCGGCCGCGAAGGCGGCGAGTTGGCGCCGGGTCACCGCCGGAGTGCCGGCCGGCACCGCCTTGGGCCCGATCGTGCGGAACGTGTAGGCGTACAGCGCGACGAGGGAGCCGACCAACACCCAGACCTCCACGTGAGCGTGCACACGCCACGGGTCGGTCGAGAGCGCAGCGGCTCCCCACATCACGTCATCAGGAGAAGAAGTGGAACGTCGCCATGGCGACGAAGTAGACCGCGATCGCGAGGAGCAACCCGGTCCAGAACGCCATGTTGAACCAGGCGCTGTCGAACTTCAGGTGCATGAAGAACAACGCCACCATGACGAACTTGATCGCCATGAGGATCAACAGCGCCGGCAGGAACAGCGCACCGACATCCGCGTAGCTGAGGGCGACCTCGAGTCCGGTGATGACGGCCAAGATGATGGCGATCTTGACGTAGAAGCCATCGGGATGACCGTCGTGCGAATACGCGGTGTAGTCCGGGTCGATGTGTTCGTGGGTCTCGGTGGTGGTCACGACAGCCTCACGCGGGGATCAGGTAGACGAGGGTGAAGATCACGATCCACACCACGTCGACGAAGTGCCAATACAGGCCGACGAGCTCGACGACCTCGTCCTTCTCGCCGGGAATCTTGTTCCTGGCGATCATGGCGCGCACCGCCATCAGCATGATGATGCCGACGGTCACGTGGACACCGTGGAAACCGGTGAGCGTGAAGAAGCTCGACGAGAACAGGCTCGTGGTGAAGCCCATGCCTTCCCGGTAGAAGGCGGTGAACTCGTAGACCTGGCCACCGACGAACGTGGCGCCGAGCAAGGCAGTGATGGTGAGCCACAGCTTGGTGTTGCGGTCGTCGTGGCGAGCCGCCGAGGTCACGGCGAGGACCATGGTGAGCGAACTCATCAGCAGGACGAACGAGCTCACCGAGGTGAACGGGATGTCGTAGACCTGGTCCGGGGCCGGACCGTCGGCGACGCGGCCCCGGTACAGCATGTAGGTCGAGATCAGCCCGCCGAACAGCAGGCACTCGGAACCGAGGAACAACCACATCGCCAGCTTGTTGTTGGACAAGCCGAGCGAGCTGTGATGTTCGTGTCCGCCCCCATGGGCGTCGTGAGCGTCGTGCGACGCATCGGTCGGGATGGCGACGTCAGCCAAGGGTCGCAAGCTCCTTCGTGCTGCCGCCGTCGGTGGGCGGGTCGTAGTCGGTGGGCTCGGCGTAGGACGGCTCGAGGCTCCAGCCGAACATGGCGAGGAGGATGATCACGCCACCGACGGCGATGCCGATGTGGTTGTAGATGACACCGTACGCCGCAACGGGCAGGCCGAAGGCCAACAGGATCGGCCAGTACGACGGCGCCGGCAGGTCGACGTGTCCGCTGCCGGCTGCCTCCTCGGCGGCGAGGAGTTCCTCGGCGGTGGCGACCTTGACCAGTTCGCCGTGCTCGTTCTCGGCGTACTTGCGGTGGAAGAACTCGTCGAGGGCGTGCACCTGCGGGATGGTGTCGAAGTTGTGTTCCTTGGGCGGGCTGGCCGTCAGCCACTCCAGGCTCCGGGCATCCCACGGGTCCAACGGAGCGTCGGCAGGACGCTTGGCGGTCACCCACACGTTGATGATGAAGAACAACACCCCGACAGAGAGGATGATCGATCCCAGCGTGGCCACCTGATTCCAGAAGGTCAGGTTGAAGAAGCCTTCGCCCATGCGATCCGGGTCGTAGCGGTACATACGGCGGGGCTGGCCCTGGAGGCCGAGGATGTGCATCGGGCCGAAGGTCAGGTTGAGCCCGATGATCATCAGCCAGAAGTTCCACTTGCCGAGCTTCTCGTCGAGCATCCGGCCGAACACCTTCGGCCACCAGTAGTAGAAGCCGGCGAACAGGCCGAGCACGGCGCCGCCGAACAGCACGTAGTGGAAGTGAGCGACGATGTAGTAGGTGTCGGTCTGCTGGGTATCGGAGGACGCCGCAGCGTGGGTGACGCCCGAGACCCCACCGATGGTGAACTCCACCACGAGGGCGATGGCGAACATCATCGACGTGGTGTACCAGAGCTTGCCGCCCCACATCGTCATGCACCAGTTGATGATCTTCACGCCGGTGGGGATGGCGATCATCATCGTGGCGATGGAGAACACGGCCACCGAGACCGGTCCGAGGCCGGAGGCGAACATGTGGTGGGCCCACACGCCCCAGCCGACGAAGCCGATCGCGACACCGGAGAACACCACGAGCGGGTACCCGAACAGCGGCTTGCGAGAGAACACCGGCAGCACCTCGGACACCAGACCGAAGCTGGGCAAGATGATGATGTAGACCTCGGGATGACCGAAGATCCAGAACAAGTGCTGCCACAGCAACGGGTCGGCTCCGGCGGAGGTGTCGAAGAAGGTGGCCCCGAAACCTCGCTGGAAGTTCAACAAGAACAGCGCCACGGTGATGACCGGCATGGCGAACAGCAACAAGAACTGCGTCACGAGCACGAGCCAGGTGAAGATCGGCACCTTGAGCAGCGACATGCCCGGGGCCCGCATGTTCAGCACCGTCACGATCAGGTTCACCGAGCCCGACAACGAGGCGATACCGGTGATCTGGAGGCCGAGCACCCAGAAATCGATGCCGTGGCTGGGCGAGAAGAGCGTGCTGGAGTTCGGGGCGTACATGAACCAGCCGCCGTCGGCAGCGCCGCCGAGGAACCACGAGGTGTTGATGAAGATGGCCCCGAAGAAGTAGGCCCAGAAGCCGAAGGCGTTGATGCGCGGGAACGCGACGTCACGAGCGCCGATCTGCAACGGGACCATGTAGTTCGCGAAGGCGGCCGCCATCGGCATGATGAACAGGAACACCATGGTGGTGGCGTGCATCGTGAACATCTGGTTGTAGACGTCGGCCGAGAGCACCTTCCCGTTGGGCTGGGCCAGCTGCAACCGGATCAGGACCGCCTCGAGCCCACCGACCACGAAGAAGAACATGGCCGACACGCCGTACATGATCCCGAGCTTCTTGTGGTCCACGGTGAAGAGCCAGGACTTCCAGCCCGTGGTGGTGACCGGGCGCCGGAAGGCGCCGAGGGTCTGAGCCGGGCCCACGACAGCGGGACCGCCGGCGAGGGCAGGGACCGGGGTTCCCGACTCGGGTCGTTCGATGATCGCCATCAGTTCGCTCCCGTCACTGCAAGGTCAACAGATACTCGACCAGCGAATCGATCTGGTCTTCGGACAGTGCGAGGTACGGCATGCCACGCCCGAGCCCATCCTCGTTGAGGGTGGGGTACATGGCCTTCTTGGCCGGGGCGTTGCGAAGCCATTCCTCGAGTTCGATGCGGTTGAGACAGCTCTCGTCCACACCCTTCAGGTAGAGCGCGCCGAACTCCTCCGGGGAGGCGTTGAACAGGTCGTCGCGACACTTCTCGGTCTGGAGCCAGTAGGTGCCTCCGGCGAAGGTGATCCGGCTCATCAGGTGGGTGAGGTTCGGCGCTGCCCCCGCCACCAAGGTGGTGTCGGCCTGGGCGACGACCGGGTTGCCGCTCGGGTCCTTGAGCCCGTCGACCTGGTGACAGGCCGTGCAGTAGGACGAGTAGACGCCTTGGCCCTCGAAGCCGGCTTGGCCCTCGCTCGCCATCGGCTTCTCGGCGGTCTGATTCGCCACCCACGTGGCGAAGTCGGCCCTCGTGAGCGCGATGGCGTTCATCTTCATGTTGGCGTGGGAGAGCCCGCAGAACTCGGCGCACTGGCCGAGGTAGACGCCGGGTTGGTCGGCCTGGAACCGCAGGGTGTGCACCCGGTTGGGGACGGCGTCCTTCTTGCCGTTGAGCTTCGGCACCCAGAACGAGTGGATGACGTCACGGCTGGTGATGCGCAGCATCACGCACTCGCCCTCGGGGATCACGATGTCTCCCGAGGTCACGATGGGCTTGTCGATCCCGTCCTGGACCGGGTAGGCGAACTCCCACCACCACTGCTGTCCGGTGACGTTGATCACCATGTTGCAGTCGTCGGTCTCGGCCAGATCGAAGATCGTGGAGAAGGTCGGCACCGCCACCACCACCAGCAACGACGCCGACACCACGATCGAACCGATCTCGATGGTGGACTTGCCGTGGCCCTGGTGCGGCATGGGCTGACCGCGATCCTTGAACTTCCACAGGATGACCGCCACACCGATGAAGACCAACACGGCCACGATCCCGGCGAGGGGGAAGATGATCTTGTTGACGGTGTTGATCGTCTTGGCCGGGTCGCCCTCAGGGTGCAAGAAGTCCTGCGGGGCGTTCTTGGCACACCCGGCGAGGAGCATCAGACCCAGCGCCGGCAGGACGCGGCGGGAGACTCGCTCGATGCGGTTGGACACGGTTGGCAGTGTACGCATGGGGGTATCTCCGGGGCGCTTCCAGGTCGAGAGATTCACGGCACGACCACTTGGACCTTGGAGTCCTCGAAGCCGGGGACGAAGGCGTAATAGGGGTCCTCGGGGTTCTGCGCCGGGAAGTTGAACGTGAGGAACGCCTGGTTGTTCTTCTCGATGGTGTGCGTGCAGATGTAGTGATCGACCGTCTCGTCGACTCCATCGACGGTCTCGGTCATCTGGCCGGCGTAGATCGTGAGTCGCCGGGACTCGGACGTCTTGTTCTCGAACAACACGCTGACCTGATTGCCCCGGTCGACGGTGATCACCTGGGCCGGCTTGCCACCGATCTCCCGAGCGGTCAACTGACCGTCGGCGAGGGTGAACGTGGCCCAGATGTTCGACTTCATCGCGACCGTGTTCCCGGCGTGCTCGTCCCCTTCGGTGACCTCGCTCGACAGGCACTCGCGATGGGCGGCGGAGAAGTGGTCCTCCCGCTCGGCCACGGCCAGGGACTCGCGCTCGCCGACCGCCGCGCTCGCCACGCCACCGGCCACCACGATCAGGGCACCGACGGCACAGAGGGCCCCGACGAGTTGGGTACGCAGGTTGGGCCGGGCGGAGAACAGGAACCCGAACAGGGTGATGAGGGCCGCAGCGACCACGAAGATGGCCGGACCGGCCGACTTCGAGACCGCGAGCATGATCCGGGAGAAGGCGTAGATGATGACGGCCAGGCCGACCGCGCCGGCCACGGGGAGCTCGGCGGGATGGAGCAGCTGGGCGAACCTTGGCGTTGGTGGAGGGGTCGGCCGTGGCTCGGTCGGCCCAGGCCTGTACCGCCCACTCGGCACCGCCGATCAGCACCAGCACCAGGCCGGCCACGAAGTAGCGAACGTCGGTCACGGTGCCGATGGCGAGCATGGCCATCCCCAGGGCACCGACGAGCGGCCACAGGCTGGCGCCGGCGGCGGGAGCGCCCGCCGCGGCGGTGGCAACGGCGGCGTCGTCCATGGCGGACACGTTGTTGTCCCGACCCCAGATCGTGACCGCAGCGAATGCCCCGAGCGCGATGGCGAGGAACGTCAGCCCGATGCCACCGAGGGCACCGAAGTTCTGGGTGAGCCCGTACAGCACGGCCGCGAGGACGGCGGCGCCGGTGAGGCCGAGGAACAGTTTGGATCCGGTGGAGAACATCGGCCCTACTTCGTCACGTAGATCAAGAACCACACGGCGATGTAGATGCCGGTGGTGGCGTACCAGGACAAGGCGACCGAGGCGAGTACCTCACGGTCGCCGGTGCGACCCCCGAGATACCGGAAGGCGGCGAGCACCGTGTAGGCGCTCAGCACGATCATCAGCACCAGGAACGAGCCCGTGATCGCGTAGAACATCGTGTGGTAGACCCCGCCCCGGATCGGCACGGCCATCTGGCTGTACTCGAAGGCCTGAGCGTTGATCACGGCGAGGGCAAACAGGGTGGCGACACCCAGACCCAAACCGACGTGCACGTTGTCCTTGCGCTTGGCGGCGTAGACCGCCATCTGGGCCATGAAGCAGCCGGCGACGAGGGTCATCAACATCAAGTTGGCGGCGACGTCGTGGACGGTGACGCCCTTGGGTAGCCAGTCGGCGATCAGCTTGCCGTTGGACGACTCCTTGAGGGGAGCGGCGTTCCGGAAGCGCATCCAGACGGCGAGCATGCCGCCGAAGAACATCGCGAGCGACCCGGCCGCGAGGACCGTGCCGGTGATGAGCCGTCGCTGCGGCGCAGGGGCCGCAGCTGCGGGGAGGGCGTGCATCAGGCGTCACTCCGTCCAGGCTTGAGATCGAACAGGGGCTCGGCGGAGGCGACACGGGGCACCTCGGCGAAGTTGTCGGCGGGAGCCGGCGAGGTCGTGGCCCATTCGAGGGTCTGGCCGTCGTAGGGGTCGTCCCCTGCGGTCGGCTCACCGACGAGCGAGGTCACGGCGAGGGCGATGACGCCCACCACGGTGAGAGCGAGCGCAGCTCCGCCGACCAGGACCAGGAGGTTGAGCACCTCGGGGGCCAGGTCGTAGTCGAAGCCCGAGCCCGCCATGGCGGGCTGGCCCTGGAATCCGGCGATCAAGAGGGGCAGGCCGGCGAGGGCGACACCGAGCGCTCCGAGACCGGCCAGCGGCAGCGTCGCGCCGGCGGGCAACGCTCGACCCCACAGCTTCGGCGCCCAGTGGATCAGCCCGCCGAGCCCGGCGAGGATGGCACCGCCGAGGATCAGCGTGGCGGCGCCCTCCTCGTAGGTGGTGCCGAGCAGGTCGAGCTCGACGATCGGCGTCAGGGCCTGGGCTGCGGTGCCGAGCGCCACCAGGGCCAGGCCGAGGACGCTGAACCCGAGGGCTGCCGGGGAGACCTTGGCGATCTTGCCGGCGGCCAGCGCCTGCCCGCACACCGCGAGGACCAACACCGGGCCGAGGATCGGCAGGAGGTGGAACAGCGCCCACGGCAGGAGGTCTTGGATCTTGCTGCCGGCGTCACCGTTCCACTCGAGCAGCTGGACCTTCTGGGTCACCGCGCCGAGCACCGCGGTGGCCGCCACGGCGACGCCGACGAGGAACACCGGGCGCAGCGTCGAGCGACGATGGGAGGCCGTGGTCACCACGTCGGCGACGACGCCGAGGGCGATCAGGGAGTAGGCGATGGTTGCCGGCTGGGAGAGGCCCCAGCCCATCCACCCCAACAGATCGAGGTTGGCGCCGAACCCGGGCGTGCGCACGTACTTGTGATCCACGCCCAGCAGGACCAGGTCCGCGATCAGGACCGGCACCGTGACGAGGAGTGCGACCGAGCCGACCAGCGACGCCCAGGCCAGGCCGGGCACTCGCTGCAGGGTCATCCCCGGCGCCCGGCTCGTGAGCACGGTGGTGGCCACGGTTCCGGCGATCACGAGCAGCCCGACGAGGGTGATGCCGAGTGACACGAGGAACAGGTCGACCATCTTCGAGTCGCCGCCGCCCGGTCCGCCGTTCCCGATGAACGACGCGACGACCAGCGCACTGCCGAGCAGCCAGGTCCAAAAGCCGAAGGCGGCGGCCCGTCCGAAGGCGAGCCCCCGGGCACCGAGCTGCAGCGGAACGACGGCGACGGCCAGGCCGAGCAGGAGCGGCACGGCGGCCATGAACGGCAGGGCGACCCGCTCGAGTGCGAACAGCTGGCCGACGCTTCCGGCGTCGAGGACGCTGCCGTTCTGGTCCATCCGCTCCAGGCCGAGCAATGCGGTCAGGACGAACGTCGCTGCGCCGAACAGCAGGCTCGAACCGATGAGCAGGCGGCCGATGCGCTTGTGGTCGGCGGTGGTGATCCACCCCGTGAGCGCAGCGAGACCCCCGCTTCCAGCCTGGGTGCCGGAGAGCGAGAATGCGCCGTGCTCGGTACGGGTGTCGATGGTGGTCATGGGCATCCTCTCGCCCTCGCGCGCATCCGAAGGGCGGCGGGGCGGCGAATCGGGTCTTTTGTCAGTGGCCGACAGTACCAACGAAGGTCCCACCGAACCGAAATCTTGCGGTCTGTCCGGACTGCACGTCGGGACCTAGGCCCCACTCAGCGTGACACAACCAACGGGGCGGCGGGCTGCACCAGGGGTGTCTCCGGCGAAGTCACCCGGATCTCACCGGCATGGCGAGGACCAACCGGCCGACCAACCGGGCCGACCAACCGGGCCTACCAACCGGGCCTACCAACCGGGCCTACCAACCGGGCCTACCAACCATGGCGGACGAGGACGTCGACCATGACGGCACCGAAGAGCAGGGTCACGTAGGTGATCGAGAAGCCGAACAGGCGCATCGCTCCGGCTGCGGTCGGGGCTCGGAGCAGCTGGATCGAACCGATCAGGAACATCGCACCGCTGAGCGCGGCCGTGATGCCGTAGATCCAGCCCAGCTCGCTGACGGGCAGGATCAGGAAGCTGGTGGCGATCATGGCGACGGTGTAGACGACCATCTTTCGCGCCGCGACATCGGTCGGCACCACCGAAGGGAGCATCGGTACGTCGGCGGCGCGATAGTCCTCGGCGTATCGGATCGCCAGGGCCCAGAAATGGGGAGGCGTCCACAGGAAGATGATGGCGAACAGGATCACCGGCTCCCAGGCGAGGGAGTTGGTGACCGCCGCCCATCCGACGAGGGCCGGCACGGCCCCGGCGGCCCCGCCGATGACGATGTTCTGGGTACTCGTCCGCTTGAGCCACAGCGTGTACACGAACACGTAGAACAGGGTGCCGGACAGCGCGAGCAGGGCGGCGAGCAGGTTCGAGGTCGACCACAGCACCGCGACGGCCAGGACCTCGAGCGACACGGCGAACACCATCGCGGCGCACGGTGAGATGATGCCGGTCACGAGCGGCCGTTCTGGGTCCAGGGCATCAACCGGTCGATGTCGCGATCGATCACCATGTTGATCGCGTTGGCCCCGCCGGCGGCCAGCGTCCCGCCGAAGAGGGTCGCCAGCACCAGCGAGGTCGCCGGCCAGCCCTGCTCGGCGAGCACCATCGCCGGCAGCGTGGTGATCAAGAGCAACTCGATGATGCGCGGCTTGGTGAGGGCGATGAACGCCCCCACGACCGTGGTCGGGGCCTTGCGACTCCCGTGAGCGACGCCTCCGGGCGACAGCTGCGACGGGACGAGGGGACGGGCGCCGACGGACATACTGCGCACGATCGTACGGCCCCCACCTCCATTCCCAAAAGCGCTTCGTGCCCAGCGGGGTCGAGACGCGCCACAATGGTCGCGATGCCGTCCACCGCTCCCGTCGAGATCGAACGCCCGGAGTCGGACGTCGAGACGGTCCCGGACACGCCCTGGGTCGTCATCGTCTGGAACGACCCGATCAACCTGATGTCCTACGTGACCTGGGTACTCCGAAAGCTGTTCGGCTACTCCGAGGAACGGGCCACCGCCTTGATGCTCGACGTCCACCACAAAGGACGCGCCGTGGTGTCCAACGGCACACGGGAGAAGGCGGAACTCGATGTGTTCCGGCTCCACGAGCACGGCCTGTGGGCCACCATGCAGCACGACGGTGCCGGGGAGTCCTCGTGATCTTGCGCCGTCGCCGCATCAAGCGCGTCGGATCCGAGTTCCGATTCCACCTCGCCGAGGAGGAGACCGAGTTGATCGTCGGCCTGCTCGGCCAGCTGTCGGAGTTGCTGAACGACCCCGGCACGATGACCGACGACCGGCTCCGGCGAGTGTTCCCGACTGCGTATCCCGACGATCCCGAACGCGACGCGGAGTACCAGCGCTTCATGCGCGAGGAACTCGTGGCCTCCCACCTCGGCTCGGTCGAGGTGGTCCAGACCCATCTCGCCGGCGGCCGACTCGATGAAGCCCAGTTCCACCGGTTCGTGCAGGCGCTCAACGCGGTCCGGCTCGTGATCGGCACCCTCCTCGACGTGTCCGAGGACGACGACGAGACCCGCTACGCCGATCCCGACTACGCGCTCTACGGCTACCTGAGCGGCCTGTTGGACGAAGCGATCACGGCCTTACAGTCCTGACGTCCCGAGTTCGAGACGGGTTCGAGACGGGTTCGCGACGGGTTCGAGACGGGTTCGCGACCGGTTCGATCGGGCGGCATGGCAGCCTGGTCGCAGGGCGGCCGAGAAGTTTCGCCAGATTCCCCGCACGAACGGACCGAGCGACTGATAATGTTTCGTCCGCTCTCAGCGAGACGTCCGAGCCCCCATCGTCTAGTGGCCTAGGACACCACCCTTTCAAGGTGGCGGCACGGGTTCGAATCCCGTTGGGGGTGCTCATGACCAGTTCATCTGGTCCCGTGGTGAAGTTGGAGTTCACGCCGGCCTGTCAAGCCGGAGGTCGCGGGTTCGAGTCCCGTCGGGACCGCAATGCCGGAAGCGTCAGCCTCCGGCCACGGTCGAGTAGCTCAGTCGGCAGAGCACGCGCCTGAAAAGCGCGGGGTCACCGGATCGACGCCGGTCTCGACCACCATCTGCGAAGCCCGGTCCCCCGGACCGGGCTTCGTCGCGTCCTGCGCCGGACCTCTGCGGAGCCCGAGCGGCGAACGTCACACCGGGACCGACGACCCATCGTCGAAAATCCTCGGGCTCAGCACGGAACCCGGGGCGTAGATTCGTTACTTACTGTGAGTAAACATCCGTTCGTTCCGCTGCGCCGCCGGCCGGTCCGCATCCTGTGGTCCGCCGCGGTCCTGTCCGACGTCGGCACCTGGGTCCAACTCGTCGTGGTGGGCAGCCTGATCGCATCCCACACGCACTCGGCGCTGCGGACCGGGCTCGTCGCCCTCGCCACCTTCATGCCCCAGGGGTTCGCTGCGCCGATCGGTGGCCTGCTGGCCGACCGGTACGACCGTCGCCGGGTGTTCGCCACCGCCCTCCTCGTCCAGGCCGCCATGACGTCGCTGCTCGCCGTGGCGCTCGGAGCCGGCGTCCGCTCCCCCGGTCCGCTCACCCTGCTGATCATGGGCGCGAGCGCAGCGGGTTCGTTCGGCGCCCCGTCGTACTCGGCCATGCAGCCGGACCTGGTTCCCGACGACGAACTCGTCGCCATGGTGTCGCTCGGCGTGTACTCGTGGAACGGGGGCCGGATCCTCGGCCCGATCATCGGCACGGTGCTGTCGGCCGCGGTCGGGCCGGCGTGGACGATCGCCTTCAACGCAGTCACGTTCGTCGTGATGTCCTTCGCCGTGTTGTCGGTTCGCCAGCGGTTCCAGCCCTCGGGGATCGGCGGCACGATGGCGCGCCGGATGATCGATGGTTGGACGGCGTTGCGCTCGACGCCCGGGTGCTGGCACTCGGCGGCATTCCTCGTGTGGTTCAACGTGACGATCGTGCCGTTCATCGGCCTGATCCCGATCTACGCCATCGACGAACTCGGAGGCGGGACGGGCCTGGTCGGGGCGCTCAGCTCGGCGCAGGGCATCGGAGCGATCATCGGCGGAATCGTCGTCGGCGGGCTCGCCACCACCTTCGGCCGCTCCCAGACCATCCGGTTGCTGGTCCCCTTCGTCGGCGTGTCCCTGGCCGCCTACGCCGTGGCCCCTGGGCCGCGTGCGGCGATGATCCTGGTGGCCATGCTGGGCGCCGGCGGCGCCGCCTCGTTCATCACCGGCACCGCCGTGATCCAGCGCGACGCACCGCCCGATCGGCGCGGTCGGGTGATGTCGCTGAACCAAGCACTGCTCGGCACGACCTACGGGATCGGCCTGCTGATCTTCGGATTCCTCGGCGACTGATCGGCCTCCTCCGCCCGGCATTCCTCCCCGGCCGCGACGGCGTTCCTCGTCGGGATGCGCCTGCCTGCAGCGCGGGCCACGAACTGGCGACGGGCGATCGACGGCGAGGACTGGAACGTCGAGACGTCGTCGGCCGCGCTGGCCTGACGGTCGCCTTCCCGACCGCGCATAATCGTCACCTCGCAGTCTGGTTTCCGGCCTCGGGTACCCTGGGTACTCGGCAGGCTCCCCTACTCGCCCCATCGGGTGAGGCACAACCCCAATGCCCTCGTCCTCTCGTCTTCGTCTCCGCCGCCCTGGTCCCGCTCGTGGTGGGTCGACCGACCGGCTTATGGGTCCTGGTTCCCGGGGGGCATCGCTCTGGCGATCGCGGCGGGCTGGTTGGCCCGCCGAACCGCCGAGGTGTTCCGCGACGGCCCCTGACGAGCCGGTGGGAATGGGTGCCGAAGTTGGGGCTCGGATCGATCTCAAGCTCGACGCCTTCGCGGTCGTCAGCTGGTCGTCACGGTGATCGGGGTCGGCATCGCGATTCGCGGCGTACTTCTCCGACGACGCACCGCTGCTCGACCGGTTCGCCGCCTCCCTCACGATCTTTGCCGGAGCGATGCTCGGGCTCGTCCTCGCCGACAACGTCCTGGCGCTCTACCTGTTCTGGGAGCTCACCTCGATCACCTCGTTCCTGCTGATCGGGTACGACGACGAGGACCTGGCGGCACGCCGGTCGGCCTTGCGTGCGTTGCTGGTCACCGGAGCCGGAGGAGTGGCGATGCTCGGCGGCCTGCTCATCTTGGTGCGCGAGGCCGGCACGGCGTCGATCACTGGGATCCCAGGCCGCTCCCTCCGGCACGAGCGTCGACGTGGCGGCGGCGTGCGTGCTCCTCGGCGCGTTGGACCAAATCGGCTCAGGTGCCCTTCCACTTCTGGCTTCCTGGGGCCATGGCGGCACCGACTCGTCAGCGCCTACCTGCACTCGGCCACGATGGTGAAGGCCGGCGTCGTGCTGGTGGCCCGGTTCGCTCCGGTGTTCGCCCATACCGGACGGCGACCGATGATCGTGGTGGCCGGGTCCGCGTCACCAAATTTCCTCGGGGGAGCCGCTGCCCTCCGTCAGCACGACGCCGTTGATCCTCGCCTTCGGCACGGTGTCCCAGCTCGGCTCAAGCTCGTGCTGCTCTTCGACCGGAACTCCGGAGACCACCTACGCGGGCCTGGCCATGCTGCTCGCCCACGTCGCGTTCAAGGCCACGCTGTTCTGCACCGTCGGCATCGTCGACCACGAGACCCACACCCGAGACATCCGGCGGCTGACCGGACTCTGGCGAACCTTGCCCTGGACCGCGGTCGCCGCCGGCGTCGCGTGGCCTCGATGGCCGCGGTGCCGCCGTTGCTGGGGTTCGTGGCCAAGGAGTCGGCGCTCGAGGCCCTCTTCCACGCCCATGCCGGGGCGTGGGGCGATCGCCGCGGCCGCGTTCGTGCTCGGCGCGTTCCTCACCGTCGCCTACACCGGCCGGTTCTGGTGGGGCACCTTCGCCGGGCCCGCGGTTGCGGAGCCGGCATCGGCGCACGGGCGCCCGGGACCGGGCCTGCTCGCGCTGCCGCTCGCGCTCACCGCCGCCACGGTCCTCGGCGGCGTGCTCGCCGGCCGGGTCGGCGCGCGGGTCTCCACTGCGGCGGAATCGCTCGACGGCGAGGCCGAGGGCAAGCTCCTGCTGTGGCACGGGATCACCCCGGCCCTGGGCGTCTCGGTGGCGTCGCTGATCGTCGGCGGGGTGATCGCCTGGTTCACCACGCCGGGCCGAGCAGGGAGCGCGACCCGCTCCCTCGGGACGTCCGCTGCGGTGCGGCCATCGGTGCGAGCGTTCGACTCGGTGTAACGACGGTCTGCTCACCGGATCCCGACGCTTCACCGCCGTGGTCCAGAACGGGTCGTTGCCGGCCTACGTCGCTGCGGTGCTCGTCACCTTCGTCGGGCTCACGGCATTCGCGGCGACCCGCGGCCTGATCGTTCACGGCCTCCCGCTCGTCCGGTGGACTCCCGGTCGAGGCCGCGATGGCCGCTCGTGTTGCTCTTCGCCGCCGGGGTCATCCCTCGCTCCGCAACGGTTCGGTGCGGTCATCCTGCTCGGCGCGGTCGGCTACTCGCTCAGCCTCGTGTACCTGTTGTACGGAGCCCTGACCTGGCCCTCACACAGTTCCTCGTGGAATCGCTGACGGTCGCCGTGTTCCTCCGGCGCTCCGGTTCCTCCTGCGAGGCGACACGCGCTCGCCGAGTTGGGCGCCGCGGGCGTTGCGGATCGCGATCGCCGGCGTGGTCGGCGTGCATGTTCGCCGTCCTCGCGCTCACCGCAGGGACGGTCGGCCCCGGACAAGCCGGCCGCCGAGCTGGCCGCCGAGCTCTCGGTCGACGCCGGCGGGAAGAACATCGTCAACGTGATCCTCGTCGACCTGCGGGCGGCGGACAACAGATGGGCGAGATCACCGTGCTGTGCTGGCGGCCGCAGGCGTCGCCAATCTGGTCCGTGCGGCGCGGACTCGGTCCGGGGCGTCGTGAATCGCCGTCCGTCACCGTCGATCGCGCTGGACGAACTCACCCGCCTCCTCGTCGCACCGATCGTGCTCGTGGCCCTCTATCTGACCTTCCGGGGCCACAACGCCCCGGGCGGTGGCTTCGCCGGCGGACTCGTGGCCAGTTCGGCGTGGGTGTTGGTGGCTGCTCGCCGGTGGACCCGACCGGCTCCGGGAATCCCTCCGAGTCCCACCCACCGCCGTGACCGGCGCCGGGCTGCTCGTCGCATTCCTCGCTGCGGTCGCACCGTTGCTCGTCGGCGAACCGCTGCTGGCCTCCACCGTGGTCAAGCTCCACCCGCCGTTGCTCGGCGAGGTCAAGCTGGTGAGCACCGTCGTGTTCGACCTCGGGGTCGCGATGGTGGTCGTGGGGGTCATCGTGAGCATCCTCACCTATCTCGGCGCCGGCGAGCGGGACGACACCGGCCTCGAGCACGAGGGTCGGCCATGAGCGTCGCACTCGTCATCGCGATCGGCGGTCTCGCGGCGGCCGGGGCGTTCCTGATCATGAACCGGTCCTTGACCCGCATCGTGCTCGGGGTCGGGTTGCTCGCCAACGCGGTCAACCTGCTGATCCTCGTCGCCGGTGGACCGGCGGGCGAACCGCCGATCCTCGGCTCGGACGGTCGCGGTGACCCGCTGCCCCAGGCGTTCGTCTTGACGGCGATCGTCATCGGACTGGCGATCACCTCGTTCCTGCTGGCGTTGGCCTGGCGGAGCTGGACGATCGACGGGAACGACGAGGTCGAGGACGACCTCGAGGACCGACTCATCGCTCGCCGCCGAGCGAGTGCCACGCGCGCCTCGGAGCTTCGAGCGGCGCAGGAAGCCGCCGCGCTGCAGGATGGCGGCGTCGAGCAGACCGAGGGGACGAGATGAACGCCCTCCTCACGCTCCCGATCATGATCCCGTTGCTCGGCGCCGCCGCGTGCCTGGCGATCCCCCAGCGGCTCGTCGCGCAGCGCGTCGTGGCGCTGGTGGCCCTCGGCGCGGCCACCGCCGTCGCCATCGCCCTCGCCGTGCTCGTCGATCGGGACGGCCCGGCGTCGGTCGCCCTCGGCGGTTGGAACCCGCTCGTCGGCGTGGCGCTCGTCGCCGACCGGCTCGCCTCGCTCGTGTTGGTGGTCGCGCTCGTGATGCTCTCGGCCGTCGCCGTGTATGCGATCGGCCAGCGCGCCCGGTCCGGGAACTCGCCGTTCTACTACCCGGCGTACCTCGGACTCTCGGCCGGTGTGTCCGGTGCGTTCCTCGCCGGTGATCTGTTCAACCTGTTCGTCTTCTTCGAAGTGCTGCTGATGGCGAGCTACGTGTTGATGACCTTGGAGGGCACCAACGCCCAGATCCGTTCGGGCACGACCTACGTCGTGTTGAACGTCGTGGAGTCGACGGTCCTCCTCGCTGCGGTCGGCCTCGTCTACGCCGCCACCGGCACGGTCAACTTCGCCGAGCTCCCCGAGCGACTCGCGGAGCTCCCCGACTCCACCCGCACCGCGCTGAACCTGCTCCTGCTGTTGGCCTTCGGCCTGAAGGCCGCGGTGTTCCCCTTGTTCTTCTGGCTCCCCGATTCGTACCCGTCGGCGGCCAGCCCGGTCACCGCGGTGTTCGCCGGCTTGCTCACCAAGATCGGTGTGTACGCCATGATCCGCACCGAGACCCTGCTGTTCCCCGGCGACGAGCGGAACCTGCTCCTCGTCGTGGCCGGCGCGACCATGCTCGTCGGTGCGGTCGGGGCGATCGCCCACAAGGAGATGAAGCGGATCCTGTCGTTCCACATCGTGAGCCAGATCGGATACCTCGTGCTGGGCATCGCGATCGGGACCGAGGCGGCACTGGCGGCGACGGTGTTCTACCTCGTCCACCACATCCCGGTGAAGACCTCGCTGTTCCTCGTCGAGGGCATCGTGGAGGACGAGGCAGGCACCAGCGACATCGACCGGATCAGCGGGCTCGCCCGGGTCAGCGGTCCCCTCGCCGTGCTGTTCCTCATCCCGGCGCTCAGCCTGGCGGGCATTCCCCCGTTCTCCGGGTTCGTGGCCAAGCTCGGGATCATCCGCTCCGGCATCGAGGGCGGGGCCGTGTGGTACGCCGCGATCGGTTTGCTGGCCAGTGTGTTGACCCTGGTGTCGATGACGAAGATCTGGGTCGGCGCGTTCTGGGGTCCGGCCGACACCGAACCCAAGCGACCGCTCACGAATCGGCGGCTGATGACCGGGGCGACGACCGTGGTCGTCGCGGTGACCCTCGCGGTCGCCGCGTTCGCGGGCCCGCTGTTCGAACTGGCCCAGCGGGCCGCGCAGACCCTGCACGATCCGGCGGCGTACATCCAGGCGGTGCGGGGCTCATGAGGGAGTGGATCTCGGCGCAGTGGCTCCGCAACACCGTCCTGCTCGCGTTCTGGCTCGGGCTGTGGGGCCAGATCTCGGTCGCCAACGTCGTGTCCGGCGTCGCCGCCATCGCAACCGTCCGCTTCATCGCGCCGACCGAGCCGACGACGAGCCGGATCCGGATCCATCCGATAGGGGTGATCGCGCTGGCCGGGAGGATGGTCTGGGACCTGGTCACCTCGAGCCTGAACGTCGCGATGTTGTCGCTCGTTCCCAACGGACCCCGACGGGCCAGTTCGCTCGTCGTCGAGCACGAGATGGCCGATGCCGACCCGTTCGTGGTGACGACGATGACGCAGATGATCGGCGTGACGCCGGGAACTCTCGTCACTGGAATCGAGCGACGCGGGGAACACGCGGTGCTCGAGGTCCACGGTCTCGGCATCGAACAAGGGGCCCTCCGGGCCCAGGTCACCTCGCTGGAGGCACGCGTTCGCCGAGCGTTCGAGGTGACGTCATGACCCTGGTGCTCCAAGCGAGTCTCGTCGTGCTGCTCGGCTGTGCCGCGCTCGCCGGCCTCCGAGTCGTCACCGGACGAACGCTGGTCGATCGAGCCGTCGCGTTCGATCTGGTCCTCGCCCTCGCGATCAATGGGCTCGCGATCGGTGTGCTGCTCCGTCCCACGTGGCGTGCCGAGGACGTGATCCTCGTGGCGACGCTCCTCGGAGTCGTCGGCACGCTGGCCGTCGCTCCGGTTCGTGGAACGGAGAGGCTCATGATCGCCTCGGTGTGGACCTCGGTGGTCGACGGCCTCGTGATCGTCGCGGCCGTCATCGGAGCGATGTTCGCGGTCTCCGCGACGCTCGGGGTCTTCCGCCTTCGCGATGCCTACGGCCGGATGCACGCGGCCTCGAAGCCGGCGACCCTCTCCGCCGTCTGCTTCCTCGGCGCGGCCGCGTTGCGGGCCGACGATCCGGCCGTGTCCACCAAGCTGATCGTGGCGCTGGTGCTCCAGCTCGTCGTCGGCCCGATCGGAGCCCATCTGCTCGGCATCGCGGCCCGGCAGTCGGGCGTCGAACTCGTCAGCCCGGATCAGGCGGCGCCGAGCGACGCGGCGACGAGGGCGAGCAACGCCTCGACGTCGCGAGGCGACTCGACGCGGTAGCCGGCGGTGGTGTCGCCGCACCACCTTCACCCCGATGTCGTCGGAACCGAGGCGAGCGAAGGCGAGTTCGTCGGTGCGGTCGTCGCCGACGAACACCACGGTCGAGGCGTGACGTTCGCGCCGGAGCCGCTCGACCGCCTCGCCCTTGTCGTAGTGGTGCAACGCCGCCTCGACGACGGCGTTGCCCGGGAGCACCTCGACGCCGCGGACGCCGTCGACGCCCTGGAGCGCGGCGACGAACGTGTCGGCCGTCCGGCCGATCTCGGGAGGAAGCCCTCGCATGTGGGCGCGACCCCGCCGGCTTGTGCTCGACCCACGCTCCGTCGGCCTGGCCCGCGGCTGCCTCGGCGACGGCGACGAGACGCTCGAGGCCGGCCACGATCCTCGGGGTCGAGATGGAGGCCGGGAGCGCCGAACTCCAGGCCGTGGCTCCACGATGGTGACCGAAGGAGGGAAGTCGAACTGCCGGGCCAGGTCGTGCCATTGCCGGCCCGACACCACGGCGACGGACACCGAGGTGAGTTCACCGAGCGCGGCGAGGTGGTTGGTGATCCCGGGAGCAACGCGGAATCGGCGGGGTGCGGGACGAGCGGTGCCAGCGTGCCGTCGACGTCCAGGGCAACGAGGAGCGGGCGAGCGGATCGGGCGATCCGCTCGGCCAGATCAGCAGGTGACGAGAGTGCGGGCACGCCCCCCATGCTGGCCGGGTGGCGCCGGATCGGACAACCCTGGGCCTCGGTCGGGTCTTTCGGTCCTGTCCCCGACGGCGGGGCCGGGGGACGATCGAGTCGAAAGGAGACCCCATGAACGACACCGTTTGCACGCAACACCGATCGCATCGTCGTCGGGGTGGACGGGTCCGACATCTCCCGCAAGGCACTGCGCTGGGCCGTCACCGAGGCACAGCTTCGTCACCTCCCGCTCGAGGTCGTCCACGTGTGGCAGATGATCTATCCCGTCGAACCGATGACCGGTGTCGGTGCGATCCAGTTCTCGCCCAACAGCTCGCCACCGAAGCCCAGGGCCTCCTCGACGCCACCGTCGCCGAGACCGTGCCGACCGGCGCGGGCATCGAACTGCGCACGGTCCTGATCGAGGGCCGGCCGGACGAACCCTGGTCGAGAGCACTCCAAGGGCGCCGACCTGTTGGTGGTCGGACGGCACGGTCACCACGGGCTGCTCGCCAAGCTGCTCGGTTCGGTCGCCGAGTACGTCGTGCATCACGCCGACGGTCCGATCGTCACCATCCCGGCCTGAGCGGCGTCATGGAACTCGACGACGTCACCTCGCTGGAAGAGATGTCGGTCGAGGAGTGCTATCGGGTGCTCGCGTGCGAGCACCTGGGGAGCGTCGGCCTCATCGTCATGCAACAGCCGATGGTGCTCCCGGTCAACTACGCCTTGATGGGGACGACGATCATCTTCCGCACCGCCGAGGCTCCGGATTCGACCGGCTCGTGCGAGGGGCCGAGGTCGTGTTCGAGATCGACCACGCCGACCCCGCGTTCCACTCGGGCTGGAGTGTCCTCGCCCGGGGCACCGCGCTCGCCCTCGACGATTCGGTGGACACCGGAGCGCTCGCACTCGGTGATGCGCCCGTGGAAGCGGGCGCCGAGCCCGGCTGGATCGGGATCCCGATCCAACACGTCACCGGACGCCGGATCGTCCACCTCCACCGGCACCCCACGATCTGACGGAGGTGTGGGCGCCTCAGCCGATCTGGAGGGATTGCGGCCAGCAGGCGGTGGTCGGCGAGGTCATGATGGGCATCGGGACCGGTGACATCGGGGTCGTCGTGCACCCCGTGGTATCGCACCGCAGTCATACCGGTCGCCAACGCGCCGGCGACGTCGGTGCGTCGCAGGTCGCCCACGTGGGCGGACTCGTGAGCGTGGACCCCGAGCGACGCCATCGCATGGGCGAAGATCTGTGCCGCCGGCTTGTACCAGCCGACCTCGTCCGAGAACGACCAGGCGTCGAAGTAGCCGAGCACGCCGTGGCGCTCGAGCATCGCCCGCAGCACCGGGGACGGAGTGAACCCGACGTCGCAGATGATGCCGAGCCGCACCCCGGCCGCGTGGATCGCGTCGAGGGCGTCGCCGACACCGGGGCACAGGTCGTACCGTCCCCCTTCGGTGCCGCCGAACGCGGCTCGGAGGGCGTCGACGGGTACCTCGGCCGGGTCGATGCCGAGCGCCTGCAGGGCGCCGACGGTGCCGTGCACGCTCGTGAACTGCTCGTTGCGATGCCAGGCGTCCTGATGAGCGTTCCATTGGGCCTCGAACACGCCCGCGAGCACCTCGGGCTCGACCGCGTGCCCGGCCTCGTCGAGCAATCGCTGCCACGCCGCGAGCCGGTGCGCGAGGGCCCCCTGTTCGGGACGGACCAGGGTGTTCCAGAAGTCGAAGGTGACGGCGCGCAACTCGGCCATGTCAGGTGCCGTAGCCGAAGCCGAGGTCCTCGGCGGTGAGCAACGGGAAGAACGGGATGCCTTCGGCCTGGGCGAGCGCGCCGCACGTCCCGCCGCGATCGACGATCACGAGGATGCCGATCACGTCGGCTCCGAATGCTCGGACCACCTCGACGGCCTCCATCGGCGAGGTGCCGCGCGTGACGGTGTCCTCGGTGATCACGACCTGGTCACCCGGCCGGAGGGCGCCGGCGATCCGCCCGGTCACGCCGTGACCCTTGGCCTCTTTGCGAACGCTGAAGCTGCGCAGGGGCCGGTTCCGCTCGGCCGCGATCGCAGCCACCCCGAATGCGACCGGATCCGCTCCCATCGTCAGCCCACCCAGCGTCGTGGTCGCCGCCGGCAACACCTCCAGCGCCACGTCGGCGACGAGACGGATTCCTTCGGGGTCACACGCCGTTTGTTTGGTGTCGAGGAACCACGTGCTCCGGGCCCCCGATTTCAAGATGAAGTCACCCCGCTTCACCGAGTGCTGAAGCACGTGTTCCTGCAGCCTGGCTCGGGCGTCGGTCATAGCAGTCCAACGTACAAGTCCGAGCGGGGTGGACCGCAGTAGTTCGGCATCCTGCCTAACCTCGTCTCATGGAACTGAATCAGGCACGCGTCTTCGTCGAACCGCAACAAGGAATGTCGTATGGGCAGCTCCTGGCGATGGCCCGAACCGCCGAGGCCGCCGGGTTCGGAGCGTTCTTCCGAAGCGATCACTACTTGAAGATGGGCGACGTGTCCGGCCTCCCGGGCCCGACCGATGCGTGGATCACCCTGGCCGGCCTGGCTCGCGACACGGAACGGATCCGCCTCGGAACGCTGGTCACCTCGGCGACGTTCCGTCTGCCCGGGCCGTTGGCGATCGCGGTCGCACAGGTCGACGAGATGAGTGGCGGCCGGGTCGAACTCGGCCTCGGCGCCGGTTGGTACCAGGCCGAGCACGAGGCGTACGGCATTCCGTTCCCTGCGCTCGGCGAACGCTTCGACCGGCTCGAGGAGCAACTCGAGGTGATCACCTCGCTGTGGGCGGCACCGGTCGGGGAAACCGTGGACGTCTCTGGCACGCACTACCCCGTTCAGGGATCACCGGGCCTCCCCAAGCCGGCCCAGTCGCCCCGTCCCCCGATCCTGATCGGCGGAGGCGGCAAGCGACGGACCCCGATGCTCGCCGCCCGGTTCGCCGACGAGTTCAATCTCCCGTTCGGGTCGACCGACTCCTTCGCCACCCAGATCGAACGGGTGAACGCGGCATGCCGAACCATCGATCGAGATCCGGGCGAGCTGTGCCACTCTGCGGCGTTGGTGGCCTGCGTCGGGCAAACCGAAGCCGAGTTCGTCGAGCGAGCACGGCGGATCGGTCGGGCTCCCGACGAGCTGCGAGGGGCCGGGATCTGCGGGCTTCCCGACGAGGTCCGGGCCGGGATCGATCGGTGGACCGCGGCAGGAGCGGATCGGATCTATTTCCAGTTGTTGGACGTCGACGACCTCGAGCACGTCGCACTGTTGGCCGAAATCATCTCAGCTGGGTGAATGTTTCGACGCCGCGAGCAGTGGAGAACGGTAGGTGGTCGACATTTCCATCCAGACGCATGACGTTCACAGTTTGGAATCACGCGGTACGATCTTCTTTGTCGTAACCACGCGTGGCGCAAGTCACCCGACTGATCAATCAGGGGCGTAACTTCATGGCAGCAAAGCGCGGTCCGAAAGGACCGATGACCGATGAGCACAAGGCGGCACTCGCCTTGGGCCGTCACGAGAGCAAGGTCGTTCGCGACTATCTCGAAGCACTCCGGGCGAACAAGCCCAAACGGGGCCGCAAGCGGACTCCGGACTCGATCAAGAATCGGCTGAAGGCCATCGAGAACGAGCTCGGTGGACGCCGACCCGCTCTCCGAGGTCAAGCTGGTGCAGGAACGCATGGACCTGCAGAACGAGCTGGAGAACATGGGGGCGGGAACCGACGTTTCCGACCTCGAAGGCCAGTTCGTGGACGTCGCCAAGTCCTACAGCGAGCGACAGGGCATTTCGTATGCCGCGTGGCTCGCCGTCGGCATCGAGCCCGCGATCCTGCAAAAGCCGGTATCGCCCGGAGCTGACGACGTCTGGGACCTCGGTGGCTCGGCGGCTGGGTGCACGCACGTCGACGCCACGCCACGACGTCCTCCAACGACACGTCCTCCAACAACACCGACGGACGCCGAGGCGGTGGACCGACCCAGATCTGGGCTCGGTCCACCGCCTCGTCAGTTCACCGCCTCGAGCGCGCCGAACACCGCGCCGATGTTTCGCAGCGACCGATGGAGATCGAACGCATCGTCGAGCACCGAGCGGTCGACGGTGACCCGTTCGTCCGCTTCGAGCAGCGATCGAAACGAGACGCCGTCGCGCCAGGCGCGCATGGCGTTGTCCTGCACGATGCGATACGCCTCGTCCCGGCTCAGCCCGGACTGCACCAGGCCGAGCAGGACCGGTTGGGAGAACACCAACCCGTAACTCGCCGCCAGATTTGTCTGCATCCGGTCGCCGAACACCTGGAGTCCGGCGAGCAGCCGGGTCATCCGTTTGGTGACGTAATACGTCAGCAGCGATGAATCCGGCAGGATCACCCGCTCGACGCTGGAATGCGAGATGTCGCGCTCGTGCCAGAGCGCGATGTCCTGCATCCCGGCCTGGAGATTTCCGCGCAGGACCCGCGAGAGCCCCGAGATCGTCTCGGCCGAGATCGGATTCCGTTTGTGGGGCATCGCGGACGAGCCCTTCTGACCCGGCTTGAATCCCTCTTCGACTTCACGGACCTCGGTGCGTTGGAGGTGGCGCAGTTCGACGGCCATCAATTCCATGGTGGATCCGACCGCGGCGCACGCCCAGAGATACTCGGCGTGGCGATCTCGGGCGATCACCTGCGTAGCAGGCACCGGCGTCAGGCCCAACACCTGGGCGACGTGGCGCTCCACCGCGGGGTCGATGTTGGAGTACGTGCCGACGGCTCCGGAGAGCTTGCAGACCGAGATGGCGTCCCGGGCGGCCCGCAGCCGCTGGCGGTCACGGTCGGCCTGGAGACACCACAGCGCCACCTTGGCACCGAACGTGGTCGGCTCGGCATGGACGCCATGGGTCCGCCCGATCATCACCGTGTCCCGATGGGCGAGGGCGAGACGCTTGAGCTCGGCGACCAACCCGTCGGAGGCCTCGAGGAGCAACTCGGCGGCATCACGCAGCATCCAGCACCACGCGGTGTCGACGACGTCGGACGACGTCAGGCCGTAGTGGATCCAGGTGCCCGCCGGCTTCCCGATGGCGTCCTGGGTGACGTCGACGAACGCCGCGACGTCGTGGTCGGTGACCCGTTCGCGTTCGGCGACGGCCTCGACGAAGGCGAGGTCCGTGACCGGCGCTTTCTCACGGCAGGCGCGGGCGTCGTCGATCGGCACGACGCCCAGCTCGGACCAGGCCTCGGTCGCGAGCAACTCGATCTCCAACCAGCGGCCGAAGCGGGCGGTGTCGGTGAACACCGCCTCCATCTCCGGGAGCGAGTAGCGCGGGATCATGGCCGGAACTGCACGACGTCGTCTCGGTCGGGACCGACACCGACGAACCGGACGGGCACGCCGACCTCGGCCTCGACGAGTTCGATGAGGGCACGAGCGGCCGGCGGGAGTTCGGATGGCAGCCGGCACGAACCGAGCGGACGCTTCCACCCCGGGAGCTCCCGGTACACCGGCGTGATCCGGGCCAGATCGGACAGCAGGTCCGGGTAGCCGTGGAACGGCGAGCCGTCGAGCTCGTAGCCGACGCAGACCTTCACCACGTCGAAGTCGTCGAGCACGTCGATCTTGGTGATCGCCAGCTCGGTCATCGAGTTGACCCGCACCGCGTGGCGGAGCATCACGGTGTCGAGCCAGCCGGTGCGACGACGGCGACCCGTGACGGTGCCGTACTCGCGGCCGATCTCGGCCATCCGCTCACCGGCGGGGCCGGTGTCCTCGCTCGGGAACGGGCCGGCACCGACGCGGGTGCAATAGGCCTTGGCGATCCCGACGACGCGATCGATCAATCGAGGGCCGAGCCCGGTCCCCGTGGCGGCGCCGCCGGCGGTGGGGTTCGACGAGGTCACGAAGGGATAGGTGCCGTGGTCGAGGTCGAGGAACGTCGCTTGTGCCCCTTCGAGCAGCAGGTGCTCGCCTCGCTCGTGGGCGTCGTGCAGGAGATCGACGGTGTTGGTGACGTAGCGAGCCAGCTTGGGTGCGATCTCGTCGGTGTACTCGCGGGTCAACGCAGCGACGTCGAGCGGCTCCCCGCCGAGCGCCACGAGCTGTTGACCTCGGCGTCGGCACGGGCGGCGAACTTCTCCCGGAACGACTCGAGGTCGAGCAGGTCACCGGCTCGCAAGCCGACGCGGCGGGCCTTGTCGGCGTAGGCCGGGCCGATGCCCTTGAGGGTCGTCCCGATCTTGTCGTCGCCGCGCCGCTTCGGCCAGCGCGTCGTGCGCCTGATGCCACGGGAAGATCAGGTGGGCGTGACTCGACAGCTTGAGGTGGGCACACGAGATCCCGCGGGCTTCGAGCCGCTCGATCTCGCCCACGAGGTGGGCAGGGTCGACGACGACCCCATTGGCGATGACGGGGGTGACGTGTTCGTAGAACACGCCGGACGGAACGAGCTGCAGCGCGAATCGTTCACCGTTCACGACGACCGTGTGGCCGGCGTTGTGTCCGCCCTGGTAGCGCACCACGTGGGTGTGCTCCTTGGCGAGCTGATCGGTGATCTTGGCCTTGCCTTCGTCCCCCCATTGACTTCCGACGACAACGGTTACGGGCACGTTGCTCCACCCTAGCCGCCGGAGCGGACCGCCACCCGCCCGATTCCGGGGTCAGATGCCGGCCGTGGGCGCGATGACTCGCTCGGCGAAACCGTTCATGGCCTCGGCTTCGGACGGCTTCATCATCAAGAAGGCGGGGACCATGAGCCGCGACACGCCGAGCGCCGCCATCTCCTCGGCCGCAGCGACGGGATCGGAGCCGAAGATCCCACCGCTCGGCGCGGTGATCTCGATCGCCTCGGGATCGCTTCCGGCGTCGGCCGCCGTCTGGCGGACGATGTCGATCAACTCGGCCAGTTCCGCGGGCGAGCCCTTGCCCGGGAAGAAGCCGTCGCCGAGGCGGCCGGCGCGCCGGGCCGCGGCCTTGGAGTGACCACCGATCACGAACGGCACCGTTCCGTTCACCGGCTTCGGGTTCGACGAGACGTTGGAGAACGAGGCGAACTCGCCGGAGTAGTCGGCGTGATCGCTCGCCCACAGGGCTCGCATCGCCCCGATGTAGTCGTCGGTGCGGTCTCCCCGGCGGGCCCACGGCACGCCGATGGCGTCGAACTCCTCTTCGAGCCAACCGACCCCGATGCCCAACTCGACCCGCCCGCCCGACATCGCGTCGAGGGTGGCGACTTCTTTGGCGAGCACCACGGGATTGCGCTCGGGAAGGATCAGGATCCCGGTCGCCAGCCGGATGGTCGAGGTGGCCGCAGCGAGGTAGGTGAGCCAGATCAACGGATCGGGAAGGTCGGTGGACGCACCCATCGGCATCTTGCCGTCGGGCGAGTACGGGTACTCCGACTCGTACGAGTCCGGATAGATGACGTGTTCCACGGTCCACATCGAGTCGAATCCGGCGGCTTCGGCGGCCTGGGCGGCGGCGATGGCTCCGGTGGGGGTGGTCCAGCCACCGGTGTTGGCGAAGGCGATCCCGTACTTCATGTCCCGGGACCGTACCCTCCGGCGACGATCAGGAGATCAGCGGACGAACCTGCTCCGACCACCGATGGAGCTGCTCCTCGGTCGCGTCGTAGGTGTCCCCGGGGAACTGCGGGAACACCACCACGTCCTCCAGGCCGACCAGGTCCTTCCAGAACTGGAGTCCCTCCGCGACCTCCTCGGCCGTGCCGATCAACCAGGTCTTCTGCTCGAGCGACTGCTCCAGGGTCGGAATGGTGCCCATCGGCGCCGGATGCCCGTCGATCACGTAGCCCTTCGACCAGCCGTAGGGGCCCAGGAACTTCCAGATCTCGTCGTGTCCGGGACGAGCGGCGGCGATGGCGTCCTCGTGGGTGTCGCCGATCTTGACGTTCAACACCAGCATCCGCTTCTCGCCCGGCCGCAAGGACGTGCCGTGCACGGAGTCGTGGATCGTCTGATACTGCTCCCACCACTGCTTCTGGATGGAGTGGTGGAGATGCCAGAAGACGGCGCCGACGCCCTTGCGGGCCACGAAATCGAGCGTCGTCGGGCTGCTCGCCGGTTGCCACGTCTCGTACGGGTAGAGCGGACGCGGAACGAGGGTGAGCGTCTCGACCCCCTGACCCCGATCGGCCGTGCCCCGAGCCGGGAAGCACAGATGATTCCCCTCGAAGCGGAACGACTCCTGGTCGAGGGCCAATCGGATCACGTCGAGCGATTCCTCGAACAACTCGCGGTTGAGTTTGTCGTGCTGCTCCCGGTCCGGGTTGTCGGCCGAGCCGATGACCGTGCCGAGGTTCTCGCCTTCTCGTGGCACCGTGCCACGACCGACCCCGAGGATGCCCCGGCCCTTCGACAGGTTGTGCATCGTGGCGAAGTCCTCGGCGAACCGGAGCGGGTGCCACTGGGTGATCACGTTGAACATCGCCCCGATGCGGATGCGCTCGGTGCGCTCGGCGAGCACGGCGGAGATCAGGACGCCGTTCGGGAGGACCTCGTACCCCTCGTACTGGAAGTGGTGTTCGGTGTACCAATACGAGTCGAACCCGGTCTGCTCGGCGGTCACCCCGAGTTGCAACAGCCGTTCGGTGGTCGCCCAGATCGTCCGGGCGTCGTAGCGCCGGTCCATGGGCGCCGGCGGTCCCGCGCCTGCGTCGTCGAACTCGACCCCGCCGAAGACGAACACTCCCTCACGCATCGATGCGTCCCCTTCCGGTCCCAGAGCGTTCCCTCAGCGTCGCGGCCGGGGCGTGCCGTCGACAGGGACCGAGTTCCGGGTGATTCCCGCCCTTGGCCCTTGCGTCAGGCCTTCAGTGCCGCGTACTGCGTGACCCGGGCGATGAGCTCCGGGGACGCGTCGGCAATGTCGCCGGCGGTGAACGGGGGCTGGGGGTCGTACTCGATCATCAGCTGCATCGCCTGGGCCGCCGTGGTGTCGACGAGCAGTTCGGCCAGGCGCAGCGCCATGTCGATCCCGGAGGACACCCCGGCGGCGGTGATGATGCGGCGGTCGAGATGCTCCACGACGCGTTCGGCGACCGGCACGGCACCGTGTTGGACCAGGGCGTCGAGGCACGACCAATGGGTGGTCGCCGTGAGCCCGTCCAGCAGCCCGGCCGCGGCGAGCACGAGCGAGCCGGTGCACACCGACGTCGTGAACCGGGTCGTGGCGTGGGCCTCGGCGACCCAACGGGTCACGGCGTGATCCGGGCCGAGCGCTCGCGTCCCGATCCCGCCCGGCACGACGATGACGTCGGGTCGGGGGACCTCGGCGAGGGTGGCGTCGGCGAGCAGGCCGAGGAAGCCGTTCTCCGTGCGCACCTCGCCTCGCTCCTCCCCGACGAAGACGACGGTCGCTCCGGGCAGGCGTTGCAGGGTCTCGTACGGGCCGACCGCATCGAGGGCGGTGAGCCGCGGGAACAGCGGGATGGCGATCTGCATGGGAACTCCTGGTCGATCGGGATGGATGGAATCGGAACTGGCGAGGGTCAGTCGGTGCGGTGGTGGCGTCGGTAGGTGCTCGGAGCCACGGCGAGGGTGCGTTGAAAGGCGCGCCGCATCGACTCGCCACTGCCGAATCCACACGACCGGGCCACGGTCTCCACGCCGTCGGCCCCGGTCTCGAGCAGCTGCCGGGCGGACTCGACTCGCACTCGTTCGACGTAGCGAGCGGGCGACACGCCGAGCTCCTCGCGAAAGCGTCGCTGGAGATGGCGAGCCGACACCCCGACCTGGTGAGCCAGCGCCTCGACCGTGTGCGGTTCACCGGGCGACGCCCGGACGAGTTGGATCGCCTCGCGGACCGGGCCCGGACGAGCAGGATCGGTCCACACGGCCGTGGCGAACTGGCTCTGGCCACCGGGTCGTCGGAGGAACATCACGAGCCATCGCGCCACGGTCTGGGCCACATCGGCACCGTGGTCCTCCTCGACGATGGCGAGGGCGAGATCGATGCCGGACGTGACCCCGGCGGAGGTCCACAGCCGTCCCGATCGCACGAAGATCGGCTCGGCATCCACCGTGAACTCCGGGTGGCGAGCCGCCAATCGTTCGGCGCGCGCCCAGTGCGTCGTGACGCGCGTGCCGGCGGGCACGAGTCCGGCCGCCGCAGCGAGGAACGTCCCGGTGCACACGGTCGCGATCCGGGAGGCGTGATCGGCGAGCGCGGCGACGGCGCCGACGAACTCGCGGTCGGCGCAGGCTGCGTCGATACCGTCGCCGCCCGGCAGCACCAGCGTGTCGAACGCCCCGGCGGATCGGGCTTCGGTGAGGGTCGCGTCCGGGAGCAGACCGAGGCCGCTCTCCGAACGCACCGGTCCGTCGGCGACGAGCGTCGGCACGTAGACGTCGCCTTCGCGACCCTGGTGACGCAGCACCGACGACGCTCCGGCGAACACTTCGTACGGCCCGACGATGTCGAGCGGTTGTGCCCCGGGAAAGGCGACGATGACGATTCGGCGGATCACTCGCTCAGCGTGAGCCACCTGCGCCGTGTCGTCAATGACCGATACCCCACGAAATGCGACAGGGCTCAGGCCGCGGGCTCGCTCAGCGGGCCCGATCGCCGGCGCGACGGGGCGTCAGATTCGAACTCGCTCGCCGAGGCGCGGGACCACGGCGAGCCAGTCGAGCTCGTCGCCGATCCGCGCCGCCAACGCCGCCGACGCGGTCGGCTCGCCGTGCACCACGTAGACCGCCTCGGGCTCACGCCGCGCTCCCGCCGAACCCGCCACCCAACCCAGGAGTTCGTCCGCGTCGGCGTGGACGGAGAACGCCGGCAGGTCGAGCACCTCGGCGCGCACCCGGACGTACCGGCCCAGCATCTTGAGTTCCCGAGCGCCTTCGGCCAGCGATCGCCCCCTCGTGCCGGCGGCCTGGAAGCCGACCAGCACCACGGTGTATTTCGCCTCGGGCAACATGGCGGCGAGGTGGTGGACGGCGCGACCGCCCGTGGCCATCCCGGACGCGGAGATCACGATCGAGGGGCGATCCGGATGGTTCAGCGCGATCGACGCCTCGACGTCGTGCACCTCCACCAGATCGGGACCCGGAACGGATCGTGGCCGCCGTCGATCTGGACGTCGGGGTCGCGGCGCTCGATGGCGCGCCGGTACACCCGCATCGCACTGAGGGCCATCGGGCTGTCGACATACACGGGGACGCCGGACGGGAGCCGACCGGCGTCGGCCAGGCGAGCGAGGTGGAACAGGATGACCTCGGTCCGATCGACGGCGAAGGCGGGGATCAGGACCGAGCCGCCTCGTGCGATCGTTCGCTCGATCGCGTCGGCGAAGGCGTCCAACGCCGCGGTGTCGGCGTGGCGACGGTTCCCGTAGGTCGACTCGACCAGCAACACCTCGGCGTCCGGGACCGGGTCCGGGCTCACGAGGAGCGGGTGGGACGGGCGCCCGAGATCGCCGCTGAACCCGATGCGCCGCTCGCCGTCGAGGTCGAGGGCGACGATCGACGAGCCGAGGATGTGGCCGGCGCGCGACAGCCGGGCGACGAGGCCCGGGGCCAGCTCGACGTCGTCGCCGAAACGAACGGTCTCGATCGCGGCGGCGGCCCGCCGGCCCTCGGCCTCGGTGTACAACGGCTCGGCGGGATCGTGGCGCGAGGTCCCGCGCCGGTTCGCGTACTCGGCCTCCTCCTCCTGCAGATGGCCGGAGTCCGGCAGCACGATGCCGGCCAGTTCGGCGGTCGCTTCGGTGGCGATGACCCGGCCGTGGAAGCCGTCTCGAATCAGACGAGGCAGGTACCCGCAATGGTCGAGATGGGCATGGGACAAGATCACGGCATCGATCGCCTCGACGTCGAACGGCGGTGCCGTCCAATTCCGACGCCGCAACTCACGCAGACCCTGGAACATCCCGCAGTCGACGAGGACGGCCCGACTCGCGTCGCGCACCAGGAATTTCGAGCCGGTGACCGTCCCTGCCGCGCCCGCGAACGTCAGCGTCCACCGTCGAGCAGTTGACGATCCGGCCATACCCGCAGGGTGAACGCGCTCCCGCCCGGCCGTCAGAGGCCAAAGCCCCTGGGGCGGAACCGGCGGGCGGCGTAGGCCGAAGGCATGACAGCAGCAATCGTTCATCTCGACGAGCGGCAGCTGCGACGACTGGCCAAGCTCACCCCGAGCGGTCCAGCGGTCTCGGTTCACCTTCCGTCGCTCGTCCGCGCTCGCACCGACCCCGCCGTGCCGTCCTCCGGCGCGCTGGCTCGTGCCGTTCGGTCCTCGCTGAGCGAGGGGCCCTGGGCCCTCGACGACGGGACCGTCGATGCGATGACCGACGCCGTCGTTCGAGTCCTCGAGACCTACGAGCGACCGGCCGAGGACGGACTGGCGGTGTTCGTCACCCAGGACACGATCGAGACGTTCCGGATCTCCGAGCCTCCGACGGCCCGGGTCCACGTCGGCGACCACTTCGACCTGGCTCCGACCGCCGCGGCGGTGGCGCGCCACACCGAGTTCCACCTGCTGGTGCTCTCCCAACATCGCACCGAGCTCTACCGCTGCGACGAACACGATGCCGTGCGCGTCCCGGTACCCGGCCTGCCTCACGACACCGCCGAGGCGTTCTGGTTCCTCGACCGCGAGCCGGATCCGATGGTCTCACCGAAGGACCTGCGTCACGCCGACCTCGACCAGTACGTCTCGATCGTCGACCACGCGCTCCCGGCGGAGGTGCGCCACGGCCCGCTCCCGTTGGTGGTGGCCGGGGTGGACCACGTCGCAGCTCGGTTCCAGGCCGTCCATCGGGAGCCCGGCCTCGTTCTGCTCACCTCGCTCGGTGCTCCCGACCGAGTGTCGATCGGCACGCTCCGGCGCGCCGCCCTCGGTGTCCTGGACGTCGGCGACACGGTCCATGGGTCCGAGGTGATCGAGCGGTTTCGTGGCCTCGACGGGACCGGGCGGACGGTGACCGAGCTCACCGAGATCGAGCAGGCGGCGGCCGAGGGTCGCCTCGACGTGCTCCTCGTGGCACTGGCCGATCACGAGCCGATCCCGACCGATCGCGACCCGCGGGTGATCGCCGCGGTGGTCGATGCGCTGCGAACCGGATCGACGGTCATCACCGTGGCGGCCGGCTCGATCGGTGAGGAGACGGCCGCCGTCGGCATCGTGCGGTTCTGAGCTGGGACGTCAGCTGACGACGAGGTGGCCGTCCACCGCGTCGACCGACAGCTGACCATCCTCGGTCACCTTGCCCTCGAGGATCAGGATCGCCGCCTGGTCGCCGATCTCCCGTTGGATGACCCGCTTGAGCGGGCGAGCGCCGAAGGCCGGATCGAAGCCTTCCTTGGCCAACAGCATCGTGGCCTCGTCGCTGACCCGCAGCTCGATCCGGCGGTCGGCCAGCCGGCGCCGGATCGACTCCAGCTGGATCTCGACGATGTGGGCCAGGTCGTCCTCGGTGAGCGAACGGAATCGGATGATGTCGTCGACCCGGTTGATGAACTCCGGCTTGAAGAACGACAGCGGGTCGCCGGGCAGGTTGCTCGTCATGATGAGCACGACGTTGGTGAAGTCGACCGTGCGTCCCTGGCCGTCGGTCAGGCGGCCGTCGTCGAGCACCTGGAGCAGGACGTTGAAGACATCGGGGTGAGCCTTTTCGATCTCGTCGAGCAGGACCACCGAATACGGCCGACGCCGGACCGCTTCGGTCAGCTGCCCGCCCTCGTCGTAGCCGACGTAGCCAGGAGGCGCACCGATCAGCCGGGACACGGAGTGCTTCTCCATGTACTCGCCCATGTCGATGCGGACCATCGCTCGTTCGTCGTCGAAGAGGAACTCGGCCAGCGCCCTCGCGAGCTCGGTCTTGCCGACACCGGTCGGCCCGAGGAACATGAACGACCCGATGGGCCGGTTGGGATCGGACAGGCCGGCGCGCGAGCGGCGGATGGCGTTGGCCACCGCCACCACGGCGTCGTTCTGGCCGATCACCCGCTCGTGCAGCAGGTCCTCGAGATGGACGAGCTTCTGCATCTCGCCCTCCATCAGCCGGCTGACCGGCACGCCCGTCCACTTGGAGACGACCTCGGCGATGTCCTCGGCGTCGACTTCCTCCTTCAGCATCTGGTTGCCGGCCTGCAGCTGATCGAGGTGCCCCGTGGCTTCGTCGATGCGCCGCTCCAGTTCGGGGATCCGCCCGTAGCGGATCTCGGCCGCGACGTTGAGATCCTGCTCCCGCTCGAGCTGGGTGCGCAGCGACTCCAGCTCCTCTTTCAGGGTGCGGATGGCACCGATCGCCTGCTTCTCGTCCTCCCAATGCGCCTTCATCTCCTCCGACTGGCTCTGCAGCCGGGCGAGCTCCTCGGTGAGGGTGTCGAGCCGTTCGCGCGAGGCGTTGTCGGTCTCCTTCTCGAGGGCGACCTTCTCGATCTCGAGCTGGAGGATGCGCCGGTCGACGATGTCGATCTCGGTCGGCAAGGAGTCGATCTCGATGCGGAGCTTGCTGGCCGCTTCGTCGACGAGGTCGATGGCCTTGTCGGGGAGGAAGCGGTTGGTGAGGTAGCGGTTCGAGAGCACCGCCGCGCTGACGAGCGCGGAGTCCTGGATCCGCACGCCGTGGTGGACCTCGTAGCGCTCCTTCAGCCCGCGCAGGATGGCGATCGTGTCCTCGACACTCGGCTCACCGACGTACACCTGCTGGAATCGGCGCTCCAACGCCGGATCCTTCTCGACGTACTTGCGGTACTCGTCGAGGGTGGTCGCGCCGATCATGCGGAGCTCGCCGCGAGCGAGCATCGGCTTGATCATGTTGCCGGCGTCCATCGCGCCCTCGGCGCCACCGGCGCCGACGATGGTGTGGATCTCGTCGACGAAGGTGATGATCTCGCCGGCGGCGTCGGTGATCTCCTTCAGCACGGCCTTCAGGCGTTCCTCGAACTCGCCGCGGTACTTGGCCCCGGCGAGCATGGGCCTGATGTCGAGGGCGATGAGTCGCTTGCCCTTCAGGCTCTCGGGCACGTCGCCGTCGGCGATGCGGGTGGCCAGACCCTCGACGATGGCCGTCTTGCCGACCCCGGGCTCGCCGATCAGCACGGGGTTGTTCTTGGTCCGCCGGGACAGCACCTGGATGGCGCGGCGGATCTCGTCGTCTCGGCCGATGACCGGATCGATCTTGCCGTCTCGCGCCCGCTTGGTCAGGTCCTGGCCGTACTTCTCGAGCGCCTGGAACTGCTCCTCCGGGTTCTGACTGGTCACACGATGCGAGCCGCGCACGGCCTGGAGCGCCTGGAGCAACTCCTCGCTGCCGATGCCGAGGCGCTGATTCATGGCGAGCACCAGGTGCTCGACCGAGAGATAGTCGTCCTTGAGCTGCTTGCGGGCCGCCTCGGCGTTCTCGAACACGTTCGAGAGCTCGCGGTTCATCCGGGGTTCTTGGCCGCCGTGGGCCCGGGGCAGCTTGGCCACCGCTTCCTCGGCCTTGTTCGCCACCATCAACGGGGCGAGGCCGAGCTTCTCCAGGATCGGCGGGACGATCGTGCCCTCCTGTCCCATGATCGCGGCCAGGACGTGGTCCGGGGTGAACTCGGGATTGGACAGTGACCGGGCCCGGTCCATCGCAGCGGCCACGGCTTCTTGGGTCTTGACGGTCCACTTCTTGGGATCGAGCGCCATCTCACACCTCGCTAGAACGGGGGTTGTCACAAAAGTTGATACGGAGTGTATCAGGTTTCATCGTCGATCCGACCGGCGATCCAGCGCTCGGACGGTGACGGAGCTCACTCAGTCCTTGTACTCGGCGACGTCGGCGGGGAACGGCCGCAGCGCGCCCAGACGGGCCAGCTGCTCGGGATCGGCGGCCAGGACGCCGACCGGCGAGATGGGTCCGGATGGTGAACAGGATCGCTCCGGTGCGCGGGAGACGCCGCAGGGTCTCGCGCTCGGCGCCGCACGAAGATCCGCCCGGGCACCTCGGCGGGGTCCGGCACCGGCGGTCGATCGGGAGCGGTGTCGTCGAGCGGTTGGTACAGCTCGTCGGAGTCGATCAGTCCCCAGCCGAGGCGCCAGTAAGGCGCGCTCGGCACCGAGTCGCCCGAAGACCCGTCGATCGGGTCGCCGAGGTCCTCGTTCAGCCGGGCGACCGGGGCGTGGATCTCCGCATCGTCCGGCCGAGCTTCGACGGCAGGTCCCAGCGGTTGGGGAAGCACACCACGCCGGCGACGCAGCGCAGCGCTCCGTCTCGCTCCGCCATCACGAGCAGGTCGTCGGGGACGAGGCGAGCCGCCGCCACCAACGGATGTTCGCCGGGGCGCGGGCGAGGTCCGCTCGCATCGCGTTCGTCGGCCCGATCGAGGATCGCCGGGTGGAACCTCGCCACGTGTGCGGCGATGGCCTCGAGGACCTCGGCCCCCTCGACCTGCGATCCGGGCTCGGTCGCGACGACGGTCCCCGGGTGGCGGGCGAGCAGATCCGGCTTGCGCTCGGTGAGCGCTCGTCCGTCTCCGTCGAACTCGAACCAGTCGGCGAGGTCGAGCGGGCGCAGCCCGAGCCGCCAACGGAACGGACCGTCCTGCCAGGGCTGGTGCTTCATGCTCGAAGCGTAAAACCGGCCGGTGGCCGGCAGCAGAGCTGCCGGCCACCTTTCGTGTTCGTTCCCGATGGTTCGGGAAGTCGGGTCAGCCCTGGACGGAGCCGGCCTGGCCCTCGGTGTCGATGAAGTCACCCTCGGGGATGAAGGTCAGCGAACCGTTGTCGATGCCGACGGACTGGACCTGGCCAGCCTCGGTGGTGTAGGCGTCGTTCACGCCGTCGGTGTGCAGCTTGCCACCGAGGAGGTACGGGCTCTCCTCCTCGAAGTTCCACATCGCCGCCATGAGGTTGACGCGGTTCACGCCACCGGGCATCGCCGCGGCCTGGCGGAGCACACGCACGACCATGTCGCCGTACAGCACGCCGGTGGAGTAGCCACCGTCGGCGCAGGTGACGTTGCCGTATTCCTTCAGGATGCGCTCCATCTCGATGATGGCCGGATCGTCGGCGTACTTCGGATCGCCGCACACCTTGTTGGAGTTGACCATGCGGACGCCGGCGCCATCAGCGGCGAGGGCGGCGGCCTGGTCCTGGACCGGCGTGAAGTACGCCGCCAAGTTGTTGCAGGTGTAGGACATGAAGTACCGGGGACGCCACTCGGACTGAGCGACCGAGGCCACCGTCTGCGGGCAGAACGCGGCCGTCGTGCCGGCGAGGAACACCTGAGCTCCGGAGGAGATCATGGTGGTCATCTCGTTGTTCACGTCCGGAGCGGCCGGATCGTGCAGCGCTTCGGCGACGACTTCGATCTTGCCGTCAGCGGCGCACTGGTTGATCGTGTTCTGGTACGTCTTGCCGAAGTCGTTGTTCATGTACAACGCAGCAACGGTGGCACCCTCGCCGAACTCGTCGACGATGGCGTTGCACCAGATCGTCGATTCGGTGGCGTAGTTGAGGATGTTGCCGATGGTCCACGGGAAGTGGGCCGGATCGCCCCACATCGGGAAGCCCGAGGAGTTGAACAACTGCGGCACGCAGTTCTCGTCGGTGATCGGACGGATCGCCGCGTTCACCGGCGTACCGATCGAGTGGACGAGACCGAGGATGTTCTCGGTGTCGATCATCTCTTCGACGTTGGCCACCGCACGACCGGCTTCGTAGCCGTCGTCCTTGGTGATCAACACGAGGTCCTTGCCTTCGACCGGATCGGTCTCGTTGATGTAGTCGAAGTACATCTGGATGCCTTCGCCGATCAACCCGAACGACGCCAGCTGACCCGACTGGGGCAGCGTCTGGCCGACGCGGATCTCGCTGTCGGTGACCCCGGTGTACGGGTCCCAGTCCGGGCACTCGTCGAGCTTCAGCACGGTGCCGGCGGCGACTTCGACGTCGCCCTCGAGCGCCAGGCCGTCGCCACTCGCCATGGCGTCGGTGTCCTCGGTCATGGCCTCGGTGTCTTCGGTCATCGCCTCGGTCGTTTCCGAACCCGAATCGGCGGCGGCCGTGGTGGTCGTTGCAGCGGTCGTGTCCGACGCACTGCTGTCATCACTGCTGCCGCAGGCTGCGACAGTCAGCAGACCCGCAGCGAGCAGTGCGCCCGCCTTGAGCCGTCCTCGAGAAGAACGCATCTCGTTTACTCCCCCTTGTGGTGGTTTGTTTGCTGTTGCCAGCACTGGTGATCCCTGGCCGTGCGGCCAGGTCTCGATCTCCAGGCCCGGAACGAACCGGACCGTCAAACGTTAGTCGCCGCAATCGCCTCTCCGGCCTCGACCGGCCGACGGCTCGCCTTGAGCGCCGACAGATCGGGCGGATGGATGGTGACGAACTTCGCGCGCAACGAGCGCACGCCCGACATGATGCCGAGGGGCATGAAGAAGGTCAGGATGATCAGCATCACGCCGAGGAACAACGAGCCGGTCGGGCCGTTGAGCCACCGCTCGGGGATGCCCGGCACCTGCTTGGTCGCGGAGGCCCATTCCGGGATGAAGGCGATGACGATCCCGCCGAGGAGCGCACCGGTCATCGATCCGACCCCACCGACGACGAGCCCGACGATGAAGTTGATGGCGAGCAGCTGGGTGAAGTCGTTCGGCGAGGCGATGCCGAGTTCGGCGACGTAGATCATCCCGCCGACCCCTCCGAGCGCCGAGGCGACGCCGAAGGACAGGGTCTTGTACAGCGACAGGTCGATGCCGGACACTGCGGCACCGATCTCGTTGTCGCGAATGGCGCGGATGGCTCGCCCGGGTCGGGACTTGACCATGTTGCCCACGACCCAGAAGCACACTCCGGCGAGGAGGGCGAACATGGTGAACTTCCAGAGTCGGTCGACCTCCTTGGTCGACAGGTCGCCGTCGCCGAAGTACTGACCGAGCACGGGGATCTTCTGCAGCGCCTTGGAGACACCGTCGTGGGGATCCAACCGGGCGCCTTGAGCTTGGCCGACACGGTCTTGCCGCCCGCCCCGTTGGTGTAGTCGAACAACGCGTCGAGCTGCACCAGCGACGGGAAGATCGCGGCCAGACCCAAGGTGACCAAGGCGAGGTACAACCCCTTGATCCGTAACGCCGGGATGCCGAAGATCATGCCGAACCCGAAGCAGACCGGGATGATGACGACGAGGGTCAACAGGTACGGCCAGCCGTGGTCTTCCACGAGCCAGGCCGCGAGGTAGGCGCCCATCCCGAAGAAGAAGCTCTGCCCGAGGGCGATCTGTCCGGTGAATCCCACCACGACCTGGAGGCCGAGGATGGCCACGGCGAAGGCGATGGCCTTGTTCATCCGCACCAGGCTGATCGAGTACTTGTTCTCCCCGAAGACGATCTGGCCGACGTCGGAGTACGCGAAGGCGGCGAGCACGATCACGAGGATCCCGATCACCCACGCCGCGATCCGGTAGTTGCGGTACTGGGGTGACCCCATCGTGAAGTTGAAGCGAGTTGCCATGACGTCCCCCTAGACCCGTTCGACTCGCGCCGTACCGAAGAAGCCCGAGGGCTTCACCAACAACACCACCATCAGCACGATCACCGCCGCGGCCAGGCTGAGCTCGTTCGGGATGAACGGCACGTACTGGACGACCACGCTCTGGACCAAGCCGATCGAGATCCCGCCGATCAGGGTGCCCCAGAGGCTGTCGAGGCCACCGAGGGCCGCCGCGGCGGAGGCGAAGATCAACACTCGACCCATCACCGACGGTTCGAGCTGGCGGAGCGGATCGGCGACGTAGATGGCGGCGCCGAGGGTGCCGACCGCCGCGGCCAGCGCCCAGCCGAACTGGAGGGTGGGGCCGACCCGGATCCCGACCAGCTCGCTCGATTCCAGGTTCGAGGACACCCCGCGAAAGGCCAGGCCGATCTTGGTCCGATTGAGCAGCTGGGTGAGCCCGTACAGGACGGCGAGCACGGTCAAGAACGTGCACACGGTGTACCAGGACAAGGTGGCGGCCCCGATGGCGATGACGTTCCCGGACGGGAACATCTGCGGGAAGGCCCGCGGATCGAAACGCCAGACGATGCCGGCGATGGCGTTGATCCCGAGGAACAGTCCGAGGGTGATGATCACCAGCGGCAGGTGGTCCTTGGGATCGAAGGGCCGGATGAGCGTCCGCTCGATCCCGGCCGCCAGCAGTGCGCTGAGCACCATGGCGAGGATCACCGCGAACCAGACCGGGACGCCATGGCTCCAGAGCTCCAGAGCGAGAAAGGCGCCGAGCATGGCGAGTTCACCCTGGGCGAAGTTGATCAGCGTGGTGGCCTTGTAGATGAGCACCAACGCCAGGGCGATCAGTGCGTAGGTCGACCCGCTGGCGAACCCGTCGAAGATGCGGGCGAGGAAGAGTTCCATGTATCGCTCCCGTCAGATTCCGAGGTAGGCCTTGCGAATGACGTCGTCGTTCATCAACGAGTCGGAGGTGCCGCTGGCGGCGATCTCACCGGACTCGAGGACGTAGCCCCGTCCGGCGACGCCCAGCGCCAACTGGGCGTTCTGCTCGACGACCAGCATCGAGGTCCCGGTCTCGGCGTTGATCTCGCCGAAGCGGCGGAACAGGTCGGCCACGATCATCGGGGCCAGGCCGAGCGACGGCTCGTCGAGCAGGAGGAGCTTGGGCTTGGACATCAGCGCCCGGGCCACGGCGAGCATCTGCTGCTCGCCGCCCGAGAGGCTGCCGGCCCGCTGGTGGCGCCGCTCCTTGAGCACGGGGTACACCTCGTACCACTGCTCCATGTCGGCGGCAACGTCTTTGTCCTTGCGGGTGAAGGCGCCGATCTTGAGGTTGTCCTCCACGCTGAGCTCGGGGAACGTGCCCCGACCCTGGGGAACGTGGGCGATGCCGAGCCGCACGATGTCGGCCGGCTTCTTGTTGATGATCTCCTGCCCCTCGAACTTCACGCTGCCGGAGGTCGAGATCATGCCGCAGATGGCTCGCAGGGTCGTCGTCTTGCCCGCTCCGTTGGCCCCCAGGATCACGACGATCTCGCCGCGACGCACCTCGAAGTCGAGGCCGTGGAGAACCGGAATCGGTCCGTAGCCGCCCTTGAGGCCGGTGGCCTCCAGGATCACGTCGCTCATGCCGGTGCTCCGAGGTACGCCGCGATGACGTCGGGGTTCTGCTGGACCTCGGCCGGCGCACCCTCGGCGATCTTGCGGCCGAAGTCGAGCACCACGATCTTTTCGCAGAGGTCCATGACCATGCCCATGTGGTGTTCCACGATAAGCACGGTGAGGTCGTAGCGGGTCCGGATGCCCTTGATGACCGCGGACAGCTCACCGACCTCGGAGTGGGTCAGACCGGTGGCCGGCTCGTCGAGCATGAGCAGCTTGGGCTGCCCGATGAGGGCTCGAGCCAGCTCGATGCGCTTCATGGTCCCGTACGGGAGTCCGGCGCACTGCTGGAACGCCACGTCGAGCAGATCGAGGTCGGCGAGGATGGCGAGCGCCTTCTCGCGCAGTTCCTTCTCCTCCTTCTTGCGCCCGATGTTGAATCCGGCGGTCAAGAAGTTCTGCTTCGACAGGTTGTGGGCCCCGGCCATCACGTTTTCGATGACGCCCATCCGGTTCCACAACGCCAGGTTCTGGAACGTGCGGTAGACGCCGACGGCGGACACCTGGTGCGCCGGCATCGCGGTGACGTCTCGACCGTCGAAGGTGACGGTCCCGGTGGTCGGGTTGTAGATCCGACTCACCACGTTGAACAAGGTCGTCTTTCCGGCTCCGTTCGGTCCGATGAGCCCGCAGATCTGTCCCTCGTCGACCGAGAACGACAGATCCGTGAGCGCAGAGATGCCTCCGAATTGAACCGAGATGTCCGACACCTCGGTAGCGCCATGCCTCACCCCGTGACCTGTGGCACAGGGAAGCTAGCACTAATGGACGCCGCGTCAACAAACTCGTGCCAACGAGGGCCCCGGGCCGGGGTCAGCGGTCGAAAATCGAGGGCATTTTGCCGAACACCGCCACGCTCTGGCGCAGCGGCACGATGTCGCGTCGCGGTTCACGACGGTCCAGTTCGGTGGCCGCTTGGTGCAGCGCAGCGCGCAACTCGCGGTTCTCGGCCCGCAGCTGATCGGCCTCGGCTTCGAGCTCCATCACCCGCCGGATCCCGGACAGGTTCATGCCTGCTTCGGCCAACTCGGCGATGCGCTGGAGCCTGGCGATGTCGGCGTCGGAGTAGCGGCGGCTGCCGCCCGCGGTTCGCGACGGCTCGAGCAACCCCTTGCGCTCGTAGATCCGAAGGGTCTGCGGATGCATCCCGGCGAGTTCGGCCGCCACGGAGATGACGTAGACGGCCCGATTGGCTGCTGGACGGTTCACGATGATCACCCCTCGGCGGCGGCGAGTTGTTCGATGGCGGCACGCTGGCCGTCGGACAACGTGGTCGGAACGACCACGTCGAGGGTCACCAGCAAGTCGCCGGTGCCCTTGCTGGAGCTGATCCCACGGCCCTTGATCCGTTGGCGCGCTCCGGGTTGTGTCCCCGACCGTACTCGTAGCTTCACCGAGCCTCCGCCGAGGACCGGGACGTCGACGTCCCCGCCGAGCGCGGCGACGTGGAACGGGATCGCCACCCGCACGGTCAGGTTGTTGCCGTCGCGCCCGAAGCGTTCGTGCGACGCGACGTTGCACTCGACGAGCAGATCGCCTGATGGCCCGCCGTTGCGGCCCGGTGCGCCGCGACCCTTGATGCGGATCTTCTGTCCGTCATCGACGCCGGCCGGGATCCGGACCTTGACGTCGCGCGGCCGGACCTCCACCCCGCTCCCACGGCAGTTGCCACAGGGGTGTTCGACCACGCGGCCACTGCCCGAACAGGCGCGGCACGGCGTCGAGAACGAGAAGTAGCCCTGGTTGTCGTCGGTGACGCCCCGGCCGTTGCAGACGCCGCAGACCTTGGGCGAGGTGCCGGGTCGAGCGCCGCTGCCGTGACAGGTCGAGCACTGGGCCTCGGCGGTGAGGTGGAGGGTGGTCTCGATGCCGTGGGCGGCGTCCTCGAACGACAGGGTCAGCGTGGCGGTGATGTCCTGGCCCCGCTGGGGGCCGACGCCGCTGGCGCCGCGACGAGCGCCGCGTCCGCCCCCACCGAACAGATTGCCGAGGAGGTCGCCCAGACCGGCGTCGCCGACGTCGAAGGAGAAGCCTCCCGGTCCGAATCCGCCCCCGCCCGGCCCGCCGCCCATCGGTCCGAGCCGACGGACCTCGTCGTATTCCTTGCGCCGATCGGCGTCACCCACCACGTCGTAGGCGGCGGAGATCTCCTTGAAGCGTTCCTCCGCGGCGTCGTTGCCGGGATTGGCATCCGGGTGGTTCTCGCGAGCGAGCTTCCGGTAGGCCTTGGTGATCTCCTTGGCCGTCGCCGTGTCCGACACGCCGAGCACCTTGTAATAGTCCTTCTCGAACCACTCACGTTGGGCTGCCATCGGTGATCACCTCCTTCGCGTCCGTCATGTCCTCGATTGGCATGGGTTCAATTCCTGGCGAGCGCCTCGCCGAACTTCGGCGAGACGCTCGGACGGGTCCTGGTCAGCTGCGAACCTTGACCATCGCGGCCCGCAGGACCTTGGTCTTCCAGCTGTAGCCGGTCCGCAGGACCTCGGCCACGACCGGTTCGCCCCCGTCGCCGGCCTCGTGCATCACGGCTTCGGCCTGCTCGGGGTCGTAGGGCTGGTCCTGGAGATCCATCACTTCGAGCCCTTGCTTGCGGAGTTCGCCCAGCAACAGGTTGAAGATCGGCTCGATCTCCGCCGGATGCTGCACGAACGCCGCCTCGCAGGCGTCGAGCACGGGGAGCAGCGCCTCGACGAGCTTGCCCGTGGCCCGGGAGATCTCGTCGGCTTGCTGCGCGGTGACCCGCTTGCGGTAGTTGTCGAAATCGGCCTGGAGTCGCAGGGCGATGTCCTTGAACTGATCCCGCTCGGCCACCAGGCTCTCGATGTCCTGCTCCACGGCGTCGGCCGCCGCTTCGGTGGCGACCGACTCGGGAGTCGACTCGTCGTCGAGCACCTCGGCGCCCGCGAGCACTTCGGCATCGTCGAGCGCCTGGGCCCGGTCGGCGGCGGGCGGGTCGGCGGCCTCGGGTCCGGACGGGGTCGGGGGTCGAACCGTCCGGGGCCTCGGCTGCGCCGACGTCGTCGATCATCTCGCCATCCATGTGCTCAGCGCCTCACTTGTCGTCGTCGATGATCTCGGCGTCGACGATCTCGTCGTCGTTCGTCGAGCCATCGGCCTGACCGGAGGCGGAGCTGCCGGCGGCGTTGGCGTCGCGGGCGGCGGCCTCGTACAGCTTCTGGCTGAACTCCTGGCTGGCGCTCATCAAGGCCTCGGTGGCGGTCTTGATCGACTCGGTGTCGTTGCCCTCGAGGGCCTTCTTGAGATCGGCGAGGGGCTGCTCGACGGCGGCCTTCTCCTCCGCGCTCACCTTGTCGCCTTGTTCCTTGAGCACCTTCTCCGTCGAGTAGACGAGGGTGTCGGCGTTGTTGCGGACCTCGGCCTCTTCGCGTCGCTGGCGGTCCTCTTCGGCGTGCGCCTCGGCGTCTTTGACCATCTGCTGGATGTCGTCTTTGTTGAGCGACGACTGACCGGTGATGGTCATCGACTGTTCCTTGTTCGTCGCCCGGTCCTTGGCCGACACGTGCACGATGCCGTTGGCGTCGATGTCGAAGGTCACCTCGATCTGCGGCACGCCACGCGGGGCGGGCGGCAGGTCGACGAGCTGGAACTTGCCGAGGGTCTTGTTGTACATCGCCATCTCGCGCTCGCCCTGGAGCACGTGGATCTCGACCGAGGGCTGCATGTCCTCGGCGGTGGTGAACACCTCGGTCCGCTTGGTCGGGATGGTGGTGTTGCGCTCGATCAGCTTGGTCGTCACGCCGCCCTTGGTCTCGATCCCGAGGCTGAGCGGGGTGACATCGAGCAAGAGGACGTCTTTGACCTCGCCCTTGAGGACGCCGGCCTGGATGGCCGCGCCGATGGCGACGACCTCGTCGGGGTTGACCGACTTGTTCGGCTCCTTGCCGGTGAACGACAGCACGAGTTCCTGCACCGCCGGCATCCGGGTCGAGCCGCCCACGAGGATGACGTGGTCGATCTGACCCTTGTTCAGCCCGGCGTCCTTGATCGCCTGTTCGAACGGGATGCGGCACCGCTCGAGCAGGTCGGCGGTCATCTCCTGGAACTTGGCTCGCGACAACGTCTCGTCGAGATGCAGCGGGCCGTCGGCGGTGGCGGTGATGAAGGGCAGGTTGATCTGGGTCGACTGCACCTGGGACAGCTCGATCTTGGCCTTCTCGGCGGCTTCCTTGAGCCGCTGGGTGGCCATCCGGTCCGCGGCCAGGTCGACACCCTGGGCTGCCTTGAACTGCTGCACGAGCCAGTCGATGATCCGCTGATCCCAGTCGTCACCGCCGAGGCTGGTGTCGCCGTGGGTCGACTTGACCTCGAACACGCCTTCGCCGATCTCGAGCACCGAGACGTCGAAGGTGCTGCCGCCGAGGTCGAACACCAGGACGGTCTCGTCCTCGGCCCTCTTGTCGAGGCCATAGGCGAGGGCGGCCAGCAGGTGGGCTCGTTGATGATGCGCAGACCGAGGCCGGCGATCTGGCCGGCTTCCTTGGTGGCGGTGCGCTCGGCATCGTTGAGCGGCCGCCGGGACGGTGATGTCGGCCTGGGTGACGGTGTCACCGAGGTACGCCTCTGCGTCCCGCTTGAGCTTCATGAGGGTCCGGGCGCTGAGCTCCTGCGGGTGTAGCGCTTGCCGTCGACGTCCTCGCTCTTCCAGTCGGTGCCCATGTGGCGCTTGACGGAACGGAAGGTGCGATCGGGGTTCGTGATCGCCTGGCGCTTGGCCACCTCACCGACGAGCACCTCGCCGGCCTTGGAGAAGGCGACCACCGACGGGGTGGTGCGGCTCCTCGGAGTTGGGAATGACGACAGGGTCGCCGGCCTCCAAGAAGGCGACGACGGAGTTGGTGGTACCGAGGTCGATACCGACGGCCTTGGGCATAGCGGTCTCCTCCGAGGGAACGGTGAGGGGGGACGATCTGAACTGTCCCTCACCCTAGACCGCACGAGGTCTCGACCCAACCGCGGACCCAAGAAATATGAGTCGCCTCGACTCAGTTTCCTCACCCTTCTGAAGGTCAGGCCGGAGCCAATCGACCTGCGACGGCCGTCAGGCCGGAGCCAAGCGAACCGTCGAGATGGCGACGTTGTCGCGCGAACCGGGGGCGGCGGTGGTGGCGACCAGATCGAGACGGACCGCCACGCAGGCGTCGAACCCGGTGGCCACGACGGTCTGCGGCGACGGTCGTCGGCGAGCCGCTGGTCGATCACGGCCGTCTCGGCCCCGTCGGCCCCGAGGCAGACCCAGCGCGCCTGGGAGACCCGCCGGTTCTGGTGAACCGGTCGTCGCCGTTGAAGGCGTCGATCGTGCGTACCCCGGCACCATCCCGACCTGGGACAATGCGGTGGGAGCCGGGAAGGTGTAGGTCAGCTCACCTCGAGCCGTCACCGGTACAGCGCCAGGTGGTGGCGGTGTCCTCGTCGAGGGTGTTCTCCGGTTTGAAGTCGATGGGGTTGCCGGCGGAGTCGGTCGAGCTGCGCAAGTGGTACAGGTGGCGGTGACCGTGACACCGTCGACGTTGGAGGTACCGGTCGGATCGGCCGCGCACCGACCGGTCACCGGGGCCGAGGTGGCCGACACCTGCGGGCGACGGTGGCGTCGGTGACGACCGGGGGTTCGAGGGTCGTCGTCGTCCCGACCGCTCCCAGGGTGCCGTCGTCGGCGATCGACCCCGACACCGAGGTCAGCAGCGGACGCACGACCACTGCGATCACGGCGAGGGCGGCGACGGTCCCGACGAACTTGAGCACGGTCGGCCACCGAGAGCGAAGCCCTCGTAGTCGAAATCGACGGGCTGCGCGCCGATCGGCGGGGGCGGCAGCGTGAACGCCGCCCTGCAGTTCGAGCAGCGCGAGCTCCTCGGGGCGAGCTCCGTGTTGGCAGGACTGGCAGATCACCCTCGGGCCTTCGAACGACTCGGTGCGATGCTGGCGACGCACATCGCTGGCACGAGGACCGACGGCGGTCGCGGGCGCACCGGCGCCGTCCACGGCCTCAGCCCAGCAACTCCGATCTCGGACATCGCGGACGTAATCACGGTTGCCCGGCCTTGCTCGTCTCTTCGATCTCGAACACCAGCGGCACAGCGGTCGAAGCCCTCGACCTCCATCAGCTGGAGTTCGCGCTTGTCCACGTCGAACAGCTGTTGACGCTGGCCAGTTCGGCCCCCGTGCTCGACACGCACGTCCAACGACCGATGACCACTCGATGGTTCTGGGTCCAGCGGGATCGAGATTCAGGTAGTCCTGCCGAGCCAACCGGGGATCGCTTCACGGTCGAAACGGTGGACGGCTGGCTGATCGAGGCGGCGGTGAGCGTGACTCCTTGCCGTCACCGGCACAGCGCCACGCGGTGTCGTCCTCACCGTCGACCAGCCCGTCGGCTGAGAACGAGATCCGGTTTCTCCTCGAGGCCGACCGAGTCGGGCGCGACGCAGCCTGCCTCCATCGAGGAGATCGGCACTGCGCCAGCGGCAGCCCGATCGTGGTCACGGTGGACCCTGCGCTGGTGCTCGGGGACGAGGCCGTCGTGGACGCCTCCGGGCGCCGGTGGTCGAGGGTGGCCCGATCGACCGTGGTCGTGGTGCTGGAGTCCTCGGTCGTCGGGTCCGGAGTGGAGTTTTCGTCGCCTGACCGGTCGTCGTGGTCGCCGCCGTCGTCGTCGTGCCTCGAGACGGTGGTGGTGTTCGTCGTCGTGGTGGTCGTGCGGAGGAGGTCGCCGCGGCCACCGAGCTCTCGACCCGCCGACGGACTCGGAGGGTCGCCGGGCACGGCAGGGTCGGTGGTGGCGGTGTTCGTGATGGAGGTGTCGGTCGACCCGGAGGTCGCCACGTTCTCGCCGTCGTCGCCGAACACGGGAAGTAGGGGCTAGATGGCGATCACCGCCAGCGCGGCGACCACGCCGACGATGCCTGCGATGAGCGGCCACCGGGACCGCGGCCCCTCGCGGACGAAGGCCACCGGTTCCGCGCCAGGGCGGCGGCGGGAGCACCCCACAGCCGCATCGGGGCAGGCGCGGGCGTTTTCGTCGATGTGGGTCGCACAGATCGGGCACTGCATGTCGCCCGGCATCGTAGGGCCGAATCCGTCGCCACAGGGGTTCGCCCCCAGGTCAGCTGGCCCGCTCGGCGGACCGAAGGGTCAGCGCTTGGTGATCTTGTGGATCCGAGCCATCAACTCCGGCGTCAGCCGATCGATGACGTCGAGCGCGGCCAGGTTCTCGACGACCTGGGACTCCCGGCTGGCCCCGGTGATCACCGTCGACACGTGAGGGTTGGCCGTTACCCAAGCGATGGCGAGCTGGCGAGCGTGCAGTCCAACTCCTCGGCGACGGTGCCAGCGCCCGCACCACGTCCTGGGTACGGCCCGACGTGATCGAGTCCCGGAGCCAGCCGTATCCGTCGAGCGAGGCCCGGCTGTCGTCGGGAAATGCCATCGAGGTACTTGCCGGTGAGGCGCCGACGCCAGCGGGCTCCAGGTGGTGAGACCGAGTGCCGTGGTCCTCGTAGAGGCGGGCGTGATTCTTCTCGACGCGCTGGCGGTTGAGCAGGTTGTACTTCGGGGCTGCTCCATCACCGGCTGGTGATGATGGCGCTCGGCGATCTCGAACGCGGCCCGCAGTTCATCGGCGGACCACCTGAGGTCCCCAGTACAACGCCTTGCCTCGCTCGATCAGGTCAGGTATCGCCCACACCGTCTCCTCGATCGGCGTGTTCGGATCGGCTCGGTGACAAAAGACGGTGGATCGACGTAGTCGAGCCCGGAACCGCTGCAATGACGCATCCATCGCCGACAGCAGGTACTTGCGGTTGAGGGTGTTGCGCATGTGTTGACGCTGTCCTTGATGCCCCAGAACAGCTTGGTGGACACCACCACGTCGTCGCGGTCGACGCCCATGGTGCGCAGTGCGGCGCCCATGATCTCCTCGACTTTCCCCCGGCGTACGCCTCCGTTGTCGAAGAAGTTCGGCGCCCCGCTCCCACGCCGCGCTCATGCATCGAACGGCGAGGTCCTCGTCGAGCTGGTTCGAGAACGTCACCCAGGATCCGAACGACAACACGCTCACCTTGAGTCCGGAACGGCCGAGTCTGCGGTACTGCATGTCCATGGGGCCACCCCATGGGCGGACGCGATGCCACGCTGCGCCGTGCGCTCCCTAAGCTCGTCGGGATGACGGCGGTGCGGACCATCCCCGAGACGAGTACTGCTCGCGCCGCTGGCCATGGTGGTGGCGTCGTGCAAGCGGGGCCAGCGCGTAAGAGGCGATGTCGAGCATGGCGCCGCTTCCCGTCGCGACCGCCGCCCTGCACGACCTGCTGCCGGATGACGACCACCGGCCCGGACCACGGTGGCGGCGAGCACGAGCACGACGACCACCACGACCGCGAAAGCACCACGACCACGCTGGTCCCGACGACGACCACCCAACCGTCAGGTCGAGGCGATGGCTGCGCCGTTCGCCGCCATCGGCAGCTCCGACGGCGCCGAGGCCGAGGCGCATCCAGCAGCGCCTCCTCGATCTGGGCTTGGCTCCTCGCCGTCGATTTGCGACTACGGCCACCCACGTCCCAGGCCGTCCTCGCCTTCCAGAAGTATCGAGGCCTGGAGCGGACCGGCAAGGTCGACGACGCCACCGCAGCCGCGCTGTCCGAGGCACAGCTGCGGGCCGGAGCTCACGCGACGGAGGGCTCGCTCGCCGAGATCGACAAGGATCGCCAGCTCCTGTTCCTCGTTCGCGACGGGGCGACGGTGTGGACGATCAACGCCTCGAGCGGCAGCGGTCAGTACTACGTCGAGGAGAACCAGAAGACGCCCGGGGTCTACGAATCGGGGCGGTCGGTCACACCATCGGGCGAGTACCGCGTGTATCGCCAACGGGCCGAGGGTTGGTGGGAAGGCGACCTCGGCCGGATCTACCGGCCCAAGTACTTCCACGGCGGCATCGCGATCCACGGCTCGGGCAACATCCCCGCCTACCCGGCCTCGCACGGGTGCGTCCGGGTCAGCACCGCAGCGATGGACATGATCTGGGACTCCGAGCTCGTGCCCCAGGGAACGACCGTGGTCGTCTACGGCGCCGACGTCGAGGCCAAGGGACCTCGGCCGACGGTGCCCCCGGCCACTGCGGCACCGACGACCACCACCACGTTGGTGGACACCTCGGTGCCGGAGGGTTCGACCACGGTCGAGCTCGGACCGCCGCCGACCGTTTCGACCACCACATCGGTGCCGACGACGACCGCGCCGACGACGACCGCCGCACCGACGACCACGGGGGCGGCCACCACGACCACCACCACCACGACCACTACCACCACGACCACCACCACGGTGGCTTCGTCGACCACTGTGGGCACGACCACCACGCCGGCGCCGGCCACGTCCGCGGCAGTCCCCGGCAGCCGGCGGCTGATCCCCGGCCGACCGGTCGTCGGCCGCCCATCGCCTGCCAGTCGGGATTGGGGCGCCAGAAGGCCTCCGCCAGCGTGGCTAACGCATCCGCCATCACCGCTTCCAGGTCCACCGAACCCAACACATAGCTCCCGGGACCCACGACGTCGTCGTCGAACCGACCGGCACATGGGGCGTGGCGGCGAGGCGAACGGAGGAAGGCGACGACCTCAGCTCGGGACGAGGCTCGTCGTCGGGGTCACCGACGATGGCGAGGTGACGGACCGGTCGCTGCGGTGACGACACCGTCGCTGCCGGGCGATGTAAGGCAGCCGAGTGGGTGCGAGTCGTCGTCAGCCGGCGCGGCCTCACCGGTGATCGTCTTGAGGGCTTGGTTCGAGTCGCAAACGCTCGGCGAAGGCGAGCGCCACGGCGACGGCGTGCTTGCATGGCGCGCCCCAATCCGGACACGTGCACACGAAGCGAAGGTCGTGAAGGTCGGTATGGCGGCCATGCGGCCCGTCGCGCCGGTTCGGGCCGGCGGGATCCGGACATCGACGAGATACGGATCACGGCGAGATCCAGCCACGACCCCGAGATCCGCTCCGCCTCGAACTCGGCGGTGACCGCACCTTCGCGCAGGTACTGGCGCCCCCGCCGATATCGGGCCGGTTCGGCGCGACGCGACCACGGAGGCGAAGGCCAAGCTGGCCAGGTTTCCCAGCCGTTCGTCGCTCACAGCGCCCCCAGCGTGACGAGATCCCGGCTGGTCGGTGTCGAGTTCGGTCAGCCACCTCGCCCGTTCCGACGACGAGTTCGGCGGTGAGCTTGCGCTTCTCGTCGATCACCTGGGCGATGCGTTCCTCGAGGGTTCCCCTGGCACACGAGCTTGTGCACGAACACGGCCTGGCGCTGGCCGAGTCGCTGGCGGTCGGTCGCCTGGTCCTCGACCGCCGGGTTCCACCAGCGGTCGTAGTGCACCACGCGGCTCGCAGCCGTGAGATTGAGTCCGGTTCCGCCCGCCCGCAACGACACCAGCAGCAGGGGCGGCCCGGTGCCGTCCTGGAACTCGACCATGCGATCGCGGCCGGCCTTGGGGTGGACGCCGCCGTGCAGGAACGGGACCGAACGCCCGCTGAGCTCGGCGAGGTGCCGCTGCAGGAGCAGTCCCATCTCTCGATACTGCGTGAACACCAGGGCCCGTTCGCCCGAGTCGTCGAAGTCGGCCACGAGTTCGTCGAATCGAGCGAGCTTGCTCGGACCGCCCGGCGAGGCGAGGAACTGTCCCCGAGCGTGCGCCGGGTGGTTGCAGATCTGCTTGAGGCGGTCAGCGCCCCCAGTACGATGCCGCGCCGCTGCATGCCGTGAGCGGCTTCGGCCGCCTTCAGCAGCTCGTCCACGACCGCCTGGTACATCGCGGCCTGCTCCTTGGTGAGCGTGGCCCAGGCGATCTGCCTCGACCTTGTCGGGCAGGTCGGGAACGAGGCTTCGATCGGCCTTGGTCCGACGCAGGACGCACGGAGCGGTGATCCGCCGAAGGGATCGGCGGCCTCCTGCATCCTGATGGCGCTCGATCGGGACCGCCCAGTTCTCGGCGGCGATCGCCCTGTTCCGAGCAGGCCGATTGACCCACGCGTCGAGGATCGCCCACAGCTCGTCGAGGCGGTTCCCTTCACGGGCGTTCCGGTCAATGCGAGCTTCTGGGCCGCGGAATCTTGCGAACGGCCTGAGCCGCCTTGCTGCGCGGGTTCTGACCGCCTGGGCCTCGTCGAGCACCAGGGTGCTCCAGTCGATGGCGCGGAGTTCCCTCGAGGTCGCGTGCCACCAGCCCGTAGGTCGAGACCACCAGATCGGCGCCGAGCGCGGCGCGACGGAGGTCGGGGCCGCGGAGCCGGTCGGTTCCGTGATGCACCAACGTCCGCAGCCAGGGCGTGAACCGTTCCTGGCTTCGGCCTGCCAGTTGCGGACCACGCTCAACGGACACACCACGAGGTGGGGACCGGGGCGGCCGCCCAGGTGGGCCAAGGTCGTCGGCGTCTTGCCGAGCCCCATGTCGTCGGCCAGGCACCCACCGAGTCCGAGGCGAGCGAGGAACTGCAGCCAGCCGAGGGCACGCAGCTGGTACGGCCGCAGGGTGGTGGCGAAGCTTATCCGGGACGTCACCTTCGCTCAGTTCGTCGTCGGGCAGCCCGGACAGCAGCACCCGCAGCCACATCGCGCCGGCGTCGGCCGTCTCGATGTCGTCCTCGGCCTCGATGTCGGGACCGCTGATCTCGACGCTCGCCTCGCCGCCGGGAGTTGCCGAAGCCGAGAGCCGCAGGAGCGCCAGGGGATCGACCGCCGAACTCGGCTCGCTTCGACGCTTGGCCCTCGAAGATGGCGCGGCCGCCGGCGGCCGAGGCGGACCTAGCGGCCGTCCACCTGGATCAGCGAGGCCCCGCTTCCGCAGCGCGCTTCCAACGCCGTCTCGCTGATCGGCTGATCGTCGACGTACATGTCCCAGGCCACCAACGCCTGTGCGCCGAGCCGACCCGACGAGACGGTGGTGGTGCCGTGGCCGTCCTCGGACCTTGGTCTTGGCGGGGAGCACAGTGGGCACGAGGAAAGCCCAATTCGACCGAGGCGAGCGCCGGCATCGCCTCCAACACCAGCGACGCCTCGCCGATGTCGAGATCGAGCCGGGCGGAGTGGGGTCTGCGTGAGGCCACGGCCACCCGCCACGGCGCGACGGCGTCGGCGAGCGCCGGGACGTCGGCCGCCGCCCGACCGCCGCGACCACGGCGGCATCGAGCAACGAGAGATACCTCGGACGGCACCGGCGAGTTCGAGGGCGGACTCCGTCCGGTCGGCCAGATCCGTCGCCGTGCACCACCGGGTGGGGTCGGTGCGGTCCACCAGTTCGACGTCGAGGCTCCAGGGCGGATCGTCCGAGTCGTCCTCGTCGCGCGGGAACCCGAGCCTCAGCCGTGCCGCGACGACCGGACGGCCAGTGGCTCGGGCTGCGACGGCGCCGAGGCCGGCGCGAACCCGGCAGGGTCGACCTCGGTCCTTCGCGCAGCAGCGGCAACATCGGATCGTTGCGGGTGAGCGCCGTCGCCACCGCACGAGCGGCCGTCGCCCTCGTGACCGCAGTCCCTTGAGCGGCGCAGACCAGCGGACCCGGCGCAGCGACAGCCGCCAGCTCGTCGATCATCCAGTCCACGAAGGCGCCCGTGACTTGGGCATCGTCGAGCGCCGGAGGCATTTGATGCCGTCCGGACATCGTCGCCACCGCCCGGCACACGGGCGGCATCGCTTCGGTGAGTTCCCGAGCAGTGCGGCCACGTCGCGGTGCGAAGGATGCTCCAGCGAGCTTCCCAGGGCCGCCGGACGCTTGTCGAGCCGAGCGCGGACGTGGCCGGTCGACAGCGCCGTCCAGCTGAGCGCGGACGCTGCGTTGAGCCAGCGCCAGGAATCGGACCCCTCCCCGTACGTGCCCGTCGCGTGCTGACCCGACGCGTGGCGGCCCGACGAGTGGTGGTTTCGGGGCTCGGCGACGCGGCTGGCGAGGGCCGTGGCCGGCAGGGCGACGGCGGGGATCACGACGGGACCGGACGGCGCCCACAACTTGACCCGGGTGTTCTGGGCCCCGACCGGCATGTGACCGAGGCTGCGGCTCACCGAGAGGTAGAGCCGACTCACGTTCACCGTGCTGTGCGTGCCCAGCGGAGCCACGCCGTCCCACCACCAGGCCACGACCGACGAACCGGTCCAGCCGAGCTGGAGGTCGGAGTCGAGACGTGCGGCCACCCCGCGACGGTATCGGCGGAGCGTCGCCGGGCACCCTCACCCCGGTGCGAGACTCGCGACCATGGACGAACCCGCCGCTCCCCAGGTCCCCGAGCACTGGGCGGTCGACGTCGTGCTGTCCGCCGGAGGCACCCTGCACGTCCGGCCCATCCGGCCCGACGACGGTGAGGCGCTCCGGGAGCTGCACGGCCGGCTCTCCCCCGAGGCCATCTACTACCGATTCTTCACCCCGATGCCCCGGCTCTCGGACTCGATGCTCGAGCGGCTGATCAACGTGGACTACCGCTCCCGAATGGCGATCGTGGCCGAACTCGGGGACCGCATCGTCGCCGTGGCGCGCTATGACCTCATCGATTCCGACCGCGCCGAGGTCGCCTTCGTCGTCGACGACTCCCAGCAGGGTCGGGGACTCGGCACCCTCCTCCTCGAGCATCTCGTGGTGATCGGCCGGGCGAACGGCATCGGCCGCTTCGAAGCCCAGACCTTGTCGGACAACCAGGCCATGCTCCACGTCTTTCGCGGCGCCGGGTTCGAGGTGAAGCGCAAGTTCGACGGCGGCGTGGTCGAGGTCGAGTTCTCCATCGCGGCGACGGAACGGAGCGAGGAACTCGTCGACGAACGCGATCGCAAGGCGGTGCACGCGTCGATCCGCCGGCTCGTGAGCCCTCGCGCCGTCGCCGTCATCGGGGCCAGCCGGGATCCCGCCAACGTCGGGCAATGGTGGTGGTTCGCCACCTGCTCGACGCCGGGTTCAACGGGCCGGTGTTCCTTGGTGAACCCCGCACCGGTGCCGTGCGTGGCGTCTACACGTTCGCGTCCGTCACCGAGGTTCCTGGCCCGGTCGATCTCGCCGTCGGTCAGCAGGTGCCGGCGGATCAGGTGCCCGACGTGATCCGCGAGTGTGGGTGAAAGGTGTCACTGGCCTGCTGATCGTCTCGGGGGCTTCCGATCGCGGCCCGGCCGGGCGCGGGAGGCCGAGCAGGCCGTGATCGAGCTGGCTCGCCGCAACGGCATGCGCGCCATCGGACCGAACTCGATGGGGGTGGTGAACACCGATCCCGGAGAGATCCTCGCTCAACGCCACGCTCGCGCCGACCAACCCCCTGCCCGGCCGGGTCGGTTTCATGTCCCAGTCCGGAGCGGCTGGGGCATCGAGTGCTCGCCGAGAGCGACGCCTGGCATCTGGGCGTGTCGACGTTCGTCGCCGCCGGCAACAAGGCCGACGTCTCCCGGCAACGACATGCTCCAGTACCGGGAACTCGACGCCTGGACCGATGTGGTGCTCCTGTACCTCGAATCGTTCGGCAATCCGCGCAAGTTCACCAAGATCGCCCGTCGGGTGGCGGGTGACCAAGCCGATCGTGGCGGTCAAGGCCGGGCGGGGCTCGCTGCACCGGTCGCGCGACTCGTACACGGCCGCGCTCGCCGGTCCCCAGATCGCGGCGGACTTCGTGCTGCGCCAGTCCGGCATCACGCGGGTCGACAACCTGGAGCAGATGTTCGACGTCGCGCAGGCGTTCGCCCACCAGCCCCTCCCCCGCGGCCGGCGCCTGGCGATCGTGGGCAACGCCACCGGCCCCGGGGTGCTCGCCGCCGACACCGCGACCAGCCTCGGCCTCGAACTCGCCGAACTCTCGCCGGCGACACGGGATGCGATGAGCGAGGGGCTGCCCGACCTGGAACGGATCGGCAACCCGGTCGACATCGGCCCTCGTGCCACTGGCGAACACATGGAATCCGCGCCAGTGAACCGTAAGCTCGCCGACGACGGCGTCGACGGAGTCCTCGCCGTCTACGTGTCGCCGACCCCGGCCGCGACGCCGAGATGACCGCAGCGATCGCCCGAGCCGCCGCCGACTCGGACAAGCCGGTCCTCGCCAACGTTGACCGGACCGGCGTCGATCGGCACCGATCACACGTGCGTCCCCGTGTACCGCTTCCCGGAAGCAGCGGTCCAGGCGTACAGCGCCATGGTCGAACGATCCGAGGTGGCTGGAGCGGGACGGTGGGCGACTACCCGCCGGTCGGCGGGGTCGAGCTCGAACCGTTGCAGGAGCTGGATCGCCGCCCACCTCGATCGACTCCCCGACGGAGGCTGGTTGTCGGCATCCGAGGCGCCCGCCCGCCGAGCTGGCCAAGCTTCCCGTGCTTGCGAGCGAGATCGTCCGGACGCCCGAGGATGCGGTCGCAGCGGCCTGCCGATTCGCTCGCCCCGTGGCCGTCAAGGGCGCCGATCCCTGCCTGTCGAACCGTTTGAAGCTGGCGCGCCCCGAACTCGACGTCGAGGGTGACGACGACGTCCGGAGCGCCGCGGTCGAAGTCCTCGCCTTGGGCGATCACGCCGAGGAGGACTCGTCGTCCAGCCGATGACCGAGGCCGGGCTCGACCTCATCGCCGGGCTCACGACCGACGAGACCTTCGGTCCGCTCGTGGTGTTCGGGCTCGGCGGCGTGCGAGCCGAGCTCCTGCTCGATCGGACCTTGCACGCGGCTCCGCTCACCGATGCCGATGCGACGCGCATGGTGCGCGAGTTGCGTACGTCACCGCTGTTGTTCGGGTATCGCGGTGCGCCGGTCGTCGACACCGACGAGCTCGAACGGCTGCTGGTGAGGATCGGATGGTTGGCCGAGCAGCTCCCGGAGCTCGCGGAGCTCGACCTCAACCCGCTGATCACCACGAGCGCCGGCGCCGTGGCGGTCGACTTCCGGGTCCGCCTGGAGCCGGTCGTCGCCCACCCGGAACGAGCGTTGCGCGCCCTGTCCTGAGCGGACGGATTCCGGCGGTTCCGGATTCCGTCCGCTCTGGCGCTCACTCCGCTCGGCTGAGCTCGGTCAGGCGGTGGACCGAGCCGACGATGCGCTGGGCTCCCTCGGCCGCCGATCCCGCCGTGTCGGCGATTCGCCGCGTGGCGTCGGCTTGCTGATCGGTTGCGGCGGCGATCGACTGCTGGAGTTCGTCGATGTCGCCGATGACCCCTGCGATCTGTTCGAGGTGGGTGACGACGTCGCCGGTGCGTTCCTGCACGCTGGCGACGAGACGACCGACCTGGTCCGCGACCGCGCTCGCCTGCCCGGCGAGCTCCTTCACCTCGTTGGCCACGACGGCGAAGCCGCGACCGGCTTCCCCGGCGCGAGCCGCTTCGATCGACGCGTTCAGGGCGAGGAGGTTGGTCTGTGCCGCGACCCCGCCGATGGTGGCCACCAGGCCACCGATCTGCCGGGAGACCTCGGCCAGGCTGTTCACGGTCGCGGTCGACACGTCGGCCTCGCGCTTGGCAGCAGTGGCGACGGCCGCGGCACGGCGAGCGCTGTTGGAGATCTCGCCGACGCTCGCCATCAGCTCGCCGATCCCGTTCGACACGGCCCGCATCGACGCGTCGACCTGGGTGCTCTCCTCGTCGAGGTTCGCCGATTCGCTGCCGACCTGGAGGTAGATCTCCTGTTTCCGGGCCAGCTGCGCACCGGCCTCCGCCGCAGCGCGCCGTTCCTCCTCCGCCAACGCCAACTCGGCCTGCGAGCGGTCCCGCAGCGCCTGCTCGTTCTGGGCCATCAAGGCCAGCAAGCGCTCGTGCTCCTCGGTCGTGAACCGCCAGAGCAGCGAGATGATCAAGGACTCCGTGACGACGAACGCGGCGTGGATCAACGCCCACACCAGCGGCTTGTTCTGGCCGGCGGTGTGGGAGAACACCGTCTCGGGCGCGACGAGCCCGACCCCGAGATGGTGCACGAGCACGGCGACGATCGCCGCGGCGTAGGGCCGCCAGTCGATGTAGAGCGCCACGAGGACGAGGGAGATGTACACGTGGAGGTGGGCCTCGATCTGGCCGCCGGTGAAGTGGATGAACCCACCGGAACACGCGAGCAACCCGGCGGACGTCGCCATGGTCCGCACGACGCGGGCGCGCGAGATCCCGCCGAACGCGGCGAACATCGCCGCCGGGAGCATGTCGATGAGAGTGTGCGGCAGGTCGTAGCCGCGCGCCAGCCCGAACACGAGCAGTGCCGGGAAGTTGGCGTAGAGGACGTAACGGACCACTCGGTGACGCTGCTCGAACGATTGGTCGTCGAGTGAGGTTCCGGTGGGGAGCCAGGGCTTCAGGGAGTTCACGGGATGTTCGACCTCGATCTGGGCACGGGGAGGTAACTGGTGCATCGGTCCGACGGGTGCAGGTTCTAGGAACCAGACTGGGTGATATGGCACTCGAGATCGGTCGCATCGGCATCTGGACTGGCGTCTTCGACGCCCGCCCCATGAGCGAGGTCGTGGAGGGCGCCCGACGCATCGAAGAACTGGGCTTCGAGACGCTCTGGGTTCCCGAGACCGTGGGTCGTGATCCGTTCGTCGTCGTGACCCGTCTGCTGGCCGCGACGACGACCCTCCGCCTCGCCACGGGCATCGCGAACATCTACGCCCGGGACCGACGATGTCGGCGATCCAGAAGTCGTTGTCCGAAGCGCCCCGGCCGGTTCCTGCTCGGGTTGGGGTCTCACACCACCACCTGGTGGCGAGTTCGCAAGCACGCCTACACCAAGCCGTTGGCCTACATGCGCGAGTACCTCACCGAGATGGACGAGGCGATGTTCTCGCCGTCGCCCCGGCCGAGGAGCCTCAGCGGGTGATCGCATTGGGGCCGAAGATGCTGGAACTGGCGCGGCGACCGAACCGCCGGTGCCCACCCGTACCTCACCACCCCGGAGCACACCGAGCACGCTTTAACCATCCTCGGCGACGAACCGCTGCTGGCTCCGGAGCAGATGGTCATCCTGGAGACGGATCCGTCGGTGGCCCGGGCGACCGCTCGGGCGCACCTCGTCAACTACCTGAGGGCTCCGAACTACCAGAACAACCTGTTGCGGTCGGGCTTCGACGAGTCCGATTGGGCCGACCCGAAGCAGGCGAGCGATCGCCTCGTCGATGCCCTCGTGGCGTGGGGTGACGTCGAGGACCCGCTCGTCCAGGCCCACCTCGACGCCGGGGCGAACCACGTCTGCGTGCAGGCGCTGCGGGCCGACACGACGCCAGCGTCTGCGAGTGGGAGACCCTCGCCGAGCTGATCTGACCCTGCGAGCCGGACCCGACGAGCGGACCCCCCGGACGAGCGGACCCGGACGCTCCCGGTCAGATCCGCTCGAGTTCGCCGCCGTCGAAGATCGGGGTCATGGCGTGACCGGCGACGTCGGCGGCGAGCGAGGCGTCGTCGAGCGGCTTCGCCGAGGCGCTCGACCTGCGGCGGAAGATGGTGGCGGGCAGTTGGCTGGCGCTCGCTGGTGGTGTTCAGGAACACCTGCGGGTTGCCGAGCACCCACCGCACCGCATGATCGATGGCGTCGGAGTCGGGCTTCGAGCGGCTCGTACCACGAGTGGTGCGGGCGAGGTCGTCGTCCGCCCAGCGCCGGCGGGCGATCGACTTGATCGTCTGACGGCCACGTTGCGCTCGGCGCACCGTTCCAGCAGCGCTCGGGCGTCGGCTGCGTACTCGGGCAACTGCATCAGCACGTGTAGCTGTAGGGGAACAGCACCGAGTCGAACTCCGCTGAACTTCGCCCAAGCTGCGCAGGTGCATGGAGGGATGCGCAGGCCGTGTCCCGTGACCCTGATGAACCGGACGAGTCCCTCGTCGCGAGCGGCAAGCGAGGGCTTCGACCACCCCGCCGGGAGCGAACGCGGTGCGCCATTCGTCGTCCTCGACCAGGTTGTGCAGCTGGATGAGATCGACCTGTTCGACCCCCATCCGCTCCAGGGAGCGCTCGAGCTCGGCGCGTGCTGCGTCGCCGGTCCGTTCGCCGGTCTTGGTGGCCAAGAAATAGTCCGGTCGATGATCGGCGAGGAACGGAGCCAGCCGGTCCTCGGTCGCCGTAGCTCGTTATGGTGTCCAGGTGGTTGATGCCATGACGGCGATCAACTTCGAGCGTGGCATCCGTCGGGACTGGCTCATCCCATTCCCGGAGGGCGGCCGCTCGAAGATCAACCGCTCTGGTGTCCGGTGCGACCGGAAGGGGCGAGAGGAAGGGTCATGCTCCCATCCTCGCGCTTCAACCGGCGCCGACGCACGCCCAGCTCGTCCTCCACGGTGGCCGCCGGCCGGCGTGACAGCAGCGTCCACGACGGACGTTTGCTGCGGTCGGGTGAGGCCAGAGCCAGACGGAGGATCACGCTGATCAGCCTGGGAGGTGAGGTTGACTTCACCTGTGAGTGGATCCTCGGCCCGACCAGATCCACCACCGCCGTGATGAGCAGCGCCCCAGACAACACCGGCGACGGGCAGCATCGTGCGTTGCTGGGCGAACGACCACGAGCAGCAGCCCGACGGCATAGGCCGTTGGAACGCACCGAGGTGCCGGGCGTCGTGCACGGTGACCGGGTGCCGGGGTCGGCGGTTCCAGCATCCAGCGCAGGCAGGAGAAGGCGATGACCCGATTGCGACCACTATGGCGATCTCCGCATCACGGCCCAGCGCGACCGTCGATCGGCGACGGCCACGGCATGCGTGACCCGAGCCGCGCAGATCGGGCGGGACGGTCGTCGGGGAGCCGAGCGCGGTGCTGGGCGGCCGGTCGTCGCCGGGCCGGTCGCTGGCGAGGTGAGCTGCGGATCCGATACCTCGAAGGCACGACAGTTGGCGCAGCGCTTGAGATGAGCGGCGACGAGGCGCGGACGACCTCGGGGTCCGCCGTCGGCAGGCCGAGACCGCCGTACGCCAGGTTTCGCACTCCATCGAGAACAGAGTCGTTCGTCCGGACCATTGGGTTCCCGAGGTTTGTGGAATTTCGCAGGACTCGCGACAATGACACCGTGCATCCCGACGACTCGCTCCAGCACTACGGCGCCGCGGCGGCCGAGGCGACGACCGCCTTGGCCGAGCTGGTCCGGCGGCGCCGCAGGAGCCGGTCTGGCGGCTGTGTCTGTGCTCGGGAGCGCGGGCGAGGTCGAGGACCTGGTCCAGGAGACGTACCTCCGGGCGTTCTCCTCGATCGGTTCGTACCGGGTGACGCCTGGTGCAGTTGTGGCTGTTCACGATCGCCCGCCGGGTGTGTGCCGACCACGTCCGGCGACGCCAACGCCAACGGCGGATCCTCGACCGGGTGAAGCAGCACACTTCGGGGACCGTTTCGCGCCCGGTCCGGACGTGGTGGACGACCTGTTCGACCAGCCCCGCCGACCGCCGTGAGGCGTTCGTCCTCACCCAGTGTCTGGAGCCTCGCTACGAGGACGCCGCCTGTGTCCTCGGCTGCCCGATCGGGACGATCCGCTCGCGGGTCGCTCGCTCTCGAGATGAGCTGGCCCGGATCACGCAGGATCAGGGCGATCTGAGGGCGGTCAGGCCCACGCCGACCACCAGGGCCCAGAACGGTGCAGCCACCTGGAACAGACTGAAGCCCGAGGCCAGCACAACAGGGTCGCTGGCCGCAGCCGCGGTGTCTGACGTCGGAGAACGCGTCGAGGCCGCCGTCACCGAGATCGTGCCGAACAAGCCGAGACCGACGACCGCCGCGACGGTCCTGTCCGGCATGGCGGCGAACAGCGACAGGGCGCTGAGCCTGAGGAGCGACACGGCGAGGTAGAAACACACCGCTCCAGATCCCGGCGAGATACCGATCGGGATCCGGGTGTGCGTCGGGTCCTGTAGCTAGCCCGCCGTGATGGCGGCCAGGTTGATTCCCGAGCAACCGAGGACCGACAAGGCCCCTCCGATCGCGCCGGTCACGGATCAGGATCGGGTTCATCCGAGGCTCGTAGCCGGATCCCTTGAGCACCCCGTAGCCCGGCGCGTACTGGGCCGTCAGCGCCAGGGCGAGCAGCGGAGACCGAGGCCGAACACGCTCCCACGTGGAACGTATGAACTCCAGCTGCACCAACGACATATGGACCGGCGCGCCGGCCGGTGGTGATCCCGAGCGCGAACGGCGCGACGACTCCGGTGAGTGCGGTCCAGACCACCGCCAGCCGGGAGCCGAGCTGGCGGCTGGACGAAGCAGGCGACGCCCATCGCCAGGACCATCACCGTGACCCGGCGGTCCGAGGCTCCCCGGCAGGGAAGCGGCGAAGTAGCCAATCCCGAACCGGAGCAGGATGCCGGCGAGCATCGCCGAGACGATCGGGAGCGGAACCCGTGCCATCACCGCCGAGAACGACGACGACCAGCCGATCGCCACGCACGCCACGCCGACGAGCAGATAGGCGCCGATGGCGTCCGAGAACGCGTACTGGCCGAGCGACGAGGTGAGCAGCACGACGCCCGCCGTGGAGAACGCCACGATCACCGGCTGCTTGAGCCGCCACGACAGCAGGAGGCCGGCGACGCCGGGGCCGAACGAGACCGTGAAGACCCACGAATCGGCCAGCCGCTCGGACAGCCCGGCCGCCCGGGCCGCCTCGCGCACCAGCAGCATCGGCCCGCTGTAGCCGACCAGGATCACGAGCGCACCGGCGATCAGCGGTCCGAGATGCGCCGAGACGTGCGATGCGAGCCCGTGCCGAGCCGGTCGCGGTTCCGTCGGTAGCGGTCCCTTCACCGGCTCGATAGCGCTATCTTCGGTACCCATGCAAAACGGTAGCACTATCGACGGCCGGGCGCGGCGAGCAATCTCGTCCCGTGATCAGGTCGTCGCCGAGTTGCGACGACTCGCTGCCGCAGGCCGTCCGGGCGACCGGATCGAGTCCTCCCGCCGACTGGTCCGGCGACTCGGCGTCGGGCCGGTCACCGTGCAGCGGGCCCTCGATCAGCTCGTGGCCGAGGGCCTGTTGACGACCCGACCCGGCGCCGGAACCTACGTCGCCGTGCGGACCGCTCGCAGCCCGGAATCCGACGTCACCTGGCAGTCGTCGGTGCTCGGCCTCCCGTCGTTCGACGCGACCCCGTTGCAACGCCTGACACCGTCGGCGCACCGATCGGGTGTCGTGCTGTCCAGCGGATACCTCGACCCGGAACTCCAGGCCGCGCCCCTGCTCGACGCCGCTGCGAAACGGGTGATGAGACGGGCGATGGCGTGGGATCACACCCAACCCAGCGGCGATCCGGACCTGCGGGCCTGGTTCGCGGCGTCGGTCGGTGGGCAGCGGACGGCGGGGGACGTCGTGGTCGCCCCCGGCGGTCAGGCTGCGCTGTCCTCCACGTTCCGAGCGCTGGCGGCGACGGGTGAGGCGGTCATCGTGGAGTCGCCCACCTACCCGGGTGCGGTGTTGGCCGCCCGCGCCACCGGCGTCCAGCTCGTCCCCTGGCCGGCCGAGCCTTGCCCGGACCCGGCCGTGCTCGACGACCTGCTCGCGACGACCGGGGCGCGGGTCGTCTACGCGCAGAGCCGATTCGCCAATCCGACCGGCTACTCGTGGGACGAGGCGACACGGCGCGAGATCCTGGAGATCCTGCGCCGGCGGCGGGCCTTCCTGATCGACGACGACTGGGCGGCCGACCTCGATCTCGACGGCACCGCGCCGGGATCGCTCGCCGCCGACGATTCCGACGGGTTCGTGATCACCATCCGCTCGCTCACCAAGCTCGTCGCGCCCGGGCTCCGGATCGCGGCGGTGGTGGCGCGCGGACCGGTGCAGCAGCGAATCGCCCACAGTCGGCTGCTCGACGACGTGGCCGTGTCCGGGTTCCTCGAGCGCACGGCGCTGGAGGTGCTGACCTCGCCGACGTGGCCACGGCATCTGCGCCAACTGCACGAGACCTTGCGAGAGCGCCGCGAGGTCCTCATCCGGTCGGTCGAACGCTGGCTCGGTCCCGAGGCCAAAATCGACCGACCGAGCGGCCCAGCCTGCACGTGTGGGTCCGGCTGCCCGAGCCGTGGGCGCGGAGCGCCTGCGCCGCCGACGCCGGAGCAGCCGGGGTGCGCGCGTGTCGGCCGGAACAGTTGGTACCCGGGCGAGGCGGCGGGTGAGCGGCTCCGCCTGTCCTTCAGCGCCGCATCGCCCGACGAGATCCGTCGAGGGATGACCGTGCTCGGCGGTGCTCCCCCACGCGACGTCCCCGTCGTGACGCTCGACGAGATGACGCGCGACGAGATGGCGCGCGACGAGATGGGCCTCGACGGGGCGGGCGCCAGGCGTCACGGACACCGTGCGGCCCCGAGTTCCTCGGCCCGACCGACCTCTGCCGTCTGTTCGAGCAACCCGGGCCACGTGTCGCGGCGGCGTCGATCGCCCAGGCGCGACCGCCGGTGATCACCTCTGCCAGATCACGGCGACCGCCGTGCCCGTCGACCACCACGACCGCGCCGGAATCGCCGGGCTCGATGTCGGCCTCGATCTCGAAGCCCGGGCGTTCCACCTCGCCGGACTCGAACACGTCGGCGGTACGGATCGTGACCGGGCGGATCACCCGCACCGGCAGTTCCACCACCTCGCCGTCTCGCCGGACGACGGCCGTGCCCGTTGCACCCGATGCCGTGCCCCCGACCGGGAACGCGCCGGCGACGACCGGGGCCGAGAGCACCGCGACGTCGGCGACGGGGTCGAAGGCGACGACGGTGATGCGGTTAGTGTCGCCCCCTCGGCGGACTTCGATGGACGTGGCGCCGGCGACGACGTGCGCAGCGGTGAGGATCCGTCCTCGGTCCACCACCAGGCCCGCGCCGCGCGAGGGCACGTCAACAACCCTCGGCGTGGACCGAGACCGCCGCTTCGCTGAACACGCTGGGCGGAGCACGTCGTCCCCGCATGCGACCGCGCCGAGCGCCAGCACGATCCCTCCGGCGACGGTCGCCACCGCGCTGGCGGACGGCGCGCGCCCTGCGTCAGTTGACCTGGCGCTAACGGCCCTCCCGGTACGGAGGCGCGGAGATCCTTGTGGGATCTTGCCGCTCGGGTTGCAGGGCAGGAACTCGATCACTCCACTCGTCAGGCATGAACTTGGCGAAAGTGCTTTCGCGGGCGAAGGCGATGACGTCGGCCTCGGTCAGCTCGGCGTCGGCCGCGCACCACGATCGCCTTCGGCGTCTCGCCCCACTTCTCGTCCGGGACACCGATCACGGCGACGTCCGCGATGGCGGGATGCTTCATGCGCGTTCTCGACCTCGGCCGGATAGACGTTCTCGGCGCCCGACACGATCATGTCGCCGACCCGATCATGGATGTACAGGTAACCGTCCTCGTCGCGGTAGCCCGCGTCGCCGGTGCGGAACCAGCCGTCCTCGGTCACCGCCTTGGCCGTCTCCTCCGGGAGCTTCCAGTACCCGAGCATCACCTGCGGGCCGTTGATCCAGATCTCGCCGACCTCGCGGGCCGGGAGGTCGGCACCCGTGGCACCGTTGACCACGCGCAGCCCGACGCCCGGACCGGGGACGCCGCACGAGCGGAGGCGGTGCTTGTTCGGGCCGTCGACGTCGTGGTCCTCCGGTGCGAGGTTGACCACCGCCCCCGTCGTCTCCGTGAGACCGTACGCCTGCCAGAACTTGCAGCCGAACACCTCGACCGCCCGGGCCAGGACCTGCTCCGAGATCGGCGACGCGCCGTAGACGATCGTGTCGAGGACGAGAGTCCACCTCCTCGACGCCGGGCATCATCAGCATGAACTGGAGAACGGCGGGCACCAGGAACCCGTGGGTGATCCGGTGCCGCTCGATCAGACCGATCAGGGCGCCGGGGTCGAGTTCGCGATGATCGACGGACAGCCCTCGTACAGACCGACCATCGCCCAGCCCCCGCCGCCGATGTGGAACAGCGGCATGGCGACCAGGTTCACGCTGTCGGGCCCGATGCCCCACACATGTCGTTGGCGATGGGCGGCAGCAGAGCAGAAGAAGTTCTCGTTCGACAGCATCACGCCCTTGGGTCGACCGGTGGTCCCCGACGAATACAGCTGGAACGCCACGTCGCTCGGTGCCGACGGGATCTTCGGGTCGACGGGGTCACACGCCGAGAAGAACTCGTCGTAGGCGGTGGCGGTGGCGTGACCCCCGATCACCACGATCTTCATGTCGCTCGACAGCTGGTCGGCGATGGCGTCGAGGACCGGCACGAAGTCCGGGCCGACGACGAACACCTTCGCGTCCGCGTCGTTCACGATGTACTCGACCTCCGGTGGTGCCAGCCGCCAGTTCACGTCCACACACGCGGCGTTGAGCAGCGCGGCACCGAAGGCCACCTCGAAGTGCTCGATCCCGTTCTTGTCCAGGAACGCCACCCGGTCGCCCGGCCCCACCCCGGCGGTTCGCATGGCCTGCGCCATCCGGCACGACCGGTTGTAGAGCTCGGCCCAGGTGACGCGTCGCTCCCCCTCGACCAGAGCGACCTGATCCGCCCGGTCCTTCCCGTGGACTCGAACGATGTCCGCTACACAGCTGATCCCCATGTCGAGAAGGTAATGCCTGGCGGCAGGAATGTGGAGGCCGAGCCGGGTTTCGCTCTGGCAGGATCTCGGCCCATGTCGTCCCCGTTCGTCGAACTCAGCCACGTGATCACCGAGGGCATGCGCACCTACCCCGGGCTGCCGGAGCCGGTGCTCGGCACGGTGCTGTCGCGGGAGGAGAGCCGGGGCAAGTACGCCCCGGGGGTCGAGTTCCACATCGGGAAGATCGAGATGTGCACGAACACGGGTACCTACCTCGACACGCCGGCGCACCGGTACGCCGAAGGGTTCGACCTCTCGTCGCTCCCATTGGACTCGTGCGTCGATCTTCCGCTCGTGATCGTCGACCCGCCGGCCGGCGCCGGTGAGGCGTACGGGTTCACGGACGAGGACTTCGAGGGGCTCGACGTGGCGGGCGCGGCGGTCGTCATGCGCACCGGATGGTCTCGCCACTGGGGGACCGAGGCGTACTTCGCCCCGACCCATTCGTATCTCACCGAGGCAGGAACCCGCGCCCTCGTCGAGGGCGGCGCCGCGCTCGTCGGCATCGACTCGTTGAACATCGATGGCACCCAGGACGGCGATCGTCCGGCCCATTCCGGCCTCCTCGGCGCGGGCATCCCGATCGTCGAGCACCTGACGAACCTCGATGCGGTCCCGGCCGCCGGGGCGACCTTCACCGCCGTGGCGCTTCGCGTCGCCGGACTCGGCACGTTCAGCGTGCGCGCCTTCGCCACGTTGCCGCGCCGCTCGGCCGTGTGCGAGGTGGTGTTCGACTGCGCCGACGTGCGGGCGATGGCGTCGTTCTGGTGCGACATCGTGGGCGGCTCGGCCCAGGTGCGCAGCGACGACTGGGCCACTGTTCGTGATCGACGCCCGGGCGGTGTGCTCCTCGCCTTCCAACGAGTGCCCGAGGACAAGACGACCAAGAACCGGGTGCATCTCGACCTCTGGTCCGACGATCTCGCCGCCGACACCGAGCGGGCGGTCGCACTCGGCGCCACGAAGCTGGGGGAGCCCGTCGCCGACGAGATCGGTCCGTTCCAGGTGCTCCAGGATCCCGAGGGCAACGAGTTCTGCTTCGTGAGTTGAGCCCCCTCGACTCGGTCACGACCGTGACCGGCCAGCTGGCCGTGGGTCGAGCGGCCAGCTGGCCGGTGGGACCTCGGCGGTAGCCTCGGCCGAATGAGTTCCGACGTGTTGGCCGAAGCGAAGCGACGGCGGTCGTTCGCGATCATCAGCCATCCCGACGCCGGCAAGACCACCCTCACCGAGAAGTTGTTGCTCTACGCCGGCATCGTGCAGTCGGCCGGAGCGGTGAAGGCCCGCGGTGGCCGGAACTCGGCTCGGTCCGACTGGATGGAGATGGAGAAGGAGCGCGGCATCTCGGTGTCGTCGACCGTCCTCCAGTTCCCCTACGACGACTGCGTCGTCAACCTGCTCGACACCCCGGGCCACCGTGACTTCTCCGAGGACACCTACCGCGTGCTGACCGCGGTCGACGCCGCGGTGATGGTGCTCGATTCGGCCAAGGGGATCGAGCCGCAGACCCAGAAGTTGTTCGAGGTGTGCCGGACGCGCAACACGCCGATCATCACGTTCCTCAACAAGCAGGACCGGCCGGGCCTGACGCCGCTCGAGTTGACCGACGACATCATGAACACCCTGCAGATCAACACCGCACCGCGGCTGTGGCCGGTCGGGCCGAGCGGTGAACTGATCGGCCTGCTCGACGTGGAGCGCCGGGAGTTGATCCGCTTCGATCGCACCGCTCGCGGTGCCTCCATCGGCGGCGAGTCCCGCCTGGCCGAAGCCGAAGCGGCCGAGTTCGGCGGGAAGTGGTGGGACCAAGCGCTGGAGGAGACCGAGCTGCTCGGGCTCGACGGCGGCGAGTGGGATCACGACGACTTCCTCGCCGGCGGCCTGTCGGCCGTGTTCGCCGGTTCGGCGCTCACCAACATGGGCGTCCATCAGCTGCTCGAAGCGCTGGTCCGGATCGCACCGGCGCCGACGCCGAGGGCCGAGCTCGACGGCACCATCCGTCCCCTCGACGCCCCGTTCGCCGGCATCGTGTTCAAGATCCAGGCCAACGTCGATCCGTCCCATCGGGACCAGATGGCCTTCGTCCGGGTCTGCTCGGGCCGCTTCGAACGGGGCGAGCCGCTGACCCAGTCCTCGACCGGGCGCGTCGTGACGACCAAGCACGCGGCGTCCGTCCTCGGCCAGGAACGAGACACGGTGGACGAGGCGTTCCCCGGCGACGTCGTGGCGCTCGTCAACGCGAGGAACCTCCGCATCGGCGAGACGGTGTTCGCCGGCAAGGCGGTGGAGTTCCCGCCCCTCCCCCGCTTCGAGCCCGAGGTGTTCGCGACCGCTCGCCCGCTCGACGTCTCGAAGGCCAAGCAGTTCAAGAGCGGCGTCGATCAGCTCGATGCCGAAGGTGTCATCCAGGCCCTGATCGAGGACGAGAACTCCAGCCGTCCGATCATCGCGACGGTCGGGCAACTGCAGATGGACGTGTTCAAGCATCGGATGCGCGCCGAGTACCACGTCGAGGTGGAGCTGGCCTCGAACGGCATCCAGGTGGCCCGGCGCACCGACGGTCCGTCCGCGCAGCGCCTCCGCGAGATCGGTGGGATCCGGATCGCCCAACGCTCCGATGGCGCGACGCTCGCGCTGTTCGAGAACCGATACCGGCTGGAGCGCCTACAGCGCGACGAACCCGAGCTGGTCCTCAGCGGGATCGTCGAGGGCTGACCGCGGCCCGGAGGTCGGCGATCGCCGCGGCCCGATCGGGCCGGTTGAACACCGCCGAGCCGGCCACGAGCACGTCGGCGCCGGCGGCGGTGACGAGCGGGGTGGTCTCGGGGTCGATCCCCCCGTCGACCTCCAGTTCGATCGGGTAGTCGTCGATCATCGCCCTCGCCGCCTCGATC
>JAWKHV010000004.1:0-282317 GCA_041394645.1 Ilumatobacteraceae bacterium | reverse complement strand
GCCGAGGAAGAAGCATCCGTGACCGACGACCAACTCGAAGGACAGACCGTGCTCGTGCTCGACGGCGCCGCACAAGCCTGGGCCCATGACCATGACCTCGTGCGACCCATCCTCGACCTCATCGAGAACGTGGCCCTCATCGCCCGAGACACCCGAACCGGGCTCGACCTCATCGACGACGTGACCGACTTGTTCCTCGACGCTGGAGCGCCGCTCCACGTCCTCGACGGGATCATGACCGAACAGGAAGCCGACGACCGACTGAGGGCCCTCGGGACGCCCTAAGCGAACGCGTGGTCTTGCGTTGAAAGCTCAGTCGGCTCAATGACGCGGGTGGACGGGTGGCGTCCAGCGGCAGCTCTGCGCGCATTTCCCTGGATCGCCGTGACGATCGCCCGGACCGTCTCTACCAGGTCCCGAGGTAGCGATCGGTCGACGAGGTGCGAGGGTCGGAACACAGTGACGTCGAGAATCTCGAGGCCAGACGGCGCGTTGTCTGCGTCAACGTCGAGCAGGATGCCATCGCCGGCGTCAACCGTACGAGCCTCGCCCGCATCAAGGGCGCGGAAGGACAGGTACAGCGCATCTACGTCAGCGTCGTATGTCCAGCGCATCTCACTCTCCTTCGTAGTAGGCGGTCACCACGCGTTGTCGATTCGCAGTGAGGATCACAACCAGCGTACGTCCCCCGTCAACCGGGCCCGAATGCTTCAGTGTTCCATTGTTGCCCGGATCGCGTCGGGTCGGAGCGCGGGCGACGCGATCTACATCCGCACTTGTGATGCCGCGTTCTAGGAGACGCTGAGTGGCATGCACAGACAGTTCAACGGGCATCTCAAGGTGTCCTCACGTTGAACGTGATCTGCACTTCCTCAACCGCCTCACCAATGGTAATCGAGTGGATACCGGGAGTCCTCACTTCGACGGGAAGCACGAGCAACGTCGTAAAGACGACCAACGGGTCGGGTGGCTGGCCCGCCTCGTTGCTGCTATTGGGTATGACCAGCGTTGATGACTCTGCAAGCACGTCCCCCTCTGGAGAGTGGACAGCAACGCGGATGACGTCGTGTCTCCCCTCCGTGCTGAGAGCGTCTGTCTGCAATGCGATTGCCAGCGGGATTAGGCGCGGGAGATCTGTGGTGACGGAGGTCCAGCCCGCGTCAAGCATTGAAACCATGCCTTCGTGCATCGTCGCTTGGTGGGCGAGGACGGCGAATCGGACACGCGGTTTGGTGCTCACGCTCCGCAGGTTAAGCGAATGGTCCGAGCTCGGCCGATGGTGCCGAAGGGCAAGCTGTGTCAGATCTGTGTCAGCACCGTGTCATCGGGTGCCCCTCAGACCGTGTTCGACCAGCTCAGAGGTTGGGCGGCAGGAGCCGGTTGACGTTCTCGAACCAGAAGTAGAGGACGAAGGTGAACGGAGCGATCCACGCGATCGCGCTGAGCCAGACCCGGGTCCGCTTGCCGAACCACGTCATGAGCAGCGACCACGCGACCAGGGCCAATCCCCACAGCGCGATGTGCGGCCAGGCGTCCGGGTCGGAGAACCAGCCCTGGGAGAAGGCGTCCTGGGTGGCACCGTCCACCGAGGTACCGCCGGTCGCCGCCGGGGTGTCGATCGCCTCGCCGTTCTGGTCGACGGCCGGAACCGACCCGTCCTCGAATCCGGGCAGGGTCGAATCCGGGCCCGTTTCCTGCCCGGTGCTCGACGCGTCGTACACGATCTGGGCGTCGGTCTGGGTGCTCTCCTCGGGCACGAACACCGCACTGACGATGAGGCGCTCCTTCTGAGAGAACCTCGGATGACAGGTCGTGAGGGTCAGTTCGGAGCGGGACGGGTCGCCATAGAGCACGGTGAAGTCGGTGGGTGGCACGACCTTGGTCCCGGTCACCGAGTACGTGAACTTGCCCTGGAAGGTGGTGATCACGATCTCGTCGCCGGGTTGGAGCTCGTCGAGGCGGAAGAACGGTTGGCCGTGGGTGGTCCGGTGACCGGCGATGGCGACGTTGCCGGTCTGGCCGGGCAGCGGGGTGTAGGGGTAGTGCCCGACCCCCTTCTCCAGCTCGGACGCGCCGACCCCGGCGACGATGTAGTCCTTCACCCCGATCGTGGGGATCTCGATCACCCCGAGCACCTGACCGAGGCCGATGTTGATCGGTGCTGCTGCCGTGGGCGCCGTGGTCGGGGCCGCGGTGGTCACCGTCGCAGCGTCGGACGTGGTGGTCGTCTCGATCGGTGGCAGCGAGCCGTCATCGGGTGTCGCTGAGGTCGTGGTCTCCAGCAGCGGGGCGGCCCCGGGCACCGCCGCCAACTGGGTCTCGAACTGGGACGCCAGCTTGTCCTGGGCCCGGGCGTACTGGATGCCGGTGCCCCAGAGCTGGTAGGCGACGAAGGCGAAGATCAGCAGGCCGGTCGAGATCAGGACCTTGCCGAGGCCGCCGAGGAACCAGCGAAGGTCCCGCGCACCGGTCGGTCGGTCGCCACGAGTCGGCTGGGTCGCGGGGCTGAGGGTCCCGGGATCCGACATCGGCCGGCGAGGGAGCTGCGGCGACCGGTGGTGCCGCCGGCTGGACGTCGAGGATCATCGTTCGCTGGGCCGCCGCCTGGCGCTCGGCCAGTGTCCGGGCGATTCCCTCGTCCTCCAACCGCTTGAGCCGGGCTCGCATCTCGTCGGCGGAGACTTCGGGTGCTCGAGGCGGGCGAGGTGCTGGCGAAGGACCCGCTCGGCGCGGATTCCCCACGTGGAGGGATGCGAGGGCGCGCCGGAACCAGGCACGGTGGGAACCCTACGGGCTCGATGACCGGCGGCCCGCCTCTCACCAGCGGTTGGCCTCATCACCATCGGCTCGGTACCGTCCGGGGCACTCCATGGAACCGGTCGTCGTGCTCGAGAACGCCGTCGCCGTGCTGGGCCGGTTCCCGGCACTGGCCGGCGTGACGCTGCAGGTCGCCCCGGGCTCCATCGTGCTGCTGGAAGGACCGAACGGGGCGGGCAAGACGACCCTGCTCCGGCTGTGCGCCGGTCTGCTCGCACTCGAGCGGGGGGAGGCGCGCATCTGCGGCCTCGATCTGCGGGCCGATCGCTCCGCCATCCGCCCGTACGTCGGGCTGCTCGGCCACGCCAACGGGCTCTACGGCGAACTGACGGTGCAGGAGAACATCGAGTTCTGGGGTCGAACCGTCGGGGCCACGGCCGACGAGCTGGCCTCGGCCTCCGCTCGGATGCGCCTGGACGGCCGTCTCGCCACCGTGGTCGTCAACCGGTTGTCCGCCGGTCAGAAGCGGCGGACCGCCCTGGCCTGCCTGATGGCCCGGCGGGCCCGTCTCTGGCTGCTCGACGAACCGCACGCCGGACTCGACGCCGCCAGCCGGGACGAGCTCGACCTGGTGCTGCGAGAGGCCGCGGGCGCCGGAGCCACCGTGCTCGTCGCCTCCCACGAGCTCGAGCGGGCCGAGGCGCTGGCCGATCGGATCATCACCATCACCGGCGGCCGGGTCAGCGGGGATCGGACGTGTTGAGGATCGCTCGGCTCGTCGCCGGCAAGGACCTCCGGGTGGAGTGGCGCGCCCGGGTCCTGCTGTCCCAGGTCGTGCCGGTCGCCGGCCTGGTCCTGGTGTTGTTCGCCTTCGCCCTCGACAACGGCGGCGTCGTCCACCAGGGCGACGTGCGCGAGCCGGTCACCACCTTCGTCGCCCCGGGTCTGTTGTGGCTGGCGACGCTCCTGTCGCTGTTGCTGCTGGTCCAGCGGGCCTTCGCGGTGGAGTCCGCCGACGGGGCACTGGATGCGCTGCGGGTCGCCGGGGTCCGGGCCGAGGGGATCTTCCTCGGCAAGGCTGCGGCCCTCTTCGTCGAGCTGTTGATGCTCGAAGCTGCGCTCACGCTGGGCATCGTCGTGTTCTACGACACCCGGCTCCGGGCCGCCGGATTGCTGTTGTTGGTCGCCACTCTGCTGACGGCTACCGCAGGTCTCGCCCTGGTCGGTACGCTCTACGGCGGCCTCACCGCGGGGGCCAAAGGTCGCGAGACACTGCTCCCGTTGCTCGTGTTCCCCGTGGTGTCGCCCGTCCTGCTGGGCGCTGCGCGGGCCACCGAAGCGGCACTCGGAACGGGAGGGGCGGCGGTCACCGAGGGTTGGCCCTGGGTGGGTCTGCTCGCGGTGTTCGCGGCTGCGTTCGGTGTCGCCGGCACCGTGGCCTTCGGGCCGCTCCTGGAGGAATGACGATGAGCACGACAGCGAGCGAGACGAGCACCGCCACCTCGCCCGTCGCCGCATCCCGGCGCACTGCCACCGGAACGCCGTTCACGCGTGCGCTCGGCCTCGCCACCATCGCCGGCATGGTCTGGCTCGCCGCCTTCGGGTTGCTGTTCTCGCCCCAGGACGTGATCCAGGGCGAGAGCGTGCGGATCATGTACGTGCACGTACCGACGGTCTACCTCGCCTACCTCGCCTTCACCGTCACCGCCGTGTGCTCGGCCGGCTTCTTGTGGAAGCGGACCCGCTCGCTCACCTGGGATCGCTTCGCCGGCGCGCCGGCCGAGATCGGGGTGTTCTTCATGGCGATCGCGCTGGTCACGGGCTCGCTGTGGGGTTCGATCTCCTGGGGCACCTACTGGGTGTGGGACGCCCGCCTCACCACCAGCGCCTTCCTCTTCATCACCTACCTCGGCTACCTCGCCGTCCGCCGCCTGGGTGGGAGTCACGAGGCGCGGGCCCGGCGCTCGGGCATCCTCGGCGTGCTCGCCGTGCTCGAGGTCCCGCTCGTCCACTTCTCGGTCGAGTGGTGGCGGCCGCTCCACCAGACCGAATCGGTGAAGACCGGCAAGATCGAGGATCTGATGCTCGTGAGCCTCTTCGTCGGGATCGTCACCTTCACGTTGTTCTACGTGTGGCTCCTGTTGCACCGCCAGCGCGTCATGCACATGGAGGACGCGATGGATGATCGTGGCCTGGATGCAGCGCTGGCCGAGCGGCAGCGGGAAGGAGCCGGAGCGTGATGGTCGCCATGGCGTACGCCGGGAAGATCCTGGGGAGCTATGCCCTCACCTTCGCCGGCGTGATCGCCTACACCGTGTACACCGTGCGAAAGGGCCGCGAACTCGCCCGTCGCGTCAGTCCGGAGGATCGTCCGTGGACCTGAGCCCCCGCACGGCCGCACCCGACGAGTCGACCCGGCCGGCCAAGAAGCGCAACTGGGGCGCGATCCTGTTCTTGATCGCCGTGCTCGCGGGCGGTGGCGTGGTGGTCGGCAAGTTCCTCACCTCGGCGATCGACTACTACTGCAACGCCGACGAGATCGGCGTGAAGTCGTCGTGCTCCGGTGAACGCCGGGTCCGGGTCCAGGGCCGGGTCGATCAGGGCTCGATCGTGACCGGTGCCAACGGCGCCATCGAGTCGTTCGCGGTCACCTTCAACGACGTCACCGTCCCGATCGACTACCGCAACGGGACATCGGTCCCCGATCTGTTCCAGGCCTGCATCCCGGTGGTGGTCGAGGGCAGCCTCTCCGGCGGCCGGATCGAGGGGACCAACATCGAGGTCAAGCACTCCAACGAGTACGAGGCCGCCAATCCGGACCGCTTGGTCGACGACTCGATCCTCGAGAGTGACGCGTGCTCGCAACCAGCCTGAACGGATACCTCGGAAGCTCGGCCCTCCTGGTCGGCCTCGCCGTCTGCGTCTTCGGCGCCTTCCAGCTTCTCCTCGGCATCCGCCAGCACGACACGCGCCTCCTGCGCGCCGGCTCTCGCTACGCCTGGGGCGTGCTCGGTGCCGCCGTGGTGGCGTTCGCGGTCATGGAACGCGCCCTCATCACCCGCGACTTCAGCCTGAAGTACGTGCAGCAGGTCGGCTCGACCAAGACCCCTCCGCTCTACAACGTCACCGCGCTGTGGACGGCGCTCGAGGGCTCGATCCTGCTGTGGGTCCTGGTCCTCGGCGGCTACATCGCGGCGGTCGCCTACCGCTACCGGTCCCGGCGCGAGGACCCGCTCGTGTCGTGGGCGATGATCGTGCTCTACGCCATCGCTGCGTTCTTCTTCGCCCTGTGCGCCTTTTGGACCAACCCGTTCCAGGCCGCGGCGACCGCCGCCACCGAGGGCCGGGGACCCAACCCGCTCCTCCAGAACCACGTGCTCGTGCTGTTCCACCCCCGACCCTCTACCTCGGTTACGTGGGGATGAGCGTCCCGTTCGCCTTCGCGATCGCCGCCCTCGTCACCGGACGAGTGGGGGAGGGCTGGCTCCTCGAGACCCGGCGCTGGACCCTGTTCGCCTGGGCCTTCCTCACCCTCGGCATCATCCTCGGCGGCTGGTGGAGCTACGAGGTCCTCGGATGGGGTGGTGTGTGGGCCTGGGATCCGGTCGAGAACGCCTCGTTCCTCCCGTGGCTGACCGGCACCGCCTACCTCCACTCGGTCCTCGTCCAGGAGCGCCGCGGCATGCTCCGGGTCTGGAACCTGTCACTGCTGGTCGCCACGTTCAGCCTCACCATCCTCGGCACGTTCATCACTCGGTCCGGGGTCCTGAACAGCGTGCATGCCTTCAGCGAGAGCGACGTCGGCCCGGTGCTGCTCGGATTCTTCGGCGTCATCATCGTGGTGTCCCTGGCGCTGATCGCCTGGCGAGGCGATCGCTTGCGGGCGCCCGGCATCATCGACTCGCCGGTCTCGCGTGAAGGTGCCTTCCTCGCCAACAACGTGCTGTTCACGCTGTTCGCGTTCGTGGTCCTGCTCGGGACGGTCTTCCCGTTGTTCGTCGAAGCGGTCCAAGGGCGCGACATCAAGGTCGGCGCCCCGTTCTTCGACCGTCTCGGCGTGCCGATCGGGATCGCGATCCTGTTCTTGATGGCGATGGCGCCGGTCCTGCCGTGGCGCAAGGCATCGGGAGAGGTGTTGCGCGACCGGTTGTTCTGGCCGGCGTGGTGCGGGATCGGCGCGATCGCCGTCGCCGTGTTCGTCGGGGCCGAGGGTCTGGCTCCGCTCGTGGCCTTCGGTCTGGGTGGATTCGCCGGTGGTGCCGCCCTCCGCCAGCTCGCGCTGGCCACCCGTCGCCAGGGGTGGCGCGGCTTCGTCGGTCGGGTCAACGGCGGCATGGTCGTTCACCTCGGCGTGATCCTGATCGCCATCGGGCTCACCGCCTCCAACGCGTACTCCCGCTCGCAGAAGTTCTCCGTTCAGCCGGGCGCCTCGGTCAATTTCGCTGGTCACTCCTTCACCTACGAGGGGTACGAGGAGTTCGAGACCCGGGCCACGATCGGCACGAAGGCCTTCATCTCGATCGACGGCGGGCAGTCCTACGCCCCGGCCAAGACGATCTACACCGCCATGGGGCAGCCCGTCCCCACCCCGTCGGTCAAGACGGGGCTGACCAAGGACATCTACCTCACCATCGCCGATCCCGTTCCGGCCGCGGCCTCCGACCCGGTGAATCTCACCGTGGCGGTCAAGCCGATGGTGGCGTGGCTCTGGGTGGGCGGGCTGTTGATGGCGATCGGAACGGCGCTGGCTGCCTTCCCGGGTCGGCGTCGCCGGGCGACGGATCCGACCTCGGCGGCGGTGCCGGGCGCGGAGGCGGCGGAGTTGGTGACCGCAGATGGCTGAAGTCCGAGAGCCTGCTCCGGACCCCACCGCCGACGTCATCACGACCCGCCGTCGGCCCATCGCCGCGTTCGCCGCGCTGGGGGCAGCGCTCGTGCTCGGCATCCTGTTCGTCGTGCTCGCCGGCTCCGACCGGGTCACCGGCAACGAGACCGCGGCGACCCCATTGCTCGACAAGGCCGCACCCGTCGTGATGGGCGCGACGCTCGACGGCACCACCTTCGATCTGTCCCGGCGCCGGGGCAACTGGGTCGTGCTGAACTTCTTCCAGTCGAGTTGCGTGCCCTGCGTCAACGAACACCCCGAACTCGTGAAGTTCGCCCAACAGCAGTCGACGCTGGAGAACGGGGCCGAACTGGTGAGCATCATCTGGAGCGACCGCCCCGCCAACGTGCAGGCGTTCTTCGACGAGAACGGTGGCGACTGGCCGGTCGTGATCGACGACGACGGGCGCTTCGCATTCGACTACGGCGTGGCCCAGGTCCCCGAGACCTGGGTCATCGACCCGAACGGGCGCGTGGTCGTGCACTACATCGGGCAGATCACCGCCGAGGGCCTCAGCGCCAAGCTCCAGGAGCTCCGGAGCCTGTGAGCGCCGCGAAGCAGTCCTCGTACAAGCGCTGGCCGTCGTGGGCTGCGATGGCGCTCGTCACCGTGGTCCTCCTCGCGGTGGGCATCAGCCGTGCCGCCGAGCCGCGCACGGCCGACGAGCGGGTCTCGGCGATCACCGCCCGGATCGCCTGCCCCGTGTGCAACGGCGAGAGCGTGGCCGACTCGCGGGCTCCGTCCTCGGACCAGATCCGCACCAACGTCGAGCGACTCGTGACCGAGGGGCAGCTCACCGACGACGAGATCGTGCAACGCATCGACGACAACTACGAGGGCGATCTCCGGCTCGAACCCGGTGGCACCGGGTTCGAGGCGTTGGCGTGGATCCTGCCCGGCTTGGCTGCGCTCGGCGGCGCCGGGGCGCTGGCGTTCGTCTTCAACCGTTGGCGGGCGAACTCCGGTTCGCGCACGCCGAGCGAGGAGGACCGGACCCTGGTCGAAGCGGCGCTCCATCCCGGAGGAGGCGACGAATCGTGAACCCCGATCAGCTCGCCGCGCTCGAAGAGGAGCGTGACTTCCTCCTGCGCTCGATCTCCGACCTGGATCGCGAACACGAAGCCGGTGACGTCGCCGACGACGACTATCGGACGTTGCGCGACGACTACACGGCGCGGGCCGCGGCCGCCATCCGGGCGGTCGAGGAGGGGCAGGCCGAACTCCCGCCGAAGCGCCGCCGTGACCCGAACCGAATCGTCGGCATCGCCGCCGCGTTGTCGGTGCTGGTCGTGGCGATCTCGTGGTGGCTGGGCCGGTCCTCGGAGAACGACACCGCAGCGACGCCTGCTCCGGCCGCCGCCGTGTCGCCCTGCCCACCCGACGCAGCTGCGGACGTGAACACCATGCTGGTCGACGCCCGAGGTGCCCTCGGCGCCGATCCGTCGTGCGCGCTCACCCTGTTCCGAACGGTGCTCGACACCGAACCGGAAAACGTCGAGGCCCGCACGTATCTCGGCTGGCTGCTCGCCTTCGACGCCATGACGAACGGCTTGGAGGCCGACGCCATGGAGGAGCGAGGCCACCAGGCGCTGTTGTTGATCGATTCCGCCCGGAAGCTCGACCCGTCCTACACCGACGCTCAATGCTTCGCCGCGATCGTCAACTACCGCCTGCTCGGCGACGCGAAGTCGGCGGCCGAACCGCTCGCCGAATGCCGCAAGGGCGACCTGCCCGCCGAGGTCGCACCGCTCGTCCAGCAGCTCGGTGCCAAGATCGACGCCGCGCTGGCCGAGGGGGGCTGAGGTCTACGCTCGGCGGCCATGAGCAGCATGCCGCCGCCACCGCCTCAGGCCCCGCAGGACCCCCATCTCGCCGCGCCGGCACCGCGGACCAACGGCCTGGCGACGGCCTCGTTGGTCCTGTCCCTCGTGGGCCTCGTCCCCTGCTTCTGGCCGATCCAGATCCCTGCGCTGCTGGGGGTCATCTTCGGGTTCGTCGCCCGGAACCAGATCCGGCAGTCCGGTGGGGCCCAGGGCGGCGCCGGTCGGGCCAAGGCCGGCATCATCATCGGCGGCATCCTGCTCCTGCTCACCGCCACGATCTGGATCGCGCCGCAGCGAGCGGAGGCTGCTTCGAGATCGGGACGTCGGGCACCTGCTGAGCGGGCGCCACCCGACCCGGTAGCAGCGCCAGTCGGCGTCGCGGTCGTCGGCCGGCTTGGGCGGCCACCAGACGTGCATCGAGGTGACCTGCCCGTCCCGCCGCTCCAGGGTCCACACGCTGCCCTTCTTCCAGTGGACATCGCCGTCGATGACGGCACCGCGACGTTCGAGCGCCCGCAGGACCTCGGGGATCACGTCCCCGTGGCTGCAGAGCACGGAGTGATCGGGAAGCGAGGCGATCAGTGCGAGCGCGCCCTCGAAGGAGTTCCCTTCCTCGAGCGGCTCGGACACCTCGACCTCGACCCCGACCACCGCCCCGAGCGGTTCGAGGGTCTGCATGCAGCGCAGGTACGGGCTCGACAGCAGCCGGGTCGGCTCTCGAGCCGCCAGACGCGCCGCGATGGCCTCGGCCTGGCGGACCCCGTTGGCGTTGAGGGGACGGATGCGGTCGTCCTCGGTCCAGGCGTTGCGGCTCCCGGCCTTGGCATGGCGAACCAGATAGATCGTCATCGCGCCGGGAGCGTATCGGCGCTGGACATCGGGCAGGATACGGATCGTGAGCTTCTTCGATCGGAACCGTCAACGCCTGGTGGAACAGGGGCTCGACCCGGCTCGATTGCCTCCCGGCCAGTACCTGACCGAACGATTCCCGGTCCTCCACGTCGGCGACGTCCCCGAGTACGAACCCGGCCAATGGGACCTCACGATCACCGGGCTCGTCGAGCGGCCGTTCACCCTCACCCTCGACGAACTGCGCGAACTCCCGTCGATCACGCCGACCTTCGACATCCATTGCGTGACGAAGTGGTCCAAGTTCGACACCACCTGGACCGGGGTCCGGGTGCGGGACCTGTTCGAACGGGCCGGGGTGTCGCCCGACGCCACCCACGTGATGGAGCACGCCGAGTTCGGGTACACGACCAACGTGCCGCTCGCCGACATCACCACCGACGACAGCATCGTCGCCTACGCCTTCGAGGGCGAAGCGATCGAACCGATCCACGGCGGCCCGGTGCGGATCGTGATCCCTCACCTCTACTTCTGGAAGTCGGCGAAGTGGGTCCGATCATTGGAGCTCATCGACGGCGACCGGCCCGGTTTCTGGGAACGCAACGGGTACCACATGTACGGCGATCCGTTCGAGGAACTGCGGTTCACCTCCGACCGTCCGGGCCGCACTCGCCGCCGCTGACGCGCTCCCGGGACCAGCTACGTTTCACCTCCATGTCGACCACTCCTGCCGGTTGGTATCCGGATCCGCAGCAGCCCGGTGGCCAGCGTTATTGGGATGGTGCGACGTGGACCGAGCATCGGCAGCCCCCGCCCGTCCCGGCGCTGAGCAGCCCGGTGCCGACGGCACCCCAAGGCCCGTTCTGGTTGGCGGTCATGGGTCAAGAGACGGGCCCGTACACCGGCCTGGACCTGCAGAACATGGCTCGGGCCCGGCAACTCGAGGCCAACACCCTCGTCCGCCAGGCGACGGGCAACTGGTTCTCGGCCTCCCAGATCCCGGGAGTGTTCTCGGACAAGGACTGGCTGACCGCACTCCTGCTCTCGTTGTTCCTCGGATACCTGGGCGTCGACCAGTTCTACCTGGGCAATACCGGCCTGGGTATCGGCAAGCTGCTCACCTTGGGCGGCTGCGGCATCTGGGCGCTCATCGACGCCATCCGGATCGCGATGAACACGGTGCCGGACTCCAACGGCCTGCCGCTGCGACGGTGACCCGGCCCACGGTCGGTGGGGCGCTGCGCCTGCTCGAACACGGGCCGGTCCTGTGCCCGATCCGCCGGGTGACCGGCCTCCCATGCCCAACCTGCGGCATGACCCGATCGGTGCTCGCCCTCGTCCGCGGAGACCTCGTCGCCTCGGTCGCCGCCCACCCCGCCGGGCCGATCCTTGCCGTCGGGCTGCCGCTGATCCGGCTGTCGCCCCGGGCACGCGCCTGGGCCCGGGCCCGATGGGAGCAGCCGGCGGTCCGGGCGACGATCGCCGGAGCCTGGATCGCGTTCGCCGCGGCCCGCGCCGTCAGGAGCGCGAAGCGCGTTGTGACCTGAGGAGGGCCTCGATGTGGGCGACTCGGGTTCGGGCGGGGGGATGCGACGCCGAGAGCTGGTCGCGCCACGTCACCGGGCCCTGACCCCCTCGATCGATGAACCGGCGGAGGGCGGACGACAGCTCCGCCCGAATCCCATGGCCACGACCCGTCGGTCCGCCTGGAACTCGGCGCCCTTGCCGACGAGGTTCCCGGTCCAGTTGGCGAGCAGCAGCCCGGACTGGAAGACCCACGCCGCCATGAAGATCAACGGCTCGCGGCCCGACCGATCGCGGTCAGCGCAGCCGAGCCGTCGGCGAAGGAGTTGGTCGCCGCGATCGAGACCGCTTCGAGCCAGAAGCCCACCCGGGCGAGCACGATGATCGGCAGCGACAGCCATTGGGCGATCGTCGCCGCCGCGGTGTGCAGTCCGAGATGATGGCTCAGTTCGTGAGCGAGCACGCCGGCGAGTTCGCGTTCGCTGAGCAGCTCGATGGCGTAGCTCGTGACCACCACCAGGTGACCGCCGCAGGCAAAGGCGTTCACGTCGTCGGCATCGATCACCACCACCAGGAAGTGGCGGGGGCTGAGCCGGTTCGCCTGCATCACGACACTCCAGGGCCGATCGAGGACCGCCGCTTCCCGCGGGGTCGGGCGCCGGGCCCCCAGCAGGCGGGTCAGCACCAGGCGCTGGACCGGACGCAGGAAGAGCAGGACGCCGCCGAGGAGCGCACCGAGCGCGAACTGCCAGTACGGCAGGCTCCAGAACAGTCGGGTCGGCAGCCAGAACACGGCGATCGCCAGCAGCCACACGGGCAGCAGCGCGACGACGGGCAAGACGGCGGTGACCGCCCCCGCCTCGAGGTGTCTCGTTGTCGACCGGGCGGACATTCGGCGCTCGGTGCTCCCTTCCTGTCGGGCGTCGGTCCAGCGTACTGAGCCGACGGGACCGCCTGGTCACCGGGCCGGTCAGGTGCCGGTCAGGCGCCGGACAACGCCCGCACGATCCAGTCACCCACGAAGCGGCCCAGCTCGTCCACGTCGATATCGACCCGGCCGAGACGGTGGTAGTGCGAGAAGTGGGACACGGTGCCCGTCACACCGAGTGCCAGCAGTTCCGGATCGTGGTCGTCGGGGATCGAGCCCTGCTTCTGGGCGGCACGCACCAGGTTGGTGGCGTCGGCGGAATAGACCAGGTTCGACTCCCGCAGGACCTCGACGATCTGCTCGTCGTCGCGCTCGGTCTCGAGCAGGGCGAAGTACGCCCGGTGCTCCGACATGTAGCGAACGCTCGCCGCTGCGCCCCGCCGGATCTTCTCCAACGGGTCGTCGGTGTCGGCCATCGCGGCGGCCTGCACCCGGCGCAGGCTGGTCCGCATCGACCGGACGAGCTCGACGAACAGGGTCTCCTTGGTGGGGAAGTACCAGTAGAAGAGGCCCTTGGCGACGCCGGCCGCCTCGCAGATGTCGGCGATCCGCGTGGGACCGTAGCCACGGTCGGCGAACAGGGCCGCCGCCGCGTCCAACAGTTGTTGCTTGCGTTCCTTGCCCTGTTCGGTGAGCTGCCGTTCCGAAGTCGACATCGCGTCGCCATTCTCGACCCTGATGCCGAGGTTCGCACAGTCGGACCGGCCGCGCTTGGTAGACAGGACCCATGACCATCGAGATCATGCCCGGCGCTGAAGCGTGGAGCGCCGACGGCGGCTCCCTCGGCGTGTTGTGCCTGCACGGATTCACCGGCAATCCCTCGACCATGCGGCCGATCGCCGAGGCCGCGGCCGAAGCGGGCTACTCGGTCGAGCTGCCTCGCCTGCCTGGCCACGGCACCACCATCGAGGACATGCTCTCGACGGGATTCCGGGATTGGGCCGGCGAAGCCGAGGCCGCCTACCAGCGCCTCGCGGCGCGAACGGATCGGATCGTGGTCGCCGGCTTGTCGATGGGCGGGGCGCTCACGTTGCACGTCGGGCTGGCCCACCCCGACGTCGCCGGCCTGATCTGCATCAACCCGGTCACCAAGCCCCTCGACCCCGAGATCCTGGAGATGGCCCGAGGAATGCTCGCCGAGGGCACCACGGTCATCCCCGGGATCGGGTCCGACATCGCCGATCCCGACGCCGTCGAGAGTGCATACCCGGGAACGCCGCTGCAGCCCTTGTTCTCGATGATCGAGGACGGGATCATGCCGATGACCGACCGGTTCGGTGAGTTGAGCGCCCCCCTGCTCCTCATGACCTCACCGCAGGACCACGTCGTCGACCCGTCCAACTCCGACCACCTGGCCGAGACGGCCGGGGGACCGGTGGAACGAGTGTCGCTCGAGCGGAGCTACCACGTGGCCACCTTGGACTTCGACCGCGACCTCGTCATCGAGCGGGTCCTGGACTTCCTCCGTCGGCGCTCCGCCTGACCGAAAGCGACGATTCCGATGCCGTTCCTCGCCTCCATCCCCAGCCCGTCGTCGGGGGCGCTGCACCTCGGGCCGTTGCAGCTGCGTGCCTACGGGCTGATGATCGCCCTCGGGGTCCTGGCCGCGGTCTGGATGTTCGGGCGACGGCTCGAGGAGCGGGGGATCGGGACCCGCGACGACGCCTCGTCGATCGCGATGTGGGGCGTCGGCGCAGGCATCATCGGCGCTCGGCTCTACCACGTCGTCACCAGCTGGGAATCGAGGTACTCGAACCCGCTCGAGATGCTCGCCATCTGGAAGGGCGGGCTCGGTGTGCCGGGCGGCCTCGCCGCCGGCATCGCGTTCGGTGTCTGGCAGGCCAAACGGCGAGGGCTCCCGGTCGGGCTGACGGTCACGTGCGCCGCGCCGGCGATCCCGCTGGCCCAGGCGATCGGTCGGTGGGGCAACTGGTGGAATCAGGAGCTGTTCGGACGACCGACCTCGTTGCCCTGGGCACTGAAGGTGTCCGAGCGAACGGCGATCGAGGCGGGCTACCTGCCCGGAACGACCTTCCACCCGACCTTCCTCTACGAATCGCTCGGCAACTTCGTGCTGGTCGGGCTGTTGCTGCTGATCGATCGCCGCGCCAGGCTCCGGCCCGGGGCGCTGATGGCCGTCTATCTCGCCGGGTACGCCGCGCTGCGCTTCTTCGTCGAGAGCCTGCGCATCGACCCCGCCAACACCATCGGCGGGTTGCGGGTGAACACGTGGGTGTCGCTGATCGTGTTCGCCGGGGCGGCTGGGTATCTGATCACCGGGGGACGGGCGCGCACCGACGAGGAGTCGGCCCGATTGCTCTCGGTGGAGGAACGAGACGCCCGAAGCGCGCCGCTGAAGCGGAGGCCTTCACCCCGGCCGAGGAGGACGCCGTCGCGGCTCCGCTCGTCGACGACCCGTTCGCCTTCGACGTGTTCGACGTGGAGTCGGACGAAGAGGTCGACTGAGCCTCCCGAGCCCGAGATCCGGCGGCGGTCAGCTGAGCGGCGCGTACAGGTCGACCGCGTTGCCGTCGGGATCGCGGAGGCTCGCATATCGCTGGCCCCAGACGGCGTCGAACGGCTCGAGGTGCGCGACTCCGGGATCGGCCGCGACCGACGAGGCGTAGATGGCGTCGACCGCCGAGGCGGAGCGGCAGCGAAATGCGAGTGCGATCCGCGAGCCACCGGTGGGAGGGGTCCAGGTCGGGTCGAACGACGTGACGACCTGGCGGAGATCCCACATGACGCGCATGCCGTTCGCCAGCGTGTGTTCCACGTGCGGTTCGCGGTCGGCCGGGTCCGGGATGGCGAGCCCGAGCCGGCGATAGAAGGCGAGCGACCGAGCCATGTCAGCGGTCACGATCCCGAGTGCATCGAGGGTCGGAGTGTCCATGTCCGATGACCCTATGCGGGCGCCTGGCCGGAGGTCTTGGACGAATCGGACAGGTGGTCTCCATTCGGTCATGGCTCGTGGTCGATCGGTCTCGATCAGGCTGCTGCGCGGAGCTCGGTCGGGTCGCTGCTCGGCCCGAGGAGGGCGAGCGATCCCGCGGTGACCAGCGTGCTGGTGGCGACGGCGCCACCAGCGAGCACCATCAGGCGGAGCCACGGGATCGGGACCGCCACCAGTGTCGACGACGTGCCGTTCACCGCGTCGAAGGCGTTCACCGACGAACCGAACAGGCCGCGCGACGCCATCAGCCCGGCGATCGTCGCCGCGGCGATCACCGGCACCAGCGGGAGGAGTGTCTCGGCGAGGATGGCGGCAGCGAGCGTCCGCCTGGGCATGCCGCCGGCCCTGAGGGCGGCGAGCGTCCGGCGCCGTTCGACCACGCCCTCGCTGGCGGTCACGAGCAGCCCGGCCGCGGAGAGCACGACGGCCACGACGAGCACGACGTTGATCAGGGTGAAGGTGTCGGCGTAGAAGCGGTCCGTCGGGTCCGTGCCGAGCAGGAAGTTCGCTCGCGTGCCCTGGACGGCGGCGCCGATGAGGACGGCCAGCAACACCGAAGCCGTGGCCCGACTCGCGGTGTAGGGAGCCGCCAGCGTCCGACGCGCCCAACCAGCAGCGCCGGGTTCGAGGTGCGGGGGGCCACCACGCCACCGAGCGCGAAGGCGATGGACGCACTGCCGAACAGGAGCCCGGCGGCGACCGACGCGAACAACATCAGCGCGATGGCACCCACGACACCGAGGCCGGCGGACTCGGGAACGATGCGGGTTGCCACCGGGGTCCACAGGGCGAGGCCGAGGGTGCCCACCGCGGCAGCGACGGCGGGCACGACGGTCGGTGGACGACTCGGCGCCGACCGGACGACGCCGAACGGGGTGAGCGCCACCTTCCGCAGGGCGATGACGGCGGTGGCGGCGGTGAGGAGGGGGAGCGCGGCGAGCACCAGCAGCACCGCCCAGACCGGGATGGCCACGTCGGTGGGGAGCAATCTCGCCATGGCCGCCACCTCCTCGGCGGCGATGGTGATCGAGCCGTTGGCACCGATGATCTCGGTCGTCCGGGTGACGGTGGTCGGTGAGGTCGAGTCGAACACGGCTCGCAGCGCAACGAAGCCGGCCAGGCCGAGGCCCGAACCGAGCAGACCGGCCACGCCGGTCTCGAGGCCACCGATGCGACGGACCTCGCTCGGAGTCGCTCCTGCCATCCGGAGCATCGCCAGGCGCCGATCTCGGGCGGGGGCACCGACCCTCGAGCATTGACCGACCAGCACCAGCAGCGGGATGGTGAGCAGGACGAGGCAGGTCACGACGCCGGGCCGCAGGCCGGGCTGATCGAGCACGCTCAGCCGGTAGGGGCCGTCGTCGGCCTCGATGAACGCGACGGCGGCCGCGGTGAGCAGGCCGACCGTCGCGCCGGCCGATCCGGCGGCGGTGAGCCCGATGCGCAACCGATCGCTGCGCCCTCCGGTCACGGCCAGGCGGAGCAGGGTGGCGAGCGTCGGGGTCGAACGTTCGGTGCCCACCGCGACGACACCTCGCCGTCGAGCATGCCGTCTCGCACCACGAGCTCGCGGTCCCCGTAGGCGGCGACCTTGGCGTCGTGGGTGATGAGCACCACGCTCGTTCCGGCCTCACGCGCCACCCGGACCATCTGGGTGAGCACCTGCTCGCCGGACAGGGCGTCCAGGGCGCCGGTCGGTTCGTCGGCGAAGAGCACCTCGGGCTCGGTCACCATCGCTCGGGCGGCCGCCACTCGCTGGGCCTGGCCACCCGACATCTCCGGTGGCCTGGAGCGGGCGACATCGGCGACCCCGAACCTCTCGAGCCAGTTCGTGGCGGCGGTGTTGGCCGCTGATCGTTTCACGCCGCCCAGCAGGAGGGGGATGGCCACGTTCTCGATGGCGGTGAGCTCCGGGACGAGCTGCCCGAACTGGAACAGCACCCCGAAGCGGGTTCGGCGCAGGCGCGTCCGGGCGGCGTCGGGTTCGGCGCTCACGGTTCGTCCGTCGAACCGAACCTCGCCGGCGTCGGGGACCAGGAGCCCGGCCAGGCAGAGCATCAGGGTCGACTTCCCCGACCCGGAGGGTCCGGTGACGGCGAGGATCTCCGAGCGCGAGAGACGTACCGACACCCCGCGCAGCGCCGGCGTGCCACCGTAGGAATAGACCAGTGATCGGGCCTCGAGCACCGCCCCGTCGGGCGGAGCCGTAGCCGGGACGGAACGGGGTGCGGGGACGGTCATGGCCGGATCTCCTTGGCGAGGGCGGTGATGCGTTCGAGCGCGGTGTCGAGCCAGCGGAGGTCGGCGTCGAGGTGGGCGATGGCGTGGTCGGCGGCGAGGATCTCGGTGAGCGACGCGGCGGGATCGGTCTTCACGGCGGTGTGCCGCCGCATGGCGTCGAGGTGCGAGGCCCGTTGGCGCTGGAGGAACGAGCGGGCGGTGGAGGTGTCGGCCACCAGCAGGGCGAGCGTCGCCTTGATGGCCAGCGGGTTGGATTCGAACGGACTGGGGGGCTCGATCTCGTCCAGCCACCGGTGGAGCTCCTCCCGGCCCTCATCGGTGAGGTGGTAGACGACCCGATCGGGGCCGTCGACTCGCTCGACCTGGGCGGGGACGGCGTGGCCCCGCTTCTCCAGTCGTTCCAGGGTGGCGTACACCTGGCCGAACGCCAGCGGGCGAGCCCTGGGGAACTGGTCGTCATGAGCCCGTTTGAGGTCGTAGCCGTGTCGGTCGCCCTGCGCGAGCAGGCCCATGAGGACGTGCCCAGTGGTCATGAGGTGACTATACACATAGTGAATAGATGATGGGCAACAGATGGTTTTCAACAGGCGTTCGGCGGATCGATGTCGGAGCCGCTCAGGCGGACAGCAGGGCGTCGAGCTGGGAGGAGATGGCGCGTTCGGCGGCGATGAGGAGTTCGTCGCCCGCTTCGATCATCGTCGTGCCCTGGGGCATGAACGATCGGCCGCCACGTCGCAGGAGGACGACCAGGACCCCGGGCGGGAGTCCGGCCCCGAGCAGGGTCGAGCCGACGAGCGGTGAGTCGGGACGGATGGTGAACTCGACGAGTGCCGGGCCTTCGTCGCCGGTGAGGACGGTGTCGAAGGTCGCTCGCCGGGGTGGCGCGGTTCCGTCGGCGAGCAGACCGAGCCGTCGCGCCGCCGCTCCGATCGTCGAGCCCTGCACGAGCACCGAGGTGAGCACGACGAAGAACACCAGATCGAACAGTTCCTCGCCGACACCCACACCGGCCGCGACCGGAAACGTGGCGAGCACGATGGGGGTCGCCCCGCGCAGTCCGACCCACGACACGAACGCGAGCTCGCGCCACGGTCGGCGGAACCACACGAGCCCCGCCGCGACCGCGATGGGTCGAGCCACGAGCACGAGGACCGCGGCGACGAGCAGACCCCGTCCGGCGACGTCGATCAACCGAGTCGGGTACACGAGCAGGCCGAGCACGACGAACATCGCGATCTGCATCAACCAGGCGATCGCATCGTGGAAGCGGGCCAGGCTGCGCATGTGGACGTGGGGCCGCCCCGCGAGCGTCACACCCGCCACGTACACCGCGAGGAACCCGCTGCCACCGATCGCCGTCGTGCCCTCGAGCACGAGCAGGACCACGGCGAAGGTGAAGACCGGGTAGAGCCCGTCGATGTCGAAGGCCAGACGGTTCACCGCCCAGGCAACGGCGCGCCCGGCCAGCAGGCCGCACACCGCACCGATGCTCATCTGGGCGACGAACGTCTGAGCGAGCGCGAACGGGGTCCAATCCGTGACGGTGAGGATCTCGATCGCCGCGGCGGTCAGGACACCGCTGCGGGATCGTTGCTGCCGGACTCGAGCTCGAGCGTGGCTCCGAGTGGCGGCCGGAGCCGGATGCCGCGGGTGCGCAGGATCGAGAACACCGCAGCTGCGTCGGTCGAGGCGATCACCGCCCCGAGGAGGAATCCCTCCTGCCACGTCCAGCCGAGCAGGAGGGTGGCCGACGCGCCCACGATCGCCGAGGTCACGGCGACCCCGACGCTGGCGAGGGCCAGTCCGGGCGCGAGGACGGGCCGGATGTCTCGCCAGCGCGTGTCGAGCCCGCCGCTGAAGAGGATGAAACCCAGTGCGATCGTCCCGAGCGAGCGAGCGAGTTCGTAGTCCTCGAAGTGGATGCCGCCGATCCCATCGGAACCAGCCAGCATCCCGACGACCAGGAACAACAGGAGCGCGGGGACGCCGAATCGTGCCGAGGTCTTGCTGGCGACCACGCCTGCGATGAGGAGCACCGCTCCGGCGAGCACCCACGGCTGGGCCTCGATGACGTCACCTCCCGGTCGAACGAGTGCCGGGCCGTACCCTGCGCGGGTCCGTCCCATGCCTGCTGGCCGCGTGACGGATGGCAGCATGTCGCCATGCTGCTGACCACACGACAGGTCGCGGAGTTCGTGGCCAAGGGGTTCTTGCGTTTCGACGCGCTCGTACCGGCGGACCTCAACCGGGCCGCCATCGACGAGATGGGTCGGATCGCGGCGACCTGGGGAACGCCGGACCGGCCCTACGCACCCGACACCGGCCAGCGCTGGTCCGAGATCTACCCGGCGCCGTCCGCCATCGGTGAGGTACTCAGGCTTCCCGCCGTGCACGGGATCGTCGAGAGTCTCGTCGGGTCGGACCCCGTCTTCGACCACGACTTCGTGCACCTCCGGATGCCCAACGACCTCTCGGAACAGCCGCTCCACGCGGACGCGATCATCGATCCGAACACCGCGTTCGACATCCAGCTCTTCTACTTCCCGCACGACGTGGCACCCGGCGCCGGTGGCACCGGCTTCGTCCCCGGCACGCATCTCCGGCGCGTCAACGAGAACGACGTCGCCCGGTACCACCACCTGCTCGGCCAGCAGCAGTTCTCCGGACCGGCCGGCACGATCCTGGTGTTCCACCACGGGCTCTGGCATCGAGGCCTCGCCAACCGCAGCGACGAGATGCGTTGGATGTACAAGATCCGCCTCAACCCGTCGGGGCCGCAGGTCCGCGGGTGGGACACCTCCGATCTCGATGCCATGCAGAACACCGCGAGCGACCACCTGTTCGCCCGGTTCGGTGGCGACACGGTGGCCTCGATCCTGCGTTCGTTCGAGCCGTGGATGAGCAACGCCGAGTACCGATTGGAGTTGACCCAGCGGGCCCGTCTGTGGCGCTATCTGACCGGAGACGACGGCTTCGACGTGGACTACTACCTGACCCGCCTGGAGCATCGTGCCGGATGGGAGGCGACGGTATGAGCGCCCGCCAGGAGGTGCTGTTCCTCTGGCTCGACACCTCGTCGCTGGCGAGCCGAGTGCTCGGGTGGGCGTTCCATTCGGGTGCCGACCCGTCGTTGGATCTCGAGGGCACGGAGACCGGAAAGCCGCCGTATGCCCGGGGCGTCGATGCGCTGGCGGACGGCTGGCGTCTCATCCAGACGTCACAGCTGATGCCGCCGACGCCGGGAGCGGAGCTCCAGGTGTCCCACCTCAAGCACGAGTTCCTGTTCGAGCGGTGGGCGGAGGCGGAAACTCCGTAGCACCCCTTTGGGATGCTCGGCAGGTGATGTCCCTGGAGTTCCTCGAGGTCGTCGAGCCGGACCGGTTCGCGGTCGAGCCGTCCGATCTGGATGGTGCCGAGCGATGGGCGCGGCTGCACGAGTTGGAAGCCCAGCGCCGGCGGATCGAGGCGGAGATGGCGGTGCTGCTCACCGAGGCGAAGGCTGCCGGTGAAGGTCGGGTGGATGCCCATCGTTCCTTGCCGGCCCGGCTGCGGGCGGAGTTCCGGTGGTCGCCGGCGGAGGTGCGGGCCCGGATGCACGCAGTGCGCCTGGTGGAGCAGATGCCGGAGGTGATCGAGGCGTTGGGTCCGGCCGGATCGGCGTCGAGCAGGCCAGGGTGCTGGGCGAAGCCAGGGCGAACCCGCGTTGCGGCGAGGAGTTGTCGGCTGAAGGGGAGCGACTGCTGGACGAGGCCCGCACGGCGTCGTTCACCGGGTTTCATCGCAGCGTCCGGCGTTGGGTGCTGCGAATCGACCGGTTCGGTACGGCCCGAGCGGCCGAGGAGGCGCATCAGGGCCGCCACGTCGAGGTGAGCTTCGACGGATTGAAGACCCGGATCCGCGCCGCCGGGGGCTCGTTGGAGGGCGCCGAGATCGCCGACGTCCTGAACCGGTTCGCTCAGGAGGAGTTCGATCGAGACTGGGCCGAGGCCAAGGCGGTGCACGGCGACGCGGTGCACGCCGGGCTGTTGGCTCGCACCGCGGGTCAGCGGCGTTGGGACGCCTGGTGTCGGATCACGCGGCTGGCCGCGGCGGCACAGGGAGCGCCGAGCGCCGGCGAGGCGACGGTGAACCTCGTGATGGACCAGACCACGTTCGAGGAGACCGGCGCCGCGCTGGGGTTGTTCCCCGATCCGGACCCCGGAGCGACACCGGTGGCCGAGGGACTCCGGCGCTGCGAGACGATCGACGGGGTGCTGGTCGATCCGATCGCTGCCCTGCGCGCCGCGTTGGTCGGGCAGGTGCGTCGGGTGGTGATGGACGCGGCCGGGGTACCGATCGAGGTGGGCCGGCGGCGCCGGTTGTTCACCGGCATCGTGCGTGAGATCGCCAAGCTCGGCTCACCCGTCTGCGTACATCCCGGGTGTGATCGCCCGGTGTCGGAATGCGAGATCGATCATCTGTTGGAGTGGGCAGCGAGCGGCACCACCGGGGCCCGCAACGCCGCTCCGGCGTGCGGGCTGCACAACCGGGCCAAGCACCGCTACGGCTACGAGGTCCAGCGGGACGGGGGCGGGGTGTGGCACACGTTCCGGCCCGACGGCACCGAGATCGCCTCGGCCCCACCGCCCCGTTCCAGCCCCCACGCCTGGATGATCGAGGTCGATCACCGGTACCAGGGCCGGTCCGCTTGATCCGTCAGTGTTCGCAGCCCGCCGAGATGTCTTCGGAGCCGACGGTGCAGCGGTCGTCGTCGACCCCGCCGTCGACCCGGTCGACAACCGAGTCGGTCCCGGTGCGCAAGGTGTCGTCGCCGGCGTTTCCGAAGATCGTGTCGCACCCGGTCGAGCCCCATACCTGGTCGTTGCCTTCGCCTCCGATGGCGACGAACGATCCGCCACCGCCGGGGTTGCACACGCCCACCATGCCGGCGGCCACGAGGCGGTCGTTCCCATCACCGCCTTGGAGCTCGACGGCGGCGGACTTGGTGCTGGCGGCGAGGAGGTCGTCGCGGGCTCCGCCGAGCAGGGTGTCGCGATTGATCAGGAACGGCAGCCTTTCGAGGCTCACGACGTGGAACATCGCACCGGTCTCGCCCGGGCCGGAGTAGAGGGTGTCGTCGCCGGCGTCACCGACGACGAGGTCGATGCCGTCTCCGCCGCCCACGACGTTGGGTTGGTCGTCGGCGGTTGCGGGAATGGGACCGCCGCTGGCGGTCTGTTGCCACTCGACGCCGCCGAACACGGCGTCGTTCCCGTCGCCGCCCCAAACGTGGTCGGCCCCGAGCCCGCCGATCAGGAGGTCGTCGCCCGAGCCTCCGTAGAGCGAGTCGTCACCCTCGCCGCCGAACACGATGTCGTTGCCTCCGAACGCAGCGACCAAGTCGTCACCGCCGAAGGCACAGATCACGTCGTCTCCCTCGGTGCCCAGGAGGACGTCGTCGCCGTCGGTGCCGAAGATCGTGCAGTCCGACGGTGCCGGCCCAGGCGTGGCACCGCCGGGAACCATGGCTCCGGTCAGGATCCGTATCGGCGTGCGGTAGTTGCGGTCGTGGCTCGCGCCAGCGAAGCCGGCGTAGCCGGCCACCCAGACCGTCCCGTCCCGTTGGAGGAACAGGCGCCCTCCGCCGCCTCCGGCTGTCGCCACGCCGATCACGTCGTCGAGGTGTGGGACCCGTGCGAGCAAGCCCCAATTTCCAGCCGCGCCGGTCCCGAGCGTTCCGGCGAAGTTCGTGCCACTCCCGCTCACCGACCCGTCAGACGCGATCAGGTACGTCGCTCCTCGCGTTGCGATGGCGCCGTCGGCGTCCGGCAGCTGAGTGGGGACCCAGGCACGATTGTCGGAGGTCGGATCGATGAAGCCCGGGAGTTGGTTGTTGAACGCGCTCCCCCAGGCCCACACCTCGCCCGCATCGGTGATGACCACCGCGTGGTCCGAGCCGGCCGTCATCCGGACGACACCTTCCATCACCACGCCAGGCTTCAGAGAGTTGCTGGTGACGACTCCGTCGATGATGAAGGGCCGTCCGACCACGTAGAACGACCCCCACGACCAGACCTTCCCGGACCGGTCGAGGGCGTACGTCGATTCAGCTCCTGCGAACACCAGTGCCGCCGAGTCCATGACCTGCTGGGGGCGGCTTCGGCCGGTGAGGGAGCCGTCGCCCAGTTGCCCCGCCCGATTCCGGCCGAAGGTCCACACCGAGCCGTCCCGCTTCAGGACGACGGTGTGCGTGTTCCCGGCTGCGACGTGGGCCACCTCGGACATGATCTGAACGGGGGCCGGCTGGTTCTCGGGTCCGACGTCTCCGAGCTGGCCGTATCGATTGCTCCCGAAGCCCCACAGCGTTCCGTCGGCGCGCAGCACGAGCCCGAACTCCGAACCACTCGCGACTTCGATCGCATCATCGACGAGCACCTGGGTCCACGACCTCGTCGGCGGGGTCGTCGTCCCGTCGCCGAGCTGTCCCGACGTGTTGGTGCCGGTCGCGAGCACTCGACCGTCCGCCATGATGACGAGCGTGGGGCCTCTGAAATCGCCGGCGATCGTGGTCCAGGTGTCCGGCACCACCAACGCGCTGGCCGGCGTCGGCGCTCCGACGGCAAGGACGGGGAGCAGGCCGACGAGCAGCGCGAGGGTCGTCACGATCGAGCGGGGTGCAACGCGGGACATGGCGATCTCCTGGTCGTCGGCGCCGTAGAACGTCGTAAGACTAGGCGATTGATGAGGAGTCCTCAATGTCGAGTCCGGCGGAACTGCCTGCCTCGCCGGGGGTCGCCGCCTAGCATGGATCCTCGTGTCAGAACGGATCTCGGAAGCCGATGTGAGGAAGGTGGCGAAGCTCGCTCGTTTGCGGCTCTCGCCCGACGAGGTGGAGCGGTACACGCACCAGCTGGACGACATGTTGGAGCACTTCGCCGACATCGACGCCCTCGATCTGGACGGGGTCGCGCCGATGACCCAGCCGATCCCACTGTCGAACGTCTTCCGTGAGGACGTCGTGCGACCCTCGCTCGACCGGGACGAGGTGCTCGCCGCCGCTCCCGCCGCCGAGGGCGGACGCTTCCGGGTTCCACCGATGGTCGGGGAGGCCGAATGAGCCCGTACCCCACCGCCGCCGAACTCGCCGCCGTCGTTCGCTCGGGTGAACGCAGCGCCGTCTCGGTGCTCGAGGACCATCTGGCCCGGATCGCGGCCCGGGAGGGCGAGGTCCACGCCTTCAACCTCGTCACCGAGGACGCCGCCCGCGCCGCCGCCGAAGCGGTCGACGCCAAGGTCGCCGCGGGCGAGGACCCCGGCCCGCTCGCCGGCGTGCCGGTGGCGCTGAAGGACAACCTCTGCACGAGGGGCATCCCCACGACCGCGTCGTCGAAGATCCTGGAGGGCTGGAAGCCGCCGTACACGGCCACGGTCGTCGAACGGCTCGTCGCGGCCGGGGCGGTGCCGGTCGGCAAGACGAACCTCGACGAGTTCGCCATGGGCTCATCGACGGAGAACTCCGCCTTCGGTCCGACTCGCAACCCGCTCGACACCACCCGCGTCCCGGGCGGCTCGAGCGGTGGAAGCGCCGCGGCCGTCGCTGCCGGGTTCAGCCCCATCTCGCTCGGGTCCGACACCGGTGGATCGATCCGCCAGCCCGCCGCGCTGTGCGGCGTGGTCGGGGTCAAGCCGACCTACGGCGCGGTGTCGCGCTACGGCGTGATCGCCTTCGCCTCCAGCCTCGACCAGGTCGGCCCGTTCGCTCACACCGTCGCCGACGCGGCGGCGGTCATCGAGGTCATCGGTGGCCACGACCCGATGGATTCCACCTCGATCGCCCAGCCGCTCCCGGCGATGTCGAGCGTGCTCGACCGGGGAGTCGAGGGCTTGCGGGTCGGTCGCATCACCGACCTTCCCGAAGGCGCCGACCCCGACGTCGTCGCCCGGCTCGACGAGGCGTTCGAAGCGCTCCAGAAGGCGGGCGCCACGATCGTCGACGTCGAGGTCCCGGCGTTCGGGTACGGCCTCACCGCCTATTACCTGGTCGCTCCTTCGGAAGCGTCGAGCAACCTGGCTCGCTACGACGGGGTGCGCTACGGCCCGCGGGTCGACGGCCCCACGACCCAGGACATGATCGTCGCCTCGCGCTCGGAGGGGTTCGGCGAGGAGGTGAAGCGACGGATCATGCTCGGCACCTACGCCCTGTCGGCCGGCTACTACGACGCCTATTACGGCAAGGCGTTGAAGATCCGCCGGATGATCGCCGACGACTTCGGGCGGGCGTATCAGCACGCGGACGTCCTCCTCACACCGACCTCGCCCACGGTGGCGTTCGAGGTGGGGTCCAAGGGCGACAACCCGTTCGCGATGTACCTGTGTGACACCTACACGATCCCGAGCCCGCTGGCCGGGCATCCGGCGATGTCGGTCCCGTTCGGAACGGGCCAGTTCGATCTGCCCGTCGGGGTGCAGATCCTCGCCCCCGCGCTCGGCGAATCCGTCATGTTCCGAACCGCCGCCGAACTCGAAAGGGCTGCATCATGAGCACCGACGACGTGCTGCGCATCGGTGAGTACGAACTCGTCTGCGGACTCGAGGTCCACGTCGAGTTGGCCACGGCGACCAAGATGTTTTCGGCGAGCGCCAACCATTTCGGCGACGAACCGAACACCCACATCGACCCGGTGGTCCTCGGTCTGCCCGGTGCGCTGCCGGTGCTGAACAAGCAGGCCGTCGAGTTCGCGATGAAGGTCGGCCTGGCGCTGAACTGCACGGTGCAGCCGAGCATCTTCCACCGCAAGAACTACTTCTATCCCGACCTGCCCAAGGCGTACCAGATCTCCCAGTACGACCAGCCGATCAACATCGATGGCTGGCTCGAACTGCCGAACGGCAAGCGCATCGGGATCGAACGCGCCCACATGGAGGAGGACACCGGCAAGTCGACCCACTTCGGTGGTTCCGGTGGCCGGATCCACGGCAGCGATTACTCGCTGATCGACTTCAACCGGGCCGGCGTGCCGCTGGTCGAGATCGTGTCCCGTCCCGACATCCGCACTGAGCAGGCCCGCCAGTACGTCACCGAGCTGCGGGCGATCCTGCTCGCCCTCGGTGCCTCCTCGACGCCAAGATGGAGGAGGGCTCCATGCGCGCCGACGCCAACATCAGCGTCCACAAGCCTGTCAGCCGTGGTGACGCGCCATGAGATCAAGAACGTGAACTCGGTCCGCTCCCTCGGACGCGCCATCGAGTACGAGGCCCGCCGACAGGTCGATTCTGGAGAGCGGCGGAGAAGATCGTCCAGCAGACCTGCCACTGGGACGAGTCCGACGCGGGCGCACCCACACCCTGCGAACCAAGGAAGACGCGGATGACTATCGCTACTTCCCGGAGCCCGATCTCGTGCCGGTGGTCCCCGACGGCGTGGGTCGAGCGGGTTCGGGCTTCGACCCGCTGCTGCCGGCCCAGCGCCGTCACCGCCTCGCCGACGCGACCGGGTACCCGACCGACACCGAGCCGGTGATGCTCGTCGTCGAACGGGGCCACGACGACTACGTCCTGGCCGCGATCGCCGCCGGTGGAGACGCAGCCCGGTGCCTGATCCACACCCAGCAGAACCTGGCGACCGACGAGGCGCCGTCGGGGCCGTCCCCGCTGCCGATCTCGCCGCCCTCACCAAGCTGGAGGTCGGCGGCAAGGTCACGGCCGGACAGGTCGCGAGCTCGTCGCCGTCGATCTGCGGCGAACGGTGGCGATCCCCGCCGGGTGCTGGCGGCCGCCAAGGGGTTCGAGGCGATGGACGATCCAGCTCGACGCTGCGGTCGACGAGGCGATCGCGGCCCGATCCCGATGCCTGGGCCAAGTTCTGCGCCGGTGAGGGCAAGGCGCTCGGTGCGCTCATGGGACGGGTGATGAAGGCCACGAAGGGCAAGGCCGACGGCAAAGCGGTCAACGCGGCGTTCGCCGCTCGACGCGACGCCACCTGAACTACGTTCGCAGCATGAGCGAACGCATCGAGGTGGGACCCGGAGTCGAGATCGCCTACGAACGGCAGGGGAGCGGACCCTCGCTCGTGCTCGTTCACGGCATCACCGAGAGCCGCCACACCTGGGATCCGCTCGTCCCGGCGCTGGCCCGCGACCATGACGTGATCGCAGTCGACCTGCGAGGTCACGGCGAATCGTCGATGACCCCGCCCTATGACTCGGTCGTGTTCGCCGCCGATCTCGCCGCGCTGCTCGGAACGCTCGGCGTCGAGATGCCGCTGCTCGTCGGCCACTCGCTCGGCGGGGTCGTCGTGAGCGTCATGGCGACGATGCTCCCGGTGCGCGGCGTGGTGAACGTCGACCAGCCGCTTCGCCTCTCCGGTTTCCAAGAGGGGGTCCGGATGCTCGAGCCGGCGCTTCGTGGAACCATCGAGGAGTTCGAGGGCGCGATCGCGGCGATGTTCTCCATGATGGACGGAGCGTTGCCCGGCGAGGAGCGCGAACGCATCCAGGCCGGGTCACGTCCGGAGCAAGACGTCGTGCTCGGAATCTGGGACGGTGTCCTCACCGCGACGCCGGAGGAACTGGACGCGCTCGTGGCCGGTATCGCCCAAGGGATCAGCGTTCCGTACCTGGCGCTGCACGGCATCGACCCCGGCCCCGACTATGCGCCGTGGCTCGAATCGCTTTGTGCGACGGCGAGCGTCGAGGTGTGGGCGGATCTCGGCCACTACCCACACCTCGTACAACCCGAGCGGTTCCTCGCTCGGGTCGCCCGGTTCGAGGACGAACTGGGCTAGATCCTGAACCGCTCCAGCTCGGACATCACCTCGGCCGCGAGGTCACGCAGCGTCTCACGTTCGGACTCGGAGAACTCGCGCTGCTCGGTCCCGATCACGCAGAAGGCGCCGAGGATCTGACCGTTCGGAGCCACGAGTGGCGCCCCGGCGTAGCACCGGACGCCGTCCTCGGTCACCACCGGGTTGGCGTGCTGGAGTTCGTCGGTCGTTGCATCGGTCACGATGTAGCTGTCGCGCCGGCGGACGGTGTTGGCACAGAACGACCATTCGATCGGGGTGCCCTCTGCCTCGCGCAGCCAGCCTCCGAGGCCGTGCGATCCGGCGAAGTACTGGGCGCCCTCGAGCACGATCGTCACGGCGGCCAGCGGCAGGCCGAACAGCTCGGCACCGCGGCGGGCGATGTCGTCGAGCAGGCTGCGGACGTCGTCGCTGTAGAGGTCGTAGGCCGCGATCTCGAGGAGACGATCGAGGTCCTGGACGGGATCGTTCACGTTCTGGTTCATCGAAATCCTCTCAGCGGCCGAGTGCGGCGAGCTTGTGCGCCGCGGTGCGGCGGATCTTCCAGGACATGGCGACGACTCGGCAGATCGCGCCCTTCGAGATCAGGGTGTCGAGCAGCTTGTCGAGGGGCCCGTCGTCCAGGTGTTGCTCGTCGCCGCCGAGCGCGCACGACGTGCAGATGTCGGCCCAGATGGCGTCGAACTCCTCGCCGAGCACTCGTTCGAGCGAGTGCTTCACGTCGAGAATGTCGGGCTCCGCAGTAGCGGCTGCGGATCGGGTGGTCACCACGGTTCTCCTTACTTCGTATCCGGCCTCGTGCCGGACAGGTGCGGGGGGTCAGATCTTGAACTCGGCGATGAGGTCGCTGAGTCCGGCCGAGAGCTCGGCGAGCTCGGCGATGGTCTCCTTGCTCGACTTGACGCCGTCGGAGGTGCCGTTGACGGCGCGCCCGATGGCGGAGATGCTGGCGGTGATGGCGCCGGAACTCTCGGCGGCCTCCGACACCGACCGGGCGATGCCGCTCGTCGACGCGCTCTGTTGTTCGACGGCGGCGGCGATCGTGGCCTGGAGATCACTGACCTGCTCGATGACCGTCACGATCTCGCCGATTCCCGCCACGGCCAGCGCGGTCTCCCGCTGGATCGTTTCGACCTGAGCGGTGATGTCGCCGGTCGCCCGGGCGGTCGCCGAGGCCAGATCCTTCACCTCGGATGCGACCACCGCGAAGCCGCGGCCGGCCTCACCGGCTCGAGCCGCTTCGATCGTGGCGTTGAGCGCGAGCAGGTTGGTCTGTTCGGCGATCCCCGAGATGAGTGACACGACGTCACCGATCTGGTGGGAGACCTCGGCGAGGGTGGCGACCCGGGAGTCGACGGCGCCGGCCTGCCGACGGGCGTCGTGCGCGACCGTCGCGGCCTCGGAGGCGCTCCGGGCGATCTCGCTGATGGAGCCGCCCATCTCGTCGGCGCTCGCCGACACCGACCCGATGTGATCGGCGACCTGCTCCGCCGCGACCACGACCGTGTCGGCCTGTACGGCAGTCTGGTCGGCGGCGTTGCCGGTGCTGACCGTGATCGCCTCGAGCGCCCCCGAGGCGCTGAGGAGTGCGGTGGCGGACTCGGCGAAGGTTCGCATCACCCGTTGGATGCGGCTGGCGAAGAGGTTGAACGCTCGCGCCGCGTCACCGATCTCGTCGCCGCGGCTGTCGTCGACCCGGGCGGTGAGGTCCCCTTCGCCCTGGGCGATGTCGTCCATGCGCTCGTGGAGATCGCGCAGCGGTCGGACGACGCTGCGGACGAAGGCGATGAAGAGAGCGAGCAGGGCCAGGATCGTCAGCGCCCCGATGGCGATCGCGACCTCGACCACGACCTGCTGGGTCGAGGAGATCTGCGCGAGCGCGGAGGCCGCCAGCTCGTCGGCCGCCGTCTGGGCCGTCTCGAGGTCGGCCATCAACTGGTTCGAGGCGAGTTCGTTCGAAACGGTGATCGCGACCGCCGCGGCCTGCAGGTCACCGGCTTGCTGGAGCCGGCGAGCTTCCTGGGCGAATCCGTCGTAGGCCGCCATGTCGGCCTCGATCGCATCGAGGATCGCGGTCGCCGACTCGCGCTGTGCCGCGGTCAGCCGCGAAGGTCGACGGCGAACCGTTCGGAGCCCCTGAGGCCCTGTTCGTAGGTGTCCTCGACGAGCCGTTGGTTGTCGGGCGATGTCGCGGCGACCAACACGTACATGTTGTTCTGGTCGTCGTAGAGATAGAAGTCGCCCTTCATCCCGAGCACGCTGCGTTGGAACACCGCGGCGCGTTCGCGGAACTCCGACACCTCTCGCGAGGACGCGTTCGCTCGGCTGATCACGGTCAACTGACCGACCATGACCGCGGCGGCAAGCGCGGCGAACGCGATGCCAACTCGCTTCATCAGGGACATGAATGCACCTCACGGTGGCGGCGCACGGATGCCGCCGACCTCCCTGATCGACCGTCGTCGCCCGGATTCAACCGCGGGCGATCAAGTTCCTGCGATCCGCTCCTCGGCCGGTCCGCCGGAGAAGACGATCGCTGCGCCGAGCAGCGACAGCGCCCCGCCCACGGCGTAGGCGACGTCATACCCGCCGCCGTGGTCGTGCAGGAAACCCATCAGATACGGACCTCCCGCGGTACCCACCAGTGAGTAGAACTGCGAGCGGCTGAAGATCCTGGCGTAGTCCTTCACCCCGAAGCGTTGGCCGATCAGCAGCGGCTGCAGCATGAGCAGGTTGCCCACTGTCAGGCCGAACAGCGAGACCGATCCGAAGATGGCCGGAACCGACATGGCCTGCGAGGCGAGCAGCAACGACAGTCCCTGGACGGCGGCGAAGCCGAAGGTGAGCCGGGCCAACGGCACCTTTGCCGCGACCTGACCACCGATCAAGCGGGCCACGATGCTCGACATGGCGAGGATCGACGTGGCGGCCGTGGCCCGACCACTTCCGGCCCGTTCCTCCACCATCTTGACGAGGTGCTGGATGCCGCCGACCTGACTTCCGAGCACGAAGACGTAGCCGATCGTGATCGCGATGAAGAAGCGGGATCGGACCGCTCGATCGTACGGCGTGCCGGTGAGCGCCGGTGCCGAGACCGTGCGGTCGAGCCGTATCCCGTCGGGCATCCAGCCGAGCACGGTCGGATCGGGCTTCATCCACGCCAGCGTGAGCGGCACGATGCCCACGAACCAGAGGACGGCGAGCCACGGCGTCGTCGCCGAGAGCCCGTTGCGGTCGAGGGCCCACTTGACCGCCGGCGTGATCAGCACGCCGCCAGCGGAGAGCCCGGTGCTGGCGATCGAGAGCGCGGTCGAGCGCTTGGCGTGGAACCACCTCGTCACCACGGTCGTCGCCGGGAGCAATCCGGCGAAGGAGAATCCGAGCCCCAGCAGGGTGTAGACCGCGTACACCTGCCAGATCTGGTGAACGCCGCCGAGCAAGGCGAAGGCGATCGAGCCGAGCACGGCGCCGACCACGACGACTCGCCGGACGTCGTACTTGGTCAGCAGCTGGGCGACCCAGAGGCCCGCCACACCGCTCACGACGAAGAACAGCGCGCCGGCAGAGGAGATGTCGCTGACGCTGAAGTCGCGCTCTTTGGAGAGCGTGCTGAGGTAGACGGAGAGGCCGTAGAACCCGAGTCCCGCCGTGGTCACCAGGTTCACGAAGCTGGCGGTCACCACCCGCCAGCCCGGGAACGAACCCGTGACGAGCTCGGGCTCGGTCACGACGCGACGAGTTCCCGCAGCAGCGCCATCGTGCGGTCTCGCGACGCCTTGCGATCGGTCCCCACCGAGAACGGTGCGGCCCAGATGTCGGTGGCACCGGCGTCGAACAGCGCTTGGAGCTGGCCCCGCACCGCAGCCTCGTTCCCGACGATCGCGGCCTCGGCCGGCCCCTGGATCCCGCCGTGGGCCATGAGCCGGAGATAGTTCGGCAGGGTGCCGTAGACGGCGAACTGCTTGGCCGCCTCGTTGCGGGCCTCGTCGATGTCGTCGTGCACGACCACGGGGAGTCCGGCGACGATGCGGGGCTCGGCGCCGTCGCCCGTCGCCTGACGCAAACGAGGTGCGACGTGACCCTCGATGGCCCGAGCGTTGCCCATCCAGAGGATCGTGCCGGCCGATTGCTGACCGGCGATCCGCAGATATCGCGGCGCCAGCGCGCCCAGCATGAGCTGGACCGGTTGGGCGGGTGGCGTCGAGGCGGGAAGGTGGACCCGGTACTCGTCACCCTCGAAGGACACCGCTTCGCCGCGCAGCATCGGAGCGAGTACTGCGACGTACTCCTCCATGTGGCGGCCAGGGTGCTCGAACGACAGTCCGTACATTCCCTCGATCACCGGTTCGTGCGACGGGCCGATGCCGAGCGTGAAGCCGGAGCGTCCCATCGCTTCGGCCGCGGCCATGGCTCGATTCGCCATCAGCGCCGGATGAGACGTGTAGGTCTGGAGGACGGCGGTCCCGAGCTCGATCTCGCTCGTGGCTCGGCCGACGAGGGCCATGGCGGTCAGCGGGTCGCGGGCGACCGCGCTGGGGTACCAGATCGAGGTGAAGCCGTCGGCTTCTGCTTGCTGGGCGGCCGCGATGAGCCGATCGATGTCGGCGCCGCCGCCGGTGAGTCCGATGCGCATGGCGGGGACGGTAGGCCCCCCGCCGTCGCACGCTCGAACTCTCCGTGCGAGCTACGGTGCCGGCGATGGTCGATCCCGTCGAGCGGCTCCGCCAGCTCTGCCTGTCGTTGCCCGAAGTGACCGAGCGAGTCAGCCATGGCGAGCCGGCGTGGTTCGTCCGGGGCAAGAAGACGATGGTGTCCCTGGACGACCATCACCACGGCGCGGACCACCTCGGGTTCTGGTGCGCTGCCCCGCCGGGGGTGCAGGCCGAACTGGTGACGCAGGAACCCGAACGGTTCTTCCGTCCGCCCTACGTCGGGGCTCGGGGATGGCTCGGCGTGCGGATCGACGACGTGGATTGGGACGAGATCGCCGAGATCGTGCGCGAGGCGTATCGGTGCGTTGCGCCCAAGACGCTGATCAGGCTGCTCGACGCCAGCGACGGCGCGCCCGGCGACTGACGTGCGAGGCTGTCGGGCATGCGGACGTCTGCCGCGAGCATCGGCCTCGCCTGGATCTTCGGTCTCGCTGCGTGTGGCGGCTCGACGGGCGACGACTCGTCGTCGCCGGATCCGACGGTCGGCTCCGGTGCGATCGAGGCCGGTCCCGGGCAGGCCCCGACGAGCGTGACCTTCTCCGGTGCCGGCAGCGGCGACTTCTGCGCCATGGCCCGCGAACTGGACCAGAACGATCCGACGGCCGGGATGTTCGAGTCCGACGATCCGGCGACGCTCGAAGCGGACTGGGCCTCGTACGAGCAACTCATCGGCGAGGTCGTGGCGGCGGCGCCCGGAGAGATCAAGAGCGACTTCCAGTCGATGTCCGATGCGCTCTCCCGGGTGGGCGAGGTCTACGCCGAGGTCGACTGGGATCCGGCCGCGTTCAACGAGCGGATCTCGAGCGACCCCGAGCTGGCCACCTCGATGAACGATCCCGCACTCCAGGAGTCGTCGCTCCGGATCGACGCCTATCTCCAGGACGTGTGCGGGATCGGTGGCCAGCTCTCGGAATGACTCAGCAGTTCTGCTGGACGGAGGTCACCGACGTGACGTCGCCGGTCAGCTCACCGTTGTAGGCGTGGGTCTTGGAGCGGACCTTGGTGACGTTCACGTCGAACGCTCCGCCGCTGTCGCCCAGCTTCGGCCCCTTGATCAGGACCGTCCCGTCCGCACCGGTCGTCCCGGAGCCGGACTTCTTGCCGGTTCCCGTCCACTTGAGTGACACCTTCACTCCGGAGACCGGGTCGCCGTTCGCGTCCACCACCCGCACGGTGGCCGAGGCGTAGTTCTTGCCCTTGATGCTCTGCACCGTCGGCGTGATCGTGTCGACGGTGATCGCGGGCAGCGTCTTGAACTTGAACTTCTTCTCCGCCGTGGCGCCCCGGGTGTCGGTCACCGTCATCACCCCGGTGTAGGTCCCGACCTCGCTGACCGTGATCGTGGACGTTCGGCCGGTCGAGTCGCCGATCCCGTCGACCGTCCACGACGTCGAGGCGATGTCACCGTCGAGGTCGTAGGACCCGGCGTCGCTCAAGGTGATCGGCCCGACCCCGATGGTCGCCGACGGCAGGCTGACCTTGGCCTTCGGTGCCTTGTTGTCCACCGCCTCGGTGAAGTCCTCGCCGGTGATCGTGATGGTGTACGCCCCGACGCTGCCGTAGTTGCTGTAGGCCTTGCTCCCGGATCCGGTCTTTCCGCCCCGGATCGCCAGGTAGTACGTGCCCTCGGTGACGGTGTAGGTGCCGCCGGCACCCATCGAGTCGGTGGGATTCAGCTTCTTCTCGAGCTTCTTGCCCTTCATCGGGAACAGGTCCACCTGCACGTCGAGATTCGCACCGAGTTGTGCCGCCGCCACGTCGACCGTCAACGATCCGCTCCCGGCGTTGAAGCGATAGACGTCCACGTCCTTGCGGTCGGTGATGAAGCCGACCTGTTCGATCGGGAGGTCGCCGCCGAGGAAGGCCGCATCCTTGGTCTTGCCGCCGGCCTCGTCGTCGCGCAGGCGCAGCCCGTTGGACTGGATCACGGCGAAGTCGTCCTCTTTGTTGTTCGCCTTCGTGTACTCACCCTTGCTGAACTGGGTGACTTCCTTGTAGTAGCCAACGCCCATGATGGGGGCCCAGTCGGCATGCCCGCTGTAGTAGCCGGTGACCGGGTTCGTCTTCTGGCCATCGTGGCTCAGCCCCAGGTTGTGCCCGACCTCGTGCGAGCCCGCCTCGGCGATGTTCTTCGCGTTGTCGGCGATGAAGACGAACGCCGGTTGGAGGGCGGCGTGGTTCGTGGTGGAGTCGAACGCGCCGACGTAGGCGATGCCGCCACATCCGCACACCGACTTGATCCCGGTCGAGGGGGTGATGACGACCCGGGTGCCGAACTCGTCGTCGGAGGCGTCGGTCCGATCGATCGCCTCGGGAGCCGGCTCCTCCGTCGTCACGTCGACGTCGAACGGGGCGTAGTCCTCGGCCATCCGCATCCACGTGTACTGGATGAGGGTCTTTTCGGCGTCGCTGAACGTCAGGGGATCGGCGTCGAGGTCGATCCCGGCCGCGTCCCAACTCGATCCGATCTGGGCCGCGTACCCGGTGTTCCACCCGGTGCCGGTCACCGTGTGACCGTCGAAATCGAGGTAGATCACCCGCTTGGAGCCCGGGTTGCTGTGCAGGAGGAAGGTCTGGGCGAGGTCCAACGTGGGTGGCGCGCTGGCGGCGCTGACGTCGAGACCGGAGGCGGTGCCCGGATCGGGGACCGCATCGACGAGGAGTTCTCGGTCGCTGAAGACCAGTCGACCGGTCACGTCGAGCGACAGATCCTCGTCCGAACGCAACCGCTGCTCGAGCTCGTCCGGTGCCAGACCGAGCTCCGCCGCGGCCTCCTCGAGCCCGTCACCGAGATTCTCGATCGCCGCCTCGCCGGTCGTCGCCGCGGCGAAGACCGCCTGTGGCGCCTCCGTGGCCGGATCGCTGTTCGCCGACGCTCCCGGAGCCGACACCACGGCCCCCGCAACCAACGTCGTCACCATGGCCGTCACCGTCGCGGAGACGGTGACCCAACTCGCTCTCGCACCTCGCATGCCCGGTACCCACGCTGCCGAGCGTCGGAATCCACACGAGAGGACCCTTCCTTGAACGAACAATGACCGGCAGCAGAGAACTTGACGGATTCCGAACGGAGTTGCCGTCTGCCCGCGCCTGACAGACTCCATGCCGATGTCTTCGACCCTGCGGCTCGTACTCATCTCCTAGGACGCCCGGCGACAACTCGCCGCGCGTCTGTTCGACCTCCCCAGCGGGAGGTCGCTTGCTTTTCCGGCAGACTTTTCACCCGTCCTCGACGAGGGAGCGATCATGGAACTCACCGGGGCCCAAGCCCTCATCAAGAGCCCGAGATGGAGGACGTCGAGACCGTGTTCGGCCTGCCCGGCGGCGCCATCCTCCCGGCCTACGATCCGCTGCTCGACTCGCCCATCCGCCACGTGCTCGTTCGCCACGAGCAGGGTGCCGGCACATGGCCGAGGGTACGCGCACGTCACCGGCCGTCCCGGGGTCGCGGTCGTGACGAGGGCCCGGCGGCGACCAACATGGTCACCCGCTGTGCGACGCGCACTTCGACTCGGTGCCGATGGTGTGCATCACCGGCCAGGTGGCCTCCACGGCGATCGGAACCGACGCCTTCCAGGAGTGCGACACCGTCGGGATCACCCGCAGCGTCACCAAGCACAACGAGCTGGTCATGCGGGCCGAGGACATCCGGATGATCGTCCGCCAGGCGTTCCACATCGCCACGACCGGCCGTCCCGGCCCGGTCCTCGTCGACGTCCCCAAAGACGTCCTCGTGCAGGAGATGGAGGTACTGGCCGACCGACGCCGAGGTCGTCGAGTCCCTCCCGGGCTACCGCCCCAACACCAAGGGCCACCCGCATGATCAAGGAGGCGGCGAAGATGATCCTCGCCTCCGAGCGCCCGCTGCTCTACATCGGCGGCGGTGTGCTTAGGGCGTCTGCGCCGCCGAGGCGGTGGCGAGCTCTGCGAACTGACCGACATCCACGTCGTCACCACGCTCATGGCGCGCGAGGCTTCCCCGGATTCGCATCCGCTCTGCCTCGGGATGCCCGGCATGCACGGCACCGCGACCGCCACCACGGCGATGCAGAAGAGCGACCTGCTCATCACGCTCGGGGCCCGCTTCGACGACCGGATCACCGGCCGCCTCGACGGCTTCGCCCCCGAAGCCAAGATCATCCACGTCGACATCGATCCGGCCGAGCAGGGCAAGGTCCGTCGTCCCGACGTCCCGATCGTCGGCGATCTCGGCCAGGTGATCCCCGAGATCATCAAGGAGATCAAAGCCCTCCTCGCCACCGGGTCGACCCAGGCCGACACCTCGGCGTGGAAGAGCCGGGTCTCGGGCTGGCGTGAGCAGTTCCCCTGGCCTACGAGGCGTCGCTGCCGGGCGAGGCGCTCAAGCCCCAGTTCTGCCTGGAGCAGTTGCGCGACCTCGCCCCCGAGAACACGATCCTCGTGTCCGGCGTCGGCCAGCACCAGATGTGGTCGTCGCAGTACTGGCACTTCGACCAGCCCTACACGTGGGTGAACTCCGGTGGCCTCGGCACGATGGGCTTCTCGATCCCGGCCGCCATCGGGGCCAAGGCCGGCCGGCCCGACGCCACCGTGTGGGCCATCGACGGTGACGGTTGTTTCCAGATGACCGCCCAGGAGCTCGTGACCGCCTCGGTGGAACGGATCCCCATCAAGGTCGCCATCTTGAACAACTCCTACCTCGGCATGGTGCGTCAGTGGCAGGAGATGTTCTACGACGAGCGCTACAGCGAGGTGTACCTCTCGCCGGATCTGCCCGACTTCGTGAAGTGGGCCGAGGCCATGGGGTGTGTCGGCATCCGCGTCGAGTCGCCCGAGGAGGTCGCACCGGCCATCGAGAAGGCCAACTCGATCAACGATCGCACGGTCGTGATCGAATTCCGGACCGACGCTCGCGAGAAGGTGTTCCCGATGGTTCCCGCCGGGGCGACCAACGACGACCTCGTCCTGCCCGACTTCCAGACCGCGAACCGTGGAGGCCTGAAGTGACCGTCCTGCCCGCCCAACCCCGACCGACGCACCACATCCTGTCGGTCCTGGTCGAGAACCGAGCCGGTGTCCTGGCCCGGGTGGCCTCGCTGTTCGCCCGCCGGGCCTACAACATCTTCAGCCTCGCCGTCGCTCCGACCGAGGACGAGCGCTTCAGCCGGATCACCATCGTCGTCGACATCGAGTCGACCCCGCTGGAGCAGATCACCAAACAACTCTTCAAGCTGATCGACGTGGTCAAGATCAGCGAGCTCGACCCGCGCACCTCGGTGGAGCGCGAGCTGCTGCTGGCCACGCTGAAGGCGCCCGCCGAGTTGCGGGCCCAGATCGTCGAGCTGGCCCGGATCTTCGAAGGCAAGGTCCTCGCCGTCGGCGCCGACGCCTTGACGGTGTCGCTCGAGGGGCACCCCTCGAAGCTGGACGATTTTGAGGAGTTGCTCCGCGGCTATGGCATCGTGGAGCTCCAGCGCACCGGCAGGGTCGCGCTCCCCCGATTGGAACGAGCAAGTGGGCGCGCTTCGCGACCCGTGAGAGGAAGGGCCAGCTGATCATGGCTGCCAAGGTGTATTACGAAGCTGACGCCGACGGGTCGATCATCCGCGGCCGCAAGGTGGCGATCATCGGCTACGGCTCCCAGGGCCACGCCCATGCGCTGAACCTGAAGGAGTCGGGTGTCGAGGTCGTCGTCGGCCTGCGCGACGGCTCGTCGTCGAAGGCCAAGGCCGAGAACGCCGGCCTGACGACGATGTCGCTCGGGGACGCCTCGGCGTGGGCCGACGTCATCATGCTGACGATGCCCGACACGGAGCAGAAGGCGACCTACGACGAGTTCATCGCCCCGAACCTGAACGACGGCGACGCCCTCGCCTTCGCTCACGGTTTCAACATCCGGTTCGGCCGGATCGTCCCGCCGGCGAGCGTCGACGTGATCATGATCGCCCCGAAGGGCCAGGGCACCTCGTGCGCCGGACCTACACCGAGGGCGGCGGCGTGCCGGCGCTCATCGCCGTGCACCAGGACGCGACCGGTTCGGCCAAGGACCTCGCCCTGTCCTACGCCGACGCCATCGGCGGCGCTCGCGCCGGGGTCATCGAGACGACCTTCTCCGAGGAGACCGAGACCGACCTGTTCGGCGAGCAGGTCGTGCTGTGCGGTGGCCTGACGTCGTTGGTCCAGGCCGGGTTCGAGACCCTCGTCGAGGCGGGCTATCAGCCCGAGATGGCCTACTTCGAGTGCCTCCACGAGGTGAAGCTGATCGTCGACCTGATGTACGAAGAGGGCATCGCCGGGATGCGGTACTCGATCTCCGACACCGCGGAGTACGGCGACGTGACCCGTGGCCCGCGCATCATCACCGCCGAGACCAAGGCGGAGATGAAGCGAGTGCTCGACGAGATCACCTCGGGCAAGTTCGCCGAGGAGTGGATCGCCGAGTCCGAGAGCGGCCGCAAGAACTTCGCCGCCCTGCAGCAGGCCGGTCGCGAGCATCCGATCGAGGTCGTCGGGTCGCAATTGCGCTCGATGATGCCTTGGATCTCGGCCGGCAAGACCAAGGTCGCCGACGCCTCTGGCGGCTGACCGCCACCAGGCCCCGAACCACGACCCCGAAATCCGACTTGTCTGGTCGGGTTTCGGGGTCGTATCGTCTCGCCCCCATGAGCGATCAGTGGGGATTCGAGACGCGCCAGATCCATGCCGGGGGGGAGCCCGATCCGACGACGGGCGCCCGCGCGGTGCCGATCTACCAGACCACCAGCTACCAGTTCCGGGATTCGGCCCACGCCGCCAACCTGTTCGCGCTGGCCGAGATCGGCAACATCTACACCCGGATCATGAACCCGACCCAGGCGGTGCTCGAGACCCGGGTCAACTCGCTCGAAGGTGGCTGCACCACGGCGGTCGGGCTGCCCGGCACGCTGGTCGTCTCCTCCGGCCAGTCGGCCGAGACCCTCGCCATCTTGACCCTCTGCGAGGCCGGTGATCACATCGTCGCCTCGCCGTCGCTGTACGGCGGGACCTACAACCTGCTCCACTACACCCTGCCCAAGCTGGGCATCGAGGTGTCCTTTGTCGAGGATCCCCACGACCTCGAGCAGTGGAAGTCGGCGATCCGCCCGAACACCAAGGTCTGCTTCGGCGAGACCCTGGCCAACCCGAAGAACGACATCTTCGACATCGAAGGCGTCTCCAAGGTGGCCCACGACCATGGCATCCCGTTGATGGTCGACAACACCGTCGCCACCCCGTATCTGATCCGGCCGATCGAGTGGGGCGCCGACATCGTGCTGCATTCGCTCACCAAGTTCATGGGCGGTCACGGCACCTCGGTCGCCGGCTCGATCACCGACGCCGGCACGTTCGACTACGGGGCCAGCGGCCGCTTCGCCAACTTCACCGAACCCGATCCGTCGTATCACGGTCTGGCCTACTGGCCGGCGCTCGGCCACGGCTCGATGATCCTCAAGGCGCGCGTCCAGATGCTGCGCGATCTCGGCATGGCGATCTCGCCGTTCAACGCCTTCTTGATCCTGCAGGGCATCGAGACGCTCAGCCTCCGCATGGAGCGGCACTTCGCCAACGCCCACCGGGTGGCCGAGTTCCTCGAGGGGCGAGACGAGGTCGAGTCGGTGGCGTATGCCGGCCTGCCGTCGAGCCCGTGGCACGAGCGGGCCACCCGGTACGGCGGCGGGAAGGGCTACGGCTCGGTGCTGGCGTTCGTGCTGAAGGGCGGCAAGGAGGCGGGCCAGCAGTTCACCGAGGCGCTGACCCTCCACAGCCACGTCGCCAACATCGGCGACGTTCGCAGCCTCGCCATCCATCCCGCGTCGACCACCCACAGCCAGCTGTCAGAGGACGAGCAGAACTCCTCGGGCGTGTTCCCCGGGCTCATCCGCCTCTCGGTCGGCATCGAGACGATCGACGACATCCTCGCCGACCTCGAGCAGGGATTCGCCGCCATCGCCTGAGACCGAGGTCAGGGAGCTTCGGGATCCTCCGCGTCGCCGTCTCCACGGTGCTCGCGGAGGAACTCCTCGAACGCCCGGCCGAGGTCTTCACCGCTGGTGACCATGGCCTCGGCCCGGCGGTCGAACTCGTCTTCGAGCATCCGCACGAACGCTTCGGCCTGGGCGTCGGTCCCGACGGCTCGGTCGTGCAGGGCCTGCCACTGCTGGACCTCGTCCTCCAGCAGCTCGTGATGGGTCGGGAACCCGAGCACGTGTTCCAGGTGGCGCAGTAGGGCGAGTGTCGATCGGGGATGGCGAGCGTTGGTCAGGTAGTGGGGAACCCCCACCCGCAGTGCGACCGTGGGCAACCCCATGCTGTCGAGGCGTTGGGTGAGCACGCCGACGATCCCGGTGGGCCCCTGGTACTGGGGACGAGAGAGTCCGAGACGAGCAGCCAGGGCCGAGTTGGAGGTGCTACCGAACACGAACGGTGTCCGGGTGTGCGGCACGGGTTCCGGGAAGGCGCCGACCGTGGCCACGAACTCGCATCCGGTTCGTTCGATCACCTCGACGACGAGGTCGACGAAGGTCTGCCAGCGGACGTCGGGTTCGATGCCGTGGAGCACGACCAGGTCGTGTTGGGCGGCCGAGTCACGCAGCGCCACGAACTCGTTCTGCTGCCAACCGAGCACCCGGCGCCCGTCGACGATCGAGACGGTGGGCCGATTCGTCGCGAAGTCGAAGAACCCGTCCGGGTCCACCGCGGCGACCGTTTCGACCGGCCGGTTCGTCTGGAGCCAGGTCAGGGCGTTGGTGGCCGCCTCGGCCGCGTCGAACAGCCCTTCGAGCGCCAGCACCATGACCGGCGCCCGGAGTTCGATGTCCGGCGTGACCCACTCGAGTTCGCTCACCCGACCAGTCTGCCCACGACGTGGTCGATGCACTGTGTCAGGGCCTCCACGTCCGAGGGCGGGACGGCGGGGAACATGCCGATCCGCAGCTGATTCCGGCCGAGCTTCCGGTACGAGTCGGTGTCCACGATCCCGTTGGCCCGCAGCGCGGCGTTGACGTCATCGGCCTCGACGCCATCGAGATCGATGGTGGCCACCACGTTCGAGCGCATCGCCGGGTCCTCGACGAACGGCGTCGCCCACGGCCGAGATTCGGCCCAGGTGTACATGATCCGGGCGGACTCGGCGCTGCGCGCCGTGGTGAACTCGAGGCCACCGTGCTCGAGCATCCACTCGATCTGATGGTTGAGCAGGAACAGGGTGGCAACAGCAGGCGTGTTGTAGGTCTGGTTCTGCACGCTGTTCGACAACGCGATTCCGAGGTCGATCGACGCCGGGATCCATCGATCCGACGACGCGATCCGCCGGATGCGGTCGACCGCCGCCGGGGAGCACGCCGCGACCCACAAGCCGCCGTCGGAGGCGAAGCACTTCTGCGGGGCGAAGTAGTACACGTCGACCTCGGCCGGGGACCAGGCGAGCCCGCCGGCACCGGAGGTCGCGTCCACGGCGACGAGGGCGTCGTCGTCGGCACCTGCGGGCCGCACGAGCGGCATCGAGACCCCGGTCGAGGTCTCGTTGTGCGTCATCGCATAGAGATCGACGCCGGTCTCCGCGACGCACTCGGGGTGACTCCCGGGCTCGGTCCGGATCACGGTCGGGTCGAGGAGGTGCGGTGCGGCGGTGGCCGCCTCGGCGAACTTGACGAGAACTCACCGAAGACGAGGTGCTGTGAACGCTGCTCGATCAGGCCGAAGGTGGCCGCGCCCCAGAACACGGTGGATCCGCTGTTCCCGAGCACGATCTCCCAGCCGTCGGGAAGACCGAACAGCACGGACAGCCCGCTGCGAACCGAGCCGACGAGGTTCTTGACCGGTGCCTTGCGATGTGAGGTCCCGAGCAACGAGCCGGCGACTGCCTGGAGGGCGGCGACCGCGTCGGGAGCGACGCGAGACGGACCACAGCCGAACCGGCCGTCGGCGGGGAGCAATTCGGTGGGAATTCGGATGTCGGCAGCGGCGGCGTTCACCCGTCAAGTGTGGGGCGGAGCCACCCCGTTCTCCAAGCGCGTTCAGGGGAACGTGATCGACAGCCCGCACAGGTCGTGCCACGACCGGTCGATGACCTTGGCCTGGTCGACGAGGAGCTTGCCCCGGCGCTCCAGGTCGTCTCGAGCGTCGATCGGGATCATCACGAAATCGAAGTCGGCATCGACGAGTTCGAGGTACCAGGTCCCGTACCACTCGTTGAAGTCCTGCCACGCCGACTGCAACTCGGTGCCCGGCGCGGCGGCGGCGAAACGCGGGGAGAGGTCCACGATGCGGCCGAAGGCCGCCTCGACGTCATCGCGGACCGGGCTCTCGGTCGCGGTGATGAAGGAGGTCGTGAGTTCCTCGCCGGCGTTCGACGCCAGGTCGCAGTACGCGGCGGTGGCAGGGTCGGTGACCAACGGCGACGTCGCCGGCTCACCGTCGCTCCCGCATGCGGCGAGGATCACGACGAGCACGAGCGTGGTGGCGAGCGACGAGACGCGAGACCTCATCGGGTCATTCTGGCTCGATCCAGCGGTCGCCGGCTCGGAGTACCCGGTCCGCTTCCACCGGGCTCCAGGTCCCGAGTTCGTACGGGTACACGGGCCCTGGGTCGTCGAGTGCAGGTTGGACGATGCCCCAGGTCAGCTCGACGACGTCTTGTCGAGCGAATCGGCGCGGGCTGCCGTCGAGGGCGTCGCCGAGCAGACGTTCGTAGGCCTCACGCCGGTCGCCGAGGGCGGCGGCGAAGTCGACCGAGATGTCGACGTCCTGGGAGTCGAGCTCGGCGCCGGGGGTCTTGGCCTGCAGCCGGAAGGTCACGCCATCTTTCTGGTTCAGCCGGAAGCGCACCTGGTTCCGGCTCGGGGTGGGTCCGCCCGCTTCGTCGAACAACAGCCGAGGTGGCTCGTGGAACTCGACGACCGCTTCGGTGGACGTGACGGGAAGGCCCTTGCCGGTCCGGACGTAGAACGGCACCCCCGCCCAGCGCCAGGAGTCGATCTCCAGGCGCATCGCGGCGAACGTCTCGACGTGGGAGCCCTCGGCCACCCCGTCCTCGTCGAGGTAGCCGCGGTACTGGCCACGCACGAGGTGCTGACACGAGATGGGTTGCATGGCCGAGAAGACCTTGGCCTTCTCGTCCTGGAGATGCTTGCTGTCCGGACCGACGGGCGGTTCCATCGCCAGCAGGGCGACGACCTGCATCAGGTGGTTCTGCACGACGTCGCGAATCGCTCCGACCCCGTCGTAGAACGCACCGCGGCCCTCGACCGTGAAGTTCTCGGCCATGGTGATCTGCACGCTGCGCACGTAGCGCCGGTTCCACACCGGTTCGAGCAGGGCGTTGGAGAACCGGAACACCATCAGGTCCTCGACGCTCTCCTTGCCGAGATAGTGGTCGATCCGGAAGATGCGGTCCTCGGGGAAGGCCTCGTGGAGCGTCCGGTTGAGATCCTGCGCCGAGGCGAGGTCACGGCCGAACGGCTTCTCGACCACGATGCGGCCCCGGTCGTTGAGCCCGCGCTTGGCGAGCGCTTCGACCACCATCGGGAAGGCCGACGGCGGGATCGCCATGTAGAAAACGGCGTGACGGGAGCCCGTGGCATCGAGGGTGCTCGCCAGTCCGTCCCAGGTGGAGTCGTCGGCGTAGTCACCCTGGACGAGATCGAGCCGCTTGCAGAGCCGGTCGATCACGTCGGGATCCGGGTCGTCGACGTGGGTGTCGATCGACTCCCGGGCGTGCTCCTTGAACTCGTCGTCGCTCCACTCGCTGCGAGCCACGCCGATCACGGGGACGTCGAGGTGTCCGTGGAACTCCAGGAAGTACAGCGCCGGGAAGAGCTTCTTCTTGGCGAGGTCGCCGGTCGCCCCGAACATGACCAGGGCGTCGGAGTTGGGTTGCGGGGTCATCGGGTCGACTCCTTCCGCTCGGCGTGTCCGCCGAACTGAGCTCTCATGGCGGACAGCACCTTGTTCGCGACGTCGGCTCGCCCGCGGGACTCGAAGCGGGAGAACAACGCCGACGACAACGTCGGGACCGGGACGCCCTCGTCGACCGCGGCGAGCACGGTCCAGCGTCCCTCGCCGGAGTCGCTGACCGATCCGGCGAATCCGTCCAGCTCGGGGTCGGCGACGAACGCGGCTGCGGTCAGGTCGAGGAGCCACGAGGCGATGACGGAGCCCCGCCGCCAGACCTCGGTGATCTGGGCCAGATCGAAGTCGTACTGGTAGAGGTGCGGGTCGGCGAGGGGCGCGGTCTCGGCGTCGTTGGTGTGACGGTCCGAGCCGATGTCGGCCTTGGCGAGGACGTTGAGTCCTTCGGCGTAGGCGGCCATCACCCCGTACTCGATGCCGTTGTGGACCATCTTGACGAAGTGGCCGGCACCCGAGGGGCCGCAGTGCAGCCAACCGCGCTCGGCCGTGATCGGGTCGCCGCTGCGGCCGGGGGTGCGCTCGGCGTCGCCGGTGCCGGGGGCGAGGGTGTCGAACACCGGAGCGAGCCGGTCGACGGCGTCGGTGTCGCCGCCGATCATCAGGCAATAGCCACGCTCCAACCCGTGGATCCCGCCGCTCGTCCCCACGTCCAGGTAGTGGATCTCGGAGCCGGTGAGCCGGGCCGAACGAGCCAGATCGTCGCGGTACCACGAGTTGCCGCCGTCGATGATCGTGTCCCCCGGATCCAGGAGCGGGGCGAGTTCGTCGACGACGGAGTCGACGAACGCCGCGGGCACCATCAGCCATACGTTGCGGGGAGTTTCCAGGGCCTCGACGAGCTCGACGAGCGAGGCGGCTCCGGTGGCTCCCTCCGCCTGCAGCGACGCCACAGCGTCGGGCGAGACGTCGTGCACGACGCACGAGTGTCCTGCTGGCATGAGGCGGCGGACCATGTTGGCCCCCATCCGACCGAGTCCGACCATTCCGAGTTGCATGGGCCGAGGCTGCCACGTTCGGGCGGTTGCTGAACCCCCTGTGGGTGAGGATCTCGTAAAAGGTACGGTGCGACGATGAGCGAGACGACCTCCCGACCGGACGCCGCCATCGCCGCCGCCAGGGCGGCCGACCAGGAGTTGCTCGATCGTCTCGAGCGGTGGTCACGGGCCGGTGGTGATCCTGGGGCTCCGAGTGTGCTGGACGGCTGGACGATCGGTCACGTCGTCACCCACCTCGCCCGCAACGCCGACGGGTTCCGGAACGTGGCTCGGGGCACCGCAGTGGGCGAGCAGTGGCCGATGTACGAGAGCGTCGAGTCGCGCCAGGCCGACATCGACGCCGGCGCCGGTCGATCGGCCGAGGAGTTGTCGGCCGATCTGCGCCAGGCGGTCGATCGTCTCTACGCGGCCCTCGCCGAGGCGGACTGGGCCGGGAGCGGTCTCACGGCCCGAGGTCCGATCGCGATGATCGAGGTCCCCGAGCGCCGACGGCGCGAGGTGATCGTCCACCACAGCGACCTCGGCCTCGGGTACACCCCGGACGAGTGGCCGAGCGACTTCGTGCGGACCGAGCTGCGCGCCCTGGAGATGGTCGTGAAGAGCAGGCTGCCCATGGGGATGACCGAGTGGCCGGCGGCGGTCCTCGGGCTCACGCCGGGAATGCGGTTGTGGTGGATGTTCGGTCGCCTGCACGGCGAGGGGTTGCCGGTTCCGCCCGCCTGGCAGTGACGCGCCCGCCGGGCCGCGCTCAGGGCGTGCGAGTCGTGGCACCCCGTAGCGCGGCGTCGACCGCCTCGTCGAACACCGCAGCGAGCGCGACCCGATCGGTCGGATCGAGGTGCTGCTCGTCCATCCACGCGTCGACCTCCGTCGCCGCGTCGGCGGTGACCCGGCCGACACCGGAGCCCTGGTCGTCGGCGTACGCCTCGAGCTCGTCGGGATCCGGCGCCACCGGGAAGGCGTCGATCGCCAATCCCCGCGCCGTCGCTGCACCGGCGACGGCCGCGAGCCCGATACTCGTCGCCACGGCGTGCGTGGCGACCGGCTCACGCCGGCGGAGCTCCTCGGGATCCTCGGAGGCGAAGGCGAAATCGGTGGCCTTGCGGACGCCCGACTTCACCATGCTCGGCAGGGGCAGCACGCCGACGAGGGTGTCGACCGCTCGTTCCTGCCCCTCGTTCGAGGCGACCTCCTCCCGGAGCTGGTGGAGCCGAGCGGCCCGATCCTCGGCTTCGAGGGCGGCAGCGACGAAGGCGGCGCGGTGAAGCGCCGCGAGGTCGCCCGCCGCGGCGGCGGCCTCGACGGGAAGCGAAGCCGCAGTGCGGAGCACGTCGGCCTGGACGGGGTCGAGCATCGCCAACCTGAGGACCCGATCGATGGCCGAGAGGTCGGCAGGGATCGGGTGTGACCCTGCGCCGGGGACCCCGAGGGAGGTGTCGTCGACGAGGAGCGATCCGAGCATGGGCGCGAGGTAGCTCCCGAGCTGCGATGGCACGGCGTCGCCGATCAGGGGAACCGTCGCCGCCGCCAGCTCGGCCGTGGCGTCCTCGTCGGGTCCGTCTGGACGCCACGGCTCGCCGCGCTGGTCGCCTCGTTCCCAGCGGCCGGTGCCCAGCGCTCCGATGACCGCGCCCGCCGACGGTGCGTACTCCGATGGCGTCGCCCCGTCGAGCGTGGCGAGCAGGAACCGACCGGCCAGATCCTGGTCGATCCCGCAGAGCAACCGGCGCAGATCGGCCCGGTCCACGGACACCGTCAGCGAGCGCGCGGCAGCAGGATGCTCGGCGAAGGCGGCGAGGAGTCGTGCGTTGCCTTCGCGGAGGTAGACGTCGACCGTCGTGACGGGATCGGGCGCGGACAGACGATGCACGGCATCGGCGGCGTAGGGCACGAGGGAGGCCAGCTCGTCGGGATCCGCCTCCGCGGCGGCGGCAGCGATCAATCGGGCCGTGACGTAGGGGTCGACGGTCAGCAGGGCGGACGCCCACGTCGGGTCGTCGCGAAGGAGCGAGGGCAGGGCGGCACCGAGCAGCTCGATCCGCCGCAGGGCCTGCTGCGTCTCGGGGTTGGGCTCGGTCAACACGCGAGGCCCCGATCGAAGGACTCGGGCCAGCGTCTCGAGCATCGCGATCGTGGTCTCGGGCCCGGAATCGATCGCGACGAGCACCGAAACGCGGTCGAGAGTCGACGCCAGCCGCCATCCGCACCAGGCGCCGGTCAGCGACTCGTCGGCGAGGATCGCGCGAAGGTGCCCGGTCCATGGCTCCAGCACCCAGGCTGCGTGACGGATCGCGGGGCCGGCCTCCCGCGCCGCCGGCTCTGCTGGACGCAGGCTGCCCAGCTCGTCGAGCGTCGCTTCCAACCGAGCCAGCAGCAATTCGACCCGCAGCGGATCGACGGCGAGGTAGCGGCTCATTCGTGCTCCAGCGGCGGCGCGCCGTTCGAGCTGAGCAGCCGCTTCGACGAGGTCGTCAGCTGCGTTGCGCACGTCGAACACCGCTCGGCTCAGCGCCTCGTCGAACGCGTCCGCCGCCGGTCCCAGCCAGGTCCCGGGCCCGCTGCGGAGGTGGAGCCGGTGCACCAACCCGCCGTCGAGGGACGAGGCGGTGCGCCGAGCGACGCGGGCACGGGCGCGCAGCGCGGCCGCCTCCTGCAGTCGTCGGGCGAGCGTGGGGTCGACCGGCATGGCGACGAGGTGTGCCCGAGCGCCGCCCGTCCGGCAAACTCGATCGTTCGTCCGGGGTCAGAGCTCCCGGACGACGGTGTGGTGGGGAAGCGCCGTTGCCTCGTCGATGAAGCCGTCGCCCTCGACGTGGAACCCGCACCGCTCGTAGAACCCGAGTACGGCATCACGCGCGGTGGCCCACACGAGGTCGGCGCCGCGATCCTCGGCCCATTCGACGCCCGCGGCGACGAGGGCGGCGCCGTATCCGCCGCCCTGCAGCGTGGTGTCGACGGCCATTCCTCGCAATCGGACCGCGGCGGCCGCGGGACGGCCGGGCCAGCTCTCGATGGCCCAGCTGGCCACGCCGACGAGTTCACCAGCGGCGTCATACACGCCGAGGTGCACCGTTCCGGGAAGCTCGTCCTGGGGGTAGGTGACCTCCCGGGTAGGGGTCCCGTTCCTCAGGACCCGCAACCGGAGTTCATGGGTGTCCAGCGCCGAGATCGTCCGGATCGGTCGCTCGGCCCAAGGTGACGGTTCGGTCGGCAATGGTGCCCGCTTCTTCGTGGTCGTGGGTGACGAGCAACGCCGTCGTCCCGGTTGCGGTGAGAATACGGCGGATCTCACCCGTCAGACGATCATGGAGCTCGCGATCCAGGCCGGTCAGCGGCTCGTCGAGGAGGAGCACCTCGGGGCGCGGTGCGAGCGAGCGCGCCAGCGCCACCCGCTTGGCCTCGCCGCCGGACAACGCCGCCACGTCGCGCGGCTGGAAGCCGGGCAACCCCACCAGTTCCAGCAGCTTGTCTACCCGGGCCGAGATCTCGCCGCGGCGCGCGCCGGCCATGCGCAATCCGAAGCCGATGTTGGCCGCCACGTCGAGGTGGGGGAAGAGCTGCTCGTCCTGGAACACCATCCCGATCCGGCGGCGGTGCACCGGAACCTGGGCGAGATCCCGACCGCGCCAGGAGACCCTGCCCGCGTCGGGAACCTGGAGCCCGGCCACGACGCGCAACAACGTCGACTTGCCGACGCCGCTCGGCCCCAGTACCGCGACGATCTGGTGCTCGGCGACCTCGATCGAGCAACGATCCAGGATCACACGATCACCGAACCGGACCGACACGTCCTCGATCGAGAGGCTCACCAGGAGCGTCCGTCGGGTGCGAGGCGGTCGACGAGCAGGACCACGACCGCCGACAGCACGAGCAGCAGCGACGCCAACGCGGTGCCGCGCCCGAACGACGCCGCGCCGGGTCGGGAGAGGGCGTCGGCGATCTCGATCGGGATCGTTCGCGAACCGCGTCGGGTCAGGAACGAGGTCGCGCCGAACTCCCCGAGCGACACCGCCATCGCGAACCCGGCGCCGGCGGCGGCCGGTCGCTGGATGATCCGGCGGTCCACTTCCCACCAGACCCGGAACGGCGACGCGCCGAGCACGGCGGCCGCCTCGCGCAGCTTCGGGTCGATCGAGCGCAACACGGGAGCGACGATCCGCACCACGAACGGAATGCCGACCAGCGCGTGGGCGATCGGGATCACGAACCACGACGCCCGGAAGTCGACCGGATCGTGATCGAAGGTGATCAGGATGCCGAACCCGAGTGTGACGGCCGACGTACCGAGCGGGAGCATGAGCCCCGAGTCGAGGAGTCGAGCGAGGCGTCCGCTCGTCGACACCGCGGTCGCCGCGGCCAACCCGATCGCGGTCGCGACGAGCGCAGCGAGCACCGCGAACCTCAGCGACGTCCACACCGTGCCGGCGCCGTCGTCGAGGATCGACCGCCACCATGCGAGGGTCCATCCGTCACGCCCCTGGAACGAGCGCTGCACCAGTCGCAGGACGGGGGCGCCGAGCGCGACGGTCGTCATCACGACGACCGTCGCCACCGTGAATCGCTGCCGGCCGACCGGTGGCCGTTGTCCGTGGCTGCGCAGTCGGACCGTTCCCGCTCGGGCCTGCAGCGTGCCCCACCAGCCGAGCAGGGCGGCCACCACGAGGAGTTGCGCGAGTCCGATCGCGGCAGCCAGCGGAAGATCACCGAGCAGGACGGCCCGTCGGTAGAGCTCGACCTCGAGCGTCGGGTGGCGGGGTCCGCCGAGCACGGTCACCACGCCGTAGGACGTGAAGGTGAACAAGAACACGATCGAGGCCGCGGCGACGATGGCCGGTCGCAGGATCGGGAGCGTGATGTGGCGAGCGACCTGCCACGTCGACGCGCCGAGCGTGCGGGCTGCCTCCTCGACGCCCCGGTCGAGCTGGCCCCTACATGCCGCCGACGGTGCGCACCACCACGGCGACGTTGAAGAAGACGTGGGCGAGCAGGATCGCCCGACGGTCTGGTGCCAGGACTCGGGGAGCAGGGCGAGGAACGCGGCGCCGACCACGACGGTGGGAAGGACGAACGGGACCGTGACGACGGCGAGGAACGCCCGGCGGCCCGGGAACCGATATCGGGCCACGACGTAGGCGGGAATCAGCCCGACCGCGACGGTGAGTGCCGTGCTGGCCATCGCCTGCCAGAGCGTGAACCACGCCACCGAACGGATGGCAGGTTTCTGGAACAGTGCTCGGATCCCGTCACCTGTGACACCCGTCGAGAACAGCGTGACGAGCGGCCAGGCGAAGAACACGCCGAGGAACGCGATCGCCGGGAGTCCGGCGGCGGTCCGGCCCCACCGGAGCGTGGCGGGTCAGCGGAGGACCGTGTCCGTCCACGTCTCGATCCACGACTCGCGCGCCGCGACCGTACGCTGATCGAGGACGAGGGCGTCGGTCGGGCGGGGCGCGAACTCGGCGAACAACCCTGGCAGCTCGACGTCGGTCCGCGCCGGATACACGAAGTTCGTCAACGGCAGCTCGGCCTGGAGGTCGGCCGAGACGAGGGCGTCGAGCAACATGCCGGCGGCCTCGGGGTGATCGGTGCCCCGCAGGATCCCCGCATACTCCGCACCCCGATAGCACGTCGCCGTCACGACGCCGGTGGTCGGCTCGGCCGGCTTCGGGTCCTCGGCGTAGATGATCGTGGCCGGGGGCTCGATGCGTAGCTGACGACCAGCGGACGATCGCCGCCGCCTCCGCCCTGGGTGAACGAGCCGTAGTAGGCGGTGTCCCAGTCCTCGTCCACCTGTACGTCGTTGTCGACGAGCGCCTGCCAGTACTCGGCGAAACCGGATTCGCCGGCGTGGGCGATCGTTGCGAACAAGAACGCCGCTCCGGCGCTGGTCGCCGGATTCTCCACCACGAGCTGCCCTGCGCATACGCCGGGTCGATCAGGTCATCGAACGAGGTCGGCGGCGCGATGCCGGCGTCTGCGTACCACTCGATGTCGTAGTTGAGGCACACGTCGGAGGTGTCGACCGGGATCAACAACGGGGCGAAGTCCATCAGGAGGGATCGAGGGCGTCGGCCCCTCGGGCTGGTGTTCGACGAAGACATCGGCGTCGAGCACCCGTGCGACCGAGGCGTCGTCGACCCCCACATCACGTCACCCTCCGGATTGCCCGCGGTCAGCACGGCTTTGGAGACCATCGTCCCGGTGTCGCCGGCATCGACGACCTGGACGTCGATGCCCGTCGTCGCCGTGAACGTCGAGCGCGGCCCGGGCGGACGAACGCCGAGTAGGCGACCAGGGTGAGCGATTCCGGGGTCGCGTCGCCGGCGGTGTCCTCCGTCGACGGGTTCGACGAGCCGCACGCCGCCGCGAGCGTGGTGGCGGCGATGGCTGCCGGGAGCATCCGGCGGAGTACGAGGAACCGGTTCACTGGGGGACACCTCCATCGGTCGGCGGGACGATGACGAGCGCGGTTCCGGCCGTGACCGACACTCGAGTCGACACGCCCGGCGGACTCACGTTGGAGATGCCGCGGGCCGAGGCGGGGGAGAGGGACACGCCGTCGAGGGGGAAGCGGGCTCCATCGATGACGAGACCATCGACGAACCCGCCCTGGGCGAGGACGGTGAACAGCGCCTCGCGGGCTCAGCAGCTCGACCGAACGCGCCGGGGTGGCGAACTCGATACGGGTGGAACTGACCCAGAGGGTCACGCTCGTACCGCCCTGCGCTGCGGCACCGGCGAAGACCGCGACCGTGGCGAGGAAATGGTCGATCCGGTCGCCGACCGCACTCACGCCGACGATGCGCCGGCAACCGTCGTCCATCGCCGCCCGCAGCGCGAGCTCGGTGTCGGTCTCGTCCTTGTCGGGCCGATGCCGTTCGATGCGGATGCCGTCGGCCGTGGCCCGCCGGCGGCCGTCCTGCGAGATCGAGTCGAGATCACCGACGAGGACGTCGACGTCGACGCCGGCCGCGACGGCATGGTCGTAGCCGGAGTCCGCCGCCACGACGAGGTCGGCGTCGGGCAACGCGCCGATCACGGCCTCGAGATGGGGCGTCGCCCCCGATGAACACGATGCCGGTTCGCATCCGTACGTCCCTCCGCTGGCATTACCCAGATCAGGTTCTCGGGTCGGTGGTGGCGGCCACCCTCTCAGCCCGGCGATTCCTCCGAAGCTCCCCGTTGGTCTGTGGCGCAGCCTACCGAGGTCTGGTCCGGAACACGTCCGGCTCGATGTACATCGCCTTGGCGATCGGGACCGCGGCGCGGGTCTGGGCTTCGAGGTCGTCGATGGCGTGCGCGAGTTGCTCGAAGTTGAGCGACCGGTCGAACTCCACCTTGGCGGCGACGAGGAGTTCCTCCGGCCCGGCATGGAACGTCCGAACGTCGATGACCGTCACGACGTGGGGCGACCGGGTCATCGCTTCGGTGATCGCCTGTGCGGTCTCGGCGGTCGCCGCCTCTCCGAGCAGCAGGCTCTTCATCTCCCGAGCCAGGATGAAGGCGACCGCCACGAGCAGCACTCCGATGGCGATCGATCCCGCCGCGTCCCACCGCGGTTCCCCGGTGACGTGAGCGACGATGACACCGGTCAGGGCGAGGACGAGGCCGATCTCGGCCGCGAAATCCTCGAGCAGCACCGTCGGCAGCTCCGGCGACCGGGTTGCCCGGATGAAACGGAACCAGGACATCGCCGGCGGCTTGTGGCGCCGGGCCTCGATGGCTGCGGTGCGCAACGAGTACCCCTCCATCAAGATGGCGGCCACGAGGATCACGATCGCCACGGGCAGGTTGTCGGCTTCGTGGGGCTCCCGAAGCTTCTGGATGCCCTCGTAGAGGGCGAACAGCCCGCCCATCGAGAACATCACGAGGGCGACGATGAAGGCCCAGAAATAGCGTTCGTTGCCGTGCCCGAACAGGCGATCGCCGCGATCGCGCTCGGCTCGCTTCGATCCGAGCAGGAGCAGACCCTGGTTGGCGGTGTCGGCGAGCGAGTGCACGGCCTCGGCGAGGAGCCCCGCCGAAGCCGTGATCAAGAATCCGATGAACTTCGCGATGGCGATCCCGAGGTTCGCCATGAATGCGGCGATGATCGCCTTCTTGCTGCCGTCCTGCACGGCATCAATCTGCCATACGCCGCCGTGCCTTCAGCGTTTCGATCAGGACCAACACGAGCAGGCCGCTGGCCGCGCACAGCGCCAGATCGCCGAGCGACAGCGCCTCGACGTCGAGGAAGCGCCGCAGCGGCGTGTACAGCGCGGCGAGTTGCAGCACGGCCACCCCCGCGACGATGGGAAGGAGCGCCGGGTTCGTCCGCCAGGAGTGAGCCCAGACCGGCCGCGTCGAGGAGCGACCGGCGACGGTCTGGAAGATCTGCATCACGGCGATGCTGGTGAACATCATCGTCTGCCACGCGGGCTCGTCCCGGGTGAAGTACCAGGCTCCGAGCCCGAGCGCGATCAACCCGATCGCCGTCCCGACGATCGCAGTGTCGCGAGCGAGACCGCCGGCCCAGATGCTGGCGCCCGGCGCGTGCGGGGGCCGGTCCATCACGTCGTCCTCGGCGGCCTCGAACCCCATCGAGAGGCCCAGCAGACCGTCGGTCATCAGGTTCAACCACAACAGCTGCAGCGGCACGAGGGCGATCCCAGCGGCCTCCCATCCGAGTGCGAGCGCCAGCACCGGCCACCCGACCATCACCAGGATCTTGCCCAGGTTCCCGGCGACGGCGAACTTCACGAACCGTCGGAGGTTGTCGTAGATGACCCGCCCCTCCTCGACGGCGGCGACGATGGTGGCGAAGTTGTCGTCCCGCAGGACCATGTCGGCGGCTTCCTTGGAGACGTCGGTTCCCGTGATCCCCATCGCAACCCCGATGTCGGAGCGTTTCAGGGCGGGAGCGTCGTTCACTCCGTCGCCGGTCATCGCCACGATCTCGCCCCGGTCGCGCAGGGCCTGGACGATGCGCAGCTTGTGGGTGGGGGACACCCGGGCGAACACCGACGTCTCGCCGAGGATGCCGTTCAGCGACGGATCGTCGAGCCGGTCCAGCTCCGCACCCGTGACGGCACGCACCTCCCGGTCTCCGTCCAGTCGCAGCTCCCGAGCGATCGCCGAGGCGGTCGCCGGATGATCGCCGGTGATCATGATCGTGCGGACGCCGGCGGTGCGGCTGAGTGCGATGGCATCGCGCGCTTCGTTTCGCGGCGGGTCGATGATGCCGACCAGTCCGACGAGGGTGAGCTCGCGCTCGACCGACTCCACGTCGTCGAACGGGTCGCTCGAACGCACCTCGCGGTACGCAAGGCCGAGCACGCGGTTGCCGCGCTCGGCCAGCGACTGGTTCGATCGCTCGATCCTCGCTCGCTGATCGTCGTCGAGGGCTCGCCGCTCCTCGCCGTCGAACACGTGCGTGGCCAGGTCGAGCAAGCGGTCGACCGCGCCCTTGACCGAGACGAACGGGTCCGACGATCGGAAGCCGGCGAACGCGGGGTGGGCGTCGTCGCCGACGGGTCCGTGGACGGTGCTCATCCGCTTGCGTTCGGAGTCGAACGGCAACTCGGCGATCCGACCGTGGCGCCGCCGGACCTCGACCGGGTCGACACCGAATTCGTGGGCCGCGGCCAGCAGCGCGGTCTCGGTCGGGTCACCCACGAACCCGTGCTCGCCGTGCGGCTCGCCGTCGTTGCACAGCACCCCGACGAGCAGCGCGAGCCGCGCCGCCAGCGGTGCGTCGTCGAGCGACGGTCGCTCGCTCATGTCGAGTCGGCGGCCCGAGACGTCCAGGACCGAGACGGTCATCCGGTTCTGGGTCAAGGTGCCGGTCTTGTCCGAACAGATGACGGTCACCGAGCCGAGGGTCTCGACGGCCGGAAGCTTGCGGATGAGCGCTTCGCGCCGCAGCATGCGCTGGGCGCCGAGCGCCAGCGTCACGGTCACCACCGCGGGCAGCCCCTCGGGGATGACGGCCACCGCGACGCTGATCGCCGTGAGCACCAGTTCGCCGAACGGCTCGCCCGTGAGCACGCCGAGACCCATCACCAACAACGCAACGGCGACGCCGACCGCGGCCAGCTGCTTGCCGACCCGATCGAGTCGGGCCTGGAGCGGGGTCACCGAGTCCTCGACGCCCTGGAGCAGGTCGGCGATGTGGCCCAGTTCGGTGTCCATTCCCGTGGCCACCACCACGCCGACGCCGCGACCGTTCACGACCTGGGTCCCGGAGAACGCCAGGTTGGTGCGGTCGCCGAGCGACACGTCGCGGTCGAGCGCGCCGGTCTGCTTCTCGACCGGTTCGGCCTCCCCGGTGAGCGCGGCTTCCTGGATGCGCAGGTTGGCCGCCTCGAGGACCCGCAGATCGGCGGGGACGACGTTGCCCGCTTCGAGCATGACGACGTCGCCCGGGACCAGTTCGGTCGAGTCGAGTTCGGTCCGGTTCGCGTTCCGGATCACCTGGACGCCCGGAGTGGCCATCTTGCGCAGGGCGGCGATGGCTTGTTCGGCCCGGTATTCCTGGACGAATCCGAGGGTGGCGAAGAGGACGACGATCGCTGCGATCGCCCCGGCCTCCAAGTACTTGCCGAGGGCCAGCGAGAGCAGCGACGCCGCGATCAAGATGAGCACCATGACGGCTCGGAGCTGCTCGAAGATCAATTGGGCGGCGCTGGTACCACCGCGTTCGGTCAGCTCGTTGGTTCCGTACTGCTCGAGCCGCGACCCAGCGTCGTCGTCGGAGAGTCCCGACGACGACGTGTCCAGCCGGCGCAACACCTCGTCGGTGTCGGAGGCATGCCAAGAGATCGGGCCGCCGGCGTCCCGATCCGCGCGAACGACTGCGGTCATGCGCCGCACCTTTCCCGGTCCGTATCCAGGCAAACCCCTGCGTTAGGTTCCGTTCATGGGTTCTGTCGAAGGTCGAATCGCGCTGGTGACGGGTGGAGGTCGCGGCGTCGGTCGCGGCATCAGCGAGCTCCTCGCCTCAGAAGGCGCCACCGTTGCCGTCAACTACGTCCGGGACGAGGACTCGGCCCGCGACACCGTACGGACGATCGAAGCGGCGGGCGGGACGGCCCAGCTGTTCCAGGGTTCGACCGCCGACCCGGAGGACTGCGAACGCCTCGCCGCGGAGGTGGCCGAGGCCTTCGGTGGGATCGACATCCTCGTGTGCAACGCCGGGATCGCCTCGCGCGGGCGGTCGGTCGCCGACACCGACGCCGAGGAGGTGTGGAAGCTCGTCGCCACCCACGCCATGGGGCCGCACCAACTCTGCCGCCACGTGCTGCCCTCGATGCGCGGACGTGAACGTGGCGACATCGTCTTCATCTCCTCCGTCGCGGCGTCCTCCCTCGGTGCGTACGGAGCGCCGTACAACATGGGCAAAGTGGCGATGGAGGCGCTCGCCCTGACCCTCGCCAAGGAGGAGCTGCGCAACGGGATCCGGGTCAACATCGTGGCGCCCGGCCTGGTCGAGACGGACATGGGCATCCGCCTCGCCCGGGCGCTGACGGGCGATCGCGAGATGCAGGACCTCGACAAGCTCGCCGCCACCTCACCGTTCGGTCGGGTCTGTGTGCCCGAGGACGTCGCACGCGCCGTGCTCTTCTTCTGCAGCAGCCTCAGCGAGTACGTGACCGGGCAACGGCTCGAGGTCGACGGTGGGGCGTCGCGGATGCCTCGCGGATCGGTCTGAGCCCAGGCCTCGGTCAGACCCCGCCGAGGGCGAGCCACTCCGACGCCGCGGCCTGGTCGCCGATGATCTCGGAGCCGGAAGCACCGCTGGTCCGGCCCCACAACGCCAGGAAGATCGCCGCCGCCGGACCGCGGAGCGCCGCGTCGCCCTTGGCGTGTTCTCGGGTCACCAGCAACCGGTCACCCTCGTACCGAGCGAGCCATTCGCCGGGCACGTCGGTGCAGTGCACGTGCAGGCTCGTCGTCGGGCCGGCGAGCTCGTCGCGCGACAGCCGTCGGGGCAGCATCATCTCGAAGTACTCGTCGATCCCGTCGGAGGCGAGAGCCGGATCCAACGCCGTCTCGGTCCCGAGCGCGTGTTCCAGGTCCCACCGATGAACCATCGTCTCCATCGCCTGCCGGCGGGGCCACACGGCGGCGCGGTGGGGGACCGGGAACGGATGCCACGTGGGTGCATCCGGATCGAGCTCGCCGAGCACGGCGGCCAGGGCATCGCCTCCCCGGCGCAGCCAGGCCGACAGGTCCGCGGCCGAGTCGCTCTCGGGCAGGTCGCCCCGGGACGCGGGCTGGGTGCCGGTCGTCGCGGCCGTCAGCGCCCACCGATGGACGCCGCCGAGATGGAGGACGAGCTGACGCACGGTCCAGCCCGGACAGTGCTCGATCGGCGCCTCGAGGTCACCGGTGGCGACGAGGTCCGCGCAGCGCCCGACCTCGGTGCGCAGTGATGCGACGTGGTCGAGCGGGTCGAGTTGGTGAGCAGGTCCGGTCACGCTGGTCACCCTAGCGAGGCGCCGGTAGCCTCGATCCCGTGAGTCCTCTCTCCGCGACTGCCAGCGAACCGATCATCGACCTGACGCCTGAGGCCCGCACCAAACTCCTGGAACTCCGCAGCGATGAGCCGGACCAGGACCGACTCGGGCTCCGGCTCGAGATCGTCAGCTCGGCGGGCGCCGACTTCGAGTACGACCTGAGTTTCGACGTCGTCACCCAGGCCGCCTTCACCGACGAGGTCCGCAACCATGACGGCCTGCGGGTCATCATCCCGGCCAAGGACATCGACTCCCTCCGGGGCGCCACCCTGGACTTCGACGACCGCACCGGCCTCGTGCTGCGGAACCCGAACAAGCCCGCTCCCAAGCGGCCGGCGAACCTCGTCCACGACGACGAGATCTCGGCCGAGGTCGAAGCGGTGATCGCCACCGCGGTCAACCCGGCGCTCGCCGCCCACGGCGGCTTCGTCACCTTCGTCGGTCATGACGCCGACGGCACGGCGTATCTCACGATGGGTGGGGGCTGCCACGGTTGTGCGATGAGCCGGATGACGATGCTGGACGGGGTCCAGACGATGATCGTCGAGCAGGTCGAGGCGATCGAACGAGTCGAGGACGTCACCGACCACGAGACCGGCGAGAGCCCCTACTACAGCTGACGGCCGCGCCAGCCAGGCCGCAACCCGGGGTGGCCCGTCACCTCAGAGCCTGAGCAGCGTGTGGGTGTCCCCGTAGCCGTTCGGCTCGACCGAATCGGCGTCGGGGTCGTCGAAGAACCAGCCGTTCGGTCCGAGGTAGCGGAACCGGACTGTCCTGCCCTCGGCGATCTCGACCGCGATCGAACGGGTTCCGTTGGAGCGCTTGCGGAGCGGGTGGGCGAGGGCGTCCCAGTCGTTGAAGTCACCAACGACCGACACCGGGGCCCCGGAGTCCGGTACCACGAAGATCACCTTGACGGTGCCGGCCGTGGGTTGCTGTCGGCGGATCATCGCGTCAGCGTCGCGCGCCGGCACTGCGATCTGGTGACCATCAGGATTTCGACATCGTGAACATCTAGCGTGACGCGGGTGGAGTCGAATCCGTCACCGCCGGTCGTCTACCTCGACGGCAACTCCTTGGGACGACCGTCGCCAGGATTGGCCGACCGGCTGGCGAGGTTCGTCGACGGCGAGTGGGCGACCTCGCTGATCGGCGGCTGGAGCAGCGAGGGGTGGTGGGATCTGCCGCTCACCGTCGGCGACCGCATCGGACGTCTGATCGGTGCCGCCGCCGGGCAGGTGGTGGTGGGCGAGAGCACGAGCGTGTGGTGGTACAAGCTGTTGCGGGTCGGGGCCGGGTTCGGGGTCGAACGCATCGTGGTCGAGGACGGCGCCTTCCCGACCGACCGCTACCTGGTGGACGCCGTGGCGAGCGAGCAGGGTCTCGAGGTCGTGGTCGTCCCTCGCTTCCGGCTCGTGGACGAAGCCGCACGGGCCGGCACCTTGGTGGCCTGCTGCCACGTCGACTACCGATCCGGGGAGCGGGCCGACCTGCGGGCGATCGGAGCCGTGGCCCGGGCTTCCGGCTCATACGTCCTCACCGACCTCTCGCACTCGGTCGGCGCGATGGAACTCCGGCTCGACGACGACGGGATCGATCTCGCGGTCGGGTGTACGTACAAGTACCTGGCCGCCGGGCCCGGAGCGCCGGCGTTCGCCTACGTGGCGGCGCGCCACCTCGGCGCGGCGCAACCGATCCCGGGTTGGATCGGGCATCGGGAGCCCTTCGCCATGGCCGACGTCTACGCGCCGGCCGACGGCATCCGGAGTTTCCTGTCGGGCACGCCACCGGTGCTCTCGCTCGTCGCGCTCGACCATGCCCTCGACCGGTTCGACGGGTTGGACGGTTCCGAGCTGCGCCGACGGTCGCTCTCGCTCACCGAGGAGTTCCTGCGCGGGGCCGACGAGCTGCTCGCGCCCCACGGGTTCGAACCCGTCACCCCCCGTGACGCCGAGCGTCGGGGCAGCCAGGTCTCGCTCCGGCATCCCGAGGCATGGGGTTTCGTCCAGGCTGCGATCGAGGACGGGGTGATCGGGGACTTCCGAGCACCCGATCTGGCCCGCTTCGGATTCGCACCGATCGACACGACCGCCCAGGACGTCGCGGAGGCGTTGACGCGTCTGGCTCGCCTCGCCGCCGACCCCCACCGGTGGCAGGGGCGGGGCCGTCCCGACGCGTCCCGGGCTGCGACCCCGACCTGAGGTCGATCGGTCAGGACACGTAGGCCACGACGGAGGCCGTGACTGCCGCGTTGCCGAAGGCGTTGAAGATCCGGACCGTGCCGTCCGAGGCGACCGGCACGAGCACCAGATTCGCCCGGTTCTGTCCGCCTTGGGTCCAGTTGACGTTGGACACGATCGGTTGCGTTCCCAACCCCCACACCGTGAGGTACGAGTACGAGGTCGTGCGCTCGGCCGTCACGTTGAGGTACACCGCCGAGATCCCGCCCGGAATCCCGCCAACCCCGGTGACCTGCGCGGCGCGAGTGACGTTCTGACCGAGCGTCGCGTCCAGGACCTGGACCGGTCGGATCGGGGTGACCAGCCCGCCGTTGGTCGGATGGAAGTAGCCGCTCACGTCGAACAGCACGTCGTGGGTCCCGCGCTCGTTGTAGATCGACCAGCGACCACCGGACCCGACCCCGATCGTGACGAGGTTCGGCCGGATGCCACCGCTGGGCACGTTCACGACCGACGTCTCCTGGCGCGCCGTGCCCTGTGGGTGCACGGTGAGGAACGTCTGGCTGGTGGGCCCGACCCCGGTCACCGTCCCGACCACCGCGGTGACGCTCGAGGGCACGCCGGCGACGCCTGCGACCTGGAGGTCCCGGCTCTGGTCGGGCTGGAAGGAGCCGGTCATCCCGATGGCATTGCGGGAGTCGAGGAGGCGCGTCGGCGGCACGACGCTGAGCCGGCTCCCGGTCTGTCCGGGCTGTTGGTGATCGAACCAGCCGACCACGTCCACCACGAGGTCCAGGGTGCCCAGCGACAGGTTGTCGATGCGGACCCGACCCCCGACCCCGACGGGCAGGACCATCAGGTTGGGTACGTCCTCGTAGGGATCCCAGTAGATGGTCGAACCGGGCGGGTTCACGCCGTAGCTCGTCTGATCGCCGAACACGTAGGTCCGGGCCGGCTTCGGGAAGAGCGAGGCTCGCCCGCTGGCGGTCGCTCCGGTCACGGTCACGTTGGCGAGCACCGCGCCGACTCCGGCCGCCGGCACGCCGCCGACGCCGGCGATGCGGAACTCGTGGTTCAGCCGGCTGGCGTCTCGCTTGAGGTTGTTCGGATCTGAGTTGCGACCGTCGCCGGGGAACACGGCGCCGCCGATGCCCAGCCCGCGCCGGGTGTCGACGATGCGGTTCGGCCCGACGGGGTGGAACGCACCGGGGGTCGCGGCCGGGGTGGACCCGTTGAACTGGCACTCGTCGAGGCCGTAGCACGTCGTGTCGAGATCGAGGTCGAGCGTCGTGTTCGCGTTCAGATCGAGCAGCCCGATCGCGGTTCGCCCGGTGACCTGATCCACCACGAAGGCGATGTACTGCCCGGGCCACAGCGGCCCGGAGGTGTAGCTGCCGCCCTCGAGGTTCTCCCCCGCGCTGAAGGCGTCGAGCCGGTACCCGGTGGTGGTCACGCGAGACCCGGTGACCTGGAAGATCTCCAGTTTCGTCCGTCCGGCGCTCACCCCGCCTCTGGCCAACACGGTGCCGCTGAGCTCGACCGTCCCGTTGCCTTCCTCGGGCAGTTGGATCTGCCCCAGGTTGTGCGACGACACGTTGCCGGGGACCCGGACGACGACGGCGCCGTCACCGTGGTAGGGGGAATAGCCCGAGTTCTGGTACTTCGGGTACTCGAACTCGTAGATCTCCATGCGCAGCTCGCGGAGGTCGAATCCGGCGGAGAACGAGAAGCTCCCGGGCATCTGCGGATTGTTCGGGTCGGTCGAGACGCCGCCCGGCGTGTACTCGTAGTAGCGCTCGTAGCCGCCGGGGCTCGTATCGGCCTGGTTGATGGCGTCGAGCCCGATCCCGTACGCCATGCCGCTCGGGAGCGACCAGGAGGCGATGGAGATCGAGCCGAGAGCGGCGGCGGGTCGGGCCGTCGTGGCCGTCATCGTGGCCAGCAGGGCCGAGATCAGCACGACCAGTGCGGCCGGACGGCGCTTGCCCGGATCGGGACGCGTCATGTGGGGAACCTTCCTCCGCCCGCTCGTCATCCGCTGCTGTATCGGACGGGGAGCCCGACTGTTCTAGCGGATTGAGGAACTCCGGAGGCGTCGGCTCAGGTGTCGAGCCGAGCGATCACCCGATCGTGGAGCAACCCGTTCGACGACACTGCGGACTGCGTGTCGATCCGCTTGGCGCCGTGACGATCGGTCATCGTCCCCCTGGCGGCCTCGACGATCGGAGCGATCGCCGCCAGGTCGTAGGGCTGGACGCCGATGGCGTCGATGGCCACCTCGACCGCGCCTTCGGCGACGAGCATGTGCTGCCAGAAGTCGCCGAATCCGCGAGCCCGCCAGGCGGCCTGCTGGAGCTCGACGAGCTGCGGCGTGAGGCCGAGTCGATCCCAGCCGGCGTTGAACGTGACGCACACCTGTGCCTCGTCGAGTTCGTTGATGGCCGAAACGTGGATCGGCGTGCCGTCGACGAAGGCGCCCAGGTCTCGGCCGCCCCACCAGCGCCGGCCCATCGCCGGGGCGGAGACGACCCCGAGGACCGGGCCGTCCTCGATGTGCGACAGAGCGATCAGCGTCGCCCAGACAGGAATGCCCCGCACGAAGTTGGACGTTCCGTCGATCGGATCCACGATCCAGCGCCAATGAGCGTCGGCGGGTCCCTGGAGGCCCTCCTCTTCGCCGAGCATGGCGTGCTCGGGGCGGTAGCGCTGCAACGCCGTACGGATCGCGTCCTCGGCGGCGCGGTCGGCCTCCGTCACCTCGCTTCGGTCGATCTTGCGGTCGACCGTGAACGAGCGACGCTCGTAGCGCTCGAGGGTGTGTGCAGTGGCGAGGTCGGCCAGTTCGAGTGCCAGTTCCAGCTCGGCCTCGAGCCCGTGCATCACATCCGCCTCCGGACCGCAGCGACGATCCCGGCGGCGTCGAGCCCGTACCGGGCGTGGAGGTGTTGCGGCTCGCCGTGCGGGAGGAACTGGGTCGGGAGCCCGAGGATCTCGATCGCGGGGGAGTCGTCGGTCTCGCTGAACCGGGCGGCGATCGACATCCCGATCCCGCCGTCGCGAATCCCGTCCTCGGTGGTGACGACGAGCCGGTGGCGCCGGGCGTCGGCGAGCATCGTGTCGTCGAGCGGCATGCAGCTCCGCACGTCCCAGACCGTGGCCGAGACGCCGGTTGCGTCCAGTTCCTCCGCCGCCTTGAGCGCCGGGGCGACCTGGCGCCCGATGGCGAGGATGCACACCGAGCCGTCGCCCGCTCGCAGTTGCCGGGCGTCGAGGCCTGATCCGACCTCGGTCTCGGCGACCTGGCGGGCGGCGCCGCGCGGTACCGGATCACGACCGGGCCGGCGTCGGCCAGTCCGATCGCATCGTGGAGCATCTGCTGCAACTCCTGCGCGGATGAGGGCACGAGCACCCGCATGCCGGGAACCTTGCTCAGCAGGGCGAGGTCGTAGACGCCGTGGTGGCTGGCGCCGTCCGGACCGGTCACACCGGCGCGGTCGAGGCAGAACACGACGGGCAGACGGTGCAGGGCCACGTCGTAGACCACCTGGTCCCAGGCCCGGTTGAGGAACGTGGAGTAGACCGCGACGATGGGCCGGAGTCCACCCATCGCCATTCCGGCGGCGCCGGTGACGGCGTGCTGCTCGGCGATGCCGACGTCGAAGAAGCGGTCCGGGAACCGCGCTTCGAACGGCAGGAGGCCGGTCGGGCCCGGCATCGCGGCGGTGATCGCCACGATGCGGGGATCGGCCTCGGCCTCCTTCACGATGGCGTCGGCGAAGGCCTGCGTGTAGCCGGTCGGCACGGCCTTGGGCGGCCCGACGGCGGGGTCGAAGACCGGCGCGTCGTGGAGGTGCTTCTCGTCGTCGTCCTCGGCCGGGGAGTAGCCCCGCCCCTTCTGGGTGAGGACGTGCACCACGATCGGGCCCTCGGCAGACAGTTCGATCGCGTTCTGGAAGGCGTGCTCGAGGGCCTCGATGTCGTGGCCGTCGATCGGTCCCGTGTACCGCACGCCGAGCGCTTCGAAGAACGACGTCGGCTGCAGGAACTCTCGGACCGCGGCCTTGAAGGCCTCCATGCTCCGCTCGGCCGGCACGCCGACGAGCGGCAGATCGTGCAGGAACCGCTCCAGCTTGCGTTGACGCCGCACGTACACCGGGTTCATCCGGATGTTGGCGAGGCTCTGCTGAAGGCGTTCGGCGATCTTGTCGGTGACGTGGGGCTTCTCGGTCAGATTCGAGATCGTCGGCGCATACGAACGGCCGTTGTCGTTGAGGACGATGATGACCCGACGCTGGTTGTGCCCGAGGTTGTTCAACGCCTCGTAGGCCATGCCACCGGTCATCGACCCGTCGCCGATCACCGCGACGATGTGCCGGCGGTCGTCGGTCCCGGCATCTCGGGCTGCGGCGAGTCCGTAGGCGTAGGACAGGATCGTCGAGGCGTGGCTGTTCTCGACGAAGTCGTGCTTCGATTCCTCGCGATTGGGATAGCCCGACAGCCCGCCGCCTTGCCGGAGCTGGTCGAAACCGGCCTGGCGGCCGGTGAGGATCTTGTGCACGTACGCCTGGTGACCCGTGTCCCACAGCACGGCATCGCGAGGCGAGTCGAAGACACGGTGGAGCGCCATGGTGAGCTCGACCGCGCCGAGATTCGAGCCGAGGTGGCCCCCGGTTTCCGCGACCCGCCGGACGACGAAGTCGCGGATCTCTCCGGCCAGGTCGTCCAGTTCACGAGCGGAGAGCGTCCGGAGGTCGCTCGGTTGTCGAATCGATTCGAGCACGCTTGGCAGGCTAGCCACGGGGTGAGGAGTGACCCCCTGTCCACCTCACGAAACCGTCGATCCTCACATCGTGCCGCCGGCGAGCGCCCGCAGCGCCTCACGGTCGTAGGTCGCAGCGGGCACCTTGATGCCGCGATAGGCGATGGCACCCGGCTGCACCTCGACCCGAAGCAATTCGCGGGCCTGAGCGTCGACTTCCTGGAGCCACGGGCTGGAACCCTCACCCCGCGACGACGGTCGTGCCGTCGGCCTGGCGGCGCACCGAGCCCAGCGTGCCGCCGGCGAGGTTCTCGCTCACCAGGCTCCAGACGAGGTGGGCCGTCCCCGCCGTGGTGTCCATGCGGTATTCCATCGCTCGCGGCGGCTCACCCAGGTGATTGTCGTGAACGGTGATCGAGCCGGTCGGCGTGATCCGGGCGTCGTGGGCGCGACGGGCGAGGAACCGGTCCCGCCCGGCTGACCGCTCACGTCGAGCACGGTGAGATCGACCGCACCCTCGAGGCCTTGGGTGCCGCTCCGCCGATCTTCCAGAGCACCTTGCTCGCAGCGTCGTCGGCACCGCGATGGATGGCGTAGATCGCATCGGCGTGGCGAGCCGAGATCAGATAGTCGCCGTTGGCGAAGCGGTCGACGGAGTTGATGTGCTGGTAGTCCAGCGCCCAGTCGACGTTCGGGTTGCTCGTCGTCGCGGCGCGAAAGCAGATCGCGTGCTTGGTCTCGGCGGCGATGTCGACGTGGTTCTTGCTGTCCCACGCCCAGACCTGATGGCCGGTCGGGTCCAACTCCACCAGGACGCTGTCGGCGACCTGGGTGGTCGACACGGTGGCGTTGGTCGGCGTGGTGCACGTGCGGCTCACGCCCGTGTTGCGCAACGGATAGACGACCGCGAGGCGGTTGCCCGAGGAAGTTCGAGCAACTCGTGCCAGTCGAGCGGGACCCCGGCGTACGGGCCGTCGACGGCCGGGCCGATCGTCGAGACCAGCGAGCCGTCGAGCCCCGAACCTCGAACCCGAGCGGTGGAGTTTCCGGGGTGCCCGCGCCGCCCGGGAATCCGCCCCCCGTCCATCGGCGGAGCACCAGATTCCCGTCGGGCCCCGGCCACACGCCGATCTGGGCGTCGGCCGGCTCGCGGTACCAGACGGGGACCCCGAACTCGTCGAGGATCACGACGTAGGGGGTCGGCGTCGTCGACGACGTGAGGAACGACGCCAGGTACCAGCCGGGCGTCGCGGCCTCGCCGCTCGCCCGGAGCTGCGGGAAGTCGGCCGGGAGGCATCGCAGCGAGTGATGCTCGTCCACGGCTCCGCTGAGCAGGATCGGTGTCGCGTCGCCCTCGTCGAGATGGACGACCCGGGTCTGGCGTCCGTTCTGCGCGGCGCCGGCGCCGATCGCAGCCAGGACCCCAGGGGCGCGTCGACCGTGATGGTGATGTCGCCTCCTCCGGCCGGGCAGTGCAACGAATGGTCGAGCTGGCCCGGCCGATAGGTCTGGTCGAGCGCCGGCGACGCCGTGAGGGCGTGGAGCGAGCCCGGTGTCCCGTAGGAGGCGACGAGGTCGACGATCACGTGGGTCGTGGCCGACGTGAAGATGCACACCTTGCCGTCGGTCCCGAGTGCCACGGTGGCCATGGCCGTCTCGGCCGTGACCGCCCGGAAGTTCACCGCCGAGGTGTAGGGCTGGTCGGCCAGGCACGGGAACACGGTCAGGTACCCGGCTGGGTTGCTCCGACGGCCACGACGTTGATCTGCACGGCGGTCGATCCGACCGGTGCGGCATCGAGCACGGGGATCTCGAGGGTCGCGCCGGCCTCGAGCCGAACCTTGGCCCCGTCGGTGCCGATCCCGTTGCGGGTGTCGGCGACCCGTGCCGTCGCCAGGAACTCGAGGGCAGAGCCCACCGATCCGCTGCTGTTCGGCCCGTACCAACCGGTGACGTCCACGATGAGGTGGGCCGACGCCGAAGCCACGAGACAAGCGCGCCCTCCCCGAGACCGACGATCGCCGGGACGCCCCGATCCCGATTCCGCAGCGTGTTGACCGTCGAGGTCTGGGGCACGTCGCCCCCGCACGGGTACGCAGGTGCGTAGGTCGGTCCGGTCGCCTGGGTGATCGTGACGCTGGCCGCGACCGCGGTCGCCTCGGTCGGCACGTCGACACCGGCCAGCGGGATGCGCACCACCTCACCGGCTGCGGCCGGAGTCCCGTCGACTCTCGTGTCGAGTGATCGCACGGGAACGATCTCGTGCAGGCGCGCCCCGGTCGGCGTGAACCAGCCGGTGACGTCGACGATCAACTGGGTGGGCTGTTCGCTGTAGAAGCAGAGCTGCCGGGTCGAGTCCAGCGCCACGACCGCCAGGTTCGACGTCGGATCGTTCGGCCGCGGGTTCAGCGTCGAGGTCTCGGGCCGCGACGAACCGCACGCATACGCCGTGACGTAGCCCTCGGCCGTTGCGGCGTCGGAGGTGATCGTGAGGGCCACAGCCGTGGCGCCGGCGGGCGGGTTCGCCGCCGCGACCCCGACCCGCAGGACGCATCCCGCCTCGATCGCGCCGGCTTCGACGCCGATGCCGCTTCGGGTGTCGGCGAGGCGAATCGGCTGAACCGGGACGAACCCCGGCGCGTGACGTCGGTGAGTGGCACGGATGCCGCTGAGGTCGGGACGCACACGGCTGCCGCCGGATCCGCTGCGGACCAGATGACCGGGACGCCGACCAGCAGCGCGACCAGTCCGAGCCAAGCTCGTCGAAACATCATGTCCTCCACCGCTGAAGCCCGCTGGAGCGGCAGGCTACTGGGGCGCGGTGGTCAGGTGTCCGTCACCCTCGACGGTCGTCGAGCGGGCCAGGCGTTGGTCGTTCCATCGGTTGAGCCGCCAGCCGAGCAAGGCGCCGAGCCCGAGGGCGACGAGCCCGCCCACCCCGTCGATCCAGTAGTGGTTCCCCGTCACGACGATGCAGAACAACGTGGCGGCGGGATAGAGCACGGCGAGCACGCGGACCCAACGTTTTCGGGAGAGCCGCCAGAACACCAGCGCGCACCACGTGGACCAGCCGATGTGAAGGCTCGGCATCGCCGCGTACTGGTTCGACACCTTCTGCATCGTGCCGGAGTCGAAGCTCCACGGACCGCCGTACTCCTCGAGGGTGTCGACGAACCCGAACTCGTCGTACCCCTGTTCGGCAGCGATGGCGGCACCGCCGTATCGGCCGTGATCATCGAGCAGGCGCGGCGGCATCAACGGAAACGTCGAGAAGCCGATGATGGCCAGCGCAGTCCCGAAACCGAGCGCGTTGCGCCAATGGGGAAAATCGGCCGGACTCAACCGGAAGAGCAGGATGAACGCGGCGATGGTGACGATGAAGTGGGCGGTGCCGTAGAACGTGTTCCAGAACTGGATGAAGTGGGGGTAGTCGAGGAACCACGACTGAACCGTCTGCTCGTGGTAGAGCCCGAGCCCTCGCTCCACCCGGATGATCCGCATCGCGTTCTCGAACGCGGCGTGGGCGGTGCCCCCGGTGGTGACGCGCGCCGATCCGAACAGGTTCCGTGCCGCGCTGTAGATGGCGTAGAAGATGCCGATGATGGCCGCTTCCTTCCACCAGTAGAGCTGACGCTCCGGCTGCTCGTTCACGTCGACGGTGAGTGGGTGATGCCCGCTTTGTCGAGGAAGCGATCGCGCTGCACGATCACCCGCACGACCTTGCCGGCGGCGACGAGTCCTGCGGGATCGCTGACGGACACCGTGAACGTGAGGCGACGCCCCTCGACCTTCTCCAGGACGGCGTCGGCGATCACCTCGATGCCGAGCCGAGTGGGCTGCATGTGGTCGACCTGGACGCGCATCGCGACGGTGGTCTCGGCCAGCGAGTTGCAACCGGCGAGTGCCGCAACCGTCGCCTCTTCGCACAGACCGATCAGCCGGGGCGTACCCAGCACCGGCACGTCCCCCGAACCGAGTGCCGCCGCGGTGTCGGCCTCGCCGACGACCAGCCGAGCGACACCACGAGTTCCGGTCACGACCTGCACAGCCCGGTACGTTACCGGTCCGCCTGGTCGGGCCGCGGCGTTGGTGTCGAGGCGGCATCGGTAGGCTCGCGACATGATCGCCCCCGACCTGTTGCACGAGGTCCTCGCCGTTGGTCTGCGCACGGGCGCAGCGTTCGCCGAGGTCTACGCCGAGGACCGATGCTCGACCTCCGCCGGCCTCGACGACGGCCGGGTCGAACAGGTCAACACCGGCCGCGATCGAGGCGCCGGGATCCGGGTGGTCCACGGGGACACCACGGGATTCGCCCACACCGCCGATCTGAGCGCGGCAGGACTCCGGGCGGCTGCGGAAGCGGCCGCGGCTGCGGCCCGCCAGGGTGGCGGCGGCGTCCGGACCGTCGCCCTCACTCGACGGCCCGTCGTTCCGGTCAACACCGTGGCGATCGACCCCGGTGACATCTCGACCGCGACCAAGGTGGCCTTGCTCAACCGGGCCGACGCGGCGGCGCGAGCCACCGGCGACGCCATCGTCCAGGTGTCGGCCGGGTACTCCGACTCACGCAAGCACATCCTCGTGGCCAACTCCGACGGGCTACTCGTCGAGGACGACCAGGTGCGCACGTTGTTCCGGGTCAGTGCGGTGGCGAGCGGCGACACCGGGATGCAGACCGGGTACGACTCGATCGGTCACACGATCGGGTTCGAGCTGTTCGACCGGTACGACGTCGACGAGCTCGCTCGCCGAGCCGCCACGCAGGCGCTCACCAAGTTGAAGGCCCGTCCCGCCCCGAGCGGATCGCTGCCGGTCGTGATCAAGGCCGGGAGCGGCGGCGTGCTGTTCCACGAGGCGTGCGGTCACGGGCTCGAAGCCGACCTCGTCGGCAAGGGAGCCTCCGTCTACCAGGGCAAGGTCGGTGAGCTGGTCGCCTCGCCCCTCGTCACGTTGGTCGACGACGGCACGATGCCGGGCGAGTGGGGTGCGATCTCGATCGATGACGAAGGTCACCCGGCGCAGCGCAACGTGCTGATCGAAGACGGCGTCCTGACCGACTACATGTGGGACTTCCTCCGCGCTCGCAAGCAGGGTCACGCCCAGAGCGGGAACGGTCGCCGGCAGAGCTACATGCATCTCCCGATGGTCCGGATGACGAACACCTTCGTGCTCGACGGCGCCGAGGACCCGTCGGACATCATCCGTGACACCCCACACGGCGTGTACGTCGCCCACCTCGGCGGCGGGAGCGTCAACACGGCGTCGGGTGACTTCGTGTTCGGCATGACCGAGGCCTACCTCATCGAGAACGGTGAGATCACCGAACCCCTCCGGGAAGGCAACCTGATCGGCAACGGGCCGCAGGTGTTGCGCGACATCGAGCGACTCGGCAACGACTTCGCCATGGGGAACCCCGGGACCTGCGGCAAGGACGGCCAGGGCGTTCCCGTGGGCGACGGGCAGCCGACGCTGCGGGTCAAGGCGATGACGATCGGAGGGACCGCAGCATGAGCGGCGCATCGGAACTGTTGGCGCTCGCCGAGAAGATCGTCGAGCAAGCAGGCCACGGGGAGCAGGTCGAGGCCTACGTCGGCCGGTCGAGCGAGACCGAGATCCGCGTCTACGAAGGCGAGATCGAGAACTTCACCGCAGCCCAGACCCAGGGGATCGGGATCCGCGTGATCCGCGATGGTCGGACCGGGTTCGCGTACGCCGGGACGCTCGAGCCGTCCGCGATCGAGCAGGTGCTCGCCGACGCGCGCGAGAACGCCGGGTTCGGTTCGACCGACGAATGGGCCGGTCTCGCCGCCCCGGACGGTGTCGCACCACCGACGTTGACGCTGTGGGACGAAGCGCTCGAGACCGCGACGACCGAGCGCAAGATCGCGCTGGCCAAGGAGCTCGAGCGTCTCGCGCTCGCTGCCGACGGACGAGTCAGGGTCGACGAGTCGAACTACGCGGACGGCATGAGCGAGATGGCGGTCGCCACGTCGACCGGCATCCGGGCGAGCGGGCGCGAGAACGGCTGCTACGTCTCGGTCTCGACCCTCGCCGACGACGGCGACGAGACGCAGACCGGCTTCGGATTCTCGGTCGGCCGCAACCTCGACGAACTCGACCTCGAACGGGCGGGCCGCGAGGGAGCCGAGCGAGCAACCCGTCTCCTCGGCGCCGTGAAGCCGCAGAGCGCCCGGCTCACGGTGGTGCTCGATCCGTTCGTCACGGCGTCGTTCCTCGGGATCATCGGGTCGACGCTCAACGGCGAGTCGGTCGCCAAGGGGCGATCGCTGTTCGCCCACCGTCTCGGCGAGCAGGTGGCCGCCCCGCACTTCACCCTCGTCGACGATCCGACGAATCCGCTGGCCTACAGCGCGTCGATCCTCGACGGTGAGGGGCTCGCCGCTCGCCGCAACGTGCTGATCGAGAACGGCGTGTTGCAGCGCTTCGTCCAGTCGACCTACAGCGGTCGACGCAACGGGGTCGCGTCGACCGGCAACGCCGTCCGGGGCGGATTCCGGGGCACGCCGGGGTGCGGCTGCCTCGCCATCCAGGTCGTGCCCGGCGAGCGGACCCAGGCCGAGATCGTCGCCTCGATCGACCACGGGGTGCTCGTCCAGTCGGTCCAGGGGCTGCACTCCGGTGTCAATCCGGTGTCCGGGGACTTCTCCACCGGGGCGTCCGGACTCATGATCCGCAACGGTGCCCTCGCCGAGCCGGTCCGGGAGTTCACGATCGCCTCCACCCTGCAGCGAATGCTGCTCGACCTTCGCGAGCTGGGCAACGATCTCGACTACCTGCCGATGCGCGCCGTCGGGATCACCGCCGTGGTCGACGACGTCTCGTTGTCCGGCGCCTGACCATCAGGGGTCGCCCGGCGCCAGTCCGAGCGTGGTGGCCCGCGACGAATCGAGTACGACTCGCGCCGGTCGACGCCCGACCACCCCGGCTTCGGCTTGGGTGACGGCGCGAAGCACGGACGGATCGAGGCCCATGCGCCGGGCGACCAGTTGGGCGAGCTCCATCCGATCCATCGACCGGTTGCCGGCCACGTGCAGCGGCCCCACGACCTCGGTGCGGTCGACGGCCAGGGCGAGCACCGCTGCGGCCACCTCCGAGGCGCGCACCGGGCTGCGGAACTCGTCGATGAAGAACGAGAACGTGCTGGGGTCACGGACTGCGCCGGCCACGTCGAGTTCGACCTGGCCGAGGTCCCGGCCGGCGAGCTGCTCGTCCGGGTCGGCCAACAGCAGCGAGGTGCGAACCCACACCGACCTCGGCGCGGTCGCCGACAGGTGGTCCTCCATGTCGGCCTTGGCGCGCCCGTAGTCGCCGACCGGATGTCGCTCGTCGTCCTCGACGAACGGGGCGGGGCCGCCGCCGAAGACCACGTCGGTCGACAGGTGCACCAGACGAACACCGGTCTCGGCCACGACCGCAGCCACGTTGCGCGTCCCGGTGATGATCACGTCGTGGTCGGGCGGCCGGTAGGCGAGGTGGGCGATCGCGTCGGGCGCTGCGGCCGACACCGCGTCCCGAAGCGCCGCGAGGTCTCGTACATCGAGCTGCGCACTGGTGGGAGCGACGGCGCGGTGCCCGGCGTTCGGCTGCCGCGACGAGCCGTCGGCCCAGGAATCCGTGGCCACCCGTGACGAAGAGGGTCCGCATCGGATGAGGACCGTAGCGGAGGCGGAGCGGCGCCGGTCTAGCCTCGCCCGAGATGCCAACCCCCCGTTCCGAGGCGATCGCGCGCCATCCACATCTCGCCGATCCGTGTCCGCCCGGCTGGGTTCGGGTCGATCTCCACAGCCACACCATGTGGAGCGGCGACTCGACGACGACCCCTGATGAGCTCGAGCGCTCGATCGCGGAGTCCGGGCTCGACGTGTTGTGCATCACCGATCATCAAGCCATCGCGGGAGCGGCCCAACTCACCGACCGCCTCGCCGACCTCGGTTGTCGCGTCGTGGTCGGGGAGGAACTCCGGACCCACGCCGGCGAGATCATCGGACTGTTCCTCACCGAGCGGATCCCGGCCGGGACGCCGCCGCGGCACGCGGCGGAGATGATCCGGGACCAGGGCGGGGTCGTGTACGTGCCCCATCCGTTCGATCCGATGCGGCGCAACCTGGCCGAGCCCGCCCTCGACGAACTCGTCGAGGCCGGGCTGGTCGACGCGCTCGAGGTCCTCAACGCCAAGACCTCGCTCCGATCGCTCAACGAGCGCGCCGCGGCCTACGCCCGGGAGCACGAGCTCCTCGCCGGTGCCGGTAGTGACGCCCACGTTCCCGACGCCCTCGGGGCCGCGTACGTCCAGATGCCGGATTTCGACGGTCCACAGGACTTCTTGGTAGCTCTGGCATCGGCCCAGGTCGTGGGCCATCATTGGGACCTTCCTCGTCCGTGGTCGCCGCGAATCGTGCCGTCGACCGGTTGAGGGCGTCACGTTCGGGATCGAACGACGTCAGACATGGTGCGAAGACGGTGTTGGTGCAGTGAGGGGCGAGATGACACAGGTGAACAGTCCGGGACTTCTCCAGATCACCGGTCATCCGCGAAGCGGCACCACGATGTTGGAGATCCTGCTCGCCCAGCGGTTCGGGGGTGTCGCCCTCGGCGAGGCTCGCTTCTGGTTCGAGCGGGGCATCCTGGACGACCAACTCTGTGCGTGTGGTCAGCCGTTCTGGAGCTGCTCGTTCTGGTCGGGCGTGGTCGCCGACGTCTACGGCAGCCGACGCCGGGCCGAGACCGCAGCCCGGCTGGTGCTCGACGGCAACTGGCTGGCGATGTGGAGCTTCCCGAGGGCCAGGTTCCAGCCCTCGGCCGGTGGTCACTACTCGTACCTGAGGTCGATGATGAGCGATCTGCTCGGCGCGGTCGCCGAACGAGCGGGGAATCGATGGATCATCGATTCGTCGAAGGACCCGGTCTGGTTCGAACTCCAGGCGGGCATCGTGGAGCGCACCGTCATGCTCCACATCGTGCGGGACCCTCGCGCCGTCGCGCACAGCAACCAGAAGGCCGTTGCTCGTCCCGAGATCGCCGGCGAGAAGGTGTTGATGCCGCAGTTCGGGCTGATGCGCACGATGCGCGACTACACGATCTGGAACGTGACCTCCGCGTTGACGTCACGTTCCTCGGGTCACGTGCTCATCCAGTACGAGGAGTTGTGCCAGGACGTCGACGCGGTGTTGGCCCCGATCGCCCCGCTCGTCGAGCGGTCCGGAGCCGAGACCGACGTCTTTCCCGAGTATCACTCGGTGTCGGGCAACCCGCTTCGCTTCAAGCTGAAGTCGCCGGCCGATCTCGTGGTCACCCCGGCCAAGGACGAGTGGCGCACCGATCTCGATGGCGGAACCCGTCGGATCGCTCAGGCCCTCAGCGCCCCGACCCGGGCCTTCGTGACGACCTATTCGGCCCTGCGCCGGGACCGCCTCACCGCTCCGACCCGACCGAGCAGCTCGACGGCCGAGGGCCGGGCCGCGGTCGGCAACCGTTCGTCGGACGCCGCCTAGCTAGAACAGGTCGGTGGCGACGATCAGCACGGCGATCACGATGCCGAGCGCGATGCGGTACCACCCGAACACGTCGAGGTCGCGCTGCTTGAGGTAAGCGACGAAGGATCGCACGGCCAGGAAGGCCGAGATCCCGGCGAAGACGATCCCGATCAGCGGTGCGGACCAGCCGTACGTGTCGATCACGGTGCTTCCGTCCTTGAGCACGGAGAGCCCGGTGGCGGCGGTCAGGGTGATCAGCCCGAGCAGGAAGCTGAACTCGACCGCGGCGGTCATCGAGAGACCGACCAGGAGGCCACCGAGGATCGTGACGAGCGACCGGCTCGTGCCGGGCCACAGCGCCAGCGCCTGGGCCAATCCGATGATCAGCGCCGAGCGGATCGTCAGTTCCTCGAGTGCCTGGCCCCGACCGTGGGCGGACCGCAGGCGGGAGCCGAGGAGCAAGATGGCGACGCCACCGACGATCAGTGCACCGGCGACCGGGCCTGCTTCGAGCAGGTGCGCATCGATGGTGTCGGCCAGCGTGAGGCCGAGGATGGCGGCGGGGACGAACGCCACCACCAGGTTGAACAGCAGATGGCGGCCGTCGTCGTCCCGGCCCACCAAGCCCTTGAACACCGAGATGACGCGGTCCTTCGACAGCGCCAGGACAGCCAGGATGGCGCCGAACTGGATGATGACGGTGTAGGCGTCGATCGCCGTCCGGGCCTGTTCGGTCCGGCCGAGGTCCATCAGACGTTCCACGAGCACGAGATGGCCGGTGGAGCTGACCGGCAGATACTCGGTGACCCCCTCGACGATGCCGAGGATGACGGCCTGCCAGGCGGAGAGTCGTTCGGCAGTGGCGAGACCATCTCCGGCGGCGAACGCCGCCCCGGCGAAGCCGAGGCAGGCAAGGGTGACGATGGCGAGCGGCGTCGTGCGCCGCAGGAGGGTCTTGCGCACGATCTGCGACGCTACCCCTCGGGGGCGAGTAGCGACGGCGGCCCCGTCGACCCATTTCGGCGATCGAGCAGGACGAGCGTCACGCTGTCGTCGGCGGCGACGGAGGCGAGCTCGATCGCCCGGGCTCTCGGCAGTTCGACCAGTGCGTCCTCGAGCCCCACCTCCACGACGGTTCCGATCGCGCCCGCCGATTCGTCCGCCGCGCCGGTCGAGAACTCGGACGCGGCGGTGAACGGGTCGGCGAGCGGCAGGGCGAGGACTCGATCGCCGACCTCGGGACGGAACGGGAGCGACCCGAGTCGGAGCCCGATCGTCGCCGTCTCCGCATGCTCGGTGGCGCCCGTCCGGATCCGTTCCGCCCGCAGGAGCTCCCCGGCGCCCAGTGGGTCTCTGGCGGTCGACCCGGCCGGGAGGTCGCGGATGGCGTCGGGCGGAACGAGTTCGATCGGAACCACCACCGGCTCCACCTCGGATGAGGTCAACGGCGCCCCGAGGGGTACGTCGGACCGCAACCGGAGCACGGTGACGGACTCGCCCCACCGTTGCCGTTCGGCGTCGAGTTCGTCGGCGCGTCGGCCCACCGAACGGAGCGCGGCCAGGCCGAGCGCGGCGGCGAGGACGAAACGGGGGAGTGGGTGACGGACCACGAACCAGCGGATCCGGGCCAGTTCGAACGAGGCATCCCAACGGGGCATGACGTCCTCCTGCGTCGACGCAGGGGCGGGTGCCCGGGGAAGCGCTGGGAGCGTACCGGGGTCAGGGAAGCAGCGGCACCGCCGCCGCGATGACTCGGCGGACGGCGTCGATGTTGGAGCGCAGCACGCCCATCACGACGTCCATCGTCACCGGATCGTGTCCGTCCACGCCGGCGTCGTAGTCGGTCACCAGGGCGATGGCGCCGTACGGGATCCCGAGTTCGGCGGCGAGCACCGCTTCGGGAGCGCCGGTCATGTTCACCACGCTCCAGCCCATCCGGCGGAACCACAGCGATTCGGCCCTCGTGGAGAACCGGGGCCCGTTGATGACGACCATGGTGCCGCCGTCGTGGGTCGTGACCTCGGTGGATCGAGCGCCGGTGAGGAGCGCCGCCCGGACGTCGGGGTGATATGGATCGGCGAACATCTGATGATGGACCCCGGTCGGGGCGCCGGGGCGATCCTCGCCGTCGAAGTAGGTGTCGGCTCGCCCGTGGGTGCGATCGACGAGTTGGTCGACGACGACGAACTGTCCGGGATGCAGGTCCGGTTGGAGCGAGCCGACCGAACACGGCGCCACGATGCTGCGCACACCGAGGGCATGCATGCCCCACACGTTGGCCCGGAACGGGACGCGATGGGCGACGAACTGATGTTGGGCGCCGTGTCGGGGCAAGAACGCGACCCGACGGCCGGCCAGGATCCCGACGGTGATCGGCGCGGCGGGTGGACCGAACGGGGTGTCGACCGTGACCTGCTCGGCGTGCTCGAGGAAGTCGTAGAAGCCCGAGCCGCCGAACACCCCGATCTCGGCGGTCACGTCCACGACGGCGTCCCGTTCAGTCCGAGGAGCTGGTCGAGCTCCCCGACGACGAGCTGGTCGAGCTGCTGGAGTCGCTGCTGCTCGATGTGGTCGTCGACGAGCTGCCCTCGCTCGACGAGGAGCTCGACGGGCTCGGCACGGTGGAACTCGACGAGCCCCGGCTGTCGGTCTTGTAGAAACCGCCGCCCTTGAACGTCACGCCGACCGGCGTGAAGACCTTCTTCACCGGACGGACCGTGCCATCGGACGGGTGCTCGTACTCGGTCAAGCTGGGGTCCGTGAAGGCTTGCTGGACCTCGATCGTTTCGCCGGTGTCGACGAACTTGTAGACGTAGGTGGGCATTGCGTACCTCGGGGACAGGGCGTTAGCACTCGCAACGGTCGAGTGCCAAGGGTACCCGGCCGGGTGTCGGTTGCACAGCTCGGCGGGCGCGGATGGGCCGGGTAGCCGATGCCCCCGGTCCGCCCCCCGTTCCTAGACTGCCCGCCCGTGAAGGTACGCACAGCCGTGATCCCTGCTGCCGGTCTCGGCACCCGAGTCCTCCCGATGACCAAGGCGGTGCCCAAGGAGCTCCTGCCGTTGGTGGACGTTCCGGCCCTGCAACTGGTGGTCCAAGAGGCCGTGGGGGCGGGCATCGAAACGGTGATCGTGGTGAATCACCCCAGCAAGACGCCGGTCGAGCAGTACTTCACCCCGAACCCCGAGCTGCTCGCGACCTTGGAGCGATCGGGGAAGGACGACCTGGCGGCCAAGCTGAGTGCCGTCGACGCCTACGACGTCCGGTTCGTCCACCAGCCCGAGGCGCTCGGGTTGGGCCACGCTGTCGGAATGGCCGCCGAACTCGTCGGCGACGACGCCTTCGCCGTGCTCCTCCCCGACGAGATCATGGGTTCGTCGGCCTTCTTGTCGGCGATGATCGCGGCTGCCGAGCGCACGGCCGGCTCGGTCGTCGGGCTCAAGCAGATCCCGCGCGAGGAGGTGTCGCGCTACGGCGTGGTCGCTCCGGCCGGCGAGCTCGACGCCGACGGGGTCCTGCCCGTGGCCGACCTCGTCGAGAAGCCGAAGGTCGACGAGGCACCCAGTGAGTTCATCATCATCGGTCGCTACGTGTGCTCGGCCTCCGTGATGGCAGAGATCGGCCGGCTGACGCCGGGGGCAGGCGGCGAACTGCAGCTCACCGATGCCTTGCGTGCGGTCTGTGCCTACGAGCCGTTCCACGGACTCGTCGGTGATCTCATGCCGGGTGGGCTCGATCGGTACGACACCGGCAACCCGCTCGGTTGGTGGGAGGCGAACCTCGAACTCGGCCTCGGCCACCCGGTCCACGGTGCAGCCGTACGTGAACTGGTGGCCGCGGTGGCCCGGCGGGAAGGTCTCGTCTAGCGCGCCGCTCGTCGGTCGTGGTCAGCGGCGGCGGAACCCGTCGCCGTCGGTCGGCAGGCCGCGCTCGTCGACCTCCCACTCCGCCATGGCCTGGGACACGATCGATTCGCGCGTCCACCGCCGCTCCTCGATCCGATGGAATCGCTCGTGTTGGGGCAGGACCATCAGCAATCCGGTGTCGACTTCGGCGGTGTGCACCTCGGCTCGGTCACCGGGCTGGAGCGGGAGCCGCAGGACCGGCAGCGCCAAGCTCAGCACCGACCCGGTGATGCTCAGGTCGCTGCACCCGTCGAGATCGGTGCGATGGGCACCGTTCATCTCACCCCACCGGCCACCGCCGTCGGTCGCCAGCCACAGGTCGGGCTCCTCGAGGTCGCGAAACAGCAGGAGCTGGCGGATCTGCCAGGTGGGCGAACACCGCACGACGTATTGCACGTCGAGCCGGGTGTTCGTGCACTGCAACGTCCAGCCCTCGTTCTCGAACGCGCCCTGCACCAACTCGCTGTGCCCGGTCTCCAGCTCCCACGCCGCTTCGAACCGCTCCATCCGTTCAGGCTACGAGGCGTCGCTACCCTGAGCCCATGATCCCGTTGGAAGCGGCTCGTTCGGTCGTCCTCGCCTCGTGCCCCGTCGTCGAGCCCCGCGCCCTTCCCGGTGCCGAGGCCCTGGGGTGCGTACTCGCCGCGACCGTGACGGCGGCCGAGGACGTGCCGCCGTTCGCCAACTCGGCCGTCGACGGGTACGCAGTGCGCGCACGCGACGTCGCCACTGCGACCGTGGCCACGCCCGTGGAGTTGCCGGTCGTCGCCGAACTCGCGGCCGGCGCCTCGGCCGACCGGGCGCTCGGCGCCGGGGAGGCGATCCGGATCATGACCGGCGCGCCGTTGCCCGACGGTGCGGATGCCGTCGTGATGGTCGAGGACACCGAACGACTCGATGCCGGTGCAAGGGTACGGATCACGGCCGCGGTCGAACCTGGCAGCGCTCGGCGGGAGGCCGGCTCGGACATCGAGGCCGGGACCGAGGTCTTCCGGCCGGGAACCCTGTTGACGCCGGCGGTACTCGGCGTCCTCGCCAGCGTCAATCAGCGTGTGATCGAGGTCCATCCGCGGCCGGTCGTCGCGGTCGTCTCCACCGGGGACGAACTGGTCGAAGACAACCGACCGTTGCGGCCCGGCGAGATCCGGGAGTCGAACCGGACGATGCTGTGCGCGGCCATCGAGGAGGCCGGCTGCTCGGTGCTCGACCTCGGGACGGTGCGCGACGACGAGGAGGCCCTCGAGGCGGTGCTGCTCGATGCGGCACGTCGGGTCGACGCCATCGTCACGAGCGGCGGGGTGAGCATGGGCGACTACGACGTGGTGAAAGCGGTGCTCGACCGGATCGCCGACATGTCGTGGATGCAGATCGCCATCAAGCCGGCCAAGCCCTTCGCCTTCGGACGTCTGATCGCGCCGGGCGGCCACGTCGTTCCGGTGTTCGGGCTTCCCGGCAACCCGGTGTCGTCGCTGGTCAGCTTCGAGTTGCTCGCCCGTCCGGCGCTGCGGCAGATGGCCGGAGATCCCCGGATCATGCGCCCGACCGTGCGCGCCGTGGCCACTGAGGAGCTCCGTCGGCGGCCGGACGGCAAGCTCCACTTCGCTCGGGTCCATGCCCAGTTCGACGAGTCCGGGCGGATCGTCGTGCGCTCGAGCGGCGAGCAGGGTTCGCACCAGCTGGCGTCCACCGCCAAGGCGAACGCCCTCGCCATCCTCCCGGACGGTGACGGCGTGGGGGCGGGCGGCGAGGTCGACGTGATGATCTTGCGCCTCGAACCGGTGGTTCGACCGCACGGCTGACCCCGAGCCGAGGGGCGTCGGTAGCCTTCGGCCATGGACTTGGTGGACCCGTTCGGACGCACGGTGCGGGATCTGCGGATCTCGGTCACCGATCGCTGCAACTTCCGGTGCACCTATTGCATGCCCGCCGAAGGCATGACGTGGGTGCCCCGCTCCGAAGTCCTGTCCTTCGAGGAGCTGGAACGCCTGGCGCGGATCTTCGTCGAACGGTTCGAGGTCGACGGGATCCGCCTCACGGGTGGCGAGCCCACGGTGCGGGCCCACCTGCCCGTCCTCGTGGCGAAGCTCGCGGCGCTGCGGTTGCCGTCCGATTCCTCGTCGCCCCGAGCCGGCCGGGCGCCCGATCTGGCGATCACCACCAACGGTTCGACCTTCGTCCAGCAGGCCCAAGCGCTGCGCGACGCGGGGATCGAGCGGGTCAACATCAGCCTCGACACCCTGCGCGCCGACCGCTTCGCCGCCATGACCCGGCGCGACGAACTCCCCGGTGTGCTCGCCGGGATCGACGCCGCGATCGAAGCCGGCTTCGCCCCGGTGAAGATCAACGCCGTCGTGGAGCGCGGCGCCAACGACGACGAACTGCTGGATCTGGCGGCCTTCGGGCGCGAGAAGGGCATCGAGATCCGGTTCATCGAGTTCATGCCCCTCGACGCCGACGGGCACTGGGGCCGCAAGAGCGTGGTGAGTCAGGACGAGATCGTCGAGCGGATCGGTGCGGTGTATCCGCTCGAACTGATCAGCGGTCGGGGCGCGGCGCCGGCCAACCGTTGGCGGTACGTGGACGGCGCCGGGACGATCGGGGTCATTCCCACCGTGACCAAGCCGTTCTGCGGTGACTGCGATCGGGTCCGGTTGACCGCCGACGGTCAGTTCCGCACGTGCCTGTTCGCCACCGACGAGTTCGATCTGCGGGCCATGCTGCGGTCGGGAGCGACCGACGACGATCTGGCCGCCGAGATCCGTCGAGCCGTCGGGACCAAGTGGGCCGGGCACCAGATCAACCAGGTCAACTTCATCCGGCCGGCCCGGTCGATGAGCCAGATCGGCGGCTGACCGGCCCGGTCGAAATATTACGATACGATGACAACGTATGAGTCGTATCGCAGCCGGGGCGGCGGCGATCGCACTGTTCATGTCCAGCCTGACCGGCGCGGCGCGCCGCCGGCACACCATCGGCGGCGTCGCTCCCGCCCGGGGTGCGGGCAACCCGGGTGTGATGCACGGCCCGACGGCGTCGGTTCCCACCATCGCCGGGTGCCCGATGTTCCCCGCCGACCACCCGTACAACCAGCGCATCGATCAGCTGCCGGTGGCGAAGAACTCCGCCGCGATCATCGCCAACGTGCAGGCCAACGGGCCGGGGGTCCTGCATCCGGACTTCGGTGAGAATCCGATCTACGGCCAACGTCTCAACGTCGTCGGCGCCGGTCAACCCTCGTCTCGATGCGCTACACCCAGTATCCGCAAGAGAGCGATCCCGGTCCGTTCCCGATCCCGGACAACGCAGCGATCCAGCAGGGTGAGGACCGACACCTGTTCGTGCTCGATGCCGCTCGTTGCAAGATCCACGAGTTCTACCTCGCCGGGCGCGACGCCTCGGGCTGGTACTCGTCGAACGGAGCCACCTGGGACACCACCGTCTGGAAGCCGCGGCCGTTGCGCTGGACGGCATCCAACGCCGCGGCACTCCCGGCGATCCCCGGACACGCCAACTGTGAGGAGGTCGCCCGGGGCTCGATCGACCACGTCGTGCTGACGGCGATGAGCGTCGTGGGGCCTGGCTTCATCGCTCCCGCCAGCCATTCCGGCCCCAACCGCAATGCCGCCGATCTTCCGGTGAACGGCATGCGGTTCCGGCTCAAGGCCGACTTCGACACCACCGGCTACACCGGCCAGGCGCTCATGTTCCTCGAGACGTTCAAGCGCTACGGGCTGATGGTGGCCGACATCGGGGTCAACTGGCACTTCGGCGGATTCGCCGGTCCGTGCTGGAACGACGCCGAACTCACCCAGCTCTACCGGGTTCCGGGCACCGCGTTCGAGGTCGTCCAGACCGGCGCGATCCAGCAGTAGCGCCGGCTCGGAACGAGCCGGGACTACCATCGACGCGGTGTCCGACACCAACTTCACCCATCTGGATCCGCTCGGTCGTGCTCGCATGGTGGACGTCACCCCGAAGGACCCGTCGCATCGGCGGGCGGTGGCCCGTTGCAAGGTCTTCATGAAACCCGAGACCACCGCCGCGGTCGCCAACCGAGAGGTCAAGAAGGGTGACGTGCTCGCCGTGGCCCGGGTCGCTGCCATCCAGGCGGCCAAGCGCACCTCGGACGTGATCCCGCTCTGCCATCCCCTGCTCGTCGGAGCGGTGTCGGTGAACTTCGAGCTCGGTGACGACTTCATCGCGGTCGAGGTCCAGGTCGACACCGTCGATCGCACCGGGGTCGAGATGGAAGCGCTCCATGCCTGCTCAGTGGCGGCGTTGACCATCTACGACATGTGCAAGTCGGCGGATCGGGCGATGGTGATCGGCGAATTGACCCTCTGGGAGAAAACCGGCGGGAGGTCGGGGACCTACCGCCGAGCCGATAACGTTGCCAACCGCGTTACGAACGTAGTAGAACCGTAACAACCCCGACCGGTCCGCCCGGTCGGCCTGCGTCCTGCAAGGTGCGTGAACACACCGTGAAGTCCGAAGGTGGATCTTCCCAACAGGGGGAAAAACTGCGATGAGCAAGCTCATCTTGCTGGTGGTCGCCGCGGCCTGGGCCGGAGTGCTCCTCCCGCCGCTGCTGCGCTCCCGCCTCGATGCTCGGCCCGGGACCTCGATCTCGAGCTTCCGGCGTCAACTCTCCTCGCTGCAGCGAACCGCACCGGGCGCCGTCCCGCAGGTTCGTTCGATGGCTCGCCCGCTGTCCGGCCCGACCCGTCACGGGTACGCCCCCGGCTACCAGCAGGTCGTCCCGCAGCGTTCGAGCACCGTGGTGACGATGGCTCGTGAGGGGCATCGCCCGGAGCGTGTCGCCCAACGGCCGATCGCCGTGCGGGCCCCGCAGCGTTCCCTGGCCAAGCAGCGCCGTCAGAACGTGCTGGTCATCCTGCTCATGGGGGCGGTCGCCTTCGGGTTCTTGACCGCGGTCACCACGGCGAGCTTCGCCCGGTACGGCCTGGCGCTGAGCGTGTGCTTGCTCGTCGGCTACGTGTACCTGCTCGTGCAGACCCGGCGCAACGAACTGGCCCGGTCGTCGTACGGCGCCTGGCAGCGGGCCGCATGACGACCCACCCGCTGGGTGGACTCGAACCGACGATCACTGACGCCACAGGCCGGCTCCAGGAGCTCAATCGAGCTCGGGAGACCGGCCTTTCCGCGTGCCGGAGCGTGATCCGAGCCTCCTCGAGTGCCATCCGCGCCGTGCATCTCGGTCAACCCGAGGTGGTGGCGGCCAAGACCGCGGAGGCCCACGACGCGCTCGATGTGGCCCGCCAGGCGTTGATGCCTCATCCGGCGATCTATCACGCCGGGTTCTTCCACGACGCTGCCAAGGAGTACGTGGAAGCGGTGGCGACCCAGGCCCTCGTGGCCCGAATGGCGATACCCGGGCCGGACGAGCTCGGTGTCGAAGTGCCGGCCTATCTCAACGGGTTGGCCGAAGCGGCCAGCGAGTTGCGTCGCCACGCCCTCGACCGGTTGCGTGACGGCGAAGGTGGGCTGCAGCGCCGAGGAACTGCTCGGGCAGATGGATGCGGTGTTCGGCGCGCTGGTCGTGATCGATCTCCCCGACGCCATCACCGGAGGGCTGCGCCGGACCCTCGATGCCCTGCGTGCGGTGATCGAACGGACTCGGGGTGACATCACCAATGCCGTTCTCCAGGAGCGGCTGCGCGCCGCCGAGAGGGCTATCATGACGCCTCGCCCTCGGGGGTGTAGCTCAGTTGGCAGAGCGCAACAATCGCACTGTTGAGGTCAGGGGTTCGATTCCCTCACCTCCACCGGGAGCCTGGCAAGTGGCCCGCCCCTCGGGGCGGGCCACTTCCATGTCCGAACCCGATTCCACACGAGATCTTGAAACTCGGGATCGGCGGACGATCTGACCTGATATGGCCATGGAACTCGAGAACGACGCCGACGGGGCGACGCCCGAGGGCGATGCCGCCGACTCGGGCGACGCCGCGGAGAAGTCGAAGAAGAAGCTGCCGATCCCGGAGCTGACCCAGACCCGCCGCTCGTTCCTCTTCGGGGCCCTGGCCGCCGGTGTCGGCATCCCGGTGTTCCGCAAGCTGTGGCCGGATTCGCCCGGCCAGCCCAAGAACTTCACCCAGGACGTGGCGGGCATGAACCCCAAGTCCGCCTATGAGATGCTGCGCCGCGGCAACTCGCGATGGGCGAAGTTGCAGGGCGTCGAGCCCAACATCAACGAGGAACGACGGCTCGAGGTGGCCACCAACGGCCAGATCCCGTTCGCCGGAGTGATCGGCTGCGTCGACTCCCGGGTCACGCCGGAGCTCATCTTCGATCGTGGCGTCGGTGACCTGTTCGTCGGCCGAGTGGCCGGCAACATCCCCGACGAGACGATCATCGGGTCGATGGAGTTCGGCGTCGAGGAGTTCGACATGCCGCTCATCGTCGTGATGGGTCACACCAAGTGCGGCGCGGTCACGGCGACCATGCAGGCACTCGGCCTGGGCGGCGAGCCGGAGCACGCCTCCGAGGAGGACCCGAGCGGTGAGCACGGGTCCGAGGTGGCGGCGGCTGACACCGAGGAGGCCGCTCCGCTCCACGCCGAAGGGGCCGCGCCGGTCGCTCGCTCGACCGAGACCCACGACACCAGCCACGACCCTGTTCACGACACGGTGGCACCGCACAACACGATCGACACCAGCGGCTCGACCGCAGCGCCGATCGTCTTCGATCAGCCGGCCCACGACACCACTCACGACACGACTCACGACACGACTCCGGTCGACGAGGGACCCGTCGTCGACGAGGAACCCGTCGACGAGGAACCCCTCGACGACGAATTCCTCGACGAGGAGCCGCTGGACGAGGAGTCGCTCGACGAGGTGCATGCGTCGGAGGGTCACGAGCTCGGCGCCAGCGGTGACCATGCGCCGGGAGTCGGCGACATCGGCTCGATCGTGGCGGCGATCACCCCCGCCGTCGAACACGCGGTCACCGTCGACGAAGGTGTCCGGTTGAACGTGATCCAGACGGTCGAGGCCCTCAAGAAGAGCGAGCTGTTCGCACTGCGCATGGAGTTCGGCGTGCTGGAGATCATCGGCGCGGTGTACGACATCGAGACGGGAATCGTCGACTTCTCCGTGGTGCCACCCACCTCGTTCGAGCTGTAATCGCACCGCAACGCCGTTCATCCGGCAGGATGGCGCCATGGGAGACCAAGCTGCTGCTCCCTGGGCATCGGGCGCCGACGACGTCGTCGCCGAGCTCGCCACCGATCCGGTCGACGGACTGAGCGACGCCGAGGCCGAAACGCGTCTCGCGACGTTCGGACCGAACTCGCTCCGGCGCGCTGCGCCGCGGTCGCGCTGGGGGCCGCTGCTCGAGCAGGTCCGTGATCCGTTGGTCGCCCTGTTGCTCGCGTCGGTCGTGGTGTCGCTCATCGCCTGGTGGATCGAGGGACGGAACGGCGCGCCGTTCGAGGCCCTCGTCATCGTCGTCATCGTGGTGGCGAACGCCATCCTCGGGATCCTGCAGGAGGCTCGGGCTGCTCAGGCCGTGAGCGCGCTGGCCGAGCTGACCGAACTCGAATCGGTGGTCGTTCGCAGCGGGAGGGAGCGTCGCGTCGCGAGCCACACCGTGGTGCCGGGCGACGTCCTCGTGCTCGCCGAGGGTGGCGCAGTGAGCGCCGACGCCCGCGTCGTCGACGCGGCCTCGCTCCACGCCGCCGAAGCATCGTTGACCGGCGAGAGCATGCCGGTGACGAAACATCCCATGCCCGTCGAGGTCGACACACTCCTCGCCGACCGGACCTCCATGGTGTTCTCGGGAACCGCGATCACGTCGGGTCGAGGGCGAGCGATCGTCACCGCGACGGGGACCGCGACCGAGATCGGCCACATCGCCGAACTCGTCGCCCAGGTCGACGACTCCGACACGCCGCTCCAACGAGAGGTCGGTCACGTCGGCCGGGTGCTCGGGCTCGCCGTGATCGTCATCGCCGTGGTGGTGACCGGTGCGGTGGCCCTCACCTCGCTGCCGAAGTCCGCCGGTGACGTGGTCGACGTGCTCCTCGTCGGGGTGTCGCTCGCCGTCGCTGCGGTTCCCGAGGGACTGCCGGCACTGTTGTCGATCGTGCTGGCGCTCGGCATGCGGCGCATGGCCGAGCGGCGAGCGATCGTCAAACGTCTCGCGTCGGTCGAGACGCTCGGTTCGGCGTCGGTCATCTGCTCCGACAAGACCGGCACCCTCACCCGCAACGAGATGACCGTCACCGAGGTCCGCTGCGCCACTCGCGAGCCCACCCCGGTGGAGCTCGAACGCCTGGCGCGAGCGGCGCAGGCGGCCAACGACGCCACCGTCGGCGAAGGAGAATCCGTCGGCGACCCGACCGAGATCGCCCTGCTCGTCGCATCCCGCCAACTCGTCCCGGGCCTGGAGATCGGTCGCCGGGTCGGTGAGGTGCCGTTCAGCTCCGATCGCAAGATGATGTCGGTGATCACCACCGAGCCCGACGGGTTGGTCCTCCACGCCAAGGGGGCACCGGATGTGCTGCTCGAGCGCTGCACGACCGAACTCGTCGACGGCCGTCACGTCGAGCTCACCGAGGCCCGACGTGGGGAGCTGCTCGGTGTCGTCGACGAACTCGCGGACGCCGCGCTCCGCACGATCGCCGTCGCCGACCGAGCGGTGGAGGCCGACGAGGTGGCGGACCTGTCGCGGCTCGACGATCTCGGACGGTTGGAGGAGGGGCTCACCTTCTGCGGAATCCTCGGGCTGATCGATCCGCCGCGCCCTGAAGCGCGCCAGGCGATCGAAGCCGCCCACGGGGCCGGGATGCGCGTGATCATGATCACCGGGGACCATCCGGTCACCGCGGCTCGGATCGCCGACGATCTCGGAGTCCGCGTGGACGGTCATGCCGCCGTGTCCGGTGCCGAGCTGAGCGGTCTGAGCGACGCCGACTGGGATGAGCTCGTGACCCGAACCGAGGTCTTTGCTCGCGTGGCGCCGGAACACAAGCTCCGGATCGTCGAGGCCCTACAACGCTCCGGCGCCGTGGTCGCGATGACCGGTGACGGGGTCAACGACGCTCCGGCCCTGCGCGCCGCGGACATCGGTGTCGCCATGGGCATCACGGGAACCGAGGTGTCCAAGGAAGCGGCGGACATGATCCTCGCCGACGACGACTTCGCCACGATCGTGGTCGCCGTGCGCGAAGGGCGATCGATCCTGGTCAACATCCGGTCGTTCCTGCGGTACCTGTTGTCGTCGAACACCGCCGAGGTGATGACGATGCTGATCGGTGTCGTCGCGGCGAGCACGTTCGGCCTCGACGGAGCCGGTCTCGCCGTGCCGTTGTTGGCCACCCAGATCCTGTGGATCAACCTGCTCACCGATTCGGCTCCGGCGCTGGCGCTCGGGTTCGATCCGCCTCCTCCCGACGTGATGACGCGGCCGCCTCGGCGACCGGACGAGCGCATCATCGACTCGGCGATGCTCGTCACCGTCGGCGTGCTCGGGGCAGTCATGGCGGGTGCGACGCTCATTGCGTTGGACCGTCGCCTTCCCGGCGGCTTGATCGAGGGGTCCGGCAGCCTGGCCGACGCCCGTACCGCGGCCTTCACGACCTTGGTGCTGGCCCAGTTGTTCAACTGTTTCAACGCTCGCAGCGATCATCGATCGGCGTTCGCTCGCAGCGCAGGAAATCGGTGGATGTGGGCTGCGGTCGCCCTCTCCGCCACCTTGCAGGTCGCCGTGGTCGAGCTTCCGCCGCTGCAGCGAGCCTTCGGCACCACGGCCCTGTCGTTCCGTGACTGGCTCTGGTGTCTGGCGCTGGCGAGTGTCGTGCTCTGGGCGGCCGAGGCCCTGAAGTTGTTCAGGCGGCGTGGCTGATCGACTCGAGCGCGGTCGCCGCCACACCCCAACCGTCCTCCGTGAGGAGCTCGGGAACGCCCTCGTCGAGGAACAGCGCGACACGGACTCGGCCGTCTTGGTCGTCTCGGAACGCGATCGCCGGGTTCCCCTTGCCGTTCACGATGGCGAAGACCGTGGCGGTCGAGGCGGCCTTCGTCGCCGGAACCGCGACGGGGCGGCGGGCGATCCTGATCTTCGAGCTACGGGATCGGGCGGTGGACGACGGGACGACGACCTTGGACACGTTCTTGATCACCCGGGCGTCGCCGAGACCGAAGGCTCGAATGGACGGTGCATCGTTGACGACGATCGGCAGGGCCGATCGAGCCAGCTGCGTCGCCACGCGCTCGGCGTCGACCCCACCGGCCACGACGATCAACGACGCGCCGGCAGTCGCCCGTGCGAGCGAATCGTCGTCGTCGACGAGGAACACCTGAAGCTCCCTGGCGCCGAGCCACCTGGCGATGGCGTCGGTCGACGGCGTGACCGAGGTGAGGTCCGGTACGACGAGCGCGACGCGCGCATCGAGATCGCGTTCGACCGCGCCGACGTCGCATGCCGAACCGACGGGACGCTCGACACCGCGTTGGTCCGGTGCCGCCGACGCGCACGCCGCGGGCACCACGGCATCGACGAGCGGACTCGCGGCCTGAGGCATTCGCGTCCAGGTGGGCCCCCGTTGTCGGCGAGCGGGTCGAGGAGTGGATCGCCCGCCGGCACGACGTCGCCGGGCTGGCCGCCGGTTCCGCAGGACGTGTCGGTGATCTGGTTCGAACCGAGCGAGGTGAAGGCGATCACGCCCGAGCAGTTGGTGCCGCCCGGCCCCGTTGCAAGCACGGTGGACCCCAGCGTCAACCCCGCCGCTGGACGGCGGGGTTGTCGCCGCCCGAGCCGCCGACGTTGTCGGCGATCGTGCTGGCCCGGAGGGTGACCGACCCTGGTCGTCGATGGCCACGGCGCCGCCGGCTTCGTCGGCGGTGTTGTCGGACAACGTGGGCTGTCGATGTCGAGATCGAAACCGTGCAGCCAGATCGCGCCGCCTGCGCTGGCGGCCTTCGACTGGTTGCCCGAGAGCGTCGAGCGCACGATCTCCAACGTCGGTGCGGCCGGGGATCGGCCGTCATGGTGATCGCTCCACCGGAGAAGTAGGCGCTGGCGTCGTTGTCGGTGATCGAGCTGTCCTCGATGTGGAAGGTCGGGCCGACGAGGTTGGCGATGGCCCGAACGCCGTTCCCCCCGCTGAGCGAGATCGTCGAATGCTCGATGAGCAGGTCGGTGCAATACGAGCAGTCGACGCCCGTTCCGTTCTGGATGGCGCGCACCCCGTCGAGGTGGAGCGGGTAGCCACTGGCCGCGTTCCCGGTGGTCCGGAAACCCGCCCCGCCGTTGCCGCCGGCCACCGAATCGGTGACGTACAGGGCGCCGTCGATCCCCGACACACCGTTGCCGCCGTTGTCGACGAAGGTGGATCCGGAGATGGTCATGGTGCCGTGCGAGAACGACACGCCGTCCGCCGGGGCGTCGTAGATCGCGGAGTCGGTGATCGTGGAGGTTCCCCAGTCAACCCGGACGCCGTTCCTCCCGCTGGCGACGATCACGGTGTCGGTCATCTCGAGCCGGGGCACGATGCCGCCGGCACCGGACGGATCACCGACGGCCACGGCGGCGATGGCCGACCCGATCGTTCGCGTCGAGTCCTCGATCCGGACCCCGTCGAGCGTGGCTCCTCCCGGGGATCCGATCGCGACGGCCTCACCCGGAGGCGAGTCGCCACCGGTCGCGGTCACGTCGTGCAACGTCAACCAGGACGACGAGTGGAGGTTGTCGATCACCCGGTCGTACTGGCAGGTGTTGGTGATCGTCGCCCCGTGGCCCTCGATCGTGAGATCGTGGGCCGCCGTGTGGTCGAGATCGCCGTCGGCATTGGCGTCATCGTCGGCGGGAGATCCGAAGAAGCCGGTCCCGTAGTCGATGGGCACCTTGGGAACGCAGATCGTCAACGAATACGTGGCGCCGGGGGAGAGTTCGATCACCGAGTCGTCGCCGTCGGTGTTGGCCAAGGTGAACGCTTCGCGCAGCGACGTCACGCCGTCGCCGCCGTTGACGACGTCGGCGGTGGTCGTGACCGTGATCGTGTTCTCGGCGTGCGCAGCGGATGGTACGGCGACGACGGCCACCGACCCGAACAGCCCGACCGCCGTCACCCGCGCCCAGCGCCCCAACCGCCTCGACCGATCCCCACGTCCCATCACGACACCTCCACGCTGTCGGTTTCCCGACGGCCGCGCCGACCCGGACGTTACAACGTCTCGCGCTGGGTCCGAGCCGGCTCGGGTGCGGGTCAGGTGAAGATGATCTGGCCGCCGGCGGCGAGGTCGTAGAAGTCGCCGACGGTGATGATGCCCTGCACCTGCTCGACGAAGTCGTCCTCGGACAGACCGAACATGTCCACCGAGGCCTTGCAGGCGAACATCCCGGCGCCGGTGTCACCGATCATCTCGATGAACTCGTCGATGGGTGGGATGTCGAGATCCTCCATCTTCTTGCTCATCATGTGCGTGGCGAGTGCCGACATGCCCGGCAGGCCCCCGAGCAAGGTCGGGATGTGCATCGCCGGGTTACCGACCGTGGCGACCTTGATGTGCTCGATCCGCTTGCGGTGAATGGCGTCGAGCCCGAAGAAGGTGAAGAACAGATTGGCCTCCATCCCTTCGGCGCGAGCTCCGTTGGCCATGATCAGCCCGGGGTAGATGCCTTCCAGCGATCCCTTCGAGATGACGATCGAGACCTTTTCGATGCGATCGCCCATGACGATCACTTCCTTTCGACGACGGGTTCAGATACAGCCCTTGGGCTTCGGGATGCCGGCGATGCGGGCGGCCATCTTGGCCCGGACCCTTCGGGAACAGCTGGTAGAGCTCCTTCACCGTGACGCCGGATGTCTTGCCGAGCACTCGGACCGTCGGCCCCGTGCCCTTCTCGAAATACTCCTTGCGCATGAATTCGATGACCTGCCAGTGCTTGTCGGTCAGGGTGTCGATGCCGTCGGCCTTGGCCATCTCGACGGCCATGTCCTTGGTCCACTGCTCCGGCTGCTCGAAGAAGCCTTCGTCGTTGACGGCGACGTCGACGCCGGCGAGGGTGGCGGTGCTCATGGGTTTTGCCTCCTGGATGCGGAAGATCGATGAGTGGGTGGGTCAGGCGTCGACGGGGCGCTTGCCGGATGCCGGCATGGTGGCGCCGATGCCCGGGATGTCACGGCCGGGGAGCAGGCTGTGCCAGTAGAACCACTGGAACATCAGCTTCCCGAGGTGGTTCATGCGGCTCTCCTTGAGCAGCGGCATGCCGACCGGGCCGGGGAAGTGACCGGGCAAGGGCTCGGTCTCGTAGTTGAAATCGATGAGCAACGCCTTGCCGAAGCCGGTCTCGATGAAGCAGTTCGCGTGCCCGTCGTACTCGTCGTTCAGCTCGCGACCCTCGAGAAATCGGACGATGTTCTCGGTCAGGACCTCACCCTCGAAGTGGGTGACCGATCCGGCCTTGGAGGTCGGGATGTTCGTGGCGTCGCCGAGGGCGAAGACGTTCGCCTTGGCCTTCGACTGCAGCGTCGAGCCGTCGGTCGGGACGAAGTTGAGCTCGTCGCCGAGCCCCTCGGACCGCGCAACGTAGTCCGCTCCGCTGTGGAGCGGGATCACGGCCAGGAGATCGAACGGGACCTCTCTGCCGTCGTAGCCGACGAGCATCCCGCCTCCGCCTTCGGCAGCACCGTCGACCTCGCCCGTGTTGAACTCGGTCACCAGGTGGATGCCCTTCTCGTCGAGGAGGTCGGCCAGGGCCGCCGACGCGACCGGCTTGGTGAACGCTCCGTCGAGCGGCGTGGCGAACACGATCTCGACCTGATCCCGGATCCCGCGCTGCGTGAAGTACCAATCCGCGAGGAAGCAGAACTCGAGCGGGGCGACCGGGCACTTGATGGGCATGTCGACCACGTTGACCACCAGCCGTCCGCCGGTGAAGTGCTCGAGGGCCTCCTGCAGTCCTTCGGCGCCGGGCACGTCGTAGAAGGTGAACATGCGCTCGTTCCAGCCGGGCCCGGTGAGGCCCTCGGTCTCCTCCGGGGCCAACCGAGCTCCGGTGGCGACGACGAGGACGTCGTAGGCGAGCTCGGACCCGTCCTCGAGGAGGACCACGTCTCGCTCCAGATCGACCCGGTCGATCGGTTGCTGCACGTACTCGATGCCCTGATGCAGCTGGCGCTTGCGAGGCCGCATGATGTCTTCGGCGTGGGTGAGCCCGAAGGGGAGGAACAGCAGACCCGGTTGATACACGTGGGTGCCGTCCTGGTCGACGACGGTGATCGACACGCCGTCGTCGTGCTTGAAGTGCTTCCGGAGACGGTTGGCGGTGAGGGTGCCGCCGGTGCCCCCGCCGAGAATGACGATGCGCTTGTTCATCGGGGCCTCGCTTTCGACCCCATCGTGCGCCGCCGATACCCGGATGGGTAGGGCGTGAAGTCCCGGACGGAGGACCTCGGATGGGCGGCTCGGGCTCGTGGGGCCTACCGTTTGCGCCATGTCGACGACCGCGGATGCCGTGCAGGACGCCCGAGATTGGATCGCAGCCAACTGGGACCCGTCGATCCCGAGCCGGGAGTGGAAGGAGCGGGTCGTCGACGCCGGCTGGGCGGCACCCCGTTGGCCGACCGAGTGGTACGGCAAGGGCCTGTCGAACGACGACGCCGAGGCGGTCGAAGCGGTGTTCGTCGAGGCCGGTGTGCCGGGTCCGGGCCAGGACCGCACGAACCTGTGGGCGGGCACGATGCTCGCGGCCGGCTCGGACGAGCTGAAGGCGCGGTTCCTGCGACGATTGCTGCTCGACGACGTGGCGATGTGCCTGCTCTACAGCGAACCGAACGCCGGATCGGACCTGGCCGGACTGCGGACCACCGCCGTGCGCGACGGCGACGAATGGGTCGTCAACGGCCAGAAGGTGTGGACCTCGGGCGCCAAGGCCGCCGAGTTCGGGATGCTCATCGCCCGCACGGATTGGGACGTCCCGAAGCATCGGGGCATCACCTTCTTCTGGTTCCCCATGCGTCAGCCAGGCGTCGAGGTGCGTCCCCTGCGCCAGGTCACCGGGGACTCCCGGTTCAACGAGGTGTTCATCACCGACGGCCGGGTCCCGGAGTCGCACCGGCTCGGTGACCTCAACAAGGGGTGGTGGGTCCTGCAGACCGCGCTCGCGTACGAGCGCATCGTGATGGGCCAATCCCGCGTCAACGGGGTGAGGCGGCGAGGCGAGGACCAGGGCGCAACGGCCAAGGCCCACGGCGAGATTCCGGCGCCCGACCTTCGCCAGGTGGAATTGGCTCGCACCCGTGGGGTGGCCTCGAACCCCGTGATCCGCCAGGAACTCGCCAAACTGCACTGCGCCCGGCTGGTCAACGACTGGAACAACGCCCGCGCCGCGGCGGCGGCACAGGCCGGTGGGAGTTCTCCGCTCGCCTCGCTCGGGAAGCTGGCCATGGCGCAGCTCCTGCACCAGGCCGGCCGGGTCCAGGCTCGCATCCTCGGACCAGAAGGCGCCCTCGACGGTGACGAGTTCCCCGTCTCACGCGACGCCAACTACTCGCAGCTCAATGCCTACTTCTTCTCGATCGGCGGCGGCACGGATCAGATCCAGCGCAACATCATCGGCGAACGGATCCTCGGACTGCCCAAGGAGCCGGAGGTCGATCGGGACCTTCCCTTCCGAGAGGTCCGCTCGAACTGAGCGCGGTTCCCTAGGCTGCGTCAATGCCGTTCACCCACGAGGAGACCAACGAGCTCCGCCTGATGTTGCTGCGCATCGTCCGGAGCATCCGGGCCAACTACGTGGGTTCGGTGAGCCCGAGCCAGATCGGCGTGTTGGTGGTGCTCGTGACCCACGGCCCGTCGACGATCGGCCAGATCGCCGAGTACGAGCGGGTGCAACCCCCGTCCGCCAGCCGAACGGTCGCCGCGCTCGAGAAGGCGGGCCTGGTGGAGCGGACGCCCGACGCCCAGGACCGGCGCAGCGTGCGGATCTCGCTCAGCCCGCTCGGCGAGCAGTACCTCGAGGAGATGAAGCAGGTCGGCACCAGTTGGCTCACCGGACGACTCGGAGGGCTGGACGACGCCGACCGAGACGCCATCCGCGCGGCGTTGCCGGCGCTGGCCCGCCTCGTCGCCGATGACGTCTGAGCACGTTCGCCTGGGGCGACCTCCCCTGTGGTTCATCTTCTCGGTGACCATCACCGGGATCCTGGCCAACACCCTCATCAGCCCGAACATCCCGGACATCCTGGCCGACCTCGGCCAGCCAAAGTCACGGGCGGGGCTGCTCGTCGGCATCGGTCCGCTGCCGGGGGTCGTGGTGGCCCCGATCATCGGGATCCTGGCCGATCGGCTGGGTCGCCGTCGGGTGCTCGTGCCCTGCCTCGTCGTGTTCGGTGTGTTCGGTCTGGTCGCGGCGGCGGCGCCGGACTTCGGGGTGATGCTCGTCGCCCGGTTCCTCCAGGGCGTGGGCAGCGCCGGGCTCATCAACCTCGGGATCGTGCTCATCGGCGACCACTGGGACGGCATGGAGCGCACCCGCCTGGTGGGGCGCAACGCCGCCGTGCTCACGATCTGCCTGGCGACGGTCCCGCGGCGTCCGGCCTCATCGCCGAATACCTGAGCTGGCGATGGGCCATGGCGCTGGCCGCGGTGGCCTTCCGGTCGCCCTCGCCGCGATGCGGATCCTCGGACCCGGCCGCCCCGTCGGCGAGGCCCGAACCGTCGGCGAACAGGTCCGGGGCGCCGTGGAAGCCGTGCGCCATCCGATCATCCTGACCGTCGTCGTCGCCGGATTCTTGCTGTTCGTGGTGATCTTCGGCGTGTTCCTCACCGCCCTTCCCGTGCACCTGGAGAACGAGTTCGGCCTCGGGCCGGGGGCGCGCGGCCTCGTGCTCTCGAGCCCGGCGATCGGATCCACGGTGGCGGCGTGGAACTCGGCTCGCGTGCGTGCTCGCGTGCCGATCCGATTGGTGCTCGCCGGATCCAGCGTGCTGATCGCGATCGCCGCGTTCGGGGTCGCCGTCGCTCCTGCGATCGGCGTCGTCCTGGTCGTCTCGGTCATCTACGGGCTCGGCGACGGCACGGCGATCCCGGCGCTGCAGGACGTCGCCACCTCGGCGGCACCCGCGTCGCAGCGGGCTTCGGTGATGGCGGCCTGGGTGTCGGCGGTCCGGCTCGGACAGGCGGTGGGCCCGATCGGCGCGGCTGCCTTGTTCGGCGCCACCTCGACCACGCTCACGATGATCGTCGGTGCCGCGATCTTCGCCGTCGTCGCGGTGGTGTTCGTCCTGAGCCCCCTCGACGACGAGCGCCTCGCCGCCGCCCAGGCGGGCCGCTGAGGTCGCGGTCGTCCCGACGATCAGGTGTCGTGGGCGAGGAGGTTCTGGGTGGTCTCGATCGCGACGGCGTCGTCCTCGGCGAGCAGGCCCTCCACTCGCTCGACGTAGAGCGCGAGCGGGTCGGTCGCCACGGCGTAGTCGCCGTGACGGACGGCGAGCAACCGGCGCTCCCGAGCGATTCCCCGGTGGAACCGGTCGCTGGCGGTCGCCCCCTTGGCCCCTCGGGCGAGCAGCCGGTTCGTTCCCTGGGCGATCACGACGACGAACCCGGCCAGGGCCGAGAGCATGGTCGTCACCGACTGTTCGAAGACCCCTTTGTTGTTCAGGGCCTGGAGGAGCGTCACCGACGCCCCGGCGACGAGGGTCACCGCCCACGTCACCTGGACGCCGAACCGCATGAGGAACACGTCTCGACGCGCTCGCCGGGCGCGTGCCTCGATCTCGTGCTCGTACTGCTCCTGCGGCGTCTGGCGCGATGGCGCTGCCATCTCAGATCCCCGCCAGCAGATCGGCCGCGAGTCGCTTCGCCGCCGCCAACGGGTCGTCGAAGTCGATCGCCAGTTGGAGCCGGTGCGGTGTGTCGAGGAAGACGAGCGACACGTCGAGCGACACCCGCCCTCCGCTCGCTGCGGCGAGCGACGCTTCGAACGTCGCGGAGCGCACGTCCAAGATCCCGCCGAGCGCGGCGTTCGCCAGTGTCGTCGCGACGTCGGCGAGGCCGCCGACCGCGTCCGTGGTGATCGAGAGGGAGCCTTTGGCTGTCTGGAGCGCAGCGGTCGCGGTGCCGTGCGCGGTGAACAGGGCGATGATCCGCGGATCGGCGTCCACCGGGGCGGTGATCGTGGCCTTCGCCGCCGCTGAGCACGCCGCGAGCGGTCACCAGACCCGCCTGAGCCGTTCCCTGGGCCGTCAGCAACCACGAGACCCTGGGGTCGAGGTCGACCGGCGTCAGCTTCGACACGTCCTTCAAGCCGCGCAAACTGAGCTTGGCGAGCTCCAAGGCCGCGTTCGCCGAGCCCAACGCGCCGCTTCGAGGCCTCCGATCTTGGTGTAGGCGGCGGTGATCTCCGCGGCGAGCGGTGCTGTAGGCGCCGAGCACCGCTGAGCCCAGGACTTGTCCCAGAACGACAGCCGATCGAACCAGCGCCGCTTGTCGGCGATGAGTCGTTCCTGGTATGCGATGTACCGCTTCTGTTCGTCGATCTGGGCCTGCAGCCGGTTCACGTCGTTCTGCGCGGCGGTGACGTCTCGCCTGGCTTGGTCGAAGGCTCGTTGATCGCGCGTCCGCTCATCGAGCACGGTCCGTCGCGCCGCGTTCACCTGAGCGGTCAGTCGCGAGACCTCGGCGGACGCCCGATCCACGGAACGCTGCGCGTCGGTGACCGCTCGGGCGTTGGTCGCCCGTTCCGCTTGGACGGTTCGGCGCATCGCCTCGATGTCGCGGGAGATCCGGTCGACCTTGCGCTGTTCGGCATCGATGTCGTCCTGGGCCCGGCGAAGCTCGGCGGTGGCGGCGTCGGCGGCGACCTTGATCGCCTTGGTCGCCTCGGCGCGCAGATAGGCCAGCAGATCGTTCTGGAGCGTGGCCCGAACGAACACCTCACCGCTCGGCCCGCTTCCGTGGGCCCACGCCTCGACGGTGCATTGGAAGCGGCCGAGGATGCGTCCCGATGCCCAGAATCGGTAGCCGGTGTCGGTGATCTCCACGCTCGCTTCGGCGGTGAAACCGAGCAGGGTCGCCGATCCCGAGAGTGCGAGCCGTGGCGGGGCCAGCGGGGTGAGCGACAGCGCGAACGATGGGCCGGCCTGCCCGCCCGCTCCGCCGAGCACGAGCGCTCCGTTGGCGAGCGAGATGCGATCCAGGCTGGCGCTGGCCGAGAGGCCTCGGCGGGGATCGATGTCGATCGACCCCCGACCCGAGACGCCCCAGAACGTGATTCCCGCTCGGAAGCGGACGCCCTCGTGGTAGGTCACGCTCCCGATCTGGGTCTCATGCGGGACGACCGCCAGATCCACGTCGCTCAGCCCGACGTCGAGGATCGTGGTCCGCGCCGCGACCGGGATCGATCCTGCGATTCCGGGGCCGCACAAAGCGTCGACGACATCGAGGAGGTGGAGCTCCTCGAAGCGCACCGCAAGCATCGAGCGGCGGGGATCGCCGGCGTCGAACCGCACCGCTGCCGATCCGACGAACGTGCCGATCTGGAGGGTGCCGGCCAGCGCGAGCGACGGCATGAGCGGTGGATAGGTGAGGCCGATCTCCAGCGCCGCATCGGCGACCGAGACGCCGCTCGCTCCGAAGGGCTCGTGCCACGTTCCGTCCATCGACGCGTGCAGGGTCGCGGAGCGAGGACTGATCTCGAGTCCACCCGTGAACCGCAACGTGTCGCCGTTCAGATCGGCGGTCACGACGCCCCGCACGTCGATCCTGAAGTCCGTCGGCGACGGCTTGAGCTCCAGGGCCAACTGGCCGAAGACGACCCCGTCGGCGAGCACCACGTCGGTGTCGATCACGCACGTGATCGACACCTGCTCCAGATCGGCGGACAGGTGCGCTTCGACCGAGATGCTCCAGACCGAGCAGGCTGTCCAGACCGGTCCCGCGGTGGCCATCGCGGCTCGCATGGTGAACCCTGCTTCGATCACGGCGCGCTCGTCGATCCCGGGCAGGCCCGGTCCGGCGGGCAGGTCCTTCGACGCGAGCACCAGCAACGATCCGGAGAAGTCCAGCGGATCGAGGGCGGCGAGCGCGGGATCGATCGAGGAGAACTGCCACGTCGCCGAGGGCTCGAACACGGCCAAGGCGCGGTCGATCCGTCGACCGGGCGCGCGGCCACGTGGACGTTCCCGAGTGGCGTGGCCGCGGTCAGCGATGCCGATCGCTCGGCGGGGGCGAGGTCGAGGGCGACGTCGGTGAGCTTCATTCCGAGCAGCGACGGGGAAGGTCGAGCCCGATCGTCGATCCCGCACCGCAGAGGTCCTGGAGCACCGGCCCGAGCGAGAGCTCCGGAATCGTCGCCGACAACCGGAGATCGCCGGGGCTCTCGTAGGCGACGGCGAGTCGGGCTGCCCCGAGGTCGACGATTCCGCTCCAGCTGGCGGAGATCGTGCCGTCGGCCGAGCCCCGATCGACCGCCAGCTCGAGGTCGTGAACGGCGAGCCCGGCCGGACCGATGTCCAGGGTCCACGGCGTCTCGAACGCGGTTGCCGAGAGGTGGAACGCGCCAGTGCCCGGAACGACGTCGACCTCGATCTCGCTCAGGGCGAGTTGGGGGAACTCCGACGGGGGCGGCACGAGCCCCGGAGCCGCAGCGGAGAGGACCGAAGTGTCCAGGTGGTCCAGGCGGAACTCGAACGACAGCTCCTCCGCGATCGCAACGGCGACCGTCGCCTGCTTGCCCGCGATGGTGGCCGTTCCGTCGAGCGAGATCGAGGCCGCGCCCGATGCGGGAGCGGTGGCCACGACGCGCGCCCCGACCACCTCGACCCAGCCCGCGCCCGGAACGGCCCAGGTTCCCAGCGCCGCCTGGAGCTCGACATCGGCGCTCCGACCGGCCTTGCGGAAGTGGATCGCGAGCACGCGCGACGGTTCCGAGGATCTTGGCGGTGCCGGTGACGGTCACGAGATCCGAGTCGATCTCGACCGAGGCCTTGGTCAGCGCGACCGGGCCGTCGAACAGCGGTGCACACCACCGAATCGAGCCCTAACGCGTCGATCGTCGCGGCATCGAGGGACAGCTTCGTCCCGTCGAGTGCACCACGGAGCGTCGTGCCGATCGTGGTCAGGTTCATCCCGCACCGCCCTGGAGCTCCGCAACGAGGGCTTCGGTCTGGGCGAGTCGTTTGCGGGCCCAGGCCTGGGCCGCTTGGTCTGATGACTCGTGGATCCTTCGACGCCGACGTTGCCGCCTCGATCTCGTCGATCAACTGCAGCGGCGCGCGCCGCTTCGAGCTCGGCACGACGGACCACCGTTCGGTGGTGAAGCGCCGCTGACCCGTTGTTCCACCCGCTCGATCTCCCTGGCCCGCCAGTCGATCTCGGGCCGAGGCGTCGTTGGGCCACGACGAGCTGATCGGGTGTTCCGCGCCCTCGAGTCCGGTCTTCCACACGTCGATCTCCCGCTTCCGCTTCTTGGCGAAGCTGCTTCGCCGTGGAGATCTGGACATCGAGTCGGGCCGAAGCGCGTCTCGAGGCGACCGGAGATCCGACGGGGCGGGTGGAGTCTCGGTCCGCACCGTGCGTTGCAGCTGCGTCACGTAGGCGTCGAGGAGCCGAGGCTCTTCACGCAGCTCATCCGCTCGACGTCGCGCCGACACCAGCGCGACAACATCGGTCCCATCCATGGTGCACCTGCCCATCCGGGCGAGGACCCCAAGCCTCGTCCCTGGTTCCAGGAGTGGGCCCGCCCGTGCGCAGATGTCCAGACCCGCGGGCGGTTCTCTGGTCGCCCGCCGGGCGCCAGGGTCGGGATCTCGAGGTCGTCGCCCGGAATCCGCGAAGTGAACAGGAATCCTCAGGGTGGATCGGTCGACCCGGCCCGAATGGCATCGGGGCCCGTAGCCTCGGAACCCGTCATGGATTCGCGGAGCTTTCTCGGTGTCACCCAGAGTCACAACCCCTACCGCTGGTGGATGCCAGTGGCGCCTCATCTGTGCACGCCGGCGAACTTCTTGTTCGGCGGATGCGAAACTCGGCGCGGCGATTGCGGCGGTGGAAGGGACGACCGGGCGGAACGTGATCTGGGTGACCGGGCAGTACCTGAACTTCGCTCAGCCCGGCGAGGTGCTCGATCTCGACGTCACGGTCGCGGTGTCGGGGCATCGCACGTCCCAGGCGCGTCGTGTGCCACGTCGGTGACCGCGAGGTGCTGACGGTCAACGCCGCGCTCGGCGACCGGGACTTCGAGCTCGCCGGGCAGTGGGACGTGATGCCCGACGCGCCGCCGCCCGAGGAGTGCCCGGTGGCCAATCATCCGTTCCGCGTCGAGAACTCGATCGTGTCGCGCTTCGAGGAACGGCCGGTTCGGATGCGATCGATGCGCACGATGGAGGGCCTGTCCGACGACGGTCGAACGATCATGTGGGCGCGGATCCCCGACGTGATCGAGGGAGTCGACGCCGCGACACTCGGCATCCTCGGTGACTTCGTCCCGCTGGGCGTCAGTCAGGCGTTGGGAGTCATCGGCGGCGGGACGAGCCTCGACAACACCCTCCGCCTCGTGAAGCTGGTGCCGACCGAGTGGGTGCTCCTCGACATCAAGATCCACGCCATCCATCGAGGTTTCGGGCACGGGCTGGTCAACATGTTCGCCCAGGACGGCACGTTGATGGCGACCGCCAGCCAGAGCTGTGTGGTGCGGACCTGGACCGGAGACGTGCCGCCCTCGCGCCAGCCCCGCACGCCCCGTCAGCCGTGATGATGCTCGATCTCGTGGGCCTGGTCGTGGGCCTCGGTCGCGAGCGCTGACGCCTCGGCGAGATCGCCGGCGGCGAGGGCCGCGTCGAGTGAGGTCAGGGTGTCGAGGAGCGCAGCCTCGTCCGAGCCGGGGGGCGGCGACATCGCCTCGACCTGAGCGAGGTAGTCGGCGACGACGGCGCGTTGCCGGGCCTCGTCCAGCACCCCTTCGTAGAGCTCGTCGTCGAGCTCGTGGAGCGCCTCGGCGTCGAGCATCGCGGCTCCCATGTCGCCCATGTCGCCCATGTCGCCCATGTCGCCCATCTCGCCCATCTCGTCGCCGCCGTCGATCGCCTCGACGGTCGCTTCGACGGTGATCGGCTCCGCCCCGTCGAACTCGAAGGTGACCGCGACGTGATCGGTGGGATACGTCGCGGCGTCGATGTCGAACAACATGACGTGGGCGCCGCCGGGCTCGAACACGAAGGTCTCGCCGGGTCCGACCTCGAAACCGTCGGTCGCCTCCGCCATCGACATGGTGCCGTCGTCGGCCATCGTCGTTTCGTGCAGTTCCGCTCGCGCCGTCAGGTCGGTCGTGACGCCGGTGATCACGATGGGTGCATCACCGCTGTTCGTGACCGATGCATACACCGCGGCGACGGCTGCGCCGGCCGCCGGCTGACGGGTCCAGGCGTCGGTCACCGTGATCTGGCCCGCCGCGAGCGCAGCTGCGGTCGTACCGGGCGACGCTGCGAGTGTCGTGTCGGCAGCCGCCCGATCGGTCGAGCTCCGGCACGACGTCGCAGTGAGCGAGATCACCGCCACGAACGGCAGGGCAAGGCACAGGGAGCGACGCATGGGAATCCAGTCGTTTCGGGGCAACGTTTGGTTCCCCGGTGTCCCATCCGTCGTCGTCAGCCCACCGGCAGGCCCAGGTTCCGAGAGATCACGAGCCGCTGGATCTCGCTGGTTCCCTCACCGAGTTCGAGGATCTTGGCGTCGCGATAGAAGCGCACCACGGGGGACTCCTCCATGAACCCCATCCCCCCGAAGACCTGGGTGGCGATACGGGTCGCGGTCACCGCGGCCTCGGTCGAATAGAGCTTGGCCATCGCGGCTGCCTGTCCGATCGGCCGACCCGAGTCCTTGAGCCAGGCCGCCTTGTACGTCAGGTTCGTCGCGTTCTCGACCATCACCGCGAGGTCCGCGAGTTGGAAGGCCACGGCTTGGAACCGGCCGATCGGCCCGCCGAACGCGTGGCGCTGGTTGGCGTACTCGAGGCTGTGTTCGAGGCAGGCGCGAGCGCATCCGATGGCCAGGGCGGAGATGGCGATCCGACCGTCGTCCAGGATGGCGAGGAAGCTCCGGAACCCCTTGCCCACCTCGCCGAGCCGATTGGCGTCGGGCAGCTCGAGATCGGTGAGGGTGAGACCGTGGGTGTCCGAGGCGTGCCAGCCGAGCTTGTGGTACGGCGGCTCGACGGTGAGGCCTGGCGTGCCGGCCGGGATGACGAAGTTCGTGATGCCGTCGTCGGTCTTGGCGGTGACGGTGACGATCGAGGTGATCGAGGAGCCGGAGTTGGTGATGAAGGCCTTGGAGCCGTTGAGGACCCAGCCGTCGCCGGATCGAACCGCGGTCGTGCGGGTCGCACCGGCGTCGCTTCCGGCGTCGGGTTCGGTCAGCCCGAACGCACCGATCGTGCGCCCGGCGACGAGGTCGGGCAGCCATTCGGCCTTCTGGTCGTCGTTGCCGAACCGGTAGATCGGGTTGGCCCCGAGGCCGACCCCGGCCGACAGCGTGATGCCCATCGACTGATCGACCCGTCCGAGCTCTTCGATCGCGACGCACAACGAGGCGAAGTCGCCGCCCGAACCGCCCCACTCCTCCGGGAACACCAGGCCGAACAAGCCGAGGTCACCCATGGCGTGGACCACCTCGGTGGGGAAGTAGCAGTCGCGGTCCCACTGGGCGATGTGGGGCGCGATCTCCTTCTCGGCGAAGTCCCGCACGACCAGCCGAAACGCCTCGTGCTCCTCGGACAACTCGAAACTGCTCATGACGGATGACTCCTCGTGATCACTGGGACTCGGTCGGTTCGACGACCGCGATGATTTCGTGCAGGGTGACCTGGTCCCCGACGGCCCGATGGACCTCGGTGACGACGCCGTCGGCAGGCGCGATCAACGTGCTCCATCTTCATCGCCTCGACGACCGCGACGACCTGTCCGGCCGTGACGGCATCACCGACCGCGACGGCGAGCACGATGACCTTGCCCGGCATCGGCGCCGTGATGGCGCCGGTGCCACCGCCGTCGGCAGCGGTGCCGTCGGCGTGTGGTTCGATGACGGGCCAGGCGCCGCCCTCGAGACCGATCCAGCGGAGTCGCGCCGTCCGTCGCGACGTGGACCACCCGGCGAACGCCGTCGATTCGCAGCGCCATCCGCTGCGTGCCGGCCGCTCCGGACTCGAACTCGAGGACCTCGACGGTTCGATCTGCTCGTCCGGGAACGCCGGCCCGCCACGATCCACCCTCCCAACGGAGTCGGACCTCGGAGCCGGTGCCCCCCGGAACCTCGATCCGGTCGGGGATGGTCGCGTGTCCTCCGAGCCGCCAACCGGTGCGATCGTCCCACGGTGAGGTCCCCGTACCGCCCAGCAGGCCGACCATGGCGCCGGCGATGAACACGTCGTCGGGAACGTCGCCCAACGGCGTGACGGCCACGAGTCGATCGACCAGCGAGGTGTCGAGGCGACCAGCCGCGACCTCGTCGTCGGCCAGCAGCGCTCGGAGGAAGGCGATGTTCGTGGTCAGCCCCAGCAGCACGGTCGAGGCGAGGGCACGGTCCATGCGGGCCAGGGCTTCGGCCCGGTCCCGGCCGGACGCGATCACCTTGGCGAGCATCGGGTCGTAGTGCGACCCGATGACGGAGCCGGTCGCGACGCCGCTGTCGGCGCGGATCCCAGGACCGTTCGGTTCGGCGAAGGCGAGGATCCGCCCGCCGGTCGGGAGGAAGCCGTTGGCTGGGTCCTCCGCGTAGATGCGGACCTCGATGGCGTGACCGCAGGGCTCCAGCACCCGTTCGGCGAGCGAGGGATCCAGCCGTTCGCCCGCCGCCACCCGGATCTGCTGCTCGACGAGGTCGACGCCGTAGACCTGCTCGGTCACCGGATGCTCCACCTGGAGACGGGTGTTCATCTCCATGAAGAAGAACTCGTCCGGGCGATCGGCGGAGACGATGAACTCGACCGTTCCCGCCCCGACGTAGCCGACCGATCGGGCCGCCTCGGCCGCGGCGGCGCCCATCGACCCCCGCTGCTCCGGCGTGAGGAGCGGTGACGGCGCCTCCTCGACGACCTTCTGGTGACGGCGCTGGAGGCTGCACTCCCGCTCGCCGAGGTGGATCACGTTGCCGTGGGTGTCGGCGAGCACTTGGATCTCGATGTGTCGCGGCGAGGTGACGAAGCGTTCCACGAACAGGGTGTCGTCGCCGAACGACGATGCGGCTTCCCGTCGTGCCGAGGCGAGCGCCTCGGCGAGCAGCGCCGGGTCATCGACCCGGCGCATTCCTTGCCCCCGCCACCGGCGGATGGCTTCACGAGGACCGGATACCCGACCTCCTCGGCGGCGGCCACGAGTGCGGCATCGTCCATGCCCGGCTCGGTCCGACCCGGCACGACCGGAACGCCGGATGCCGACACGGTCTGCTTGGCCCGGATCTTGTCGCCCATGGCCATGATGGCGGCGGCGGGCGGGCCGATGAAGACCGCTCCTGCGGCCGCGACGGCCTCGGCGAACTCGGCGTTCTCGGCGAGGAAGCCATAGCCAGGATGGACCGCGCTCGCCCCGGTGTGCCGGACCGCTTGGATCACCCGCTCGATCGACAGGTAGCTCTGCGACGCCGGAGCCGGTCCGAGCCGGTGGGCGTGATCGGCCAGCCGGACGTGGGGAGCGTCGGCGTCGGCGTCGCTGTAGACGGCGATGGAGCGGATGCCCAGCGCTCGCAGGGTGTGCATGACGCGCACGGCGATCTCGCCCCGGTTGGCGACGAGCACGCTCTCGAACAACGGATTGGTCATCACATCACATCCTGAACACGCCGTTGTTGACCGGAAGCAGCGGAGCGCACGCCGAGGCCTCCAGCGCCAGACCGAGCACCATCCGGGTGTCCTCGGGCGGGATCACCCCGTCGTCCCACAGCCGCGCGGTGGAGTAGTACGGGTTGCCCTGAGCTTCGTACTGGTCCCGGATCGGCGTCTTGAACGCGTCCTCCTCGGCGGCGGGCCAGTCCTGACCGCGCGCCTCCATCTGGTCCCGTCGCACCGTGGCGAGCACCGAGGCGGCTTGCTCGCCGCCCATCACCGAGATCCGAGCGTTCGGCCACATCCACAAGAACCGGGGGGAGTACGCCCGGCCGCACATGCTGTAGTTGCCGGCCCCGAACGAGCCACCGATCACGACCGTGAACTTGGGGACCCGAGCGCAGGCCACGGCGGTGACCATCTTGGCGCCATGCTTCGCGATCCCGGCCGCTTCGTAGTCGCGACCGACCATGAAGCCGGTGATGTTCTGGAGGAACACGAGCGGGATCTTGCGCCGGTCGCACAGCTCGATGAAGTGGGCGCCCTTCATGGCGGACTCGCCGAACAGCACGCCGTTGTTGGCGACGATGCCGACCGGGTGTCCCCAGATGTGGGCGAAGCCGGTGACGAGGGTGTCCCCGTAGCGGGCCTTGAACTCCTGGAACCGGCTGCCGTCCACGATTCGGGCGATGACCTCGCGCACGTCGTAGGGGTGGCGCGAATCGGCGGACACCACGGCGTGCAGCGACGACGGGTCGACCGCCGGCTCCTCCGGCGCGAGGACCTCCCACGGCGGCGGTTCCGGGAGCGGAAGGGTGGCGACGATCGCCCGAACCTTGCGCAGCGCGTCATGGTCGTCCTCGGCGAGGTGATCGACCACGCCCGAGACCGAGGCGTGGAGGAGCCCGCCGCCGAGGTCCTCCGCCGAGACGACCTCGCCGGTCGCCGCCTTCACGAGCGGCGGTCCGCCGAGGAAGATCGTGCCCTGCTCCTTGACGATCACCGCCTCGTCGCTCATCGCCGGGACGTACGCTCCACCCGCCGTGCAGGAGCCCATCACGGCCGCGATCTGGGGGATGCCGAGCGACGACATCGTCGCCTGGTTGTAGAAGATCCGGCCGAAGTGGTCACGGTCCGGGAACACCTCGTCCTGAGCCGGGAGGAACGCCCCGCCGGAGTCGACGAGATAGATGCACGGCAGCCGGTTCTGCAGCGCGACCTCCTGCGCCCGGAGATGCTTCTTCACCGTCATCGGGTAGTAGGTGCCACCCTTCACCGTGGCGTCGTTCACGACGATCACGCAGAGGCGACCGCGGACCCGGCCCACGCCAGTGATCATCCCGGCGGCCGGCGCCTCGTCGCCGTACATGCCGGTGGCCGCGAGCGGCGAGCTCCAGGAATGGGGTCCCTGGGTCGAGCAATCCGTCGAGGCGGTCCCGGGCGAGGAGCTTGCCGCGCTCGACGTGCCGCACCCGTGAGGACTCCGGGCCACCGAGGGCTGCGGTCGCAAGCCTGGTTCGTAGATCGGCCACGAGGGCGTCGAGTGCCTCGGAATTGGCCCGACCTGCTGGTCCCGTCGGGTCGATCGTCGAGCGCAAACTTGCAGTCACGTCCACGGACCTTAACCGTCACTAAGGAACGAGTAAAGGCGGGCTCACTTGGGGGCTACGCTGCAGGTCGATGAACGGTCCCCTGACGCTCGGCATCGCAACGGCAGCGCCCAAGCCGTCGCGGCGCGAGCAGCTGCTGGAGATCGCCGCGTCGCTGTTCGCCGAGCGGGGCTTCGCCAAGGTGACCATGGACGACATCGGGGCGGCGGCCGGGGTGTCCGGTCCTGCGTTGTACCACCACTTCACCGGCAAGGAAGCCATGCTCGGGGAGATGCTGATCTCGATCAGCGAGTGGCTCCTGGCTCGAGGGCGTGAGCGGGTGGCCGAGGCCGACGCGGGCGATCCGGCAACGGCGTTGCGCGGCCTCATCTCCGACCACGTCTCGTTCTCCGCCTACCGTCCCGAGTTGATCACGATCCACTTCCGGGATCTCGTGGCGACGTCCGACGCCGACCGCCGGCGGGTGACCAGGGTCCAGTCGCAGTACGCGAACTGCTGGGTCGATCTGCTCCGACGGACGACCCCCGGGATCGAGAAGGACGTCGCCCGAGCCGCGGTGCACGCCGTGTTCGGATTGCTGAACTCGACCCCTCACATCTCCCGCCCGGGGCGTGAAGCGACCGCAGCGCTGCTGGCCTCGTTGGCCGAAGCGACACTGGCGACGGTGGGAACCTGAGTCGTGACGCGTCGCCTCCGGGGCGGGGCGACTAGGCCGGTGGCGCCGTGAGGACCCGCTTGGCTCGGTGCTCGAACACGAGCGCGGTGCGTTCGTCGACCACGCCGGGCAGGTTGCTGATGGAGTGCAGCACGGTGGACCGGAGTTCCGCCGTGTCGGCCACGGCGAGGTGCACGATCACGTCATCGCCACCGGACACGAGGAACACGCCGATCGTCTGGGGCAGGTTCCAGATTGCCTCGACGAAGTCGTCCACCACTTGGCCGTTCTTCGGATGGAGCCGGACGAAGACGACCGCTTGGACGGGTCGACCGATCGAGGCGGGGTCCACCACGGCGTGGTAGCCCGAGATCACCCCGTCCTGCTCGAGCGCCCGCACCCGTCCGAGCGTGGTCGAAGGAGCCAGGCCCACGGCGGCGGCCAGCGCCTTGTTCGACACCCGGCCGTCGGCTTGCAGCGCGACGAGGAGCTGTTCATCTGTTCGATCGATTCGGCGCATGGGACGAATCATGGCCTGATCCGGCCCTCTAGCCCGAACTTCGCGCCCAGTTGTCCGGCCGCACTCGAAGATTCTTCATCACCTGTGGACTGTGCCGGGTGTCACTTGGTTCCCTGGGGGGAAGGGTGCTGGACGACGCGTAGGAGGTGGAGACGATGTACCGCTTGGAGGATCGGTTCCGAGCTGACCGTGGGCTGGTCTTGTTGACCGGCGTGCAGGCGCTGGCCCGTCTGCCGATCGAGCAACTCCACGCCGACCGACGCGACGGGCTCGACACCGCCGCCTTCGTGTCCGGCTACCCCGGTTCCCCCCTCGGAGGCCTCGACCAGCAGATCGCCAAGGCGATCAAGTTGGTCGAAGAGCTCCCGATCGTCCACCGTCCGGCCCTCAACGAGGAGTACGGGGCCACGGCGGTGATGGGTTCGCAGCTCGCCGCCGGTCGTCCGGATCACCGGTACGACGGAGTGGTGGGGTTCTGGTACGGAAAGGGACCCGGTCTCGACCGGGCGACCGACGCCCTGCGCCACGCGGCCTACGTCGGCACGACCCGCACCAGCTGGCGCGGTCGCCATCGTCGGCGACGACCCGACGGCGAAGAGTTCGACGCTGCCGTCCTCGTCGGCGGCTCTGATGGCCGATCTCCATCTGCCGCTGCTCTATCCGGCCGATCCCACCGAGGCCCTGGACCTCGGGCGTCATGCCGTGGCGTTGTCTCGCTCGACCGGGCTGTGGTCGGCGCTCAAGATCGTGGCGGACGTCGCCGACGGGAGCGCGTCGATCCTGCTCGACCCGGACCGGGTGCGCCCCGTGATGGTGGGCGAGGACCGGGAACACCGCCTTCCGCTGCCCTCGGCCCGGCTCCTGGCCCCCTATTCGCTGGAGCTGGAGCGGGACATCCACGAGGTCCGCTACCCGCTCGCGGTGGAGTACGCCGCGGTGAACAAGCTCAACGCAACCACCGTCGAGTGTCCCGACGCCTGGATCGGATTGATCGCCTCGGGCATCACGTATCGCGAAGTGCGCGAGGCCCTGTCCCGGTTGGGGCTGCGGACCGAACGCGACATCGCATCGTGCGGCATCCGGCTGTACCGGATGCAGATGCCGATGCCGTTCGACCCGGAGGGCGTTCGTCGCTTCGCCGAGGGTCTCGACGAACTCTTCGTGATCGAGGAGAAGCAACCGAACATCGAGTCGCTCGTGAAGGACGCGCTCTACTCGGTGCCGCCGACCGCGTGATCGGCAAGCTCGACGAACACGACCGCCCCCTGATCCCGGGATACGGCGCGCTGGACGCCGACCACATCGTGCCGGCGCTGCGAGGCCGGCTCGAATCCAGGATCGGTGATCGGCTCGCGCCCGCAGCTCCGCCGCCGCGGGAACGGATCCCGGTCTCCGTTGCTCGCACGCCGTTCTTCTGCTCCGGGTGTCCGCACAACCGCTCGACGGTCGTTCCCGAAGGAACCTTGGTCGGCGCCGGGATCGGCTGCCACACCATGGTGTTGCTCACCGATGATCCCCGGGTCGGCGACGTCGCCGGGATCACGGCGATGGGCAACGAGGGCACGCAGTGGATCGGCATGGCACCGTTCGTCGAGACGGCCCACCTCGTGCAGAACCTCGGCGACGGCACGTACTTCCATTCCGGTCAGTTGGCGATCACCGCCGCGGTCGCGGCCGGAGTCGACGTCACCTACAAGCTGCTCTACAACGGCGCCGTCTCGATGACCGGCGGCCAGCATCCCGAGGGTCAGGTCGGCGTCCCCGAGCTGGCTCAGAACCTGCTGAACGTCGGCGTCGCCCGGGTGTTGATCACCACCGATGACCCTCGCGACTACCGCCGGGTCCGGCTGCCCAAGGGGTCGAGGTCTGGCACCGCGATCGGTTGGTCGAGGCCCAGGAGGTCCTCGCCGGAATCTCCGGGGTCACCGTGCTCATCCACGAACAGGAGTGCGCGGCCGAGGCCCGCCGCAAGCGGCGCCGCAGGCTGGTTCCGATGCCGTCGAGACGGGTCGCCATCGATCACCGGGTCTGTGAGGGCTGCGGCGACTGCGGTCGGGTGAGCAACTGTTTGTCCGTCCAGCCGTTCGAGACCGAGTTCGGTCGCAAGGCGCGCATCGACCAGACGACGTGCAACCTCGACGAGTCCTGCCTCGACGGCGATTGCCCCTCGTTCATCACCATCGAGACCGAGCCGCGCCGGCTCGAGTTCCTCTGGCGCCGCCTCGAACGCCGCGCCCGCAACCGGACCACCGAGCCGGCCGAGGCCAGCCCGACGGCCCCCGTCCTCGCTCCCGCCCCGGACGTCCTGCCCGATCCGGAGCCGCTCGTTCGGACCGAGGCGTGCAACATCCGGCTCACCGGGATCGGCGGGACCGGCGTGGTGACCGTCGCCCAGCTGATCGGAACCGCCGCCATGCTCGACGGGTACGAGGTGCGGGGTCTCGATCAGATCGGCATGTCGCAGAAGGCCGGCCCGGTCGTGAGCGACCTGTGTCTGCGCAGCGGTGAGGCCAGCTTCACGAATCGGGTGGGCGAGGAGCGCGCCGATGCACTCATCGCCTTGGACCAGTTGGTCGCGGCCTCACCGAAGGGCCTCGACGTCGTCGGGCCGCAGACGGTGATCGTGGGCTCGACCTCCGCCACGCCCACCGGCGACATGGTCGGTCACCCGGATCACCCCATGCCGTCGCCCGCAGTGATGGCCGAGCGGCTCGCTGCGCTGGCCGGGTCGGCCCCCCAGCACTGGGCCGACGCCGAAGCGGTGACGACGGCGGCCTTCGGCGAGGCGCAGAGCGCGAACGTCTTCGTGGTCGGCATGGCGGTCCAGTCCGGTGCCCTGCCGGTCTCGTGCGAGCACCTCGAGGAGGCCATCCGACTGAACGGGGTCGCGGTCGAGGAGAACCTGGCGGCGTTCCGGCTCGGTCGGGCCCACGTCGCCGAGGGCCGCTCGGTCGCTTCGCTCGATGGTTCGACCGGACCCGCGTCGACCGGCTCCGCTGCGGTGGACGGTGGGGCGGGAGCCCTGGCGTCGCTCGTCGCTCGTCGCCGCCAGGAGTTGGTCGAGTTCCAGGACGAGACGCTGGCCCAGGAGTACGCCGAGTTCGTCGAGCGGGTCGCAACGGCGGAACGGAAGCTCGGCCAGGAGCCGGGCGAGTTGACCGAGGCCGTGGCCCGCCATCTGTACGGGCTGATGGCGTACAAGGACGAGTACGAGGTCGCTCGGCTCCTGACGTCGGGGGAGGGACAGGACCAGGCGCGCCGGGTCGCCGACGAACTCGGGGGACGCCTCACCTACCGGCTCCATCCGCCCTTGCTTCGCGAGTGGGGGCTCGATCACAAGATCGGGATCCCGGCCTGGGCCATGCCTGGGCTCGGCCTCCTCGCCTCGGGCAAGCGGCTGCGTGGGACGCGACTCGATCCCTTCGGTCGAGCCGAGGTGCGTCGCGTCGAGCGGCAGTTGATCGGCGAGTACCGAGCCGCGATCGAACGGGTCATCGCCGACCTCGACGAGTCTCGGATCGGACGCGCCGTCGAGATCGCTCGCCTTCCGGACCTGGTCCGGGGCTACGAGACGCTCAAGCTCGAGCGGGCTGCGGAGTTCCGTCGGCGGTTGGCCGAGTCGATGGCCGCGTACGTCGAGCCGTCACCCGTCCCGGCGTCGGTCGCCTGAACCTCGGCGTTCGGAGCGGCTTTCGGAGCGGCTTCGGTCAGCGGCCGAAGATGCGGCTGAGGAGTCCTCCGCCGTCGGCGGGCGCGCTTCCGGCGCCGCTCGAACACTGACAACGCTGGGTCTTCGGAACGTCACCGAGGACCTGCTCCACGTGGGCTCCACAGCCGGCCCACGAGGGCTTGCCACACGACCGACACTCAACTCGTCTGCACATACCCATGAGGGTATATACCCCTGGGGGTTTCGTCAACCTTCGTCCACCCGGCGATCGGGTACGGTCGCAGCCGTCGCCGAGAGGGGGAAACGATGTCCTGGTGGTCCGATCTCCTCGAGCGTTGGACGCGGCGCGACCGGATCCCGGCTCGGCCCTCGACCTCGAACGGGTCGTCGTCGTTCCATGCGTGGTGGGAGGCACCTCGATCGCCGGTCGTCGTGGCGTCGGTCGACCTGGAAGTGCTCGTCGAGCCGACCGTGAACGACCTGTACTTCTGGGCGCTCCAGGCCAACTTCTCCGACGAGCGGGGCGCCCGACACGGCGGCGCCCACATCGGGCTGCAGTGGAATCGCCGCCATCCGGGCAACCGGGCGGTGAACTGGGGCGGGTATCGCGATGCGGGCAACGTCACGTCGATCCTCGCCGGAACGTCGTCGCCGCTACCGAGCGAACCCCGCGACCCGAACACTCGGGACTTCCCCTGGAGCACGGGGGAGCGCTACCGGCTCCGGGTCGCTCGCGGCCGCGACGGATGGCGAGGCTCGATCATCCGGACCGACTCGGGCGTCGAACACGTCATCCGGGAGCTCCACGCCGATGGCGACCGGCTCACCTCGCTCGTCGTGTGGTCCGAGGTGTTTGCCCCGTGCCGGGCGCCGAGCGCGGTCGTGCGTTGGTCGTCGCCTCGGTGCGAACTCGCCGACGGATCGGTGTTCGAACCCTCATGGGTCCGCCTGACGTTCCCCGCCGCCGGCTGCCCGAACACCGACACCGAGGTCGACGAGTACGGGATCGTGCAGCGCAGCGGGGTGACGCGACGAGCGCGAGAAGGCGATCGCCTCCCGTTGCCCACCGCCCCACCCCGGCGGGTCTGAGCGTCAGCGCGTGGCGACCGCTCCGGAGCGAGCGTCCGGCACGTAGCCATCGGTCGCGTTCCACGTCTCGGTGCCGTTGACGACGACGTGCTCGACACCGACCGAACGCCGGATCCAGCGATGCCCGTCGCCCGGGAAGTCCTCCGACGCGACCTCTGGACCCCGGTCGATCGTCTCGGGGTCGAACACCACGACGTCGGCGGGGCGCCGTTGCGCAGCCGACCTCGGTCGCCGAGCCCCCAGATGTCGCTGACGTCGGCGGTCAGCTTCTGACCGCCCCTCGAGGGTGAGGGCCGAGTGCTCCCGGACGAACTTGGAGAACAGCAGACCGGTGTCGCCGTAGGTGGCGAACGAGCCCACGTGGGCGCCGGCGTCGCTCGCTCCGATGTGCACGAGTGGATGGGCGAGCAGCTCGCCGACCGGTCCGGCCTCGACGTGGCCGATGTCGGAGCGGACGAACCAGGTGCCGAGGTCCTCTTCGACCGCGAGGTCGAGGAGCGCCTCGGCGGCAGTGCATCCCCGCTCGGCGGCGGCGTCGGCGAGCGTTCGGCCGACCAGGTGGCGATTTCGGTCGAGGACGACGTCACGGATCACGAAGTTCTCCGCCTTCACCGTCGAGCCCGGTGCGCTGCCGACCGCCTCCAGGCCGGCGATGAGCTGGGCGCGCGACGAGGGGTCGGTGAGGGCGGCGAGCTTGGCGTCCTTGTCCGGCAGGGAGAGCACGGACCACCAACCGGGGATCACGAGGAACATCAAGCTGCGCTGATCCATGGTCCAGCTGATGTCGATCGGCCGGGTCTGCACCTGAGGCCACACCCGGGCTCCGGTCGCGACCTCGCGCTCGACCGCTTCCATCACCTGGTGCACGGCGCCGGGGTTCGATCCGCTGTGGAACAGCGGCGACAACGTGGTCGGGATCCCGTGGCGGCGCGACAGGTCGCCGAGCTGTTCGATGCGGGTGCAGGTGAGTCCGGCATCGAAGAACTCGTGCACGACCTGGAGCATGCGCCCTCGTTCGCCGAGCACCGCACAGAGCGCATCGAGCTCGGCCGACTCCGCCCAGCGGCACGGCACCGGGGTGAGGTCGTCCTCGACGTCGATGAAGCTCGTCGACAGCCCGAGCGCGCCGCCGTCCAGGCACTCCCGCAGCACGTCGGCCATGGTCCGCACCTCCTCCGGCGTGGCGGCGCGCCGCACGTCGTCGCCGAGCACGTAGAGGCGCAGGACCGAGTGCCCGACGAGCGGTCCGAGGTTGAGCGACAGATCGCTCGCCACCACGTCGACCATCTCGCCGAAGCCCTCGCCCCAGCGCCAGTCGACTCCGGTGTCGAAGGCGGCCTGCGGCATCTCCTCGATCAGGCGGAACATGCGGGAGAAGCGGTCCCGCTGCCCGGCCCGCAGCGGAGCGACGCTCAGCGAGCAGTTGCCGGTGACCACCGTGGTGACGCCGTGTTCGATCGTCGGGAACGCATAGGGGTCGAAGCAGAGTTGGGCGTCGACGTGGGTGTGCGGATCGATGAACCCGGGAGCGACGACGCGTCCCGACGCATCGATCACCCGGGCGGCCTCGGCGTGGCCGAGCGACGGGCCAACGGTCGTCATGCGACCGTTGGAGATGCCGAGGTCGCCGAGGTAGGCGGGCAGGCCCGACCCGTCGACGATCCGGCCGTTGCGGATGATGAGATCGAACATGGTTCCCCCAGAGATGAGTTCGTGGGTCAGGCCACGAGGTCGGCGATCAGCACGGTCCAAGACCGTCCGATCAGTTGGTCGAGCGTGGTGATGCCGGCGGCATCGAGGGCGGGCGTGAGCCAGACACCGGGCACGGTCAGCGTGCTGATCCCGCCGTCTCGGTAGCGGACCGAGAGGGTGATCTCCGCCTGCCCGTCGTGACCCGCCGCGACCTCGGCCGCGGTGATCGTCGGGTCGGGTGAACTCGCGATCATGCGCTCGGTGGGTCGAGGTACACGAGATCGGTGCCGAGCAATCCGCCGCTGCCGTTGCCCGGCGCTCCGAGCGGTGCTCGCCGCACGGCGAGATGGAGGTTCCAGGACAGCAGCGTGGTCGTGGGATCGTCCAACTCGGGCACGACACGCGCCGCGAACTGCTCCAGCGTCTCCCCGGTGTGGGGATGAGCGAAACGACGGGTCGTCACAATTCGCAAGGTACCAGTCCGTGGCGTGGCCATCGTCACCGAGCGATCGCTCAGTTCTGCTGGGAATCGGGCTGGAGCGGAACGGTCGAACCGACCAAGGAACCGGCGAATCCCTGATAGAGCGAGATCACTTCCGGCATCGTCCGTCCCATCGACGGATAGGGGCCGATGAGCGCAGCGCACAGCAAGATGATCGCCCGAGCGGCTTCACGGGGCTCGCTCGTCGTGAAGTCGCCACTCGCGATGCCGGCCACGACCTCTCGCTCGACCAGCCGCAGGAGGCGATCGATCTTGGCCTCGATCGCCCGTCGCTGGGGCGGGTCGAGGCGGTTGTACTCGCGCAGCGCCACGTTGGACGCCGACAGGGCGAAGTCGTCGTGGACATAGGACGCGATCAGGGTGGCCACGATCTCGCCGAGCCGGGCAGGTGGGGTCGGTGGGACCGCTCGGAGTCGCCGGTCGAGACGGGCCAGCACGATCGACCATGCCTCGTCGAGGAACTCGCGCAGCAGGTCGTGCTTGGACGGGAAGTGGTGGTACAACGCGGCCACGCTGACCCCGGCGGCCGCGGCCATGTCCCTCGTCGAGGCACCCTCGTAGCCCTGCTCGCCCATGACCCGCACCGCAGCACGCAAGATCGCGTCCTTGCCAGGGCGAACCTGTTTGGTGGCAGCTGGGGTTCCGATGCCGCGCACGTTACCGAACGAACGCTAAGTTCGCCACGTTCACGCCGCAGGGGTTGCCTGCGCCACGTTCCGAGGAGCACCACGATGGACTTCGAACTTCCCGAGGATTTGACGAGCTTGCTCGCCGAGCTCGACACCTTCATCGAGGACGTGGTCAAGCCGATCGAGAACTCGGATGACAACATCCGGTTCTTTGATCATCGTCGGGAGGATGCTCGCACGGATTGGGAGCGGGGTGGGTTGCCGAATGAGGAGTGGGAGCAGCTGCTGCATCGGGTGAAGCGGTTGGCGGATGAGGCGGGGTTCTATCGGTATCCGTTCCCGAAGGAATACGGCGGACGCGACGGGACGAATCTCGGCATGGCCGTCATCCGTGAGCACTTCGCTCGCAAGGGCCTCGGGCTGCACAACGATCTGCAGAACGAACACTCGATTGTCGGGAACAACGTCGGCTGATCCTGATGCTCCAGTACGGGACCGACGAGCAGAAGGCGGAGTGGGTCGATGACCTGTGCGAGGGGCGGCGTGGCTTCGCCTTCGGTATCACCGAACCCAAGCACGGCTCCGATGCGACGCACATGGAGACCGTGGCGGTTCGCGACGGTGATGAGTGGGTGATCAATGGTGAAAAGACGTGGAATACGGGGATTCACAAGGCGCAGTACGATTTGATCTTCGCTCGCACGAGCGGCAAGGCGGGCGACGGCGCCGGCATCACGTGTTTCCTGGTTCCGACCTCCGACCCGGGTTTCGAGGTCGTCGAGTACTTGTGGACGTTCAATATGCCAACGGACCACGCCCACATTCGCTGCACCGACGTCAGGGTCCCGGACTCCGCCATCTTCGGTGGTGAGGGCAAGGGTCTTCAGGTGGTGCAGCATTTCTTCAACGAGAACCGGATTCGTCAGGCGGCCTCGAGCCTTGGCGCGGCCCAGTACTGCATCGATCGGGCGGTGGCGTACGCGGGAGCGCAAGCCGTTCGGCAAGGCGTTGGCCACGAATCAGGGGATTCAGTTCCCGTTGGTGGATTTGCAGGCGGAGGCGGAGATGTTGCGGGCGCTGATCCACAAGACGGCGTGGTCGATGGATCGGTACGGCGCCTTCTCCCAGTCGGACAAGGTGTCGATGTGCAACTATCGGGCGAACTGGTTGGTGTGCAACGCCGCGGACCAGGCGATGCAGACGTTTGGTGGGTTGGGGTATTCGCGGCATGAGCCGTTCGAGCACATCTATCGGCATCATCGTCGGTATCGGATCACCGAGGGCGCGGATGAGATCCAGATGCGGCGGGTGGCGGGGTACATGTTCGGGTTCATGAACCAGCAGGCCCCCAAAGGCGTCGAGGAGCGCTGAGCGATGACCGTCGATGCTTCCGCTTCACCGAGTCCGTTCGTCGCAGGGGTCGAGCCGATCACGGCGACCGACGACGAGTTGCGGGCCGCGCTCGACGAGGCGGTGCTCCCACCGCTGTTGTCGGCGCTCGCGTATCTCACCGGCGACCTGTCGTTGCTCCGCGACGAGCTGCGCCCCGACCCGTTGCTCGCTGCCGAGCCGCAGGGCGGCCTCACCGACGAGCAACAGTCCACGATCAAGGACCTGGCCCTCGCAGCGATCGTCCGGTTCCGGGACGGCGGCTCGAAGCCGGCGCCGGCACCGAGCGACGACGAGCTGCTGCGGATCATGGAGTTCGCCGTCGGCGGCGCCGAGATGCGGGCCTACCTCCCGCTCCTCGAAGAGGAGCTCGCGTATCGCGGGAGGACCGCCGGGCGCCGGATTGGAACCTGGCCGAGGTGGCGCCGGGCCGCTCGATGCACGTCGTGGTGATCGGCGCGGGGATGTCCGGCATCCTCGCCGGACATCGATTGGCCCAAGCAGGGGTGTCCTACGAGATCATCGAGAAGCACGACGACGTGGCGGGTACGTGGCTCGTCAACACCTATCCGGGCTGTCGCGTCGACAATCCGAATCACAACTACAGCTACTCCTTCGCCCAACGTCACGACTGGCCGTTCCACTTCTCGACCCAGGACGTGCTGCGGGACTACTTCCGCGAGTGCGCACGTGAGTTCGGCGTGGACCAGCACGTCCGGTTCGGCTCCGAGGTCGTGTCGGCGACCTGGGACGAACCCGCCGCCCAATGGGTGCTCACCATCCGGCGGAGCGACGGCAGCGAGGCGACCGAGCGGGCCGACGCGGTGATCAGCGCAGTCGGTCAGTTGAGCCGACCCAAGCTCCCGGACATCGAGGGGCGCGAGTCCTTTGCCGGTGAGTGGTTCCACTCCGCGCAGTGGAACCCGCAGGTCGACCTGGCCGGCAAGAAGGTCGTGGTCATCGGAACCGGGGCCAGCGCCTTGCAGTTCCTGCCGATCATCGCGCCGGAGTGCGGGACGCTGGCGATCTTCCAACGCACCGCACCGTGGCTCGCTCCGACACCGGACTACCACGAGCCGGTGCCAGCCGGGCTGAGTTGGCTCTATCGGAACCTCCCTGGCTACAGCGAGTTCAACCGGTTCTCCATCTTCTGGCGGATGGGCGACGGCGCCCTCGAGGGTGTGCGGGTCGAGGACGGATTCCCACATCGGCCCGACGCGGTCGGTGTCATGAACGACTTCGTCCGGGAGCTCCTCACGCAATACCTGCGCGCCGAGTTCGCCGACCGCCCCGATCTGCTCGAGCACGTCATCCCGAACTATCCGGTCGGGGCCAAGCGCGGCATCCGCGACAACGGGGCGTGGGCGGCGACCCTCAAGCGCGACAACGTCCGGCTCGTCACCGATGGCATCGAGCGGATCGAACCGGGCGGTGTGCGAACGGCGACCGGTGAGCTGGTCGAGGCCGAGGTGTTGATCTACGGCTCCGGATTCGAAGCCTCGAAGTTCCTCGAACCGATCACGATCACCGGGCGCGCCGGCCTCGACCTCCACGAGCAGTGGGAGGGCGACGCCCGCGCCTACCTCGGGGTGGCCATGCCCGGGTTCCCCAACTTCTTCTGCCTCTACGGTCCGAACACCAACATCGTGCTGAACGGCTCGATCATCTACTTCTCCGAGTGCGGCACCCGGTTGATCCTCGGGTTGCTCGGCCGGCTGGCCCGGACGGGGGCCCGGTCGATCGAGATCCGGCGAGACGTCCACGACGCCTTCAACGAGGCGTCCGACGCCGCCAACCTGAAATGGGCCTGGGGATGGTCCGAGGTCAGCAGTTGGTACAAGAACGACCGGGGGCGCAGCGCCACGAACTGGGCGTTCACCCTGCTCGAGTACTGGCAGCGCACCCTCGCGCCCGTTCCCGAGGAATGGGTGCTCGGGGACTGAGAACTTCTCACCTCACTCCCACGTCGTCCTCGGCTGGCTCACAGGTTCGGGTGGCATCGTGAGGTCCATGAGCGAGTCACCGTGGCTTCCTCCCCAGGACCGTTCCGCTCCGTCACCGCCGACGCAGTCCGGACCGGCCCGCCGCTGGGCGACCCGCTCCTGCCAGCCGGCCCGGCCCTCCGCCCGAACGACGATCCTCCTCCCCGTCGTGACGTGCGGTGGGCCGACGCCGTCGGCCCCGCCGACGAGCTGATCCCGGCCCGAGCGCTCAGGCTCCGAACGCGGGGATCCCGCCGGCCGACGACGTCCGGCTCGGCACGGGGTGACCGACGATCGCCTCGAGCGATCGCGCGACCTCGATCAGACGACCCAGGTCCACGCCGGTGTCGACGCCGTGATCCCCCAGCACGAGCACGAGATCCTCGGTCGCCAGGTTGCCGCCGGCCCCCGGCGCGAACGGGGATCCACCGAGCCCACCGACCGCGGTGTCGAAGCGGCGCACCCCCTCGTCCAGTGCCCGCAAAGCGTTGGCGAGGGCGGTACCTCGCGTGTCGTGCAGGTGGAGTCCCACGTCCGAACCGACCGCTCGGAGCACGTCGCTGATCCGCCGAGGCGTCGCAGTTCCCGTGGTGTCGGCGAGGGTGATCGCCACCGGTCCCGCCGCTCGCACCGTGTCGACGATGCGCGCCACGTCCGCCACCGACGTCACGTCGTCGAAGGGGGAGCCGAATGCGCACGAGACGACGACGTCGACCGCCGCGCCGCCCGCCGCCTCCACCAGTTCGGTGAGGCCGGCGAGCGCCTCCTCGGTCGGGCGGCCGACGTTCTTGCGGCTGTATCCGTCGGAGGCCGACACCGTGACGGTCAGGTGATCGAACCCGGCATCGCGAGCCAGTTCGACACCGCGAACGTTCGGGACGAGCGCCCACCAGGTCACGTCGCTGCCGACGCGATCCAGACCCGCGGCGACCTCGGCGGCGCCCGCCATCGCCGGGACCGCCTTCGGCGAGACGAACGAGACCGCTTCGACGTCGGTGAGGCCGCAGGCAGCCAGCGCGAGCGCCAGGTCGAGCCGTCGGGCCGGCTCGACGGGCGCCTCGCTCTGGAGCCCGTCGCGCGGACCGACGTCGCGGATCGAGATGCGATCCGTCACGTCCTCAGCCGTTCGAGCCGATACGGGGGAAGTTCGGCGGGCGCTTCTCGAGGAACGACTTGACGCCTTCGGCGAAGTCGGGTCGGCCGAAGCTCTCCAGCATCAGTGCTGCGGCGCGTCGCTCTGCTGCGCCGAGTCCGACGTGCAGGTCCTCGTAGACCTGGCGCTTCATCACCGCCATCGACGCCGGCGACGACGTTGCGGCGAGGCCGCGTACGTACTCCTTGGCCCGCTCGACCACCTGGTCGGCCTCGACGACCTCGTTCGCCAGACCGATCCGGACCGCTTCCTCGCCACGGACCTTGCGGGACGAGTACAGCAGGTCGAGGGCCACCGACGGGCCGACCAAGCGGGGGAGGAGCCAGCCGAGTCCCCACTCGGCGATGAGGCCGCGTTGGGCGAACGCGGTCAGCATCGGGGCCTCCGGCGCGATGTAGCGGATGTCGCAGGCGAGGGCGAGGGCGTAGGCCATGCCGGCCACCGCCCCGTTGATGGCCGCGATGACGGGCTTCGGGATCGCCATGACCTTCGTGTACAGGCCGCCGAAGTCGTCCTCGGTCGACCCGGAACGGTCGGCCTCGGCGGGTCGCTCCTCGCTCGAGGCGCCGTCGGTGATCGGGCTGCTGCCGCCGCTCGACAGGTTCGACAGCGTGTTCATGTCCGCGCCCGCACAGAACGCTCGGCCGGCCCCGGTGAGCACGATCCCGACGACCTCGGGATCGTTGGCGGCCTGGTCCAGCGCGCCGAAGAACTCCTTCGCCATCGAGTCCGTCCAGGCGTTCATGGCGTGCGGGCGGTTGAGGGTGATGACGGCGACGGGGCCGTCCACCTCGTAGATGATCTCCTCGTACACGTTCGTCTCCTCGTCCCGGCGGCGGGTGCTGCCGGTCCATGTTGGCCGCTCTCCCGGTGCCAGCCGCAGTCGAAGGGTCGTCGCAGTAGCGTTCGCACCCATGCGCATCGCACGTTTCAGCTCGAACGGATCGACTCGCCTCGGGGTGGTGGACGGGGATCGCGTCGTCGATCTCGGCGCGGTCGATCCGACGCTGCCGAGCGACGTGGGCGAACTGCTCGAACACGGTGGCGTGGACAGGGTCCGGTCGCTCGACCTCACCGGTGCGCCCCGGCTCGATCTCGCCGAGGTCGAGCTGCTCGCCCCGGTCCGCCGGCCGCCCACCTTCCTCGCTGTCGGGCTGAACTACGCCGACCACATCGCCGAGACGGGCCAGGATCGTCCGACGTTCCCCAAGATCTTCAACAAGCAGATCAGCTGCGTGAACGACCCGTTCGGCTCGATCGTGGTTCCCGAGATCGCGCCGGACCAGGTCGACTACGAGGGGGAGCTCGGCATCGTGATCGGCGCGCCGTGTCGGGCGGTGGGTGCCGCCGACGCGCTCGAGTACGTCGCGGGCTATGTGATCGTGAACGACGTCTCGGTGCGGGACTGGCAGCGGGCATCGCCGACGATGACGATGGGCAAGTCGTTCGACACCCATGGACCCATCGGGCCCTGGATGGTGACCGCGGACGAGGTTCCCGATCCGCAGTCGCTGCGGATCCGCACCTGGGTCGACGAGGACCTGCGCCAGGACGACACCACCGCACTCATGCTCCACTCGTGCGCCGAGCTCATCGAGTTCCTGTCCCGTGCCTTCACGCTGCTTCCGGGGACCGTCATCGCCACGGGGACACCGGCCGGGGTCGGCGCGGCGATGGACCCGCCCGGTTTCGTGCGCGCCGGCCAGACGGTCACCATCGAGATCGAGGGCATCGGCCGGATCTCCAATCCCGTCATCGCCGGCTGAAGCAGCTCGTCGGTGGTGGATCTGCGCGCCGTGAGCAGATCCACCACCAGAGTGACGTCCACCGAGGGGCGAGATACTGGAGGCTGTCTCCAGTATGTTCTCGGGCACGATCGAGGTTCTTGGGGGACGCCGTGACCGAGCCGCTCATCGCACGCACGCCGAACTGGACGCCGGAGGCCAAGGCCGATCCGGCGCTCGGGTACGGGCCGTTGTTCGACGGATGCCCGGTCGCCCGGGTCGAGGATCAGGAGATCCCGTACTACCTCGTGTCGCGCTACGGCGACGTGATGGACCTGCTCCGGCGGGTCGAGGTGTGGTCGAGCGCCCAGGGAGCCGGGATCGACTACCAGGCGATCGGGGTGCTCGGGTCGGCGGACCGCCCGGTCCACACCACCCACCGCCGCGCCGTGGGACCGGCCTTCACCCCGCCACTCATGGCCGCCATGGAGCCGCAGGTCGCCGCCCTGGCCCGCGGGCTGTTCGACGAATTCGTCGAGCGAGGCAACGGCGACTTCGTCGAGGACTTCGCCCACCCCTTCCCGGCGCTCGTCATCGCCGAGTTGCTCGGAGTACCGGCCGATGATCGGGAGCGGTTCCGGGCCTGGTCCGAGGCCATCGTCACCGGCCTCGGGGGCGAAGCGATCGCGGACCGGAAACAAGCGATCGCGGAACTCGACGTCTACGTGCGGCACCTGATCGCCGGGCACACCGAGCGCCAAGACGGCGGCGAGGCGCCGGACGCCGGCCTCCTGGCCCACCTCGTGTCGTTGCATCGCCTCACCGGCGAGGTCAGCCACGACGAGATCGTGGGACTCGCCATCCAGCTGCTCGTCGCCGGGCACGAGACCACCACGTCACTGATCGGGCTGATGGTCTACCGCCTCGCGAACGACCGGGCCTTGTTCGAACGGCTCCGTGGTGACCGATCGCTGCTGGACGCGATGGTCGAGGAATCACTCCGGATCGAATCGCCGGTCCAGACGTTGTTCCGCACTCCGACCGAAGCGGTCGAATTGCACGGCTGCCCGATCGACGCCAACACCAAGACCGGCCTGTCGTTCGCGGCCGCCAACCGCGACCCCGAGGTGTGGGAGCGTCCCGACGAGTTCGACCTCGACCGCTTCACCGGAGAGCATCCGCGCCACCTCGCATTCGGCCACGGGATCCATCACTGCGTCGGCGCGCCCCTCGCCCGTCGTGAGGGCCGGGTGGCGCTCGAGCTGGTGCTCGACCACATGGACGATCCTCGAGGTGACGGGCGAGGTGACGTTCGTGCGTCCGTCCGTGCTGCGCGGCCTGCGCACCCTGCCGCTGCGCTGGACGCCCCGGACTACTTGATCAGCGGATCGCGCGGCAGGCCGAGGATCCGTTCGCCGATCTGGTTCCGCTTGATCTCGGAGGTCCCTCCGGCGATGGACAGCCCGCGGTGGGCCAGGGCCATCATCCCGGACACCGCGCCGGGGCCCTCCAGGAAGGCCGACTGAGGCCCGGTGAGCGCGGTCGCGATGGCGGCGGCTTCGTGCCCGAGTTCGGACAGGACGAGCTTGGTGATGTTCCCCTCCGGGCCCGGAGCCCCGCCGGCGACGGCGCGGTGGGCGCTGCGCAGGTTGAGCAGCGACATCGCCTGGAGGTCCCCCACGTAGCGGCCGATTCGCGCCGCTCCACCGGGAAGCCGGTCGGGGTGGGAATCGAGCAATCCGATGAGGACATCGGCGGGCATCGCCATCCCGCCCTGCCCGCCGCCGATGCTGACGCTCTCGTTGCCGAGCGTCGCCCGAGCGACCGTCCAGCCTCCATCGACCGGCCCCACGACATCGTCGTCGGGCACGAACACCTCGTCGAAGAACACCTCGTTGAACTCGGCGCCGCCGGTGCACTGCTTCAGCGGACGCACCGTCACGCCCTGGGCTTCCATGTCGATCACCATCATCGTGATGCCCTGGTGCTTCGGCACGTCGGGATTGGTCCGCACGGTGGCGAAGCCGTACTTGGCCAGATGGGCACCGCTGGTCCAGACCTTCTGGCCGGTGACCTTCCAACCGCCGTCGACCCGGGTGCCGCGCGTGGTGATCCCCGCCGCGTCGGAGCCGGCGTCGGGCTCGGAGAACAGCTGGCACCAGATGAGCTCCTGATCGAGCGCGGGCTTGACCCAGCGCGCCACCTGGTCGTCGTTCCCGTGCTGGATGAGGGTCAAGATGACCCAGCCCGTGATGCCGTAGGCGGGGCGTTGGATCCCGGCGGCGGAGAATTCCTGCTCGATGACGAGTTGTTCGACCGCGCCGGCCGCCCGCCCGTAGGGCGTGGGCCAGTGCGGCATCGCGTAGCCGGACTCGACGAGCTTCTCCCGGATGGCGGCGGGGTCGAGACCCTGCACCGACTCGATCAACGAGCGGACCTCGGCCCGCATGGCCTCGGCCTCGGGGGGCAGCTCGATCGAACGGGACCGGCGCACGCCGTCGCGGGTCAGATCCGTGATGTCGGCTGCCGCTCGATTCGGATCGAGGAGCGCCAACATCGCCGTCGCCCGGCGCAGGTACAGGTGGGCGTCGTGCTCCCACGTGAACCCGATCCCACCGTGGACCTGGGTGTTCAGATTGGCGCACAGGTCGGCGGCAGGTAGGGCGAGCGCGGCTGCGGTCGCCGCAGCGTACGAGAACTGATCGGCGTCGTCGCCGTCCGCGGCGCGAGCGGCGTCCCACACCGCGGCGGTCGCCAGTTCGGTGGCCACGGCCATGTTGGCGCAGTGGTGCTTGACGGCCTGATACATCGCGATCGGGCGACCGAACTGGATGCGGGCCTTTGCGTACTCGGCTGCGAGTTCGGTGCATTCCCGCGCCACGCCGACGGCCTCCGCGCCGAGCACGGTGCGGGCCACGTCGCGCAACCGCCGAGCGGCACCGGGCAGCACGATCGCAGCCGCACCGTCGAGGGTGACCGAACCGGCCCGGCGGGTCGGGTCCATGTTCACCGGTTCGGTGATCGCGACCCCGGCGCCGCCGGTGTCGACCACGGCGACGTCGGCGCCGACCGGGACCAGCAAGACCTGGGCGAGCGCCGCACCGAGGGCGACGCACGAGCCGTGCAGGGCGCCATCGCGCTGCTCGACGTCGGCCGTCAGCGCCACGGCGCCGTTGGCGCTGCCGTCGGCGAGGCCGGCGACGAGGGCCTCGGCCTCGGCGATCCCGGAGGCGGAGAGTACCGAGCTGGCGATCACCGTCGGGACGAAGGACCCCGGAGCGAGCGCCCGCCCGTACTCCTCGGCGACGACCACCAGTTCCGGCATTCCGAACCCCGAACCGCCCTGGGCCTCGGGGAGGTGGAGGCCGAGCCAGCCCAACTCGGCCGCAGCGGAATGGAAGGCGGGCTGGGTTTCGGTACCGCCGTCGAGCAGCGCCCGGGCCGCTGCTCGCGAGTCGTGGCGGGCCATGAAGTCGCGGACCGTACGCCCGAGCTCCTGGTGGTCATCAGAAATGGCGATCGACATGGGCGCGAACGTAACCCGGGCCGTCACGATCGGCCCGATCGAGCCTTCTCAGGGAGTGCACAGCTGGCGCCCAGGGAACGTCCAGGTGCGCCGGGAACTCTTGCCAACCTCTAACCCGGTTGGGGGTGCATCGGGTACCCACCAGGACGACACTGATCCGGTCAGCCCGCTCGAGGAGCTCTCGTGTCACATCCCCATCGCATCCACCATCGTGATCAAGGGCTGCGGCGAACGTCGCGCCTGACCGCGTGGACGATGGTCGCGAGCACGGTGCTCACCGGCGGGTTCGCCCTCGCCGCCCGGTCGTCCACCGCCGGTGCCTCCGACGCCGCGGGGGATTCGGCCGACGATCCGGCCATCGACGGAGTCGTCGTCCCGGCCGAGTCCCCAGAGGTCGAGACCACGATGACGGTGCCGGCGACGTACAACGCCCCGCCCACGGTGCCGGCCACGTACCACGCTCCTGCGACCGAGGCGCCGACGACCGCGCCAGCGACCTCGCCCCCGGCGACCGCCGCTCCCGTCGTCACCGCCGCGCCTCGGCCCGCGACCACCCAGCCGGCGCCGGCCCCCCGGCGGTCGGGCGGCGGCGCGACGTCCGGGGGATCCTGACGGTGGGTACCGGCCACCGACGGTTGCGAGCCCTCGGGACCGGCGTGGTGGTCGAAACCGCCGATCCGTCCGCCGTCGGCCGGGCCGTCGAACTCGTCACGACCGAGCTCGAACGGGTCGACCGGGCGTGCAGCCGCTTTCGGGCCGACTCCGAACTGGAGCGGGTCAACGCCGCGAACGGCGTCGCCGTCGAGGTCGGCCCGGTGCTGCTCGAAGCGGTCCGACTCGCGGTGGAGGCCGCCTGGTTCACCGCTGGAGACCTCGATCCCACGGTCGGATCCGCCGTGCGCGTCCTCGGCTACGACCGCGATTTCTCCCTGGTCTCGCCAGACGGTCCTCCCGTGGTCGGCCTCCGAATCGCGGAGGGATGGCGGACGATCGAACTCGATCTCGATCGGTCGACGATCCGGATCCCGGCCGGAGCTCGTCTCGACCTCGGCGCCACCGCCAAGGCCCACGCCGCCGACCTCGCCGCGGCCGCGGCAGCCGGCGAGTGCGGTTGTGGGGTGCTGGTGTCGATCGGGGGCGACGTATCGATGGCGGGCGAGGCGCCCGAGGACGGTTGGATCGTCGGGATCGCCGAGGCCCACTCCGCCCCGGACCAGGACGTGGAGGCGTTCGTCGCCCTGCGCGACGGTGGCCTTGCCACCTCGGGCACGGGCGTGCGGCGCTGGGTGCGCGGCGGCACGACGATGCATCACATCGTGGATCCGCGAACCGGAGCGCCCGCCCGACCGTATTGGCGAAGCGTGACGGTCGCCGCGGATTCCTGCCTCGGGAGCAACGTGGCGTCGACGACATCGATCCTGCGCGGCGCCTCGGCCCCCGATTGGTTGGCCTCGTTGGGACTGTCCGCCCGCCTCGTGACCGGCGACGGCGAACGCGCCTTCGTCGGAGCCTGGCCGGGTGCAGCCGCCGAGGTGTCGCGATGATCGCGGCCACGCAGTGGACCTGGTTCCTCACCCGGGCGACGGGTTCGGTGGCGCTGTTGCTGCTCAGCCTGTCGGCGGTGCTCGGCATGATCGTCACCATCGGCTGGTCGTCGCGCCAATTGTCGATGCTCGTGGTGAACGGGCTCCATCGCAACGTCTCGCTGATCGCGGTGGCCTTCATCGTCGGTCACGTGGCCACGACGGTGCTCGACGCCTATGTCGACATCGGATGGACGTCGGCCGTGGTCCCGTTCGCGGCGGAGTATCGGCGTTTCTGGCTCGGCCTCGGAGCGGTGGCCTTCGACCTCGTGCTCGCCCTCGTGGTGACGAGTTTGTTGCGACTTCGGATCCCGCACCGCGCCTGGCGATCGATCCACCTCGGCGCATACGGGTGTCTTCCGATCGCGGTGGTCCACGCCCTCGGAACCGGAAGCGATGTGCGGTCCCATCTGATCGTGTGGCTCGTCGGCGTGTGCGGCGCAGGACTGGCCGGCACCCTGGCCTGGCGGCTGTCCGCTCGCCGCGTGCGCGACCCCCGAGTCGCGACGGCCGTCATCGCAGCGGCCGTCGCCGTCCCGATCGTCATCGCGCTCTGGACGATCGCGGGACCGCTCCAGCCCGGCTGGGGAACCTCGTGAGCGCCGTCGCCCGACTCGTGGCCGGGATCGACGGATCCGGACCGATGTCGCTCGCCGACCACCGCCGGACCTACCCGGCACCGCATCCGCCGGGACCACGGCCGGATCTGGGGTTGATCGAGGCCGTCGAGCGGGCGGGACTTCGTGGGCGCGGCGGGGCGGCGTTCCCGACGGGAACCAAGCTTCGCACCGTGGCCTCGATGAAGCGGACCCCGGTCGTCCTCGGCAACGGGAGCGAGGGTGAGCCGATGAGCACCAAGGACAAGGTGCTCATGACCTACCTGCCACACTTGGTGATCGACGGAGCGATGCTCGCCGCGGCGGCCGTCGGAGCCGACGAGGTCGTGATCGGGATCGAGGACGGCGCCACGAGCTCGTGGCGAGCGATGCAACACGCGCTCGACGAACGATCGGGTCCCGAGCCCCACGTCCCGGCCCGTCTCGTCCCCGTTCCGGCGCGCTACGTGAGTGGCGAGGAGACGGCGCTGGTGAACGTGGTCAACGGGGGCCCGGGGCTGCCGACCGCCACGCCGCCCCGTCCGTTCGAACGCGGGGTGTCGGGGCGCCCGACCCTGGTCGACAACGTCGAGACCCTGGCCCACCTCACCCAGATCGCGCGGTGGGGGCCGGCGTGGTTCCGCCAGGTCGGCACGGTCGACGAGCCGGGCACCGTGATGGTCACGATGGGCGGTGCCGTGCATCGATCGGGCGTCCAGGAGGTCGAACTCGGCACGACCATGCGTGAACTCGTCGATCTGGCGGGTGGTGCGCCGCGGGGCGTCTCGGCCATCCTGTGCGGCGGCTTCTACGGCGCGTGGCTGAGCGCCTCGGAAGCGCATCGCCTCCCGCTGACCAACGCCGATCTCCGCACCTACGGTGCCGGGGTCGGCTGCGGGATGATCGGCGTGCTGCCCCAGGATGCGTGCGGCGTGCAGGAGACGGCGCGTCTGCTCCGTTGGATGGCGGGCGAGACCGCCGGCCAATGTGGCCCGTGCGTACACGGCCTCCCTGCGCTGGCCGGAGCGATGGAAGCCTTGGCCGCCGGGACCGCCGAATTCGGCGTGCTGGATCAACTGCAACGTTGGGCCGGCCAGATCGAGGGCCGCGGCGGCTGTCGGTTTCCCGACGGCGCGGTCCGGCTGCTCCGTTCGGCACTGCGGGTCTTCGCCGTCGACATCGCTCGACATCGCTCGGGACACACCTGCGCCGTCCAGCCGGTGTTGTCGATCCCGAGGAGGACCGGGCGATGAGCGAGTACCGCATCGAGGTCGACATCATCGCCTGCGACGGACGCGGGGTGTGCGCGGAGCGGTTCCCGGAGCGGATCCATCTCGACGACTGGGGATACCCGATCATCGACCCGACACCATTCGGACGAAGCCTCCTGCCCCACGCGAAGGGCGCCATGGCGGCGTGCCCGGTGCTCGCGCTCCGGCTCGAACGTTTGTCGGCCCGGCCCCGCCGCGTCCGATCTGCGATAGTCGAGCGATGGAGGCATCGATCGAACGTTGGGGCTCGGGCGGACCGTGGGAAGCGGCCGGGGTACAGCCGCGGGTTCGCGCCGGCGACCACGTCCACGTCGCCGGGACGACGGCGACCGTGACGGATGCGTCGCCGGTGCGGGCGACGCCGGTGAGCAGACGAGGGTGGTGCTCGGCATGATCGCCGAGGCTCTTGGCCGGGCCGGCGCATCGCTGTCGGACGTCGTGAGGACCCGGATCTTCGTGACCGACATCTCCCGGTGGAGGAGATCGGCCGAGCTCACGGTGAGGTGTTCGGTGAGGTCCGCCCGGTCGCGACCATGGTGCAGGTCGCAGCGTTGATCGACCCGGATCACCTGGTCGAGATCGAGGTCGACGCCTACGCACCGCGGAGCTGAGCATTCCGGCGGCGGCGTCGGGAGCGTCGGGAGGTGGCCCGCATCACCGCTGCGACCTGGTCGGCTTGGCGCTCGATCCCGCCGTCCTCCTCGCTCCAGGTCCGAGCCCGTTCGCCGAGCGCGGCGGCGAGCTTCGGGTCATCGGCCAACTCCGCGACCTTGCGGGCCAGTTCGGATTCGTCGGCGGCCAACAGTCCCGTCGCCCCGTCCTCGACGACCTCGGGCGTCCCTGCGACCCGGAGCACGACCGGAGCGCACCCACACGCCATGGCTTCGAGGACCACGAGCGGAAGCCCTCGACCCGCCCGGCGCAGATGACGCCGTCGGCCGCCTGGATCAACGGCACCACGTCGGCCCGGTAGCCGAGGAATCGGCACCGGTCGCCGAGCAGGTGGCCGGCCAGGATGCGAGGTCGGCCTCGTGGCGAAGGTCGAGGCTTCCGGTCCCGGCGATCGCGAGGTGGATCGGGCGGCGGTCGGCCCGTTCGGCGGCGGCGACGGCCCGGATGACGGTGTCGACCCCCTTGGACGGGTCGAGCCGACCCAACACCAGGAGCACGAGCGCATCCGGATCGGCGGACAACTCGGCCCGGATCGACGGATCGCTCGTCCCGGGGTGGAACACCTCGAGGTCGACCCCGTTGCGGACGGTGACGACCCGTCGACGCGCTTCCAGCGAGGAACCGACTCGCGAACGGCGTCGCTCACGGCGATGCTGCGGGTGGCGAGGAGGACGGCGACACCACGCAGGGTCGAGCCCATGCCGGGCTTGCTCTGTTCGTGCAGATGCAAGAGCACCGGGGTTCGCGTCATGCGACCGGCCAGCGCCACGTCGAGGTGCGCCCAGTGGGAGTTGGCGTGCAGCAACTCGGCCTCGCACCTCGCGACGACGCGGCGGAGTCGCGTGACCGATCGCACCGTACGGGCGGCTTCCCGCGCCAGCAGTCGAGGGCTCATCGCTTGATCGTTGGCGGTGCGTACCGCCCGATCGGAGGCTTCGACCAGCACGGTCGTGCCGCCGTCGTCGCGCCATGCCTCGGCGAGGTCGCTCTGCGGTGCCGTGGCCAGCACGGCCACGAATCCCGCTCGTTCGAGCAACGGGCGGAGGCGCAGCAGGTACTGCTGCGCGCCCCACAGGCCGTTGCCGAATTCGACGATCAGGTATCGAGTCACACCGGAGGCCGTTCGACGCCGGGCGGGTCCACGGCCGGGGGACCCGCCGGGACGCTACCCGACGGGTCATGCGACCGACAGGGGGATCGGGCATCCTGGGCCGATCGGAGTATCGGAGGTCTCATGTCCGACCAATTGACGGCGTTCATCAGGGACGCCATGCCCATGTGCACCACGCTCGGTGCCCGCTGCCGGGAGAACACGCCGGAACGAGTGGTGCTCGAGCTCGATTGGCGAGCCGATCTGTGCACCATGAACGGCTTGCTCCACGGGGGCGCCGTGATGGCCTTGGCCGATGCCGCCGGGCGGCGCATGCGCGTTCGCCAACCTGCCGCCCGGCGCGGCCGGCACCTCGACCATCGAGTCGAAGACCAACTTCATGCGAGGTCTCCTCGAGCGGAGCGCTGGTCGCGACGTCCACCCCGCTCCATGTCGGTTCGACCACGATCGTCGTCGAGACCGAGCTTCGAGACGACGCCGGCAAGCTCGTCGCCAAGACGACCCAGACCCAGGCCGTGCTCCGGCCGCGCTGACCTGCGAGGCTGGCGACCATGAGCGACGACATCGACCTGTCGACCGTCCCCGTCGCCCCCGGTTCGGTGGGGCTGATCGACGGGCTGATGACGACCCGGGCGATCCGGCGGTACACCGCGGACCCGATCCCCGACGGCGATCTGCGCGACATCTTGTTCGCCGCGACCCGGGCGCCGAGCGGATCGAATCGGCAGCCGTTCCGGTTCCTGGTCCTCACCGACGGTCCGACCGCAGCTGCGGCGAAGCAACTGATCGCCGGGGCCGCCCAGGACCTGTGGTCGGCCAAGCGGGCCAACGACGGCTACGACCGAGGCAGCGGCAGCGCCGACGAGTCGCCCAAGGCCCGTATGGCGCGCACGATGCAGGCGTACGTCGACGACTTCGCGACGGTGCCCGTCCTCGTCCTGCCGTGCCTGGTCCGCTACCGGGCCCCGAATCCGAGTGAGGGCGCATCGATCTACCCGGCCTGTCAGAACCTGCTGCTCGCGGCCCGGGCGCTCGGGTATGGCGGCGTGTTGACGGGGTTCCACCACGCGGTCGAGACCGAGCTGCGCGAGCTCCTCGGCATCCCTGACGACGCTGCGATCAGCGCCACGATCACCCTGGGCAAGCCGGTCGGTGGACACGGTCCGGTCCGCCGCCGCCCGATGGGTGAGCTCGTCTTCGGCGACTCCTGGGGGACCGCTCCGGTGTGGGCCGTCGACCCGCCGGGCACCAGCTTCACCTCGGCGGGTCCTCCCAAGCGGGCCTGACGCCTGGGTCGGTCTCGGACCGGCCGTCTACGTTGTCGGTCATGCAACGCACGCTGTTCACCGCCGAGCACGACATGTTCCGAGACAGCTTCCGGCAGTTCCTCGAGCGTGAAGCGGTACCGCACTACGACGAGTGGGAGGCAGCTGGGATCGTCGATCGCGAACTGTTCGCCAAGGCGGGCGCGGCCGGGTTCCTCGCCATCGACGTCCCGGAGGAGTACGGCGGTGGTGGCGTCAAGGACTTCCGGTACTCGGTCATCATCGCCGAGGAGCTGCAGAAGGCCGGCGTCAACTCGATCGGTCTCGGACTGACGCTCCACAACGACATCTGCATCCCGTACTTCTTGCACCAGACGAACGAGGAGCAGCGCGCCCGCTGGCTGCCCGGGATCTGTCGCGGGGAGCAGATCACCGCGGTCGCCATGACGGAGCCGGGAATCGGCTCCGACCTCGCCTCGATGACCACCACGGCGATCCGCGACGGCGACCACTACATCGTCAATGGCTCCAAGACCTTCATCACCAACGGCATCAACGCCGATCTGGTCATCACCGCGGTGAAGACCGATCCGTCCCTCAAGCACGCCGGAATGTCCTTGCTGATCCTCGAGCGGGGGATGGAGGGCTTCGAGCGGGGCCGCAATCTCGACAAGATCGGCATGCACGCTCAGGACACCGCCGAGCTGTTCTTCACCGACGTCCGCGTGCCCGTCGAGAACCGCCTCGGCGAGGAAGGCCAAGGATTCCGCTACCTCGTGTCCAACCTGGCCCAGGAGCGTCTCTCCATCGCCGTGACCGGCGTGGCTGCAGCCCGGCAGGCCCTGGAGTGGACCCTCGAGTACGTGAAGGAGCGGCACGCGTTCGGCCAGCCGATCGGCTCGTTCCAGAACAGCCGGTTCGAACTGGCCACGATGAAGACCGAAGTCGAGCTGGGCCAGACCTTCGTGGATCAGGCCGCGCTGGCGCTCAACGAGGGCACCTTGTCGGTCGAGGACGCCGCCATGGCGAAGTGGTGGGCGACCGAGCTCCAGGGCAAGGTGATCGACCGCTGCCTCCAGCTCTTCGGCGGGTACGGCTTCATGACGGAGTACCCGATCGCCCGGGCGTACGCCGACGCTCGGATCACACGGATCTACGGCGGGACGACCGAGATCATGAAGGAGATCATCGGCCGATCACTCGGCGTCTGAACGCCCGAACACCGTGACGCAGCGGTCCTCGAACCGCCCGTTCGCCCAGCGTCCCCAGGCGTGCAGCGCGGTTCGAGCCGTCAGTTCCGTCCACGCGAGGGCCCGGGGCTCGGCGACCCGCCAGACCGTCTGGGCGATGCCGCCCTCGTACAACTCGTAGGCGCCCCAGGTACCGGGGAAGTCCTTGGGCGACCCGACCTCGGTCACGGTGACCGATCGGTGGGTCCGAATTCGATTCCGGTGCGTGTGCCCACTCGACACGAGCGATCCGGGGCGGCCTCGTGCAGGGCGTGCCGAGGAAGCGGACCGACTTCGGCGTACGGGATTCCTCGCGGGCAGTAGCGGAACTCGGGTCGACTCGAACTGGTGGTGGAGCAGGACGAGGACCGGGCCGCTCGCCTCGGCGGCCCGCGCCACGACCTCGGGCGTCGAGGCGTCGATCGTGCCGGCGTGCTCGCCCTCGATCCGCGTGTCCACTGCGATCACCCGGGCGTCGCCAAGTCGTGGACGATCACCGGGTCGGCGGGCCCGAGCCCGACCCGGCCGATCTCGGCGGCGAAGTCGCTCCGCTGGACGTGGCCACCGTCGTGGTTGCCGGGCATCCCGAGCACGGGGCGACCGATCCCGCTCAGGACCTTGGCGACGGCGTCGTACTCGCCCGGCAGGTTGTTGTGGGCCAGGTCGCCCTTCACCACCAACAGATCCGGTGCCCACTGCTCGACCTCGTCCGCGGCCGCCTCCAGACACCAGATCGGATGGGCGTCGCCATTCGTGGGCGCGGCGCCGCGACCACACCCTGGGCCAGTGGCCGACGGCGACCTCGCCGACGTGGGAGATCGTGACAGCGTCGCCACTCGGCCGAGCAGGTGCCCCGCCGGTCGAGTGGCGGTGGTGAACGTCCGCAGTGTGCGGCCGTTCACCACGAGGTCATGGGTCGTCGACGGTTCCAGCCCGGTGACGGTGATCGCCCCGATGTCTCGATCGACGTCGATCATCTGGCGTGCGGGCGATCTCGACCAGATCGCTCCCGGCGCCGTTTCCTCGCCAGATCAGCTGCACGGCGTTCGTCGAGCACGCGAACACCTCGAATCGGCGACCCATCAACTCGTGAGGGCCTCGCCGAACGCCGCTTCCTCGCGCGACCGGAGCGCGACGTTGACCCGTTGGCGTTCGAGCACCTGATTGAGGGTCTGCACCGCTTGGACGATCGGATGCTCGGCGAAGAAGGCCTGGACGTCGGCGGCAGCGGCGGGTGTGTTGAGCAACTTCACCGGGTCCACCATCCGCACGATCGTGTTGGTCGGGAAGCGTTCGTTCGCCTCGGCCCACCGCTCGCGCAGCAGCTTCCAGGCCGACTGGCCGTGGTTCCGGTTGGCGATGCATCGACCGATCAGGAACGGTGCGTTCTGCGTCTTGACCTCACCCCCGAGCGCGAACTCGACGGCTCGCGCCACCAGGGCGGCATCGTCGAATTCGGCCAACGAGTACAAGGCCCGGAGCTGTTCCTGGGGGGTCGACGGGTGCCGGAAGATCTCGACGAAACGATCGAAGTCGGCGGCGTCACCGGTCGAAGCAACGACCGAGGTGGCGGCGGCGACCAGCTCGGGATCGATGCTGTCGGGTTGTTCGAGCGATCGTTCGAACAAGCCTCTGGCCCGGGTCGTCGCGGCGCCGTCACCGCCCAGGACGGCGACCAGGCCGACGAGGAGGCCGCGCAGCTTGGCCGTGAGGTCGTCCTCGTCGGGAGCCGGGTCCCAACTGAGCCGGGCGAGCGGTGCCGACGCGAGGGCACGAACCCGAGCACGGAACGCATCGAGGGCCGCGCGTCGACGAGACGCCCACAGCCGCCAGCCCCGCGGCCAGGATCTGCCACACGGGGAGATCTCGCTCGTCGCCAACCCTCGGCGGCGAGGAACTCGGCCGCCGTGAGTCGGCCGGCGACGACGGCGGCCCAGGCATCGTCGACGAGGTTGTACCGCTCCAGCGTCGTGAGCCGGGCGAGCGCGCCGGCGTCGAGCCGCGCTTCGCAGCGAGTCGTCGTAGGCGACGCGGAAGAAGCCAGGGCCCCCGGCGTTGACGACCACGACTGCGTCGGCCGCGCGGAGCGGGACTCGTACCTCGTCCGATTCGAGCAGGACCTTGGTCGTCTCGGTGTCGTCGTCGACGCGCTGGCTCACGTGCACGGGCACGACCCAGATGGTCGTGCCGGCATCGTCCGGGGCGAACGAGAAGCGCCGCTGGGCCAGGACCAGTTCGTCGCCGACCACCGACGCCGTCACGAGCGGGTAGCCCGCCTGCCAGATCCACGAATCCATGAGCCGTCGAACCGGTTCGCCGGTGGCGTCCTCGATCGCGTCCCAGAGGTCCCCGGTCTCGGTGTTGGAGTAGCTGTGCCGGGCGAGGTAGAGCCGCACACCGTCACGGAACCGATCCTCGCCGAGGTACTGCTGCAACATGCGCAGCAGCGCCCCACCCTTCTGGTACGTGAGGACGTCGAACATGCCCTCGCAATCGGCGGGGATCGCACCTCGAACTCCACCGTGCGGGTCGAGGCCAGCGAATCGGTCTCGAACGCGACGGAGCGCTCCAGCCCGAAGCTGACCCAGCGTTCCCAATCGGGGCGGTAGTCGTCGCACGCCATGATCTCCATGAACGTGGCGAAGGCCTCGTTGAGCCAGATCCCGTTCCACCACTTCATGGTGACGAGGTCGCCGAACCACATGTGGGCGAGCTCGTGGCAGACCACGTCGACGACGAGTTGTTGTTCCGCCTGGGTGCTCGTGGCCGGATCGACGAGGAGCAGGCTCTCGCAAAGGTGATGCAGCCGAGGTTCTCCATGGCGCCGGCGGCGAAGTCCGGCAATCCCACCAGATCGACCTTGTCGCCGGGGTAGGGAATGCCGTAGTACTCCTCGAACCACGCCAGTGCGGCCCGGCCGCAATCGAGCCCGAACGCGGTGAGTCCGGCCTTGCCCTTCGGGTACACCACCCGGAGCGGCGTCCCGTTGACGTCGACCGGATCCGTTGCTTCGAGCGGTCCCACGACGAACGCGACGAGATAGCTCGACATGACCATGGTGTCGGCGAACCGGATCAATGCTCGGCCCTCGACCACCTCCGAGACGCCTCTGAACTGTTGGAGATCGCGAACAGGTCGGGTTCGACCGAGAGGGTGACGGAGAACACCGCCTTGAAGTCGGGTTCGTCCCAGCACGGGAAGGCCCGGCGGCAATCCGTCGACTGCATCTGGGTGGTGGCGATGACCTGTTCGACCCCGTCGTCGTCGGTGTAGGTGGAGCGGTAGAACCCACGCAGCTTGTCGTTGAGGATGCCGGCGAAGTCGATCGTGAGCGAGGCAGGACCCACGGCGAGCGGGCGGTCGAGTTCGATGACGAGGCGTTCGTTGGCCGGGTCGAGGGTGACGGCGCGGACCGCGACGTCCTCGCCCCCGCTCGTCACCGCGACCGACGCCTCGTCGATGGTGAGTTCCGCCGCGTTCAACACGAGGCGATGGGTCGCTTCCACCACGTCGAGGGTCACCACGACCGACCCGGTGAACGAGGCGCCCGGAAGGTCGGGAGCGAGCAGCAGGTCGTAGCGGCGGGGGAGCACCGCTCGGGGCAGGCGGTACGGGTTGTCCAGCTCGGTCGTCACGGCGTTGGAGCGTACCGGTGACCAGCGATCCGGGCGGCTCAGGGCCCCGTGGTGGTGGTGGCGGTGGTGGTGGTCGCGGCGCCCTCCGGGGCCACCGTCGCCGTGCTGGTCGGATCGGTCGGACCGGTCTGGCTCGGCGTCGTCGGACTCGTGGCGGTCGCGATGGTCGTGGTCGTGGTGGCCGGGAGGCTGGAGCGGGCCACGAACCAGGGCCGGACCTCCGTGGCTCGCCCCAACGCGGCGGCGATCCGGGCTTCGAGCTCGTCGAGCGCTGCCTCGGTCGGGGGAACCTCGCCGAGGAGGTCGACCTCGACCATGGCGCCGGTGGGGTCGAGCCGGACCCGCAGGACGGCGAGACCCGGATGCTCGGCGATCCAACCGTCGACCGTCGCCGAGGCGATGGCGCCCTGGTCCGGTTCGGCCGGCTGGTCCGCCACCTCGAGTCGCTGACTCCAACGCACGTTGAGTTGGGTCCCGGCACCGAGTCGGGCGACGAGGTCCTCGGCGAGGGGCTCGATACTGGGCGGGGAGGTCGGTCCCACCACGTCGACGACCACGGTGTCGCCATCGAGCGCGACGTCGGTGACCTCGAACTCGCCGTCGGCGGTGGCCGCCGCCAGCCAGGCGCCGACCGCGGCCCTGGCGGTCGCCAGCCGCAACTCGTCGCTCGTCGGCTCGGGCACGGTCGACGGAGGCGGCAGGCTCTCGGGGACCGCGCTGCGCAAGGTCCAGCGGACCTCGAGCACGATGTCGTCGCCGAACGCCCCGTTCAACAGGGCCTTCAGCGTCGAGGTGGGCGGGGGCTCGACCGGTCCGGCGACGTCGACCCGGATCAGCGTGTCACCCACCGAGACCCCGGTCAGCTCGAGGGGGCTGTCGCCGAGCCAGACCACGGCCGTCTCGGTCACCGACCGATTCCGCCGGGCTCCGGCGACGGCGCGAGACGTCGCCGGTGAGTGGGATGGCGATCGCGGCGATGGCCACGACGGCCGCCACCGTTGCGAGCAGCACCCGCCGGGGCGCATGGGCGAGTCGTCGGCGAGGTACGAACCCGGTGGCCAGGAACACGAGGATGCCGGCCAGGACGATCGCCACCAGGTTGGTGGTGTAGAGCAGCGCCGCTCCCTTGGCCAGGTCGGATCGATCCTGCTCGAGGGTGATGCCGACCGTCGCCAGAGGTGGAACCAGCGCCACGGCGACCGCGACCCCGGGAAGGGAGTTCGACACGTCGGTCCGGACCGTGGCGTAGGCCCCGGCGGCGCCGGCGCTGAGGGCGACGATCAGGTCGGTGACCCCGGGGCTGGTGCGCGCCAGCGTCTCGCCGGTGAGGATCGGATCGGGCACGAAGGACGCCAGGAGCCACGCCACGGCGATGGAGCCGATGCTGGCGAGCATCACGATCACCGCGGTCCTGGCGGCTCGCATCACCCACCCCATCGACAGGCACGCCGCCGTGCCCAACACCGGGGTCATCAACGGGGCGACGAGCATCGCCCCGATGACCACGGCAGCCGAGTCCGTCGAGAGGCCCATCACCGCGATCACGACCGACAGCGTCAGCATGATGGCGAATCGGCGCAGCCAATGCGGGTGACGGGAGACCGCGAGGGTCTCCAGCACCCGCCGACGTTCGTCCGGCGACTGCTTCGGCCAGGCGCGTGTCGTCACCGGCGTGACGCTAGTGGGATGGGCCGTGAGGACAGCGGCAGGTCGTGGTCGGAGCCAGTAGGGTCGAGCGACGTGCCCGGACACGAGAACACCGGTCCCGACGGCGGACCCCAGCAGCCCACCGCGCCGCGTTACGACGTGGTCGGGATCGGCAACGCACTGGTGGACGTCATCGCCCACGCGGACGACGGGTTCCTGCAGCGCCAGGAGCTGGTCAAGGGGTCGATGACCCTGATCGACACCGACCGCGCCCTGACGCTCTACCAGCATCTCCCGACGGCGGTGGAGATGAGCGGCGGGTCGGCGGCCAACACGATGTGCGGTGTCGCCAGCCTCGGCGGCAAGGCCGCGTACATCGGCAAGGTGTCCGACGACGAGCTGGGCCAGGTCTTCGGCCACGACCTTCGCGCCGTGGGCGTCCAGTTCCGGGCCGGTGCTCCCGACGGCGAGACCCCGACCGGTCGGTGCCTGATCGTCGTCACGCCGGACGCCGAGCGGACGATGAACACGTACCTCGGCGTGTCGTCGCTCCTCCACGCCGGCGACCTCGACGAAGCGGCGATCGCCGACGGGGCCGTCCTCTACATGGAGGGGTACCTGTTCGATCGGGACGACGCCAAGGCCGCGTTCCGGCGAGCGGCCGAGGTGTCCCACGTCGCGGGGCGCAAGGTGTCGTTGACGCTGTCGGACTCGTTCTGCGTGGATCGCCATCGCGACGACTTCCGCCACCTGGTCACGCACCAGGTCGATCTGTTGTTCGGCAACCAGGACGAGCTGTGCGCGCTGTACGAGGTCGCGACGTTCGACGAGGCGATCGACCGATTGCGGCGCGACGGGACGATGGGCGCCATCACGTGTGGCAAGGACGGATCGGTGATCGTGAGCGAGGACGACGTGATCTCCGTTCCCGCCGAGCCGGTCGAGCACGTGGTCGACACCACGGGGGCCGGCGATCTCTACGCGGCGGGTTTCCTGTTCGGATTCACCCGCGGGTATTCGCTCGAGGAATGCGGCCGGGTCGGCTCGATCGCCGCCGCCGAGGTCATCTCCCACGTCGGGCCGCGCCCGCTGGTGGAGCTGCGCCGACTCCTACCCGCCGACTGAGGAGGACGATCCAGTGACCCAGGACCTGCGAGACCGGGCGAAGGCCTGGGCGGCGGTCGATCCGGACCCGGAGACGGCAGCCGAGCTGCGCGCCCTCATCGACCGTGACGACGACGAGGCGACCGAGGAGCTCGCCGCGCGCTTCTCGGGACGGCTCCAGTTCGGGACCGCCGGTCTGCGCGGCGAACTCGGTGCGGGGCCGATGCGGATGAATCGGGTCATCGTCCGGCGAGCCGCGTGGGGACTGGTCCGACATCTCCTCGAGGAGGACCCGACCTCGGCGGAGCGAGGCATCGTGATCGGGTGCGATGCCCGCATCAACAGCGCGGCCTTCGCCGAGGACACCGCACGGGTCGCCGCGGCGCTCGGGATGCGAGCCCTGGTGCTGCCCGAACGGGTTCCGACACCCGTGCTCGCGTTCTCGATCACCGAGCTCGGGACCGCGGCCGGCGTGATGGTCACGGCGTCGCACAATCCGCCGAAGGACAACGGCTACAAGGTGTACCTGGGCACCGGTGCCCAGATCGTGCCGCCCCACGACGTCGAGATCTCGGCGTGGATCGATCGCGCCCCCGACGAGGTGCCGGTGTGCGAGCTCGATGATCCGCGCATCGTGCGGCTCGGGGGAGAGCTCGTCGATCGCTACATCGACGCGGTTCCCGTCGCCGCCCGCTTCGACGTCCCCGTCACCGTCGCCTACACCCCCGTCCACGGCGTCGGCGGCCGGGTCCTGCTCCGCGCCTTCGAGCACGCCGGGTTGCCCGAGCCGACCGTGGTCGACTCGCAGTTCGAGCCAGATCCGTCGTTCTCGACCGTCACCTTCCCCAACCCCGAAGAGCCCGGAACGATGGACCTCGTCATCGACCTGGCGCAACGGATCGACGCCGACGTGGCGATCGCCAACGACCCCGATGCCGACCGGCTCGGCGTGGCCATCCCGACCGGCGACGGCTCCTGGCGACTGCTCGCCGGTGACGAGATCGGGTGGCTGCTCGCCGATCATCGGCTGCGTGCCACCGCTGCGCTCGGCGCCGACCGGCTCGTCGTCACGACCTACGTGTCGTCGAGTCTCCTCGGCGAGATGGCGGCGGCGGCCGGCGTCCAGTACGCCGAGACCAGCACGGGCTTCAAGTGGATCGCGCGCGCTGCGGTCGCCGATCCGGCGCTCGTTCGTGTTCGGGTACGAGCAGGCGCTCGGCTACCTGGTCGCACCGCCCCTCGACAAGGACGGCATCACCGCCGCGGTCGCGTTCGTCGAACTCGTCGCCGCGGCCAAGCAGGATGGTCGCACCGTGCAGGACCTGCTCGACGACCTCGCGGCGCGATTCGGGCGCCACGAGACCAAGGCGATCGGTGCGGATGTCGTCGGCCGAGGGGCGGCGGCCGTCGATCGGCTTCTGCCGCGCCGCCGACCGCGCTGGCCGGCCGGGCCGTCACCGAGGTGACGTGGATCGCGGACGCCGGCCTGTTGCGATGCCAGCTCGAGGGCGGGGTGCGGGTGCAGGTGCGCCCGAGTGGGACCGAGCCCAAGGTCAAGATCTACGGCGAGGCGGTGGGCGAGACCCCGGCCCCGTTCGTCGACGCCATGGCGGGCTCCTCGCCCGCTGATCAGGCCGAGGCAGTGCGACCTGCGGGATGCGGCGCAAAGGTCGAATGTTTGGTTGGGCGATCCCGACCTCGGTAGGGTTTCGGCCATGGCAGTCACCGTCCGCATCCCCACCACGCTTCGCCCGATGTCGGGTGGCGCATCCAGTGTCGAGGTCGAGGGCGGCACGCTCGCCGAAGTCCTCGCCAATCCGGCGGCTCATCCGGCTTCCACGAGCGACGCCGCTCGACGACGACGGCAAGCTGCGCCGCTTCGTGAACCTCTTCATCGCCGACGACGACGTGCGCTACCTCGACGGTCTCGACACCAAGGTGCCCGACGGCGAGACGGTGTCGATCATCCCCGCCGTCGCCGGCGGCTGACCACAGGACCGGGCCCGCGGCGCCAAACTCACCGGCGAGCGGGAGGTCGTGGCGTTCCACGACCGGGATCGGATCGCCGTCGAGCGCCAAGGTCGGCGCCACGTAGCCGTGACCGCCGCCAGCGAATGGAAGGTGTCGCGGTCCCACCAGGCGAACTCCGCACCCGCGGTGAGCAACGGATGCCACACCGCGCTGCGGAAGTCCCGGTCCGCCGCGAGCAGCCGGTCGGCTGCCCACACCAGGAAGGTGAGCAGGGTCACGTGCTGATCGGGACGCAGGCGTACACCTCGCGCAGGATCCGCAGGGCCTCGGCCGCACCGTGCCGCTGGACGAGTTCCAGGGCGGCGAGGGTCAGCTCGTGCCGGGTCAGGCCGGCGACGGGCAGGGCGCCGTCCTCGACGGCGTCGGCGGATGGGCGGCTTGGAGATCGAGCATGGTGGCATCGGGGAACTCACTTCGGGAGTGCAGGATTTCGTTCTGGGATCAGGATGCGCCGCCGGCCGATGCGGAAGACGGCGAGTCGCGGGCAGAATGGCCGATGTGCGTGCGGAATCCTCACCGGTTGATCGAACTGACCGAGAAATACTCAGCATCTTGAGAGATGATGCTCGGATCCCGTGGTCGGCCTTGGGGGATCGGGTGCACCTGTCCTCCAACGCCGTGGCCGACCGGGTCCGACGGCTGGTGCGGCGAGGGGTGATCCGCCGGTTCACGATCGACGTCGACCAGGCGGCCCTGGGCCGGGATCTCCAGGCCGTGGTCGACGTCTTGATCGATGGCGATGCCCAGGAGTTCACCTCCCGAGCCCTGGAGCGCGACGAGATCACCTGGATGAGCTACATCACCGGTCGGGTCGACTTCCGGATGACGTGGCCTGCCAGGGCGCCCACGGACTCGACGAGTTGCTCACGTTCCTGAAGGAGATCGGGCCGGAGACCACCACCACGGTCGTCCTGCAGCGCTTGCGCTGAGGTCGCCCCGCTGAACGTTGTCGCCTTAGCAGTCCGAGGGCGTAGGTGCTAGCACTCGATTGCCACGAGTGCGAATCAGTTCCGCAAGCGTCCACTGTCACTGCAGGAGAGGACACCCAATGGCCAAGATGATCGCCTTCGACGAAGAGGGCGTCGTGCGCTCGGGCGGGCATGAACAAGCTCGCCGACGCCGTGCGCGTGCACGCTCGGTCCGAAGGGCCGCAACGTCGTGCTGGAGAAGAAGTGGGGAGCCCCACGATCACCAACGACGGTGTCTCCATCGCCAAGGAGATCGAGCTCGAGGATCCGTACGAGCGGATCGGCGCCGAGCTCGTCAAGGAAGTCGCCAAGAAGACCGACGACGTCGCCGGTGACAGCACCACCACCGCCACGGTGCTCGCGTGGATATGGTCCACGAAGGGCTACCTGTGGCCGCCGGTGCGAACCCGATGACCCTGAAGAAGGGCATCGAGGCCGGTGTCACTGCCGCGGTCGCTTCGATCCGTGAGCTCGCCAAGGAAGTCGATTCCAGGAGCAGATCGCTCAGGTCGCCTCGATCTCGGCGGCCGACAACGAGATCGGCCAGATGATCTCCGAGGCGATCGACAAGGTCGGCAAGGACGGGGTCATCACCGTCGAGGAGAGCCAGACCTTCGGCATGGAGATGGACCTGGTCGAGGGCATGCGCTTCGACAAGGGCTACATCTCGCCGTACTTCGTGACCGATCCCGATCATGGAGGCCGTCCTCGACGATGCCGTGCTGTTGGTCTCGTCGAAGATCTCCACAGTTCGAGACATGCTGCCGGTGCTCGAAAAGGTGATGCAGTCGGGCAAGCCGCTCGTCATCATCGCCGAGGACATCGACGGCGAGGCCTTGGCCACGCTGGTGGTCAACAAGATCCGCGGCACGTTCAAGTCGGTCGCCGTCAAGGCTCCGGGCCGAGCGAGCGCCGCAAGGCCATGTTGCAGGACATCGCCATCCTCACCGGTGGCCAGGTCATCTCCGAAGAGGTCAGGCTCCGCTCGATGGCGTGACCCTCGACCTGCTCGGCCGGGCCAAGAAGATCATCATCACCAAAGACGAGACCACCATCGTCGAGGTGAGGGCTCCGAGGACGACCTCAAGGGCCGGATCTCCCAGATCAGACCGAGATCGAGAACACCGATTCCGACTACGACCGCGAGAAGCTCCAGGAGCGCCTCGCCAAGCTGTCGGGCGGCGTGGCGGTGCTGAAGGTCGGCGCGGCCACCGAGGTCGAGCTGAAGGAGAAGAAGCACCGGATCGAGGACGCGGTCTCGACCACCAAGGCCGCCATCGAAGAGGGCGTCGTGCCCGGCGGCGGCGTGGCCCTGCTGCGTTCGCAGGCTGCGGTGATGAAGGTCGCCGACGGCCTGACCGGTGACGAGGCCACGGGTGCTCGCATGGTCGCCAAGTCGCTCGAGGGTCCGATCAAGCAGATCGCGGTCAACGCCGGCATGGAAGGCGGCGTGGTCGTGGAGCGGGTGAAGAACCTCACCGGTTCCGAAGGCCTCAACGCCGCCACCGGCGAGTGCGAGGACCTCGTGAAGCTCGGCGTCATCGGCGCGGCGAAGGTGACTCGCTCGGCGCTGCAGAACGCAGCGTCGATCGCGGCATGTTCCTCACCACCGAGGCCGTGGTCGTCGACAAGCCCGAAGAGGGCGGCTCCGGCGGCGGCATGCCGGGAGGCATGGAGGACTTCTGAGTCCGACCAGTCGTGATGGAGGACTTCTGAGCGAAGCGATGACGTCCGACCAGTCGTGATGGAGACTACAGGTCCGACCAGTCGTGAAGCCGGCCTGCGGGGCCGGCCACGATGCGTCGGGGGACGGTCGTGCTCAGTCGGTGACGAGGACGGCGTTGCCGGCGGAGTTCGGTGATGACGCCGGTGGTGCGGTCGAGCGACAACGGGGGAGCCCGGTCCGGCGGAGCAGGGCGCGGTCGGCGGCAGGTCGAGCCCGTCGTAGAAGTCGTCGGGGAACCGTGAGCCGCTGGAGCTCGAACCGCTGCCTCGGTCGGCGATCACGATCGAGCCCCGGCCGTCGTACCAGGCGACCTGGCGGCCGGCGGGGTCGATGGTGAAGTCACGAGGACAGTCGTTGCAGTCCGAGTAGTACTCCTCCAGCCCCAGGCGGGCGTACTCGGCGTCGAGGACGACGCCGTCGTCCTGGATGGCGAACAGGGCGTGGGACGCCTCGACGTACATCGTGCCGAACAAGACGTTGCCCCCGCTGCGAGCCGTCGGTGCCGGATTCCCAGGCTCCGATCTGACCGAGCTGGGTCTCCACCCCGGTGTCGAGGTCGAAGGAGTACAGCCACTCGGCCCGGTCGTCGGGCGTGGTTCCCTGGGCCACGCTGTAGTACACGATGTGGGTGCCCTCGGGGCTGGTGACGGCGTCGTGGAGGGCGAGGGTCGCTCCTTCGGTCACCTGGACCAGCATCGTGTCGTCGAGGGTCCGGAGTTCGCTGACGCCGTCGGCGGTCTGGATCTGGACGTAGACCTGACCACCGCTCTCCACCGCGGCCAGCACCGGACCGGAGCGCAGCTCGGTCCGGGACCCGTCGGCCTCGAGACGGATGAGTCCGTCGTCGCTGGCGATCAGGACCCTCGTACCAGCGGCGGCCACGACGTCGGTCGTCGTGGTCTCCTCGATCGTGGTGTCGACGACCGTCGTGTCGACGGCGGTGGTCGGGGCCTGCGTGGTGGAGCGCCTCGGTGGTCGGGGCGATGGTGGTCGTCGTCGGTTCGGTGGTCGGCGTCGGTGACGGGGCCGAGAACTGAGGCGGGCACCGTGGAGGTGGTCGAGGGCGTCGGTGGAGACGCCGTCCCCTCCGGTCGTGGCGATCACGATCGCGATGACGGCGACGACGAGGGCGACGGCGCTGGCACCGATCACCCACCACAGACGGCGGTCCAGCCCGCGCCCGCCTCCTGCTGGTCGTCGGGCGGAATCGAGGAGCGGTGGCGTGGGCGGCACAGCCGGCTGGACGGTGGTCGTGAGCAGGATGGTCGTGGGGTCGTCGGGCGGACGGTTCACGAGGTCGAGCCTTCCACGGATGCCGGTCCACGTGCCGCGGCGGCGGCACCGGCGGTCAAACGCTTCTCGACGTCCCTCGATCTCCTCGACGACCTCGTCGAGGGCCGGTCGGCGAGGTCGCGGGCCTGGGCCAACCCGGGATTGAACAGCAAGGTGCCTTCGAGGCGGGCGTCGTCGACGGCGAGCCAGATCAACACGCCGACGGCCGCGCCGATGAGCGGGAACAGGATGAACGCCCACACCTGCCTGAGCGCGTCACCACCGGCGAAGATCGCGGTCGCCTTGGGCTCGGGCCGGGTTCGGTCCGGTGTTGTCGATCGGCAGCGTGACGAGGTGGACGAAGGCGACCACCCCGCCGAGCGCGAGCAGCTCCAGACCGGGTGAGACGTCCTCGTGCTCGGTCGCCGGTACGACCGCGATCCACAGCGCAGTGAAATCACCTCGACCACGATGATCGCCCGATGCCGTAGCCGATCGGGCTGTGGTCGCCGAACCGTTCTGCGGAAGTTGTTCGTGGCGTCGAACTGGTCGATGCCGGAGGCCACTCCCACGCCTCCGGCGGCGCCGATGAAGGCTCCGAGGAACTGCCCGATGAGGTAGAAGGGCAGCGCGTTCCCGGGGATCTTGCGGGCCAACACGAGACCGATCGACACGGCCGGGTTGAGGTGGGCGCCGGATGCGTGGCCGACGAGCACCGCGGCGACGACGGCGTGGCGAAGCCAGTGCGATCCCGAAGGTGCCGACGCCGCTGGACAACACGGCGGTGCCGACGCCGCCCAGGACGAAGACGGCGGTGCCGATGGTCTCGGCGGCAAGGATTCGTGCGTTGCTCTCCACGGCGCCGACCGTAGTCCTTCGGACCCACCGGTACGATCCTTGCGTGGGACGCGGCCGCACGGACACCTTGCTGATCTCCACGCTCGGCGCGCCGGGGCCGGAGGGAATGCCGACTCGTCGCCGCCGACCCGACGAGCTCGTGGTCGAAGAACCGATGGAGTCGACCTCGACGGGGTCGTCGTGGCGACCACGATGCGCACCTGGCCACGACTACGAGCTCGCCGTAGGGTTCTGCCGCGGCGACGGCCTGCTCGGCGGGGCGCCGGTCGGCGTCCGGTACTGCGCTCCAGGGCAGCGGCGGAGCACGGCGTTCAACGTGGTGACGGTCGAGACCGATGGACGAGCGCCGCGGCCAGGCCGCGGTTGGGAACCACGTCGTCGAGCTGTGCAGGCTCTGCGGATCGACCTCGATCGACGAGCTCACCGATCGGTTGAGACCGCTCGACGACGAGGCGCAACCGCGATCCCGGTCGAGTAGCGTTGGCGGTCGCCCGATCGATGCGGTCACATCAGGAACTCTTCGCCGCCACCGGGGCGGTCCACGCTGCGGCGGCATTCGACGCATCCGGCTTGTCCTCCGTCCGAGAGGACGTGGGACGTCACAACGCCGTCGACAAGATCGAAATCGGTCGGCTGCTCCTCGATCGGCGCCTGCCGGCCGATCTCGGGTTGTTCGTGTCCGGGCGAGCGAGTTTCGAGATGGTGCAGAAGGCGTGGGCCGCCGGGTTCGGCACGATCGTCGCCATCAGTGCGCCGACCAGCCTCGCGGTCCAGACCGCCCGTCGAGCGAACCTGCGCCTGATCGGCTTCGTGCGTGAGGGCGCGGCCAACATCTACGCCCCGAGCGTCTCGAAGCCTGACGGGCACGCACCTCGGACCCAGCGGTAGCCTCGGCTCCATGAGCGATCCGATCAGCCCGTCCATCGGATAGGGCGTGCTCCATCTGTTCTGCAAGCCGACGCCAGACCTCGACGGCGAGGCCGTGGTGGCAGCGGTCAAGGACGCCGAAGCGGCCGGTCATCGGGTCGTGTGTCTCGATGCTCGGTCACAAATGGCGATGTCGGCTTCATGGTGCTCGGTCCGGACCAGCGGGTGCTGCGCTCGTTCCAGTCGGCCATCGCCCGAGCCGGTCTCGACGTGGTCGATTCCTACGTGTCGTTGACCGAGGTGAGCGAGTGCGCGAAGGGATCCCCGAGGCGATGCTCAACGCCCGGCTGTATCCGCTTCCTCGAAGGAAAGCCGTCGTTCTGCTTCTTATCCCGCATGTCGAAGCTCCGCGAGGCCCACGCCAACTGGTTCACGCTGCCGTTCGACGAGCGCAGCACGCTGATGCACGAGCACGGAGCGAGCGGTCGCAAGTTCGCCGGGAGGGTGCTCCAGGTCGTGACCGGCTCCACGGGGCTCGACGACTTCGAGTGGGGCGTCACGTTGTTCGCCCAGAAGCCGGACGATCTCAAAGAGGTCGTCTACACCATGCGATTCGATCGGGCCTCGGCGGACTATGCCGACTTCGGGGCGTTCTACACGGGGTTCGTCTGCTCACCCGAGGAACTCGTCGCCACGATCTGAGGCCGACCCCTACTGGGCGGTGATGTCGGAACCGTGGCTGTACGGGCGACCTTCGGCATCGAATCGGAATCGACCGAACACGGCGTTGTCGATGTCCCCGAAGCGGGTGATGTCGAGGCTGCCGCTCGGGCCGACCAGGGCGAAGTTCCGCTTGCTCTCGATCTTGTCGAGGCAGTCGACGAACTTCCAGCACAGCTCCCCGCTGCGGGTCGCGTCCTCGAAGGTCGCCGCCATCGCATACGGATCGTCCGAACCCGCCACGCTCGCTGCGACCGCGAGCAGGTTCACGCAGTCGAAGGCGTTGCCGGCGAAGTTCGGCGACACGTCCGGATAGCCGGTGGTCAGCTCGTCGACGAACTCGGAGGCGAGGAACACCGACGGATCGGCGCGGTAGGCCACCCCGTCGGTGATGTCGCCGAGGATCGCCGCGGCGTTGTCGCCGAGGGCGGAGCTCACGCTGGCGTCGAGGAAGCCGTCGTTGACGAACACCTTGACGTTGGCCAGGCCGGCCTCGTGGAGCGCCGTGAGCATGGCCGCTCCGGAGTCGCCGGCTCCGATCAGGGCGACGACTCTCGCCCCGGAGGCCAGTGCTTGTTCGGCCGACGCGGCGAGGGTGTCCGACGACGTGGGGTCGTAGCGGAGATCGGCGGCGACGCTGATCGACTCGTCGAGTTGTTGGACGAGTGCCGTCGCGAAGTCGCGCCCGAAGGTGTCGTCGGAGGCGAGGATCGCCAACTGGCTCTCGCCGCTCAGCTCGACCAGTTCGCCGAGCGCTTGCGACTCGAGGCTGTCGGAGGGAATCGTTCGCACGAACAGGTCCCGGTCCGGAAAGTTCGCCAGGCTGATCGCCGTGGCGGTCGGTGAACACGTGAGGACGTCGGCGCGAACGGCGCGGCCCAGGATCCGCATGGCGATCTGTGAACTCGCCGGGCCGACGACGGCGTCGACGTCAGCATCGATCAACTGGTCCAAGGAGGCGCCGGCCGTCGTCACGTCGGCGCCTTCGTCGACCTCGATGAGTTCGACGCGCCGACCGAGCACTCCACCGGCCGCGTTGACCTGTTCGATCGCGATCCGGGCGCCGGCGGGGCGAGGCACCGAGCGCGGCCCCTGGGCCGGTCTGGGGACCAGGAGCCCGAGGCGGAGTTCGCCGTCGGACGACACGACCGTGGTCGTGGGGGCGACGACCGAGGTCGCCGGGGCCACGTCGGTCGGCGTGCTCGAGCAGGCCGCCATGACGCCGGCCAGCGCGGCGACCGAGCCGAGCGCGGCGACGGTATGGGACGGCGAGCGAGACATCGTCGGACCAGCATACGGAGCCATCGGCGCCCTGTCGGGGCAGACTCGACGGGTGACCGGAACGGACCGACTCGCGTGAACGAGTACAGCGAACGGCTGCTGCAGGTCTCGGCCGAGGTGACGCCGAGGTGGATCGAGACAGTGGTTCGCGCCCGTCTCGGTGCGGCCGAGATCCCGGTCGACCCCGACCTGGCCGAGCGGATCTCGGCGGCGGCGCGGCTCACCGGCGAGCGAGTGGCCGATCGACTGGGCGCCTTCCTCGCGCTCGATGTCGACGACCAACGGTCCAATCCGTTGGCGGTGTTCCGAGCCGCGGTCGGCCCGGCGACGGACCTGCTGCGCTCAGCAGGTGTCCCGCCGGTCGTCCGGGACGACTTCGAACTGCGGGCCTTCCCCGACGACCTCTATGGTCTGGCTCCGGCGACGTGGTCCGATGTCGACGAGTCCCTCCACGAACCCGGGCTCATCTGGGAGGCGTGGAAGGCCAAGACGGTGCTGGATCGTCGGCGAGCGGAAGGACGGAGATGATCGAGGAGCTGTTGGCCCATCGAAGCGACGTGGCCGCCGACGAGCGGCTCGTGGGGCGCACTGCCTGCGAGACGCTGTCCCGGGCGACCGACGCCTGGCTCGTGGCCCTGTTCGAGCGGGCCGTCGCCGAACTCGGACTCGCTCCGGACGCCAAGGTGGCCCTGGTTGCGGTCGGCGGCTACGGACGGGGCCTGCTCGCACCGCACAGCGACCTCGATCTCCTGCTGATCCACGACATGAAGAAACGGGTCGGCGAGTTCGCCGAGCGTCTCTGGTACCCGATCTGGGACGCCGGCGTGAAGCTCGGACACGGGGTGCTCACCACCAAGGAGGCCGCCAAGCTCGCTCGGGACGAGCTCGACGCAGCCACTGCCCAGCTGACGGCTCGCCACCTGGTCGGCGACGAGTCGCTCACCACCAAGCTCCGAACCGCCGCCATCTCCAACTGGAGCGAGCGGGCCTCGTCATGGCTTCCGTTACTGCGGGAACGGGTCGAGTTCCGTCAGGCCGATGCCGGTGAGGTGGCGTTCTTGCTGGAGCCGGATCTCAAGGAGGGTCGGGCGGGTTGCGCGACGTCCATGCGTTGCACTGGGCGGAGCACCTCGGCGTCCCCCTCGACGACCTCGACCGCGCCGGACTCGAGGAGTCCGAGGACATCTTGCTGACCGCCCGGGTGGCGCTGCACCGGACCACCGGCCGGGCCACCGAAGTGCTGCGGCTCGAGGACCAGGACGCAGTGGCCCGCCTCACCCGGTATCGGGACGCCGACAGCTTGATGGCCGCCATCTCCGGGGCCGAGCGATTCGTGGCGTGGGTCGCGGATGAGGCGTGGGGGCGGGAACGGCGCACCACCGACCAGGGTCCGCCGCGGATCGTGGCGCCCGGCGTGATGGTGCATCACAGCGAGGTGCACGTCGTCGCCGACGAGGACATCAGCGCCAACCCGACCATCGTGTTCCAGGTGGCGACGGCGGCGGCCCGGCACGAACTCCCGATCGCTCGCGACACCCTGGAGCGGCTCGCTCATTCCCTCCCCTCGTTCCCGAACCGGTGGCCGGCCGGAGCGCGAGACGAACTGGTCGGCCTGTTGCTCGAGGGTCGGCGAGCGATCCGGCCGATCGAGTCCCTCGACCAACTCGACCTCGTGGCCCGGGTGCTCCCGGAGTGGGAATCGGTGCGCAACAAGCCGCAGCGCAACGCCTTCCACCGGTTCACCGTCGACCGGCACCTGCTCGAAACGGTCGCCAACGCGGCCGATCTCGCCGGGCGCGTGCCTCGCCCGGACCTGCTGGTCCTCGGCGCCCTGCTGCACGACATCGGCAAGGGCCGGCCCGGAGATCACACCGACAACGGGATCGAGATGGCCAACGAGATCTGTCGGCGGATGGGGCTGAACGAGGACGACACACAGGTCGTCGTGGCGCTCGTGCGCCACCACCTGCTCCTGCCCGACATCGCCGTGCGGAGAGACATCTCCGACGACGCCACCATCACGTTCGTCGCCGGACAGGCCGGATCGGCCTTGGTGCTCCAACTGTTGCACGCGCTGACCGAGGCCGACTCCAAGGCGACGGGCTCCTCCGCCTGGAACTCGTGGAAGGCGGAGCTCGTCGCCAAGCTCAGCGAGCGCGCCGAACACGTGCTCGAGGGGGGCGACGTCAAGGAGGTGACCTGGCGGCTGTTCCCGAGCGCCGAGGTACTGGCGTTGATGGCGACCGGAGAGGTGCACGTGGTCTGGGGCGAGGACACCCTCACGACCGTCGCTCCCGACCGGGCCGGATTGTTCAGCCGGGTCGCCGGGGTGCTCAGCCTGCACGGTCTGGACGTCCTCGCGGCCGAGGCCCACTCCGACGAGCACGGCATGGCCGCCAACGAGCTCAGGGTGCAGTTGCCCAAGCACGGCGTCGACCGGGCCCGAGTGCGCGACGACCTCATCCGGGCCCTCGGCGGGCAGCTCGCCATCGAGGCCCGCCTGGCCGAGCGAGCCAAGACGTACCGACGGCGCCGTCGCCAAGCGGCCATGATCGAGTCGAACATGGTCCGCTTCGACAACGACGCCTCCTCGAACGCGACCGTGCTCGAGGTCCGGGCGCCGAATCGCGTCGGGGTGCTCTACGGAATCACCAAGGCCCTGGCCGAGCTCGGCTTGGACCTCCGCCACGCCAAGGTCCAGACGATGGGCGACATCGTGTTCGACTGCTTCTACGTGCGCGGCTCGGACGGCAAGGTCATCGACCCGTTCCATCTCCAGGAGATCGAGCGAGCCGTGCTCCACGCCGTCGGTTAGGTTCCCGTCCATGTCCGGGGAGCGAAGCGAGGAGATGGGGCCGGGTTCCTACACCCGGGAGCTGGCGCGTTGGAGCGAGACCCTCGCCGCCATCGCCCGGACCGGACTCGGGTTCACCCAGAGCCTGTACGAGCGGGAGCGATTCGAGGAAGTGCTCAAGGTCGCCGCCGACATCAAGGCCGCAGCCGACGAGACCGCCGAGGAGTTGACCGTCCGCCGGACCCAGGACCACTTCGTCCAGGAGTGGATGGCGAACATCGGCGAGGGCGTGCCGGGGTACGTGACCCCGAAGGTCGCCATCGGTGTCGTCTGCGGGAACGATGCCGGCGAGATCCTGCTCGTGCAGCGGGCGGACTCCAAGATCTGGCTCTACCCGACCGGCTGGGCCGACGTCGGCTATTCCGCCTCCGAGGTCGCCCTCAAAGAGGTCGAGGAGGAGACGGGCATCGTGTGTGAGCCCGTGCAGCTGCTCGGCATCATCGACGGTCAACGGATGGGCTTCTCGCGGTTCGGGATGTACATGATCCTGTTCCACTGCCGGGCGATCGGCGGCGAGCTGGCCGGTCATCCCCTCGAGACCTCGGACGTGGGATGGTTCGGTCGCGACGCCCTTCCGGAGCGGACCGCGGGCGCCGAGTGGTGGGCCGATCTGGCCTTCGCCGCGATCGACGGCGCCCCGATCAAGGCGTCCTTCGACGCGCCTCGACCGGCCGTCTGGCGGGGCGACGAGCACTCCTGACGCAAGCTCGGAGCCCGGGCGCCGCTCAGGCGAGGGCACGGGTCGCCGCCGTCGCCAGGGCGGCGGCGATGACCACGACGACGAAGCTCTGCTTGCGCCACAAGGCCACAGCTGCCGCGACCAGGCCGACGGCTCGGGCATCGAGCTGGAGGTGCCGTCCGCTGGCGAAGGTCGAGGTGGCCACGAGGGCGGCGAGCAGGGCCGCGGGGAGCAGGTTGGAAGCCGCAGTGAGCCATCCGGGCAGGGCGCGCCGACCGAGCACGAGCGGGCCGGCCGCCTTCAGGAGGTAGACCCCGGCGAACAGCCCGAGGATGACGATCCAGACCCTCGGCATCATCGCCGCCCCACGGTCGTGCGCGAGTTCGGAGGCGTCGGTCGGCGGAGCGCGACGGCGACGCCCGCGGCGATGATCGGGAGCCCCGCCGGTGCGATCGGGACGAGCGCGAGGGCGATCACCGCCCCGCCGACCACGATCCACCGCTGGACGGGATCGAGCAGGCGGGGCCACACGAGGGCGGCGAAGGCGGCCGGGATCGTGGCGTCGATGCCCCAACGTTCCACGAACTCGCCCGCATCGGACAGGTACACGCCGGCAACCGTGGCGGCATTCCAGCAGGCGAAGAGGATCGCCCCGGTGACGAGGTAGCCGTACCGCTGCGCCGGATGACCCCGCTGCGACGAGCCGACCGCCATCGTCTCGTCGATCATCCAGTGGCTCGCGAGGGCGCGCCACAACCTCGGCTTGTCGCCCAGTGCCGGTGCCATCACCACGCCGTAGGCGAGCGAGCGCAGCGAGAGGAGCAGGCCGGCGATCAACGCGGCGGTGGCCGTCCCGCCGTCGGCCAGGACCCCGACCGCGGCGAACTGGGTGCCGCCGGTGAAGACGAGGGACGAGAATCCCAGGGCTTCGGGCAGCCCGTACCCGGCTCTGGCCACCGAGACGCCGAACGCCACACCGAACGGGATGATCGCGAGCGAGATCGAGACGGCCTGGCCCCGGATGCGGCGTCGGTCGGCGGACGGGACCGGGTGCTCGGCCACCGTCGTCAGCCCGGATGCCGCTCGAGGTACGTCGACGACAGCTGTTCGAGGATGTCGGCAGCGCGGGTCGCGTCGCCGGGTCGCCGTCTCGTCACCGCGGTCTGCAGGAGGTCGATCTGGTGGGAGAACTCCCGGCCCAGCTCCGGCTCGGCGGCCGACACCTCCTCGTCCGACGCGGCCCAGGTCGCGATGAGCCGGCCGAGCAGCGTCGTTCTGAGGTCGGAGTCGGCGGCGATCTCGTCGCTCAGCCGTTGGGAGTCGGCGACCAGGGCGGCGAGCCGCTCGGGCAGCGTCGCCGGGACATCGAGCGAGGCCGCATCGGTGGCGATGGCCGCGGCGTCGGCGGTGAGGGATTGGGCGTCCTCGGTCGACACCGAGCACGATGCCGCGCCAGCGGCGAACATCAGCACGACAGCGACGGAGAGCGACGAGCGAACGGGGGTGGAACGCATGGCGCCGAGGAGCGTATCGGTGGTCCCGGGGCGTCAGCCGGGCCGTCAGCCGGAACGACGGGCCGTGGTCGGCGCCTGAGCCCGGATCTTGCGGGCCCAGGATTCGCCGTATCGGATGCGCCGTTCGAGCTGGTCCGAGGTCGCCGAGGCCACGGCGTTCACCCCCGCCAGGCGGTTCAGTTCGCCGTTCACCTTGGCGTGGGTCCAGCCCGTGAGATCGACCAGCTTGCGGGCCAGGTCGGCGTTGCGGGCTCGCAGCTCGTCCTTGCGCTCGGCGACGCTGAGTTCGTCGGTGCGAACCATGCCCGCCTCGGTCGGGACGTCGGGCAGGTCGATGGCCAGTGCGGCCAGGGCCTCGTCGTCGTACTCGGGTTCGGGGAGGTCGGGTTCGTCGTCGAACGAGAGGCCGGTCTCGGTGAACGCGTGCAGCTCCATGTCGGTCGCGACCGCGGAGACGACGGAGAACAACGACAACTGCTCGTCCGACATCGAGTCGAGTTGGGCGGCGGCCTCGTCGGGATCCTGCTCGCGGCGGAACTCCTCGTCCAGGTCCTCGGTGCGCGACCGGAGCACGTGGCGTCGAGCATCAGCGATCTGGAACGCATGGGACCGGAGCCGGGGGTCGTCGGGCAAGAAGACGTACGCCTTCTGGCTCCGGCGCCCCGCCGACCACCGGACGAATCGGCCGACCGCCTGGCGGAAGAACAGCTCGGTGGTGGTCGTGGTGGCGTACACCCCGACACGAAGGCGGGGGATGTCGACGCCCTCGGACACCATGCGGACGGCGACGAGCCACGGCTTGCTGTCGGCGGCGAACTCGGCGATCTTGGCCGACGCCAGCGGATCGTCGGACGTCACGACGACGGGATGGGAACCGAACCGATCTCGCAGCACCCGAGCGATCGACTTGGCGTGGTCGAGGTCGATGGCGATGACCAGGCCGCCCGCTTCGGGATGGGACACCCGGATCTGCATCAGGCGTTCGTGGGCCTGGCCGAGCACATGGGGGAGCCATTCGCCGTCGAGGCTGAGCGCGGTGCGCAGGCGCTGGCTGGACCGGGCGGCGTCGAGGGAGTCGTCGAAGGTCGCGGCTTCGAGGGTCCCGTCCGGTGCGGTCCACTCCATCAGCCCGTCGATGCGGGGGAAGTAGACGGGCCGGACCACCCCGCCGTCACGGAGGGCGTCGGCGTACCCGTACTCGTAGTCCGGCACCGCCTCCTCGGCCTGATAGCGCACGAACGGGATGGCGGCGGTGTCGCTCCGGAACGGGGTGCCGGAAACGGCGAGGCGTCGGTGGGCGAGCTCGAACGCGGTTCGCACCCCGTCGCCCCAGGCCCGCTCGTCGCCGGCGTGGTGGATCTCGTCGAGGATGACGAACCCGTCGGCCATCAGCGCCCGGAGCTTGAGCGCGGCGTCACCGGTCGAGATCTGCTGGTAGGTGGTGACCAGCCCGTGGACGTCCCGGGCCAGCCCGGTGCCGGGGGTCCAGTTCGGGTCGAGCGCCAGCCCGAGACGGTGGGCGGCCTGGGCCCACTGGGTCTTCAAATGGCTGGTCGGGGCCACGACGGCCACGCGACACCGTCGTTGCCCGAGCACCCACCGGGCACAGGTCAGGGCAAAGGTGGTCTTGCCGGCCCCGGGCGTGGCGACGGCGAGATAGTCCGATTCCGAGGACGCCTGGAATCGGTCGAAGGCGGCGCGCTGCCAGGGGCGGAGGCGGAACGTCGTACTCATGGGGGGACTGTCGAGTCTGCCCCAGGGCTCCCGGTGGAACAACGCGCCCCCAAATCAGGCCCCCTGGCCTCCACCGATCCGGCAGACTGGAGCGATGTGAGCCCCACGGTGTGACCTGTCCCGCCCGCCACCGGTCCGAGGAGGTACCCCGTGCCCGCAACCCTGACTGCCCGTGACGTCACCGTCGTCCGGGGCCCGCTCGTCGTACTCGACGCCATCTCCTTCACCGCCGCGCCCGGTCACCGGTGGGGCCTGGTCGGGCCCAACGGCGTGGGCAAATCGACGCTGCTCGGAGCCCTCGCCGGATCGGTGGCCCTCGAGCGCGGCACCGTCGCTCGGATGCCACCGGCAGCGACGGTCGGTCATCTGCTCCAGGAACCGGAGCGGCGGACCGGCGAGACCGTGCGTTCGTTCCTCGGCCGCCGAACCGGGACCACCGACGCCCAGGCCGAACTCGACGCCGCCACGGTGGCCCTCGCCGAGGGGGCGTCCGGTGCCGACGACCGATACTCCACCCGCTCGACCGCTGGTTGGCGCTCGGCGCCGGACGTGGATGCCCGCATCGGCGAGGTCTGGGCCGAACTCGGGTTGGATCCGGCCCTGCTCGACCAGGAGGTGGGGTCGTTGTCCGGCGGTGAGGCGGCTCGTTGCGGTCTGGCCGCGCTCCTGCTGTCCCGATTCGACGTCTACCTGCTCGACGAGCCGACCAACGATCTCGACCTCGACAGCCTCGATCGGCTCGAGCGGTGGATCAGCCGCCTCGACGCCGCGGTCGTGCTGGTCAGCCACGACCGGACGTTCCTGGCCAACGTCGTGACCCACGTGCTGGAACTCGACGAGTTCACCCACCGAGGCGCGGTGTACGCCGGCGGCTGGCAGGCGTACCGGGACGAACGCGAGACGGCCCGCCGCCACGCCTGGGAACGCTTCGAGGACTACGACACCAAGCGGTCCGGACTGGCGTCTCGCGTCCAACGGGAGCGGGAGTGGGCGTCCCAAGGGGTCTCGAAGGTCGACAAGTCGGGCGAGAACGACAAACACATCCGCAACTTCCGCGTGAACCAGACCGAGCAGCTCGCCGCCCGAACCGCTCGATCCGAGCGGGCTCTGGCCCGGCTGGAGGCGGTGGAGAAGCCACGCGAGCCCTGGCAGCTGCGCCTCGACATCGGATCGCCGGGTCGCAGCGGCGAGATCGTGGCCCGCCTCGATCGGGCGGTGGTCGACCGAGGCGGCTTCCGGTTGGGTCCGGTCGATCTGACGGTCGGGTACGGCGAGCGGATCGCGATCGTCGGACCCAACGGAGCCGGCAAGTCGACCCTGATCCGTACGATCCTCGGCCGTGACCCACTCACCTCGGGTGAGCGTTGGTTCGGTCCGGGCGTGGTCGTCGGGGAACTCACCCAACTCCGGGGCCAGCTCCGGGGAGACGGCTCGTTCCTCGACGAGTTCCTCGGCGCCACCGGGATGACCCTGCCCGAGGCCCGGACCCTGCTGGCCAAGTTCGGCCTGGTCGGCGAGCACGTCGAGCGTCCGACCCAGAGCCTGTCGCCCGGCGAGCGGACACGGGCGGTCCTGGCCCTGTTCTCGGCGAAGGGCGCGAACTGCCTGGTGCTCGACGAACCGACCAACCACCTCGACCTGCCGGCGATCGAGCAGCTCGAAGCGGCCCTCGAAGCGTTCGAGGGCACCGTGGTGCTCGTGAGCCACGATCGAGCGCTGCTCGACCAGGTGCGCCTGACCCGCACGCTGCACGTCTCGAACGGCGTGGTGTCCGAAGGCGACGCCGGAGGGCTTCTGTGACACACCCCCTGGGTACCGTGGGCGACCATGGCCGACCATCCGGTGCTCGAGCGGTTCTCGCCGACGGTACGCACGTGGTTCGCGACCTCGTTCCCTGAGCCGACCGGGGCTCAGATCGAGGGCTGGCCGGCCATCACGAGCGGTGCGCACACCCTGATCTGTGCCCCGACCGGTTCGGGCAAGACCCTCACCGCGTTCTTGTCGTCGATCGATCGCCTGGTCACCACCCCGCTGCCGCCGAAGGAGCAGCGGACGCGGGTGCTGTACATCTCGCCGCTGCGAGCGCTGGCCTTCGACGTGGAGAAGAACCTGCGGGCGCCGCTGCAGGGCATCAAGCTCGCCGCGGAGCGCATGGGTCTGGACCACGTGGAGCCCGTGATCGGCCTTCGCACCGGCGACACGAGCCCCAAGGAACGCCAGCAACTCGTCCGCCGCCCTCCGGACCTGCTGATCACCACCCCGGAGAGCCTGTACCTGATGCTGACCTCGTCGGCGGCGGCCACGCTGACCGGGGTCGAGACCGTGATCATCGACGAGATCCACGCCATGTCGTCCACCAAGCGGGGGGCGCACCTCGCCCTGTCGCTGGAACGCCTGGAGGAGATCACCACTCGCCCGTTCCAACGCATCGGGCTCTCGGCCACCCAACGACCCCTCGAGGAGACGGCGCGCTTCTTGGGCGGCTTCGAGTCCCCCGGCACCCCGAGGCCGGTCACGATCGTCGACGCCGGGGTCCGCAAGACCCTCGAGGTCGAAGTCGTCGTCGCGGTCGAAGACATGGGCGACCTCGGCAAGGAGGTCCCGCCGAGCGGTCCCGGCGTGGGGGCGCTGACCTCGTCGCGGACCAGCATCTGGCCGTCGATCTACCCGCGCATCGTCGAGCTGATCCTCGCCCACCGATCCACCATCATCTTCTGCAACGCCCGGCGGCTCGCCGAACGGCTCGCCGCTCGGCTCAACGAGCACGCCGAATCCGAGGGGATCGACGGGGGAGCGGTCGGCGAACTCGTGAAAGCCCACCACGGATCGTTGGCTCGCGAGCAGCGCGTCATCATCGAGGACCAGCTCAAGCAAGGAACCCTGCGAGCCCTCGTCGCCACCTCGTCGCTCGAACTCGGGATCGACATGGGCGCGGTCGACCTCGTGATCCAGGTCGAGTCGCCCGGGGCGGTGAGCCGCGGGTTGCAGCGCATCGGCCGGGCCGGCCACCAGGTCGGCGAGCCGAGCCGGGGCAAGATCTTCCCGAAGCACCGTACCGACCTCCTCGAAGCCGCCGTCGTGGCCCGCCGGATGCAGGACGGCCTGATCGAGTCGACGTATTACCTGCGCAACCCGCTCGACGTACTCGCCCAGCAGATCGTGGCCCACGTCGCGGTGGCCGAACGGAGCCTGGCCGACCTGGCCGCGCTGGTGCGGCGGTGCGCCAACTTCGCCGAACTCAGCGACGAGTTGCTCCGCAACGTGCTCGACCTGCTGGCCGGGCGATACCCCTCCGAGGAGTTCAGCGAGCTCCGGCCCCGCATCGTCTGGGACCGGGTCAACGACGTGCTGCGAGCGCGAGACGGCGCCAAACGGCTGGCCGTCACCAACGGGGGCACGATCCCGGACCGTGGGCTCTACGGCGTGTTCCTCCCCGACGGCACGAGGGTCGGTGAGCTCGACGAGGAGATGGTGTACGAGAGCCGCCCGGGCGAGACGTTCCTGCTCGGTGCGTCCACCTGGCGGATCGAGGACATCACCTTCGAACGCGTGACCGTCACCCCGGCTCCGGGCGAGCCGGGCAAGATGCCGTTCTGGCACGGCGACCGGCCCGGGCGACCGCTGGAACTGGGCCGGGCCCTGGGCGCCTTCGTCCGCGAGATCCACGAGCTCTCCGGCGACCAGGCGATGCAGCGCTTGATGGGCCACTACGCGCTCGACGCGTTCGCGGCGCAGAACGTGGTGCTCTACCTGAACGAGCAGCAGGAGGCAGCCGGCGTCGTGCCCGACGACCGAACGGTCGTCGTCGAACGATTCCGCGACGAGATCGGGGACTGGCGCATCTGCATCCTCAGCCCCTTCGGCACCCCGGTCCACGCCCCGTGGGCGATGGCGATCGAGCGACGCCTCCTCGACCGGTACGACATGCCGGTCGAGTCGATGTGGGGCGACGACGGGATCGTCATCCGGCTTCCCGAGGCCGCCGATCAGCTCCCGCTCGACGAACTCGTCATCCCCCCGGACGAGATCGACGAGATCATCATGGCGGCGGTCCCCCAGACCTCGCTGTTCTCGGCCCGATTCCGGGAGTGCGCCGGGCGGGCGCTGCTGCTGCCCCGTCGCCGGCCCGACCAGCGCACCCCGCTGTGGCAGCAGCGTCAACGCGCCGCCGATCTCCTCGCCGTGGCGGCCAAGTACCCCACGTTCCCGATCCTGCTCGAGACCAGTCGCGAGTGCCTGCAGGACGTGTTCGACGTGCCGGCCCTGCGCGAGGTGCTGACCCTGCTCCGCCGCCGGGACATCCGGTTGGTCAGCGTGGACACCGCCAAGGCGTCGCCGTTCTCCCAGAGCCTGTTGTTCAACTGGATCGCGGCGTACATGTACGAAGGCGACGCTCCGCTCGCCGAGCGCCGGGCCGCCGCGCTGGCGCTCGACCGGGACCTGCTCCGGGACCTGCTCGGAGCCGAGGAACTGCGCGAGCTGATCGACCCCGGTGCGCTGGCCGACCTCGAACTCGAACTGCAGTGCCTCACCGATGGGCGCCGGGCCCGCAGCGCCGATGAGCTCCATGACGTGCTGCGCCGGGTCGGTGACCTCACGATCGAAGAGGCAGACCTGCGCTGCGAGGGCGAAGGGGTCGCCGGTGAGTGGCTGGAGCAGTTGGTCCGTGAGCGTCGTTCGGTCGCGGTCCAGATCGCCGGCCAGTCCCGGTTCATCGCGGCCGAGGACGCCTCGCGCTACCGGGACGCCCTCGGTTGCGCCCTTCCCGTCGGGCTCCCGGCGGCGTTCACCGACCCCGTCGCTCACCCGCTGGACGAGCTGGTGGGCCGCTACGCCCGCACCCACGGACCGTTCCTCACGATCGAGCCGGCCCGACGATTCGACGCGCCGGAGGAACGGATCCTGGGTGCCCTGCGTGGTCTGGAAGCCGCCGATCGTCTGGTGCGCGGGGAGTTCCGACCCGAGGGCCTGGATCGCGAGTGGTGCGAGGTCGACGTCCTGCGCCAGCTCCGGCGTCGCTCGTTGGCGGTCCTGCGCAAGGAGGTCGAGCCGGTCGACCAGGCCGCCTACGCTCGCTTCCTCCCCGGCTGGCAGGGCGTTCCCGCCCAGCGGCGCGGACTGGAAGCGCTCGTCGATACCCTCGGCGTGCTCCAGGGTGCGCCGATTCCTGCGTCCACGCTGGAGACCGACGTCCTGCCCGCCCGGGTCCAGTACTACCGGCCGGCCGACCTCGACGAGCTCTGCACCAGCGGCGACGTGGTGTGGATCGGGGCCGGCGCGATCGGCTCGAACGACGGCAAGGTGCGGCTGTTCTTCCGGGACCAACTCGGGCTGCTGGCCGACGGTGTCGAATCGCCGGACCGTCCGGACGGGCCGCTGCACGAAGCGATTCGTACTCAGCTGGGTGAGCGCGGCGCGTCGTTCTGGTCCCAGTTGCGCGCGGCCACGCTCGGCGCCACCGATGCCGAACTGCTGGCGGCGCTGTGGGATCTCGTGTGGGCCGGCGAGGTCACCAATGACTCGCTGGCGCCGTTGCGGGCCTCCCTCGGGGCCAAGGGCAGCCGATCGAGCGGCAAGGCGGCGGGCCGTCCCGGCCGCCGTGGCCGTCCCGGTCGGCTCACCAGCCTGGGCCCTCCGGCGGGGGCGGGCCGCTGGTCCCTCGTGAGCACGCTGTTGGAGCCGGCTCCGACCTCGACCCAGATCGCTCACGCCACCGCACTCCAGCTCCTCGAGCGCTTCGGTGTCGTCACTCGCGAGGCCGTGCTCGCCGAGGGCGTGCGGGGCGGGTTCGCCGGGGTGTACGGGGTGTTGAAGGTGCTCGAGGAGCGGGGCCAGACCCGGCGCGGCTACTTCGTCGACGGCCTGGGAGCGGCCCAGTTCGCCCTTCCGGGAGCGGTGGACCGCCTTCGTTCGGTCCGCGACGCGCCCGATCCGCTCACCGCGCCGCCGTCGCCACCGGTGCTGCTCGCGGCCACGGATCCGGCCCAGCCCTACGGCGCCGCCCTCGCTTGGCCCGACAGCCCGGGCCGACCCTCGAGGATCGGCGCCGCCCTCGTGGTGCTGGCCGACGGCGAGCCGCTGGTCTGGCTCGACCGCCGGAGCCATCACCTCGTGACCTTCGCCGCCGCCCAGCTGGACACGCGTTGGATCGCGGCCCTCTCACAGCTCGTTCACGACGACCGGCTCCGGAGCGTGGAGGTGCACAAGGTCAACGGCGCTGCGCTCGAAGACGGCTGGGTCCGGGAGGCCCTGCGTGCACAAGGATTCTCCGACGGCTACCGGGGGCTCGTGCTCCGCCGCTGATCGTGGTGGTGGGGCGAGCACGAAACATCCTGTTCACATTCGGTGAACGGTCCCGTGCCCCTTTCCTCCTAACCTCGGCCTCCGATGGGGCGCGACCACACTGCTGGAGACGATCGCCGCCTCGCCGGCCGGCGAGCGGTGATCACCGGAGCCGCGCGCGGCATCGGGGCCGCCATCGCCCGGTCGTACGTCGAACACGGAGCGTCGGTGGCCCTGCTCGATCGCGACGATGCGGTCCACTCGGTGGCGAGTGACCTCGGTGGCTGGAGCGAGGTGGTCGATCTCGCCGATCCCGCGGAGGCCCGTCGGGCCACGGCGGCCGCCGTCGACGCGCTCGGTGGCATCGACGTCCTGGTGAACAACGCCGGGATCCTCCGATTCGCCGATCTGCTCGACATCACCGTCGAGGACTGGGACGAGACCTTCGCCGTCAACACCCGGGCCATGTTGCTGACGATGCAGGTCGCGGTGCGCTCGATGATCGCCGCAGGCCACGGTGGGACGATCGTCAACATGGCCTCCATGGGCGGCAAAGTCGGGGCGCCCGGGCAGGCGCACTACGCTGCGTCGAAAGCGGCCGTCATCTCGTTGACCCGAGTTGCGGCCATGGAATGGGGAGCTCACGGCATCACGGTGAACTGCATTTGCCCCGGTTACGTCCTGACCGAGATGGGCGCCGCCACGCGCACACCGGAAAAGGTCGCGTCCTGGTCGGCGAAGTCCCCGCTGAATCGACTCGCCGAACCGTCCGACGTCGCCGCGATGGCGGTGTTCCTCGCGTCCGACGACGCGTCGTACTGCACGGGCCAGGCGATGAACGTGACCGGCGGGATGTTGATGACGTGAACGCTCTCCGCCACCCGCCCACTCGCAGTCGTCCCCCGAGGTGTCGATGAGCACTCCGCCCCCTCCGCCCCCGCCGCCGACCGGCAGCCCCGCGCTGACGTTCCACGGCGTCTCGATGACCTATCCGGACGGTACGTTCGCAGTCGACGACACGAGCTTCGACGTCCGGCCCGGGGAGTTCGTCACCGTCGTGGGCCCCTCCGGCTGCGGGAAGTCGACCCTGCTCCGGATGGCATCGGGCCTCACCCCGCCCACCACCGGCTCGGTCGAGGTCGATCGCAAGGGCCTCGGATACGTCTTCCAGGACGCCACGTTGTTGCAGTGGCGCAACGTCCGATCGAACGTGGAGCTGTTCGCCGAGCTCGAGGGCGTGGATCGAGCCGAGCGGAGCCGCCGGGCCAACGAAGCGATCCAGCTCGTCGGGCTGTCGGGCTTCGAGGACAAGTACCCCAAGCAGCTGTCGGGTGGCATGAAGATGCGAGCGTCGCTCGCGCGCTCGTTGGTGCTCGATCCCAAGGTGTTCTTGTTCGACGAGCCCTTCGGCGCGCTCGACGAGATCACCCGCGAGCGACTCAACGACGAACTGCTCGACCTGTTCCAGCGCAAACAGTTCGCCGCGCTGTTCATCACCCACTCGATCTACGAGGCCGTGTTCCTCTCGACGAGAGTGCTCGTCATGTCGGCCCGACCCGGGCGGATCGTCGGAGACTTCCAGGTGCCGTTCGCGTACCCCCGAAGCCCCGAACTCCGATTCGACGCCGCGTTCGCCGAACTGTCGGGCGAGGTCTCCCACGCACTGCGAGGTGCCCACGCATGAACGCCACCGGCTTGGAAGCAACCCGCCAGCAGGCGTCCTTGGCCGGGCAGCCCGTCCCGGGTGAGGGTCTGGTGTCGACCAAGACCACCAAGCGCTCGGTCAACGACCTGTACGCGTTCCTGGGGTCCACGGTGGCGTTCATCGCCCTCTGGTACCTCATGCACTACTGGGCGCTCGAGGCGATCTGGGGCAAGCCCGGATTCCTGATCACCCCGCCCCATCGCGTCATCGCTGATTCGTTCCTGGACGGTGGCGAGCGGAGCAAGTTGCTGACCGCCCTCGGGTTCACCACCTATGTGGCCCTGTTCGGTCTGGCGCTCGCCATCGTGATCGGGATGGGGCTCGCGGTCGCCATGGCCCAGGCCAACTGGCTGGAGCGGTCGGTCTGGCCGTACCTCGTCGCCCTCCAGGCGATCCCGATCATCGCCATCGTGCCGATCATCGGCTCGATCTGGGGCTACGGATTCAAGGCCCGGATCTTCGTCTGCGTGGTGATCTCGATCTTCCCGATCGTGTCGAACACCCTGTTCGGTCTGTTGAGCGCCGAACGAGGCCAACACGACCTGTTCACCCTGCATCACGCGTCGCGCTGGACCAGGCTCACCAAGCTCCAGTTGCCCGCCGCGATGCCGGCGGTGTTCACCGGGTTCCGGATCGCCGCCGGCCTGTCCGTGATCGGCGCCGTCGTCGGCGAACTCTTCTTCAAGCGCGGCGACAAGGGCATCGGGATCATCATGGATGCGTACCGGTCCCGGTCCGTGTACCCCCAGACCTACGGCTGCTTGTTGCTCGCCGCCGCCCTCGGCATCGCCGTGTTCTTCTTCTTCGGGTGGTTGGCCAACGTCGTGGTCGGACGTTGGCACGAGACCACCCGTAAGACGGGCTGACCGCCCGCTCCCCGGAGAACCCCAACCAGCGTGAACACCCGACAAGGAGCATCCATGCAGAAGCGAAGCCGCCACTCGCTCGTGGCCCTTCCCTTGGTCGGCCTCCTCACCCTCGCCGCCTGTGGCAGCGACGGTGACGATGCCGCCAGCACCGACACGACCGCCGCCACCGAGACCACTGCGGGCGGAGCCGAGACGACTGCGGCCGCGGGCGGAGAGACGACCGGCGCCCTCGCCGGCGTCTGCCCCGAGACCGTCGTCATCCAGACCGACTGGAACCCGGAGGCCGAACACGGCTTCCTGTACGAGATGCTCGGCGACGATGCCGAGATCGATTCCGGAGCGGTCGCGGTTCGCGGCACCCTCTACGCCGACAAGGGCACCGTCGACACCGGGGTGAAGCTCGAGATCCGCTCCGGCGGTCCGGCGATCGGCTTCCAGACCGTGACGTCCCAGATCTACCAGGACAGCGACATCCTCCTCGGCTACGTCTACACCGACGAGGGGATCCAGAACTCCGCCGAGTTCCCGACCGTTGCCGTGATGGCCCCGTTCGAGAAGAACCCGCAGATGATCATGTGGGATCCCGAGACCTACCCGAACGTCAAGACGATCGCCGATCTGGGCACCGAAGGCGTGCTGATCCGATACTTCGGTGGCGCCGCCTACATGGAGTACTACCTGTCCGAGGGCGTGCTGTCCGCCGACCAGGTCGACTCGGGCTACGACGGCTCGCCGGCGGGCTGGCTGGCCGATCAGGGCAAGTCGGCGCAGCAGGGCTTCGGCTCGGCCGAGCCGTACATCTACAAGAACGAGATCGCCGAGTGGGGCAAGGACGTTGCCTACGCCTACATCAACGATGAAGGCTGGAACAACTACGCCGAGGCCCTGGCCACCAAGCCGGAGAACATCGAGACCTACGCGGACTGCTTCACGGCGCTCGTCCCGATCATCCAGCAGGCCACCGTCGACTACGTGAAGGACCCCGCCCGGACCAACGCCCTCATCATCGAGGCCGTCGACACCTTCGACAACGGCTGGGTCTACTCCCAGGGTGTGGCGGACTACGGCGTGGCCACGATGTTGTCCGACGGTTTGATCGCGAACGGCCCCGACTCGACCCTCGGCAACTTCGACGAGGCTCGGATCGACGACCTGATCGCCAAGGCGATCCCGGTGTACACCGCCCTCGGCACCCCGCCGAAGGACGGCCTCACCGCCGCCGACCTGGTGACCAATCAGTTCGTGGACATGTCGATCGGCCTCTGATCCGACCCGGCGTCTTCAATTCTGACGTCTTCGATTCTGACGTCTTCGACGCTGACGTCCCCGATCGCGATGGGCCGGCCCGTGTGGGCCGGCCCATCGCCGCGTCTGCGGTCGGTTCCTTGTGCGCTGGGGGAACGACGTCGCCCATGCCACACCCGGCTCGGAGCGTCGATCTAACCTCTGGCGGTGGCCGACCACGATGTTTCTCGTCGCAGCTTGTCGCGGTTGCGAACGTCGCTCGTCGGCAAGGTGATGCTCTCGTTCTCCTCGATCGGGTTGGTGGGACCGGATCCGTTGGTCGGATCGCTGATCGAGGACGTCGAACAGGACGGTCGTCAGGTCGTGATCTCCTTCGACGACGGCCTGGTGGTGACGGTGGGACTGCGATTCCGCGGGGCCTGGCACCTGTACCGCGCCGGCCAGTCGTGGCAGGGCCCGTCCGAGCAGGCCAGCGTGGTGATCGAGGTCGCCGAGTGGACGGCGGTCTGCTACGCCGCGGCCACCGTGGAGACCCACCGGATCTATGACCCTCGGCGGCACCCGGTCGCCGGGACGTCGGGGCCCGACGTCAGCGTTCCCGGCGCCGACGTGTCCCGGATGATCCGCCGCCTCGCTCATCATCCGGATCGCGAACTCGTGGTCGCCGAGGCGCTGCTCGACGCCCGGATCGTGCGGGGGGTCTCCAACGCCCTGCGATCCGAGATCCTGCACCAATGTGGGCTGAGCCCGTTCGCGCGGCTCGTCGACCTGGCCCCGGGGGACCGTGAGGACCTGGCGGTGATGACCGCGACGATGGTCGCCAACGCCCGTGCCGCCACCGCTCGGAGCACGGTGCATCTGATCGCCGGCAGCTTCCAGGTCTACGGCCGGGCCCACAAGCAGTGCCACGTCTGCGGCGCAGTGATCGAGACCTGCCGAACCGGGGCGTTGGACCGCCCCGTGTTCTGGTGCCCTCGATGCCAGGATCGGCTCGACCGCCGGGCGGTGGAGCGCGGTGTCCCGGGGTGGTCCGAGGAGGTCCGTCGGGCCTCCTCCCTCGCCACCGGGTCACCGGCCCCACGGGACCAGGTCGGCTGAACGGTCAGGTGGTGGAGATCGCCGCCAGGACGTTCATCCGAGCCGCCTTGCGGGCCGGATAGATCGCCGCCAGCAGCCCGACGACGGCGGTGGCGACCACGTAGGTCCCCATCTGGCCGAACGGGAAGCTGATGGTGTTGATCACCGTCTTCGGCACCGCCTTCGACAAGGCGATCCCGATCGCCGAGCCGAGGACGACCCCGACCAAACCGCCGAACAGTGTCACGATCAGCGATTCGCCCCGGATCATCCGCCGGGCCTGCCGGCGGGTCATCCCCACCGCTCGCATCAGCCCGATCTCTCTCGTCCGTTCGTAGACCGAGAGGGCCAAGGTGATGGCGATCCCGAGCATGGCGATGACGAACACGAAGGCCAGCAAGACCGTGATCATCACGAGCAACTGGTCGACCTGACCCTCGGCCTCGTCGAGATACTGCGCCTGGTCCTGGATCTTGAGCTGCGGGAACTTGGTGGTCAGGGTGTCGGCGCGACCCGCCCTTCGTTCGGCGACACGTTGTCGGCCAGCCGGGCGAGGACGAAGAAGTCGCCGGGCGGAGTTGACCGCGGCATCGAGGGTGTCGAGCGAGATCAACCAGTTCCCGGCGATGCTGGCGTCGTCGTAGATCCCCGCCACGGTGAGGGTCTTGCGGGTGCCGTTCGTGAACGTGGCGTCGAGCGTGTCCCCGATCTGCAGATCGAGGTCCTTGGCCGGATCCTTGTAGACGAGGATTCCGTCCTGCTCGAGCCCGGCGACCGATCCCGACTCCATCTGCAGGTTCAGCAGCGATTCGAGCGCCGTGGGATCGACCGCCCCGACGTCCTTCGTCGAACCGTCGATCTGGAGTTGGGTGCCGCGCACCGGCATCGACGCTCCGATCTCGGGCAACTGCGCCACTTCCTGGGCAACCGCCCGGCGGCAGGGGCATGAACGACGGGTCGGTGACGATGTAGTCGGCGGTCACCACGGTCTGGAGCACTCCACGAACGTCTTCTTGAGCGAGGCCCGAAGATGGCCGCTGCACTCACCAGCGCGACACCGATCATCAAGGCCGGCGCGGCAGCCGCCGTGCGCTTCGGCGCCCGAGCGGCGTTCTCCTGGGCCAGTCGGCCAGGAGCGCCGCATGCCGGCGAGGGAGCGCCGAGCACCAGGCTCACCGGTCGAGCGAAGGTGGCCGAGGGCTGGCCACGCCGAGGAACAGCACCAGGGCGCCGATCCCGCCGAAGCCGATCAGCCCCGCCGTGCCGCCCGGGCGGACGAACAGCCCGATCAGGAACATGGCTGCGCCCAGCGCCGTCGCGACGCCGCCGAGCAGCATGCGTCGCCCAGAGGTCAACGCCGTGAATCCGAGCTCCGGGCACGCATCGCGGCGACGGGCGGGATCTTGGCGGCCTTCCGGCTGGGCACGATGACCGAGGCGAAGGTGACCCCGAGCCCGACGGCGAGGGCGATGATGACCGTGCGGGGTTTGATGATCGATTCGGTCCCGGGGAAACCGGCCCCGGCCCGGTTGAAGATCCAGATGAGCAGGCGCGACACCCCGAAGCCGGCGGCGATCCCGATGACCGAGGCGATCGCGGCGAGGATCATCGCCTCCCGCACGATCAGCCGCTTGACCTGCTTGCCCGATGCGCCGATCGCTCGCAGCAGGGCGAGCTCCCGCATCCGCTGACCGATGGTGATCGCAAACGTGTTGTTGATGATGAAGGTGGCCACGAACAGCGTGATGAACGCGAAGGCCAGCAAACCGCTCTGGATGTAGCCGATGATGGTGCCGACCGCGTCCTTGGTCTCCTCGGCGAGCTGTTCTCCCGTGACGACCTCCATCGTCGGCGCGATCACCGACTGGAGCCAGGTCGTCACCTCCTCGGCACTGGCGCCGTCGGCGAGGACGATGTCGACGCCGTCGATCATGCCGTCGGTCTCCAAGACGTCCATGGCGGTGGGGAGGTCCCAGGCCACGACGGTGGCGCCACCGAACCCGTCGGCATTGCCGAGGCCCGACAACCCGACCACGGTGTAGGTGGCCACGCCGCGTGCGGCCGCGATCTCGACCTGGTCACCGATCGCGATGCCGTGTTGGTCGGCGGTGGCCTGGTCGATGACGACGTCGTCCGGGCCGGCGGGAAGCCGACCACTCCGGATCACCGCGCCGCCGGATTCGTTGTTGGCATCCCAGGCGACGGCGATCGTCGGCGCCGTACCCGCGGTGATGGGCTTGCCGTCGTCGCCGATGATCGTGGCGGTCCGATTGATGACCGCTTCAGCGCGGCCGACGCCGGGGACCTGGCTGACCGTGTCGACCAGGGCGAGCGGGACCGGATCGCGCGGGGTGTCGTCGACCTGGCTCCCGAACGCCTGGGCCGAGCGGACCTCGAGGTCGATGCCGTCGCTCAGGCTGGTGAAGAGGTTGTCGAACGTGAAGCGCGCATCGAGTCGGCGATGATGAACGCGCCGGACACGAACGTGACGCCCAGCATGATCGCCAGGCCGATGAACACGGAGCGGCCCTTGTGGGCGGACAGGCTCCGGCGGGTGAGGGTTTCGATCATGATCGTCAGTCCCCGAAGTGCCGCATGCGCTCGAACACGGCGTCGGTCGAGGGGTCGGCCATCTCGTCGACGATCCGACCGTCGGCCAGGAACACGACCCGATCGGCGTACGACGCGGCGTTGGGGTCATGGGTCACCATGACGATCGTCTGGCCGAACTCGCGCACGGCGACCCGCATGAAGTCGAGGATCTCGGCCCCGGTTCGAGAGTCGAGGTTGCCCGTCGGCTCGTCGGCGAAGATCACATCCGGACGGCTCGCGAGGGCCCGGGCGACGGCGACACGTTGCTGTTGACCGCCCGAGAGCTCCGACGGCCGGTGCTTGAGCCGGTTGCCGAGCCCGACGGTCGTGATCACGTGGTCGATCCACTGCCGATCGCCGTCGCGCCCGCCGAGGGCGAGCGGAAGGGTGATGTTCTCCTCGGCCGTGAGGGTGGGAACCAGGTTGTAGGCCTGGAAGATGAATCCGACCTGGGTCCGGCGCAGCTCGGTGAGCTGCTTGTCGTTCAGCTGGTCGAGGTAGGTGGTACCGACGAACACCCGTCCGCTGGACAGGTCGTCGAGCCCGGCGAGGCAGTGCATCAGGGTCGACTTTCCCGAGCCGGAGGGGCCCATGATGGCGGTGTACTTGCCCTGCTCGAAGGTGATGCTGACGTCATCGAGGGCGATGACCTGGCTGTCACCGCTGCCGTAGACCTTTCGAGCGTTCAGCGCGCCCGCTGCCGCAGTGGTGGTTCCCGCCGCGCCGGGGGAGTGGTCGAGGTTCGTCATACCTCCCGTTGTAGTCGCGGGGTGTTCGATCGAGCGTCCGCATTGGGGTGGATCGAGGTCCACTCCAGGGAGGATCCGGTCACGCTCGCTCAGGATCCTGGGACGACGAGCCCGGATTCGTAGGCCGCCACGACCGCTTGGACCCGGTCGCGGACACCCAGCTTCAACAGGATGCGTCCGAGGTGGGTCTTGACCGTTGCTTCGCCGAGATAGAGCTCGGCGGCGATCTCGGCGTTGGACAGGCCTCGGGCCAGCAGCCGGAGTACCTCGGTCTCGCGGTCGGTCAGCTCGTCGAGGCCCGGGACCGGCGAGGCCTGGGGCTCGGGCCGGCGGGCGAACTCCTCGATGAGCTTGCGCGTGATCGACGGAGCCAACAGCGCCTCACCGGCGGCGACGATCTGGATCGCTTCGACGAGTTGCTCGGGCGGTGCATCCTTCAGCAGGAAGCCGCTCGCGCCGGCCCGGAGGGCGGCGAACACGTAGTCGTCGAGATCGAACGTGGTCAGGATCAGCACGCTCGGCACCGGACCGCTCGATCGAGCCAGGAGCTGCTCGGTCGCGGCGATGCCGTCCAGCACGGGCATGCGTACGTCCATCAGCACCACGTCGGGCCGGGCCGCCTCGGCCAGCTCGATCGCCGCTCGCCCGTCGGCTGCTTCGGCCACCACGGTGATGCCCGGTTCTGCTTCGAGGATCATCCGGAAGCCGGCCCGGACCATGGCCTGGTCGTCGACGATCATCACGCGCACCATCGGGTCCTCGCTCACTCGATACCTCGGGTCGATGCCGGCTCGTCGGTCGGGAAGACCGCCCGCACCTGCCAGCCGCCTCCTCGCACCGGCCCGGCGGAGTTCGCCCCGCTCGCCACGACCCTTTCGCGCATTCCGACCAGCCTGTGTCCCGCCCGCCGGCGGCCCGCTGCGGCCCCTCGGCCGTCGTCGCGGATCTTCACGAGCACCGCATGCTTCGCGTACTTCATCGTGACCCCGACCCGTGTGCAGGGGCCGGCGTGTTTGCGGACGTTCGTCAGCGCCTCCTGGACGACGCGGTAGACCGCGACCCCGATGCCGGCGGGGATCGGGCGTGGGTCTCCCTCGACCGTCAGCGTGGCGGGCATGGTCTCGTCGGCTGCGACCAACGTGGCGAGATGCTCGATCGACGGCTGTGGGGTGAGCTCGGGAACGTCGTCGCCCTCGCGCAGCACACCGAGGATCCGGCGCATCTCCTGCATCGCCTGGCGACCGGTCTCCTCGATGTTCGTGAGCGCGAGGCGCGCCTTGTCCGGGTCCACGTCGAGCTGGCGTCGGGCCCCTCCGGCCTGGATCACCATCACGCTGACCGAGTGGGCGACCACGTCGTGGAGATCCCGGGCGATCCGGGTTCGCTCCTCGTTCACGAGCTCTCGGGCGAGCAGCGCCTGCTCCCGTTCCGTGCGCTCGGCCCGTTCGGCCAGATCGGTGATGCGTTCTCGGCGTTGGCGCAGGTTGTCGCCGAGGAAGAACGCCGTCGGGAGCAGCACGTAGGTGCCGACCACGGAGCCGAGGGCGACGTCGTCCAGGAACCAGCCGAGGGCGAGGAACCCGGAGAGCACGACACCGAAGACGGTGAGCCGGGTCCAGCGGTACCGCCCGGCCGGGACGTTCGCGCCCACGGAGTACAGCGCGACCATGATCCCGGTCCAGCCCGAGCCCCGGTAGTCCGCCAGGTGGACCGCCATCTGTCCGAGCGAGACGACGGCGAGGGTCGGCATCGGTGCCCGCCGGCGAAACACCACGGGCAGGGTGCCGAGCGAGACGAGCACGCCGGCCAGGAGGTCGGGTTCCTTCACCGCGAGATCGGAGGTGCCCTCGGTGTAGAGGACGAGCAGGGACACCATCGTGATGCCGATCGCGAGGAGCGCGTCGGCGGCGTCGGGGTGCGATCGCAACCAGTTCACGGGTCCGGGGCGCGCCATCGAACCGGAGGCTACGACGCCACGGTGGAACCCAGGCTCCACCGTGCGGTGGATTGCCGTAGCCTTCGCGGCTGATGGAGTGTCCGAACTGCGGAGCCGTGCTGCCCGACGGAGCTCGCTTCTGCCCCAGCTGCGGCGAGGCGTTGTCCCCGGCGCGGCTCGAAGAGCGCCGGGTCGTCACCGTGCTCTTCGCCGATCTCGTGGGGTTCACCGGCTATTCCGAGCAGCGCGATCCCGAACAGGTCAAGCGGCTCGTGGACCGTTGCATGGTGAGTCTGACCACCGAGATCGAGGCGTTCGGCGGGACCGTCGACAAGTACCTCGGCGACGGGGTGCTCGCGCTGTTCGGTGCCCCGGTCGCACACGAGGACGACGCCGAACGAGCGGTCCGGGCCGGGCTGCGTATGCACGAGGCGATCGCGTCGTCGGTGGGTCGGTCGGTGCAGCTGCGGGTCGGGATCAACACCGGGGAAGTGGTCGTCGGCGCGCTGCGCACGCGATCGGAGTACACCGCGCTCGGCGACGCCGTGAACACCGCGTCGCGGCTCCAGGCGTTGGCACCTCCCGGGGGAGTGCTCGTGGGAGAGTCCACCTATGCGCTCACGAGGGACGTGATCGCCTACGAATCCGCCGGCCTGGTGACGCCGCGGCCGGGAGCGGCCGATGGAGGTGTGGCTGGCATGGGCCAGCTCATGCTTCCCGGCGGTCGACGTTCCCGCTCGAACGTGCCCCTGGTCGGACGGGAGGCCGAGGTCGCCATGCTGACCGGTGGGGTTCGCCTCGCCATCGACCGACGGCGGAGCTTCCTCGCCGTCATCGAGGAGCGACGGTGGGGTGGGCAAGAGTCGGTTGGTCTCCGAGGTGGCCGGGCGCGCCGCTGCGTCGGGTGCTCGGGTCCTCGTCGGGAACTGCGTGCCGTACGGCGAGCACGATCTCTTCTGGCCGATCACCAGCGCGCTGTCGGAGGGCTTCGACGGCGAGCGGACCGAGGAGCTCGCCGCGGTGCTGGCCGCGGCCGAGCTCGATCAGGGCCGCGCCCGAGACGCGCTCGCCCCGGCGCTCGCCACCCTGCTGCGCGCCCAGCTCCACGACACCCCGGTCGTCCTGATCGTGACCGACGTGCATTGGGCAGATCCGATCCTGCTCTCGCTGATCGAGACCGTCGTCCATGCGCTGAGCGACCAACCGTTGATCGTGGTGACGACGCTGCGCCCGAACCCCGAGCTCGTGTGGCCGCCACGGCCCGGGCCGTTCTCCACGTTCCGGCTCCGGCTCGATCCGCTCGACCGGCCGGCGACGCTGGCCTTCGTGGAGGCGTTCCTCGGGCGCGAGGCGGCACCCGATCTGGTCGACCGACTCTTCGAGCGCAGCGGCGGCAACCCGTTGTTCCTCGAAGAGCTCACCGCGCTGGTCAACGCAGGCGAACCGGAGGAGCTGCCCGGTTCGATGCGCGCCATCATCGCCGCCCGGCTGGATCAGCTCCCGCCCGAGCAGCGGGCCGTGCTGGACAACGCCGCCGTGCTCGGAGGGACCGGTCGGGTCGACGCCCTGGAACGGTTCGGCGAGGAACTCGGGATCGCGGACACCCGCGGCTCGCTCGACGCGCTGTCCGATGCGGGGTTGCTCACGGCGACCGGAACGCGTTGGCGGTTCCCCAGCGACTCGGTGCGCGAGGTCGCCTACCACACGCTCACGAAGGCGGCGCGGGCCCAGCGACACGCGGGGGTCGCACGGGCGTTGGCGGAGAAGGCGTCGGGTCGGCCCGACGACATCGCGCATCACCTCATGAGCGCGGCGGAGTTGGTGGGAGAACTCGGGTCGGTACCCGGCGTGCCCTCGTCGATTCGACGTGAGGCATTGCGATGGTCCGTGACCGCGGCGCGAGCCAAGCGCGACCAGTCCTCGGTCCGCAACGCCATCGCGATCACGACCCGCGCCCTCGACCTGCTCGGACCGCCCGACGGGCCGGAGGAATCGAGATTCGCGCTCGACCTGGGTCTGGTGCGCGCCGACGCGTCGTCCGAGCGTCGCGATCTGGTCCGGGCCCGCGCCGATCTGGAGGACGTGCTGTCGCTTTCGATCGCCTTGGACGACGAACGGGCCCGGGCCGAGGCGCTCCGGATCGCCGGCGAGATCGAGCAGCATTCCGGGCGACTGGACCTCGCTCGCCGGAACTTCGACGAATCCATCGCCAGCTGGCGGCTCCTCGACGATTCCGCCGCCTCGCTCGGGCGTTACTTGAGCGGGGTCAGCGCAGAAGACGTTCGGCCGAACTCCGGACGACTCGGCGCGCCGTTCCTCGACGAAGCCGACCACTTGTTCCTCTCGCTCGGCGATCACGCCGATCGCCTGAGTCGAGCAGCACCGCGCCTGGGCGTCGTTCACTCTCCAGGGCAGTGGACGAAGCCGACGCCCAGTTGCACCGGGCGGCGGCCGCAGTGATGGAGGGCCGGCGATCGGCAGCATCGGCTGGGCCTTCGGCCTGCTGGCGTTCGTGCGTTTCTATCTCGGTCGGCGAGAGGAGGCGGCGCAGCTCGCCGGACCGTCGCCAGGACGCCGCCGAACAGGGCGATGACTGGGCGGTCGGCATGATGCAGGCGCTCAGGCGAACCTGGCGCTCTGGGAGGGCAACATGGCCGAGGCCTTGGCGGCCTCGGATGCCGCACTGGTCAGGCTCCGGCGACTCGGCGACGGATGGGGACAGGTCCAGGCCATGGCACCCGGCGTCCGGGCCCTCGTAGCCGCCGGCCGGGCCCCCGAAGCACGGGCGCGTTTCGAGGAGATCCAGGCGCTCGCCCCGGCCCAAGGGATGGAGGAGTTCGCGGGGCTCGTGATCGCCGGCGCCGCCGTCCACGCCGGATCCTTCGAACGAGCGCTCGACCGCCTCCCCGCCGCGGACGACCAGTCCGATCACGCCCTGCTCCTCGGAGGCCTCGACGTGCTCGCAGTGCGCACGCTGGCGTTGCTGATGGCAGTCGCTTTTGACAAGCCCTCATCGGTGCCGACGAACTCGTCGCCGGCTCGGAGCGCCGTCGCGTTGGCCGTGGCAGCGCTCGTGTTCAGCGTGAACGACCGGGTCGACAGAGCGGGTGAACTCGTCCGGCGTCGACCAGAGCGCGAGCGCGACGTATCTCGACCGGGTCTACGCCTCGATCGCCTGCGGTCGAGTGGCGCAGGGCCGACATCGGGGCCGCCCGCCGCCATCGAATCGGGACGGCTCGTCGCCGAGTCGACCGACGACGTCGTCGCCATCGCCCTCATCCACGAAGCACGACGCCGGCTCGCCACCGGACCGGAGTCGGGCGAGCCGGCGTTCGAGTTGCTCGGATGGAGTCGGGGTCTCGACCAGTGTTTCGGTGTCGTTCCGGCCCGGAACGACTCAGCCACGGCTGAGGCACCACCCGCAGATACGGCTTGACCTACCAGCCGTTGGGAACAACTCCTTGGCACTCGTCGTCGGAGACACCGAGCCGATGATGACGTCTTGGCCATCGGTCCAGTTCGCCGGGAGGGTGGCGACCTTGTGCTTGGCCGTCAGCTGGAGCAGGTCGATGGCGCGCAGCACCTCGTCAGTTCCGGCCCGTGGGCGCAGGATAGGTGATCATCAACTTCACCTTCTTGTCCGGGCCGATCACGAACACCGAACGAACCGTCAGGGTGTCGTTGGCGTTGGGGTGGATCATGTCGTAGAGATCGGCGACCTTGTGGTCGGGGTCACCGATCATCGGGAAGTTGACCGGCGTGCCCTGGGTCTCGCCGATGTCGCCCTCCCACGCGTGGTGCGACTCGACCGAGTCCACCGAGAGGCCGATGACCTTGACGTTGCGCTTGTCGAACTCGGGCTTGATGCGGGCGACGTAGCCCAACTCGGTCGTGCAGACCGGCGTGAAGTCCTTGGGGTGGCTGAAGAGCACGCCCCAGCTGTCCCCGAGCCACTCGTGGAAGTGGATCGTGCCCTGGGTGGTCTCGGCGGTGAAGTCGGGAGCGGTGTCCCCGATGCGGACGGTCATGTTCGTCTCCTTGGCATGAGTCGAGCGGCGGCATGGGCCGAGCGATGTCGACCCTCGTCGGTCCAGGTCTAGCGGATCCCGCGCCGAAACACGACCAATCTTGTCGGGATTCTTGTCGCGCCAGTCGACGACGATCGTTGACAGGTGACCAAATGGTCACATAATCTCGGCCCGTGTCCGACGACGTCGTGTTTCGTGCGCTGGCCGATCCGACTCGTCGCGCCCTGCTCGATTCGTTGCGAGCCCACGATGGCCAAAGCGTCACGTCCCTGTGTGACGTGGCACCGGAGATGACCCGGTTCGGGATCATGAAGCACCTCAAGTTGCTCGCGGCAGCCGAGCTCGTGATCGCTCGGCAGGACGGGCGATCGACGCTGCACTTCTTGAACCCGGTGCCGATCCAGCGCATCCACCGCCGGTGGGTGGCGCAGTACCTGGCGCCGTTCGCATCCTCACTCGTCGAGCTCGAAGCTCGTTTCGACACCGCCTGACCGGCGCCCCGGGAGCCAACCATGCCCAAGCCTCGTCACCTGCAGCAGACCTACGTCCGAGCGACCCGCGAGCGCGTCTGGGAGGCGTTGACCGATCCCGAAGAGGTTCGCCGCTACCACTTCGGTCGCCCGGATGCGCCGCTCGTCGCCGGCCAGCCCTACGCACTTCGCCAGGACGGCGAGATCGTCGTCGAGGGCACCGTGACCTCGCTCGAGCCGCCGGCCCTGATGGTGGTCACGTTCTCGGCTCGCTACGACCCCGAGGCGTCGACCGAGGATCCGACCACGGTGACGTGGGAACTCGAATCGGTCGGCCCGGAACTCACGCTGGTGCGGATCGTGCACGAGGACTTCGGCGGGCTGTCGCGCACGTGGGCACTCGCCGAGCTGGCCTGGCGCCGCATCGCGGATGGGCTCAAGACGTGGCTGGAGCAGGGGACGGAACTCGGGCTCCCGGTCCGCACCCAGCCCGGCGCTGTCACCCCCGTCGATCTGAGCGCCAAGGAACACCGCGAACGCGGGATCGAGCTCTACAACGAGACCTGGCGCTACCTCGGGATGGAGGACCGTGGCGAGGAGGACGGCGAGCTCATGTTGCGGTGCGCGTTCGCCTCGGCATACCACTGGTCGCAGGCGGAGGGCCGGACACTCGTGAACGACGTGCGCAGCGACTGGCAGTTGGCGCGGGTGCTGACCGTGCTCGGCCGGACCACCGAAGCGTTGCGCTACGCGAGTCGGTGTCTGGACGGAACCCGGCGAGCGGAGCTACAGGACTTCGATCTGGCCTATGCCCACGAGGCGATGGCCAGGGCGCTCGCGTGCGCGGGGCGTGACGACGAGGCCCGCGCGGAGCTCGCTGTGGCCCGTGCCGTGACGATCGCCGACGAGCAGGATCTCGAGATCCTGAACGGCGACCTCGACGCCGGACCCTGGTTCGGACTGACCGGCGAGGTCAGCACGAGCGGAGGCTGATCCGCACGAGGGTGCCGCGCCCGCTCGGCCCGGGGTGGAGCTCGATCGTGGCGCCGTCGCGCCGCAGGAGCCGGGCCGCGATCGGTAGTCCGAGGCCCGTGCCGCCGAGGCGCGCCCCGGTGTCGGGGTCGGGCGCACCTGCGATCCGTCCGCCGGTCCAGAACCGTTCGAAGGCCCGCGTCCGTTCGTCATCGGACATCCCGTGCCCCTCGTCGACGACCTCGACGACGATCTCGCCCGAGGTCCCGAGGCCGGTCCGCAGCACCACCGACGTTCCTGGATCCGAGGCGTCGAAGGCGTTGGCCACCACGTTGTCGAGCACCTGGGTGAGGCGATCGCGGGCAGCCAGCGCGCGGAGGGGGCGGGCACCGGAGGCGTGCTCGGCGTGGACCTCGATCCCGTACTCGTCACCCAACGCGTGCCACTGTGCGGCGACCTCGTCGGCCATCGCCACCACGTCGACCGGCTCGGCCGGGGGTCCGCTGTGGCGTTCGGCGCGGGCCAGACTGAGCAGGCCCGAGGTCAGCCGGGAGAGCCGATCGACCTCGGCCGTGGCCTGCTGGAGTTCGGCGGCACCACCCGGTTCGGCTTCGGCCGCCAGGTTCTCCAACCGCAGGCGCAGCCCGGTGAGCGGGGTGCGGAGCTGATGCGACGCCTCGTGCACGAAACTCTCGTTCTGGTCGACGAGACGTTCGATCCGGTCGGCCATCTCGTTGAACGCGCTGCCGAGGTACTCGATGTCCGGCGGCCATTCGTGCGGCGTCACGCGCTCGGTCAGGTCGCCGTCGCCGAACCGCGCCACCGATTCGCCGAGCTCGTCGAGCGGCTGGGCGATCCACGCCGCCAGTTGGCGAGCGACACCGGCGGCCACGCCGAGCACACCCGCCGACACCATGGCGAGGACCAGCCAGCCCAGCCGGACCGTGCGCTCGGTCTCCTCGCCCGACTGGGTCACCACCACCGCGCCGTCGATCCGTTCGTCGGTCGAGGCGAGCGCGATCGCCGAGATCGTGTCGCCGTCGGTGTGGATGCGAGCGGTGAGCGGGCGTTCCGTGAGGACGAGTTCGACGGCGATCTGGAGATCCGGTGGGAGCGGTTCACCCCGCACGAGGCGGCCCTGGGCGTCGGTCAGGCGGACCGTCGAGCGCGTGGTGTCTCGGCGGATCGACACCACGTCGAACTGCTGGCCCCCTTCGACGGCCTGTTCGATCGAGATCGCGATGGCGCTCGCTTCGTCCTCGATCGCGTCGGTCGCGTTGGTGCGGATCGACCGGGCGAACATCCATCCGAGGGGAAGGGCCAACGCCAGGACGAGGAGGGCGGCGACGGCGACGAAGCGGACGATCAGGCGTCGGTGCACGAAGCCTCGGAGATCAGTCGATAGCCGCCCGACCGCACCGTTTCGATCCACCCGGCGTCGCCGAGTTTGCGCCGCAGCGCAGCGACGTGGACGTCGAGGGTCTTGGTCGGCCCGTACCAGGTCGGCGACCACACCCGCTCCAGGATCTCCTGGCGGGCGAAGAGCCGGCCCGGATCCTGGGCCAGCAAGACGAGCAGGCCCCGTTCCTTCGGGGAGAGGTCGAGCGGCTGACCATCGAGCGAGATCGTGCCGGCCTGGTGGTCGATGACCAGGCGACCGGTCGGGCCGACCAGGTTCACGATGGACGGCTTGCCCGGCCCGGCGGAGCGACGGGCGACGGCGCGGATCCGGGCCGCCAGTTCGCCCACGCCGAACGGCTTGACGACGTAGTCGTCGGCGCCGGCGTCGAGGCCGGCGACCCGCTGCGGCTCGCCATCGCGTGCGGTGAGGATGATGAGCGGTACGTCGCTGATGGCGCGGATCTCCCGGCACACGTCGAGCCCGTCGCCGTCCGGCAGCCCGAGGTCGAGCAGGACGAGATCGACGTGATTCCTTCCGAACTCGAACAGGGCCTCGGCTGCCGTACGAGCCCGATCGACCCCGTGGCCTTCGCGCTGGAGGCCGTGAGCGAGCGGGACCGCGACCCCGTCGTCGTCCTCGACCAGCAAAACGTGCACGACGCACGATCGCGCGAGTCGGCAGGCGGCGTCGACCGGGTGGCGAACCTTTACCCACCCATTACCGGCAGCCCGGTACGTCGTCGACCACGGCTCGGTACGGTCGCCAGCCATGGAGATCGACAAACTGTTCGGGCTGCCCGCCCATCCTCTGCTCGTCCACGTGCCCGTCGTGCTGATCCCGATGGCCGGACTCATCGCCTTGGCCATGGCCATCCGGCCGGTCTGGTTCGTGAAGCACGGTTGGGGTCTGTGTGTCATCACCGGTATCGGTGCACTGGGCGCGATCATGGCCGCCGGCAGCGGCGAGCAGCTCGAGCACATGGTCGGTCGCAACGCCCTGATCGAGGACCACGCCCAAGCCGGAGAGCTGGCCCGGACCATCTCGATCATCTTCTTCGTCGTGGTGACCGCGCTGAAGGTGTATCAGGTGCGTACGGCCAAGCAGGCCGCTCGCTCCGCCGTCACCGACACCTCGCCGGTCAAGCAGGCGGCGTGGGTCGGGATCGTCACCTCGCTGCTCCTCGGCGTGTCCGGCATCGCCGGGACGGTCGCCGTGGCGGTCGCCGGTCACGATGGTGCCAAGGCCAGCTGGCAGGAGCGGGTGGACCAGAGCGGTCAGGCTCCCGACGGCCAGGCACCGGCCGACCAGCACGACGACGACGACTGAGGTCGGGCCGGGCGGCGGTGGGCCGTCGAACTGGTGTTCGCCATTGTGTCGCACCCCCTCGCGACGCTGGGGCCATGAACCGCCGCACCAGCTCCCGCCGCACCCCGTCCTCACCTCGGTCGCTCTACGCCGAACGCATCGACGCCTCGATCCTCGAACACGGGCATGCCGTCGTTGCGGTCGGCTACGGCGAGTGCTCGATCCCCGGTTGCCAGTGTGAGGACCGGGCCGCCCATCCGTGGTCGTACTCGGTCGGGCTGGCCCGCCTGGCCCAGCCCGAGCTCGTCGTGCTCGGGCTCACCCTCGAGGCCGCCCACTTCGTGATCGACGCCGTCGCCCGCCGCCGCGCCACCGGTGACATCCCTCCTCCGGACACCCCATTCGAAGTCGACGGCGTGGCCGTCAAGATCGTCGACGTGCCGGACGAGTGGTTCCTCACCGACCCGGACCGGATGGCGGTGTGGCTGGACGAGGTCGAACGGCGCACCGGAGCGTGGGCGCTGCCCCCGGTGCAGCAGATCGTCTGGGCCGATGCCGAGGGCCGATTCCCGGACGACCCGTCCTGCCTGCCCGAGGTCGCCCGCCAGCAGCCGGTGCTGCGCGACGACCCCTTCAGCGTGCCCCACCGTTCCCGCCGGGAACTGCGCCGGGCCCGCCACCGTCGTCCGTCCCGTACCGACCGCCTGGCCGGGTGAGGGTGGATGCCGTGGTAGTACGGGGCCATGAGCATCCCCGTCGCGTTGACCGAGCTCGCCGAGGCGGCTGCCTCCCGGGCGTACGCCTACCTCCTCACCGTGAACGACGATGGGCGGCCGCACGCCGTCGCCGTCTCGCCCGAATTCTCCGGCGACTCGATGGTGATCGCCGAGGCCGGCCGCCGGACCTCGGCCAATGCCTCGGCCCGTCCGTCGGTCTCGCTCGTCTACCCACCCGCCGATCTCGGTGGGTACAGCCTGATCGTGGACGCGCTGGCATCGGTCGACGGCACCACGGTGAGCTTGCGGCCCTCCGGGGCCGTCCTCCACCGTCCCGCCCCGGGCCACGAGCCCGGCCCCGGCTCCTGCGGTTCGGACTGCGTGCCGATCTCGCTGACGGCGTCCGAGTGAGGTGACGGCACCGGCCCAGGCGACGACGCTGGTCGACCTCGAGGACTGGGTGGCACTCGAGGTCCGGGGACCCGCCGCGGTCCGGCTCGTGCGCCAGCCGGGCCAGCCGTCCTGGCTCCGTCCCGCCGACCCGGCGCCTGGCCCGGCGGCACCCGCGTCGCGGCGAGCCGATCTCGCAGCCGGGCGTGCCGCGGCCCATCACGCCTTGGCTGCGATCGGGATCTCCACGAACGGCATTCCTCGGGGTGCCGGCGGTGCGCCGTGTTGGCCGCCTGGTGTCACCGGATCGATCACGCACACCCGCGAGGTCGCGGTGGCCCTGGCCGCCGTGCCGTCCGAACACGGGCGCGTCTCGGTCGGTATCGATGCCGAGCGGCACGACGCCGTCACCGACGACGTGTTCTCGACGGTGTTCTCTCCGGCCGAGATCGCCTGGCTGGGCTCGGTTCCCGAGCCGGTTCGCCGTCGGCTCGCCACGACGTGGTTCTGCGCCAAGGAGGCTGCCTACAAGGCAAGGTTCCCGCTGATCCCCGAAATCCTCGACTATCCCGACGTCGCCATCGTGACCGCCGTGACCGCCGTGACCGCCGTGGCCGCCGTCGCCAACGTTGCCACCGTTGCCACCGGAGCGGGTCGGACCGACCGCTTCGGTCTGGCCGACGCAGCCGGATCGAGCCCGGCGGTGACGTACGCCGTTCGCGTCTACGACGACGCGGGGATCGCCGTCGTGGCGGTGGTGGCCCGGACCCGACGTCCGTCGAGCACCGGCGACGAGACCGCAGGCGCGGTCACGGCCTCCGTCCTGGGCGGCACCCCCGCGGGCTCGCGGGTGTCCGACACCCATTCCTGAGCGGGATTGCCCAGCCATCGAGCACCTGGGGTCGAGCTCGAGCCCTTCATGACGAACGAGTCCGGCTCGACCGTGGTCCCCGCCGCGAGATGGACGTCGTAGTGGACGAACGCTGCGGTTCCGATGGTGCAGTTCGGTCCCACGACGGTCCGATCCGACTTGAACGTGCCGTCCTCGAGGGAATGACACTGCAGCACGGACGCAACGTTGAGGGTCGTGTCGCGACCGATCTCGAGCATGCTCGGTTCGATCAGCCCCGCGCCGTCGTCGAACACGTTCGGTCCGATCCGAGCACCCGCCAGTCGGAACAGCACCGGACGGATCGGGGTGCCGGCGAAGATCCGCGTCAAGGCCGAGAAATTGAGCTTCCAGTACCGCTCGTGCTCCCAGAACGCTCGGTCGTACAGCGAGCAGAAGCGGGGAGCGAGCGGCCGGTTGCGCCGAGCGAACCGCTCGACCACGACGAACACTGCGAAACCCATCACTGCGGCGACGAGGGCGTCGATCGAGAGTTGCCACGCCACCCGCCCGATCGACACGGTCGGATCGTCGAGGGACGGAAAGGCGGCCAGCGCCCACCAGATCGAGATCGCAGCGACCAGCCAACTGCGGGACAGGTACCAGCCGATCGTCGCCAGGTTGGTGCGGGAGCTTCAAGCTGAAGCCGGCGGCGCAGGACCGCCGGTTCCTTCACCTCGTCGAACTCATGGTCGCTGGACCGTTCGAGGGATCTCGAACGACGGGGATCCGAGGAGACCGACCCGGTGCGGTGCCGGACCCGAGATCGGCACGGCGGCCTTGGTCGCGACTGGAACAGTCGGCGCCGACCGAGGCCCGCCCGGGTAGTTCACCTGGTTCCCGAGGTAGGTATCGGCGGGGGACGGAGATCGGTCGAGGATGAACGAAGTCGCCGAGACCTCCATGTTCACCAGGCTGAGCCCGTCGCTGACGAGCGTTCCGCCCGAACCGGCACAGCGAGGGGATGTGATGCCGCAGGGTCATCCTTGAAGTTCGAACCGGTCTGGGTCGTGTCCCGCATGTCGTAGCCGATCAGACGCAGATACGACACGATGAGCGAGCTGTCCCCGAACAGGGAGTGGAGCACCGGGTTGTTGGAGAATCGCACGGTCGTTCGGGCCAGGTGGTAGTGCCAGCCGAACAGCGGCAGCGGTTCGCCGACGACGAGCAACGGCCGCACGAGGCGGGGCACGAGCGAGGCTCGGGCCAATGGCGAGGACCAGGCCGCCCACCACCACGACCACGCCGACCAGCGCAGCCGTGGCGAAGCGGCTCGCAACCCCGGTCCGACACGACCAGCCGGTCGATCTCCAGACCGAGGGTGTGCAGCCCCCAACCGATCAGGAAGGGGAGCGGGACCACCGTCAGCAGTGTCGACAGTGAGCGACGCCGAATCTCGTCGTCTGCCCCTGTTCGACGCGAGCACCGGCATCCGGTCGTAGCGAACGTCCGATGGCACCGTGGGCGACCCCCTGGGCAATGGAGCCCCGGAGGCACGATCTGTCCCCGGTGCAGACTGCTCGATGAGCCGAGCTGTGCGCCCGCCCCGACCTGGGTGGCGATCCCGAGCACCGTCGCCTGGCACCAATGCCCGCCGATCTCCACTTCGCCGGGGAACACGTAGCCGTCGGTCACGGCGTACCCCGTGGCGCTACAGCGCTCGCGCACGACGGCGCCTCGCCCGACCCGCACCAGATCCGGGCAGGCGGGCGGCCGGCTCAGGTAGACCGCGCTGCGGCCGAGCCGCATCCCGATCGCTCGGAGGAACAGGTGGTATGCCGGCGTGCCGACGAGGAGGTTCGCCGGGTTGGCCGCAACGGCCGTTCGGGCCAACCAGAACCGGAAGTACCGGGGGCTGTAGACGGGGAACGGCAACCGGACCCATCCGCCCGACGGCGAGCCATCGCACGAGGATCAGCCCGAGGGTCCCGGCACCGAACGTCAGACCCCCGGCGGCGACCGCCCGGAGGTAGGCCACGCCGACATCGGTCGCACCGTCGATCCACCGGACCGCACCTCGCGGTGGCGGAGGTGATCGCGCCGGGAGGAAGAGCACCCAGAACGTGAAGGCCCTGCCCCGGTCAGGACCGTGGCGAGCCGGCTGGGACGTGCGGCCGTTACCCGTAGCGCGGACGAGATCGGTGGGCAGCGATCCCGTCGGTCCGGTGTCGGGCTGGCTGCCGCGGCGAGGGAGCGCACGGCCGGAGCGCCGTACAGCGTGCGCATCGTGACCCGCTCCCTCGAGCTCGTCGCGCAGGGCGGTGACGTAGTGGGCCAGGGTCAGGCTGTTGGCGCCCAACTCCTCGATGAAGTGGGCCGTCACCGACAGCTCCGGTGCCCTCGAGCACGTGGGCCAGGACCCAGCCAGGCGGCGCTCGGTGTCGTTCGCCGCGGCGACGAGGTCGCCTGCCCTCGTCGAGCTGTGGCGTGGCCCCGACGGTGCCGGCAGCATCGCCCGGTCGACCTTGGTCGAGGGCAGCAACGGCAAGGCTTCCAGCACCTCGGGTAGAACGCCGGCACCATGTAGGCGGGAAGGTCCCGCCGCAGGGTGTCGTCGACGGCCTCTGACATCGACCCGTCCTCCGGGCGCGACCGGTGTGAGGTAGGCCACGAGCTCGGGTGCGTCGGAGCCCGGAGCGGATGGACCACGGCGTTGCCGATCCTGGCCACGGACCGCGCCAGCACTTCGGATCTCGTCGAGCTCGATGCGGTAACCGCGCACCTTCATCCAGGCGTTCGACGAATCCGGCCGAGGTACTCGATCTCGCCGTCGGGGCGGAGACGGGCCAGATCGCCTGTTCGGTAGAGGCACCCGGTCGGGTTGCTGGGAATCCCGATGAAGTCCTCGACGAACGCCCGGGCGGTCTGCTCGAGCGGTCGAGGTAGCCATCGCTGAGGGCGATCCCGCCGATCGCCAGCTCGCCGGCCTCACCGCACGGCAACGCGCGAGGTCCGTCCGGGTCGAGGATCACTGCCGAGTAGGTCGGCAGCGGCCCGCCGATCGTCACTGCCGCTTCCGGTTCCATCACGCTCCACGTGGCGGTCACCGTGGTCTCGGTCGGTCCGTAGGCATTCAGCACACGTCGAGGCCGTCCAGCCATGCGATGACGTCGGGCGGGCACGCCTCACCGGACACCAGGAGCAACCGGAGTGACGCAACCGTTGGGTCGCACGGTGGCGAGCAGCGTCGGCACGCAGCACAGCGTTACGATCGATCGCTCGATCAAGAACTCACGGAGTTCGTCACCGACGAGGGTCGCGCCAGTCGGCGCCGGCACGACCGTGGCTCCGGCGAACAGGGGCACTCCACAGCTCCTCGACCGAGAAGTCGAACGCGATCGTCATCCCCTGGTAGACCCGATCGCCGGGTCGGTAGCCGTAGCACCGGGCCGCGACATCGACGAAGTTGCAGAAGCTGGAGTGACGGATCGGCACGCCCTTTGGTCGGCCGGTCGAGCCCGAGGTGTAGATCACGTAGGCGAGCGGATCGGGCTCGACCTCCACCCGACGGACGGGCCCGCCTCCGACGCCGCGGGGACGAGCGGACTGCGGATCGGGAATCAGCCGATCGAGGGTGATGACCGGGCGGGAGTGGCCCGCGAATCTCGACGTGAACCGATCGAGGGTGAGGATCCGACTGACCTGGGCGTCGTCGCACATGAATGCGATGCGGCTGTCCGGGAAATCCAGGGTCGAGCGGAACGTAGGCTGCGCGGCCAGTTGCGAGAGCGCGAGGGACGGCGGTCTGCGAGTAGACGCTCCGGTCGACGAGGAGCGCCAGCCGGTCCCTGGGGGCGCACGCCCAGGTCGCGCAAGCGACTCTGCGATGGCCGTCGCCAGTTGCCGAAAGCTGAATGTCCACGTGCGGCCATCGAACCGAGCGCCGCGGCCGATGGGGTCGAGCGGACGCGTAGCGGCGAACAGATCGTGGAGCCGGATTCCACCGCGCCATCGCGCCGCCTGATCGTCGCGGTCGAAGACGACGTCGGCGACGGATGTTCCGTCACGCCGTCAATCGCCGCACGACCCACTCGGGTCGATACTCCGGGAGCGTCACGAACGGACGAGCGAGGACGATGCGACCTGCCGGACGGCTTCGGCCAGAACGTCGAGGCCCTCGTGGAGCAGGGTCGGCGCCGTGGTCAGCGGGGCCAGGATCTTGACGACCTCGCCGTGCGCCGGATAGTCTCGACGATCAAACCTCCGGCGAAGGACCGATCGCAGATTGGCGCCGGCCACGGCGCCGGATCCGACGTTCAGTCCCTGCATCATTCCTCGCCCACCACATGCGAGCCCGGGATGAGTCGGGTCAGGCGGTGCAGATGCTCGTTCACCGCTATCGCCGCCTCGTCCGTCACGGTGCGGAGCGACTCGGACCGCCAGAACTTGCCCAGTGCCGCAGCGCCGGTGACGAAGGCGAGGCTGTTCCCCGGAAGGTGCCGTTGTGCTCAGCCGGCCGCCAGACGTCGAGATCCGGGCGGACGAGGACGAGGGCCAGTGGGAGGCTGTAGCCCGGAGATCGACTTGGAGAGGGTCACCAGGTCCGGGACCACCCCTGCGTCGGCGAAGCTGAAGAAGGGACCCGTGCGTCCGCACCCGGCCTGGATGTCGTCGACGATCAGCAGGGCCCCGTGGCGTCGGGCGATGGCGGCCACCGAGCGGAGCCACTCGGGCGACGCCGCGTTCAACCCCCCTTCGCCCTGGACCGTCTCGACGAGGATCGCGGCCGGTGGTTCCCAACCGCTGGCCGGATCGCTCAGCAGCGCATCCAGGATCTCGGAGGTGTCCACGTCGGGACCGAGATAGCCATCGAAGAAGGCGTGCTGCGCGCCGAGCATCGGGAAGGACTCCGAGCCCCGATGCGTTCGGTTCCCGGTGACGGCGAGCGATCCGAGCGTGACCCCGTGGTATCCGTGGGTGAAGGCGATGACGTTCGGGCGTCCGGTCACCTTCCGGGCCAGTTTCAATGCCGCTTCCACGGCGTTCGTTCCCGTGGGTCCGGTGAACTGGACTCGATGGTCCAGGCCGGCCGGGCGCAGCACCGTGTCGTGGAGGGTGGCGAGGAACCGTTCCTTGGCCGACGTCTGCAGGTCCAGCCCGTGAACGATGCCGCCCTCGCTCACGTATGCGAGCAACGCCTCGGTGAGGTCCGGATCGTTGTGGCCGTAGTTCAGTGCGCTGCATCCGGCGAGGAAGTCGATGTAGCGACGGCCGGACTCGTCGAAGAGCTCGCTCCCGCGAGCCGACCGGAAGGTGACCGGGAACCGCCGGCAGTAGCTGCGGACCTGGGATTCGATCTCGAACATGACTGCTCCGTTGCGGCCGGGCCGAGGACCCGGTGTTTGGTGCGCCGAACATATCATGTCGGATACTCAGACATATATCGATGTGTTCGTGCTGCGAACGGAATGACCCGTCACGGACGATAGCAATCGACGAGGAATCCGATGCATCGCGTGCCGGCGGATTCGTTGGTTACTGTCGGCAATGTGCAGAAACTCCCGATCGACACTCCGCTCCGCTCGCTGATCGATCTCTCCGGCCAGCGGGCGCTCGTGACCGGAGGAGGTCGAGGGATCGGCGCAGCGACGGCGGACCGGCTGGCCGAGGCGGGCGCGGAGGTGACCGTGGCCGACCTCGATCCGGCGGAGGCCGCCGCGGCCGGCCATCGAGCCGTCGCCTGTGACGTCGCCGACACCGAACAGGTGCGGGCCGCGGTCGGTGCCGCAACCGCCGACGGTCCGCTGCACATCCTCGTCAACAACGCCGGGATCTTCCCGACGACCGGTCCGCTCGTCGACGTGACCGACGACTTCGTCGCTCGGATGCTCGACGTGAACGTGCGGGCCGCCTACTGCGTTGCTCGTGAAGCGGCGAGGGCGATGACCGAAGGCGGGGCGATGGTGAACATGTCGTCGATCACCGCGGTCCGGGGCGGCGCCAACCTGACCGCCTATTCGACGTCGAAAGCCGCAGTGATCGGCATGACGCGGTCGTTCGCCATGGAACTCGGGACGAAGGGGATCCGCGTCAACGCGATCGCGCCGGGGATCATCGACACCCCCGGCGTCCAAGCCCAACTCGAACCGTTGCGGGCCGGCGGCCATGACATCGAGGCCCGTCTGTCGGCCAACCCGGTCGGCATCGTCGGGCAGGCCGATCACATCGCCCGGGCGGTGCTGTTCCTCGTCTCGCCCCTCGCCGAGTTCGTCACCGGTCAGCTGTTGATCGTCGACGGCGGATCGACCGCAGCGTCGTCGGGGCGCTGATCACCGGCGAGCGGCCAGCGACCGGGACGGCGATCAGGACGGCGAGGCGAGCGTGACGTCCGCGGTCGCGTGCACCGACGCCGTTCGGCCGGGGGCCGCCTGGAACCCCCAGTACAAGTTGGTGTGAGCGATCACCTGCTCCGGGGGCGGGGCGCCCCACTCCGTGAGATCCTCGGTCGTGTGGGCATCGGCGACGAGCGTGACGTCGTACCCACGAGTGAAGGCGCCGTGAATGGTCGAGCGGATGCAGGCGTCGCTCTGCGCCCCGGCGACGACGAGATGTCCGATGCCTCGCTCGGCGAGCACCGATTCGAGATCCGTCCCCTCGAAGGAATCGCCGAAGGTCTTGTGCACCACCGGCTCGCCGTCACCGAAGGGCAGTTCGGGGACGTACTGCCAGGCATCGCTGCCCTGGGCAAGGTTGTCGTCGGAGTGCTGGACCCAGACGACCGGGACCGCTGCGGAGCGGGCTCGTTCGACGAGCGACGCGATGTTGGCCACGACGTCGTCGCGTCGTGGCGCTCCGGTCACCACGCCGTTCTGCACGTCGATGACCACGAGGGCGGTGTTCGGACGATCGGCAAGCGTGGACATCGGTGCTCCTTCGGTGTGGCGCCCGCATGGCTCGGAATGCCCCCGTGCATCGTTGGAGCATGCGTTCGGCCCGGTCGATGCGGTCGATGCGGGTCGGTGAATCGTAACCGACCCACTCTGCGTCGGTTCCTCCGGGCGGTCAGGCAGCTCGGTGATCGAGCCACCAGAAGCAGGTGGCGACAGCGAGACGCAGCCAGGATGAGGAACAGCCCGAATTCCGCAGCCTGGAGGACCCAGAACTGGTCGGCCGTGGGACCTGGGCGACATCGTGGAGACCCGCCCGCTGAGCGCAGGTGGCCAGTGCGGCGTCGACGTCTCGGGTGGCGCAGGTCATGTTGCACGACGCGGCGAGCAGGTTCTCGGCGGCCTTGGTGGAGATGGTCTCGCCGGCGGCGTCGACGGTTCGCACCGACACGACCACCCGTGCAGCTCGTTCGACGCGAACGAAGGGTGGTCACGGACTCGGTTCCGATGAGGTGGGTGCGAACGAGCTTCTGCACGACGATCCGCAGGATGAAGAACCCAGTGAGTGAGGCAGCCATCGCGGGGATCGTCCGTCGGAGCACGGTCCCGACCAGCACACCGAGACCGACAGCGAACAACGCGTAGCCGATGGGGACGATGCCGCGTTGGGCGAAGTTCGCGCTTCCGATGCGGTTGCCGGTCGCGCCGATCGGACCCGACCACCAGGTGAACACCGTGGCGAATGCGGCGACGCTCGCGCATCGTGGTGGCACCGATCGCTGCGAGCTTCGTGGCAGAGCCAGCGCCTGCGCGTGACGCTCTGGGTCCACACCATCCGAAAGGTGCGGTCCTCGAACTCCCGGGTCAGCAGCGGCGCACCCCAGAACGCCCCCATGAGGGCAGGTACGCCGATCAGCGCAGTGCCGAGCAGGCGGAGCCACACGTAGAACCCGGTCAGGGTGCGGTCACCGGTCGTGCCGAAGGTATCCACGACGTGCTCGTGGGTGACCACGAGCACGACGATCACCACGACGGTCGCGCCGAGGGTGAGCGCTGCATGTGCCCTGAACTGGCGCCATGCAAGCCACAGCATCAGCTCACGCTCCGCAACCCTGGTACGACATCGGTGACCGGCGGCGGTGTCGCCATGTAGGCGAGCACGAGCTCCTCGAGCCCCACGTCGCTGACCGTCCACGACGGATCCAGCACCGGGCGAGCGGTGCGGACCAGCAGGGTGGATTGCCGTTCGGAATGGCGCTGGCGGATGACGGTCTGATCCGCGGGGAGATCAGCGTGTCGTCGGACACCGGTCAGCACCTTGTGTGACGCGAGCAACTCGTCGACGTCGCCGGCGACGCGCACTTGCCCTGCTGCGAGAACGATCACGTGATCGCAGATCCGTTCGACATCTTCGAGCAAGTGCGATGACAACACGATGGACAACCCGTCAGCGGCCAACTCCATCAAGTCGGCTAGGAACTCGCGACGGGCGAGGGGATCGAGGCTGGCAACCGGCTCGTCCAGGATCAGGAGCTCAGGGCGCTTGCCGATGGCGAGCGCAAGCGCAAGCTGTGCCCGTTGCCCTCCCGACAGCCCGCCCGTCCGTTGCCTGCGGTCGAGACCAGCTCGGTCGACGCGGGCTCGAGCGACCGTCCCGTCCCACGCCGGGTTCAGCGCCGCCCCGATGCGAAGGTGATCATCGACCGTCAGTCCGCTGTACAGCGGAACATCCTGGGCGAGGAAGCCGACCCTGCCCAACTGGCGAGCGTCGTTGCCCGGACGCTCACCGAGCACCGTGAGGTGCCCTTCCGTCGGCCGCAGCAGTCCGACGGCAAGATGCAGCAACGTGGACTTGCCCGCACCGTTCGTGCCGACGAGACCGACCACGCGCCCCTGTGGCACGGACAACGTGCAGTCCCGTAGGGCCCACGCGCGGCCGAAGCGCTTCCCAGCTGCCGATGCCTCGATCGCCGCGCTCACGCCACACCCTCGTTCGGTCCGGCCCGGAACGTGCTCTCGAACAGCGCAGCGATGCTGGCGTCATCGAGGCCCGCCCGCCGTGCCTTGGCCAACCATCCCTTCAGGTCCTTCCGCAACGCGGCATGGGCGGCCAACGAGGAGTCGGCCAGTGAACGGGTGACGAACGTGCCGACCCCGGGCCGCCCCTCGACGAGGCCCTCGAACTCCAACTCGCGATACGCCTTGAGCACCGTGTTCGGATTGATCGCAACCGATGCGACCACTTCCTTCACCGTCGGGAGCTGATCGCCCTGGCGCAACAGCCCGAGCAGCAACGCCTGACGTACCTGGTGCACCAGCTGGCGATACGGAGACACTCCGCTCGCGCGTCGATCCGAAAGTCGATCACACGCTCCAGCATATAACTAGTCAGCTAAGGTATATGGCGACACTGTCTCGATGCTGCCGACAACGGGGATCAGACCCGCAGCAATCGACCGATGGGCGTCCTCGGCGCGACGGAACGGCGAAGCTCGCCATCGACTGGTGTTCTGAGCGCCCCGGCATGATTCGAACATGCGACGCACGGTTTGGAAACCGACGCTCTATCCCCTGAGCTACGGGGCTCGACCGGCGTGGAACTCTAGCGGAACTACAGTCTGGCGGATCGACGACCTCTTGCGTGCTGCGCTCTCCGACGCTCTCGGCCGCGACGTCATCGCTGCCGTCCGGGTCCACGGTGGCGATGTCGCGCGCTCGTTCCGGATCGAGTTCGAGGACGGCCCACCTGCCTTCGCCAAGACTCATCCCCAGGCGCCGGCATGGTTCTTCTCCACCGAGGCGACCGGGCTGACGTGGCTGCGCGAGCCGGGTGCGCTGCCGGTCCCGGAGGTCCTCGCGGTGAGCGACGGCGACGGGACGACGGGTCGCCCCTCGGTCGAGCGACCGAACTCGTGGTCCTCGAATGGATCGACGAGGTCAGGGGCGCACCGAGTCGGTCGGGGAGCGGGACTTCGGCATCCGTTGGCGGAGCTCACCCGTCCGGTGCCGAAACGTTCGGCCGGGCCGACCGACGCACCACCGGGAGTCGGGGCTTCCCAACGAGCCGTGTGCGACGTGGGCGGAGTTCGAGCGGCACCCAGCGGCTCCTCCCGCTGGCGCGACTCGCTCGGGATGGAGCAGCGATCTCGCCATCGAGCGTCCGGGGCCTCGAACGGCTCGCCGCTCGACTGGAGGAACTCGGTGGTCCTGCCGAGCCTCCTGCCCAGTTGCACGGCGACCTGTGGGCCGGCAACCGAGTCGTCGACACCGCGGGCACGAGCTGGATCCTCGACCCGGCCGCGCACGGCGGGCACCGGGAGTTCGACCTGGCGATGATGCGTCTCTTCGGCGGATTCGGTGAGGATGCCTTTCGCGGCTATGACGAACGGGCCGCGTTGGCGGCGGGGTGGGAGCAGCGCGTCGCCCTCCATCAGATCGCTCCGCTCGTCGTCCACGCGATCAAGTTCGGTGGGCAGTACCGCGCTGCCGCGGAGGCGTCGATCGCTCGCTACGCCTGAATCGGCGCGGACTTCCTACACCAGGGTCCTCAGCTCGAAGCGGGCGATCGCTCCGTCGTGTAGACCCTCGGCCTTCCGGACGGCGGCCTTGACCGGCAGGATGTAGGTCGAGCGCTTGGAGTCCGGGAACACCGAGGTCGACCACGTCGTGGACCCGACGGTGACCTCGACACGAACCGAACCGAAGCCGCCGGCCCGGGCGCCGCAGCGTTCTTCGATCTCGTCGGCGATGTCGTCGGGCAGGCTGACGAAGTGCCACGAGCCGTTTCCCGAGTGTTCCCACACCTCGGCGTCGAACTCGTAGCGGTCGGGAGCCGGGCCGTCCAGGGTCACGGTGGGAGTGTAGGGCGAGGGTGTCGCAGCACTCCGGGGGTCAGTGGATGGTGACCGTGCCCGCCGTTCCGTCGACCGTGACCATCGCTCCGTCGGGAATGGTGTCGGTGGCATCGACGACCGAGACCACGCACGGGATCCCGAGCTCGCGGGACACGATCATCGCGTGGCTGCCCATCGCCCCGACGTTCACGACGACGGCGGCGGCGGGAACGAACAGTGGCACCCACGACGGGTCGGTCTGCGGCGCGATCAGCACGTCACCGGGTTCGAGCCCGGTCGGATCGGCGGCGTCGAGCACCACTCGAGCCCGTCCCGTGGCCGATCCGCCCGAGCCAGCGGCGCCCGTGAGCACCGTCCCGGAGGTTGCCTGCGGGAGGTTCTTGGTCGCCCGGACCGTCATCTCTTCGAGCGAGGGGACTCGTCCGTTGACGACGAACACCGGCTCGCGGTCGAACAAGCTCCGGTACTGCGCCCACCGCTCGGCGATGGTGTCTACGAAGGCCTCGGGATCGTGGCGGAGGTGGTCGAGCTCGTCGTTGGTGACCATGAACAATTGCTCGACCTGCGAGATGACGCCGCGTTCGACGAGTCGGCGACCGAACTCGCGCAACGCCATCCGGATCTCGCCGATCACCATGATGGTGTTGGTCTTGCCGCGCTCGCGACCGCTCAGGAACAGGTGAGCGGACTTCAGCGCGGCCTCGAACAGACCGGCGGTCTCGGGATCCCCGGCCACCAGGGCCCGTACTTCGGCCGCGGCCGCATCGCGATCGGCGATCGTGGACGTGTGGCGGACCGACGGGGCCTGGGAATCGGGGGACTTGCGCATCAGGTCGATCGCTCGGAGGGCGATGACCGGCTTGACCTCCCAGGAGGGGGAGATGATGTCGTACTCGTTCTGGGCGCGCGACCCGTAGTCGTGCAGGAACTGCTGGAAGTCGGCCAGGAACTGGGCGGCGTCGGGATCCGACGAGGCGGCGAGGGCGTCGAGGACGCCGTCGACTCCGGCCTCGAACGCGCCGTTCACGGCAGCCGAGTTCCGAGCGAACGTCGCAAGGGCCCACATGGCGTGGGACGGCGCAGCGGAGTCGACCTCGACGCCGCCGAGGAGCCGGATGGCGAGGCTCGGCTGGCCGATTCCTTCGCAGATCGCCGAGAGCGCGCCAGGCCCGAGCGACGACATCGACGAGACCCACATCGCGGTCTCGAAGGTCTTCTGGACCCACGGCACCATCGAGCGGGCCCGAGCGAGCAGGGCGCCGTCGCTCATCGCCGACAGATCGGGGCGGCTGTCGCGCAACGACTCGACGATGGCTTTGTCGGCATCCAGCTCGGGGAGGGTGTCGATCGACATCACCTGGGCCATGGTCTCGCCGAGCTTGGCCGCGTGGCGCTCGGACTCGTGCCACGGCTCGGCCACGTACTTGGGCACCTCGTCGCGGTCGTCGAAGAACGCCTGGTCGATCGCTTCCGGAGAGGCACCGGGCATCCGGGCGCCGAGCACCCGGGTCAGTGAGGTGGTTACCTTACGGAAATATTTGGCTGGCGCCGAACATCTTGAACAGGTCCGGGCGAACGGGCTCCTCGTACTCGTCCCAATCCATGGCGCCGAGCTGATGTAGCCGTCGCGCAACCCCATGGCCATTCCCTCCCGGATCACGAGGCTCTGTCCGAGCGGGCTGAACGGATCGGGAAACACATCTGCCGCGTTGCCCCGGGTCCAGGCCGGGAACCGCTCCAAGAGCTCCGAGTCTCCGAACCACGTGCCATCGGTGGTCGATTCGCTCACGTCTTGCCCTCCCAGGATCGTTCGGCCCCACTTCGTGCAGCCCGGCGGGCGATCATAACCCCACCCTCGGATCGTCATGCTCGCTCCGCGAGTTCGCGGAACTCCTCGGGCACCGTGGCTCGCTCGGACAGCAGCACCGAGGTGTAGCCCACCGAGGCGCGGCCGAACTTGGCGCGCACTGCATCCATCTGGCGGTCGAGGGCCCAACGCGCCGCGCCCAGGGGGGCGCCGTCGTGCAGCGGCGTGTCACTCCCGAAGGGCAGTTCGAGCTGCAGCGCATGCTGCTCGACGAGGTTGCTGACGGAGATCGCGAGCAGGTTGATCTCCACACCCGGACGGTCTTCGAGCCCGCAGCGAGCGAGGGCGACCGCCAGCTCGCACAGGGCCAGGTTCGTCGAGATCCCGCGCGAGTGGGTGCGGGACCGGGTGATGCTCGTCATGTCGGCGAATCGGATCCGGACCGTGATCGTTCGCCCGGAGCGGAACTTGGTTCGGAGGCGACCACCGATGCGATCGGTGAGATGCCCGAGCACCTCCCGCAACAGGTCGTCGTCGGGCAGGGCGCGGGGAAATGCCGATTGGGCGCCGACCGATCGGCCCCGACCGGCCGGCTGGACCCGGCGTGGATCGGCGTCGTGGGAGAGGGCGCTGAGGCGTGCCCCGTTGGCCTCGCCGAGCAGGGCAGCGATCGAATGGCCCGGGGTCCGGGCGAGTTCGCCGATGGTGTGGATCCCGCGCTCGGCGAGTCGCCGCTCGGTGACCGGGCCGACGCCCCACATCAGCCCGACCGGAAGGGGATCGAGGAACTCGCGCTCGCCTCCCGGCTCGACGACGACGAGGCCGTCGGGTTTCGCCACCTGGGACGCGACCTTGGCGAGGTGTTTGGTCCGAGCTGCACCGACGGAGATGGGAAGACCGATCTCGTCGCGCACTCGGCGTCGAAGATCACCGGCGAGCCGCGAGGTGGGCCCGAACAGGTGGAGCGAGCCGGTGACGTCGAGGAACGCTTCGTCGATCGAGATCCGCTCCACGTGCGGTGTGTAGTCGCCGAGCACGTCCATCACCCGATCGGCGATGCGCTGATACTCGGAGAAGTGGCCGCGAACGAAGCACAGGTCGGGGCAACGCTGTCGGGCTCGCCACCCCGGCATCCCGGCCGACACGCCGAATCGGCGTGCCTCGTACGACGCCGCCAACACCACCCCGCCCGATGCGCTCCCGCCGACGGCGATCGGCCGGCCGCGAAGGGCGGGATCGAGCAACTGCTCGACCGACGCGTAGTAGGCATCGAGGTCGGCGTGGAGGATGGTGGTCGACGCACCCACCCGGTCACCGTATCTCGAACACACGTTCGATGTCGAGGGCCGCGATGATCCGAAGACGGTCCGATCGACCCCGACCACCACCACGACGGCCAGCACTACATTCCACGACGAGCGGCACCTGGTGTCGCCCACGGCGGGAGGAATGACATGGAACAGATCACTGCGTACGGTGCGCCGGACGTGGAAGCCGCACTCGTCGACGCGATGGCCAACGGGTCGTTCGGGTCGTCGCTCGGGGCCCTCGTCGAGCGTTCCGGCGAGCTCGACGATGCGAGTCGCGCCCTGGTCGACCGAGTCGAGGGTCTGAGCCGGGGTCTCGCCGACGCGACACGATCCGAGGGCGATCGGATCGCCGCGATGTTCCGGGAGGCCGGCATCCCGACCTCGATCACGCCGTCCGAGGAGCGCAAACTCCACGTCTTCCCGGACCTCGTCATCAGCTCCGGCCTCGACCGAGCGCTCGAACTCCTCGACGCCGATGGTTGGTACTCGATGATCCCGATGGGCGACGGGGCGTGGGCCGGCTACCGCCGGGCCCACAACGGTGGGGTGTTCATCAAGCACGACGACCCGACCCGGCGCCTGCACCTGTCGTGGGCGCCCAAGCGCGACCACCACAAGCTCGTGAAGCTGCTCACGCCGCAGGCCCCCGACGTCACGGCGATGGAGCTGCCGACCTTCCTGTGGCCCGGCTACTGGGTCATCCGCTTGGGTCGGCTGGTGAAGGAGCAGGTGTCGCGGAACAAGCTCGTCGGTGGCGGAGATCTCGGCCCCTCGCTCGCGACGCCCCGCGGGCTCATCGGCCCGATCCTCGAGCTCGCCGGGACCACGTCCGATGACGTCGTGGTCGACCTCGGCTCGGGCGACGGCCGCGTCGTCCTCGAAGCCGCCCGACTCGGCGCCACCGGACGCGGCGTCGAGCGCGATGCCGGTCTGGTGCAGCGCTCCCGCCGGGCGATCGCCGAGGCCGGCGTCCAGCGGGCGACGATCATCGAAGGCAGCGCGCTCGATGCTCAGCTGTCCGATGCCACGGTCGTGTTCGTGTTCGTGGCGCCGAAGTTCGTCGCCGATCTCCTCCCGGGCCTGCTGGCCAAGCTGCCCGCCGGAGCTCGGATCGTGACCCACCAGCAACAGCCGGTCGCCTGGCCGATCGAACCCGCCGCCGCCGAACTCGTGGTCGCCGACGACGGCATCTCGTCGGCCTACCTCTGGCGGGTCGGCTGACACACCCGCTCAGACGCCGACCGCAGCGACCTCCACAGGAACGCCGTTGAGTGCCACGTTGCCGCTGATCGGATCGAGGAACGACTCGTCGGTCAGCAGGTTCGTGTTGACGCCCTCGTACTCCGTGGCGATCGACAGCCGCACGCCCGGCAGACGCTGACCGAACCCGTGCGGGAGGCTGACCACACCGGGCCGGACGGCATCGGTCACCTCGGCCACGACCTCGACGGCGCCGACGCGTGAGGCCACCCGGGCGCGTTCGCCATGGGCGACACCGAGCCGCTCGGCGTCGGTCGGGTGGATCATGAGGGTGCAGCGATTCCGGCCCTTCATGAGCACGCGCACGTTGTGCATCCACGAGTTGTTCGATCGCACGTGGCGTCGGCCGATCAGCACCAACTCGTCCTCGGCCGGCGTGGTCACCGCTCCGTCGAGCCGGGCGAGATCGGCGCGAAGCATCTCCGGGGCGAGATCGACCAGCCCGGTCGGGGTGCGCAACAGATCCGGGATCCGACCACCCTCGAGCGGTCCGAGGTCGACTCCGTGGGGGTTGGCCTCCAGCACGCCGAGCGTCAGGCCGTCCGGATCGGTGCCGAACCCGTCGCCGTAGGGGCCGGTGCGGAGCATGATGTCGAGCAGCCGCTCCGGTCCGCGGCGATCGCCGACCATGGCCAGCAGTTCGTCCGGGTCCCGTTCGAACACCGACCCGTGCGGATCCTTGGTCGCGCTCGCCGCCATCGCCCGGGCGATCGACCGATCGGCGGCGTCGAGATCCGCGGCGAGGCCCTCGCCCGACAACACCGCGGCGAGACGTAGCAGCAGTTCCCATTCGGTCGGCTGCCCGTCGTCGAGGGGCAGTACCGCCGGCGAGTAGTTGGCGACGTTGCGGACGGCGAAGTTCAGCAGCGCGATGTCGTAGTGAGACTTCTGAAGCGCGCTGGGCGGCGGCAGGATCACCGTGGCGTGTCGGGTGGTCTCGTTCAGGTACGGGTCGACGGCGATGAAGCACTCCAACGTCGCCAGGGCCGCGCCGAGCCGGCCCGAGTTCGGGTTCGACGAGACCGGGTTCCCGGCGATGGTGATCAACGCCCGGACCTGACCCTCGCCCGGCGTCTCGATCTCCTCGGGCAGCGCCGACACCGGGAACTCGCCCAGCGATTCCGGCCACCCACCGACCCGGCTGACGGCTCGCCCCATCCGGAAGCCGCGACCCTGGCCAGGAGCGCCCTTGGTGGACGGCTGTCCGACGGCGCCCTTCGAGAACATCGCTCCGCCCTCACGGTCGAGGTTGCCGGTGCAGGCGTTCACGACATCGACCAGCCACGACGCCAGGGTGCCGAACTGCTGCGTGCACGTACCGATGCGTCCGTACACCGCGGCGGTCGGGGCCTCGTGCAACCGCCGGGCCAGGTCGGTGATCGCCTCGGCCTCGATCCCACAGAACCCGGCGACGCGCTCCGGCGTGAAGGAGGCGACCAATCCAGCGAGATCGTCCCAGCCGTCGAGGTGCTCGGCGAGATGGCCCGGCGTCGCCCAACCGTTGGCGAACAACTCGTGCACCAGGGCGGCGAGCAGGGCCGCATCCGAGCCGGGCCGGATCGCGAGATGCAGATCGGCATGTTCGGCGGTCTCGGAGCGGCGAGGATCGACGACCACCACCGATCCGCCCCGTTCGCGGATCGCCTCCAGGCGGCCCGGAAAATCAGGGGCCGTGCACAGCGACCCGTTCGACGCGTACGGGTTGGCTCCGAGGAGGACGATGAGCGAGGTGCGGTCCAGATCGGGGACGGGCACGGCGACCGAGCCGAACATGAGCGAGGCCGAGATCTCCTTGGGCCGCTGGTCGACGGTCGACGCAGAGAACCGGTTGCGGGTGCCGAGCGCCCGGATCACCGAGCGGTTGTAGAGCAGCGGCGCGAGGCTGTGCGCGCCCGGGTTGCCGAGGTACACCGCGCACGCATCGCGCCCGTGTTCGGCGAGCAGCGGCAGCAGCGTCGCTTCGATCTCGGCGAACGCCTCGTCCCACGAGACCTCCACGAACTCGCCGTCCCGCTTGACGAGCGGTCGGCGGAGACGGTCGGGATCGTCGTGGAGATGCCCGATGCTCGAGCCCTTCGGACAGAGGAAGCCGTGCGAGAACACGTCGTCCCGGTCGCCTCGGACCCGGGTGACTCGTTCCGCCTCCACCCGCAGCTCCAGGCCGCATCCGGCCTCGCACAGCGGACAGGTGCGGAAGGCGGTCGTCTCGTCGCTCATGGGGCGAATTGTCCCAGACCCGTCGCTTCCCCGGATCACCCTGCGGTTCCGGCGCGTTACGGTCGTCGCCGTGAACCTTCTCGCCTGGGTCGTGGTCGGACTGCTCGCCGGATTCATCGCTCGCGCCGTGGTCAAGGACGAGCGCGCCGGATGCATCTACACGATGGTGGTCGGTGTGCTCGGCGCCTTGATCGGCGGCGCGCTCATGAGCGCGGTCGGCTCCGAGCCGGTCAAGGACTTCAGTCTCCGCTCCGTCGGGGTGGCCGCGCTCGGTTCGGTGTTGCTCCTGCTCGTGCTCCAGGCGATCAGCGGGCGATCTCGTTGAGGGCGTAGTCCTCGAACGCCGAGAGGACCTCGGGATTCGCGAGCGATCCCTTCGAGACCGTGCCCTCGACCGCGGCGCCGGCCAGGATCCGCTTCACCGGTACCTCGAGCTTCTTGCCCGAGAGGGTGCGCGGGATGCCGGGCACCTGGACCACCCGGTCCGGGACGTGGCGCGGCGACAACTGTGACCGCAGTGCGCCGTTGATCGTCCGGCGCAGTTCGTCGTCGAGCTCGCGGCCCGGAGCGAGGGCGACGAACAGCAGCAGTTCGCCCATTCCGGTCTCGTCGTCGGGCAGATCGTCACGATGGACCACGAGGGCGTCGACCACTTCGGGGATGCTCTCCACCACCGTGTAGAAGTCCGCCGTTCCGAGCCGCACGCCGCCGCGGTTGAGCGTGGCGTCGGAGCGCCCGCTGATCGTGGCGCCACCACCCTCGGCGAACGTGATCCAGTCGCCGTGGCGCCACACCCCCGGATACTCGGCGAAGTACGAGGCGCGGTATCGCGAGCCGTCCGGATCGCCCATGAACCGAACCGGCATCGACGGCATCGGGCGGGTCACCACGAGCTCGCCCTGTTGGCCCGCGGGCACCGGGGAGCCGTCGGGTCCGTAGGCCTCCACCGCACACCCGAGCAGCGGGCGGGTGAGTTCGCCCGCCACGACCGGGAGGGTCGGGATCGCACCGATGAACGCCGAGCACACATCGGTGCCGCCGCTGATCGAGTTCGGTTGCGCGGTCGCGCTCACCGCGTCGATCAGCCAGTCGAATCCCTCGGCCGGCAGCGGGGCGCCGGTGGACCCGATCTGGCGCAGCGCCGACAGGTCGAGATCGTCGCACGGACGGAGACCGGCCTTGCGGCAGCTCATGACGAACGGGGCGCTGACCCCGAACACGGTGCAGCGTTCCTCGGCGGCCACGCGCCACAACGTCGAGAGGTCCGGCCACCCGGGGTTGCCGTCGAACTGGACGATCCGTGTGCCGGTCAGCAGCCCCGACACGAGGTAGTTGAACATCATCCACCCCGTGGTGGTGAACCACGAGAAGACATCCGACGGGCCCAGTTCCTGATGCAGGCGCATCACCTTGAGGTGCTCGACGGTGATGCCCACGTGTCCGTGGACGATCGGCTTGGGGAGGCCGGTGGTGCCCGAGGAGTACAGGACGTAGAGCGGATGGTCCGCGGCGACGGCCTCGAACTCGAGCGGCTCGTGATGGGCGAGGAACTCGTTCCAGGTCGAGCGCTCGTTCCCCGCCGGCGAAGCGGCCGTGGTGGGCCGGGATGGTGACGCCGCCGGGTCGAGATACGGGACCCCGACGACGTGGCGGAGCGACGGCAACGCTGCCACGATCTCGGCGACCTCGGCGCTCCGATCGATCGCCTTGTCGCCGTACACGTAGCCGTCGACGTGGACGAGCACGTCCGGTTCGATCTGGGCGAAGCGATCCACGACCGAGCGCACGCCGAACTCCGGTGGGCACGAGGCGAAGGTTGCGCCGAGTGACGCCGCCGCGAGCAGCACCACCACGACCTCGGGGGTGTTCGGGAGATAGGCCACGACGCACCCGCCGCGTCCGACCCCGGCGCGGCGCAGCCCGGTCCGGCACCGAGCGACTGCGTCCGAGAGTTCGGCCCACGTGGTCTCGGTCCGGGCGCGGGTCTGGCTCACCGACACGATGGCCACGTCCTGCGGACGCTCCGCTGCGGCGGCGAGGGCGTGCTCGGCGTAGTTGAGGGTGCCGCCCGGGAACCATCGCGTCCCCGGCATCGACAGATCACCACCGTCGATCGCTCGAGTCGGACGGGAGCGCCAACGGACGCCGGTGTACTCGGTCACGAGCATCCAGAAGTTCTCGAGGTCGGCGACGGACCAGGCGAGGAGCTCGTCGTAGTCGGCGACGTGGACACCCCGACCGCCCAGCCAGGCGATGAACTCGGCGATCGCGGTCGGCTTGCTCGGCTCCCAGATCACGTGGCCCATGGCCGAACTCTAGGCATGCACCCGAGGCCCGCCCGCTGGTTGGAGCCCGGCGAGTCGGGGTAGCGCACAGATCACGAGCGACGGACGTCGCCGCGCGAACTCCGCACCCCCCGAACGAAGGAGCCTCCATGAACACCGCCCTGAATGGCCGCACCATCGCCTTTCTCGTCGCCAACGAGGGCATCGAGCAGATCGAGCTGACCGAGCCGTGGGACGCCGTCGAGCGGTCCGGCGGCCGACCGGTCCTGATCGCTCCTGCGGTCGGCAAGGTCCAGGCGTACGAACATCTGGACGCCGCCGACACCTTCGAGGCGACCGTCGCCGTGGCCGACGCCGATCCCGCCGACTACGCGGCCCTCGTCCTTCCGGGTGGGGTCGCCAATCCCGACCAGTTGCGGACCGACCCAGCCGCGGTGTCGTTCATGAGACGGTTCTTCGACGACGGCAAGCCGGTCGCCGCGATCTGCCACGCGCCGTGGACATTGGTGGAGGCCGACGTGGTCCGCAGCCGCCGCTTGACGAGTTGGCCGAGCTTGAAGACCGACATCCGCAACGCCGGTGGGAACTGGGTCGACGAGGAGGTCGCCGTGTGCACCCAGGGGCCCAACGTCCTCGTCACGAGTCGCCGACCCGACGATCTGGAATCGTTCACCGCGGCACTGGTCGAGCACTTCTCCTACGTTCCTGAATGACGTCCGACGGCGCCGCCCTGGACGCGGCGCCGTCAGACGGGGATCATGGCCAGGTCGGGTGCTCGGGGGAGCATCCGACCCGGACCGAGGGGGAACCGCAGTGTCGAACACGTATCACCGTGCGCCGGATGCCGTCGCCGCGGCACCGGACGGCTGTCCCGTCGACCGTGAGTTCTCCCCGCTGTCGGACGCCTATCTCGCCGACCCCTATCCGATCGCGAACACGCTGCGCGACCGATGCCCGGTCTCGTACGCCGAACGCCTCGGTCACGTGGTCGTCACCCGGCTGGAGGACATCGAGGAGGTGTTCACCCATCCCGATGTCTACGCCTCCACGAACGTGCAGGATCCCATCTTCCCGCTCGCTCCCGAAGCGGCTGCGATCCTCGCCTCGGACGACTTCGATCCGGTGGCGGTCATGTCGAACCGCCCGGAGCCGGATCACACCAGGATCCGCGTGTACACCCGGCAGGGATTCTCCAATCGTCGGCTGAAGGTCTTGGAGCACTATCAGCGCGACCGCGCGAGCGATCTCATCGACCGGATGCTGGAGGGCGGGAACGAGGCGGATTTCGTCCAGGCGGTGGCGTTCCCGCTCCCGGCCGAGATCGTGTTCCGCCTCATCGGGTTCCCACCGGAGGACGATCGGATGATCAAGCGGTGGTGCGTCAATCGCAAGGCGTTCTCGTGGGGTCAACCGTCGGCCGAGGAGCAGGTCCGCATCGCCCAGGGGATGGTCGACTACTGGCGCTACTGCCGGGCCTTCGTCGCGAGCCGGGCCGCGGACCGCCGCGACGACTACTGCTCGGAGCTCCTCGATGCCCACGACGCGGATCCGGATCCGTCGAACGGGACCGGCATCAGCTACCGCGAAGTGGAATCGGTCGTCTACGGCATCTCGTTCGCCGGCCACGATCCGGTGACCGCGTTGATCTGCAACACCCTTCGCTGCCTGCTCTCCCGGCGCGACCAGTGGCAGGCGATCATCGACGACCCGAGCCTGATCCCGAACGCGGTCGACGAGACGCTCCGCTACGACTCCAGCCAGATCGGCTGGCGACGGCTCACCACGAGCGCCACGACGCTCGGGGGCGTGGAGCTCCCGGCCGGGACCCGGCTGTACCTGAACCTCGCGGCCGCCAACCACGATCCGGCGATGTTCGATCAGCCCGAGGACTTCGACATCCGCCGGCCGAACGCCAACCGCCACATCAGCTTCGGCAAGGGCATCCACTACTGCCTCGGGTCGAACCTCGCGAAACAGGAGACGCGGGTCGTGCTCGAGCTGCTCACGCAGAAGGTGCCGTCGCTCCGCCTGGTGGAGGACCAGGACTTCGTCACCTTCCCGAACATCACGTTCCGAGGTCCCGAGCAACTCCGGGTGGCGTGGGACGCCTGAGCCCGGCCCGGCGGGCGCTCGGAGCGAGCATCAACGACGACACCACCATCAGCGTCACGCCGATCATCGCCACCGAGGTCAGCGCGAGGCGCGACACGATCACGAACCCGAACATCGGGGCGACGACCGCGCGGACGCCGGTGAAGAAGGTGTGCAGGCCCATGTAGTCGGCGACCCGGCCGGCGGGGGCGAACTTGGTGACCCACAGGCTCCACATCAGTTCGCCGCCGGCCGACGCGAAGCCGAACGCGACCGCGCCGAGGACGAAGCCCACATCTGTGTCGCTGGTGAAGAACACCGCGACGTAGAGGATGAACAGCAGGTTCACGGCGATGCGAGCCCGGAAGAACTCCAGCCGGTCGAAGAGCACGCCGACGAGCGGCATCAGGGCCAATCGAGTGATCGACGGCACCGTGACCGTCACCAGCGTGATGAACGTGGCATCCGCGCCGATGCCGTACTTCGCGTTGGCGAGGTACTCGATGCGGAGCGGGAGCAGCATCAGGTTGCCGAACCCCATCACCATCCACGCACCGAGGATGATGCGCAACGCCGGATCGTGGCGCAGCAGATCGAAGTGGGGCCACGGCCGGTTCCGCCGACCGGCGACGCGGTCGAGCCGGGTCGACGGCGTGAAGGCGTTCGACGCCGCCACGAGCAGGGCAAGGACCACTCCGACGAGCACGACCACCCGCCAGTCGTCGCTCGAACGCGACAGCACGGCCCCGAGAATGATCCCACCGAGCGCCGCCGCGACCACTTTCACCGACATCGCGAACCCGACGCGTCGTCCGCGCTCGGAGATCGGATAGTTCTCGTCGTACATCTGGGTGAGCAGCGGCAACGGCAGCTGGATCGCGGCGACGCCGATCACCGCGCCGAGGACGAACAAGGCGAGTGGACCGCTCGCGGCGAGGCCGTAGCCCATCGCCGAGACCACGGCCAGGACGGTTGCGAGCGTCATCGCCCGGAGCGGAAGTCGGCGGGCGAACGCCGTGGCGACCGGCGCCCCCAACAGCCCGAAGCCGGCCGCTGCGGCGACGACGCCCTTGACCGGACCGGCCGCGTCGAACCGCTTGATGGCGATGGTCAGCAACAGCGAGGTCTCGAGCGAGCTCAGCGCACCGAGGGGGAAGGCGCGTGCCCGATCCAGCGCTTGGGTGCGTCGGACGATCGATGCCGCCGCCGCTTCGGCGGTCACGAGTGCGCTGCCAACGCAGCGAGACCCTTGCGGATTCGCTGTTCACTGATCGACCCGTTGGTCCCGAGGCTCTGGGCGAACAGGTGAACCCGGAACTCCTCCAGCTTCCATCCGAGGTCGACCGCGGCGTCGGTACGTCGCGCGGCGGGCGGGAGCGATTCGAGGGTGGAGGAGTACTCGTCCTCCAAACGCCGGGCCTGCACCAGCTTCGCCTGGTCCTTGCGTGGCTCCTCGGGCACCTTCTCCAGCCGACGCTCGATGCCGCGCACGTACCGCAGCACGTCTCGCAACCGGTCGGCACCGGCGACGACGACGAAGTTCGGGCGTACGAGGCGTCGCAGGTGGGTCGCGGCGTCACCGGCCGAGGGCTTGGTGGCGTCGACCCGGAGCTCGTCGATCCGCCGTGCCACCCGTGCCGCGACCACGACGATCTTGCCGGCGGTCTCGGCCAGCTCCGTGGCCACGTCCAACACGTCGGCCCGGACCGCCTCGCGCAACCGGTCGAAGGCGACGGCGTCACGCACCGGGCCGCCGTGGCGGCGCATGAGCTCGTCGACCGCGGCCACGACACACTGGTCGGCGAGGTCCGCCGCCTTGCCGAGTTCGAGCGCGGCCAATGCCAGTGCGACGTCGTTGCCGAACGGTCGGGCCACGACCTTGCGGGAGGCGGGCACGTTCAGGAGCAACAGGCGCCGGGTGCCGGCGCGCATCGAGACCTCCTGGGTTCTCTCGTTGGTGAGGACGCGGATCGACACGCTGTCGCCGTCGTCGACGAGCGCCGGGTACCCGCGCACCGCATGCCCGTTTCGCTCGGACTCGATCAGCTCGGGCAGCTCGCCGAACTCCCATTCGGTGATGCCGCGCCGTTCGATGCCGTGGGACTCGGCGGCGGCGCGGGCGATCGCGACGCGGGCCCGGGGCAGCAGCTGTTCCTTGAGCACCGCCAGGTCCTTGCTGTACGCGACCCGCCCACCGTCGTGGTCCTCGACGGCGAAGGTGACCCGGAGGTGATCGGGGACCCTCGTGAGGTCGAAGTCGGTGGCGGAGATCCGCTCGCCGCTGCGCCGCCCCAGGGCGCGAGCCACGACGTCGAGGAGCGGACCGTCGCCGGGTCCGATCTCGGACCGCAACGCCGTCACCGTGTCCGACACGGGCACGACGTGCTTGCGTAGCGGCTTGGGCAGGCTGCGAACGAGGGCGGCCAGGAGCTCGGTTCGCAGGCCGGGAACGAGCCAGTCGAACCCGTCGTCGGTCACCTGGTTGAGCAGCGGCAGCGCGATGTGCACGGTCGCACCGTCGTCCGGCGAGCCGGGTTCGAACTGATAGCTGATCGGCAGCTCGAGTTCGCCCTGTGTCCACGTCTCGGGGAACGCGTCGTGGTCGAGCAGCTCCTCGTCGACGTCGAGCAGGGTGTCGACCGTCATCGAGAGCACGTCGGGTCGATCGGTCTTCACCCGCCGCCACCAGCGATCGAAGTCGCGAGCCGAGGTGACGTCGGCCGGCACCCTGCGGTCGTAGAACCGCAGGATCGTCTCGTCGTCGACCATCAGGTCGCGGCGACGGAAGCGGGATTCGAGCGCCCGCACCTCGTCGACCACCGCCGCATTGTCGGCCTGGAACGGATACGAGCCGGACCAGTCTCCTTCGACGAGCGCGTTGCGGAGGAAGATCTCGCGAGCGAGTGGCTCGTCCAACCGGCTGAGCGGGATCTGTCGCCCGGCGATGATCGGGAGCCCGTACAGCAGGACGCGCTCGACGACGAGGGCGTGGCCGCGCTCGGCGTCCCACCACGGTTCGCCGTAGGTGCGCTTCGCCAGGTCCCCGGCGAGGGGTTCGATCCACTGCGGCTGGATCCGAGCGCAGCGGCGGGCCCACAGCCGGTTGGTCTCGACGAGTTCGCCGGCCATGACCCACTTCGGTGGCTTCTTCGTGAGGACCGAGCCCGGGGCGATGACGAAGCTCGTGTGGCGCGACCCGGTGAAGTCCCTGCTGTCGTCGCGGCGCATCCCGAGTTGTGACAGCAGACCGGAAAGGAGCGCCTGGTGGACGTGGTCGGGGTGGGCGTGCTCGTGGTTGAGCCGGATGTCGAGCTGGCCGACGACCCGGCGAAGCTGGCTGTAGAGGTCCTGCCACTCGCGCACGCGCAGGTAGTTCAGGTACTCGTTGCGGCACAGCTTGCGGAACTGGTTCCCCGACAGTTGCTTCTGTTGTTCGCGCAAGTAGTCCCACAACCGCACGAGGGTCATGAAGTCCGACCCGTCCTCGCCGTGGAATCGGCGATGGAGTTCGTTGGCGTGCTGTTCGTGGTCGGCGGGGCGCTCGCGGGGATCCTGGATCGACATCGCTGCGGTGATGATCATCACCTCGCGCACACACCCGCGTCGTTCGGCCTCGAGCACCATTCGTCCGAGGCGGGGGTCGAGCGGGAGCTGAGCCAGCCGTCGTCCGAGCCGGGTGAGGCGACGGTCGCCGCGCTGATCGGTGCGCACGGCGCGCAGCTCGTCGAGGAGCTGGAGACCGTCGTTGATGCTGCGATGCTCGGGCGGCTCGACGAACGGGAAGCCGGCGATGTCACCGAGCCCGATCGCGAGCATCTGGAGGATGACCGAGGCCAGGTTGGTCCGCAGGATCTCGGGATCGGTGAACTCCGGCCGGGCGTCGAAATCCTCCTCCGCGTACAGCCGGATGCACACCCCTGGCGCGACTCGGCCGCATCGTCCGGCGCGCTGGTTGGCCGACGCCTGCGACACCGGTTCGATCGGGAGCCGCTGCACCTTGAGTCGGGTGCTGTAGCGGGAGATGCGCGCCGTGCCGGTGTCGACCACGTACCGCACGCCGGGAACGGTCAGCGAGGTCTCCGCCACGTTGGTCGACAGCACGATTCGTCGGCCCCGGTGCGGCTCGAAGATGCGGTGCTGCTCGGCGGCGGACAGCCGGGCGTACAGCGGGAGCACCTCGGTCGTGGCGTCGTTGCGCCGCTCGTGCTCCCGGCGGAGAGCATCGGCGGTGTCGTGGATCTCGCGTTCGCCGCTCAGGAAGACCAGGACGTCGCCGGGTGCCTCGTCGCGCAGTTCGTCGCAGGCATCCAGGATCGCCTGGACCTGATCGCGGTCGTCGTCGGGCTCGACACCGAACGGTCGATAGCGGACCTCGACCGGGTAGGTGCGTCCGGAGACCTCGATGATCGGGGCGTCGGCGAAGTGGGCCGAGAACGTCTCGGTGTCGATCGTGGCCGACGTGATGACGACCGAGAGGTCCGGGCGGCGGGGGAGGAGCTGGCGGAGGTAGCCGAGCAGGAAGTCGATGTTGAGGCTGCGCTCGTGGGCCTCGTCGATGATGAGGGTGTCGTAGCGGCTGAGTTCCCGGTCGCGCTGGATCTCCGCCAGCAGGATGCCGTCGGTCATCACCTTGACCCGGGTGTCGGCCCCGACCCGATCGGTGAAGCGAACCTGATACCCCACCGTTCCCCCGAGTTGTTCGCCGAGTTCCTCGGCGACCCGTTCGGCGATGGTGCGGGCGGCGACCCGGCGGGGCTGGGTGTGCCCGATCCGTTTGCCGTTCGTTCCGCGTCCGAGTTCCAGGCAGAGCTTGGGCAGCTGGGTGCTCTTCCCGGAACCCGTCTCGCCGGCGACGATCACGACCTGGTGGCGCGCCAACGTCTCGAGCAGCTCCTCGCGCCGGGCGGTGATCGGGAGCTGCTCGGGATACGTGATGCGCAGGGGCGGTCGGGTGTCGGTCATCGGCAGGCATCCACGCTACGGCCGGCCGTGGCCACGAGCAGCACGAGTTGCCTCGACGGTCAACCGTTCGTCAACCGCTCCAGGACCTCGCGGCCGATGTCCTCGATCTCGCCCATGCGGATCTCACCACCGAATCCGGCCACGATCACGTGGTAGCCGTCGGCCCGGAACGCGAGCGAGGCACCCATCGCGCTGCCGGTCGGCATCAACGCCACGTTGCTGGTCTCACGCCCATCGGGGAAGCCGACCGCCACCGACGAGGGCTCGAGCACGTCCGCCCGATTCGCGACGACATCGTGCCCATTGCGGTTCGGTGCTCCGATCTGGAGCCCGATCGCCGGACCGGACTCGAGGTCCCCCCAGAGACATGTCCGGTACACGAGCGGATCGTCGGCTCGGTCCAGACCGGTTTCGCCGATCCCGACGGCGCCGGGTGCGATCAGCGTCTCGATCGAGGCCGCGTTCACCAGCCGGCACGGGTCGGGGAGCAGCGCCGGGACGTCGAGGACCCGAAGCGGAGCATCGTCGACGGCGGCGTCGGCCGACCGGCCGCAGGACGCGGCCACTCCGAGCAGCGCAGCGGCGATCCATCGGCTCGTTCGGCGTACGGTCTCGTTCATCTCGCCTCAGACCATGACGGCCGCTCATACCCAGCGGACCGAAGTATTCGGTATCCGATGCTCAGTCGCCGAGGCGATCGAGGGCGATCTGGGCCAGGTCCTCGGCGGCGCCGAGCGACGCGGCGGGACCGACGACGGCGACCATCACCGAGTACCCGCCGTGCTGGAAGTAGACCGTGGCGCCCCGCGCGCCCCCGGTCGGCATGATCGCCAGGTTCATCGACGACCGGCCGTTCTGCCCGATCGAGGAGGCCAGCGCGGGTTCCATCACCTGTTCGCGATTCGACACCACGTCGCGCCCGAAGTCGTTCGGGACACTGATCTGGAGGCCGACGGCACCGCGCCGGTCGGTCGGGAACCCGATCACGCACGTGCGGTACAGCAGCGGTTCGTCGCCGGTCGAGTCGCCGAGCTGCTCCACCGGGATGGCGGTCGAGGGGACCAACGAGAGGGCGAGGTCCCGGTCGATCAGACCGCAGGCAGCGGGCAGGTCCTCAGCGGTCGAGACTCCGAGCTCGTTCGGGGCCAGGACGGTGCGAGGTCGTCCCGCCGCCGTATCCGGGACCGGGGCGTCCGCCGCCACCCCGGTACCCGTTCCGGAGGACATCGCACACCCACCGGCGGCCAGCAGTGCTGCCGCGAGGGCAGCCCACCGTGTCCGGGCGGGGCGTGGACGTTCCATCGTCCCCGACCCTGACGGCCGTCCGGCGGGGGTGGCCCAGGGTCAGAGTTCGATCGTCGGATACAGCGGGAATCGGGCGAGCAACTCGGCGCACCGGGCGCGGGAGCGCTCGACGAGCCCGTCGGCCAGCACGTACTTGGCCTGTGACGCCGCGCCGGTGCTCGTGGTCGTCGGGCTGGTGCCCTGCAGGATCGTGACCATGATGTCGGCGACCTCGTCCATCTCGTCGGTGCCGAGGCCGAGCGTCGTCAGGGCGGGTGTGCCGAGCCGGACCCCGGAGGTGTACCACGCGCCGTTGGGATCGCGCGGGATCGAGTTCCGGTTGGTCACCACGCCCGAGTCGAGCAGGGCGGACTCCGCCTGACGTCCGGTGAGGCCGAAGCTGCTCGCCGTGTCGAGCAGGACCAAGTGGTTGTCGGTGCCGTCGGTGACCAGCTCGACGCCGCGGCGCATGAGCGACTCGGCCAGGCCCGCGGCGTTCTCGACGATCTTGGCGGCGTAGTCCCGGAACGACGGCTGCTTGGCCTCGGAGAACGCCACGGCCTTGGCGGCCATCATGTTGGCGATCGGCCCGCCGAGCACCATCGGACACCCCTTGTCCACGAACTCGGCGAGGTCGTCTGTGCACAGCACCATGCCGCCGCGCGGGCCGCGCAACGACTTGTGCGTCGTCGTGGTCACGATGTGGGCGTGGGGGACCGGGTCGAAGTCCCCGGTGAACACCTTCCCGGCCACCAGGCCGGCGAAGTGGGCCATGTCCACCATCAGCGTGGCGCCGACCTCGTCGGCGATCTCGCGCATCGTGGCGAAGTTGACCTTGCGCGGGTAGGCGGAGTAGCCGGCCACGATCACCAGGGGCCGAAACTCCTGGGCCAGCGAGCGGACCGTGCCGTAGTCGAGCAGCCCGGTGTCGGGATCCGTGCCGTAGGAGCGCTGGTCGAAGAGCTTGCCCGAGATGTTCGGCCGAAAGCCGTGGGTGAGGTGGCCGCCGGCATCCAGTGACATCCCGATCATCCGCTGCTCGCCGAACGCGTGGCGCAGGGTGTTCCAGTCGTCCTCGGACAGGTCGTTGACGTGCTTGGCCCCCATCGAGGCCAGGGTCGGCTGTTCGACGCGTTGGGCCAGGATCGACCAGAACGCGACCAAGTTGGCGTCGATCCCCGAGTGCGGCTGCACGTAGGCGTGGTCCGCTCCGAAGATCTCCTTGGCCAACTCCGCCGCCCGCGCTTCGACCACGTCGACGTACTCGCAGCCGGCGTAGAAGCGGTGCCCGACGGTGCCCTCGGCGTACTTGTCGGAGAACCAGTTGCCCATGGCGAGCAGGGTCGCCGGCGACGCGTAGTTCTCGCTGGCGATCAGCTTCAGCTGGGTGCGCTGGTTGTGCAGCTCGCCGGCGATGGCATCGGCGATCACGGGGTCGACGTCGCGGATCACGCCGAGGGCCGTCGACATGGCGAGGGATTCGGGTGCGGTCATGGTTGCTCCTGGGCGGGGGTCGATGGTTCGAGATTCGGGCCCAGGCGCTCGGCGACACACCGCATCGGCGAGGCCGCTCCCCGGTGGTCTTCCACCTCGATGCGCCAGTCACGACCCGGAGGCAGTGTAGCGACGGTGCCGCCGGCTGCGAGGGCGCCGATAGCGTCCGGCGACCGTGGACGGACCGTCGATCACCCACATCCGGTCGTTCAAGCCGCGCCGACGCCGGCTGGGCACCGAGGCCCTCGAGGTCTGGGAGCGTCTCGGACCCCGTTACGTCCACGCCGACGAGGGCGGACCGCTCGACCTGCGTTCCTGGTTCGGCCCGGCCGGACGATCCGATGCTCCCAGGCTCGTCGTCGAGATCGGCTTCGGCGGGGGAGAAGCCCTGATCGATGCCGCCAGTGCCCGGCCCGCCGAGTGGTTCGTCGGCGTCGAGGTGCACCAGCCGGGCCTCGCCCAGGTCCTGCGAGCGATCGACGGCGTGCCGCTCGTGAACGTCCACCTGGTCCACGGCGACGCCCTCGTGCTGCTCGATCGGTTGGCCGACGCCTCGGTGGACGAGTTGCGGGTCTTCTTTCCCGACCCCTGGCCCAAGGTCCGCCACCACAAGCGACGCATCGTGCGGCCCGACGTCGTGGCCACCTGGTGCCGCGTCCTGCGCCCGGGCGGGCTCCTGCGCATCGCGACGGATTGGGACGACTACGCCGCCGGGGTCGACCGGGTGTGTGGCGGCCGCACGGAACTGGCCGGCGGGCGCACCACGGACCGCTCGGACCGCAGCGTCACGCGCTTCGAGCAGCGAGCCCTCGCCGAGGGTCGTGAGGTGGTGGAATTCACCTTCACCCGACGCCGGTCCGGGTGAGCCGACCGGCCCGGTCCCCGGTTCGTGACCGCGAACCACGCAGCGTTGCGGTCACCTCAAGCGATCGGGCCACTACGTTACGTGTCGATGAGTACGGGATTGATCCACCAGCGGCCCGCCGACCGCGCCGTGGCCGAGCGGATGCAGAAGCCGCTCGTGCTGGTGGTCGACGACGACCGGCGCCAGGCGGAGTTCCGGGCCGAGCTCCTGTCGCAGGCCGGCTGCACCACCGTCGTGTGCTCGTCCGTCCAGGAAGCGGCCACCACCATCGGTGACCTCCTCCGTCTGGATCTCGTGCTCACCGACCTCCACCTGACCCGGGCCGGCGAGGACCGGTCGGGGCTCGTCGTGGCGCACAAGGCCCGCGAGCGATTCGTCGGTATTCCCGTCGTCGGCCTGGTCCCGTTCGGCACCAGCGATCTGCTGGACGATGGCGATCGGTCGGGCTTCTCGGCGGTGATGGAGAAAGGCGTCAGGAACCTGCCCGAGTTGAAGGTCCTCACCGACCAGCTCGCCGGCCTGGCCCGGAATCATCTGGCCTCCAAACTCCGGAGTCGCGCGTGATCACCCCCGAGGTGGCCGCGGCCGTCGCCGGTGGCGCCGCGCTGGTCTCCTCCTTCGCCGCCGCGTTCACCGCGATCCGTCAGGGTCGGATGAACCGCCAACTGGTGAAGCTGCTACAGATCAACATCGAACGACGCGAGTTCCGCGATGGGCTGCTGCTCCTCGGTGCGACGAGCCGGGTGGTGGCCGAGCGGGGCGATGAGCTCTGTGCCGCCCTTCGGACGGCGGCCGCGACCGGCGAGGTCCGACCCAAGTTCGAGGCGTTCTCCGCTGCGGCCGAGTACTTGCTGCAGGCGTGGACCACCTTCTCCACGCGCGTGGAGCCCTCCGCGTTCGGCGAGGTCCGCGAGTCGATCTCCCACGCCCTCGAGGCCGCCGAGGGTGCCCGGCTCGGCTGGCTGGTCATGACGTCCGATGGTCCGCCGACGGCGCGCCAGACGCTGGCCGGCTACGCCGACACCGCGTCGCGGTGGTCGGCCGAATGCCGCCGGATGTGCGCCACGGGTGCCCAGGCCTCCGGGGTCCTCATCGCCCGGCAGCCCGTGATCGCCTGACGGCCCGGTTCTTGACCAACGGGTCAAGTGTGCTGACATGGCGAGCGTGAGCGACACGACAGTCAACACTCCGGTCGATGCCGAGACCGCACTCGTGAACCAGACCCTCGACGAGTTCCTCGCGGCCAACGATCCGAGCACCATGTCGAACATCGAGTTCCGTGGGGCGCGATACGACGCCGGCTTGGCCTGGGTCCACTTCCCGAAGGGCTTCGGCGGGCTCGGGGTCCGGCCGGAACTCAACCGGATCGTGGAGCGCCGATGCCGCGAGGCAGGGGCCGGACCACAGGACGGGGCCACGTTCTTCATGGCGCTCGCCGGTCCGACGATCGTCACTCACGGCACCGACGAACAGCGCCGCCGATTCCTCCGCCCGATGTTCACGGGCGAGGAGAAGTGGTGCCAGCTGTTCTCCGAGCCCGGGGCGGGTTCCGACTTCGCCGGCCTCGCGTGCCGGGCCGTGCGCGACGGTGACGAGTGGATCGTGAACGGCCAGAAGGTCTGGAACACCCTCGCTCACCTCGGCGACTGGGGGATGCTCGTCACCCGCTCGGATCCGGAGGCCCCGAAGCACAAGGGCATGACGTACTTCGCGGTCGACATGCGCTCGGAGGGCGTCGAGGTCCGGCCGTTGCGCCAGATCACCGGTGAGGCCGAGTTCAACGAGGTGTACCTCACCGACGCCCGCATCCCCGACGACAACCGCATCGGGGCCGAAGGCGAAGGCTGGCGCGCCGCGCTCACCACGCTGATGAACGAGCGGACGGCGATCGGTGGGAGCGCCGGAACCGGCAGCGTGCCCCGGGGCGGGATCGCCAACGACCTGGTGAAGGTGTGGCGGGACCTGCCCGAGGATCGCCGTGACGCGGTCAGCCGCGACAAGCTCACCGGATTCTGGATCGAGGGCGAGCTGCTCCGGCTCACCAATCAGCGAGCCAGCGAGAACATGCGGGCCGGCAACCCCGGTCCCGAGGGCTCGGTCGCCAAGTCGCTCCACGCCGATCTGAACAAGCGGATGTACGAGTTCGCCGTCGATCTGCTCGGGATGGACGGCCAGATCGGCTACGACTACACCTTCCGCCGTCCCGGCGACCTCGACACCACCGGTTCCAGCCACGGTCCGCGCTACGCGTTCTTGCGGGTCCGGGCCAACTCCATCGAGGGCGGAACGTCGGAGATCATGCGCAACATCCTCGGCGAGCAGGTGCTCGGGCTCCCGGGCGAACCCCGCGTCGACAAGGACATCCCCTGGTCGAAGGTGCCGCGCTGAGCGCCCCGAACCGGCCGCAACCGTGTCGAACGTGCTGACGGCCTGACACACTCGTCGCCATGACCCGGTCCGACGCGCTCGAGTTCGAGATCGCGGGCCGGGTCGTTCGCGTCACCAGCCCGGACAAGGTGTACTTCGCCGACGCCGGGGTGACCAAGGCCGACCTCGTCCGCTACTACCTGGCCCTCGAAGCACCGGTCATGCGGGCGCTCGGTGGACGGCCGGTGCTCCTGCAGCGGTACCCGGAGGGCGCGGGAGGACCGAACTTCTTCCAGAAGCGGGTGCCGAAGGGCGCGCCCGAGTGGTTGCGGACCGTCGAGTTGTCGACACCGAACGGCACCCGCTCCAACGCCCTCGTCATCGACGATCTCGCGCACGTGGCGTGGGCCGTGAACCTCGGATGCCTCGGATTCCATGCCTGGCCGGCCCGGGCCGACGATCTGCGTTGGGCCGACCAGCTCCGTATCGACCTGGACCCGATGCCCGGGCTCGACTTCGCCGACCTCCGCCTCGCCGCCCATCGGACTCGCGAGGTCCTGGCCGAGGTCGGGATCTCCAGCTGGGTCAAGACCAGTGGACACCGTGGTATCCACGGCTATGTGCCACTTCACACTCGATGGGATTCCATGCAAGTGCGGGCCGCCGCGGTCGCCCTGGCTCGTGAACTCGAGCGCCGCCATCCTCGCGAGATGACGTGGGCCTGGTGGAAGGAAGAGCGGGGGCGACGGGTCTTCGTCGACTACAACCAGAACGCGCCGCACAAGACCGTGTTCGCCGCGTGGTCGGTCCGAGCCGACCCGCGCGCGCTGGTCTCGATGCCGTTGAACTGGGACGATCTGGATCACTCGCAACCCGAGGACTGGACCGTGGAGCGCGCCGTGCGTCACGTGGCCGAGTCGGGCGACGCGTGGTCGTCGATCGACGATACCCCACAGGACCTGAGTCCGCTGCTCGAGTGGAACGACCGGGACCGGGCCTCGGGCATGCTCGATGCCCCGTGGCCACCCGTGTACCCCAAGCAGCCCGACGAACCGCCCCGGGTCGCGCCGAGCCGAGCGAGGGACTCGTCGTGACGTCACATCGTGTCTCGTTCTCGGACCGCGGGTGGTAGGAATACCTCTCGGTCGTCGGGCTCGAAGGATCCGTGGAATCGGCCCTGGTGACACCGAGGCACTCAGAAATGCCAAGTGACGAATCTCTGGTTTGATGGTCGATCGATACGAGCGCGATGGTTACGAAATCGTTCCCGAAGTCCTCCTCTCCGAGGAGGTCGCGGTGTTACGCCCGTGGTGCGAGCGGTGCAGCGGTCGACCCGCCGACGCCGGGCGCGGGATGTGGACCCGGGACGTCGCGCTGTCCGATCCGATGCTGGCCGACCTGCTCGGCCGGGCCCGGACCCTCGCCGAGCGCTTCCTCGGGGAGGAGGCGGTGGCGTCGTTCGCCAAGGTGCACTCCGTCTCGGTCGGACACGACTTCGGTCGGGGCTGGCATCAGGCCCTGGCCTACCAATCGCTGCCCTTCTCGCCGACCGCGATCAACGTTCGTCTCGACGACCTGGAACTCCTCGTCCTGCTCGACGACCTGACCGACGAGGACCACGGCCTGTGGTTCGCTCCCGGCTACCACGTGGCCCCGCTCATGGAGCACCGTCGTCGCGCCGACGACGGCGGGTACGAACTCGTCGATCCGGACCGCCAGATCCGGCTGGACGAAGCGCAGCACCTCCCGTTGCGCGCCGGCGACGGGGTCGTGTACACGCTCGGGACCCCTCACTCCTGCTGGTCGACGCCGGAGCCCGAGGTTCCGGTACGAGCGATCCGGCTCGGGTTCCGTACGGCCCGCAGCCTGCGTCGCTGATTCTCACCCTGCTCTCACCTCGTTCGGGCACGATGGGGCGGTGAGCGAGCGCGTACTGGTAGCCGACGACGATCGGGCAATTCGAGATTCGCTCGTGCGGGTCCTGACCCTCGAGGGGTACACCGCAGCCTCGGTGCCCGACGGGGCCAGCGCACTGAGCACCATCGCCAGCGATCCGCCCGATGTGCTCGTGCTCGACGTGATGATGCCGGGCGTGGACGGGCTGACGGTCTGCCGAGTGCTGCGATCGGAACGCAACCGACTCCCGATCCTGATGTTGACGGCGCGGACCGAGACCTCGGACCGGGTCGTGGGTCTCGACGCCGGGGCCGACGACTACCTCGCCAAGCCGTTCGAGCTCGAGGAACTGCTGGCCCGGATCCGGGCGCTGCTCCGGCGGGCTCGTCCGGACGAGGACGCCACGCTGCTGTGCGTCGGTGACCTTCGCCTCGATCCGGCGGCGCGGCGCGCTTGGCGAGGGGCGCGGGAGGTCGAGTTGTCCAAGACCGAATTCGATCTGCTCGAACTCCTGGTGCGCAACCAAGGCATCGTGCTCGATCATTCGACGATCTACGACCGGATCTGGGGCTACGACTTCGGGCCGGACTCGAAGAATCTCGCCGTCTACATCAGCTATCTGCGGCGCAAGGTCGAAGTCGACGACGAGGCCAAGCTGATCCACACCGTGCGCAACGTCGGCTACACCGTTCGCGAACCCGCATGAGCCTCCGTTGGAAGCTCATGCTCGCGGTGGTGGGCGTGAGCACCTGTGCGGCGGTCGGGCTCGGACTCTGGACGTTCGGCGCAACGGCGTCCCGGCTCCATCACGAGGTCGACTCGTCGTTGCGCAGCGCGGCGCAGCCGCTGGTGGAACGGCTCGGTGGTTCCACCGACCTGCTCATCGAAGCGTCCGAGGAGGGCGCCGACTCGACGGATCGCTCCCGTCGGCCATCGGTGTTCGACCGTCCCCGCAGCTACGAGCAGATCCTCGTCCAGGTGATCGCGGCCGATGGCGATCCGATCTACAGCCCGCCGACGGGCACCCTGCCGGTCGGGGCCGACGAGGCCCGCGTGGCCCGGGGCGATCTCGAACAGACCTTCGTGCGCACCGCCGTCCTCGACGGCGAGTCCTATCGGCTGCTCACCGCGCCGGTGCCCGGTGGAGCGGTGCAGCTGGCGCGGAGCCTGGGGGAGACCGACCGCATCCTGTCGGTCATCCGGGCCCGGACGTTGGCCGCAGTGCTCGTCACCTCGGTCGTGGCGGCATTGCTCGCCTGGCTCATCGGCCGGACGGCCACCCGCCGGTTGGCCCGGCTGACCGAGACCGCCGAGGTGGTGGCCACCACCGGCCGGCTCGACGTCGACGTGGACGTCGATGGCAACGACGAAGCGGGCCGGCTGGCGGATGCCTTCAACTCGATGCTCGTGGCGCTCGCGACCTCGCGCGACGAACAACATCGTCTCGTGCAGGACGCCGGCCACGAACTCCGAACCCCGCTCACCAGCCTGCGAACGAACGTGTCGGTGCTCCGACGATACGACCAGCTCACCCCCGAGATCCGGGGCCAGGTGCTCGACGACTTGGAACGCGAGGCCCGGGAGCTCACCACGTTGGTGAACGAGATCGTCGAGGTGGCCACCGATCGGCGCGACGACCAGCCGACGGCGCCCGTCAGCCTGCGCGAGGTCGTCGACACCGTCGCCGACCGGACCCGGCGACGGACCGGACGGGTCGTGCTCGTGGTCGGCGACGACTCGGTGGTCGACGGCCGTCGATCGGAGCTGGAGCGAGCGGTGCGCAATCTGCTCGAGAACGCCACCAAGTTCGCGCCCGGCGACTCGGTCATCGAGGTCACCGTCCGAGCAGGCCGAGTGTCGGTCGACGATCGCGGCCCTGGCATCGCCGCCGACGATCTCCCTCACCTCTTCGACCGCTTCTATCGCGCCGTCGACGCTCGCAGCAGCCCGGGATCCGGGCTCGGCCTGTCGATCGTGGATCAGGTCGTGCGCTCGCACCACGGCCACGTCTTCGCCGAGAACCGGCAGGGCGGCGGGGCCTCGATCGGATTCGTACTGCCCGTACTCGGCGACGACGCCCGAACTCCGTGAGGACTGCCGACTACGATCCGTCCGTCATGACCGCACCGACCCGTCGCCCCCTCGCGGTCTGGCTCGCCGGCTGCCTTGCCGGCTCCGTCGCCCTGCTCAGTGGGTGCGATCCGTCGTCGCAGACGCCATCGGAGAACACGACGGCGTCGACGGGCGACGTCCGTGTGAGCGAGGTCTGGCGGGTCGAGAACTTGCCCCGCACGGCGAGCGTGTTCCTGCGGAGCGGACGGGTCGTCGCCGCCGGCGAGGTCGAAGATGGAGCCGACGACGTCCTGGTCGTGTTGGACGAGGCGACCGGTGCCCTCGAGTGGCAGCACTCGTTGCGATCACCCACCGACGACCCGGACGCCGTGCCCCTGGTGTCCGAGCGCATCCAGATCGTGAGCGCCACCGACGGGGTGTACCTCTCGACCTTCTCCCTGTCGAACCAGGCCGATCCCATCCTCGGCTACGCCTTGAACACCGGGAAGCGCCTGTTCCCCCCGGTCCATGACGAGGACGAATGGCGGGTCCAGGAGAGTTTCGTCGGCGCCACGACCGGCGGGCTCGTGACCGACGTCGGCATCATCCGGGACCCGGTCTCGGGCTTGCCGACCCGGGTCAAGACCGTGCCGGGCAGCGTGGTCGCAGTCGCCGGGACGGTCGGGTTCTCGTGGCGGATCACCGATCCCGTGCTGACCGGGTACGACATCACGACCGACGAGGAACTCTGGAACATCCAGATCGACGAGCGCCCGGACGTGATCGTGCTCGATCCCGGTCACGTCGTCGTCGCCGACCAGACGAGTTGGCGGCTGGTCGACGTGGCGACGGGCGACGCGACGCCGCTGCCGGGAGCGGGCGGGCCGAACACCTTCGGCACGGTGTCGGCGTGCGCCGGGAACGAATTCCAGGTGGTCCCGGTCTCGCGTTCGACGCCCCCGGTGTCGTGCGACGGGCGGTTCGTCGGGTTCATCGAGCGAGGTCGTCTGGAGATCCTCGACACCCAGACCGCTCAGGTCGCCGACATCGCCGTGTGCAACCCGACGACCCTGCCGTTCACGGTGCAGGACGGCTTGGTGCTGTGCGCCTCGGGGAGCGAGAGCAGCAGCCTCGCCCTCCGGATCCTGGACGCCGCCACCGGGTTCCAGATCGCCCGATTCGAGGACCCGAATCTGCTCGGCGCCACCGGGATGGCCTTCCTCGGGAGCCGACTGGTCCTGACCTTCGCCGACGGGACCTTCGTCGGCTACGACGTCACCCGGATCTGAGCCGTCACCGGATCCGAGTCGTCACTCGTCCAGGGAACCCAGGTCGGCGATCTCGTCCACGAGGCCCCACTCCGCGGCGGTTTCGGCGTCGATCCGACGCCCGGAGAACGCCAGCCACGCCGTGCGATGACGCCCGATCCGGCGGGGCAGGCTCACCGTGCCGCCCGCCCCGGGGATCAACCCGAGGGAGAGTTCGGGGAGACCGATCGAGACCTCGGGATCGGCGATGACCCGAGCGCCGAAGGCGGCGATCTCGATCCCTGCGCCGAGGGCTGCGCCGTGGAGCCGGAACTCGAGTCGGTGGCGCAATCCGTGGGCGAGCAACGCCGGGTGTCGGGTGAGCCGGATGGCATGGCTGGCCGCGGGATCGGGGAACGAGCCGAACTCGTCGAGGTCACCGCCCGAACAGAACGAGTCACCGACGCCACTCACGCGGACCGTCCGCAACGCCGGATCGGACGCCGCGAGCTCGAACGCATCGGCGAGCGCGGCGCGCAGCCGGCTGTTCACGGCGTTGTGGACGTGCGGCCGAGCGAGGCGGATGTCGAGCACGGCGTCGTCACGTTCGACGAGGACCGCCGGACCGATCTCGGGCGGACGAGCCCGCACGCCGCGCTCGGAGCGCCAGACGGCGAACTCGGGGCCTGCTTGGAGCATCGAGTAGGTGGTGGATTCGGCGACCACGCCGGATTCGACGTCTCGTTCGGTGCTCCCACGCAGGAGGAGCGCCAGGGCCGTGGCCGCGAGCGGAGACTCCCGGATCCCGTCGAGCACGGCCTCGAGCCCGGCCTCGTCGTCGGCGCCGATCACGACGTCGCACCCGTCGGCGTACGGCTCGGTGCCGACGTCGTGGGGTTCGACCCGACGAGCGATGATCGGCACCGGGAGCGACCGGACCGCCTGGCCGAAGGCCGCCGGCGCCAGACCGGCGTGCCGCACCCGGACCAGGTCGACCACCACGGCGCTCGTCCCCATCGCGACGGACAGGTCACCCCGGGCCGCCGCCGTGCCGACCTCGGCGCAGAATTCGGGGAGCGTCAGGTAGCGAACGCTCAACTCGGACCCCCGACCATGCCGCCACGGTAGCGTCGGCGGTCGTGGCCGACGAGGTACCGACGGTTCCGAGCCGATCCGTGAACACCGCCGCCGAACAACTCCGTCCTGTGCTCGAGCTGCTCGAACGCCGGATCGAGGCCGCGTCGAGGGTGCTCGGGCGCGCGGTCCACCTCGACGCCGCGGCCGAACTGACCCGCCGAACCGGACCAGTCGACGAGGCAGTCGACGGGTCGCTCGGGCGCGTGAGCCGGGGCGGTGCCACCCGCCTGCTCCGCTGTCGAGACGGTGGTTGGGTGGCGGTGTCCGTAGCCCGTCCGAGCGACGTCGGGATGCTGGCCGCGTGGCTCGGGTCCGGTCCGGACCGCGAGGGTCCGGCGACCGAGGCGGTGTGGGACCTCGTGGCCGACCGCTGCCGTCAGGCACCCGCGGCGACCCTGGCGGAGCGGGCCGCGGAGCTCGGTCTGGCCGTCGGGCTCGTCGGCGAGCGGACCGACACCGCCGTCGGGGTCCGGACGTGGGGGCCGGCTGCGCCCGCTCCACCGCAGCGGGCGCAACGGTGCTCGATCTCGGATCGTTGTGGGCCGGGCCGCTGTGCGGATCGGTCCTCGTCGCCGCCGGGTGCCGGGTGTGGAAGACGGAATCCGTGCAGCGGCCCGACGGCGCCCGGCTCGGAGATCCCGCGTTCTTCGACGGGCTCAACCGGGGCAAGTCCGTGCGCCGGTTCTCGACCCGTTCGTCCGCCACCGCCGCGGACTCGCCGCGCTCGTGGCCCGGGCCGACTCGTGATCGAGGCCTCGCGGCCCGAGGGCACTGCAGCAGCTCGGGATCGAACCTCGAGGAGTGGATGTCGCGGCCCGACGGTCCGACGGTCTGGGTGTCGATCACCGGTCACGGCCGGACTCGTGCACCCGAGCGGATCGGGTTCGGCGACGATGCCGCCGTCGCCGGCGGGTTGATCGACGGGTCGCCGGACGATCCCTGGTTCCTGGGCGATGCCGTCGCCGACCCGCTGACCGGCTTGCGAGCCGCAGCTCATGTGCTCGAAGCCCTGGCGAGCGGGCAGCGGACCTCGCTCGACGTCTCTGCTCGCCGCCACGGCGGCGTGGGCGAACGGGCTCCGGCGTGAGGCCGTCGCTACGCTGCCGCGATGAAGTTGTTCGGCGTCCTCAACGCTTCCCGGACTCGCTCAACACCGACTCGGTCGTCTCCGACGCCGCCTCGACGCAGGCCAGGATCGCGACGCTGGTCGAACAGGACGTGTGGGGCTTCGACCTCGGCGGTCAGGGGTCGACGTTCCAGGCCGAGGAGGTCTCGGTCGAGGTGGAGTGGGAACGCTCTGGCGCCGGTCCTGCCGGAGCTGGTGGCCACGGGCCGACCGGTCAGCGTCGACACGTGGCGAGTCGAGACCGCCCGTCGGGCCCTGGAGGCCGGTGCGACGTGGATGAACGCCGCCGACGGGCTCCAGCAGGACGAGATGCTCGGCGTGGCGCGTGACTTCGGATGCCCCGTCGTGCTGCCGTTCCTGTCCGGACCCGACCCCTCCGGCTCGAGCACGTGACCGGCGATCCGCTCGACGCGCTCACGGAGTTCTTCGACGCCCTGCTCGCTCGATGTGGACGATTCGGGATCCGCCATCAGGTCGTGTTGGATCCGGGCACCGGGTCTGCGCCGCATCATTGGGACTGGCAGGACCGCTTCGAGTACCAGAAGCGGGTCTACTCGAACCTCGACATCCTGCGCCGGTACGACCTGCCGATCTACATCGCCCTGCCGTGGAAGGACACCCCCCAACACGCGGAGCTGATGGAGATCATCGTGGCCGCCGAACCCGACTACGGGCGGGTCCACTACCCGGAGCAGGTCCGGGCGGCCGAGGAGCGGGTCAGAGCCGGAGCTCGCCGATCCGGGTGACCCCTCCGGCAGGAAGCCGCTGATCCCAGTCGACGGGGACGGTGTTCGGGGCGATCTCGGCGAGTGGCGCCAGCACGAAACGACGTTCGAACATGCGCGGGTGCGGGACGGTCAGTTCCTCGCTGTGGATCGAGGTGTCGCCGTAGAGCAGCACGTCGACGTCCAGCGTCCGGGGGCCCCAGCGCACCTTTCGCTCGCGTCCCGCCGTCTGTTCGGCGTGGCGGCAGGCGTCGAGGAGGGCGTAGGGATCGAGTCGGGTCTGGACCTCCACCACCATGTTCAGATAGGCACCCTGGTCGTCGGGTCCGCCGATCGGGTCCGTCTCGTAGATCCCCGACATGGCACCGACGTCGGGCAACTCACGCACCGCGTGACGCAGCATCTCCTCGCGATCCCCCAGATTGGACCCGAGGGCGAGGTACGCCGTGGTCGGCGGGCGCAGCGGCCGAGCCGATCCGGAGCGAGCGCGATGGATGCGGACAGCGGTCGAGGACAGGTCCTGGGGCACGGGCGGGCGGAGCTTGCGCACCACCACCTCGACCGCTTCGACTCGTGGCAGTTCCAGGACGACGTCGCAGATGCGGGTCGCGACCCGCTCCAGCAGCAGGTGACGCTCCTGGGACACGACCTGCTCGACGAGCTCGATCGGGATCGCGTAGTTGACCGACGCGTCGAGGTCGTCCTTCTCGCCGGCTGCTCGGACGTCGACTTCCATGACCAGATCGATCTCGAAGGGTTGGGCTCGCTGCTGTTCCTCGGGGAGGACCCCGATCGTCCCGAGCACCCGGATCCCGGAGAGCTCGATGCGGTCCTTGGGACGGTCGGTGATGCTGATGACTGGCCTCCTCGATGAGCGGGCGAACCCGGCGCGGGGCCGAGTGGATCGGCGTCCGTGACCGTACGCAACGCCCGGGCGTCGGCACCCTATTCCGTGACGGGATGCCGGACGAAGGTCGGCTCCATCCGGACCACGCCCGCCGGCTCGACGAGCCGGATCTCCCCGGCCGCCCCGAACTCGGCGAGGTCGAGCGCCGCCTGGGCGACGACGCGCGGGGCGAGCAGCCCTCCCCACATCTGGTAGGCGATCGTCTGCTCGGCCATCCCGATCATCGCCGTGTCGACCGCGGTGGGGCACAGCATCGTGACGCGCACCCCGAACGGTTCGAGTCCCATCGCCGTGCTCCGCCCGAGTCCGATGACGCCGTGTTTGGTGGCGGTGTAGACCGGGTCGGCGGCAACGGGCATCAACCCGGCCGCCGAGACGTTGAGGCAGATCCGGCCGTCGCCGAGCGCCCGCATGGCGGGGACCAGGCGCCGCATGCCGTGCAGCACGCCGAGGAAGTTCGCCCCCATCGCCCGCGTGACCTCGGCCCGGCTGACCTCGTCGATCTCGTAGGGGATCGAATCGCGCCCTCGCACTCCGGCGTTGAGCAGGGCGACCGATGGCGGATGCTCCAGCGACAACGAATCCCACGACGGCGGATCGGAGACGTCGATGGTGTATGCCGTGCCGTCGATCTCGGCCGCCACGGCCTTGGCCTTGTCGCCGTCGATGTCGAGGACCAGCACGTGGGCCCCACAGTGCGCCATCATCCGCGCCGCTTCGGCCCCGATCCCTCCACCGCCTCCGGTGACGAGCGCCACCCGGCCGGAGAAAAACGACATTCCGTCACTGAGGTCTTCCACCGGCACCGGCGCAACCGTAGTGCCGGTCCGGTCAGGCGACGAGATCCGGCGGCTCGATCGGATCGAATGCGTCCCGGACCCGACGTAGCGCGGCCACGTCGGCTTCGGCGGTGCCACAGCAACCGCCGAGGACCCTGACCCCGGCATCCACCCAGTCCTCCACCGGCCAGGCGTCGGTGCCGATGCCGTCCTCGCCGATCCAGCAGTGCTGCTCCCCGTCCCAGGTCCGTCCGAGGTTCGGGTAGACGACGAGGGGGAGGGCGGAGCGCGAGCCGATCCGAGACAGCAGCTCGCCGACGTGTTCGGGGGACGAGCAGTTGACGCCGAGGGCCACCAGCCCGGGAACGCCGGCGACCGCCTCGACCGCGTCCTCGATCGGGTCACCGGATGCGGTGTGCTCGCCGTCGGGGCAGGTGAAGGTGAACCAGGTGGGCAGGACGGGCAGGCCGTCGAGGGAACCGGCGATGATCGCGGCCTCCGCCGCGCTCGGGATGGTCTCGCAGGCGAGCAGATCCGGTTCGGAGGCGACCAGGATCTCGAGTCGTTCCCGATGGAAGTCGCGCAACAGCCCGTCACCGACCGGGTAGCGCCCGTGGTACTCCGAGCCGTCGGCCAAGGTCGCGCCGTACGGGCCGACCGAGGCGGCCACCGTCGGCACCTGGGCGCGGCCGCGCTCGGCGACGAACCGGCGCGAGGCCTCCCGAGCGAGTTCGGTCGTCAGCCCGATGGTGGCGATCGCTTCGGCTCGATCCATGCCCTCGCCGATGAATCCGGCGATGCTCGCCTGATAGCTCGCCGTGATCACGATCTCGGCGCCCGCACGCAGGTACGACAGATGCGCTCTCACGATCGCCTCCGGTTCGGTGACGAGCAAGCGGGCCGTCCACAGATGATGAGCGAGGTCGTGGCCGGCCCGCTCGAGCGCCGTGGACAGGCCTCCGTCGAGCACGCTGAATGGCGTCGCGAACTGCACGCCCCGATGCTGCCAGACCGGCTCGCCGCCCTGCGGTCACCCCTGGGAGACTCCGGGCATGAAGGTTGTCTCGATCGACCTCGGTACGAGCGGCGTGAAGGTCGCCGTGGTCGACCACACCGGACGGGTGCTCGCGTCGGCCTCGGAACCGATCCCGACCGTCACCGGACCGGACGGTGCCGCCGAACAGGACGCCCAGGGATGGTGGGACGCGATCGGGCGATGCACCCGTGGCCTGGCCGGTCGCGTCGACCGCATCGACGCCGTGGCGGTGACGGCGCAGTATTTCTCGACCGTCGCGATCGGCCCCGACGGGACGCCGCGTTCTCGGGTCGTGCTCTGGATGGATCACCGCGGCGGCCCGCTCCACCCGCTCGACGGCGACGGCGAGGCGTTCTTCTTGTGGCTCGACCGGCACGGGCTGCCGCCGCTGTCGAACGACGGCATCGCCCACATCGCGCTGCTTCGCTCGCTGGAACCCCAGCTCGTCGGCGCGACCGACGTCGTGTTCGTGGAGCCGGTCGATGCCGTGGTGTCGCGACTGCTCGGCCGGCCGGTGGCGACCCAGAACTCGGCGTTCGGGTCGATGGCGATCGACAACCGGGTCCACGGTTCCACCTCCTACGACGACGAGATGCTGGAGCGGGCCGGACTGACGACAGCGATGTTGCCGACCCTGGTCCCGATGGACGCGTCGGTCGGCGGATTGTGCGCCGCCGCAGCCGAACATCTCGGAATCCCGGCCGGGACGCCGCTGCTGCCCGGCACCCTCGACTCGATCACCTCCGCGGTCGGCACCGGCGCGGTGTCGCCGGACGTGATCTCGCTCGTCATCGGAACGACCTCGGTGATCGTGTCCCACGTCCCCGAGCGGTCCGCCGACCTCGACCACGCCATCGGCGCGGTGCCGAGCCCGGTCGACGGCAGCTACTTCGTCATGGCCGAGAACGGCGTCGGCGGCAAGGCCCTCGACGTCGCCCTGCGCCAGTGGTTCCTCGCCGAGGACACCCTCTCGGACGTGCCGTTCCCCGCCGACGCCTTCGAGCGAGCCGAGCGGTTGGCGGGCTCCGCTCCAGCCGGCGCGAACGGCGCCATGTTCTTTCCGTGGCTCGCCGGTTCGATCTCACCCGCGCCGAACGACGACGTGCGCGGCGGGTTCACGAACCTGGGCCTGACCACGACGCGCGCCGACCTCCTGCGCGCCGTCTACGAAGGCGTGGCCTTCAACGCCCGGTGGCTGCTCGGCCCGGTCGAGCAGTTCACCGGCCGCCCGTGCGACGTCCTTCGGTTCGGCGGCGGCGCCGCTCGGTCCCCGTTCTGGGCCGACGTCCTGGCATCGGTGACGAACCGCCCGGTGCTCCGCCTCGCCGACGCGCCGTACACGAACGCGCGCGGGGCGGCGCTGCTCGCCGCGGTGCAGCTCGGCGAGCTGGCGTGGAGCGATCTGCTCGGGCTGGTGCCCGTCGAGCAGGTCCACGAACCGGTGGCGGCCGACGCCGAGCGGTACGCGGAACTCGGTGCTCGCTTCGCCGAGCATCACGCAACGCTCGCCGACTTCCACCGCACGCTTCCCCAGCACCCCTGAGGCCGGCGGTCAGCTGCCGGCCGCCGCCACCTCGACGAGTGTCTCGTGGTACGAGGCACCGCCGCCGAAGCGGGTCGGCGACACGTTCGTGAGATCGTTCGCCACCCCGCCGTCGGGATGCTGAGCGGACCACCAACCCCACGGCACCGCGGCCACCCCGGGGCGCAGTCGATCGCTGATCCGGACCGGGAGCCGGAGCCGGGCCCGGTCGTTGTACACCTCGGCGAGGTCGCCCTCGGCCAGACCCCGAGCCGTGGCGTCGGCCACGTCGAGCTCGACACACGGCCCGCCTTCACGATCCCCGTGTCCGGGGAGCGGCGAGTAGGAGGTGTTGAGGAATCGGGTGTGGCGCTTCGGTGTGAGCAGCACGAGCGGGTAGGCGCTGCGGGTCGCGGCGTCGGTTCCCTCGGCGGTCGCCCGCGGATGGGGCACCGGGTCGAGCCCGATGCTCGCCGCCGCCGGGAGCTCGAGGCGGATCCGGCCGCTGCGTGTCCCGAACCCGCCCTCGGCGTAGGGCAACAGCGGTTCGGGGATGTCGTAGCGCATCCAGCCCTGCGCCCGGAGGGCGGCGAGGTCCAGGTCGTGCACGGCGGCGCGGATCAGGTCCTCGTCGCCGACCTGGAGCGCCGGGTCGTCGAATCCCATCGCGGTGGCGAGGCGGCGGAACAGCTCGGTGTTCGACACGGCTTCGCCCAGCGGTGCGATCGCCGGCTCGTTCCAGCCCAGGTAGAGATGGCCCCAGGACTCGACCACATCGACGTGCTCCAGCTGGGTGGTCGCCGGGAACACGACGTCCGCGAAGCGAGCGGTGTCGGTGACGAAGTGCTCGCTGACCACGGTGAACAGGTCGTCGCGGGCCAGGCCCCGGCGGAGGAGGGCCGAGTTCGGCAACGACACCGCCGGGTTTCCGTTCCAGATCATGAGGGCGTGGATCGCCGGGTCGAGGGTTTCGTCGGTCAGCGCTCCGGCGAGGTCGGAGAACGGGAAGGTCCGGGTGGTTCGCGGGACGTCGCCGAACACCGAACCGTCGACCTGGGCCTCGGCCCACACCCCGGTCGACTGGGCGTAGCCGCCCCCGAGGTGGCGCCAGCTTCCGGTCAACGAGGGCAGGACCGGCAGGAGCCGGAACAGATCGGTGCCGTGCTCGCGGTGCTCGGCCCCGATCAGGGTGCGGATGAACGACTTGGGCGTGGAGCCGTAGCGGTGAGCGAAGCGCACGACGTCCTCGGCGGCGAGCCCGGTTTCGGCTGCAGTGCGCTCCGGCGTCCACTCCGCCGCGACCCGAGCGAGGGCCGGAAAGCCGTTCGTGTACTGGTCGATGTACGCCTCGTCGCAGAGGTCGTCACGGATGAGTACGTGGATCACTCCGAGGACCAGTGCCACGTCGGAGCCGGGCAGGGGCTGCAAGAACCAGTCGGCGGAATCGGCGGTGATGGTGCGCATCGGATCGATGACCACGACCTCCGCGCCGCGCGCCCGCGCCGCTTCGACGAACGGCCAGAGGTGGCGGTTCGTGAGGCGGGTGTTGGTGCCCCAGAGCACGATGAAGTCCGAGTGGCGCACGTCCATCGGGTCGCTGGCTCGCGGTGATCCCATCGTGAGCGTGGCACCCGAGTACGCCACCGCTCCGCAGATCGACCCCTCGGTGCGACTCGTCCCGAGCCGGCCGAACAGCCGCTGGTCGAGCGAGCTCATCTGGATCACGCCTTGGGTCCCGGCCGACACCCACGGCAGCAGGGTCTCGCCGCCGTGGGTGGCGATGAGCTGCGTCCAACGCTCGGCGACGGTCCCGAGCGCTTCGTCCCAGGTCGCTCGGCGGAACTCACCGGCGCCCTTGGCGCCGGTGCGGATCAGGGGATGCAGGATCCGGTCCGGGCTGTAGACCCGGTCGAGCATCCGGTTGACCTTCGGGCACAGCTCGCCGCGCGAGTACGGGTGATCGGGGTTGCCGCGCAGCCGGACCGCACGGCCCTCGTCGTCGACGGTGGCGATCCATCCGCACGAATCGGGGCAGTCGTGGTGGCACGTTCCGAGCACGTCGCGAGGCATGGCCGCAGGCTAGACAGTCGCCCGTCGCCGAGGACGGCGGATTCCGGTCATCGTCGTTGCGACACCGGTCACCGTCGTTGCGACACCGGTCAGGTCGGCGCGGTGAGGACCACGATCGTGTGGTCGTCCGGGAACAACGTGCCGAGCGAGGCCAGGTCCGGCTCGACGAGCGCCTCGGTGCCGATCACCAGCGCGGCCAGGATCCCGTCGGTTCCCGCAAAGGTGAGGCTGGCGATCGACGAATCGCCGACCGGCACCTCGGAGTTGTCGACCAGCGGCCAGCCCGCGGCCTGGTAGGCGGCCTCGATCGCGGCCACCACCTCTGCCGCCGTCCTCGCTCACCAGGGCGGTGGCGTAGAACGAGCTCGGGAAACCGAACAGCTCGCCCACGTCGCCGAGGTCATAGGGCGCCAGTCCGTCCACGGCGGGCAGCGTCGAGAACCAGGCCGGCGGCTGGCGTTCGGGATCCGGATCACAGGTGGTGTCGGCGGGTGGCGTCTCGGCATCGACGAGCACCTGGCCGACCAGTTCGGTCACACAGGCCGAGGACCCGGTCGCGCCGTGTCCTTCGCCGGTGAAGGTGACGAGCCCGGCGCTCGCGCCCATCGCGTCGACGAGCCGTTCGGCGTACACGAACGGGGTGGCCGGATCGTTCTGTCCCCCGATCACGAGGATCGGGGCGTCGCCGTCGTAGGCGAACGCCGGCGTCGACCCGACCGGCAGTCCGGTGCACGGATCGTCCAGGTCCTCGGGGTCGACCAGCGCGGCGAAGTGAGGGAGCTCGGGCACGAGCGCGGCCAGCCGCTCGGCGGCGTCCTCGGGCATCGCCGCGTTCAGCCCGGAGGCGCAGGAGATGACCGGGTTGGCCTCCTCCTGATTCGAGTAGTGGCCATCCGGATCGCGTCCCGTGTACAGATCGGCCAGTCCCACCAGCTTCGAGCCGTCGCCGCCCTCCGCGGCGGCCAGCGCCTGGGAGAGCGCGGTCCACGTCGACGGCGAGTACAGCGCAGCGATGGTTCCCCACAGGATCGCGCCTTCGCCCGCCGTGCGGCCGTCCTCGATCGGGAGCGGGTCGGCGTCGAGCGCGTCCCGGAGTGCGAGCCAGCGGGCCGACACGTCGTCGGCGTGGAACGGACACGTGTCGTCGGCTTCGCAGTCGGCGGCCCAGTTCCCGAAGGCCTGCTCGAAACCGCGCAGCTGGATCTCGGCCGAGGTGATCGCATCGTCGTCACCGGGGGAGAAGGCGCCGTCGAGGACCAGGGCCCGGACGTTGTCCGGGAAGAGCGTGGCGTAGGCCGCCCCGAGATACGACCCGTAGCTCACCCCGTAGTAGGTGAGCTGCTCGTCGCCGACGGCCCGGCGGATCTGGTCCATGTCACGGGCGGTGTTGACCGTGTCGTACTCGGCCAGGGTGTCGCCCTTGTCGGCGAGGCATCCGTCGACGAACTCGTCCGAGGCGGCGTCCCGGAGTGCGCGTTCGGCGTCGTCGTCCGGTGTCGGATCGGCGAGCAGGACCTCGTCGAAGTAGGCGTCGTCGACGCAATCGATCGGTGACGAGTCGCCGACGCCTCGCGGGTCGAAGCCGATCAGGTCGAACGAGCGATGGATCGGCCCGAACACGGACGGGTCGACGACGACGGCCGTGGCGACGAACTCGATGCCGGAACCGCCCGGGCCGCCCGGGTTGAACAGGATCGATCCGGTCGGCGACGAGCTCGTCGCCGGGAGCCGGACCAGGGCGAGTTCGATCGTGTCGGCGCCGGGGTCGTCGTAGTCGAGCGGGACGTCGAGCGTTCCGCAGTCGAGGCCGACGCTCGTCAGCGAGTCGTCCTCGCAGTCCCGCCAGTCGATCGGGTCCGGCGCGGGCGCAGCGCGGTCGTCGTCGCCGGAGCATGCCGTCACCAGCACGAGGAGGGTGGCGGGCACGACGAACCGGAACGGGGAGCGGAACGGTACATGCGACGGGGACGCTATCGGTCCTGGCCACGCCGCCGATGTCGAGCGGCTACGGTCGACCGGGTGAGTGAACGCGCCGCTGTGGACCAGCTCGCCGACCGATCGCTCGACGCCCTGCGCGCCGGCTCGCCGACGCTGCTGGCCGAGTTCGTCGACGAGCAACTGGTGTTCCGCTCGCCCGGATCGGGCGAGATCCGCGGTCGTGACGCCGTCATCGCTCATCTCACAGGACTCCTCGCCGAACTCCCGATGTCGACCTCGTTCGAGTGGTCCTTCACCGACGGTGTCAGCGCGGCGATGTGGCTCTGGGTCCACCTGCCGGACCCGGACGGCTCCGACATCGGCTACGAGTTCCCCGCTCTCGTCCTGGCCGACCGTTCGGGCGAGCGTTGGGACCGGATCCAGGTGTTCCTCAACCCGGTCGAGGCGCAGTACGCGGTGACCGACTGGCAAGAAGCGGGCGGGACCGCCGAACTGCCCGCCGATCCGTCGCTGGTGGCGACGGTGCCCTCCCATCCGGTTCCCCCGTCACCCGAGCCGTTCGACGCGATCGTCGAGGCGGTGTGCGACGCCTTGCTCACCGAGAACTGGCTCGACCTGATCGAGACGACCGGTGCCGACTGGCACGATCACGGCGGGTTCGGCATCGGTCGATGGGCCGACGGTGAACGGCGGGAGCGGTGGCGGGCGACCGCGGGGAGCCGGGCCGTGATGGTGATCGAGCACGAGCGCGATTCGGTGGTGGCTGCCCTCGTCGCCCACGTCAACGACGCCGGCCGGGTGACGTATCTCGACCACGTGTACGACCCGGCCCAGCTCGGCGACGACGAGGCGTTGCCCGCCGGCTGAGCGCCGTTCGGCCCAGCCGGGTCAGACGAGGGCGGCCTTGACCATCGCCGAGATCCGACCGCCGTCGGCCCGATCACCGACCTGCTCGCGCACCGCCTTGATCACGCCGCCCATCGCCTTCGGCCCGGTGGCGCCATTGGCCGCAGCCTCGGCGACGGCGGCGGCGACGACCGTCCGCAGCTCGTCATCGGGCATGGCGGCGGGAAGGTACCGCTCGATGATGGCGAGCTCGCTGCGCTCGGCCTCGGCCCGTTCCTCGCGTCCGGCCCCGGCGAAGATCTCGGCCGCCTCGGCCCGCTTCTTCGCCTCGCTGCGAAGAACGCCGAGCGTCTCGCTGTCGGAGAGCGCCTTGGCCTCGTCGCCTGCGACCTCGACGTTGGTGATCGCAGCGAGCACCATCCGCAACGTCGCGGTCGTCGCTTCGTCGCGAGCCTTCATCGAGGTGGTGAGGTCGGCCTGGAGCTGTTCCTTGAGCGTCGCCATGGCCGCCATCATGCCAGGGGGTCGGGCGGTCTCCGTCGAGTTAACGGGGCCGGGGTCGTCGGCATAGGGTCATCGCATGGGCCTCACCACCGAAGATCTCGTCAATTCCGTCAGCCCCAAGATCGGCAGCCTCGGCGCCGCGTTCTACTTCACGCCCCCCACCCTGGCGATGGGGAAGGAGTTGGGTCTGGACGGATTCCGTTTCTACGTGCTCGGGCGGGGCGGCGTCCTCGGCGCCACCAACGCCGCGACGGTGCACAGCGCGTTCGGGTACTTCAGCCCCAAGCTGGTCGAGCGGATGTGGACCACGGCCGCCGAGGTCGCCGACCCGCTCACGACGGCCGGTATCTACTACGAGGCGTGCGCGAATCACGGGCGAGCCAAGCTCGGCGATCTCGACCTCACCGCGTTCTGCGCGGCGGCCGATCAGGTGGTCGAGGCCGCCGACGGTGCCGGGATGCCGCTGTTCGCCGGCATCCGCAGCCTGCCTCGGGTCGCCGACCTGCCCGGACGCGCCGCCCAGTTGATCGCCGTGCTGCGCGAGTTTCGCGGCAGCGCCCACCTCGCGGCGGTGCGGGCGGCCGGCCTGGACTCGCACATCGCTCACTTCATCAAGCGTCCGACCGACATCGAGTTGTTCGGCTATCCGGCCGACGCCGGTGAGGAGGTCACCGACGAGGACCGGGCCAAGCTGGCCGAGGCGGAGCGGATGACCGACCGGATCGTGATGCCGGCCTTCGCCGTGCTCGACGAGAGCCACCGCCAGGCGTTGCTGGACGGAGTCACGGCGATCGAAGCGGCGTACGCCGCCTGACCTCAGTTCCGAGCGAACATCATCATCCACTGCTCGCGGCTGCGAGGCCGGAACACGTAGTTCGACTCGCAGACCGCGCCCAGGGTGGCGCAGGCGGCCGGGTGGTACTGATGACCCGGGTATACGACGATGTCGTCGGGCATCTTGGACAACCGCTGGAGGCTGTCGTACATCGCCTCCGGGTCGGAGCCCGGGAGATCCGTGCGTCCGCACCCGTCGAGGAAGAGGGTGTCGCCCGAGACCAGGCGACGGTCGACGAGGAAGCACTGGGAGCCGGGGGTGTGGCCCGGGGTGTGGATCAGCTCGATCGGGATCTCGCCCACCGTCACGGTGTCGCCGGGCTCGTGGACCGCGAGGTCCGAGTCGTCGAGCCCGGTGACCTTCTTGACCCACTCCTGCTCGGCGGCCTGGATGTGGACCTTGACCCCGACCTCGCCGAGCAACTCCCGAACGCCTTGGATCGAGTACCCCATCATCGATCCGCCGACGTGATCGGCGTGATAGTGGGTGGCGAGCGCGCCCGTCACGGTCATGCCGTCCGCGCCGACGAGTTCGACGAGCTCCTTGACGGAGTACGCCGGATCGACCAGGACGCACTCGCCGGTCTGGCGGTCGCCCACGGCGTACACGAAGTTGACCATCTGACGGGCCAGCTGGTCGTTCGTCGCGAAGTCGCGTCCCGCGAGCAGCTGTCGGAAGTACAAGCGATCGGTCGGCACCGCGCCACGTTACGGGCTGTTCGTCAGGCCCTGCGACTCGTCGGACCTAGCAGGTCGGCGAGGGAGCGGCGCAGCGCGCGGTTCAGCTGGTCTCGATCGAGGCCCGATTCACCGAGCTGATCCCACGCCTCGAACGAGGTGAGCGCAGCGAGCACGGCGATCCGCTGGCGCCGCTCCTTCGGCGGGAACCGGGCGAGCTCGTCCTCGAACCAGATGGCCAGCTGCTCGACGAAGATCGACCGCACCCGATCCAACGAGCATCTCAACGCCGGGACCAGCGCAGCCTGGCGGCGAGCCAGACGGGCCATCGGCGCGACGTGGTCGTAGAACGTGAGCCGGGCCTCGACGAGTGTCCGGATCCGGCTCGCCGTCGAACGAGGACGGGACTCCGGCAGCGAGATCAGGGTGTCGAAGCGCTCGAAGTACCGACCGATCGCCGCTTCACGCAGTTCGTCCAGGCTCGGGTAGTACCGAAAGAGGGAGGCCGACGACACCCCGGCGCGATCCGCGATGTCGTCGGCGGCTGGTGGTGCGCCGTGCTCGAGCACGAGGTCGATCAAGGCGTCCAGGACGGCGGCGCGGCCGGCTTCCCGGCGACGGCGACGACCGTCGCCGGAGGAGGGAACTGACGAAGTGGCCACCGAGCCTCCTGGGAGCGGGCGTCGGACGGGAGCGCCGAAAGTGAGAGTATGACTCGCAGAAGATGTTGACAGGCGTCACAGCGGAGTTCAAGATCTTCGTGATGGACGCTGTGCAGGAGCCGAGGTTCGAAGGACGGATCGGTCGAACGCTCGCCGAGTCGGAGGCCTGGTTCGCCGAACCCCCGCACCCGGGGGAGCAGGCGCCGAACGTGGTGGTGGTCGTCCTGGACGACACCGGATTCGCGCAGCTCGGCTGCTATGGCTCCGACATCGACACCCCCGTGATGGACGGCCTGGCCGCGAACGGGGTGCAGTTCACGAACTTCCACGTCACGCCGTTGTGTTCCCCGACTCGCGCGTCGTTGCTCACCGGCCGTTCGCAACACGCCGTCGGGATGCGGTCGGTCTCCAACTTCGCCACCGGGTTCCCGCACCAACTCGGTCACATCTCCAACCACGCCGCCACGCTGGCGGAGGTGTTGCACGAGCAGGGCTATGCGACGTTCTGCGCGGGCAAGTGGCACCTCGCCCCGATGGACCAGTGCTCCGCGGCGGGCCCCTTCGACCAGTGGCCGCTCGCTCGAGGTTTCGATCGCTTCTACGGATTCCTCGAGGGCGAGACCGACCAGTTCCATCCGCAGCTCGTCTGCGACAACCATCCGGTCGATCCCCCGGCGACTCCCGAGGAGGGCTACCACCTCAGCGAGGACCTCGTCGACCGGCTGCTCGGGATGATCGCCGACAGCATCGGCATCCGGCCCGACCGTCCGTTCTTCGGCTACCTGCCGTTCGGTGCCACCCATGCGCCGCACCAGGCGCCGCCCGAGTACCTGGCCAAGTATCGCGGCCGGTTCGACGAGGGCTGGGACGTGGTGCGTGAGCGGTGGTTCCGGCGTCAGCAGGAACTCGGCGTGATCCCTCCCGGCACGAAGCTCGCCCCGCGCAATCCCGGTGTCGACGCGTGGGACACGCTCCCCGAGAACCAGCGCCGGTTGGCCGCTCGATTGCAGGAGGCCTTCGCCGCGTTCTTGGACCACACCGACGTGCAGCTCGGCCGCTTCGTGGACGGACTCCGTCGGATGGGCGTGCTCGACAACACGCTGTTGATCGTGATGGCCGACAACGGCGCCTCCCAGGAGGGCGGTCCGTTCGGCGTGATGCACGAGATGAAGTTCTTCAACTTCATCCTCGAGACACCCGACGAGGCAGTCGGGCGGATCGACGACATCGGCGGCCCCCACAGCCACACGAACTATCCGTGGGGATGGGCGCAGTGCGGCAACACCCCGTTCAAGTGGTACAAGCAGAACACCCACGAGGGCGGGGTTCACGTGCCGATGATCCTGCACTGGCCGGCCGGCATCGACGAGCCCCAGCGCGGTGCCAAGCGCGACCAGTTCGTCAACGTCGCCGACATCGCGCCGACGATCTACGAACTGCTGGGCGTCACCCCTCCGGCGGTGTATCGGGGATGGAGCCAGCTCCCGGTGACCGGACACTCGTTCGCGCCGGTCCTGGCCGATCCTTCACGTCCGCCGACCAACACCTTGCAGTACTTCGAGATGACGGGGAGCCGGGCGCTGGTCGCGGAACTCGACGGCGAGACGTGGAAGGCCGTGTGCCGGCACGTGCCGGGCGCGGATTTCGACACCGAGCCGTGGGAGCTCTATCGGCTGGACGTCGATCCGTCGGAATGTGACGACCTCGCGGCCGCCGAACCGGAGCGGCTCGAAGCGTTGATCGCACTCTGGTGGCAGGAGGCCGAGCGTCACGGCGTGCTGCCGCTCGACGACCGGGGCTTCGAGCTGTTCGGCGCCCGCTTCCGTGCTCGATCGCCCCATCCCGTCGACCGGCGCTACGTGTATCGCCCGCCGATGTCGCCGATCGCGGCCCAGGCGTCGGCGTCGATCGGTGGCCGCAGTTTCGATCTGACCGCCCGGGTGACCCGAGCGGCCGGCGACGAGGGGGTGCTGTTCGCCACCGGCACCGAGAACTCCGGCGTGTCGGTGTTCGTCCAGCACGAGCGGCTCGTGGTCGACTACAACGCCTTCGACGATCACACGATCGTGTCGTCCGATGTCGAGCTCCCGGCCGGTGACGTGACGTTGCGGCTCGAGGCGCGCCGCACCGGATCGCGAACCGGCACGATCGAGGTGTTCGTCGACGGCCGTGCGTGCGGCCGCGCCGACTTGCCGTTGTTCATGCGCATGATGTCGTCGGTCGGCGCGAGCGTCGGCTACGACCACGGCTCGGCGGTCTCCCGGAGCTACGAGAGTCCGTTTCCCTTCACCGGTGTCCTCCACGAGGTGGAGATCCAGCTCGTCTCGAAAGCAGCGCCCGGAACCGATGAGGCCAACGCCCGAGCCGAGATGAGCCGGCAGTGAGCCTGGCGATCACCCTGCTCGGCACCGGCAGCCCGCTCCCGGATCCGAACCGCGCCGGCCCGTGCACCCTGGTCTCGGCCGGAACCGAGCACTATCTCGTCGACGCCGGACGGGGAGCGCTGATGCGCCTCGCCGCCGCGGGAGTTCCGCTCGGACAGCTGAGCGCGGTGTTGCTGACCCATCTCCACAGCGATCACCTGACCGACCTCAACGACGTGATCACCTCGACCTGGGTGATGTCGTTCACGCCGGTGACGCTGCGCATCGTGGGACCTCCCGGCACGCGCGAGGTGGTCGACCACCTGCTCGCGGCGCTGGCGCCGGACGTCGCCTATCGGATCGCCCATCACGCCGACCTCGAGGCGCCACCGGCGGTGGAGGTGATCGAGCTCACCTCGGGCCCGGTCGAGCTCGGGGGCGCGGTGACGATCACGGCCGCGCCGACCGACCATCGCCCCGTCGAACCCAGCGTCGGGTACCGGTTCGACCACGACGGCCGGTCGGTGGTCGTGGCCGGCGACACCGTCCCGTGCGACGGGCTGGATTCGCTGTGTCGGGGCGCCGACGCCCTCGTTCACACCGTGATCCGCAAAGAGGTCATCGAGCAGATCCCGCTGCAGCGGATGCGTGACACGCTCGATTACCACTCGTCGCCCGCCGAGGCCGGGGCGACCGCGTCGCGAGGGGGCGTCACGACGCTCGTGCTGACCCACTACGTGCCGGCGTTCCCGCCCGCCGACGAGGCGACGCGCGACATCTGGCGGTCGCTCGCCGCCGAGGCGTTCGCCGGCCGGATCGAGGTCGGCGACGACCTCCACCGGGTCGAGCTCGCCTGAACCGCCCGCCCTCCCACGACCCCAGACTCGCCCGTCCCGACCCAGATCAGGAGTCCCAGCATGCAGGTCCTGCGCACCCCCGACGAACGCTTCGACGCGTTGCCCGACTACGAGTTCGCTCCGCACTATGCCGAGATCCCCGATCTCGACGGTGGCACCTTGCGCGTCCACTACCTCGACGAGGGACCGGCCGACGCCACACCGGTGCTGCTGATGCACGGCGAACCCTCGTGGAGCTTCCTCTACCGGCACATGATCCCGATCCTGGCCGAGGCCGGCCATCGGGTCATCGCCCCCGATCTCGTCGGTTTCGGCCGGAGCGACAAGCCGACCGAACTGAGCGACTACACCTACGCCCGCCACGTCGGCTGGATGTCGGCGCTGCTGTTCGATCATCTCGACCTCGATGGGATCACCTTCTTCGGACAGGACTGGGGCGGTCTCGTCGGACTCCGCCTGGTGGCCTCGGCACCGCAGCGGTACGCGCGGGTGGCGGTCGGCAACACCGGGCTCCCGACCGGCCACGGGCCCGCCAGCGACGCCTTCCTCGCCTGGCAGAAGTTCTCCCAGGAGACCGAGGTCTTCCCGGTCGGGATGATCATCAACGGGGGGTGCACCACCGATCTGTCCCCGGAGGTGATCGCCGGATACGACGCCCCGTTCCCCGACGACACCTACAAGGCGGGAGCGCGCATCTTCCCGTCGCTGGTGCCGACGAGTCCCGACGACCCCGCGGCGCCGGATCAGGCTGCGGCGTGGGAGGTGCTGTCCTCGTTCGATCGGCCGTTCCTGTGCTGCTTCAGCGATTCCGATGCCATCACCAAGGGCGGAGATGCACCCTTCCTGGCCAAGGTCCCGGGGACCGCAGGGCAGGCGCACACGACGATCGAGGGTGGCGGTCACTTCCTCCAGGAGGACCGCGGACCCCGGTTGGCGCGGGTGCTCGCCGACTTCATCGCGAGTACCTCGTGACGCTCGACGCCGAGGACTGGCGCGAGCTCACCCGCGCCGCGAGCTTCGAGTCCCACCGGTTGATCGGCTGGATCTATTGGGATCCGCGAGCGATCGAGAACTACGCCGCGCTCGGCGTCCCGAACGGCTTCGGCTACTACATCGCGAGCCGGGCGGCGATGCTCGCTCCGGCCGGCAACGACGTCGTGACGGCGGCGTTCTACTCGATCCATCCGGCGTTCATCTCGGTGTGCCTGGACGAGTGCCGGAAGCACACCACCTTCGACGCAGTCGCCGATGCCCGTGATCGTGCGGTCGTCGAGGGGCTGCGCGAGTACGCACCCGAGATCTGTGACGAGCTGGCGGGCTCGGCACCGGCGTTGTGGGCCGCGGCCGACGCGTTGCCGCTCGGCGCCCGGCCGTTGTTCGCCGCGGAACGGGCCCGACCCCGTCCGAGCGACCCGCTGATCTCCGCCTGGCTCGCGATCAACTGCATCCGTGAGTGGCGAGGCGACACCCACTGGGCGCTCCACGTCGCCCACGACATCGGCCCGATCGAGGCGGGCGTGCTCGACGGCGCGTGGCGGGCCTACGAAGCCGATTGGTTGCCCCGCAGCCGAGGCGCCGACGATGCCGCACTGTCGGCGGCCTACGACTCGCTGGAGCGTCGGGGCTGGGCGAGCGACGGATCGGTCAACGCCGCCGGCATCGCGTTCCGCCAAGAACTCGAGGACCGCCTGGACGACCTGGCCTCGTTGGCCTGGCGCACCTTCGGGGCCGAACCGACGCGGTCGCTGGTCTCGCTCGTCGGCTCGGTCAGTGACCGGTTCGTCGAGCGGATCGACGCGACCGCCGGACCCAACTGGATGCCGGCCGCCCGCCACCATCCTCGGTCCCGTCGGACCTGAGGATCACGCTCCGACGTAGGCCGCGAGGTGCCGGCCGGTCAGCGTCGTCCGGTCGGCGACGAGATCGGCGGGCGTTCCCTCGAACACGATCCGGCCACCGTCGTGGCCGGCGCCGGGGCCGAGGTCGATGATCCAGTCGCCATGGGCCATCACCGCCTGGTGGTGCTCGATCACGATGACCGATTTGCCGGACTCCACGAGCCGATCGAGCAACGCGAGGAGCTGTTCGACGTCCGCGAGGTGGAGCCCGGTGGTCGGCTCGTCGAGGACGTAGACGCCGCCCGGATCGCCGAGATGGGTGGCGAGCTTCAGGCGCTGGCGCTCTCCGCCCGACAAGGTCGTGAGCGGTTGTCCGAGGGCGAGGTAGCCGAGTCCGACGTCGACGAGGTGACCGAGGATCTTGTGCGCCGCCGCGACCTTGGCCTCGCCGGAGCCGAAGAACTCGTGGGCCTCGCTCACGGGGAGGGCCAGCACCTGGGCGATGTCGAGCCCACCGAAGGTGTACTCCAGGACCGAGGCGTCGAACCGCTTGCCCTCGCAGTCCTCGCACGTGGTCGCGACACCCGCCATCATCCCGAGGTCGGTGTAGATCACCCCGGCGCCGTTGCAGGTCGGGCAGGCGCCCTCGGAATTGGCGCTGAACAACGCTGGTTTGACGCCGTTGGCCTTGGCGAAGGCCTTGCGGATCGGTTCGAGGAGCCCCGTGTAGGTCGCGGGTGAACTGCGGCGCGATCCCTTGATCGCACCTTGGTCGACGGTCACGACGCCGGCGTCGCTCGGCAGCGAGCCGTGGACGAGCGAGCTCTTGCCCGATCCGGCGACGCCCGTGACGACACACAACACGCCGAGCGGGATGTCGACGTCGACCTGGCGCAGGTTGTGCCGGTCCGCGCCTCGGATCGGCAGACTCCCGGTCGGCGTGCGAACCGCTGCTTTCAACGCCACCCGGTCGTCCAGATGATGTCCGGTCACGGTGTCGCTGGCTCGTAGATCCTCGAGCGGACCTTCGAAACAGATCGTGCCGCCGTGGGATCCGGCGCCGGGCCCGAGGTCCACCACGTGATCCGCGATCGCGATCATCTCGGGCTTGTGCTCCACGACGAGCACCGTGTTGCCCTTGTCCCGCAACTGGAGGAGGAGCTCGTTCATCCGTTCGATGTCGTGGGGGTGCAGCCCGATCGAGGGTTCGTCGAACACGTAGGTGACGTCGGTGAGGGACGACCCGAGATGACGGATCATCTTGGTCCGTTGGGCCTCGCCGCCCGAGAGCGTTCCCGACGGGCGTTCCAACGAGAGGTAGCCGAGCCCGATCCCGACGAAGGAGTCGAGGGTGTGTTGGATCGCTTCGAGCAGGGGAGCCACCGACGGCTCGTCGAGCGTCCGCACCCAGTCGGCCAGATCGCTGATCTGCATGGCACAGGCATCCGCGATGTTGACGCCGGCGATCCTCGAGGAGCGCGCCGCCTCGTTGAGCCGTGTCCCCGAGCAATCCGGGCACACCGTGAACGCGATCGCCCGATCGACGAAGGCCCGGATGTGGGGCTGCATCGCCTCGCGGTCCTTGGAGAGCATCGACTTCTGGATCTTGGGGATCAAGCCTTCGTACGTGATGTTGATCCCGGAGACCTTGATCTTGGTCGGCTCCTTGTAGAGGAGATCGCGCAGCTCGGTCTTGGAGTACTTCCCGATCGGCTTGTCCGGATCGAGGAACCCCGACTCGGTCAGCGGCTTGAGCGTCCAGTGACCGTCGCCGGTGTACCCGGGGACCTGGATCGCGCCCTCGTTGAGCGACTTCGAGGCATCGAAGAGCTGGGTGAGGTCGAAGTCGGAGATGGACCCCCGGCCTTCGCAGGTGGTGCACATGCCGCCGGCCCTGGTGAACGAGCGCTTCTCCGTGCTCGATTTGGCCCCCTTGTCGACGCGGAGCGAACCACTGCCGTGGACGGTCGCGACGTTGAACGAGAACGCGTTGGGCGGCCCGATGTGCGGCTGGCCGAGGCGACTGAACAGGATCCGCAGCATCGCGTTGGCATCGGTGACGGTGCCGACGGTGGAACGGGGATCGGCCCCGATCCGCTCCTGGTCGACCACGATCGCGGTCGTGAGCCCGTCGAGCACGTCGACCTCGGGACGGGCCAGGGTCGGCATGAAGCCCTGGACGAACGCGCTGTAGGTCTCGTTGATGAGCCGCTGCGACTCCGCTGCGATCGTCCCGAACACGAGCGAGCTCTTGCCGGAACCGGAGACGCCCGTGAACACGGTGAGACGCCGCTTCGGGATCGAGAGACTGACGTCGCGCAGGTTGTTCACCCGGGCGCCGACGACCCGGATGGTGTCGTGGCTGTCGGCAGGATGTTGCTCGCTCGCGGCCATGGAGGTCGTGTGCTCCGTTCAGGAGGTCTGTTGGATCCGGACCATGTTGCCTGCGGGGTCCCGCAGCGCGCAGTCCCGGACACCGTAGGGCTGATCCATCGGCTCCTGGACGATCTCGACGTCGCCGGTCTGGATCCGGGCGAACGCCGTCTCGAGGTCGTCGGAGGACAACACGAGCATCCCGTAGGTGCCCTTCGCCATCATCTCGGCGATCACCCGACGCTCGTCGTCGGTGATGCCGGGATCGGCCGTGGGGGGCTGGAGCACGAGGGTGGCCCCCGCCGAGCCAGGAGGCGCCATCGTGATCCAGCGCATGTCGCCGTAGCCGACGTCGTTCACGACGCTGAAGCCGAGCACGTCTCGGTAGAACGCGAGCGAGGCCTCGGCGTCGATGTGGGGAAGGAAGGCGTGATGAATCGAGAGGTTCATACGCGCCACGCTAAGCAGGCCGCGAGTCGGTCGCTTCTCGATTCCTGATCGGACGCGAGATCTGCTTGGCGACGCAGGCCGGGATGCCCTCGGTGGCGCGTGCGCCGTCGCGCCGGTACACGCTCGGCGACATGCCCACGAGTTCGGTGAAGCGGGTGCTGAAGGTGCCGAGCGACGACGAGCCGACGGTGAAGCAGACCTCGGTGACGCTCAGGTCGCCCCGGCGGAGGAGGGTCATCGCCCGTTCGATGCGCCGCGTCATGAGATACGAGTAGACCGATTCGCCGTAGGCCGCCCGGAACTGTCGGCTGAGGTGCCCGGCCGACATGTGTTCGCCGCGAGCCAGGGCCTCGACGTCGAGCGGCTGGGCGTAGTCGCGATCGATGCGGTCCCTCACACGCCGGAGCCGGCGGAGGTCCTCGAGCCGTGCCTCGTCCCGATCGCTCACGGAATCGATCGTGCCACGTGGTTGCTAGATTCCGGACATGCAGGGCGAGGGACGGACGATCTGGCGGCGGGACACCGACGACGAGGGGAGCCGGCGCCGGATGCGGTTGTTCGTTCGCTGGTACGTCATCCCGCTGGTCGTGATCCTGGTGGTCGTGGCGGTGGCGAGTGATCCCTGGAACGCGTTGGGCGTGCTCATCTTGTTCGGCAGCATCGGCGCGCTGCTCTGGTTCTGGATCTGGGGGACGGGCCGGAACCGGCGGACGAATCCCGAGGTTGCCTTCGACGGTACGTCGCTGATGTGGGGGCGTCTGGCCGTGCCCGTGGCACAGGTGGAGCGCTACACGACCTACCGTTCCTCCTCGACCATCCACATCGACGCCACCACCTGGGACCGCCCACTTCGCCGTGGCCGAGTTCTCGATGACCGAGGGCAAGCCGGTCGAGTTCCGCTGGGCGGATCTGTCCGACGCCGACCTCGCCTCCTGAGGGTCGCCCTCGACACCGTGCTGCCCGGCCGGTACGTCGTGCACGCGTCCGAAGCGTCCGGCTGACGCCGACCGCTTCACCACCCGATCACCCCGAGGCCGAGCAGTGCGTCGTTCACGTCCAGTCGCCTGCCGTCCCACACGCCGGTGATTCGATGTGGATCGGCGATCGCTCGTTGCTCGGCCTCGTCCAGCCGGCTGGCGTGCTCGCGGAGTCGGTCCGCGTCAGGTCCCCGATCGAGCGGCGTGCCGTCGGGCCATACGACGGTGAGCGACCGATCCGGGTGCAGCGTGAGCAGGAGGCCGTGGAGATGGACGAGCCGGTGGTGGAAGCGGCACAACCGGACGAGATTCCACAGCGCGGTCGGGCCGCCGCGGCGGCGTTCGATGACGTGATGCGCATCGAAGTCGCCGTCGTGGTGGCACCCCGGGAACTGGCACGTGCGATGCCTCGCTGCGAGTCGGCGTCGTTGCCGATTCGAGGGAGCAGGCTGGGTCCGGACGATGTCCGGGCCGAGCACGTCGTGGGCCACGGTGGTGACCGGGTGGCCGCACGAGAACTGATCGGCGAGCGCCGGATGGATCGGGATGCCGTGCTCGTCCCGGCAGCCGTGACCGTCGACGTGCACGATCGTCTCGCCCGCCGGGCGCAGCGATCCGATGAGCAATCCCTCCATCGCAGCCGCCCTGCTCCGATGGCGAGGCACGCCCCGCTCGGGCACCGTGGCGGCGTCGAGGCTCGCCAGCACCTGGGCGGCCCGGTCGGCGGGGAGGGTGAGGGTGACCGTCACCGAGCCGTTCGGGTTCGTCTCCCATGTCGCTGCGACCATCTCGTCCTGCTCGGCGACCTCTGAGCGGCGTACGTACCGGGCGGCTCGCACCAGTCGGTCGAGTTGGCCGGCGGTCGCCGCCTCGGCGATGTCCGCCCAGCCCGTCTCATCGTGCGGACGGGCCACGCGAGTGATCGCTCGCACCTTCGACCAGCAAAGCCGGCCCTCGCCGAACCGGGTGGCGATGACGGGCAGTTCCCGGAGGTCGTGAGCGACGCGCACCCGCTCGGTACCCGCCGGGAGCGACAGGGAGCACTTCCACGAGAGCCAATGGACCGCCGAGCGGCAGCCCCAGTCCGCCCACAGTCGCCGCCGATCGACCTCGGCCAGCACGCCCAGCATCCGCGCCGTGCCGACGGCTTCTCGCGCTGCGTGCGTGACGAGTTCCTCCTCGAGCCGTTCGCCCGGCCACGCCCCGAGTTCGGTCTCCATCAGCTCGGTGGCTGCTGCGCTCGCCATCTGCGTCGTCCTCCCTGGTCCCGTTCGACAGGATGACGATGTACGAGGGGTGTCGCAGGGTTCCGGGGCGGCCACGCTGCCCAGGTTTTCCGCGGAAAACTCCGGGGGACCGTTGTCGTACGCTCGACGCGATGAGGAGTGGATCATGAGCGATCGTCCGGAGATCGTCGCCGGTGGCCGGCCCGTGGTGATCGCGGCGCTTCCGCTGAAGCGGGCCGCACGCGAGCACCTCGCCGAGCTGCTCGGGGCCCGCGTGGTCGACATCCGTGACGAGGTCGAGCGGGCCGATGTCGTGCTCTCGCCTCCGGTCAGCCCCCAGATGTTGGGGAGGCTGCGCCGCAGGTTCCAGGCTGCCCGGGTGGTGGTCGTCGAGCTCGACGACGCCGTGTTCGACCTCGAGAGCCGGGGCCCGGTCAAGCGGATGCTCGACGGTGGTGCCGACGCCTACGTCCTGGCCGACAGTCTCGAAGAGTTGGCCGCCAAGCTGCTGCCGCGTCCGGATTCCTCGCCGGGCGGCGCACCGCCAGACGAGGACGACACGGCACTCGCGCCCGCCACACCGCTCGAGCTGCACGACGGTTCCACGGTCGAGGAGGTCGTCGCCGCCTTCCTGCGCGAGTCCGTGGAGTACTCCGTCCGGCATCGCTGATTCACGGGTCGGGGAGTCCGCGGAAAACCCCCGACCCCCGCCTCAGCACGTCCGGGCGGTCAGCAGCCCTCAGCCCGTCGGTGTGCCGATCAGGAACGTCGTCGCCGAAGTGGTGTCCATGGTCGCGTCGTCGGTCCGGTAGCGCTTCACCTCGACGGTGACCTTGCCGTCGAGCGACAGCAGCCGCACCGCGTTCTCCGTGCCGAGGCTCGCCAGTTCGGGGAGCTGCTCGACGCTCCACGTCTGGAGGTCCGTCGAACGCAGCACCAGGTACGTGGTCGCCGTCGGGCTGCCGGGAACGGTCGTGGCCGCTCCGGGCGGGACCGTGCCCGGTGTCGTCGTGGCGATGCCCCGTTCGGCCGCCATGGCCTCGGCTTCCGATCCCGTCGTGTAGGAGACCAACAGGCTCACGCCCTCGTCGCCCGCGGCGAGTTGGTTGACGAACGCATACCCGTCGACCCCGAGGACGGTCGACCCGTCGCCGAGCTGGTCGAGCAACGGCCGGAGCGGGGTCTGGGACCACGCCGACGTCGTCGGATCGAAGGTCGAGACGAAACTCTCACCGGCCTGGTCATACGACAGGGACGTCAACACGTCTCCCCACAGTTCCGGATCACGACGATCGTTGGTGAACGGGTCGTCGCGGAGGGTCCACGTGGTGGCGTCGGTGCTCACCGCCGTGAACGTGACGATCCCGATGCCGTCGTCGGCGAAGTGGTTCCCGGTCACCAGGTATCCGGTGGCCGAACCGCGCACGCTGTTGACGTTCGTCCACTCGTCGACCTCGATCGGTGCGAGTGTCTCCAGCGTGCCATCGTCGGCCATCCGGTACAGCAGGATCCGGCGGCCGCCGAAGTAGGGGAGTGCCTCGGTGTCGATGGGCAGGTCCTCCCAGCGGTAGCTCGCTCCCTCGACGGGCTGGTTGGAGCACACGACCGTCGTCGTCTCGTCCGGCGTGCTCGTGGCCGTCGGGCCGTCGCCGCAGGTCATCTCGTCCGAGAGCAGTTCGAGCCCGGTCGCGGTGATCATGTACGGGGTCTCGCGCGTCGCGCCCTCGATGAGCTCGGACAGATCCGGGTAGGCGAAGGGCTGGACGGCGACGATCGTGCCGGCGGGACCGTCGGCGACCCACATCTGGACGAGCATGTTGCTGACCCCGCGCGAGGCTTCGATCGCCGCCGAGTCGAACGGGATGTCGACCTGGTCCCAGGTCGCGCCGGAGTCGGACGACACCACGGCGACAGGATCGCCGCCGGTGCCCTGGCCCGCCGCGGCCTCGCCCGGTGCGGTGCCGACGGCGTAGAGCCGGGAGTCCGCGCCGGCGACGAGGCCGCTGCCCATCAAGGCGCTGACGGGGAGTTCGCCGGCCTGGGTCCAAGCGAGCCCATTGTCGCTGCGCCACAAGGTCCGTCGGGGCGTCATGGCCGGACCGGGCGCGCTCGACACCTGGAGGTACGAGCCGTCGTCGAGCCGGACCCCGGGTCGGGTCCCGAACGTGAGCGCCTCACTGGAACCGACCTCGACCGAGTTCCACGTGAGGCTGGAGCCCGTCAACGAGAACGAGGATCCGGGCGCACTGGGCACGGATCCGGAATCCGGGCCGCCAGCAGGAGCGTCGTCGGAAGGAACGCCGCTGTCGTCGGCCACGCCGGTCGAGACGGTCGAGGAGTCGGGACGGGTGAGGTAGGTGACGCTGCCGATCACGAGCGCCACGGCCGCGGCCACGCCGCCGATGGCCAGGCGGGCCGTTCGTTGCTCGGACCGGTGGCGGCCGTCGTTCATGATCGCGGCGAGGCCGCGGGAGGGAAGCTGTTGGCGGGACGCTGCGGCACCGAGTTCGGTGCGCAGGTGGTCGTCGAAGTCGTTCATCGGTCGACCTCCGGATCGAGACGTTCGTTGGGATGGAGGGGGGAGTTCGGATCGAGGTGATGGAGCTCCGTGCGGAGCTGGGCGAGCGCCCGAGCGGTACGGCTCTTGGCGGTGCCGCGGCGGATCTTGAGCGCGTCGGCGGTCTGCTCCTCGGACCAGCCGAGCAGGAATCGGCAGACCACGACGGCTCGGTGGTCGACGCGGAGCGAGTGGAGGGCTCGCACCACGCTCGGCTCGAACGCGGTGGGCGCGTCGGTGCGGATCGGCTCGCTGCGCTCGCGACGGCCGCGTTTGCGCAGTGCGGATCGGGCCCAGTTCAGCCCGACCCGGTAGACCCACCCCCCGGGGTTGTCGAGGTGTCCGACCTTCCCCCAGCGTTGATAGGCGCGGGTCATCGCCTCGTCGGTCGCTTCGGCTGCCAGCTCGCGATCGCCGAGCGTCAGCGACAGCGCCCGGGCGACGCCGAGGCGCTGGGCGCGGTAGAAGTCCTCGAACGCGAGCGTCGTCTCGGCCCAGACGAGGGCGTCGGATTCGTCCGCCGGTGGTGGCGCGCCGCGAGCTTGGCGCTGCGCTCCGGACATCGTCAGTGCATCCATGTCCGATACACCCCGCAGGAGCGGATCTCGTTCCGAACTCATGCGCCGGCCGCCGATCCGGCCGCGAGTCCGTCGAGCAAACGCCGGGCCGAGTCGTCGCCCGGCGACAACGCGACGGCGCGTTCCCACGCGGCCCTGGCCACGCCGGTGTCATCGACCGCCGCAGCCGCGAGGCCCAACGCCAGCTGCCAGTCGGCGTGGTGCGGATCTTCGCCGACGAGGGTTCGCCAGGCGTCGAGCGCCGCCGCACCGTCCTCGGCCGTACCCGTGATGCTGGTCCGGACCGAGAGCAGTCTCGCCCGCTCGGCACGCGCCACGGGATCGAGGGGACTGATCTCGAGCGCGGCCTCCACCTCGGCCAGACCCGCATCGAGCCCGGCCAACGATCCGAGTCGTTCGTGGAGACGGGCCGACAGCAGGCGGTACCTGACGATGTCGCCGCGCATCGACACCGCCCGCTCCGCCGCATCGACCGCCGCCAGCGCGGTGGCGTCCGATCGGGCCCGCTGCGCCAGGCGGTCCGCCGCGACCTCTCGCACGCTCATCACGCTGACGACGACGACGGCAGCGACGGTGGCGACGGCCAGACCCAGGCGCGCCGTCGCTCGCTGCGACCGCGTCACCCGCGCCGACGTCGGGCGCGCCGGTGCCCCGGTGCCGAGCGACTCCGTCATCAGCAGTCCGACCACCGCCCACACGAGTGGGTCGAGTTCGGCGAGCGGGAACAGGAGCACTTGCTGAGCGAGGTATCCGATGCAACCTGCGGCGAGGCCGACCACCATCGGTGACGAGGCTCGTCGGCGCGACAGCGACCAGAGATGGCGCAGGGCGGCGGCGACGCCGATCGACCACGCGACGGCGCCCGGCACGCCGAGCGTGACGGCAACGTCGAGCGGCGCTGAGTGCGCCCGATCCGGGAGCACGTCGCGGCCGTACCGTTGCTCGTAGGCGTCGTCGACGCCCTCGGCGAAGGCGAGCCGGTACCCCTCGGGTCCGACACCCGTCCACGGATGCTCGGCGATGACGGCGGTCGCGACCCGCCACTCGTCGAGCCGCGACCCCCAGCCGTGGGAACGGGAGAGCACACCGGCCGAGGCCGCGACGGCGAGACCGACACAGGCGACGGCGACCACCGCCGCGATCACCGAGCCGCGCACCCGACGCTGCCGGAGCAGAGCGGCACCCGCCACGACCGCACCGACGAGCGCGGCGCGACTCCCGGAGCCGAGCACGGCAAGCGAGCATCCGAGCGATGCGCCGAGCGCAGCGCATCGCCAGCTCGTCGGCTCGGACCGGTCGGTCGCCACGCCGAACGATGCACCACCGAACAGCACGGCTGCGGCTCCGAGGTAGGCGGCCGATCCGAACGGTCCGGTGAGGCGATCGGTTGCTGCGGCGAGGGCCACCAGGGGACGGCCGGCGAGTTCCGCCGTCGCCGCCAACCCGATCCAGGACCCGCCGACCACCATCGCCCGGGCGACCACTCGGCGGTCCGTCGCCGTGGGCAGCGTCCGCCCGGCGAGGTAGGCGCCGATCACCAGCAACCACGTGAGCGTGCCGAAGTGTCGCTCGGGCGTTCCCCACCACGCGTACCGCCCGTCGAGGGCGCGGACCGACGAGAGCGCGAGGAACGCGAGCAGCGCCACGAGCAGCAGACGTTCCGGACGGGTCAGCGGCGATGGCCCGTCCGCCGACAGGCGCGACGCGATGCCGGCAGCGGCGATCGCCACGCCGATCACGCTCACCACCAGCCACTTCGCCGGGCCGAACGGGGACCAACCGCCCGGGTCCATGGCGACGACGACCCCGACCGCGAGCGCGGCGATCAGCCACGCCGGCGTCGCACGAGCGTGCGAGATCGAGTCGGGTCCCACGCTCATACACGCACAACGTACGAGTCAGGTTCCCGAACTCTCGCGAGAAAGACGTTGCAACAGATAACGTTGCAACGTAGAGTTCGCCTCGTGTCGGGGGCACTGGACATCGATCGGGACGCGACCGTGCGCGCCATCTGGGCAGCCGGGCGGGAGCCCAAGGATCTCGTCCTCGCTCGCGACGTCCACCTCAACGTGGTGCTGCTCGCCGGACGTTCGCTCGACGTGATCGAGGAGCTGTGCCGGGCCGAGGGCATCTCGCACCAGCAGTACGTCGCGCTCTGGACGCTGTGCCTCGCCGAGGACGCCGAGTCCGGCATGCCGCTCGGCGCGATCGCCGACGGGCTGCTCACCCGGGCGTCGGACATCACCCGGCTCGTCGATCGCTTGGAGCGGGCGGGGCTCGTCGAGCGTCTGGCGAACCCGGCCGATCGCCGCAGCGTCCTCGTGCGCGCCACCGCCGACGGGCAGCGTGTCTTCGCAGCGGTCACACCGAAGGTCCAGGAGTTCCACCGTGGCCAGTGGTCGAAGCTGTCGCGCGACGAACTCCGAACCCTGCACGCCTTGCTGGGCAAGGCGATGTGGGGTTCCGAATCCTGAACACCGAACAGGGGAACCGTCATGCAACACGATCTCGAAGCGGCCTATCTCGGCCTGGAGGTGCCGGACCCGGGCGCGCTCGGTGCGTTCTTCGCCGACGTCGTCGGGCTCGCTCCCGGTGGCGGGAACGGCGACGTCACCGTGTGGCGCAACGACACCAAGGTCCACCGCCTCCTCGTCGCACCCGGCACGGTGGACGATGCCACGTTCGTGGGCTTCGAAGCGGTCGACGCCGACGCGTTCGACCGCACCGTTGCCCGGCTCGACGCCTTCGGTGCGGTGCTCGAGGTCGGCTCCACCGACGAGTGCTCGGCGAGGCACGTGCAGCGCCTCGTGCGAACGCCTGCACCGTGGGGCGTGCCCGTGGAGGTCGTGCTCGGTCTGGAGGCCCTTGCTGCTCCGGAGCTGCCGCTCGTCCCCGGTGGGTTCCTCACCGACGGGGTCGGCTTCGGCCACGTCGTGTTCGGCGTCATGGACTTCGACGGAGCGTGCCGCTTCGCGACCGAGGGCCTGGGACTACGCCGTTCCGACTGGCTGCAGACGGAGCTCGCCCCGGGCTTCGAACTCGAGGTCCAGTTCTTCCACTGCAACGCCCGCCACCACACGCTCGCCTTCGCGAAGCTCCCGTTCGAGCCACCGCAGAAGCTGCACCACGTGATGTTCGAGACGAACCAGCGCGACGACGTCGGCTCGGCGTTCGATCGGGCGTGGGCGACCGACCTGCCCATCCCGAACGGCCTCGGCACCCACGACAACGACCGGATGTTCAGCTTCTACGTCGAGAGCCCGGCGGGGTTCCAGGTCGAGATCGGGCACGGGGCTCGCCTCGTGACCGAGGACTGGGACGACGATCGCCGCTACGACCGCATCTCGGCCTGGGGCCACCAGCGCCTGCGTTCGGCGTGATCGGGGTCCGCAGATGAACGACCCGATCTTCGACGCGGCGATCGTCGGCTGCGGTCCGACCGGCCTGGTCCTCGCCATCCAACTCGCCCAACGCGGCCGCACCGTGGTCGTGCTGGAGCGCCAGCCGGCGCCGTATCCACTGCCCCGTGCGGTTCACTTCGACCACGAGGTCGGCCGGATCCTCCAGTCCTGCGGGATCGGCGACGAGTTGCGCACCATGATCGAACCCGCCGACGTCTACGAATGGCGCAGCGCCACCGGTCAGGTGCTGCTGCGTTTCGGGATGGTCGGTGACTCTCCGTCGGGCTGGCCGATCTCGTCGATGTTCTACCAACCCGATCTCGAAGCCCTGCTGGAACGCCGCGCGAACGAGTTGCCGACGCTCGAGATACGGCGCGGTGTCGAGGTCGTGTCGCTCGATCAGGACGCCGAATCGGTCGTGCTCACCGACTCCGCCGGCGCCACCGTCCGGGCCCGCTACGCCGTCGGGGCGGACGGTGCTCGGAGCACCGTGCGCGACCTATTGGGTACCGAGATGACCGACCTCGGGTTCTTCTACGACTGGCTCGTCGTCGACGTCCGGTTGAACGAGCCCCGCGTCTACGACCCGGTCAATCTGCAGATCTGCGACCCGGCTCGGCCGACGACGCTCGTGTCGGGTGGGCCGGGGCGTCGACGGTGGGAGTTCATGCGCCTCCCCGACGAGGACCCGGCGGCGTTCACCACCGAGGCGAACACCTGGGCGCTGTTGGAACGCTGGGACGTCCGTCCGGACAACGCGCTGCTCGAGCGCAGCGCCGAGTACCGATTCCAGGCCCGCTACGCGTCCACCTGGCGTGACGCGCGAATCTTCCTCGCCGGCGACGCCGCTCACCAGACACCGCCGTTCGCCGGGCAGGGCATGTGCGCGGAGTCCGCGACGCGATGAACCTGGCGTGGAAGCTCGATCTCGTGCTCGACGGCCGGGCGGACGATGCCCTCCTCGACACCTTCGAGGCCGAGCGCCTCCCGCACGTGCGGACCTCGATCGACTTCGCCGTCGAACTCGGCAAGGTGATCTGCATCCCGGACCCCGTCGCCGCGGCCGAACGCGACGCCGCGATGGGCGCCATGGTGACCGACGAGGTGACCCCGCCCGGCGCCCAGCCCGGTCTGGTCGCGGGCCTCCTGGATGCGAGCACCCCGCACGCCGGGCATCTCTTCGTGCAGGGGAGTGCGTCGGGCCGCCCGTTCGACGACGTGTTCGGCGTCGGTTGGCGCGCCTGGTCGCCACGGACGCCGCACTCGTCGCGCCGCTCGACGCGGATCTGCTCGCCTGGTTCGCCGCGATCGGCGGCCTCGTCGTCGTCCTCGACGACCCCGACGAGACCCAACGCCGTTGGTTCGACGAACATGGCACCCTCGATGGTGCCTCGAGCGCCCGGACTTCTCGATCTACGGCACCGCGACCGACCGTCCCGGTGCCGACCGGCTGTTCGCGACGCTCCGAGCGGCACTTCGATCCGATCCCGCCCCGACAGGAGCCTGCCCATGAAACTCGCCAATCTCGCCGGTCGCGCTGTGCTCGTCCTCGGCGACGAGGTCGCGGACGTCGCCATTGCATCCGACGGCCGCTTCGGGCCGGATCCGATGTCGGTCTACGAGGACTGGGATGCCTGTGCTCACTGGGCCGACTCGGTGATCTCCGACGGGGCCACTCGACCCGAGCTGCGCTTCGCTGCCCCGTGCCACGGCCCGCCAGGTGTTCGCCATCGGGCTCAACTACCGGCGCACGCGGAGGAGTCAGGGATGGCGGCGCCCGAGGTTCCGGCGACGTTCACCAAGTTCCCGGGATCGCTCAACGATCCCTTCGGCGACATCGAGGTCGTCGGCAACGTCACCGATTGGGAGGTCGAACTCGTCGTCGTCATCGGGCGCACCGCGGACCGTGTCGCCGAAGCGGACGCCTGGGGCCATATTGCCGGCCTCACGGTCGGCCAGGACATCAGCGATCGCCAACTCCAGTTCGCCGCCGGCGCCCAGTTCTCGCTCGGGAAGTCACGCCGGACCTTCTCCCCGATCGGTCCCTGGGTCGTCACCCCCGACGAGGTGCCCGACCGCGACGACCTCGCGCTCGGCTGCTCGGTCGATGGCGAGGTCGTGCAGGACTCGGCACCAGCGACCTCATCTTCGACGTCCCGCGCCTCGTTGCGGAGCTGTCCGGTGTCGTGCCGCTCTTCCCGGGAGACCTCATCTTCACCGGCACGCCCTCGGGCGTCGGCATGGCCCGCAAACCGCCGCGCTCCCTCCAGCCCGGCAACGTGCTCGAGACCTGGATCGAGGGGATCGGCACGATCCGCAACCGGTGCGTCGGATGACCACGGTCGTCACGCTGACCGGCACCGGTGTGCCGCACCCCAGTCCCGGTCGGGCCGGTCCCGGAACGCTCGTGCGTTGCGGCGACGTGGCGCTGCAGTTCGACGCAGGTCGGTCCACGGTTCTCCGGCTCGTCGAAGCCGGCTGTCGTTTCCACGAGCTCACGGCGGTCTTTCTCACCCACGTACACAGCGATCACCTCACCGGGCTGGCCGACCTGGCGATGACGCGCTGATCGAGCGCATCGCCCATCCGGCCGGCCTCCTGCCGATCCACGCCGTGCGGGCCTGCCACCCGGTTCGCCGAGCGGATGTTCGACCCTTCGCCGATGACATCGCAGCTGCGCGTCGAGCACGTCCAACCGTCGCCGCCGGAGATCGCCCTGCATCCGTTCGACGTGCCGACGACCCCGACCGAGGTGTGGCGGAGCGACGATGGGACCGTGCGGGTCGAGGCCGTGGCCGTCCACCACGAGCCGGTTCCAGAGGCGGTTGCGTTCCGGGTCACGACTCCCGATGGCGTCGTCGTGATCTCCGGGGACACACGAGTCTGCGACGAGGTCGCCGAACTCGCCACCGACGCTGACGTGCTCGTCCACGAGGTGTGCCGTGCCTCGAAGCTCCGCGACGCTGTCGCCGGTTCCCCGCTCGAACGGATCTTCGAGTACCACGCCGACTCCGTGGCCCTCGGCGGCCTGGCGGCTCGGGCTCGGGTCGGACACCTCGTGCTGACCCACCTCATCCCGGCGCCCAACGGGGCCGAACACGAAGCGGCGTTCGAGTCCGACGTCCGTGAGGGTGGCTACGACGGTCGTGTCACGGTGGGCGTCGACCTCGCTGCGGTGACGATCGGTTGACCTGCGGCGAGGGTGTCGAGTCCACCCGATCTGCAGGACGACCCCGCAACGGCCGCTCGATTGCGTAGCGTGTGGCCCACTCTCAGCGGAGAAAGGGCGAGCGGGTGACGCGACAACGAGGTGATGCAGGGGCGCGCACGGACGCGCTCGTGCAACCGATCATGCCGAGCGACCAGGATGGGAGCGGTCGGTCGTTCGACGAGGACGAGCTGCGACTGCTCGCCGATGTCCTGGCGTCGGGGACGCTGACGGCCACGAAGGGCTCGATGACCAAGCGGCTCGAGGCGGAGTTCGGCGCCCTGCTCGGTTCCGAGCACGTGATCGCCTGCTCGTCCGGCTCGGCGGCGGTGCACGCCGCCGTCGCCGCTCTCGATCTGGAGCCCGGCGACGAGATCATCACGACCGCGATCACCGACATGGGCGCCATCACCGGATTGCTCTATCAGGGCGTGATCCCGGTCTTCGCCGACGTCGACCCGGTGAGCCTGAACGTCACGCTCGACACCGTGGCGGCTCGGCTCAGCGATCGGACGCGAGCGGTGATCGTGACCCATCTGTTGGGCAATCCCGCCGACATCACCCGGATCGCGGCCTGGTGTCGGCAGCGGGGTCTGTGGGTGATCGAGGACGCGGCGCAGGCCTACGGCGCCACGGTCCAGGGGCGGCCCGTCGGCACGCTCGGCGACATCGGTTGCTTCAGCACCCAACAGGGCAAGCACCTCACCGCCGGGGAAGGAGGGTTCGTCGTCACCGACGACGACGCCCTCGCCCGCCGGACGCGGCTGTTCGTCAACAAGGGCTGGCCCTACGGGGAATCGGGGCCGGATCACGAGTTCCTCGCGCCCAACTACCGGACGACCGAGCTGCAGAGCGCAGTGTTGCTCGGCCAGCTCCCCAAGCTCGCCGGAGGGGTGCGGCGGCGGATCGAGAACGCCGAGTCGTTGGCCCGCGACCTCGTCGGCGTGCCCGGCGTCTACCTGCCCCAGGTGCGCACCGGCGATCGCTGCTCCTACTGGCGGGTCGCTGCGGATCGACCCGGAGGTGGTACCGGGCGGTCCTGCCGCCGTCGCGGCCTGCCCGGCGCAGTACGGCGTGGCCTCCGCACCCCGATACGTCCGCAAGCCTGCCTTCGAGTGCAAGGTGATCGCCGACCGGGTCACGTTCGGGACCAGCGGATGGCCCTTCTCGATCGCCCGTCCCGAGGCGCTCGACTACGACCCCGATCGCTTCCGGGACGTACGAGGGCTGCGACGTGCGTCGTCCTTCCCTTGGAACGAGAAGCTCACCGAGCAGCACGTCGCGGATCGCGGCCGCCGTCGGCGACGCGGCCGGAGGGTCGGCATGACCGAAGCGGGCGCCCACGGCGCACCCCTGCCCATCGCAATGGTCGGCGCCGGTCGTATCGCCCAGGCGTACGCCGATCTGCTCTCGACTCGATCCGAGCTCGCCGTCGTCGCCGTCCACGACGTGTCGACGTGCTGCGGCGGCGTGGTCGCAGCACCTCGGGCGTTCGGACGTTCGCGCCGTGGACGATCTCGCTGACGTGATCGCGGCTCAGCCCCGCCTCGCGGTCGTCGCCACTCCGCCCGACACCCACCGGCCGGTCGCCGAGCGGCTGCTGGCAGCCGGGATCGCCGTCCTGTGCGAGAAGCCGCTCGCCTCTTCGATCGAAGACGTCCAGGCACTCGCCGACGCCGCCGATCGGGGGACGACCCCGCTCGCGATGGCCACCAAGTTCCGGTTCGCCCGCGGTGTGGCGGCGGCCCGGTCGGCGATCGAGGCCGGCCGACTCGGGGCGATCCGCGAAGTCGAGGTCGTCTTCAAGGCGGCGGTGGACATGCGCGGCAGGTGGAACTCCGATCGAGCGGTGGCGGGCGGCGGGTGGTGATGGACAACGGCACCACGCCGTCGACCTGGTGCGCCATCTCGTCGGCGAGATCTCGATCATCCATCGCATCGACCTGCGTGACGAGCAGGGGTACGGCGTCGAGGACGCCGCCGTCATCGATCCTCGAGACCGAGCGTGACGTCGTCGCGACGATCGATCTGTCCTGGAACGAACCGGCCGAGCAACCCTGGTTCCTGCGCGCCGTGGGCAGCGAGGGCGAGGTCCGAGTCGGCTGGGGCGGCACCGTGCTCACGACCGGTGGTGCCCAACGCGAGATCGAGGAGCCGTACGACAAGCTCATCGCCATGGGCGGACCCGTCGACGCTGCCGAGATCGTTCGCACCGGCACGACCGCTCGCCCGCTGTGCACCGCAGCGGACGCCGTCCGAACGTCCGAAGTGGTCGAAGCGATCTACCTGGCGCCCGTCTGGGCCTCGGCCTCGGCTCGGCGCGTGAGCCAGGACCCTTCCCAGGCTCCGAGGATCCACCCGACCGCGATCGTCGAGGACGGCGTCGTCCTCGGCGCCGGCACGTCGGTCTGGCACCACGCTCACGTGCGCGGGCCGCAGACCACGATCGGTGAGTCGTGCATCATCGGCGGCTCGTCCTACGTCGCCTACGGGGTCACCATCGGGACCGCTGCAAGCTCAACAGCCACGTCTACGTCTGCAACGGCGTCACGCTCGGGACCGGCGTCATGCTCGCCGCCGGGGTGACCTTCACCAACGACCGGTTCCCGCCACCACGCCGGACCTGGATGGAGCTGTTCCCGTCCGACCCGACCGAGGACACCTTGGCGACCCATGTCGGCGACGGCACGACCATCGGGGCCCGCTCCGTCATCGGGCCCGGTCTGGAGCTGGGTCGCTTCACCATGGTGGGCATGGGGTCGGTGGTGACCCGCGACGTGCCCGATTTTCACCTCGTCGTGGGAAATCCGGCCCGCACGATCGGTGCCGTGAGCCGGGCCGGAGTCCCCATCGCCCGGGCGATCGAAGGACTACTTCCGGACGGTGACGTCATATGTCCCCGGACCGGAGCGTCTTATCGGCTCGAAGCACAGAAGGTGCTCGAGTTGTGAGCTAGGAGGCGTGAGGTATGGGGCGAGCGGCGGTCGTCGGTGGCGGCGTGCTGGGATTGGCGGTCGCCCGCGAGCTGTCCGAGCGAGGTGACGAGGTCACCCTGTTCGAGGCGGCGCCGGAGATCGGCGGTCTCGCGAGCGCCTGGTCGCTCGGCGACATCGTCTGGGATCGGCACTATCACGTCATCCTGGCCAGTGACTCACGGACCCGGGCCCTCCTGGACTGGGTGGGACTGGACCAGGAGGTGGTCTGGAAGACCACCAGGACCGGGTTCTACGCCGGCGAGACGTACGGGCTGCGCTCGGCGACGTCGCCGCTGGAGATGCTCAGGCTCCCGAGCCTGAGTCCGATCGACACGATGCGGATCGGGGCGACGGTCGTGGCGGGCAGCCGGATCACCGATGGGACCCCGCTCGAGGACATCCCGGTGGCCGACTGGCTCCGGCGGCGCAGCGGTGGGAAGGCGTTCGATCGATTCTGGGTCCCGCTGCTGCGGGCCAAGCTCGGCACGGCGTGGACCGACACGTCCGCCGCGTTCATCTGGGCCACGATGCGACGGCTCACGGCCGCCCGCCGCGCCGGTCTGAGCGAGGAGCGGTTCGGTTACGTGCCCGGTGGCGCGGCACGCATCTTCGACGCCGTGGCCACCAAGCTCACCCACGAAGGCGTGAAGCTGCTCACCTCGACCCCGGTGATCGCCGTCCAGTCCAACGGACTCGATCAGGTCGTCGTGACCGAGCAGGGGAGCGAGCGATTCGACCGGGTCGTCGTGACCACGGCGGCGCCGCTCGCCGCTCGGCTCTGCCTCGACCTGACCGACGCCGAACGGAATCGGCTGCGCTCCGTGCGCTACCAGGGTGTGGTGTGCGCCTCGATGCTGCTGCCGCAGCGCCTGGCCGACTACTACCTCACGTACATCACCGACGGGGCGACGCCGTTCACGGCGGTCGTCGAGATGACCTCGTTCGTCGACCCCGCCGAGCTGGGTGGCAAGCATCTCGTGTACCTCCCGAAGTACGTGTCCCCGGAGGACCCGATCTTCGAGGCCAGCGACGAGGAGCTGAGGTTCCAGTACTCGCGCTATCTGCAGCGCATGTACCCGCACTTCGATCCGTCGCAGATCGAGGCGTTCGAGGTCTCCCGGGTTCGTCAGGTCTACGCGATCCCGACGCTCGGCTACTCGCGCACCATGCCGTCGACGACGACGTCGATCCCGTCGCTGCAGCTCCTCGGCTCGGCGAACCTGCCGTTCTCGACGCTGAACATGAACGACACCCTCTCGCTGGTGGACGAGCTGCGATGAACGACTCCGCTCGCGTCGCGTCGCTCTCGCTCGACCTCGACAACCTGTGGGCGTACCAGATGACCCACGGTGACGAGGGTTGGGAGAACCATCCGACGTACCTCCCCGAGGTCGTGCCGATCTTCCTCGAGCTGCTCGACGAACTGAAGACCACCATCACCGTGTTCGTCGTCGGGCAGGATGCGGCGCTCGAGGTCAACCGTGATGCGCTGGCCTCGATCACGGCTGCCGGCCACGAGGTGGGCAACCATTCGTTCAAGCATCAACCCTGGTTGCACCGCTACTCGCCCGAGGAGATCGTCGAGGAGATCCGCAACGCCGAGGACGCCATCGAGGCCGCGTGCGGCATGCGCCCGAGCGGTTTCCGAGGACCCGGCTACAGCCTCTCGCCGACGCTGCTGCGGGTCCTCCACGATCGTGGATACCGGTACGACTGTTCCACGCTGCCGACCGTGATCGGGCCACTGGCGCGGCGCTTCTACTTCCGCTCCGCGAAGCTCGATGCCGCCCAGCGGGAGGAGCGCAAGCACCTCTTCGGCCACTGGCGCGACGGCCTGCAACCGCTGAAGGCGTACTCGTGGGAGATCGACGGCGATCAGCTCGTCGAGATCCCGGTCACCGTGTTGCCGGGAGCCCGCGTGCCGTTCCACCTCAGCTACGTGTTGTATCTGGCGGGTCGTTCGGAGGACCTCGCCGTCGCCTACTTCCGCAACGGTCTGCGGGCGTGCCGGTTCGCCGGTGTCGAGCCGAGCATCCTCCTCCACCCGCTCGACGTGGTCGGTGCCGACGACGTCGATGCGCTGCGCTTCTTCCCGGCGATGGAGATGTCCGGCGCTCAAGCGACGTGTCGTCTCCCGGTGCCTTCGCGTCCTCGTGGACGAGTTCGATGTGCTTCCGATGTCCGGTCATGCGGCATCGCTGGCCCGCCGAGGCGGGCTGCCGGTCAGGGACGTCGCCCGCGCCGGCGAGACCGCCGCCACCGACGAGCCGTCGAGGGCGGCCTGATGTCGGCGCCGCAGCTCCCGCTCGTCACGTTGCTCGTCCCGGCGTACAACGAAGCACTGATGCTCCAGTCGTCCCTGACGACGCTGTACGCACACCTGGGTTCGCTGTCGGAGGACTACCGGTTCGAGTTGTTGATCGTCAACGACGGTTCCTCGGACGACACCGGGCTCATCGCCGAGGCGTTCGCCCTCGATCGGCCCGAAGTCCGTGTGCTGCACAACCCGGTGAACTTCCGGCTCGGCGAGGCGTTGCGGCGAGGGATCGCTGCGTCCCGGGGCGACGTGGTCGTGGTCTTCGACTCCGATCTCTCGTACTCACCGGACCACATCGAACGAATGATCCGGACGCTGCGTGAGGAGCACGCCCGCGTGGTCGTCGCCTCGCCGTACCATCGCGACGGCCGGACCACGGCCATCCCGTTCCGGCGGGAGGCGATGAGCCGGGCCGCGAACAAGCTCCTCGCCGTCAGCTCGGCCCACGAAGTCACCACCGTGACCGGGATGGTGCGGGCCTATGACGGCCCCTTCGTCCGGTCGCTGAACCTCAAGTCGATGGGTCCGGAGATCAACGCCGAGATCCTCTACAAGGCCCAGATCCTGCGGGCCCGGGTGATCGAGATCCCGGCCCACCTCGACTGGAGCGAGCAGGAAGCGCGCATGGCCTCGCGCCGGGTCAGCCTCAAGGTCAGCGCCACCACCAAGCTGTTCTTGTTCGCCAGCTTCCTCTTCCGGCCACTCGCGTTCTTCGTCGTGCCCGGCCTCGTCGTCGGCCTCCTCACGCTCGTGGGGGGATGCTGGAGCGCGGCGTCGTTCGCCGGCACCTTCCTCGACAGCGCGGGATCGTTCGGCGAGCGTTGGCACACGGCCGGTCATGCCGTCTGGGCCGATCACGGCGCCCTGCTCGTCGCCTGCGGGATCGGCACCATCGTGGCCATCCAGCTGGTCAGCCTCGGCATGCTGGCCACCCAGGCGAAGCGCTACTTCGAGGAGACGTTCCACCTCGGTACGGCGACGCGGCGCCGGCTCGACCATCTCTCGGAACGGCTCGACCACATCGACCACATCGGCGACGATCGGGTGGAGGCGATGCGATGACCGGGGCGGTTCGCACCGCTCCCCGCGGTCGGCTCGCGGGGCGCTCCGAGGTCCGATCCTCGCGCGCCGTCGCGGCGATCACCGCAGCGTTCGCGACGGCGGCTCCGGCGATGCTCGTGGTGGCGTGGCTCGCCGCCAAGGCGGCCGACCGGCCGATGACGATGGACGAGTCGTTCACCGTTCTCACCACGACCTCGTCGTGGACCGACTTCGTGAGTGGACTCAGCCTCGATCCCGGCATGGGCGTCTACTACGCGGTGGTGCGCATCGCCCATCTCGCGACCGGCGCCGGCCTGGCCGGCCTGCGAACCATCTCGACGCTGTCGATCCTCGCGGTCGTGCTCGGCATCGGTCACCTCGCCGCATCGCGCCGCCGGCGCGCCTTCGGTGCCATGGCCACGGTGGCGGTCGCCGTCACGCCGATGGTCCGCGAAGCGACCATCGACGCACGTGCCGCGGCGCTGGGTGCTGCCGTGGCCATCTGGCTGGCGATCGCGTTCGACGAGACGGCCCGGCGGGCCCCGGCCGATCGGGGCTGGTTCCGGGCGCTGCTGGTCGCCTCGGTGCTCGCGGCGTTCGTCCATCCCTCGACGATGTTCGTCGGCGTCGTCGGACTGGTCAGCCTCCTGCGTCGGACCCGGCGCCCATCCTTCCCGGAGTGGGCGAGAACGGCTCGTCGCGAGCTCCTCGCTGCGGCGATCGTCGTCGTCGGTGGAGTCGCCATCGCCACGCTGCAGTCCGGCGCGGCCGAAGCGGTGGCGACGAGCGAGTTCGGCGGGATCCGGATGACGTTGGCCCAGCTGCCCGGGGGCCGGGCGCTCGCCGGAGCTGCGCTGTTGTTGACCTGCGCCACGCTGCTCGCCGGCCTGGCCTTCGATCACGAGCGCCCATTGCGCGCCTTCGGTGGTGGTGCCCTGATGTGGTTCGCCGCCTGCCTCGCCGCGCTCCCGGTGCGCAACCTGTTCGTGCCGCGCTACTTCGTCGCCGCCGCCGTCCTCGTCCTCGCGACCGTGATCGTCGCCGAGATCGAGGCGTGGAATCGCGTCCTCGTGACCTCGTTGCTCGGCATCGCCCTGTTCGGCAGCCTCGAGCGCCTCGACACGCAGTACGGGTACGGCTCGGGGTGGTGCCCACTCGCGCACGAACTGGCCGACGAAACCGGATCGGGCGACCGCGTCGTGTTCGCTTCGAGCGTGTACGCGTCGGCGATCCGGGCGTGCGGGGGCGGCGACCTGTCGGCGAGCATCGGCGACGCCGACGCACTACCGGCGGGAATCGCATCCGCGACGCCACGCACGTTGTGGACCGCGGGCTCGATCGATCCGGACCGGTACTACGAACTGATCCTCGGCGCCCGGACCCACGTCGTCTGGATCCCAGGGGTGGACACTGCGGCGGGTGCCGCCATCGACGAGCTGATGCGCCACGGAGCGGTCTGCACGACTCGATCCCCCGACGGCATCGCCCTCACCTCCTGCGCCGCTGGTTGAGCGCCCCGATCGCGCGCTCGTGCGCGCGACGATGGCGGGATGCGCACCGCCAAAGGACTTCCGCTCGACGGCGCCGATCCGGTCGGGCGCAAGCTCGGGCGTGATCCGCTCGGGACGCCGGTGGCGGTCCTCCGCCGGTCCGCCCTCGAACGCAACGCCGCCACGATGCAGCGCTACTGCGAGCAGCACGGCGTGCTGCTGTTCCCGCACGCCAAGACCACGATGGCTCCGGAACTCGTCGCCCTCCAGCTCGCGCACGGCGCGGCCGGGATGACCGCTGCGGTTCCGTGGCAGGCCGCCCAGCTGTGGGAATGGGGAGTGCGGGACGTGCTCATCGCCAACGAGGTCACCGACGTCGCCGCCCTCACCGAACTGCTCGTCCGTCGCGAGGACGGGCGAACGTTGCGCTGGTACGTCGACTCCGCGGCGGCCGTCGAGCTCGCCATCGACGCCGTGCGCGCCGCCGGTGGCCCGCCCGGCGAGGTGTTGGTGGAGTTGGCCGGCGGCCGCACCGGAGCGATGACGGTCGACGACGCGGTCGCCGTGGCGCGCCTCGTCGCCGCGGCACCGGAGCTGCGACTCGGTGGGCTGGCCACCTTCGAGGGCAGCGGGCCGACCGGCCGGGGCGAGGCGGCCCTCGCCCACGTCGACGAACTGCTCGGCCGGGTCGCGGCGACGGCACGGATCCTCGCCGATGCGGGGATGCTCGCCACCACCACGGTCGCCGGACGCCCGGCGTCGACGCTGCTCACCGCCGGCGGGAGCATCCACTTCGATCGGGTCGTGGACGTGCTCGGGTCGGTCGCCGACGAACTCGGGGGAGTGCTCGTCCTCCGGTCCGGCTGCTACCTGACCCACGACCACGGCATCTACGCCCGGACCTCCCCGGCGGTTCGGCCGGGCTGGTCGCTCCCTGCCTTCGAGGCCGCGATCGAGGTCTGGGGTCACGTGCTGTCACGCAACCAGCCGGACCGGGCCTTCGTCGACGCCGGCCGCCGGGATGTGTCGTTCGACGCCGGGCTGCCGGTGCCCCTGCGTCGCATCGCTCGCGACGGAACGCTCCACGCCTGTGCGGGGTGGAGCGTCGACGGCTTGGCCGATCAGCACAGCTACATCTCGCTCCCCGGTTCCGACCGAGCCGCTCCCGGCGATCTCGTGGGCTTCGGGATCTCGCACCCCTGCACCACGTTCGACAAATGGGAGCGGTTCCTCGTCGTCGACGACGACGACGTCGTGGTCTCGGTCACCGGGACGTCGTTCGGGGAGTCCGTGAGGCCGAGCGTCCCGGGTCAGTTCAGCCGTTCGAGCAGGCGGACCGCGACCTGCGTCCCGGTCGCACCGCCTGCACTGCGTCACGGAGTTCGGCGAGTGAGTCGATGAGGCGCACGTTGTCGTAGCCGCCGACGTAGACCGGTCGCATGGCCAGGCATCCGACGAGTCCCTCGACCAGGTCGCGGGCGTCGTCGTCCGGCCCGGCGTAGAAGACGTCGGGGAGCTCGCCGCCGTAGGTCGGGTCGACGAAGTCGCTCCAGCCCAAGGTGTTGAAGGCCCGGTACACCGGAGCGCCGGTCGTCAGGGATCGCATCGCGCCGAACCGGTCCCCGTCCGACGGCCCGGAGGCCGCATCGATGAAGATCGCCGAGGCGTGGACCCCGCGCAGGTCCTCGAAGAGGTCGGCCACCGACTCCCGAGGGTCCGCCACCACGACGACTCGCGCCGAGCGCGCCGCTTCGGGGAGATACAACCGAGGCAGCCCGAATTCGGCCGCGATCGAGAACATGGTGCTGCTGTCGAGGTTGCGGGCGACGAGGCCCACCGAGAGCCCGGCGCGGTGCCACGCCGCACTCAGCGTCGCACCGACCTTGCCCACGCCAACCACTGCTACGTCGAGCATGAGGGGGTGTACTCCTTCGTGTCCTGTCCGCCACAGGACATTTGTGAGGGTACGACTACGACGAGTGGGGGCGAGGAAAGTCGCGCTCAGAAGGCATTCAAGACCGAAGACACCAGTGGGCGGTTCTGCTTCGCTCGGTGTTCGTCAGAGCCGGCGCAGAGCGTTGCGCCGGCTCGCCGGGCTCACAGGCGTTCGATGATGGTGACGTTCGCCTGCCCGCCACCCTCGCACATGGTCTGGAGGCCGTACCGTCCGCCGGTGCGCTCGAGCTCGTGGAGCAGGGTCGTCATCAAGCGGGCCCCGGTGGCTCCGAGCGGGTGGCCGAGGGCGATCGCCCCGCCGTTGACGTTCACCTTGGCCGGATCGAATCCGGTCTCCTTCAACCAGGCCAGCACCACGGGGGCGAACGCCTCGTTGATCTCGACCAGGTCGATGTCGTCGGTCGTCAGGCCCGTGCGTTCCAAGGCCCGCTTGGTGGCCGGGATCGGTGCGGAGAGCATCATCAGCGGATCGTCGGCGAGCACACCCAGGTAGTGGATCCGAGCTCGGGGCGTGAGCCCGTGGCGCTTCACGGCGTCGTCGTTGGCGATCAGCAGCGCCGCCGCGCCGTCGGAGATCTGGCTCGCCACCGCGGCGGTGATCCGGCCGCCGGGCCGCAGGGTCGGCAACGACGCGATCTTCTGGGGGTTCGGCTCGCGCGGACCTTCGTCGAACGTGAGGCCGTTCAGCGGAGCGATCTCGGCGTCGAAGCGCCCCTCCTCGCGCGCCTGCAGCGCCCGACGGTGCGACTCCATCGCGAACGCCTCGAGATCCTCCCGGCTCAGGTTCCACCGTTCGGCCATCATCTCGGCGCCGGCGAACTGGCTCACCTCGGCCATCCCGTACCGCTCGACCCAACCCGTCGAGCCGTGGGCCGGATCGGGCAGGCCCATCTGCTCGCCGACGAGGGCGGCCGTGCTGATCGGGATCATCGACATGTTCTGCACCCCGCCGGCGACGATGAGATCCATCGTCCCCGACATCACGGCCTGAGCGGCGAAATGCGCCGCCTGTTGGGCCGACCCGCACTGGCGATCGATGGTGGTGCCCGGGACGTGCTCGGGGAATCCAGCGGCGAGCCAGCTGCTCCGAGCGATGCAATTCGCCTGGGGGCCGATGGAATCGAGGTTGCCGTAGATGACGTCGTCGACCGCAGCGGGGTCGACGCCGGACCGCTCGATCAGGGCCTTGATGGGATGAGCGCCCAGGTCGACGGGATGGACAGCGGCCAGCGCGCCGCCACGCTTGCCGACCGGGGTGCGGACTGCTTCGACGATGTATGCCTCGGACATGGCACGAGATTAGGGACATCGGGCACATCGGCCCACCATGGTCCGGTCCATGAGTGGCGAGAACCTGTGGGCCGGGCTGCGCTCGTCGACGGCGCGAATCGGCCGGAACACCGTCGGCATCGTCGTGCTCGGCGCCGCCGTGGTCGCGGCGTCGTCGATCGCCGCCGCGCCGCGCACGGGGACCTGGTCGGCTGGACCCGAGCCCACGGCCTCCGCCGACGGCCCGACCGAGACGAGGCCGTCCGTCGCCACCGTTTCCCCGGTCGTCTCCGTTCCTTCGGACGCCGACGTGCCCGACGCTCCGTTCGCCGAACCGTCCACCACCTTCGTGGTCGAGCCACCTGCCCCGCCCGTCTCGGTCGTGGCGACCGCAGCGCCGATCGTCACCGCGGCCCAGGCCCCCGCCCTCGCCATCCCGGAGCGCGGGGTCGAGCGCCAGGCGGTGGCGGTCGTGCAGACGTACCTCCGGGCGCTCGGTGTCGGGGATGCCCTCGGTGCGTTCGATCAGCTCCATCCCGATCTGGCCGGCGGCTACGGCAACTTCGAGACCTTCGCCGAGATCTGGGCGACGGTGGACCGAATCGACGCGCTCGAGCCCGTCTGTGACACAGCTCCGGATCAGCCCGGACGAACGGGATGCGAGGTCGAGGCGACCTTCGTCGGCGTCGACGGATCCTGTCGCGAGATCGTTGCGGCGTACGACCTGCGAGACGTCGACGGCACACCGCACATCTCGGCCGAACACGTCGTGTCCACCACGGCGTGCTCGTCAGCGGGCACGATGGACCTCGGGTCGTCGGCGAACTGATCAGGAATTGCCAGTTCTGCTTGGTATCGCCGGCCCGAAGTGTCAAGATCGAGGGCTGAAGAGAGACCGTTGCACCCTGAGGATCGTCCCGTGAGCACCGCTCCTTTTTCGTTGTCCAAGCTCGGCCCGCCCTCGGTGGCGGACCGCTGGCGAGCGGCTGGGCTCGCCGCGACCGTCACGATCGTGGTCCTCCTGGCGGTGCCGACCTTCGACCGGATCAACTCGATGATCGCCCGAGCCGACCCCGCAGTGGAGTTGGCCCTTCGTGCGGCCCTCGTCGCGTGGACGATCGCGGTCGCGGTGCCGCTCGTCGTGGCCACCTCGCGTCGATGGTTTCTCGGATTCCTCGCCATCTCGCTCGGCTCGGCCGTGATCGGCTGGGTGGGCGCTCGGCTGGCGAACGGCTGGATCACCGACCGGGTGGAGCCCATCGCCGCGTTGCCGATGGCCGTCGTCTCGGTCGCCCTCGCCGTGGCCTCGGTCGCCACCGCGATCAATCTCCGGCGGAGTTCGTCGCCGGCCGTGCTCGCTCATCGACCGCACCACTGGCGCTGACGCGCCTCCGGTCGTTCCCTCGCCATACCTCATGGTATGGTGCCCGCCAGGCACCCGGTCCGGGGGGGACGCGGGGATGAACCCGGAGTTGGGGGTGGCGCGATGACGCCGACCGAAGCAGGCATGGTGTTCCTCGACCCGTCCGCCTACGCGGACGACGATCGATTCCACGAGGCGTGCACCGTGCTTCGTCGCGAGGATCCGATCCATCTGGTCGAACGATCGGACTTCGCGCCCTTCCACGCGATCACCAAGCATGCCGACGTGCTCGAGATCGAGCTGCATCCGGAGGTGTTCCGCAACGAACCTCGTCCGGTGCTGTCCAACCTCGCCGCCGACCGGCACCGCGAGGAGAACGGCGATCTGCTGCGAACCCTGATCCACATGGACGATCCGGATCACAAGGCCCATCGCGGGCTCGTCGCCGACTGGTTCCTCCCGAAGAACCTCGCCAAGCTCGACGCCAGGCTGGCCGAGCTGGCCCGGCGATCGGTCGACCGGATGGCGGCGATGGACGGCCCCTACGACTTCGCCCGCGAGATCGCGATGCAGTACCCACTGCAGGTGATCCTGGCGATCCTCGGGCTGCCCGAATCCGACTATCCACGGATGCTGAAGCTGACCCAGGAGCTGTTCGGCGCCGAGGATCCCGACATGGGGCGCTCCGACGAGGTCCTGGCCGGACTGATCGAGGTGGTCCAGGACTTCTTCGTCTACTTCGGGGCCCTGACCGAAGCCCGTCGCTCCGAGCCGACCGATGATCTGGCCTCGGTGATCGCCAACGGCACGATCGGTGGCGAGCCGCTCGGGGTGATGGAGACGATCTCCCACTACGTGATCACCGCGACCGCCGGCCACGACACCACCGCCAACGCCATGGCCGGCGGACTGCTGGCACTCGTCGAGCATCCGGATCAGCTCCGCCGACTCCAGGAGGATCCGTCACTGCTGCCGTTGGCGGTCGACGAGATGATCCGCTGGGTGACACCGGTGAAGCACTTCATGCGCAACGCCGTGTCGCCGTACGAGGTACGCGGGCATCGATTCGAGCCCGGCGACGCCGTGCTGTTGTCGTATCCGTCGGCGAACCGCGACGAGGACGTGTTCGACGATCCGTTCCGCTTCGACGCCGGCCGGACGCCGAACAAGCACCTGGCGTTCGGATTCGGCGTGCACTACTGCCTCGGAGCGATGCTCGCTCGCATGGAGATGAAGGCGTTGTTCAGCGAGTTGTTGCCCCGGCTCGACACCATCGAGTTGGCCGGGCGTCCCGAACTGATCAAGGCGGTGTTCGTGTCCGGCCTCAAGCACCTGCCGATCACGGCGTCGGTTCGGCCCGCCTGACCAGCGAGAGGATCCAACGCTCGTACTCGTCGAAGTCACGGGCCACGGCGTCGGCATCGACGGGATGGCCCATCTGCTGGTTACCGACGAGGATCGACACCCCGACGTGGGCGAGGACCGTGGCCCGGTGCTCGTCGATCCCGACGTCGAGATACGCCCGTCGCAGCAGGACCTGACGCCCGTCGTCGACCCGACGTTGGCACTCGGCGGCGGGCTCGTAGCTCCGCCCCCATGCCCGGATCGCGCTCTCGGCGTCGTGGTTCGTCGTGATTCCGAGTTCCTTCAGCACCGAGATCCGCTCGACGGGATCGTCGACCCCCTCGAGCGCGGCCACGAGGCGGGCGCTGCCGTCGGCCTCCCAGTACTGGAGCAGCTCGCGGGCGAAGCCGTCCATGCTCGCGAAGTGGTGGTAGAAGCTGCCCTTGGTCACCTCGAGCCCGTCGCAGAGGGCGGCGATCGTGAGGGTCGCGACCCCGCCGTTCGCCAACAGCCCGATGGCGGTGTCGAAATAGTCCTGTCGGCGGCTCGGTTCCACGGTGCGGCCCAGGTTGGCACATCGGCCGGGGTCCGACATCGATCGCCGGAGGATCGCGGAAGTCAGCGACCGCCGACCCGGCGAACCGGAGCCTCGAGCAGTGCCGTCTGCGACGTGGATCGGATCCAGGTCGGCTCGGCGACCAACTCGAACCGATCGCCGCTGCGGGCGAACTCCACGAGGCGCTGGGTCACGTCGGCCAACGCGTCCGGCGGAGCGTCGCGCCAGGCGAGGTGAGGATTCGGGAACCGTCTCAGGTCGAGGTCCATCGCCGTGCGGCCGAACACCGACTCGTCCCGATTGGCCGAAGCCAGCCAGCAGGTCACCGATTCTCCGGTGCTGATCCGGTGGCCGCCGAGTTCGTAGTCGGCTCGCAGGGTCCAGGAGACCGATGCGGTCGGGGTGCACCAACGGGCGAACTCGTGCGCGGCGACCCGGGCGGCGCGGTCGTCGTCGAGACCGGAGACATCGATCGGTGACCGAGCGAGTTCCAAGGTGATCGACGACCACAACCGCTCGGCCAGCTGTCCGTCGTGGTCGACGCGCTGGCCTTCGGCGTCGAGGAGGGCAACCGTGGCCCCGTACGAGGCGATGGACCAGAACCCGACGCCACCGGGGTCGTCGTCGCGAGGCGTGTGCCACGCCCCGTCGCGGGGCGTGTGCCACGCCACGGGACAGTCGCGGCGGATCCCCGTGAAGGTCCGGTGGGGAAAGCCGTTCTCGAACACGGCCGGGTCCGTGAAGTCACATCCGAAGACACCCATGGCGACGCCCAGTGTTGCCGATGGTGCATCCGAGTGGTTGGCGGCTCGGAGAATGGAACCGTTCTTGACCCGAGGTCGGTTGCCGTCGAATAATGACCGTTATACGGTAGTGATGCGCAGCCGGGTGGACCGCTGCTCAACAACTCCACCGACTCCAGCACCCGCCTCCGCCGGAGTCAGTGGTTCGGGCCGAGGTCGGCCAAGGCGTCCAACAGGTCGCCGAAGCCGGCCTCGACCTGATGTTTCGGGAGCTGTTCGCGCAGCTCCAACGTCAGATAGCCGACCATCGCCGCCAGTGCGGTGAGCCCAGGGCCAGTGGAGCGGCCCACCGCCCAACCCAACTGTTTCTCGACCCCTCGTGCGGACCGGATGATCGCCTGATCGATCTCCGGTCGGAGCGAGGCGTCGAGGAGGTGGCTGGTGAGGAACAACAACGAGAATCGAGACCGGTGATCGTGGGCCCAGCCACGGATCGCCGCGCCGACGTCGGTGATCGAGGTCGATCCGGCCTCGCCGGACTCCTCGATCGCTCGTTGGAGCGATTCGATCGCTCGTCCCGCCAGCGCTTCTTCGAGCCCGAACCGATCGCCGAAGCGGGAGTAGATCACCATCGTGGAGACCTGGGCCTCCTCGGCGAGACGCTTGAGCGAGAGGCTGGCGGCACCGTCGACGCCGGCGAGTCGTTCGGCGACGTCGAGGATCGCGTCTTGGAGTACCTCGCGGGCACGTCGTCGATCGGTCGAAGGATGCGGTGTCGTCATGAGCGAAAGGCCATTCGGCCCATGCGGCCCGAACAGCGGCTCAAATGTAGCCCGCGACTCCTCGCCAGAGTTGGAGGCTCACCGAGCGGAGTGAGGTCCCAGCCCAGGACTTGACGAACCTGTGAGCCCATCGACGCTCGCAGTGGCCGACACTGCGACGGTGCGCCGCAAGTGGATGATCCTGCCCTCGATCCTCGCGGCGTCGGTCCTCCTGGGCGGCCTGCCCGCCGAGGCCCGACGTCACCGAACCCCTGCCCCGACCACGACGGTGGCGACCACGGTCGTCTCGTCGTCGACCACGGCGGTCGAGCCGATCGTCGAGACGACGATCGCGCCCGCGCCCACTGCGGCGCCGGTCACCGCCACCACCGAGCCCGCCACCACCGAGCCCGCCACCACCGTGCCTGTCACCACCCTGGCTGCCACGACGACCGTGCACCGGCCCCGACGACGACCGTGCCGGCCCCGACGACGACCGTGCCGCCGGCGCCGTTCGACGTCCTGGCGGCCAACCCGGGGATCCTGGCCGCCATCGGCTTGGACTCGCTCGCGTGCGACGGCACCGGCATCGACATCGCGCTGATCGACACCGGCGTGGTCCCGGTCGAGGGCATCGACGCCGACCGACTCGTCATCGGCCTCGACGCGACGCCGGATGTGCTGTCGGCGAACTTCCGAGGTCTCGACACGATCGGCCACGGCACCAACATGGCCTCGCTCATCCAGGCCGCCGCCCCCGCCTCCCGAGTGCTCTCGGTGAAGGTCGGCACGGCGAACTTCTCGCCGTCGGTCGCCACGATCGTCGGCGCCATCGACTGGACCGTGAGGAACGCCCACGCCAACGGGCTCAACGTTCGCGTCATCAACGTCTCGTTCGGGTTGCCGAGCGGTTCCGACGGCGGCCTCGTCGCCGCCGCGCTCCGGCGGGCATGGGCGGCCGGCATCGTCGTGGTCACGTCGGCCGGGAACCAGGGAAATTCCGCCCGCAGCCTCGACGCCCCGGCCAACGACGCGAAGTTCCTCGCCGTCGGCGCCCTGGCGACCGAGCCGATGAAGGTCGCTCCCTTCTCGAGCGGGGCAACCGGCCTCGGCGCCCGCCGGCCCGACCTGATCGCTCCGGGAGTCGACATCGTCGGCGCCCGAGTTCCGGGATCGCTCCTCGACCTCACGTTCCCCGACGCGCGCCTCGGCGACCATGGGTTCCGGGGTTCCGGGACCAGCCAGGCCACCGCGGTGACCTCGGCATCGGTCGCCTGCCTCCTCCAGCAACGCCCCGGGCTCAACCCCGACCAGGTCAAGCTGCTGCTCGTCGGAAGCGCTCACGCGCTGCCGTGGGTGAGCACGAACCTGCAGGGACGCGGCGTCGAGCAGGTCGACGACGGCGAGCGTCGCGAGACCGCTGTCCGCCTTCGCCGCGAGCTGGGCCAACCCATCCACGGCGCCCCTGCTCGGGTGGTGGGTGTTCCGGCTCCTGCTGGCTCCGATCGACCTGTTGTTCGGCGACTTCGTCGGCGGCGGGGCGGATTGGTCCGGGAACCGCTGGTCCGGGAACCGCTGGTCGGGCAACCGCTGGTCGGGAGATCACTGGGAATGACCGCTTCGACGACATCGTCCCCGATCCATCGGCCCACTCCGAGCGGTCGACGTCTACGCAGTTGCGGTCCTCGTGACCGGCTCGCTGCTCGCACTCTGGACGATCCGATCGCTCCCGTCGGTGAGCGGAGCCCCGTTCTCCGGACCGGTGCTGGCGCTCGGGTTCGCCGCGGCGGAGATGGCGATCGTGCATCTCCGGTTCCGACGCCACGCGCTCGTGCACCTTGTACGAGGCGGTGCTGATCCTGGCCGTCGTCCACGCCGAGCCTCGTGACGTCCTGTTGGGGATGGTCGCCGGAACGGGTGCGGTCATGATCGCCAGGATCGGCTGCCGCTGACCAAGGTCGCGCTCAACCTCGGCCAGTACCTCCTCGGTACGTCGGTGGTCCTCGCCGTCCTGGCGCCCCGGCGCGAACTCGCCCTTCGCGTCCCCGAGGGATGGATCCTCGCCACCGCGGCGACGCTGCTGGTCGGATGCTCCACGATGCTGCTGATCGCCGTGGCGCTCCGTCTCGCCCAAGGTCTGGAGATCCGCGAGACCCTGCGGACCTCGGCACCGTCGTCGATCCTCATGACGGTGCTGAGTTCCGGCTTGGGGCTGGCCCTCGCTGCGGTCGCCAACGGTGACGCGGCGAACCTCTGGCTCCTCGCCCCGGCGTTGCTCGTGGTCGGGTTCGGCGTGCGGGTGCATCATCGGCTCCAGCGGCGCACCGATCAGCTCGAGACGATCCACACCGGTTTGGCCGAGCTGTCCGCAGCTCTCGTCGCCGACGACGTGGCCGAGATCCTGATGCGCCGCTCGGTGGCCGCCATCGGCGCCGAGCAGGCCGTGTTGGTCCTTCGTGTCGACGATCGCCACGGATCCTCCGCCTCGATGAAAGGGCAGGATCGAGCGCCGCGACGACGACACCTCGGTGGCCAACGCGCTCGTCGCCGCCTGCTCGGCGGGCGGGGGCTGGGGCAGCATCGGCCACGAGACCGGCTTGCTCGGCGACTGCTGGAGGGGCGGGAGCCCAGGCACTCCTCAGCCGATCTCACCGCCGGCGGGACCTCGCACGGCGTCCTCGCGGTCATCCACCCCCGATGATCGAGCGGGCCGGTGACGACGACCTCGATGTGGTCCGCTCGCTCGCCACGCAGGCCGCACTTGTCCTCGAGGCCCGCCGGCTGGGAACGATGTGGGACGGGCTCCGCTCCCGCTCCGCCGAGGATCCGTTGCTCGGATTACCGACCGAGGTGGCCCTCGACGAGCGGATCCACGCGGCCACCGAGCCGCTCGCGCTGGTCTACGTCAGTCTCTCGGGAACCGAGACGATCAACGATCTCTACGGCTTCTCGGTCGGAGACCGACTCCTGCGGGCGGCGGCGGCCGGATCGCCAATCTCGCTCGGCCCGAGGACCTCGTCGCACGCGCCGGAGGCGACGAGTTCGCCATCCTGATCGAGGGCGCGACCGACCCCTTCGCCATCGAGGCATTCGGTGAACGGGTCGCGCAGCAGCTCGGCGTGGCGTTCCGGCTCGACGACGAGCACACCGATCTCGAGATCTCGGCGCGGGTCAGCGTGGCCCTCGCGGTGCCGGGTGAAGCGACGGCCTGGTCCCTCTTGCGCGCCGCCCACGAACAGATGCGGGTACGCAGGATGCGCCGTCACCTCGGCTCGTCCGGCTGGTGAGCTCCGGCCGACCTCAGCCGGGATCGCCCGCCGCCAGCAGCGTCTGCACCGTTCGAGCCAACGGCGCGTCGGCCCCGACCCGCTCGGCGGCGCGGACCACGGCGCCGTAGATCGCGTCGTGCTCGGTGGCCCGGCCGGCTCGGCGGTCGTACAGCATCGAGGTTCCCGCCCCGATCGGACGCTCGATGAGTCCGGCCACCATCTCGTCGGCCGCGTCGTCGTCGAGATCGGCGCCGTCGAGCCGGGCGATGTGCCAGCACTCGCGCAACAGGTCCCGGGCCAGGCGCCCGGTGTCCGGGCGCTGGAACACGTCGGTCGTGCGGTTGGTGAGGGCCGTGATGCCGTTGACCGTCACGTTCACGCCGAGCTTGCGCCACGCCTCGGTGCGGAAGTCCTCGGCGAGACGGATGCGCACGATCGAAGCGTCGAACGCCGACGCAGCCCGCCGGGCCGGGTCCGAGTCGGGGAGCACGAGACGGGCCGAGTTCGTGTGGCGCACGTGTCCCGGCTCCAACAGCTGCACCCCGCAGTACACGACACTCGGCACGACGTCCCCTCGTGGCGCGAGCGGTCGCAGCAGGTCCTCGGACTCGATGCCGTTCTGCACCGAGACCACCACGGTTTCGGGCCCACACAGCCGCGCGAGCCACGGGCCGACCGTCGGGGTCTGGGTGACCTTGACGCACACCAGCACCACGTCGACCGGATCGACCCGGTCCGGGTCGATCTCGACCCGTGCGGGCTGATCGGCGGGAAACTGGGTCGACTCGATCACGTAGCGCTCGAACCGGCGTCGCCCACACGCCACGACCTCCCGTCCCGCCGCTGCCAGATGGGCGGCGAGGAACGAACCCACCGCACCGGGACCGACGACGGCGATGGACGGCGTGCTCATCGGCCCGATGGTACGGAACTTCCAGCCGAGCGCACGCAGCGACCCGCCACCCAGACGGTCTCGACGTTGCGGGCGCCGGCGAGTCGGACGATCCGTTCGGCGAGGAGCTCGGCGTCGAGATCGGCGTGGTCGCGGTCCACCGTCGGCGTCGGCAGGCTGGTGAGATCGAGCGCAACGGCGTCGAACGGACGACCGGGCTCGAAGCACCCGACGTCGAGCCCGACGGCCTCGGCCCCGCCGCGCGTCGCGAGCCAGAACGCGGTCGTCGCGTCGAGCCGGCTGCCCGCGACGCCACCGCGCTCGCCGGGCGCGCCGTGGACCCCGTCGTCGAGGAGGCGGGACACGTCGAGCGCCATCGCCGCGTTGCGCAGCACCGATGAATGGGCGCCACCGGCGATATCGGTGCCGAGCCCGACCCGCACGCCGCGCGCGAGCGCCCGCCGGGCCGGGAACACGCCGTTGCCGAACGAGACGTTCGACAACGGGCAATGGGCGATGCACGCCCCGGACCGGGCCACGGCGTCGAGGTCCTCGTCGGGGAGCTTGGTCGCGTGTGCGAGCACGGTGTGCGGGCGCACGAGCCCGAACTCGGCCAGGGCCTCGAGATCGCGCCGTCCGAAGCGCTCGATCGCGTACCCGTGGTGCCAGTCGCTCTCGGAGCAATGGGTCTGGACGAGCGCGCCGGTGGCGGCCGCCAGATCCCCGAGACCGCTCAGCAGGGCGTCGGTGCACGCCGGAGCGAAGCGGGGCGTGATGACCGGACGGACCAGACCGCGCCCGGCGTCGACGGTCCGCACGTCCTCGATCGACGCCGCGCTCGCCTCGATGCCCGCCGCCGCCGACGCATCCCGGTAGTCCGGGGGTGTGGCGTCGGGGTGGTCCATCGCGACCCGGCCGACGAACGCCCGCTGACCGTGACGAACACAGGCCTCGGCGAGCGACCGCGTGGCCGCTCGATGCACGGTGGCGTAGTACACCGCGGTGGTCGTCCCTTCGGCGAGGAGCCCCGGCACGAGTTCGTCCCACACCCGAGCGGCGAACGCTTCGTCGCGGTACGACGCCTCGAGCGGGAACGTGTACTCCTGGAGCCATCGCTCCAGTGGCACGTCGAGCGCCGTGCCGAGCTGGGGCCACTGGGGCGCGTGGACGTGGAGGTCCACGAAGCCCGGGACGAGCACCCGGCCCCGGGGCAGGACGGTGGTCGGCCGGGTGAGGTCGGCGGTCTCGGCCGCGGCCACGCGTTCGATCCGACCGTCGGCGCCGACCTCGATCAGGGCGTCGGGAAGGAACTGGAGATGATCCTGCGCCGGCGCGTGCAGCACCGGAGCGCGAACCGTGACCGCCGCGCTCGACGCCACGTCAGGTCGACTTGGGCATCCGCCCGGCGAGGGAGGAGGCGGTCGTCAGCAGTCCGATGACGGCCAGCGCCACCATCAGCGCGGCCAATCCTGGACTCGATCCCCAATCCACCAGCCCCGACACCAGGAGTGACACGACGGCGGCGAATCCGAACCACACGGCCCGGCGGTCGTTCATCAGTGCGGCGGTCGCCGCCAGCGCCGGCAACAGGAAGACCAGTGCGAACGCCACCCACGAATCGGCCCAGAACGGAGGCTTGTGGATCGTCTCGCCGGTCTGGAACACGGCGAACATCCCGACCACGATCGAGATCCACCCGATCGTGAGGACCCATCGCCAGCCCAACGTGAGCTCGCCGGGCCGAGGAAACGCCCCGAGCACGTCGGGTCCCTGAGGTGGCGGAGGCGGAATGGTCTGCCGTTCGCGGTCAGGGGGCGGCGGGATGGGAACCATGCCGGAACCACGCTACTTGACCGGATCGACGCCGTGGCGGCCACTAGGTTCGCCCCTCATGACCTCGGACCAGCGGACGACGGAGTCGTCGCCGACCTCTCCGGCCCCGCCGTCGCTCTCGATCTTCTTCCCGATGTACAACGAGGAGGAGAACATCCTCCCCGTGTTGGAGACGGCGACCGAGGAATGCCGCCTGCTCGTCGCCGACGCCCAGATCTCCGACTACGAGATCATCGTCGTGAACGACGCGTCCAAGGACGCCACCGGGGAACTGGCCGACGCCGCCGCGGCCGCCGACCCGCACATCCGCGTGGTGCACCACGACCGCAACCGCAAGCTCGGCGGGGCGATGAAGAGCGGGTTCGCCGCTTCGACCGGCGACCTGATCCTCTACTCCGACGGTGACCTTCCGTTCGACATGAAGGAACTGCACAAGGCGGTGCGGGTCCAGCGGCTGTACGACGCCGACATCATCAGCGTCTACCGCCACGACCGCACGACCGAGGGTCTGCTACGCGCCGTGTACACCCACGCCTACAACGGGCTGCTGTGGGCCTTGTTCAAGCTGCGGATCCGGGACGTCAACTTCTCGTTCAAGCTCGTGCGACGTTCGATCTTCGATCACATCGAGTTGCAGAGCGAGGGCAGCTTCATCGACGCCGAACTCCTCATCCGGGCCGAGCGCCTCGGGTCTCGGATCGTGCAGTTCGGGACCGACTACTTCCCGCGGATCCGGGGGACCTCCACGCTGGCCTCGCCGAAGGTGATCCTGACGATCATCTCCGAGATGCGGGGGCTTCGCGCCGAGCTGAAGTCGATCACGCCGGTTCCTCGATAGCGTTCTGCGCTGTTCGCGCGCACGAATGAGGAGGTGACGCGTGGAACCGCGAGGTCTCGGAAAGTGGACCCCAGCGATCATCGCCGGAGGCGTCTTCGCCCTGGTGGTGGGCGTGACGATCGCCGCTGGTGGGAAGGACGACGCTGCCGTGAGTGACATGTCGATCACCTCCGACGTGACCGTGGTCACTTCTTCGACGTCCTCCACCACCTCGACGATCCCGGGCTTCACGACCACCACGCTGCCGTTCAGCCCCATCAGCGAGCCCCTCGGCATGGGGAACGCCGGCACCGCGGTCAAGAACCTGCAGCAGCGCCTGATCGACCTCCACTTCGATCCGGGTCCCGCCGACGGGTATTTCGGGGAGGCGACCCGGGCCGCGGTGTGGGCCTACCAGAAGCTCGTCCTCGGCATCCCCGTGAGGACGCCGACGGGCGGGTCACCCCCGAGACGTGGGCCGGGATGCACAAGCCGATCGAGATCATCCCGAAGCGGCCCAACGCCACGAGCACGCATCTCGAGGTGTATCTGGTCTCCCAGACCGCCGTGCTGTTCAAGGACAACGAGCCCGAACTGATCACCCACATCTCGAGCGGTTCCGGCGAGGAGTGGGAAGAGGAGATCACCATCGATCCGGGCACGCCGGAGAACGAGACCGAGGAGCCGATCACCAAGGTGCTCGCCGGGACCTCGATCACCCCGGGTGGCGTCTACTCCTTCTATCGGCGCTACGTGAAGGACGACGGCTGGCGGACGGGGTCGCTCGGCCGGATGTACAAGCCGGTGTACTTCAACTACGGCGTCGCCGTCCACGGCGCCGGCAACGTGCCGAACCGTCCGGCCTCCCACGGGTGTGTGCGGATCCCGATGCACATCGCCGAGTACTTCCCGGACCTCGTCCGCAACAACGATCAGGTGTTCATCTTCGACGGGGTGCACGATCCCGAGTACTACGGCTCGCCCTCCGCCGTTCGACCGGGACGTGACGCCCACGACGACGACCACGACCACCACCACGACGACGGTGCCGGAGACGTCGACGACCGAGAAGACCTCGACCACCTCGACCACGGCAGCGACGACGAGCACGGCGGCGCCGACCACGTCCACGACGACGTCGTCGACCACGAGCACGACCACCACCACGACGGTTGCGGCCAGCACCACGACCGGCGGATCGAACGAGGGTGAGATCAGCCCGGACGCTCCGGCGGGCTGAATCGGGACGTCAGCCGGTCGTCACCACGACCGGCTTGCCCGAGACCTGGGCGAGCAGCGACGACCGCTCCGTCGCGTCGTAGAGCTCCAGACCCAGATCGGCGCCGGCCTTGGCGGTGGCGCGGAGCACGAGCCCGTGCTCGTCGAGTTCCGCCCGCACGGAGTCGACCCGGCCGTCGTGACTGCGGTCGAGGCCGATCGCCACCCGCAGCAGCGCGGCCAGGGTGCGCACCAGTTCCTGGTCGGCGTCCGAGAGGGCCGCGAAGGCCGGGTGGCTGGCTTTCGGGCTGCTCTTGCGGTGATACCGGGCGATCAGGGCGATGATCTCGATCTCGTGGTCGGTGAATCCGGTCAGGTGCTCGGAGTTCCGGATGATGTAGTACGAGTGCAGGTGGTGCTTGGAGTGGGCGATCAGGAGCCCGACGTTGGCCAGCAACGCTCCCGCCTCGAGGTAGTCCCGTGCGTCCGGCCCCAATCCGTGCAGGCCGTAGGTCGCATCGAACAGCTGGAGCGAGAGCAGGGCGACCTGCTCGGCGTGAGCCGGGTCGTCGTCGCAGAGCTCGACGAGATGGCGCACCCGCGCCGTGACACGTCGTCGAGGTGATGCCACACCCCGCCTCGCTGGCGCAGCGCGGTGTCGAGCAGCACGCCTTCACGGAGGGCGTTCTCGCTGATCTGCATCCGTTTGATCCCGAACGTGTCGAACACGCCGGCGAGGATCAACGCCCCGGCGACGAGGATGTCGGCTCGCTCGGGCTCGATCCCGGGGACCTGTCGCCGTTGTTCGGTCGTCGGGGCGGCGGTGAGCGCCTTCAGCACCGCCTGCAGATCGGACCGGGTGAACTCGAAACAGTTGTAGGTCCGAAGCGGGGCGCCTCCGCCGAGCGCGTGGGCGATCTTGGCGACCGATTCGATCGTGCCCGAGGAACCGACCGCCACCTGGAAGCCGTGCTGCGACACCTCGCGCTCGAGCGGGGTGAGGCTGGACCGGACGAAATGGCGGCACTCCGCCACGGCCTCGGGACGGACCTTGCCCCCGGGGAAGAAGCGATCCGTGAGCCGGACGGCACCGAGTTTGAAGCTCCGGGAGGTCAGCACCTCGCCGCGTTCGCCCACGAGGACCTCGGTGCTGCCGCCGCCGATGTCACACATGATGAGGCGCTGGTCGTAGACCGGGACGGCCTGGAGGATCCCGAGGTGGATCAGGCGGGCTTCTTCCACGCCGGAGATGACCTCGACCTCGACCCCCGCCTCCGCCAGGGCCCGGTCGATGAAGGCCTCGGCGTTCTCGGCCTCGCGCACCGCGCTGGTGGCCACGGCCCGCAGCGGAGCGCCGGCGCTCTCGGCCAGGCGGCGCATGCGCTGCAACGCCGCGAGCCCTCGCTCGATCGCGTCCGGTTCGAGGACCTTCATGTCACCGGCACCGTGACCGAGGCGCACCGTCTCCTTGTGGCGGGTGACGATCTCGAACCCGGTCTCACTCATCCGAGCGATGACGAGATGGAAGCTGTTGGTCCCGAGGTCGAGCGCAGCGAGGAGCGACATCGCTCAGAGGCCGAACTGGGCCTGGCAGGCCTCGAAGTGCTGCAGCACACCGAGGCGGAACGAGGAGATCTTCTGGAACGGGGTTCCGTTGTCGTCCTCGTCCTCGCTGTCGTCGCCGGCAAGGATCGCCGTCGACACCGCCTCGTCGAGGTCCCCGGGACTGAGGACGGCCCGGAGGCCTTCGTTCGTCGTCGGATCGACGTCCGGGATCCCGTTCACGCTGGCCGGGAGCATGTCGTAGGAGTAGGCGCCGACGAGGCAGTCGGCGGCGAGGGCGCGCTCCTCGCCGGTGACCGTGGAGCCCAGGGTGTCCATCGCGGCCTCGGCCCACGCCGTGGCCACGACGTAGCCGACGCCGAAATCGCCGAGGTCCTGACGGTCGTAGATCGTGCGGGCATTGTCCTGTTCGACCCAGACCGTGTCGTTGGCCGGGCAGTAGAAGGCGACGGAGAAGATCGTGGACTTCGGCTGAGGCTCGCACACGTCGGCCGGCGATCCGGTGTAGAAGCCGATCGTCGGTTGCGGCATGCCGGGGACCTGGGCGGGGAAGTAGGTGTTGAGCGTGGTCGACAGGATCGAGAAGATCCCGGCGTCGGTGTCGTCGAACGGTGCGTTCTCCTGGAACGAGCCCTCGTACGGGAACTGGACGATCTTGGGCTTCTGGTCCTGATACTGCGCACACTTCTCGGCGCCGTTCACGAAGCCGTCCTCGAACGCACCGACCCGGTCGAACGCCGAGCCATGGGCGAGGGGATCGACCTCCATCGTGGTGCCGGGTTCGTCGCGCACGAAGATCATGGCGGTCAGGGCGTTCTTCAAGTCCTGGTCGGTGATCGTCAGGGTCGCGCTCTCGCCTCGGGCGACGTGGGCCGTCCATGCGCCGGCGAAGCAGTCGGCCTGCTGCTCCATGTAGATGGGCCGGGGATCCTCGTACCCGACTCGCGCCTGGATGGCATGGCCCCATTCGTGGGACATCACCACGGCCAAGGAGAACTGTCCGAGCTCGCTCGTCAGGTAGGGGAACAGGTCCGAATCGACATAGGCGACGAAGTCGCCGAGGCTGCAGTAGAACGCATTGCCCTGGACCTCGACGTACGAGGTCGTGGCGGTCCCGCAGCCGATGTCGATCACATCGCCCTGCTGCAT
>JAWKHV010000003.1:0-356138 GCA_041394645.1 Ilumatobacteraceae bacterium | reverse complement strand
GAAGGTCCCCTACGTCGTGGCCCTCAACAAGTTCGACGGCCAACTCGCCCACTCGCCGGCCGCCGTGCGCGAGGCGTTGTCGCTCGACCCGTCGACCCCGGTGTTCGGACTCGACTGCCGGAGCCGACCCGAGACCAAACAAGCGTTGATCGAACTGGTGAAGCACGCCATCGCCAAGAAGCGCACCGACACCTGACCTCAGCTGTCGTGCGAGTTCCCGTGGGGGGACGTCGTGGAGGTGGTCGACGACTCCTTGGAGTCGTCGCTGCTGTGGTCGTCGCTGCTCTGGTCGTCGACGTGGTCGTCGCTGTGATCATCGCTGTGGTCGTCGCTGTGATCGTCCTCGGTCGTCGTGGTCCCAGGCTCGGTCGTCGTGGGTCCCGAGGTGGTCGGGTTCGTCGTGGCGGTGGACGACGGCGGCGTGGTCGCGGGCTTCGAGGTCGCGGTGTTCGAGGGGACGGTCGACGCCGTGCTGGTCGCCGTACCGGGGGCCGTGGCATCCGGTGCCCGGGTGCCGACCGCGACCGACGGCCGCGACATCGTCGTCGGCGGCGACGTCTCGGGCGTCTCGGTGCTCTGGGTGATCTGGGTGGTCAGCGGGGAGCTGTCCTCCACGATCAGCTGACCGGTCGACGGCGGCGTGACCTCGACGGTCGTGGCGCTGGTCGGGTCGGTCGCGAAGGTGACCCGGCTGGGGCCATTCGGACGAGCGGCGGCGAAGACGCCGGTGGCGAGGATGGCCACCGATGCCATCCCGATCATTCCGGCGCGCCGGCGACGGATCTGGTGAACCCGCCCCTCGACGTCGGCGTAGGCGGGCTCGACCGCCGGTGCGGACCCGGCGGCGCGACGCAGCAGTCGACTCAGTTCAGGATCGTCGAACTCGTTCATTCGCTCACCTCCGACGCCATGGCGCCTCGCAGCCGTTCCCGGCCCTGGTGCAGGTGGTACTTCACTGCGCCCTCGCTGATTCCGAGGGCCTCCGCAACGTCTCGCACGGGGAGACCCTCCACGTAGTAGAGCGCGATCGCCGCTCGTTGCTGCTTGGGCAACGTAGCGAGCACGCTGTTGAGCTCGTCGAGCTCGGGCTCCGGGGCCACCTGCTCGGGTTCGGCACGGAGCCGGTCCATGGCGCGTTGTTTACGACCGCTCCGGCGGTGCTCGTCGCGCAGCTTGTTGATCGCCACCCGTCGGATCCACCCGACGGGGTCCTCGTAGTGGCTCACCCGGCGCCACTTGAGGTGGGCCTTGACGAACGCGTCCTGCACGGCGTCCGCCGCGGCCTCGCGATTGCCGGCCACGACGGTGAGGGCGCGAACGAGCCGTCCGTAGTGCTCACGGAAGAGCGTCTCGAGATCAGGCGTCCAGTCGAGGTCGGTCATAGAGATGGCGAGGACCACGCCGACGACACGTCGCAGCGCAGCATTTGGTTTGGTCGACCGGGCGATTTCATGCCACGGCGAGCTGTCGGCGGATCCGTCCGGTAGCCGAGGAGGGCCGTAGTCAGGACCCAGGTGCCGAGCACCACATACAACCAGACCGGGACCTGGCGGGTGGTCGACACGAGGTAGACGTCGGGTGCCGCGAAGCCGATGGAGGCGACCGCGGCCCAGCGCATCGCCAGGTCCCGACGCCGCTCGATCCAGGACGTGACCCCGCGTGCCACGCCGATCGAGTAGGGGAGCAGGGAGGTGAACTCGACCATCCGTAGCTCCGGCGTCGACAGCCCGTAGGGTCCGAGGAAGCGGCGGGCGAGCGTGATCCGCAGCGTGGAGTACGCCAACGACCCGAGATACCACGTCATGGTGAGGGCCCGCTGCAGCTTCACCCCGCCAGTCTGGGGGATACATTGCGCGACGTGACGGCATCGACCTCCACCGGTTCCCCTGGTTCCCCGTGCACCCTGAGCGAGTTTCGTCAGGCCTGGGCGGTCCACCTCTTCACGACGATGGGCATCGTCGTCGGCATGCTCGCCCTCCAGGCGGTGCTCGATCATCGGCCCCGAACTGCGATGATCTGGCTCCTCGCGACCCAGGTCATCGACGGTGTCGACGGCCCCATGGCCCGGGCCCTCGACGTCCGGGGACGGTTCCCAGATCGACGGCTACGTCCTCGACCTCGTCATCGATTTCGTGACCTGTGTGGTGGTTCCTGCAGCATTCCTGCACGAGTTCGGATTGCTGCCCGGGGGCTCGGCGGCCGTGGCGCTGGTCGGGTTGATCGTGTTCACCTCGGCGCTGTGGTTCTCCCGCACGGACATGATGACCGAGGACCACTGGTTCCGGGGGTTCCCGGCGACGTGGAACCTCGTCGCCCCGACCTTGTATCTGGTCGGCGCCGGTCCGGTCGTCTCGACCGTGGTCGTGATCGGGTTCTCGGTGTGTTCGCTCACGAACATCCGTTTCCGCATCCGGTCCAGGTCCTCCATCGCCGGCCGCTCACGTTGTCGGTCACCGTGGTGTGGATCGCCGTGTTGACCTGGGCCGCGTTGTTGGGTCCGGACCGGGCGCCGGATGCGGTCAGGCTGATGCTGCTGCTCGCCCCGCTGTACTTCGTCGTCCTGGCGGTCGACCAGGGCCGAGCTACCGTGTGGCGCCATGAGTGAGATCCTCGACGTCGACCTGATGGCGTTCGAATCAGGAGGCGACGCGACTCGCCGGGCCGTCAGCGACGGGGTGCGCCGCAGCCTGCAGACCGGGTTCGTCTACGTCCGTCACGACCTGCCCGAGGTCCTCTCGACGAGGCGTACGACCGCCTGGCGACGTTCTTCGAACGCCCGATCGAGGCCAAGCAAGCAGGCGGTCTCGGCCGGGTCGAGCGGTCAGACCGGATACACGGGTTGCTCGTGGAGACCGCTAGCGCTCCTCCGACCATCCGGACTGGAAGGAGATGCTGAACTGGGGTCGCGCGTCCCCGTCCGGGCATCCCCTGCGGGCGAAGTTCCCGCGCCTATCCCGAACAGGTGCTCCCCGAGGCCCAGGTCCCCGGCATCAGCGAGCTGCTCTACCGGTTCCACGACTCGATCCAGGACCTCCAGCGGCGGGTGCTGCGCATCGTTGCCGACGGGCTGGGGCGCACGAGGACTTCTTCGAGGAGATGTTGCGTGACGGCCCGACCCTGACCCGGGCGATCCGGTACCCCTCGATGGCGGAGGCTCCGGGGAACAGCACGTGTGGGCGGCCGATCACGGGGACATCAACCTGATCACTGCGCCGTGCCCCGAGCAACGGCACCGGGGCTCCAGGTCCTCGTCGACGGCGAGTGGGTCGACGCGGTCGCGCCGGACGGCTACGTGATCATCAACACCGGGATGATGCTCGAGCGCCTCACCAACGGAGTGATCCTGACCGGCATCCATCGCGCCGTCGCCGCCCCTGGGGTACGAAGGCGAGCGCTACAGCGTGGTGCAGTTCCTGCACCCTCGCCCGTGGACGTTGCTCCAGCCGATGCCGGTGTGCGTCACCCCGGACCATCCGCAACGGTTCTCCGGCATGACCGCTGCGGACGCACTGGACATGGTGCTGTACGAGATCAACCTGGTCGAGACGGCCCGGCGGGTCGGCTGAGGGCCGAGCGCCTCAGACCGATGCCGGCTGCGGGACCCGGGTCTCGATCCAGTCCTGCAGCTCCGGCGTGCACTCCACGCTCGTGATCAGCGCATAGCGCGGCGAGTCACCGTTGTGCACCACGACGTGCCACAGCCGTTGGTGTCGACCACGAACCGGGCACCACGGGTCAGCGGGACCCGGAGTTCGGTGCTCCGGGATCGGCAGCCGGTCCTCGTCGAGGTCCATGAGCAGCATGTAGCTGTCGGGATTGTCGGTCAGCTCCACCCACGTCCGCACGACCCACCCCTCGCCGGCCGGATTGAAGCGGTTGTTGTCGTCGCGATGGAAGCTGCGGATGGCGGTCTCGCGATCCTGCGGCTCGAGCTTGATGATGCGGACCCGACCGAAGTTGGCGCCGATCGAGTCGACGTAGGCCTTCAGCGTCGGCGCCTGGTCGGCGTTCGAGGTCCACAGGGCGTCCTTGTCGGTCTTGCCCTTGTCCCAGAACCCGCGGCAATCGAGTTGACCATCGGCGCTGGCGAGGGGAGCGAAGTTGGTGTCGCCGCCGCTCTTCCAGTCCATGTACTCGAGGGATTCCCACTCTGCCGCGGGGACGTCGAAGTCGGCGGGACGGAGGGCGACGAAGCCCGTCTCCTCGAGGGCGGGGCACAAGTAGTGGGCCTCGCGCTCGTCGATGGCGACGGACCAGTGATCCTTGGTGGGCCAGAAACCTGCCATGGCCCCCGAGTCTAGGACCGGGCCGGTCCGGGAGGAGGGCCATTGGACCCACCGACGTCCGGCACTTCTCACCTCCTTCACACGAATGGGGCCTCGTCTTCTTACCTGGGTGGTTCAAGCTCCGTGATCATGAAGACACACCGCAAGATCGCCGTACTCGGAGTCAGCCTCGGACTGGCCACCGGTGGTGCGGCCGGCTTCTTCCTCGGGAGCCCCTCGATCTCCGGAGCGCAGTCGGCGGACGAGACCACGGATTCGACCATCGCCACGACCGGGTCGCAGGAGAACGGCACGAGTGCCGATCCGATGGACGACACCTTCGATCCGACCACTCGCCTCGGTGAGGTGCTCGCCCCGCTCGTCGAGGACGGCACCATCACGCAGGCCCAACTCGATGCGGTGGTCGCCCGTCTCGCCGAGGCCGGACCCGTCGGGCGCGACGGGCACGGCCCCGGCGGTCGAATGGGACCGGGCGGGCGGATGGGCGACGGCCTGCGCGCCGGGCTGGATCAGGTCGCGTCCACGCTGGGCCTGACCGTGGACGAGCTGCGCACCGAGCTCCAGTCCGGCCAGACCGTGGCCGACATCGCCGCCGCCAAGGGCATCGAGGTCCAGACCGTGATCGACGCTGCCGTGGCCGACGCCGCTGCGTCGATCCAGGCCAAGGTCGACGACGGGACCATCACCCAGGAACAGGCCGACGCCCGCATCGAAGCCATCACCGAACGGGTGACGGCGATGGTCAACGGCGAAGGACCGATCCGCGGGCCCGGCGGTCCCGGGCACCACGGCCGCCACGGCCACGACGACGCCGACCAGGAGGCCACGACCGATACGACGGTCGTGGAGGCCACGACGACGACCGTGGGTTGAGCAGCCGTCGAGCGCGACTCGACGATCGATCCATCACCGGTCCACCACGAGGGGTGACGTCACGTGCGAGGTGGCGTCACCCTCGGCGCGTCTGTCAACCTCTTTGCTCGTGAGCGAACGCCTGACCCGCCTGCGTGAACGGAGCTCGTTCGTCGATCACGTGATGGCCGTGGTCGACAAAGCGGGCCAGGACAACGCGGCCCACCTGTCGGTCGTGATCGCCTACTTCTCCTTCTTCTCCCTCTTCCCGCTGCTGATGGTCTTCGTCTGGGTCCTCGGCAAGGTGCTGGCCGGAAACCCCGACCTGCAGACCAAGGTCCTCGACTCGGCGTTCACGAAGCTGCCGGTCGTCGGCAAGGAGATCCAGGACAACAAAGGGACCCTCGACGGCAGCGGGATCGCCCTGGCCGTCGGTCTCGCCGGCGCCCTCTGGGGTGGCACCAAGGCCTTCGAAGCGTTCGAGCGCGCGATGCACGTCGTGTGGCACGGGCCCACCGTCAAACACGAGAGCCTCGTCAAGCGCAAGGCCCGCGCCGTAGCGATGATGGTCGTGCTCGGGCTCGGGATCGCCATCGCCGCGGCCAGCGGTTCGCTCCCGGCTGCCGTCAGCTGGATCCCGGGCGCGGCCAAGCCGGCCGCCCTCTTGGTCTCGGTCGGGTTGAACGTGTTGCTGGTGCTGGCGTCGTTCCACTTCGCCAGCCCCGGCCACGGCGGATGGCGCACCTTGCTTCCCGGCTCGGTGATCGCCGGGATCGGGCTCACGTTCTTGTTCAGCTTCGGCACGGTGTTCCTCACCCGCACCGTCGACAACGCCGGCGACACCTACGGCACCTTCGCCCTCGTCATCGGTCTGCTCACGTGGCTCAACCTGATCGGATCGCTGCTGGTGTGGTCGGCCGAGGTCAACAGCGTGCTCGCCGGCCGGCGAGCGATGGAGCGCACCAAGCTCGCCACGAAGCGTCGATTCGCCCGGTCCTGACGGCAGCCGGCGGTAGGGTTCGAGCCCATGCCGCATCCCTTCCCCGCCCTCGACGGCTCCGCGCCGAAGACCCAGCAGTTCAACGACGTCCCCGAGATGGGCATCGATCCCTCGAAGCGCTACACCGCGACGATGGACACGACGTTGGGCACCCTCGTGATCGCCCTCGATCCGATCAAGGCGCCCAAGACCGTGAACAACTTCGTCTTCTTGGCCCTGAACCACTACTACGACGGCGTGATCTTCCACCGGATCATCAACGGCTTCATGTGCCAGGGCGGCGACCCGACCGGCACCGGTCGTGGCGGCCCGGGCTCCAAGTTCGACGACGAACTCCCCAAGCCGGGTCAGTACGAGATCGGTTCGGTCGCCATGGCGAACGCCGGACCCAACACCAACGGCTCGCAGTTCTTCATCGTCAGCGGGGGCTCCGGCGTCGGCCTGCCCCCGCTGTATTCGTTGTTCGGCAAGGTCGTGAAGGGCCTCGAGATCGTCGACGAGATGCAGCGCGTCGACACCGACCGCAGCGACAAGCCCAAGGTGCCCGTGGTGATCAACTCGGTCGCCATCAGCGTCGCCGACTGAGATCGTCGTCATGCGAGCAGCGACGGCACGCCGGATCGCGCTCGCGGCGCAGGGCTTCGCCGATCCCCGTCCCTCGGGTCGGGTCGATCGGCGTCACCTGCGCCGGGTTCTCGACCGGGTCGGCCTGATCCAGATCGACTCGGTCAACGTCTTGGTCCGAAGCCAGGAACTGCCCCTGTTCGCCCGGCTCGGTGACCACCCGAGGTCGCTCATCCCGGCCGCCTCCGCCGACGGTGAGCTGTTCGAGTACTGGGGCCACGAGGCGTCCCACATCCCGACCGAGCACCATCACCTCTACCGGTTCAAGATGGCCGCCGCAGCTCGCGGCGAGCTGTGGAAGGCCCTCGCCCGGCTCAACGCCGAACGGCCGGACTTCGTCGAATCGATCGTCGAGCGGATCGCGTCGGATGGGCCGATCGTGGCCGGCGATCTCCAGATGCGCCGCGGTCCCAAGGGAACGTGGTGGGACTGGGACCACGGGAAGATGGCCCTCGAGTACCTGTTCTGGTGTGGGCGGCTGACCGCACGCCGCCGAGCGACCGACTTCGCCCGGGTCTACGACCTGCCCGAGCGGATGATCCCCGCCGAGCACCTCGATCGTCCAACCCGTTCGGAGGACGAGCAGCGGGCCGGGCTCCTGCTCCAGGCGGCGCGGGCGATGGGCGTCGCGACCGCCCGCGATCTCGCCGTCTACCACCGCCAGAAGCCCAAGGCCGTGGCGCATCTCCTCACCGAACTGGTCGAGGACGGCCGGTTGGTCCCCACCGAGGTCGAGGGCTGGCGCGATGTCGCGTATCTGCACCCGGACGCCAAGACGCCCCGGCGGATCGACGCGGCCACGTTCGTATCGCCGTTCGACTCGATCTGCTGGGAACGGGACCGGCTGGAGCGCGTGTTCGGTTTCCAGTACCGGATCGAGATCTACACCCCGCAGCCCAAACGGGTGTACGGCTACTACGTGCTGCCGTTCCTCTACGGCGACTCGTTCGTGGCCCGGGCCGATCTCAAGGCCGACCGGGCCACCGGAACGCTGCGAGCGCACGGGGTCTTCGCCGAGCCAGGGATCCCGACCGACGACGTCGCGGAGGCGATCGCCTCCGAACTGACCTCGATGGCTCGCTGGCTCGGGTTGGATCGCGTGGCGCTCGGGGGTCGGGGCGACCTCGACGTGGCGGTGGCCGCTCACCTCGGCTGACGGGACCGACCCCAGTCCAGCCGAGCGCGCCGACGACCGTTGTCAGGTCTCGGAGCCAGGGTGCTTGAGTTCGTCGAGCGGCGGCCCGACCAGGCGGGATCCGTCGGAGAGGAGTTCGTCGAGCCCGACGCGATCCAGGTCCGGCGGATCGCCCTCCGCGTCGATCTGGATCTGGATCGTGTCCTCTTGGGGCCCGTAGTAGATCTCGTGGAGGGCCAGCATCGCCGCAGCGAGTGCGCCGCCGCGGGCGGTGCTCGTCCGGCGGCGCGGCAGCGGTGACGGGGCGGGCTCGGCGAAGTCGTCCGGCTCGGGCTCGGCGAAGTCGTCCGGCTCGGGCTCGGCGAAGTCGTCCGGCTGCTGCTGCTCCGGCTCGGCGCTCATCTCGGCAGTCTCGCAGCGTTCCAGGCGAGTGCCACGTCCCGGGGGTCCTACGCTGTGGCCCGATGTCGACCCCGATGCCGCCGCCCCGCCCCGCTCCCGGTGGTGAGGAGCCGCAACGGATGCCGCGGTGGGTGCCACGAGCGATCGCCGCGTTCTGGTTCGGCCTCGTCGTCATCGTCACGCTGCGCTGGGCGGTCGGGCGGCTCGCCGGGTTCTTGTTGCTGCTCCTGGTCTCGTTGTTCTTGGCCCTGGCCATCGAACCGGCGGTCAACCGGCTCGAGCGCCGCGGGTGGCGCCGGGGACGAGCGACCCTGCTCGTGATGCTGATCCTCGTCGTCGCGATCGTGCTGTTCCTCACCGCCATCGGCACCCTCGTCGGCGGCCAGATCGCCGATCTGCTCCAGAACTCCGAGGACTACGTCAACCGCATCGTCGACTTCGCCAACAACCTGCTCGGCACCAAGCTCGATCCGGCCGAGATCAACGCCGAGATCGCCGACCCCAACGGACGGTTCCAGCGGTTCATCGCCTCCCAGAGCGGCGATGCCCTGAGGCTGTCGTTCGCCGCGCTCGGCGGGCTGTTGCAGGCGTTCTCCGCCTTGCTCTTCACCTTCTATCTCGTCGCCGACGGCGCCCGGCTGCGCCGGGCGATCTGTCGCCGGTTGCCGCCCGAACGACAGGCCCGGGTCCTGCGGACCTGGGAGCTGGCGATCGACAAGACCGGCGGGTACCTCTACTCGCGGGCGTTGCTCGCCGGTCTCTCGGCGGTGTTCCACTGGCTGGCGTTCACGATGATCGGCGTGCCGGCGCCGGTCGCCCTCGCGTTGTGGGTGGGCATCATCTCCCAGTTCGTGCCGGTCATCGGGACCTACATCGCGGGCTTGCTGCCGATCGTGCTGATCCTGGTCAATCCGGGCACCAACCCGATCAGAGCCCTGGTGGTGGCGGGCTTCATCGCCGTCTATCAACAGATCGAGAACTACGTCTTCGCCCCCCGCATCACGGCGCGCACGATGGAGCTGCACGCGGCGGTGGCGTTCGGCGCCGCGCTGGCCGGCGCTGCGCTCATCGGGCCGATCGGGGCGGTGTTGGCCCTCCCGTTCGTGGCCATGATGCAGGCGGTACTCTCCGAGTACGGCAGCTTCCACGAGGTCATCGATTCGCCGCTCGTTCGCGACAGCAGGCAGGCTCGGTCGGCCGGGCGCCGTCGAGCCAGTGGCCGCAGGGACGAAGATTCCGAGGAGGACGAACCGTGAGTGCCATCCCGTTCGTGCCACCGATCGAGGTCGAGTACGGCCGGGTCGATCAGGTGTCGCCGTTGATCCGTCGCATCGTCGCCCGGAACCCGTCGAAGTACACCTACCTCGGCACCGGCACCTACGTGGTCGGTCGGGGCGAGGTCGCGGTGATCGATCCGGGCCCGCTCCTCGACGAGCACTTCGAGGCGATCATGACGGCGCTCGCCGGGGAGCGGGTCGTCGCCATCCTGGTGACCCACTGCCACAGCGATCACTCACCGCTCACCGCTCGCCTCGCCGCTGCGACCGGCGCAATCACGTACGGGTACGGGCCGGCACCCGTCTACCCGCCTCCTCCCGACGACGGGCTCGACGACTGGCCCGAGGACGAGTCGGCGAAGGATGCCGCAGACCCCGAGGCCGAGCCGGCCGCTGACGCCGAGGAGGAGCCCAAGGAGGGCGTCGACCACGACTTCCGCCCCGACGTCTGCTTGAACGACGGTGCGGTGCTCAGCGGGCCGGGCTGGACCTTCGAAGCGCTCCATACGCCGGGCCACACCTCCAACCACCTCTGCTTCGCGCTCGCCGAGGAGCAGGCGATCTTCACCGGTGACCACGTGATGGGGTGGAGCACCTCGGTGATCACCCCGCCCGATGGGGACATGGCGGCCTACCTCGCCTCGTTGCGGCGGATCCAGGAGCGCGGGGCGCAGGTGCTGTGGCCCACCCACGGTGGACCGGTGACCGAGCCGGAGACCTTCGTGGCCGCCTACCTCGAGCATCGCCTGGAACGAGAGGCCCAGGTGCTCGCCCTGCTCGACCAAGGCATCGAAGAGATCCCGAGCATGGTCGCGGTGCTCTACACCCAAGTGCGTCCCGAGCTGCATCACGCGGCCGGGCGCAGCCTCCTGGCGCACCTGTGCCAGTTGGTGGACGATGGCCGAGCGACGGTGGTTTCGGGTGGAGCGCCCCGACTCCGGTCCCGATTCGTCCGGTCGAACGGGGTCTAGGGAATGTCAAGCAAGGGATTTGTCTCACGCAGAGGGTGCCGATGCATTGACGATCCCACCCAGCGTGGGCTAAGACACTTGGATAGGCCCTGACCTGGCCTGTTCGTATGGGTCGAACGCCTCACCTTTGGCTCGAAACACGAAAAAGGCCGGTTCTCCTCTTTGGTGGTTTGACCAACTTCACTACGATGCGTGTTGTTGCGAGTGCAACTCGTAGCAACCTTTGAGGGGAATCTTGGTGGCCGCTCGATCGGTGCAGCGGCACCCCCGGCGGGGGAACCACCAGCGATGGCAGGAGGAGGCCACGCAATGCAACTGACACGACGGCTGTTGCGGTCTGACACATCGGTCGACGACAAGATCCTGGGGATCGTGGAACGGCTGGGCCAGGCCCACCGTTCGTTCCTGCAGGATCTGGCGACCCGGTACGGCCTCACTCCGCTCCAGGTCCAGGTGATCTCGGCGCTGGGCGAAGGCCCGCCGCCGATGCCCTACGTCGGAGACATCGCCCGGGAGCTCGGCATCACCCAGCCCAGCGCCAGTGACGCCGTCGCTGCGCTCGAGGCCAAGGGCTACGTCTCGCGAGTGGTCGACACCCAGGACCGCCGCCGGGTCGCGCTCGGCCTCACCGAAGCCGGCGAGGAACTCGACCGCCGCCTGGTGCGCGACCGCTCCATCCTGCGCAGCGCGCTGGCCGCGATCCCCGAGGAGCATCACGAGACCTTGCTCGAGGCGATGCAGCGGCTGCTGACCACGATGTCGAACGCCGGGGTCGTGAGCCAGGCCCGCAACTGCTACACCTGTCGCCACTTCGACGTGGAGCCGGCCGGCTACCGCTGCAACGCCTACCAGGAGACCCTCCTCGCGGCCGAACTGCGGGTGAACTGCGCCGATCACGGCGCTCGCACCTGACGCGCCGACTCCGGCGCTTCCACCCGGCTCGTCAGGGCCGGACGAAATAGCCCACCACGTCCACCAGGACGTGGGGCGCACCGCCTGAGACGGTGAACGAGACGGCGCCGGTCGATCCTGTCGGGATCACGGCGCCGTTCGGCACCACCGAGCCGGCGAGATAGTTCACGTTCGACGTGGCAGGGATCGGCGCGCCGGACGCCCACGCCACGAGGTAGCCCTCACCGGACGGGCCGACCACGGTGAGGTTCGCAACGACCGCAGCGATCCGCGCGGCGGACACGCCCGCAGGCAACGGCATCGGCACCGAGTATTCCGTGCCGGCCGCCAGGACCCCGGGCAGCCCGATCCCGCCCCGGGTGTCCACGACACGTTGCGGGTCGACGGCCAGGAATCCCGCGCCGTCCGGGCGATCGGCGAGGGGAGCGAACCAACCGGTCGCATCGACGATCACGTCACCGGTCAGGCTGGGGCCGAGCTGGATCCACCACTGGGCCGACGGCGTGATCGACAGGTTGGCTCTCGTCTCGCCGCCGACGACGTTGAGCACCGAGGTCGCCGGTTCGCCGTCGGCAGGGCCGCCCGCTCCGTCGAGGAGCGACACGTAGCCCGAGTTGCTGGTGTCCGTGGCGGTCACGTTCACGATCTCACCGAGTGCACTCGACAGGTCGATACCGGCCGCTGCGAGAACCGTCGGGTCGGAGAGTGCGGCGTCGGAACATCCGAGCGGGAAGCCGCGCTCCCCGGGAATGTCGGAGCGTCGAGTGTCGAACAGGCGGGTGGGGGTCATCGGCACGAACCCGCCCGGTCCGTCGGCGGAGAACGTGCCGAGCACGTCGGCGACGAGATCGGCGGACCCGTCCTCGACCCCGAGGGTGATGGTGTTCCCCGGCCCGAGCTCGACGATGGCGAAGTTCGCGGCGTCCCGGCCGCCGACGAAGTTCAACACCGAGGTGTCCGGGACGGCGGTGCCCTGAGCGTGGGCCACGACGTATCCCGCGCCCTGCGTCCCGGTTGCGGTCAGGTTCAGCACGACGGCGTCGAGCTGGGCGCTGCCGAGGGCGCCCGAGAGGTTCAGGGTCCGGCTGGTTCCGGCGGCGAAGGCCTCGGCCAGGCCGAGGCCGCTGCGAGTATCGAGGACCCGTCCGGCGGCGGAGGGGGAGAAGTACGAGGTGAGGAGCTGGTCGGCGTTGGGTGGCCCGAGGGCCGCGGACACCTCGAGCTGGAGGGTTCCGGCGAGGGTGCGGAGGCCGGCTCGATCGCCGGCCCGGAAGGTCGGTGCCTTGGACTCGGTCGTCGGATACATCAGCTGGCGCAATCCGCCGACCGTGCCGGTGTAGTGGGACAGGCCGAAGGCGTGGCCGAGTTCGTGGGCGGCGATCGCACCACCGTTGGAGCGGCACGGCACCGCCGTCGCAAGGGACACCTCGCCGCTCACGATCAGCCCGGCGACGGTGCGCGGCCCACCGCATCCGGCGATTCCAGGGACGGAGAGCGGGCCGCACAGCGAACTCGTGGCGGTGCGGACGAGGATCTCTCCGGCGACGGGGGAGTGATCGACCACTCGTCCGGGAGCGACGGTGACCGGTCGTCCGATCTCGTGGGCGAGTGCGAGCCGCGACGGTCACCGCCGGGCGGAGGAGTTCGATGCCGGGGCTGTCGACCAGGTGGATGACGTAGGAGTCGAGCGCATAGCCGCTCACGTAGTTCATGATCGTGAAGCCGTCGTCTCGGCCGACGACAGCGCCTCGTGCGCTGGCGACGCGGACAGGTCGCTGACCATGACGAACGAGTCGCCGTCGAGCACGGTGGTGACCGGGCCGAGCACCGTCGCGGACCGGGTCGGATCGGCCGCCGTCCGGAGACGCTTCCGAGGCGGTCGCGGTCAGCGGCGTGAGCGTCGCCACGACGCCCACCACCACGGTCCAGCGGGCAGTGCGACGACGCAACGGCATGGGCGTCGATACTAGGAGGGTGTTGGAGCTGGTGGTCGCCGTGGACTGGAGTGCATCGGCGTCACCAAAGACGGGGCGAGATTCGATCTGGATCGCGGCGCGTTGGGTCGATCGGGCGGGCGGCGGGCCGATGCTCTGCAACCCGGCCACGCGTCATGAGGCGGCCGGCGTGGTCCGATCGCTCGTGGCGTCCTGTGCCGGAGGAGTACTGCTGGGCTGCGACTTCTCGCTCGGCTATCCGGTCGGCTTCGCCGCTGCCGTGTGCGGTGATCGTGGGCTGGAGCCGTGGGAGGCGATGTGGCGCACCCTCGGCGAATCGATCGAGGACGACGAGCGGAACCGGAACAACCGATTCATGGTCGCGGCCTCGCTCAACGAGCTCGCCGGCGAACCGCCGGGGCCGTTCTGGGGGAGTCCTCGCTCGTTCGTCGATCCTCGGCTCGGCTCGACCCGCCCGAGCGGGTGGCCGTGGTCCTGGCCCGAGTTACGGCGTTGCGAAGTCCGGCTCCGGCGTGAGGGGTACCGCCCGTTCACCAACTGGCAGCTCGGGGGAGCGGGCAGCGTCGGGGGACAGGTGCTGACCGGCATCGCCTGGCTCGAACGTCTTCGGCGCGCTCCGGAGCTCGAGGCGAGGGTCACGATGTGGCCGTACCAGACGGGGTTCGTCGATGATCCGTGGGCGCAGCGCCCCGATGCTGTCGTGGTCGCCGAGGCGTGGCCCACACTGCTCGCCCCGGACGCGAGCGGGCACCCGGTCCGTGACGCAGCACAGGTGCTCGGAGTGTCGGATCGACTGGTCGGCGAGGCGCAGGGCGGCGGCCTCGCGGGATGGCTGGCGCCTCGGCTGACGAGGCAGGACGCGCCGGTGGCGCGATCGGACGAGGGTTGGATACTGGGCGCCCACTAACGTGGGCCCGCTCGCTCCGGCGGGTGAGGGCTGCTAGCTCAATGGCAGAGCATCGGACTTTTAATCCGCTGGTTCTGGGTTCGAATCCCAGGCGGCCCACTCCGAATTCCCAGTTCAGACAGCGTTTCGTGGATGGCTCGCTGAAGGCTCGGGCACGTGGAACCCACACGGAACCCACGCTGGTTCGTGTGCGGTCCCGGTTCATAGTGGACATGTTGGCTCCGGTAGGTGGGTGACACTTTCGGGACTGGCTCCGGTAGCTGGGCGACAGTGGTTCCGGTAGCTGTGTGACGCGCGGGTGTTCGTCGCTGCTGGTGCTGAGCCTCCTCGATGATGACGTTCATCGTCGTTGGTGCCGGGGAGGTCGTCATGGTGTTGGTGGAGCTGGGGCTGGTGGAGCTGCGCTATCAGGCAGTGCTTGAGGTGTTGAACAATGCTTCGACGGTGACCGATGTGGCGGTCCGGTTCGGTGTGACGCGTCAGACGGTGCATCGTTGGCTGCGGAAGTACGCGGCTGGCGGGATCGCCGGGCTGGCAGATCGATGGGCGAAGCCGTTGTCGTGTCCGCATCAGATGCCACCCGAGGTCGAGGCTCGCATCGTGGAGCTCCGCCGGTTGAACCCGGGGTGGGGTCCGCGCACGATCCGGTTCCGGCTCGAAGCGGAGCGGATCTCGCCGTTGCCGGGGCGGTCGTCGGTCTATCGGTGTCTGGTGCGTCACGGTCTGATCGAGCCCGAGGCCCGCCGGCGCAAGAAGGCGGACTACAAGCGGTGGGAACGCAGTCGGGCGATGGAGTTGTGGCAGATGGACGTTGTCGGTGGTGTGCAGCTCGTCGACGGCTGGCGAGCCTCGATCGTGTCCGGGGTCGACGATCACAGCCGGTTTGTGATCTCAGCCCGTGTGGTGGAGCGGGCGACAGCGCGACCGGTGTGTGACGCGCTCTCCCACGCGATGCGCACTCATGGTGTGCCGCGGGAGATCTTGACGGACAACGGCAAGGTGTTCACCGGCCGGTTCGGGCCGGGGACCGGGGAGGTGTTGTTCGATCGGATCTGCCGCGAGAACGGCATCAAGCACATCCTCACCGCACCTCGGTCGCCGACGACGACGGGGAAGGTGGAGCGATGGCACAAGACCCTGCGCCGTGAGTTCTTGAACGGCAAGGTCTTCAACGACATCGCGGACGCGCAGGACCAGCTGGATCGGTGGGTGCACGAGTACAACTTCGAGCGTCGCCATCAAGGGATCGGCGATGTCGTGCCGTGGGAACGATTCCGTCTCGCTGTGTCCGAGCCTGCAGATCCGGTTGAGTCGGACGCCGAGCCGACCACGACGCGTCGAGTCGGCACGACCGGCAAGATCAGCTTCGCTGCCCAGCTCTATCCGGTCGGGGTGTGGCTCGCTGGGGAGACCGTCGAGGTGTCGGTCGCGAACGGGCTCGTGTCGATCCACCACCGCGATGTGCTGGTCGCCACTCATGCCCAACGTCATCGGCCGGGCAAGGAGACCGCTGCGCTCACGCGCAAGGTGAAGCCGAAGCGGCCGCGGCCTCGTCAGCCGACCGTTGGGCAGTCGGTGACCCGCAAGGTCGACTCGTCGGGCAACGTCAGCTTCGCCGGCCACGGCTATCGGATCAGCAAGTCCCACGCTCGCCGTCAGGTCCAGGTCGCGATCGTCGGCGACACCGTGGAGATCTCAGCCGGAGGTGAGCTCCTCAAGGTCCTGCCGATCCGTCACGACCGCTCACGCGAGAACGGTGCGTTCGCCAACGCCGGCGGTCGCCCCTCCCGCATCAACGCCGCGTAACCCCCTCGAGGAGTGGAACACAGCTACCGGAGCCACACCGGAACACGGGTACCGGGACTTGACACGGGCCGTTCGCGCTCGCCGAGACCGCAGGTTGGTTCACCGGACCGGAGGCCGCTCTGCGCACCTTCGTCCGACGCGCCTCGAACCCGCCCGCTCCGTCCCCGACCCGTGTGCTGGGACGGGAAGGACGAACTGCGCCGGGACTGGAACACGTCGGCCTGGATCCGCGAAGAGGTTGAGGCTGATGAAGGCTGCATGTTGCATGCATAGAATCCGTAGGGGGGGCCTGCTTTGCCGCGTATGCGTCGGCGAACGCACTCATCTTCGGTCGTTCTATGACGTCAACGAGCGGACAGGCGAGTCCGGGAAGGATCTAGCGTGCGCTGCAGTCTTCGGTCCCAGTAACGCAGCAGCCGGACTCGTCATCTCATCAGACAGCGGACTTCGCAGCTCCGTCACACGTTATATTGAGGGGGCTGGAGCGGTCGTGACGGAGATTTTCAAGGGTGTCGGACAAGATTAGTTTCTGGGGTTGGGAGGGGGTGGCGTATGCGGGTAGCGGCCGTTCTGGTATCCGTTCTCGGGATGGTTCCTTTCTTGGCAAATGAGCTTCGTCGTCGTAGAGCCACTGGTGACTGCAACCCATATATTGTTGGACGATCGTTGTTGGCATTGTTCGGCTTCGCTGTCGCGGGCATCATTTGGTTCTTAGGGAGAATCATGTGAGCCCGACAGATGTGTGCGGGACTACCACTGCAATCACGGGAGGTCTTTCTGTCAATGTCATAACACAGCCTGTCTAGGGGACCGCCTGGTTCATCGAGGACCGCCACGGACCCGGACGGGAGGCCGGACGGGAGGGTTGTGCCGCAACAGCTCCAGACGTGCGCGATCTCGTGGTTCGAGTGTCAGCAGATGCTTCGGGGTCCGTCGGGATGGGATCTCGACGACGCCACGCAAGCAGCCGCGTATGAGGCAACCCGCACCGCGTACCGCCACCTCGTGGCGCAACTCCAGGCAGGTTCGATCGTGCTCGATTCCCGTGGTGTTCTTGGTGTTGCCGGTCGTCCGGTTGGCTGCTCCACGTGGATGGTGTCGCGATTGACCTCGCGAGTGGCGTCTCGGCCATTCAGGGAGTTGGGTGGCGGACGCGAGCGCAGTGGGAGTGGATGCACGATGCTGGGTTGCGTTCTGCCTGCAGCTCGGCGTCGACGCCGATTCGGGCTTCGTGAACTTTGGGATCGGAGCCGCTCTGGCGAGCCCCGGCCTGATCATCCAAGGTGAGAACAACAACGCATCTAACGGCCTCCAGGTCTTCGCCGGCTGGGACATCGGACCGTTGACGGTGCGTGGGCCACAGTAGGTATACGAGAACGGTGCTGGGAGGTGGCTCTCTCCGAGTTCGCAGGTGTCTCTTCCAACGCCAGCTAACATCTTCCCGAGGAGAGGTGGTGGGATCGTGTACTGGTTCCGGGCCGGATGATGATCTTGGCGGGAAGCGCTGGAGGCATCAAGGTTTGGTGGATTGTCTATCCGTCCGCGGTTGTCGCGCTCTGGCGGATCATGCGGCAGGTGCGTTCGAAGCGGTAGCTGGGCGCTGAGGGTTCCTTGCGGGTACGGCAGCTCTCGGGTATCTGGATGATGCAGCACCACGCGTCAGTAAATGGTACTTCGGACCGGCGACGGTGAGGACATCTGGGCCGATGGAACCGGGAGCATTGCGAAAGCGTTCGGTGATGCGAGGGGGTTTGGAAAGTTCATTTGTGGGCTCGAGCGTTGTCGCAAACGTGGTCGGGGTCGCTGCCGACGGATTTGAGCAGTGCAGTGCAGACGGAGGGGAGTGCTTTGGGGGAGTGCGTGTGCTCCGAGCAGAGATAGGTGTCCTTCGAGTGAGAGCCGGATGAACAGCGTGATCGTTGGAGGTCTGCTGCTGTCGGGAGCGCTGCTCCTGACATTGGGGCGTCGAAGTTTGCTGACCGTTGCAAGCCGCCAAGGTCTGGATGCAAGGGCGGATCCGGCCTTCAGGGTCCGAATCGCAGGCCTGAGATGGCTCGCTGTTTTGCTCGCCGTCTTGGGCCTAGTGTCGGTGGTTGTCGGCGTAGCGTCTCCGTGAGTCCGAATGAGTGGCTGGCCAACCCGTCGATGCGAGCCTGCACAGCGGCGTCGTTCAACACCCGAGATCGCCGACGGCGCGCCCGAGGGAGCGGTAGCCATTGCCTCAACAACCACTACCACGACCCAGCCATCGGAATGTTCCTCACCGTCGACCCGATCGTCGCGAAGACGGGGATGCCGTACCTCTACGGCAACGGGAACCCGGAACACGTTGTCGGACGCGAGCAGGCTCGAACCGGGCTGCTGGAGCAACGGCCACCTCGCCGATCGAGGGGCGCTCAGCACGGGCTGGGTGTTCCTGGGCTCGTGTGGTGGCATCGTTGGCGTTGGGTGCGGGTCGTCGCTGTGGCCACGGTCGGGCTGCTGGTCGCGATGACTGTCGCCTATCAGGTTCTCGTCGCACCAGAACTGACGGCGCGGAGTTTCAGTTGTGGCGAGTTGGTGGGGAGCGGGTGACAGTGCTCAGTCGACGAAGCGGCCGACGTGGTGCACGTTGTGAATGGCCGCGGTGAGTTGTCGGAGTTCTTCGTCGTCGACGGTTCGTTGGTGGTGCGGGCCGACGAAGTTGGATCGAGCCTTGGGCTGTGGTGCGTGTACCCGTGGATCGTCTGGGTGCCAAGTTCCAGGCGTTGACTGCTGCCCGTATCGGTGCTGGTGTCTCGGTTGGGGTGAAGGAGTGTCTGGCGATGACGGAGGACGTCCGAGATGCTGGTCGCCGTTGTACTCGGCGACTCTCCGGGCACAGGGGCGGTCGACGGCCAGGCTTTCTTGTGTGGGGGCTATGGAGAAGTTGCCGGGCCGGGCCGGCGACGATGTACTAGTGCGCCAGCGGAAGTTCGCCCGGGCCGAGTCGGTGAGGCTCAGGCCCGGCCGACGTCGTGGATATCGAACTGAACTCAGCCTCGGACAACCTGATCGCCGCAATTCGGGTGCTCGCCGGGTGACCCGCCAGTTGCGCGCCGGTGTGACGTGTCACGGGTGTGTCTCACGATCAACTTCGAGGAGGGGTGGGTAGAGGGTGGGATCAACGACTCGTGCAACCCGGGTCGGACCGTGTGTGTCGATGCGCTGGCGCTCGGGTCGGGGAACTCCCTGGCGGTGACGGCGGTCCCGGCGTGGGCGCGGGCTACAAGCTGCGGGTCGACCTGGTTGCGACGAATCCGAGGGCACCAGACGTCTGGGTGGTCGGTCCAAGCGCAATCAATGTTTCGCTCGTGGCAGGAACCCAGATCGTGTCACGTCCGGGGAATCCGTGGCTGCATGTTGACCAGATCTTGGAACCGGTCGCGTTCTTGGAGGTGACGGGAGACGGGTATCCGTCGGTTGAGGCGTACTGGGATCGCGGTGGGCAGACGATCACGGCGATCCAAGATCGCGAGGGACCAACGGTGGGCGGTGTGCCGCGCGCTGATCCCGATGTATCCGAATCGGACCTGTTCGATACGAGATGGCGTGGTGAGCAGGGCGATGGGCGCAGCGATGGATGTTCGCCCGAGATGGTGGCCGGTCCTGTTGCTGGTCGCGGTGAACACGGTGCCGTTCGCGCCCGTGTATCCGGGCTCGGTCTACTCGGACTCGTTCGTCGTGGCGTGGGTGAAACTGTTCCTCTTCGCGTCCGCACCGTTCTGGCTAGCGGTGCTGATGTTGTGGCGGGTGAACCGGCGCCGAACTCCCGCTCTGCGAAGCCTGATCGCGGAGATTCCTGGGGTCGTGCAAGCCGCTGTGTTCGTGCAGTATTGGCAGGCAGCGGTGCTCGTGCTGACGCTTCGTGTTGTCGATGGGGTCTTGCTCTGTTGGCTTGCGCGATGCCAACCGGCGGGCGGCGAAGCTGAGTAGGCGCGGGTGGCCGGCCCTTGGTACTCCACGAGCGCCTCCACGAATCCCGCGGCGCTTCACTGCAGGGGATGATGTGCCTCGACTTGTTGCTGTGGGTACCGTGCGCCGAGGTCGGGTGCTCAGGTTCGCCAACGAGGTCAACGCACTCGTCGCCGCGACGGACGAGCAGATTCCGGAGGACCCTTTGTGAACGCGGCTTCGGGCTGGCGTTGGCAAGTCCAGCATTCATATCTTCAAGCGGGATGAACTTCCGGCCAAACCCCTTACGAGTGCTGGGAATGGCGGGCGTTGGGCTTCTCGGCATCTTTGCCGCCCTTGCGCGGGACGTACCCACGCTGGTCAGTGCGGCGGGGTGGCTCTTCGTTGCTGGCGCCGCCGCGGTGGTCGTCCTAGCGTTTCGGATCAAGGTGCGAACGGCAGCCGACACGGTCCAGATACGCGGGCTCGGCGGCGTGAGATCCTTTCGGGCCGGGCAAGCGACCGTGCGGCGATTCGCTGTGCCCGGGGCAATCGTGGGGCCGGAAAGCGCAGCTATCACGATCGTGAGTTCAGACGGTTCGTCAGCGACGGTTGCGCTGACGTGGTTCAGCAAACAACGTCGCAGCGACCTCATCCGCGAGGTGGGCCGTAGCTTGGATGTTCCGACGACGGATGGGGAACCAGGGACACCACCGTGAGGTGCGTCGGGCCCCGGGACGCGAGCACAGCTGTGTCGGCGCAGCAGCAGCCGGAGGCGGCTCGGGCGTCGCGGAGGGGGTTGCTGCAGGTTCGGTCCCACCTGATCTGGCTTGCCGGCTACAGCCGCTGGGTCTGATTCCAGTGGTCTGTGCGCACGGTGGGCCGTGCGGCGCGATGGTGGTTCTCGGCCGTCGGCTCTGACGCCGGGGGTGCCGTGGCTTGTACCGTTGCTCTCGGAAGCGCGTGTGGGCGGGACTGGATGCCGCGTGAGAGCGGTATTGGGTGACGCGTGTGGGCGGGATGGTGGGTAGGGTGAGGGGGTGGAGTATGTCGAGCGGTTGGTCGATCGCGAGCTCGGTCGGTTGGTTGCTCGCTTTCCAGCGGTCTTGCTCAGTCGGCCTGCGGGCGTGCGGCAGCACGAAGACGGACGACCGCGGTGCGGCAGTCGGGTTCGGTTGTTCGGCTGACGATCGACCGGCGTTGGCGAATGTGTTCGGCGCTGACCCTGACGCAGCGCTGCGGGAACGCAATGAACCCGTACTGCTCGACGAGTGGCAAGAGGTGCCCGAGGTGCTGGGTGCGGTGAAGCGGGCGGTCGACGCCGAGCCGCGTGCGGGACGTTTCGTGTTGACCGGGTCGGCGTCGGGCGACCTCAGCACTGCGACGTGGCCCGGGACGGGTCGGTTGATCCGGCAGCGCATGTACGGCATGACGGTGCGCGAGCGAGTCGGTGCGGTTGAGGGTCGACCGACGGTCGAGGCGATGCTGCGAGGTGAGGTGGTGTTGCCGTCGGATCGGCCGGATCTGGGCGACTATGTCGATCTTGCGTTGATTGGTGGCTTTCCCGAGGTCGTGCGGCTCGCCGGATCGCAGGATCGACGATTGTGGTTCGAGAGCTACCTCGATCAACTCGTCACGAGGGACGTCGAGCGGCTGGGCGAGCGACGGGATCCTGATCGGCTGCGCCGGTATCTGCAGGCTTGGGCGCTCCATTCGGCCGGCGCAGCGGACGACGTGACGATCTACCGCTCGGTGGGTCTTGATCGTCGCACGCATGTGGCGTACGAACAGGTACTGCTGAACACCTTCGTGTGTGACCGCGTGCCGTCGTGGACGACGAATCGGCTCAAGCGACTGGTGCGGTCCCCGAAGCGATATGTCGTGGATCCGGCATTGATGGCGGCAGCGGCGAGAGTCGGCAGGTCTGACGTGCTTGACGACGCCGGCTTGCTCGGCCGGCTGATCGATACGTTCGTCGTCGCCGAGCTCCGGAGCCACGTGGCCGTCGACGATGATCGCCCGCAGATGTTCCACGTGCGGACCGATGGTGGCCGGCAGGAGATCGACGCTGTGCTCGAGTACGACGGCGGGAAGGTGTTCGGGATCGAGATCAAGGCAACTGCGACCCCCACGTCTTCGGACGCCCGGCACCTCACGTGGCTCGCCGGCGAACTCGGAGATCGATTCGCCGGCGGTGTCGTGTTCCACACTGGACCGGAAGTCATCGAGTTCGGGCCGCGAATTCGGGCGATGCCGATCTGTGCGCTCTGGGCATCGGCACCATGATTCGAGTCGTTGACGAACGGAGCCTCGTCTACCTCAACAACCGCTACCACGACCCCGCCACCGGCACCTTCCGCGTCGAACTCGTGGCAATCGCTCGCGTGGCTGGCGGCCTCCTTGGTTCTGTAGTCGCTGACGATCTGACGACGTTGGTGCTCGAGTGAACGCTCAGCTTCGGCGAGGGTTGGTTGGTCGCTTGGCGGCGATTTCGGTCTGCGGCGCTATTGTCGCGATCGGAGTCGTTCTCTTCCGTTCGGCGACCCTTCCGTTTGGAGCTCGTCTTATCTCATTATTGCTGGTTGTCCATGGAGCTGTCTCTTTGATTGCGTCCGTCAGTATGAATGATTTGCTCGCGACATTTGAAGACGGTTCATTGATCCTTTTTGAGGAGAGCAAATTGCGGAGCACTCAACGCTTTGACGACGTGAGTTTTGTCGGTGGACTCTCGAATCTTTGGCTCATGGGTGGCCTTCTTGTCTCTGCGGGGGCGGAGATGCCTCAACTTGTTGGTGTTGGTGCTGTTCCCAGAGGTCGGGTGCTCAGGTTCGCCAACGAGGTCAACGCGATCGTCGCCGCGACGGAAGAGCCGTCGTCGTGGCGAGGTGCCGGATGAGTTCGGTGTTGAGGCTCCCGGTGAACGACTCGCGCCGCGCGTTGCGTTCGACCAAGTGCAATATCGGTGGTGCTGAGGTTGATGGCCAGGCCGGCTGTTTGGTGGTCACGAAATCGCGACAGCGATCGGACCGTCGGGTTTGCGAATCCGATGTTCCGTCCGGTGCTTCTCGACCCACAGAACGGCGCGCGACAGCCTGCACACGGCGCGACGTAACCGCTGGTCGGCTGACGCTCGGCGACAGTCAGTAACCACGAGATACGCTGCAATTTCGACATGTAATCCGCTGGTTCTGGGTCCGAATCCAGGGCGGCCCACTCCGAACATCCAGCTCACAGAGCGCCTTTCGGAGGACAAGCCGAAACGTTCGGGAAGCGAAATCCAGGCGCAGCCAGCGCTGGGCCATGACCGTGGGGTCAGGCGGCTCGCTCAACCAGCCGTCTCTCGCGTCGGGCGACTCGGATGAGGCCGGGCACGGTCGCTTCGCGTTCGAAGGTGGCTTCGTCGACGACCGACACGTCGATCGTCACGGGAAGGTGGCGTAGCTCTCGGAGAACTCGGACGGCGTCGTCGTGCCGGCGGGTGACGGTTGGGAACACTGCGAGCAGGTCAAGGTTGGAGTCCGGGCCGCTGTCGCCTCGTTGCTCGGATCCGAACACCACCACCTTGGTCGCTTCGGTTCGCTGGAAGATGCGGGCGGTCCGGTCGTCGGCCCACGTTGCAAGCGTACGGCCGTCGAACAGCGCCTTGCCGTCGATCACTTCGAGCCGAGAACGAGCCATATCGCCATTCTGCCTGAAGTCCCTCCCGGGTCGTCGCCACCGGGCCAGCCGTCTGCGTGCGCCATTGGCGTTGATCTCGTCGTCAACGGCTTGTTCGAGCGTGGCGATTTCGTTGGCCCATCGTGCGGATCCTTCGGAGGAACACCTGACGGGGGTCTGCGAAGCGGCGGCACCAAGAAAGGTCAGACGGACGTCTGGGCCCAGGCGGCGGCAGCTCCGTCAGGGCACCGCCTGGGTCAGCGAGAACTCCGAGGTCCCGCCGAACGAGCCGCCGCCGAGATCCGGTGTCGCAGTCAGCGAGACGTTCTCACCGGCCGCGCCGGTGTAGTCGATCGAGTAGAGTGGCTGCCCCCGGGATGGCTGATCGAGGTCGAGGCGACGAAGATCTCACCCTCCCCGTACCCGGTCGGATCGACTCCGGACGGATTGGTGAACGCCTCGATCCGGTAGGTCCCGGCGGGGACATCGAGCGTGAAGTTGACCGTGACGTCCGACCCCGAGCGAGTGATCGTCCCGATCACCGGGTAGTTCAGCAGGCCGTTCGGGCCAGTGTCCGCGTCGCCCGAGTCGTTCGCCGTGACGCCGCGCGTCGCCGAGAGTGTGAGGTCGATGCCGAGGTTGGTGTTGCTCCAGATCCGGTTGCCGAGGATCGAGAACGTCGGATTCCCGCCGGAGTTGTCGAGGATGACGCCGTCGGTGTTCGATGTGATCAGGTTGCCGTCGGCTGGACCCGTACCTCCGATCATCCCGGTTGAGGACCCCGCCACGAGGATCCCGAAGACGGCACTGCTATGCGACGAGATCTCGTTTCCTCGTATGACCGCCGAGGTCCCGGTCCCCGAGATGGTGATCGGCAGGTAGTTCGCCGTGCCGATCCAGTTCCGTTCGGACGCAGCGGCACCGCCGATCGTGGTGTTCGCCGCACCGCCGACCACCCTGATGCCCGTCCGGGCACTCATGAGGTAGCCGTGTGGCAGGACCCCGATGTAGTTGTTGTACACCTTCACGTTGCTCGCCCCGTTGATCTCGATCGAGGCAGACGAACTCGAGGAGAACCCCGTGATGGCCAGACCACGAACGATGCCGTTGCTCGCACCCGAGCCGGACAGCACGATGGGGGAGGTCGTCGGAACGTTGAAGCCGTCGATGTCGACGGACGGAGCAAAGTCGATCGAGGCCGGGAACACCGCGGTTCCCGCGACGAAGCCGGTCTGAGTCGTGGCGTCGATGTAGGTCGTCGCCGTGATCGCCGGGAGGGCGGTGCCTCGGTCTGATCCGCCAGTACGTTGGTCGACTGGTAACCGATCTCGGTCGTCGGCATGTCGAACGCGATCGTGTCGATGACGGACGACGCGCTCGCCTCCTGATGGCGGCTCGCAGCGTGCACATCGGGTCCCCGGCCGAGTTCGTCGACGTTCCGGCGCATACGCCGTTCCCTGATTGGCGTCGCTGTCAGACGTCGAGTTGACCCAGACCACGTTGGGGCCGTCGAAGAACGAAGCCGCAGCAACGTGGTTCTCACCCTGAGAGACCGAATCGCTGAACGCCGCGCGCGCCCGAGGAAAGGACATCGTCGGCACCGCCATCAACGCCACCAGGAACGCTCGAGCGAGGATGTCACGACGCGACGCGGCACTGCGGCTCCTCGAACGTCGGCGTGGTGCGAGCGCAGTCGAAGTCATCGAATTCCGAGCGGTGAGTGAGCGGAGATGCTTGAGTTATCGGGCCGGGGCGACGCGTTTCAAGCGCGCGTTCCGAATGGTGCCGCGGCGGCGCGAGACGTTCATGGTCACCGGCGACTCAAGGCTCGTCGAGCGCCTCGCAGGTAACCGGTCCCTCCGCTGCTTCTGGTTCGAGATGGGGGAGCAACGGCACCACGGACACGTCGCCCGGCGTCGCCGGAGTCGTGGCGGGCCTGAGTTCGCACTGCCCGTCCTCGTCCAGACGGACCACCCACTCCGGCGTCCAGGCCTCGGTCGCGACGATCGCCGCGTAGTCGATCAACCCGTCGACGAACGACTCGCCGCCCTCGGACGGTCCCGGCACGATCCAACGCTCGGTGCCGTAGCGGACGATCGTCGACGGATCGTCGGTCGAGGAGACCTCGGCGGTGGGTCCGTTCGACAGTTCGTCCAAGGAGTCGACGAGCAGACGCACCTCGGCTCGTTCGAGTCGGCCCCGACGCCAGGTGGTCGCGCCGGACTCGTCGATCACTCGCACCACCATGGCGCCGCCCGGCGAGATGGCGAGCAGCGGGCCGGGGATGTAGCGGTCGGGCACCGAGAGCGGCGCGTACGAACCCACGACCAACATCTCGGGGTCGTGTCGGCGTCGGAGCTGCGACGAGCTCAGGTGATCCTCCTCCGCCCGTCCCGACAGCCAGAACAGACCACCCGCTAGCGACGGCCGACACGGCAGCGGCCACCCGTCGCAGCGCCGACGCCCTCACGTCTGGTCTCGCATCGTGTCGTACCCCAGGACTGGAAATTGGTCGACATCATGGCGTGGATCGGTGTCGATCCGCCACGCCCGCGACCGAAGGCATCCGATCGAAACCGACGCCGCGTACCGAGTCGGCCACGCGGGGTCCACACTGGTGGGGCGGGCCGCACCGGAGGTGGGGCGCCAGAGGAGGGTACGGATGACGAACGACCTGCGACCGAGGACTGCGCTGTGATCACGGAGCAGATGCATCGCTTCGCCCGGGCGCTCGACTGGCTCGAAACTGGACGACCTTCGTCACGTCCTGGCGACGGACGTCGTCATGGCCTTGCCCCACAGCGGCGACCTCACGGGCATCGACGCCGTGCTCGCCTGGATGCATCAGGAGTACTCGCCGTTCGAGGCGACCCATCACCTGATCAGCAACATCTCGGTCACCTTCACCGGCGCCGGCTCGGCCGAGGCGGTCAGCTACGTCTCGGCATGGCACCGGCACGTGGAGGGCGAGCATCCCGACGTGCTGTTCTGGGGCGAGTATCACGACACGTGGACCCTCGTCGAAGGAGCGTGGCGCATCGCGATCCGTCGCACCCACGAAGCCGGTGTCGAACCTCGCCGGTTCGGCGGAACTCCGAACCGGCGTCGCGCTCGCCGTTGAGGAGCGCCGGCCGCACGTCGAACCCGGCACCACGCGAGAGTACGTCCGGGCACATTGCCGACCTCACGCAGAATCCGGCGCCGACGGATCGGCCACCATGCGCCGCTACGCACCCGGGCGGGCGCCGAGGGAGCCGATCCGTGCGATCTCGCTCAGGTGCTGCACGAGCGCTTGACGGTCGGCTTCGTCGGCCCCGATGACTGGCGCAAGCGACACGGTCGCGCCGGTCGCCGACACCTCGTCGCTCCACGCCGCATCGCTCGGATCGAGCAGGACGTGGGTCGCCAGGCCGTCGAGCCAGCGCCCGAATCCCGCTGGATCATGGGAGAAGCCGCGGGCCGACATCAGCCCAGCCCGAGCCGAGGCCCGCCGCTGGTCGCGTGCCGTCGAGGTGCCGAGGCCGAGGACCATCGGGGCCAGCGCGACGGTTGGCCCGGCGACGGGATCGGACCGCATCGTACGCCTGGCGACGGCGAGAATCGCCAGGAGGGAAGTGACCGGGGAAGATGACGCCAACACCACGACGTCGGCGGTCCGGATGGCGTCGAGAACCCCGGGTGGCCTGGCGGATCCCGGCGCCTCCTCGAAGCGCCACGTCATCGGGCGCCGGTGCTCCGGCCCGGATCAACCACTCCTGAACGACAAACCAGCCCGCCCGACCAGGACTCTGGTGCGTGGGACGCCGTCGGTGACCGGAATGACCGCGGCGGGCGCCCCGAAGCCGTCGAGCCAGTTCCCGGGTTGTCACCGACAACGGCGCGCCGCTGTCGAGCAAGCAGCGGCGACTGACGTGGTGGCGACGATCCGCCTCACCGACGTTGAACCAGTGGCTCACCCGGCGCCGGTCCCGGGAACCGGTCGCCCCGGATGCCCCAGCCGCGTTCGTCGTCGAAACAACCAGACAGCCCGTAGAGCACGGCATCGGTGTCCGGGCAGACGAGCAACGGTCCCACGGCGCAGTCGTCGGCCACGTTGGTGACGAACGTGCATCGGTCGGCGATCCCGGCCTCACGAAGGGCCATCGCGAGCCTCGCCCCGCCGAATCCGCCACAGAGCACGGTGATCCTCACGTCGTCCCCTCCAGAATCGTGACCACTGCGGCGGCCTCGCGACCGTCGATCAGTCCTCCCCCGTTCTCGGCCAGGGCGAGACGAGCCCCGGCCACCTGACGTCGCCCGGCGCGACCGCGCAGCTGATCGACCAGTTCCACCACCTGCGCGCATCCCGTCGCCCCGACCGGATGTCCCTTCGCGAGCAGCCCGCCGCTCGAATTGACCGGATGGCTGCCGCCCAACCGCGTGTGGCCGTCGGCGTGCCATGCCACGCCGTCCGTCGTGAGTCCGAGTTCCTCGACGCACCAGAGCTCGGCGCTCGCCGCTGCATCGTGCACCTCCATCACATCGAGATCCTGGGGCACGACGGCAGCGGTTTCGTAGGCGGCGATTGCGGCTCGTTCGACCGCGGATGGGCCCGATCCCGCCGGCCCGCCCGAGCGGAGCTCGCACGCACGGATCCGTACCACCGGAGCAGCGACACGCTCGTCCGCCGGCCGAATGACGAGCGCTGCGGCACCGTCGGCGATGGGGCTGCACATCAACAGCGTGAGGGGTGGGGCGATCGGACGGGCCGCGAGCACCTGTTCGAGTGTGACCGGGTCGCGGAACTGAGCCAACGGATTGAGCGATGCGTGCCGTCGATTCTTCACCGACACCGCCGCGATGTCGGCGGCGGTGGCTCCGGACCGAGCTTGATAGGCCCGGGTGCGCTCGGCATACATCGCCATGAACGGCGATGCGTCGACGACGACCTGGGCGGCATCCTCGGGCGCCATCATGCCGCCCAGGACATACGCGTCGATCAGGCGCCGAACCTCGGCGTGCTGGGCGAGGTCGACCGCGCCGCCGAGCATGGCGAGGGTGCGGATCTTGGCCGGCTGGGCGAGTTTCTCCGCACCGACGACGAGCACCGTGCTCGCCGCACCGGATCGAACCGCCATCACTCCGACGTGCAATGCACTGGACGAGCTGGCACAAGCGTTCTCGACGTTCAGGATCGGTTTGCCCAACAAGCCCGAATGGCGCAACGCGACCTGGCCCCGGATCATCTCCTGCCCGTCGTACAGACCGCCGGACGCATTCGCGAACACCACGAGATCGACGTCGTCGACCCCCAGTTCGGCATCGGCGAGCGCCTCGCGTACGGCGCGTTCGGCCAGGGACCGGACCGATTCCGACGGCTGCGGCCCGAACGGTGTCATCGCTGCCCCGACGATCACGACGCTGTCAGCCACGACCGAGTGCCTCGTGCCGGGACCACATGATCGCCCACCACACTTCGAACATCGTCTCGAACTCGTCGATCCGGCAGCCGGTCAGTTCCTCGAAGCGCGCCAGCCGATGCCTCACCGTGTTCTGGTGCACGCCCAGGCGATGCGCGGTCGAGGTGATCCGCCCGCTGGCAGCGATGTGTGCCGCCACCGTCTCCTCGAGGAGCTCGCCGAAGTCGCCCTCGGCTCGCAACGGAGCGAGATACCTCGTGTAGAGCATCGCCCCCAACTCTGGCTCGGACCCCACGGCGAGGCGCAGCGACAGATCGTTGAGCTCGAGACAGCCGGTCAGGCCGAACGCGATGCCGGTGTCGAGCATCCGGCTCGCGGCGCTGAACGCTCTCGGCAGTGACTCGAGCGGCGCCGGGCCGCCGATGCCGAGCGTGAACCTGGCGTCGGCGAGGGTCGGCTTGACGGGCACCACTCCACCGACGTCCCCGTCGACGACGCCGAGGAGGGGTCGGCACCCGTACGTACGAGTGAGCGATTCGAGCATCGCTCGCAGCTCCTCGCGGAGTTCGACCGAACCCACACGCGACCGCACGACCCAGTAGCTGCGATCGGACGGCATGCCGAACGCCGCGGCGCGCTTGCGGAGTTCGGGTCGGACGGCGACGTCGAACACCAGGCTGCGGAGGAAGTCGACGCGCTGTCGCTCGTCGTGACGGGCGAAGTCCAGCTCGACCTCCTGCCGAGCGGTGACCACCACCGCGGTCAGCACGTCGGCGGTCGCCCAGAGCAACCTCGTTCCCTCATGGGCGGCGCGTTGGTCGAGGTCGACCGACGATGCTGCGTCGACGAACGATTCGCCGACGATCCTCAGGCACATCCGGTACGCGTCGTGGAGTTCGTTCGCGGGGACCCCTTGCGCAGTGCGCTCTCGCGCTCGACGAGCCTCATCGAGCTCCTCCGGTTCCGGCGGCCGTCCGGCCCGCAACGCCGCCACCATCAACGCGACGTTCCGTCGGCCGGACTCGAGGAGCGATTCGAGGGGAACCGCGCCCAGCCCGTACGAACCGAACCGGGCCCGGACCGCATCGGCCTGGGCGAGCGCGAGTTCGTCGCTGCGCTCCTCCATCACCGAAGCGACGGTCGCGAGGAGTCCCGCTACGTCAACCGACGAGTCGCTCATGACCCTCCCAGTACGGCGCACGGATGGCCTTCTTGTCGATCTTGCCGTACACGGTCTTGGTGAGCGCGTCCACGAACACGTACCGCTTCGGCTTCTTGAACCCGGCGAGTCGCTCGGCGAGGAAGGCGCGCAGATCGTCCTCACCGAGCTCGGTGCCCGGTCGGGCAACGATGTGTGCGGTGACGGCCTCGCCCCACTTCTCGTCGGGGACGCCGAACACGCACGCTTCCGCAACCGCAGGGTGGGTGAGCAACATCTCTTCGATCTCTCGCGGGTAGATGTTGAGCCCTCCGGAGATCACCATGTCCTTGCTGCGATCGAGGATGTAGACGTAGCCGTGCTCGTCCATCCGACCGAGGTCTCCGGTGTGGAGCCACCCGTTGCGTAGAGTTTCCGCGGTCTCCTCCGGACGACGCCAGTAGCCCTTCATCACCGTGCCGCCGCGAATGCAGATCTCTCCGATCGCCCCGACCTCCACGGGATGGTCGTCTTCGTCGAGGATCCGGACCTGCATCCCCGAGCGGACCCTGCCGCAGGATGCGAGCCGGTGGGCGAGCGGGCCGTCGGGATCGTGCTCCACGGCGGGGAGCACCGTGCCGGTCATCGGTGACTCGGTCTGGCCGAATCCCTGGATGAAGATGTTCCCGAGCTTGGCGTGGGCCCGGCGGAGATCCTCGACGTACATCGGTGACCCGCCGTAGAACACCCACTTCAGGCTGGACAGGTCACGGGAGTCCACATCGGGGTGGTCGACGATCATCTTGATCATCGTCGGCACCAGGAACAGTGCGTTCACGCGATGGCGCTCGACCAGGCGCAGGAACTCGGCGACATCGAACCCGTGCGGAGACAGGATGACCTGACTACACCCCTTCGTGACGAAGACCAATGCCACATGGCCCGAGCCGTGGGTGAGGGTGCCGCGTGGATGCCGACGTGTTCGAGTTGGAGCGGGAAGAAGTCCGCCAACATGCCGAGCACCTCGAACACGAGCACGCCGTGGGTCAGCATGGCTCCCTTCGCCCGACCGGTCGTCCCCGAGGTGTACGCCAGCCATGCGAGTTCGTCATCGTCCACCGGCACGGCCTCGAACGGCCCGGTTGCTGCGTGATGCTCGATCGTGTGCTCCCAGTCGTGGAACCCTTCGAGGGTCTGGCCGCCGACCTGGATCACCTGCTCGACCGATGGCAGGCGGTCGAGCAGCGCGCCGATTGTCGCCGCGAGTTCGTGGCCGACCACGAGCACTCGTGGCGCGGAGTCCTCCACGTGGAACTCGACCTCGGCCGGGGTGAAGCGCGCGTTGAGCGGGGCAGCGGCGAGACCCGCCTTCCAACAGCCGAACATCGCCTCGGCGACCTCGGGACGGTTCTCCATCAGCAGTCCGACCCGATCGCCGCGCTCCAGCCCGAACTCCATCAGGGCGTGCGCGAAGGCGTCGGCGCGAGCATTGGTCTCGCCGTAGGTGCGGGTTCGCTCGTCCCAGATCCAGGCGACGCGGTCGGGGTAGCTCCGAGCGGTGTTCGTCAACAGGTCGCCGGCGTTCACGCCCCGGTCCCTTCCGCCCGGCGGTACACGTCGCGGTACGGACGCGCCACCACACGAAAGCCATTCCGCATGAAGAACCCACGGATCAGGTTCTCGGCGTCGTGCTTGGCTCGGTCCGATCCGGGCTGGCCCGCCGCCCAGTCCACGAGCAGCTTGAGATACCGGTTCTTGGTCGCCGCGTCGCCCCGGGAACGCTCGACGATCGTGTCGGGATCCGCCTCGACCGCAGCGCAGTACGAGGCGATCAGGGCAAGACGCTTCGCCCGGTCGTCGACCGGGCGAAGACCCGTTGGCTTGGTCGACTCGATCCACGTCCGAACCGACGCGAACTCGAGCATGTCCTGCGGCGCGGCCGTCTCCGACACGCTCACTCCTCCGGGTACCCGTACATGCGGGCGAGGAAGCGGAGTTCCTCGTCGCGGCCCGGCAGTGGCGCCGGCGCCTGGAGCAGCCCTTCGTCGGTGAGCTCGGCGACCACGTCCTCGCTGCGCGGGAACGGATCACCGACCTTCTGGAGAAAGAACGTGTCCTCGAACGGTTGCCGCGGCCGTTGGCCGCCGGCCTCGATGCTCTCGGCCGGGTAGCCGACGAGTTGGTTCCACACCGGGACCCAGCTCTCGGGGACGCCGAGGATTCGCTTGACCACCTCGACTTGGGTCGGCCGGCCGATCGTGTGCAAGCAGGTGCCCAGCCCGGCGTTGAACGCCGCCAGCGTCGCAATGGCGCAGGCGCCGACGGTCTCGCCATGAGCCATCGAGATCGACACCTCCATCGGCATGTCGTGGAGGATCTCCTGGATGGACGCCATGCCCTCGGGCGTCTCCTCACCGCCTTCGATCGCGGCGAGGATCGTGTCCTTCGCCCATCCGTACGCGGCCGGGATCGCGCCGGCCTCGAGCAGCTGGATGGTGTTGCGGACGAAGGAGTCCGGCCGAGCCGCAGCGACGTCGCCGAACCAGTAGATCCACACGGGTGCCTGGACGTGGGCGCCTTGCCAGTTGTCCGCTTTGAGCAGTGCCTCCCGGTCGTCCTCGCTCAACTCGTCGCGGTACACCACGACCGCCCGCCACGGCTGGAGTTGCCGGGACACGTCGTCCATCGGGCAGCCTCGAGGATGCGCTGGATCTTTTCGTGCTCGACCGGCTTCCAGGTCTGGAAATACCTGATGCTCCGGCGAGTCCCCACCAAACGGTTGAACTCCATCTCGTTCTCCTTGCGTTGCGCAGACGGTGAGGTCCCCCCTCCTCCGTCGTGACCAGTGTCACGGGGGCGAGCCCGAGCCGAAAGAGCTTCTTCGGTGTCCTCATCGGCGTTCGCGTTGGAGGATCTTCCAACATGGACACCCGCCGTGGTCGAACCGGACAAACCGGCTCAGCGTCGTCGACGGGCGAGGACAGATGACAGTCCGACCCCCGTGAGCAGGGCAAAGCCGTTAAAAAGTGGCTCCACGCCACGGCCGAGTCCGAGAAAGTTCAACCCACTGATCGTCGCGGCCAGGAAGTAGATGGCCACGATGGTGCCGCCGACGTTCGTCCGCCCGGGACGGATCGCCGACGCGCCGAGGAACACCGCGGCAAGGGCGGGAAGGGTGAAGTTCGGGCCGACCGCGGGATTGCCCTGGCCCGAGTACGCGAGCTGCAACACCCCGGCCACGCCCGCCAGCGCACCGCCGAGGGTGAACGCGGCGATGGTCCGACGCTCGACGCGTACCCCGACCAGCCGGGCCGCAGCGGGGCTCGCGCCGACCGCGGCGAGCGAACGCCCGAACGGCGTGTGCTCCACGAGGTACCACACGGCGCACGCGGTCAGCGCCATGAGGAACACGACGCGAGGCAGGCCGATCCAGAGGTTCTCGGGCAGGGCCGAGCCGTATCGGGTCAACGACGTCGGAATTCCTTCGAGGAGCACCTTGCCGCCGACGTACCGATCGAGCAGCCCTCGCACCACCGAGGCAGTGCCGAGGGTGACGATCAGCGGATTGATCGAGAGACGGGTCACCAGCAGCCCGTTGGTCACACCCACCGTGGCACCGATGCCGACCGCACCGAGTAGCGCCAGGGGAAGCGGGACACCGCGGCCGAGCGCGGAGGCTGCGCCCACCGCGCTCGCGCCGAGCACCGCTCCCGACGAGAGGTCGAACTGCCCGGCCACGAGTGGCACCAGCGCGGCGAGCGCGCAGACGGCCAGGACTGCCTGGCTCGCCATGGTGGCGCGAAAGTTCGCCGCCGTCGGGTACAGGTCGGGTTTCGCCAGGGACATCACGATCACGACGACCGCGAGCAACCCCACGAGCGCGTCCCGCTCGAGCATCGGCCAGACGCTGCGCCCACGCGCTGCGCCGCCGTCAGGAGCGGGCGAAGCCGGCGGTGTCGCTCCCCCTGCCTCGATCCCGCGACCCGCTGGTCCGGACGCGGCGAACGATCCACCAGGCTCCTCGATCAGATGGTCGGTCATCGTGACGCCTCCTCGGGCACGGATCGATTCGAGTAGCACCGCGACACGAGTACCGCTGCGGTGATTCGGGGCGCGCGCACCTCGTTCTGGCCGACCGCCCCGTCCACGATCACCACGACTCGGTCGCAGGTCTCGGCCAACTCCTCGAAATCCGAGCTGACGTAGACCACGCCCGATCCGTGCTCGGCCCGTTCCCGAACCAACCGCTGGATGTCGTGGCGGGCCCGAACGTCGATCCCTTGGGTGGGCTCGTCGAGCAGAACGAGGCGCGGATCGTGTCGGAGCCACCGAGCGATGACGACCTTTTGCTGATTGCCACCGCTCAGCGCCTCGATCGCCAGTTCTTCATGGGCCGCCCGGACACCGAATCGGTGCACGAGTTCGCGAGCGTCTCGGCGCTCCGCGCGCCCGTCCAGCCGGCCCCGTCGCCAGTAGTGGCGCACCGCGCCGGCGTGGAGGTTCTGCCGCAGGGTCTCCCCGGTGAACACGCCCGTCCCGGGCCGATCCTCCGGTACGTAGACGACCCCGGCGGCGATCGCGTCGCGTGGTTCTCGTGGCGCGTACGGCTCGCCGCGCAGGACGACCGAGCCGCGGTCCCAGCGCCGGATCCCCGCCATCGCCTCCAGCAGCTCGGTTCGACCGCTGCCGAGCAACCCGGCGATGCCGACGACCTCGCCGCGTCGCACGGTCAGGTCGACTTGCCGGAGCGGACCGACCGCCGCGTTCTCGATCTCGACCACCGCCTCCTCGCGTCCCGTCCTGGCGCTTCGGGGCGCGGTGCGAACCGGGGCGCCCGCGATGCACTCGACGAGGTGGTCGTGGTCGAGCCCGGCGGTGGCCCGCTCTTCGACGACACGTCCGTCGCGCAGGATCGTGAGATGGTCGGCCAGTTCGAGCACCTCGTCGAGGCGATGTGTGACGAGGAGAATCGTGCGGCCGGCATCACGGTGCCGCCGCAGCGAGGCGAACAGCACCTCGACTTCCAGGCGGGGCAGCGACGCGGTGGGCTCGTCGAGGACGAGGACCGATGCCGCGGCGTCGTCGTTCCCGAGGGCGCGAGCGATGGCCAGCAACGCCTGATCGGCTGGCCGGAGCGCCCCGGCCGGGGTGTTGGGCGTCGCGTCCACGTGGAAGCGATCGATCGACGCCAGCGCCGATGCGCGTTGGGCGGGCCAGTCGACTCGGCCGGCCCGCGTGGTCCGGTAGCCGTGACCGAGGGCGAGGTTCTCGGCCACCGAGAGCCCGGGGAAGATTCCCAGGCTCTGATGGACGAACCGCAGCCCGGTGCGGGCGGCTTCCCCCGGTGTGTGGCGGGTGAGGTCGAAGCTCGCCGACCCGACGACGAGCCGGCCGTTGTCGGCTCGGTGCACGCCGGCGAGCAGCTTGATGAGGGTGGACTTGCCCGACCCGTTGCCACCCAGCAAGGCGTGGATCGCGCCGGGCCGGACGGTCATCGAGACGTCGTCGAGGGCGAGCTGGGCGCCGAAGCGCTTGGTCGCGTGCTCGACCCGGAGTCCGCTCACACGCCCCACACCGCCCGATACGCGCTCCGGTAGTCGACGTCGGGCTCGTAGCCGCCCGCTTCCGGAAGATTTTGCGTGGCGTCGATCAGCCGCCAGCCGATTCCGGAGTTCGCGTTCGATTCCCCCGAGAGGAGTCGGTTGACCGTGTCGATCGAATCCCATCCCGTCCAGGACGTCGGGAACGCGATCGCCACATCCTGTCCTGCGTTGTTGCGGATCAGATCCAGGTTGGGGGCGAACCCCTCTCCGCCCACCATGGTGATCTCGTCGTTTCGTCCTGAGTCCACGACCGCTTGTGCCACACCGAGCAGGCTCATCCCGTCGTACAGGGCATGGACGGCGTTCGCTTCCGGATGGGCCTGGAGCGCTGCCAGCGTCTGGTCCCGCAGCCCGGTCGGCGCCAACAGATCGGCGAAGGTGAACTCGATCCGCTCGACGATCTCGCACGTGTCGCAGGTCGCCAGTTCCCGCTCGAATCCCTCGTAGATGTCGGTGACCGCGAGGAGGTCGTCCTCCTGATAGGAGATCACCTTGACGTCTCCACCCAACTCGTCGATCAGGTAGCGAGCCTTGGCGGCTCCCCAGTCCGCGACCACCTGGCCGTAGGAGGTCGTCAGCCCCTCGTAGCCCTGGAACTGGACCTCGGCGTCGAACAGCCCGGGATCGCAGTCGATCGAATAGAACGCAACCACCTTGACGCCCGCTGCCTTGGCCTCCTGGATCGGCTGTTGGACCACGGGGCAGTCGACCGCGGCGAGGATGACGGCGTCGGCACCGGCTGCGACGGCTTGACGGATGCCGTCGCCGTACTTCGTGGGGTCCAGGGCTCCGTCGAACAGCGTGACGTCCCAGCCGATCACGTCGCCGGCTTCGACCGCTCCGGACGTCGGCCCGGCGCACGATGGCACGGCCTCACCACAACTGATGATCCAGACCGATGCGTCCGGGACCGCCGCCGGTCCCGAGCTCGGCGGAGCGCCCTCCGTGCCGGCCTTCAACTCGTCGAGCGAGAACCACAGGGTCGTGCCTCCGGTGCCCGACCCGCCTGCTGCGCCCACGTCATCGCTCGCATCGGCGGGTCGTCGGCTCCTCGCCGGCCGCCGCAGTGCTGGTTGTCGCCGCGGTGGTCGGCGTGGCGGCCGAACTGTCCGTCGCGTTGGTCGAGTCGCTGCCGCAGGCTGCGAGCAATAGTGTTCCCGCTGCGAACGCGGCACGTCGTGCTGTCCCCATGATGTCCCCCTCGGGCCGGCAGCCCCGCTTGGCTGACGATGTGCCCAGTGTCCGGCGTCACAGGCAGGGTGACAATGAACGCTTGGGTGCGGCGCGCCACACGTTCGTTGGAGGATCGGCCACCCCCGCCTTCCCGGGCGGCGACCCTGGGAGGAGCGGGACGTTGCTGCAGCACCTCGTCGGCTCCGACGCCTGGCCGTCGCCAGTGCGGCCGGACGCGGCCACCTCGTCGACCGAAGTCAACCGAGGCGCCAGGTCACTCGGCCTTGGGCACCCGTTCGCTTTCGAGTTGGGTGCACCGACGAGCACCACCACCACCGTGCAGGGTTCGGAACCAGGGTTGCGCCAGAGCGTGGCGGGTGCCGTTCTGGATCACGGTGTCACCCGGGCGCAGCGTGACTTCGACGCCGTCGTCCAGTTCGAGCACCACCGAACCGGACACCACGAACTCGTAGTCCACCGTCGCCGTGGTGTGCATGCCGGGGCTGTCGGGCTCCATGTGTGCCGCCATCCCCGGCAGCGCCGCTTCCATCTCGGCGAAGCCGGACTCGAAGTCGACGTCGCCCAGATCGGCCACGCTGTCCGGCGGGATCGTGAACAGCCCGAACCGGAACCCGCCCACGGGCGGGAAGTACTGATCGTGGGGCGGCATCGACCCATCGTCGGGGAATCGCGGCGGCGCATCAGCGCCCCACAAGCGCACGAATTCCCATCCGGGCAACAGCGACAGCTTGGTCGGTTCGACGACCTCGTCGCTCGCGATCACCGAGCTCCCGTCGGCCGCATGTCCGGTCACCACTCGTCGGGTCCCCATGGCGGATCCTCCTCGGCCGCGACGCGTTCGCCTCGCCGGCCCGACGGCATCTTCGTCAACGGGCGTGGCGTTCGCCGAACCCTTCTGTGTCGGGGTCGCATCGAGGGCGCGACGTCGAGACACGTCTGTCAACGGCGTATGTCGAATTGATGGGAACCTGGAGCGCGGGTCGGAACGTCGTACCGACATGGCAGAGGGAGGACGAGCCATGAGCGCGAGGCGAACCAACCGTCGACGGGCAGGACTCGCGGTCGTCGCCGCGCTCGTGATCGGGGCGTGCAGCAACGGCGGTTCGGACGACGACACGAGTGGTCCGGCGACGACCGAGGGAAGGACCAATCCGATCGTGGACGACACCACCGACACGGCCGGCGGCGGACCGGCACCAAGCTCGGCTTCCGATTGAGCGAAGGCTCCGCCGCCGCAGCCCCGGCCGATCCGACGACGGTGCTCGACGGCACGCCACTCGACCAGAAGCGCACTCGAGGCCCTCGTCGCCCGCCTGCCCGAGTGGCTGGGTGGAACTTCGGCCACCGAATCGTTCTCGTGGCCGGCCCAATCGCTCACCCCGCCACGCGGGCGAGACGGTGCAGGAGGCCTTTCCGCCCGATGGCGATGCCGGCGAAGCTCCCGATGTCGCCACCGGCCCGCTGCACGTGGTCCGGGTCCAGCCCGACGGCACGGTTCCCCTCGCCCCGTACGTGGCGATCACGTTCGATCAGCCGATGGTGCCCCTCGCGACCGTCGACCAGCTCAACGCCGCCGAAGCGCCCGCCACGGTGACGACGGCGGACGGATCCACGCTCGCAGGTTCGTGGCAATGGATCGGCACCAAGACGGCCCGCTTCGACGCCGAAGCGCCTGGCATCGATCGGTTGCCGATGGCGACGGAGTACACCGTCCAAGTTCCGACCGGCACGCGCTCGGTGACGGGTGGCGTGCTCGAGACCGCCGCATCGTTCGACTTCTCGACCCCCGCTCCGACCGTGCGCGCCCTCGGCCACGACGGGGATCGCAGCATGGCGCTGCAGCCCGTGTTCGTGGCGGCGTTCGACCAACTCGTCGATCCAGAGGCCGTCCTCTCGACCGTCCAGCTGAGGGCAGGGGACGACGATCGGTCGGTCTCGCTGGCGACCCCGGCGCAGATCGAGGCCGACGAACTCGCGAGCCAGATGGTCAGCCGTTTGGACGACGGCCGCTTCGTCGCGTTCCGGCCCACCGAGCCGCTGCCGGCCGACACCGCCATCACGATCGACATCGGGCCGGGAACTCCCTCCGCGGAGGGACCGCTGACCACATCGTCGGCACAGTCGTTCCAAGCGCGGACCTACCCACCGCTGCGCCTGGTGCAGTCGAACTGCGACTGGGGAGGCAACTGCCCGCCCGGCTCCGGGTTCACCCTGGAGTTCAGCAACCCGATCGACACCGAGGCCTTCGACCCGTCGAAGGTCTCGATCGAGCCGGCCCTCGCCGGGGCGCGGGTCCAGGTCTTCGGCACGACCCTCCAGATCTCCGGAGCCACGAAGGCTCGCACCGACTACTCGATCACCGTCTCACGCGAACTGACCGACACGTTCGGTCAGCAGCTCGGCGACGACGAGCGAGTGATGTTGTCGATCGGTGATGCGCTGCCGACCTTGTCCGGGCCGAACGAAGCCCTCGTCACCCTCGATCCGCTCGTCGACGCCGATCGTCTGAGCGTGTTCAGCACCAACCACGACGAGCTCCGGGTGCGGACCTTCGCCGTCACACCGAGCGACTGGCCGGCGTTCGCGAAGTACCTCTCCGAGACCTCGTGGGACGATCCTGAGGTCAGCAAACTCCCGTCGTTCACCGCCACCGACGACCGGACGGTCCAGACGGACGGCACCCAGGACTCGTTGACCGAGGTGCCGATCGACCTCTCCGACGACCTCGCCGCGACCGGCATGGCCGTGCTGGTGATCCAGACCACCGACGGCACCTCGGCACCGAACAGCGAGTACGGGTGGCAGAACCGGCCGATCGTCGTCTGGGTCCAGTCCTCCCAGCTCGGGACCGACACGTTCCGCGACCACGAAACCCTCCTGGTGTGGACGACCGACCTGGCCTCCGGCGCTGCAGTCGCCGGCGCGGAGGTCTCGTTGATCGGCACCGACGGCGCACCGTTCGGCACCGTCACCTCCGATGCCGACGGGCTGGCGACCTTCGCCCTCACCGACACCCCGGCGCTCGGCGTGCTCGCCGCCTCCGGCGACGACTCGTCCTTCCTGCCTGCCGGCTACTACGGCGACACCCTCACACGCTGGGGCAGCCAGGACGAGGCCCGGTGGTACGTGTTCGAGCCCCGGGGCATCCACCGGCCCGGCGAGGCCGTGGAGCTGTCGGGTTGGGTCCGGCGTTTCACCACCTCGACCGACGGCCAGCTGCGCCTGTTCGCTCCGGGTGCCACGGTGAAGTACTCCGCCAACGACACGATGGGCAACGAGTTGGCGTCCGGAACCGCCGAGATCACCCCGAACGGCGGGTTCTCGATCGCCTTCGATCTTCCCGACGGGGCCAACACCGGCTGGGGCTGGATCAACCTCGAACTGGTCGATGCCGGCGTGCCCGGCTACTCGGGTCAGCAGCTGCTGATCGAGGAGTACCGAACCCCGGAGTTCTCGGTCACCGCTCGCACCGATTCGCCCGAGCCCTACGTGAGCACCCGGCCGGCGACCGTTGCGGTCGACGCCGAGTACTACGCCGGAGGCCCGCTCGCCAACGCCCCGGTCACCTGGAGCGTCACGACATCCGACGGCGCCTATTCGCCACCCGGTTGGGATCAGTACACGTTCGGGGTGTGGACCCCGTGGTGGTACGCCGAGTCGTCGAACGCCGTCGACCTCGCGTTCGACTCGGGGCCGTGCTGCTTCCCGGGTGGCGAAACCGAGGTGACCACCTACGAGGGCACGACGGACGCCTCGGGCTCCCACTACCTGCAGATCGACTTCGAGGCCGCCGACGGCACGCTGCCCGATCTGGCCAAGGTGGTGCGAGCCAACGCGGCAGTGCAGGACCTGAACCGCCAGACGTGGGCTTCGGACGCCAATCTCGTGGTCCACCCCGCCGACTACTACGTCGGTCTGCGCAGCGATGCAATGTTCGTCGAGGCCGGAGCACCGATCGACGTCGACGTCATCGCAACCGCGATCGACGGCACCGTCGCACCGGGCCGCGAGGTCACCGTCACCTCCGAGCGTCTCGAATGGACGTACGCCGATGGCGCCTGGACCCAAGAGCCCGTCGACACCCAGACGTGCAACGTCACCACGGCGGCCGACCCGGTCGAGTGCTCGTTGCCCACGACCGTGGGCGGTCAGTACCGGGTGCGCGCTCGCATCGCGGACGACCACGGTGGCACGAGCCGAACCGAACTCACCCGATGGGTGTCCGGTGCCGCCGTGATCCCGACCCGAGGCGTCGAGCAGCAGACCCTGGTGCTCGTACCCAACGCTCGCGAGTACTCGCCGGGCGCCACCGCCGAGGTGCTCGTGCAATCGCCGATCGACGGTGAGGCCCTCGCCGTCGTGTCCCGGAACGGGATCGAGCGGACCGAGCGCTTCACCGTCGCCGACGGAACCGCGACGCTGCGGATCCCGATCGTCGAGACCGACGTGCCCAACATCGGCGTGACGATCGAAGTGGTCGGCACTGCGCCGCGCACCCTCGACGACGGCACCCCGCTGGCGGGCGCGCCGGCCCGACCGGCGTACGCCGTCGGCAACCTGAACCTGTCGGTCTCGACGGCGTCGCGCACGCTCGACGTCACCGTGACACCCGCCGACCCGTCCGCGGCGCCCGGCACCTCGACCTCGCTCGGCGTCGCCGTCGTCGGACCCGACGGTGCGCCGGTCACCGGAGCCGAGTTCGCCGTCGCCGTCGTCGACGAAGCGGTACTCGCCCTGAGCGGTACGTCGCTGATCGATCCGATCACCACGTTCTACGGCGAACTCTCGACATACCTCGACGCCCGCTTCGCCCGCCAGCACGTGGTGCTGGCCCGTCCCGAGGACACCGTGGCGAGCGACGGGACCGACAGCGCCGCCACGACCACGGTGCTCGCGGCCGACACCACGGCCGCAGCGTCGATGGACGCGGCCGAGGAATCGGCCGCAGGGGCCGCGCCGAGCGTCGCGTCCCGCAACGGTGTCGGCGCCGATGCCATGTCCTCGAAGGCTGCGACCGGCGAGCCGATCGACGTGCGGACCGACTTCGACCCGGTCGCATTGTTCCGACCGTCGATCACCACCGACGAGACCGGCCACGCCGCGATCCCGTTCGATCTGCCCGACAACCTGACCCGCTACCGCGTGATGGTCGTCGCGGTGTCGGGCGACGATCGCTTCGGCAGCGGTGAGGCCGCGATCACCGCTCGCCTCCCGCTGATGATCCGGCCCTCGGCCCCCCGCTTCGCCAACTACGGCGACCGGTTCGAGTTCCCCGTCCTCGTGCAGAACCAGACCAACGCTGCGATGGAGGTCGAGGTGCTGTTCCAGGACGAGACGACGAGCGTCGGCCGACGCCTGACCGTTCCGGCGAACGATCGGATCGAGACCCGCTTCCCGGTCGAGACGACGCATGCCGGGACGGCCGCCTTCCGCGTGGCCGCCGTCAGCGGCGCAGCCGCCGACGCAGCCTCGATCGAGCTGCCCGTCTACACCCCGGCAACCGCGGAAGCGTTCGCCACCTACGGCACCATCGACGACGGGGCCATTCTGCAGCCGATGGACGCCATCGCCGGGGTGCGCCCCGAGTTCGGTGGGCTCCAGATCACGACTTCCTCGACCGCGGTCCAGGCCCTGACCGATGCCGTGCTCTACCTGGAGGAGTATCGCTACGCGAGCTCCGACGCCTACGCATCGCGGATCCTGGCCATCCTCGCCCTCGACGACGTGCTGTCCTCGTTCGAGATCCCCGGCGGTCCGACCGCCGAGAAGCTGCGGGCGACGGTCGAGCGTGACCTCACCGATCTGGCGGGGCTCCAGGGTGACGACGGGGGCTTCGGCTTCTGGCGCCGCTCGATGCCTTCGGATCCGTACAACTCGGTGCAGGCCTTCCACGCCTTGGTGCTGGCCCGGCAGTCCGGGCACACCGTTCCCGACGACGTGTACTTCCGGGCCCAGGACTACGTTGCCTCGATCGAGAGCCGCTATCCGACCGAGATGCCCCAGGAGATCCGGGACTCGATCACCGCGTACGCCTTGCTCGTGCGGCATCTCGCCGGTGACGACGATCCCGCCCGCGCCGCCCGGTTGTGGAACGAGCGACGCGACACGCTGCAGGCCGACGCCATCGCGAGGATCTGGCAGGTGATCGACGACCCGTCGATCGACACCGACATCGAGCGGTGGTTCACGAACCGGGTGGCCGAGACCGCGAGTTCCGTCACCTTCACCACGGACTACGGCGACGGTGCTTGGATGATCCTCCACTCCGACCGGCGCACCGACGCCATCGTGCTCGACGCCCTGATGAGCGATCGACCCCAGAGCGATCTCGTGGTCAAGGTGGTCCAAGGGCTGCTCGGCGGACGGACCAAGGGCCGCTGGGACAACGTGCAGGAGAACTCCTTCATCCTGCTCGCCCTCGGCCGCTACTTCGAGACGTACGAGGCCCAGACCCCGGACTTCGTGGCTCGGGTCTGGCTCGGTGACCGCTACGCCGGCGAGCACACCTTCTCGGGCCGCGAGACCGATCGGGTCGAGTTCGATCTGCCGATGACCGACGTGGTCGCAGCGGGACAGACCGCGATCACGCTGTCCAAGTCCGGCACCGGCCGGCTCTACTACCGGCTCGGGCTGCGCTACGCGCCCGACGACCTGACCCTCGATCCGCTCGACCGCGGCTTCGAGGTCCAGCGCCAGTACGAGGCGGTCGACGACCCCGCCGACGTCACCCGGGACGCCGACGGCACGTGGCACGTGAAGGCCGGGGCCCGGGTCGCGGTTCGGCTCACGATGGTGGCGGAGTCCGACCGGGCCCACGCCGCGCTCATCGACCCGCTCCCCGCCGGGCTCGAGCCGCTCAACCCGGCGCTGGCCGTGACCGAGGACATCCCGGCCGATGAGTCCGACACTTCGCCGGGCGACGGTGACGTGATCCCGCTGCGAGGTTGGTGGTGGGGGCCGTGGTACTCGTACGAGAACCTTCGCGACGACCGGGCCGAAGCCATCGCCGACTACCTGCCTGCCGGGGTCTACGAGTACCGCTACGTCGCTCGGGCCACGACGCCGGGCTCGTTCGTGGTGCCGCCGACCCGGGCCGAACAGATCTACGCCCCCGAGACCTTCGGTCGCTCGGCGAGCGACCTGCTCGTGGTCGACGCCTGACCCGTCGGGCGGTGCTGGGCCGCGCTCGATCCGAGTTGTTCGGGTCGAGTTGTTCGGGTCGAGTTGCTCGGGTCCGAGTCAACCGAGCCGGAGGTGCCCAAGCCGGAGTGGGCCGAGCCGGAGTGCCCGTGGCGCGCCCGGGTCGGAGTCGCCTGGACCGACCCGGGTCGGGAGTCAGGGCACGAGGACGATCTTGCCGACCGCTCGCCGCTCGAGCAGGTCGGACAACACCTGGCCGGCGTCCTCCAACGGGCGCTCGGTCGGCTGCACCGGATGCAACGATCCGGAGCCGATCGCCGCCACGATCTCGTCGATCATCGCCCGGTTCGCCTCGCGGTTCCGTCCGACCCAACCGCCCCACTCCACTCCGACCACGGTGCGGTTGTTGAGCAGCACGAGGTTCAGCGGGATCCGGGAGATCCCGGCGGTGAACCCGATCACGAGGAAACGCCCGTCGAACTTGAGCGCCCGGAGCGCAGCCTCGGACACCTCGCCGCCGGTCACGTCGTAGACGAGGTCGATGCCCTTGCCGTCGGTGAGTTCCCGGGCGCGCACCTTGACGTCCTCGCTCGTGGGATCGATGGCGGCGAACGCGCCCGCCTGCATGGCGAGGGCCCGCTTCTCCTCGCTCGATGCCACCGCGATGACCTCGGCGCCGAGCGAACGGGCGACGTCGATGGCCGCCAGCCCGACCCCACCGCCGGCGCCGCTCACGAGCATGACCTCGCCCGGGCGCACCACGGTGCGGTGCTTCAGCGCGAACCATGCGGTTCCGTAGACCTGGAGGAACGTCGCCCCGATCGCGAAGTCGATCGACTCGGGGAGCCGGATGAGTTGCTGGGGCGAGGCGAGGACGGTGTCGGCCATCGCTCCGTTGCCGGTGGTGGCGAACACCCGGTCGCCGACGGTCCACCCGTCCACCCCCTCGCCGATCGCATCGACGACCCCGGCACATTCTCCGCCCGGCGTGTAGGGCGGCTGTTGCGGGAACTGGTACTTGCCGGCGACCTGCAGGCCGTCCACGAAGCTCGCTCCGGCCGCTTTCACCGCCACCCGCACCTGGCCCGGGCCGGGCTCCGGTGTCGGCGACTCCTCGACGACGAGGCGATCGACGGGACCGTATTCATGGCAGATGACGGCGCGCATGGAGCGGACGTTAACGAAGCCCCGCCGAGGTCGGCCGATCGGACCGCCGGCCGCGCCTGGGCACGCTGTCGAACCGGCGTCCCGGACCGCCGCGCGTGACGTTCATCTTGCGGACATCACGAGCGAACGGGCTCGCCACGGCCGATCGGTATCAAGCAGTCCGTGTCGATCACCGAACCACGCACCAAACCGGGAACCTGGGACGAGCTGCTCACGACGAGCGGCACCCCCCGTCCCGTCGCCCGCCGGTTGATCGAGCACCTGGAGTCACTCGGACTGGTGGAGCTCGAGCAGCGCCAGACGCTCGCCGACCTCGACATGCTCTCGATGGGCGTGACCTTCACCGTCTACGCGGACGGCCGCGGCATCGATCGGGCGTGGCCGTTCGACGTCGTGCCGAGGGTCATCGAGGCGGGCGAGTGGCGTGGTATCGAAGCCGGACTCCGCCAGCGGATGGCCGCCCTGAACCGGTTCATCGACGATCTCTACAACGAGCAACAGGTCATCGCCGACGGCGTGTTCCCTGCCGAACTGCTCGCGGAGTCGGTCAACTACCTGCCCGAGTGCCGTGGCATGCGACCGAAGCACGGCGTGTGGGCCCACATCGCCGGAAGCGATCTGGTGCGCGACGGAGACGGCACCGTGTACGTGCTCGAGGACAACCTGCGCGTGCCGTCGGGGGTGAGCTACATGCTGCAGAACCGGGCTGCCTCGAAGCGGGCGCTGAGCGACATCTTCCGGGAGCAGAGCGTCCTGCCCGTCGACGACTATCCCGAACAGCTCTACTCCATGCTGTGCTCGATCGCGCCCGACGATGCGGGCCCGGAGCCATGCGTCGTGGTGCTCACCCCGGGGATCTACAACTCGGCCTACTTCGAGCACAGCTTCCTCGCCCGCCGCATGGGTGTCCCGTTGCTGGAGGGAACCGATCTCACCGTCGGCGACGACGACGTGGTCTACATGCGGACCATCGAGGGTCTGGAGCGGGTCGACGTCATCTACCGGCGCGTCAACGACTCCTTCCTCGACCCGGAGGTGTTCGAACCGGACTCCGTGCTCGGCTGCGCCGGCTTGCTGCGGGCGTGGAAGGCCGGGAACGTGGCGCTGGCCAACGCTCCGGGCGCCGGCGTCGCCGACGACAAGGTCGTCTACGCCTGGGTGCCGGACCTGATCCGCTACTACCTCGGGGAGGAGCCGCTGCTCCCCAACGTCCCGACCTATCGCTGCTGCTATCCCGACGAACTCGAGCACGTCCTGCACCATGCGTCGGAGTTGGTGCTCAAACCGGCCAACGAGAGCGGCGGCTACGGGCTCACGATCGGGAACCGGGCCACCGAGGCCGAACTCGACCGCGCCCTGGACGCCATCCGACGCGACCCTCGCAACTGGGTCGCTCAGCCGATCCTCGACCTGTCGACCACTCCGACGCTCTGCCACGGCAAACTCGTTTCGCGTCACATCGATCTGCGTCCGTTCATCCTGTCCGGTGCGGAGAGCTACGTGACCAAGGGCGGCCTGACCCGGGTGGCGCTGGTCGAGGGATCCCTCGTGGTCAACTCGAGCCAGGGAGGCGGGTCCAAGGACACCTGGATCGTCGAGCTCGACTCATGAGCGTCCTGCTCGCTCGGGTCGCCGAGGACCTGTACTGGTCGGCGCGATACCTCGAGCGAGCCGACGTCACCGCCCGGATCATCAAGGAGTACACGAACCTGCTCGTCGACCTGCCCCGGGAGGTGATGAGCTCCTGGCGTCCGTTGCTGGCGATCGTCGGCACGGCCGAGGAGCTCGCCGGCGAACAGGAGATCATGGAGTTCCTGATCGCCGCCGACGACCATCCCGGGTCCATCGCCGAATGCATCCGCCTGGCGAGGGAGAACCTGCGGCGATGCCGGGAGATCATCCCGCTCGACGCCTGGTTCGTCGTGAACGATCTCCACCTCTACACCGTCTCGAATGCCGGCGACGGGCTGTCGCGCCGCGGGCGCATCCGGTTCCTCGACCGCATCAGCGCGGAGCACCAACGACTCGTCGGCATCCTCGCCGGGACGATGTTGCGCGACGAGGCGTACTCGATGACCCGACTCGGCCGGCACCTGGAACGAGCCGACATGACGACCAGGGTCCTCGACGTGCGGGCCAGCGTCCTGTCGCCCGATCGCCCGGAGCACGAACGGGCCTACGATGCGCTGCAGTGGTCGAGCGTGTTGCGGACCCTGGCGGCGTCCCAGATGTTCCACCGCACCCATCGCCAACCGGACAACGGAGAGGCCGTGACCCGTTTCGCCCTGCACGAGCCGCGCCTGCCCCGCTCGGTGACGTACTGCCTGAGCGCCGCCCGCGACGAGGTCCAGCGACTCCCGGCTCCCGACCGAGCGGTGGCGGCGTGCGATCGGGCCCTTCGAACGCTCGCCGCCATCGACCCGACCGCGAACCCGATCAGCCTCCACGACCAGGCCGATCGGCTCCAGCACGCCATCGGGGAGGTGCACGCCAGCCTGACCGAGACCTACTTCCGAGGTCCCGATGGGGCAAGCTGACCCGGTGAAGACTCCCGGACCGTCCTGGTACTCGGCGCACGCCGGCATCCACGACGCAGCGGTCGGGGAGGACGGAGCCGCCCGGGCACCGTGGGCCAAACTGCTCGACCGGGTCGCCGACCTGCCCGCCGACCTGCTCCGGCGCCGGCAGCTGGACGGCGAGCGGTTGTTGCAGGTCGCCGGGGCCCGGCACCTGTTCCACCCCGACGACGACACGACCTGGCGCTACGACCCGGTTCCCCAGGTGCTCGGGGCGACCGAGTGGGAGGACCTGGCCCGGGGGCTGCGGCAGCGAGGCGACCTGCTCGACGCGGTGCTCGGCGACCTGTACGGCCCGCAGCACCTCGTCCGGGACGGCGTGATCCCGCCCGAGCTGCTCTGGTCGTGCAGCCGCTACCAGCCCGCCTGCCACGCAACGCTGCCGACCGGCGTCCTGATCGCCCTCCACGCCGTCGACGTGGTCCAACGAAGCGACGGGCGGTGGATGGTGCTGCGGGATCACGCCGATGTCGCCGACGGTCTCGGCCAGGCACTGATCCTGCGGTCGGTGACGAACTCGCTGTTGCCCGACGTCCGCAGCCGGTACGGAATCGAGCCCATCGCCCCGTTCATCTCGGCCGTCGGCTCGGCCCTGGCCGCTGGCCCCCGACGGGGTGTCGAGTCCTCGGACCGTGGTGCTCACCGGGGCGCCGAGAGCCCGGGGTTCGTGGAGCAGTCGTACCTCGCCACCACGCTCGGCTATCACCTGGTCCAGGCCGGTGATCTCGCCGTTCGTGATCACGGCGTGCACCTGCGGTCGCTGGCGGGCCTCGAACGAGTCGACGTCGTCCTGCGCGGGTCATCGACGGTGCTTCGGATCCGCTGGAGCTGCGTCCCGCCGGGGTGGCGGGAGTCGCCGGGCTGACCGAGGTCGTGCGGGGCGGCGGGGTCGGCCTCGCCAATGCCCTCGGCGCAGGCCTCGCCAACGAGCCGGCGCTCGCCGCCTACCTGCCCGCCGCGTGCGAACACCTGCTGGGTGCCCCGTTGCTGCTCCCGTCGGTGCCGACCCTGTGGTGCGGTGAACCGGACCATCTGGCCGAGGTCCTCGCGACACCCGAGTCGTTCGTGTTCTTCGAGGCCGGGGCCAGCCTTGCCGGGGTGTTCCCGGAACGGCTCGATCGTCCGGAGCGGTACCTGGCCCGGGTGGCCGCCGAGCCGCGCCGGTTCACCGCGCAACGCAAGATCGTCGTGGCCACCACCCCGGTCGTCGACGACGGGATCGTCCGGCCCGGCCGCACCGTGCTGCGGCTCCACGCCACCCGATCGACCTCGGGCGGCTCGGTGCTCCTCGGCGGCCAGGCCCATCGCGTCGATCCCGGGACGCCGATCTTCGCCCAGCGTGGCGATGCGGCCAAGGACGTGTGGGTCCGCACCGGCGCGGACGTCTCGCTGACCGGAACCCAACTCCGCCAGGTGCAGCTGCCGCAGGTCGACTTCCAGGCGACCCTGACCGGGCGTACCGCAGAGACCTTGTTCTGGATGGGTCGCAACGCCGAGAACATCGAGGCGGCCAGCCGCTACGCGCGCTTGCTCGTCCAATGGTTCGACACGCTGGAGGAGGCCGACTCGCGAGGGCGGGCGCTGCAGCTCGCGCTGGCGGGCCTGCGGGTGTTGACGGGGCGGCCGAGCGAGTCGGCCAAGACGGCCGAGGATCGCCGCACCCAGGCGCCGGATCTGTGGCAGGAGCTTCGCGACGCGCTGGTGGAGCCGGGAAACAGCGTCGCCGACCGCATCGGCTATCTCGTGGCGGGGGCGAGCGCGGGCCGCGAGTTCTTGTCGCAGACAACGTGGCGGGTGGTGTCTACGCTGCAGGAGGAACGCTCCAAGATCGTGTCCGCGGTCGCCGCCGAGGATCCGCTCGAGCTGGTCGAGTCCCTCGATCGAGTGGTGGTCTCGTTGGCGGCCTTCTCCGGACTCGCCCACGAGAGCATCGTGCGCGGCCCGGGCTGGCGGTTCCTCGGCCTCGGCCGGCGACTCGAACGGGCGGTCCAGGTGGCCGGGGTGTTGCGCGCCACGTTGTTCGAACCGTTGCCCGCCGGGGCGACCCGGGAGCTGCGCGAGCTGGTGCTCGCCGCCGAGGAGAGCCTCGTCGCCTACCGACGGCGCTACCGGACCGAGCCCGCGCTGGACACCGTGCTGCGCCTCCTCGCCGACGACGCCGACAACCCCCGCTCGATCCGCTACCAGATCGACGAACTCGGAACCTTGCTGTTCCACCTGCCCGGACGGGAGCGCACCGGTCTGCAGGAACGACTGTCGACGGTGAAGCGAGCCATGTGGAACGGTCACGAGGCGGCCGATCTCGAGCGGGTGGTCGACGCGCTCGCGCAGCTCGCCGAGGCGATCCACCACCAGTGGTTCGTGGCGCCGGAGGCTCCCCGCCTGGCCGGAACGAGGAGGGAATGGTGAGCGTGCGCTATCAGGTCCGCCACGTCACCCGGTATCGCTACGGCACCCCGGTGTCGGCCGGCTACAACGTGGCGTTCCTGACCCCTCGATCCACGCTCACCCAGGTCGTCGAACGGACCGACCTGACGATCGACCCCGGACCCCACGAGCGCTACAGCCACCTCGACGTGTTCGGCAACGAGGCGACCTACTGGTCGATGACCCGGCCGCACGACGACGTGACGATCACGGCGACCTCGGTGGTGCGCCTCGACGCCACCGGGATGCTGCCCCGGGCGGACGACATCGGCTGGGAGGCGACCGTGCGCGCCCTCGACGTCGGTCGGTCGGCGGAGCTGTTGGCCGCTCGGCCGTTCCGGGTGTCGTCGCCACTCGTCCCCAGCATCGCCGGGCTGCGGGAGTTCGCCGCCCAGTCGTTCGCTCCGGGGCGAACGCTGGAGGACGCACTGGTCGACCTCAACCACCGGATCTTCGCCGGCTTCGAGTTCGACGCCGATTTCTCGGAGGTGTCGACCCCGCTGAGCGAGGTGTTGGCCCACCGCCGTGGCGTCTGCCAGGACTTCGCCCATCTGATGGTCGGTGCCGTGCGATCGGTCGGCTTGGCGGCCCGGTACGTCTCGGGCTACATCGAGACCGAACCGCCGCCAGGTGTCGAGAAGCTGGTCGGCACCGATGCCTCCCACGCCTGGTGCTCGGTGTTCGTCCCCGGGGCGGGTTGGTTGGAGCTCGATCCGACGAACGATGCGGTCCGACCCGATCGCCACGTGGTCGTGGCCTGGGGCCGCGACTACAGCGACGTCGCGCCGGTGCGGGGAGTCGTCTTCGGCCCGCCGAGTGCCCAGCGTCTCGACGTCGGCGTCGACGTCCAGCGGCTCGACGACGCCGGCGGCGCACCGACCGATCACACCAGCGCCTCGTCCCGGACCAGCTGACGAACCCGGTCCACCGCCTGGTGCCGTCGGGAGCGCACGGTGCGCTCGCAGACGCCGATCTGATCGGCGACCGCACGGGGTGAGGTACCAGCGGCCCAGCCCCGCAGCAGGTCGAGGTCCTCTCGACTCATCCCGGACGTCGCTGCGAGTTGGAGCAGCTCGGCGACCTCCGTGCACGGGCTCGCCGGACGATCGACCGAGACGGCGAACATCGGCCGTCCGACCGCCTCGGGAACTCCGACCTGTTCCCGGGCCGACAGCAGGCGGCGGTCGCGCACGAACGCCTGGTACTCGATGTCACGAAGCAGGTTCGCTGCGATGCGGCGGGACCGGCGGTCGGCCGGGAACTGGCGGATCACGATCCAGGCCATGGCCACCAGCTGATCGGTGGCCGCTCGAGCGCCGCCGTGACGCGGGCCGCGCCGACGGGCGACGGACACGATGGGCGGCAACATCCGCTGGAGGACGATCCGGGCGGCCACCTCGTCGTGGTGGGCCAGCTCGACCAGTCGCGCCAGGGTGAGGTCGGGGTCGCCGGCGCAGTCGACGGCGAGGAAGCCGGTCCGACAGAGGATCTCGGTCGCCGGATCCGGGTGGTGTTCGTCGATGCCCTCGGCGATGGGTCCGCCCCAGCCGACGATGGTGGAGCGGGTGAGCGGCGATCGGCGGAAGCGATCCCAGTCCCGCAGGAGCGGGGCGACGAGATCGGACTGGAACGTCGGGGTTCGAAGCATGGTCCGACCGTTCGCCGCCGATTCCCCGGCGGGTTCACCGGCACCTTCACCGCGATCCACCTCATCGTCATGCTCCGGTCAAGATCCCAGGTCAGCCGGTTCACCCCGGTTCACCGTCGCTCACTCGTTGCCGATCGGGGCCGGCCCGAGCACACCTCGGAGGTCATGCCGTCCTCGGACCTTCCCGACCTCTGCGTCGTGCTCCATCGCCCCGGCCAACGCCCCGTCCGACGGGTCGTCGCCGGCATCGGGCGTCATGACTCCGTCGCCTCGCTGCTCGGGCTGATCGACATTCCTGCTCGTCGCACCGGGACGATCCCGGCGAACGGCGCGGTCCTGGTGGACGGACGATCGGTGGACGGGAGTGGCTCGATCGAAGCCGCCGGCATCCGCCAGGGTTCCTCGATCCGGGTCGGTTCCTCGTCGCGCCGTCCGGCGCGTGCAACGTCACCATGGTTGATCGTCGCCGGTCCGGACACCGGTCGACTCCTCCCCGGTGATCCTGGCCGGTACGTCGTCGGCACGGCCCCGGCGGCCGGCTGGCGGATCCGCGACGCTGCGATTGCGCCGCACCACGCGATCGTGGACGTGGGGGAGAGCGGGCTGCGGTCGGAATCGCTGCGGATCGGCGCACCGCTCGACGGCCAGCGCGGACTCGGTACCGCTCGTCATCGGGAACAGCACGGTCGATCGGTGGCAGGCGTCCGGACGAGAACCCCCACGCGACCGGATCCGGGTCGGTGGACCGCCCGCCTCGTGCGCCGGCCGGTCACCGCAGCGACCCCGGAGTCGGCGATCGAGGTGCCGGATCTCGCTCCACTCGCTCCGAGCGGTTCCTCTGCAACCGGCGTGACGAGCAGTCTGTCGATGCTCGTCACCGGGCTCGTGATCGCCGCCGTGCTGCGGCGCCCCGAGATCCTGCTGTTCTCCCTCGCCGGGGGCGTGATCGCCGCCGGTGCTGCTGCTGTCGCCGCGGTTCGTCGGCGGCGGGCCGCGCGCCGGCATCGAGCACGGACGGCTCAGGCGACCGCACGGTTCGATCGAGCGGTGGATGCGGCGGCCGAGGCCGCGGCCCGTCGACTCCGCCGAGCCCCTCGCTTCGCCGTCGGTCCCGACGGCACGGTCGTGCTCGACGATCCCTGGGCCCTGCGACGATGGCACCCGACCGCGTGGGCCGTGGTCGTCGGACGAGGGGACCTGGTCTGGGCGCCTCCGCTGACGGGTCCTCCCGAGAACGCTGCCCGCCTGCGCGAACGAGCGACTCGCACCCTCTCGGCGGTCGACCTTCGCATCGAGCTCGCCCCCGGTTCGGTCGTTCACGTCTCCGGGCCCGACGGATCGGTGCGAGCCACCGTGCGCTCCCTCGTCGTGCAACTGCTGATCGGGCTCGGCCCCGCCGATCTGGCCGTCGCCGTCGTGACCGAACGTCCCGACCGGTGGCAGTGGCTCGACTGGCCCGAGCGGCGAGTCGCGCCCGATCGAGCGATGGTCGCGTCACCGGACGATTTCGAACCCTCGCACGTCGCGCCGACCGACGAGCACGACGAGCGAGTCCTGCTGCTCGTGCTCGACGACGCCAGCGAACTCGGAACCCGGACGTCGGCGGCCCGTCGCCTCCTCGACAGCGAGCGTCCGGTGGTGGTGATCGCGTGCGCAGCTCCCGATCACGCGGCCCCCGCGGTCACGACGGTGTCGGTGCGCATCGGGGAACACGGCCGGGCCGAGGTGCTGGATCACCTCGGTCGGTCGAACCCGACCGGGGCGGAGCGCCCGCCGACCGGAATCGAGCGGAGCGACCTGCCCCTCCATGTCACTGCGGCCGGGGTTGGCGAGGACGTGGCCGAGGCGGTGGCCGCTCGCCTGGCCGGATGGTCCGATCCCGAGCACCTCGTCCCCGGCGCGGACGTGCCGACGGCCGTGTCGCTCGCCGAACTGTGCGGCCTCACGTCCTGTACGCCGGGCGAGGAGCTCGCCGACGAACTGGTCCGTCGTTGGAATCGACTCGGCGGTGATCCCCGCCCGGTGGTCGCGCTCGGCCGGGCCGCCGACGGACTGATCGAACTCGACCTCGATCGCGACGGGCCCCACATGCTCGTGGCGGGCACGACCGGGGCGGGTAAGAGTGAGTTGCTGCGATCCCTCGTGGCCGGCCTGTCACTGGCGTCGCCGCCCGAACTGACGTCGTTCGTGCTCGTCGACTACAAGGGTGGGAGCGCCTTCGATGTCTGTGCAGAGCTGCCGCACGTGGTCGGGGTGGTGACCGATCTCGACGACCGGCTCGCGGCGCGGATGCTCGTCGGGCTGGACGCCGAACTGCGCCGGCGCGAGCGCATGCTCCGGACCTCCGGGGCAACCGACCTGCGCCACCACCGGAACCTCACCGGTAGCGAGGCGATCGCTCGTCTGGTGGTCGTGATCGACGAGTTCGCCGCTCTGGCCAGCGAGCTCCCGGAGTTCCTCGGGGCGTTGGTCGGGGTGGCTCAGCGCGGTCGGAGCCTCGGGGTCCATCTCGTGCTCGCCACCCAGCGACCGTCCGGGGTCGTCGACGAGGACATCAGGGCCAACACCAACCTCCGCCTCGCCCTCCGGGTCCAGGACGCCGCCGATTCCCTCGACGTGTTGGGCGACCGACGTGCCGTGTCGCTGCCTCGAAGCATCCCGGGGCGAGCCGTGGTCCGCTTCGGGGCAGAGGAGTTGGTGGAGTTCCAGACCGCCCGGTGCACCGGGGGTTGGCTGCGATCCCAGGGAACCGGGCCTCGGCTGGTCGACGCGACGGCGACGGCGACGGCGAGCGCGACCGCGACCGCAGACGCAAGCGGGGCAGGGGCCAGACCCGCTGCGCCCCCGGCGGACCAGGAGTGCGGGCGCACCGAGCTGGAAGTGCTCGTCGAAGCGGTCCGGTCCGCAGCGCTGCGCCGCGGCGACCCGCCGCCGCACCGACCCTGGTGCGCCCCACTCCCGGAGTGCTTCGAACCGGCGGATCCGACCGCGCTCGGGCTGATCGATCTCGTCGCAGCCCAACGCCAGGAACCGTTGCGCTGGTCCCCATCGGCCGGGCATCTCCTCGTGGCCGCGAGACGAGGCGGTGGGTCGAGCACCGCGCTCGCCAGCGTGGTCGGTCGAACGGCTCGGTACTCGGGGCCCGATGCGCTGCACGTCCTCGTGCTCGACGCCGCTCCGGGTCTCGAGCGCTCGGCCCTCGACGACCTCGCCGGTCTCCCACGTCGCCGGTTTCCAGCGAGGGATCGAACCGGATGCCCTCGGACGCTGGCTGACGTATCTCGAACGGTTCCTCGCCGTGCCGTCACCGATCACGATGTTGGCGGTCATCGACGAGGCGGACTCCTTCGCCGCCGCCCTGGCCACCGTCGAACGGGCTGCCGATCACGAGCGCTTCGAACGATTGCTGGTCGACGGCCCGGCGTCCGGCCTCTCGATCCTGATGTCCTCCCCACCTCCCGTCGTCGCTCCCGGCCTCGTGGGTGACGCGCTGCGCCACCCGATGGGTCGGCCCGCTCGCCGATCCGCTCGACGCCACCGTCCTCGGGATCCCGGCCCGCCACGCTTCGGGCCGGGTGTCCCACCGGGACGGTTCGTGGTCGGGCTGGGCACCGATGGCGAGCCGCTGGAAGCCCAGATCGCCGTGGCGCTCGATGCCGACGCCCGGGCGGGAATCTCGGACTGCGCCGCCGGTGTCGCCGGCCCCGTCCCGTTGCGCAGCGTTCCCGAGGAGGTCGGCTGGTCCGACCTGTGCGAGATGGCGGGTCCTCCGAGACGGGTGGACGGAACCTGGATCCTCCCCTCGGGCTCGATCCGACCAGCGGTGCCGCCGCCGAACTCGTCCTCGGCCCGGGAGAACACGCGGTCGTGGCCGGCCCGGCCCGCTCCGGCCGGACCAATCTGCTCGATCTCGTCGGGCTCGCCGTGTCCGCCTCGGACGAGCCTCCGGCCGTGTTCCGTCTCGACGGGCGCCGGCCCTGCTCCGGTGCGGTGAGCGATGCACGCTCCGCTCTGGACGCGGGCCAGACGGTGTTCCTGCTCGTCGACGACGCCGACCGGATCGACGACGATGCCGGCCTCCTCGCCGGACTGCTCGCCGCCCGCGACGAACGGTTGCACCTCGTGGCGTCGCTGCGGGTCGACATGGTTCGCGCCCTCGGGTACCAGCACTGGACGAGCGCGCTGCGTCGGGCCCGGCGCGGCGTGCTCCTCGGAGCGTTCCAGGACGTCGACGCCGATGCGATCGGTGTCCCCGTGCCGCGGCGCTTCGTGCCCCGGAGCGCAGTGCAGACCGGCGACGGCGTCGTGCTCGGCGACGGGGACGTCGTTCGGGTACGAGTCGCTCGGCGCCCGCCCGCCCCGACGGACCCGGCGTGTCACGACGGGCGGGACGGGCTCGGGTTCAGCGGCCTCGTCCGGGGCCGAGTTCGGGTCGCTCCGGCCAATCGTGCTTCGGGTACCGCCCGGCCATCTCCTTGCGCACCTCTCGCCAGGAGCCGGCCCAGAAGCCCGGAAGATCGCTGGTGATCTGGATCGGGCGCTGGGCCGGCGACAGCAGCTGCAGCACCAGCGGCACCCGACCGCCGGCGATCGACGGATGCACGGTCACGCCGTACAGCTCCTGGACCCGCACCGCGAGCACCGGGGCCTCCCCGTCGTAGTCGAGGTGCATCGTTCGGCCCGACGGCAGCGTGTACGACTCCGGCGCCAGCCGATCGAGCTCGGTCCGGCGCCGATGGTCGAGTCGAGCGCCCAGCGCGGCGAGCACGTCGACCGCCTCCAGGTCCGCTCGGCCCCGAGCGAACATGAGGAAGGGCGCGAGCCATTCCTCCAACCCCTCCAGCAGCGCCGGTTCGCTCCAGTCCGGCCACTCGTCGCTCAGGGGCGGTCCCTGGCGGTGGAGGAACGTGACCCTGGATGCCAGGCGTGTCGCAGCGGGCGTCCACCGGAGCGCAGCCAGCCCGCGATCGCGAACCCTGGCGAGCAGGGCCGAGGTGACCTCGTCGCCGGACTCCGGCTTGGTTGAGGAGGACTCCAGCACCACCCCGCCGAGCCGACGTTCGGTTCGTTCGACGAGTTCGTCGCGTTCGCGGTCCCACTCGATCGTGCGGCGGGTCTCCAACGCCTCACCGAACATGACTTCCAGTTCCTGCGGATCGAGCCCGGCGGCGAGGCGGATGCGTGCTTCCTTGCGTCCGCCGTCGAGGTCGGCCACGACGAGCGCGCCGGCCGTTGCGAGCACGTCGTCCTTGGCGACCCAGGCGGTGGTGCCGGATCGGAGTTGGAAGCGACCGGCCCCGGTCCGCGCCACCGCGATGCGATCGGGATACGCCAGCGCCAGCAAGGAGCCGGCGGAATCGAGCAATCGTTGGTCGAGATCGGACGGATCGAGGCCGAGGCCGACCCGGCGCGCCAGCTCGCTGGCCCGTCGTCGCGCCCCTTGGATCGCTCGTCCGTCGGCGGCCGGATGGTTCCGGTGTCGATCGATCAGGAGGCCGAGACGTAGCCCGAGATCGGCGGGCAACTCGTCGGACCTTCCGCGCAACACGTCGCGATCCTCGAGCAGCACCGCCAGCAACGCCGCGAGGAGCTGATGCTGCGGACTGCGTCGACCACCGAGCACCACCATCCGACCCAGCCGCGGGTGGAGCGGCAGCTCGTTGATCTCCCGTCCGAGCGAGGTCGGCCGGCCGACCTCGTCGATGGCGCCGAGCATCCGCAACAGCCTCGAGCGCCTCGCCGTAGGTGCGCTCCGGCGGGGCGTCGAGGAACGCGAGTTCGTCCGGAGGCGTGCCCCACAGGGCGAGCTCGAGGGCGAGCGACGACAACTCCACGGCCCGGATCTCGGGCTCGTCCTGCTTGCGCCGAGTGGCGTGCTCGCCCTTCGACCACAACCGGTACACGACACCGGGTCCCTCTCGCCCGGCTCGCCCGGCGCGTTGCTCGGCCGACGCCTTCGAGATCGGAACGGTCATCAGGCGCGTGAGCCCGGATCGGGCGTCGAATCGGGGGGTGCGCCGCTGGCCGCCGTCGACCACGATACGAACGCCCTCGACCGTGAGGCTGGTCTCGGCGATGTCGGTGGCGAGCACGATCCGTCGGCTGCCGGGTGGCTCGGCCGGAGGGCGAGGTCCTGATCGCCGGCGGACAGCGCCCCGTACAGCGGACGGATGTCGATGCCCGATCGCCCGAGCTCCGAGTCCTCCAGCGCGCGGGCCACGCGGTTGATCTCTCCGGCTCCCGGAAGGAACACCAGGGCGTCACCGTCGTCTCGCCGCATCGCCGTCGTGAGGGCCGAGACGACAGCCGGTTCGAGCCGGTCCTTCGGGCCGCGGGGAAACCAATGGGTGCGTACGGGATGCGGGCTGCCGCCCGCCGCGATGCGCGTCACCGAGGCGGCCGAACCGTCGGGCCAGGCGAGCACCTCGGCGACCGACTCCGCTTCGAGGGTGGCCGACATGGCGAGCAACCGCAGCGAAGGGATCAAGGTCCGACGGGCGTCGAGCACGAGCGCCAGGCCGAGGTCGGTCGTGAGATTGCGTTCGTGGATCTCGTCGAAGACCACCAGCGCGGTGCCCGGCAGCTCGGGATCGCGTTGGATCCGTCGGGTCAGGATGCCTTCGGTGACGACCTCGATCCGCGTCGCCGCGCTGACGCGTCGTTCGTCGCGGGTCCGATAGCCGACGGTCGCCCCGACCTCCTCGCCCAGCAGGAACGCCATGCGGCGTGCCGCGCGAGCCGCGAGGCGGCGGGCTCCAGCACGACGATCCGCCGGCCGCCCAGCCACGGCTCGTCGAGCAGGGCGATGGGAACGAGGGTCGTCTTGCCCGTGCCCGGCGGAGCGCTGAGCACCGCGGCTGCGCCGTCGGCGCGAGCGCAGCCCGCACTACCGGGATGGACGATTCGAGGGTCGGCAGCGGGTCCGGTGTCACGAACGGCGGCTCGGCGCCACCGACCGCGAGAGACCGTCTGCGAGTGAGATCTCCGAACGGAACCCGAGGACGGACTCGGCCAGGGTGGGCGCGGCGACGAGGTGGCGCGCTTCTCCGGGTCGGCTGGTGCCCACGACTTCGGGCCACAAGCGGGCGTCCTGCGTGACGCACATCGCCGTGGCCAACTCCAGCAGCGTGGTGGCCTTGCCGGAGGAGATGTTCACCGGCCCATGGTGGCCCGTGGGATGGGTGATCGCCAGCATCACGGCGCGGGCGGCGTCGTCCACGTGGAGGAAGTCCCGGCGCTGGCTGCCGTCTTCGGGAACCCGGGGCCGGCGACCCGCCGACAGGTCCCGGCGGAACAGCGGGTACACGCCCGCAGCCGTCGGTCCGACCGGCACGTCGGAGCCGTACACGTTCTGGAGCCGCAGCGAGGTGCCGACCAGACCTCGTTCCGAGGTGAAGCAGTCGACCAGGTGCTCCTGGTGCAGCTTGGACGCGGCGAAGGCGGTCAACGGCGTGGCCATCGCCGACTCGTCGATCATCAGAGGCGTCACGGCACCGTGACAGTGAGGACAGGTCGGCTCCCACTGTCTGGCCGCGAGGTCGGCGGCGGCGCGCCGGCCGATCCGCAACGAGCCGTGGAGGGCACAGTCGTAGCGCCCCTCGCCGTAGACCTCGGCGTTGCTGCCGAGCACGACTCGGCCCTCGAACCCCGTGGCGGCGAGAGCGTGCAGGATGACCCCGGTCGGGACGTCGAGCTCGGCGATCACGGCCGGGAATTGATCGGAGGCCAGCTCCCCAGGATGGCAGCCGGCCAGGTGGCACACCACCTCGGCTCCGGCGACGGCACGCTCGGCCAGATCGGGGTCGCGCAGGTCACCCCGTACGACCGTCACCTCGTCCCCGAACTCGACATGGTCCGGGACATCGCCGACCGCACGGACGTCGTGTCCGGCCTCGACGAGCAACTCCACGACCCGGGTTCCGAGAAACCCTGCCGCACCTGTGATCACGACACGCATTCCGACTCCTTCGGAGGTCGGCCCGCTCGGAGACAGCCGCGCCACGTCGTGTCGCACGGTCAGTGGTCCCTTCCTGATCCCCGGTGACTTACAAATCCTGAGAGCTTCAATCTAGCCAGCGAACGCTACGGTGCGTCACGTGATCCAGACGTCGGGACTGACCAAGAGATACGGAGAAACGCTCGCCGTGTCCGATCTCTCCATCGCGGCTCAACCAGGCCGAGTCACCGGCTTTCTCGGTCCGAACGGCTCGGGGAAGAGCACGACGATGCGCTGCATCGTGCAGCTCGACCGACCCAACGCTGGCTCGGCGACGATCAACGGGAAGCGCTTCGCCGAGCTCCGGCACCCGCTGCGTGAGGTCGGCGTGCTCCTCGACGCCACCTACGTGCATCCGGGCCGTCGGGCGTGCGACCACCTGTGGGCGATGGCGGCCTCGAACGGAATCCCTCGATCGAGGGTCGACGAGGTGCTGGCGATGGTCGGGCTCACCGAGGTGGCGACGAAGCGGGTCAAGGGGTTCTCGCTCGGGATGCGCCAGCGCCTCGGCCTGGCCGGTGTGCTGCTCGGCGACCCGCACACCGTCATCCTGGACGAGCCGGCCAACGGGCTCGACCCCGAGGGCATCCGCTGGATCCGCGACTTCCTCTCCTACCTCGCACGGCAGGGCCGCACGGTGTTCGTGTCCAGCCATCAGCTCTCCGAGATGGCGCTGATGGCCGAGCACCTGGTCGTGATCGGCCGGGGACGGCTGATCGAGGACGCCTCCACCAAGGAGTTCGTCGACCGTCACGCCGACCGGTGGGTCGACGTTCGCGCCCCCCGGATCGGGCAGCTCGCCGAATATCTCCGTCAACGGGGCGCACAACTGAGTCCGATCGGCGACGACGGGTTCGCGGTGCGGGGAATGGCGGCCGAGGCCATCGGTGACCTGGCCGCTGAACACCAGCTCGCATTGCACGAACTCGCCCCGAGGACCGGGTCGCTCGAGGACGCCTTCCTCCGCCTCACCTCCGCCGACCAGGAATACAAGGCCACCGAGGTGATCCGATGATCGACGCCATCCGCTCCGAATGGATCAAGCTGCGCACCGCTCGGGCGAACCTGGTGCTCGTCGGCTTGGCGCTCGCGCTCCCGCTCGTCATCGCCGTGCCGGTGGCGTTGTTCGCCGATTTCGGCAACTCCGACGGCAGCGACACGTTCAACGCGACCGTGCTCGGTCCGACGTACCTGTGCGTGTTCCTCTCCGGCGTGATCGGGGTCCTCGGGATCGGCCAGGAGTATCGGCACAACACGATCCGGGTGACGTTCACCAACGACGCCAGCCGGTCGCGTGATGGCCGCCAAGCTGGTGGTCACCACCCTGTTCGGCGTGGCCATGGGCCTGATCTCCCAGCTGATCTGTTTCGCCGCGGCGAAGGTCATCCTGGGCGCCCGCGACGTGGCGATCGGCTTCGGACATCCGGGGGAGAACCTGTCGGCCTTCGTCGGCCAGGTCGTGCTGTGCGGGCTGTTCACCCTCGCCGGGTTCGGGCTCGGCTCGATGCTGCGCCAGCCGGCGGGGGCCATCCCCACGCTGTTGCTCTGGCCGTTGATCGGCGAAGGCGTGATCGGGAGCCTCGTGATCGTCTCGATCTGGGGGACCGACTCGCGAGCCTTCAAGTGGCTGCCGTTCACCGCCGGGCTGTCGCTGCCGTCGATCGGTGATCGGGGAACCCAAGCCCTGTCCCGGGTCGGGGCCGGGATCTACTTCGGGGTGTTCGTGTCGATCCTCGTCGCCATCGGCTGGTACCTGGTGGAGCGCCGAGACGCCTGAGCGCCGGGGAAGCCGGCGCTCTCAGCGGGCGCGCAGGTTCAACCGATCCCGCTGCAGGATCCGATATCGGCGGTCGTGCTGCTCGATCCAGCCGAGACGGATGAACGACGCAATCGCCTTGTTCACCCGCTCCCGGGAGGCGCCGACCATGCCGGCCAGTTCCTCCTGGGTCACCGGAAGCACGAACTCGTCGGCCCCGTCGGCGAGCTCCAACAGCCGCTTGGCGGTGCGGCCGGTCACGTCGAGGAAGACCGAGTCGGCCAGGGCCTCGTCCATGTTGCGCAGCCGCATGGCGAGCATCTTGGTGACGCCCCACAGCAGGTCAGGCTTGCTCCGGAACAACTCGAGGACCGGGTCGTAGGGGATGGCGAGCACGACCGACGGTTCGAGCGCCCGGGCCATGGTCGAGCGGGTCAACCCGTCGAGCATCGGCATCTCGCCGAACAGGTCACCCGCTTCCATGAGGGCGTAGACGCTCTCGCGCTTGTCGAAGGACTGGTTGGCGATCGCGATCCGGCCCCGGATCACGACGAACAACGAGTCGGGCTCGTCACCCTCGTTGAACAGCACGTCTCCGCGGACGAGCTTGCGTTCCTGGGCGGACGCGGTCACCTTCTCGAGGGTCTCGGAGTCTGCGCCGGCGAAGAAATCGGTGCTGGCGAGGAGGGATTCGTAAGCCATGGCGTAGGTCACGGTACTACCGTTGAGCGACGTGTCCAGCGACGGCGTGGGGGAAGTGTGGACCATCGTCGTTGCCGGGGGGACCGGTCGCCGCTTCGGTGGTCTGAAGCAATATGAGCTCCTGAGCGGACGATCGGTGCTCGAGCGTTCGGTCGACCGGGCTCGCGAGGCCTCCGCCGGCGTCGTGGTGGTGCTCCCTCCCCACGATGCCGGTGCTCCGGGGACCGTCGCCGGCGGCTCGACCCGTTCGGAGTCCGTCCGCAACGGGCTCGCCGCGGTGCCCGAGTCGGCGACCATCGTGCTCGTTCACGACGCGGCGAGGCCCTTCGCCTCCGCGGGGCTGTACGCGCGGGTGATCGCTGCTGTTCGGGCCGGGGCGGCGGGGGCGATTCCGGGGGTCGCCGTCACCGACACGATCAAGGTCGTCGAGACCGTGGACGGGGTCAGGACCGTGGTCGACACCCCGGATCGGTCGACGCTCGTGGCCGTTCAGACACCCCAGGGTTTCGAGGCGGCAGCGTTGCGCTCCGCCCACGCCGCCGGGGGAGAGGGAACCGATGATGCATCGCTGGTCGAGGCGGCCGGAGGTCGAATCGTCGTCGTCGAGGGAGAGGTCATGAACCGCAAGATCACCCACACCGAGGACCTCGAATGGGCTCGCCAGTACGCGAAGGTCGTCGGATGAGCGCCCTGCCGCGGATCCGGGTCGGCCAGGGGTTCGACATCCATCGGTTCAGCGATGACCCGACTCGGCAGCTGGTCCTGGGCGGTTGTGTGTTCGAGGGCGAACGGGCGCTGCACGGGCACAGCGACGCCGACGCCGTCGCTCACGCTGCCGCCGACGCCCTGCTCGGAGCGGCCGGGCTCGGGGACATCGGGCAGCACTTTCCCGACACGGACCCTCGCTGGAAGGGGGCCGACTCGATCCAGCTGCTGCGCCACGTGGCCTCACTCGTGGCCGCGGAGGGTTGGAGCGTCGGTAACGTCGACTGTTCCGTCGTGTGCGAGGCGCCCAAGCTGGCGCCCCGCCGGGACGAGATGCAGGCCCGGTTGTCCGAGGCCGTCGGCGCACCGGTCACCGTGAAGGGCCGCCGCGCCGAGGGACTCGGCACGCTCGGGCGACGTGAGGGCATCGCCTGCTGGGCGGTGGCCGTCCTGATCGGAAGCCCGGAGTAGTCCCATGGCCAATCGCAAGCGCAGCTCGCAGTCCCGTCCCGGTGGCGGGGCCAATCGTTCCAAGAACGAGGGGCGCATCGAGGGCTACCGGGCCAAGGGTGGCGCGGCGCGCACCGGCGGCGTGCGGCGTCCCGGCGAGGTCCGCTCGCCGTACTCGGTGGCGAAGGCCGAGAAAGGACTCGGTGGGCAGCAGATCGAAGGTCGCCAGGCCGTCCGGGAGTTGCTCGTGGCCGGCACCCGCAAGGTCTACGAGGTGTGGATCTCGGCGGAGCTGAAAGAGACCGAGGTCATCGCCGACATCGTGGCGCTGGCCAAGAGCCAGCGGGTCCAGGTCCACGAGGTGGCCCGCAAGAAGCTCGAGGCCGAAGCCCGCTCCGAGGCCCCTCAGGGCGTGTTGGCCAAAGCGGCCGAACTCCCCGAGACACCGTTCGAGCAGCTCGTGCGGCGGCGGCCGGGCAAGGCGCCGTTCCTCATCGCCGTCGACGGGGTGACCGACCCGGGCAACCTCGGTGCCCTCATCCGTTCGGCCGACGGGGCGGGCGCCGACGGTGTCGTGCTGCCGCGCCACCGTGCCGTGCACGTGACCCCGACCGTCGCCAAGGCGGCCGCCGGCGCCGTCGAGCACGTCCCGATGGCCATCGTGGGCGGACTGCCCTCGGCGATCGCCACGATCAAGAAGGCCGGGATCTGGGTCGTCGGGCTGGACGACGCCGCCGACCGCTCCCTGTTCGAGTTGGGTGATCTCGCCGTCGAGGGGATCTGCCTCGTGCTCGGCGCCGAGGGAGCCGGGTTGTCGAGACTCGCTCGCGAGCGGTGCGACATGATCGTCAGCATCCCGATGCGGGGCCGACTGTCGTCGCTCAACGTGTCGGCCGCCGCGGCGTTGGCCTGCTACGAGGTGACCCGCCAACGCCTGGCAGCGCGAGGAAACTCGGGCATCTGACCACGGTCCCGCTCGGTACGGTGCCGAGCGTGCACGAACTCCTGCTTCGCCCGGCGACCACCGCCGACGTTCCGGAGTTCGGTCGTATCGACGTGGCGACCGAAGCGATGTTCGTCGACGCCGGCCATCCCGAGTTCGCCGACGGTGGCACCATCCCCGACGACGTCGCCGCTCGGGCGATCGCCGAGGACCGGATCACGGTGGCCGAACTCGACGGTGTGGTGGTCGGATGGGTCTACGTCACCCGCGTCGAGGGCGAGCTCTGCATCGGCCAGATCTCGGTCGACCCCGCGGCTCAGCGGACCGGGGTCGGCACGGCGATGCTGCGCCGGGTGATCGAGGCAGCCCGGGCGGCCGATGAGCCGTCCATCCTGCTCAACACCCAGTCCGACGTGCCGTGGAATCAGCCGTGGTACGAGAAGTTCGGGTTCGAGGTGGTGCCCGAGCAACGGTGGACGAGCGGCCTGCGCGCCATCGTGTCGGAGCAGACGGGGGCCGGGCTCGACTGGACCACGCGGGTCCACATGCGGCTCGTCCTCGCTTCGCGTTGACTCGGGCGGGCCCGGCCCGACACGCTGATCCGCGGGGATGACCGACGGGGGACGCGATGACCGTGACCGAGACGTACGCAGGCAACCGGCTCGTGCACGACGCCGACGCTCACTTGTCGGAGCACGACGGTTTCTACGAGCCGTACGCCGATCCCGCGATCCGGCCCCGGCTCGCCGCGCTCGATGGCGGGAGCGGGGGCCGAGACGTGTCCCGCGCCGTCGAGCGGATCCGCCTCGCCCATCGCTCCGAGAACCGGATGGCTGCCTTGGCGGGGAACCCGGGCGAGGTGCTGATGTACAAGGATCTGGCGGCGCTCGGGGCGTTCGATCCGCAGGACCGGGTCGAAGGTGCTCGATCGGCTGGGGTTCCGCAGCCAATTGATGTTCACCACGACCTACCTCGGGGTGCTCACGGACCTCGACCGAGGCGACGATCTCGAACTGTCGATCGGCGCGGCACAATTACAACCGAGCGATGATCGACTTCTGCTCGGCCGACGAGCGGCTGCTCCCGGTGTGCTGGGTCCGCTTCGGCGACATCGACACCGCGGTGGCCCTCACCCGTGAGGCGATCGATTCGGGTGCTGCGGCGCTGATGATCCCGTCGATCTGCCCGCGCCATCACGGCCCCACGCACATCGGGCTCGACCCCGTGTGGGCCCAGGCGCGGGAAGCCGGGAGTTCGATCGTGTTCCACGTCGGTGGCGGTCGGCCGATGGACGAGACCTACAAGCAGAACGGGCTTCCGCCGGTGCCGGACTTCCACGGTGGGGACGCCAACTTCCTCGGTGTCGTACATGGCGATCCCCGAGGCGCCGATGCAGACCCTGCGACGATGATCTTCGACGGGGTGTTGGATCGATTCGAGTCGCTGAAGATCGGCGTGATCGAGCAAGGCGCGGCCTGGGTGCCGGGCTGGATGCGCTCGATGGATTCGGCGGCGAGCGCGTTCATCAAGAACGAGGAGCGGCTCCAACGCCTGTCGCTGAAGCCGAGCGAGTTCGTGGCGCGCCAGGTGCGAGTGACGCCGTACCCGCACGAGGACGTGGGCTGGATCATCGCCAACACCGGTCCGGGGATCTGCATGTTCAGCTCGGACTACCCCCACGTCGAAGGGGGCCGCCAGCCGCTGCGCCGGTTCGAACAGTCCTTGGCCGATACCGACGCCATGGCGGTCGACGCGTTCTACGCCGCGAACTTCGCCGATCTCCTGGGTCTGAGCGTCTGAGACGTCGATGGTCCGGGCGACCGCGCGGTTCTGGGATGGCCGAACGTCAAGCGTCAGGCAGCGGTGCTGCGAGCCGCCCGGATGCCTCGCAATCGGTCACGGGGTTCCGTAGCCTGGCGGACGGCCCGGTATCGGGCTCCCGCCGGTTAGCTCAGTTGGCCAGAGCAGCTGTCTTGTAAACAGCAGGTCGTGGGTTCGAGTCCCACACTCGGCTCCACCGTTCCCAGCTCAGATGGTACGAGATCGTGGAGTCTCTCAACTGTCCAGTGCTCGAACATCCGTATCACGGATGTATCGCTCCGTCTCGTGTTGAGGGGTCGTGGAAGGCCGTTGCGTCTCCAACCGTTCGCCTACAGCGGGGAAGTGGGTGATCGCGTCGATGGCATCCACACCGCCACGGGGACCGGAAGTCGCGCCAGTTGGGCACATTCCCGAGCCGGCGCGCCGCTCGCGCCGCAGCCTCGGCGGTCACCGCTGACGGGGTGACACAGGCCGATCGGGGCAACGTGGCGTGGGTTGTCGACCGGTGGTTGGCGACGAAAGCCGACGACAGCGCCAAGGCGCTGCCCAGTACGAGTGGGCAGCGGGTCATATCTGTGCGGGACTCGGTGGGATCCCGCTCGAACACCTCGACCGCACAGACATCTCGGCGTGGCTCGAGTCCCTCGCCGGCGGAGGGCAGTTGCCCCGCAGGGGCATCCAGATCTGTCGGACTGTCCTGCGCCGCTCTTGCTGATGCGGTGGAGGAAGGGCTCCTGCGGCGGAGTCCCGCGGCCCGTGTGCCGCTCCGAAGGTCGTCCTGAAGCCCGGGTTGGGCGCGAGCGGCGGCGTGGGGCGAGGCGAGATCGCCCGGTTCATCGCAGCGGCCGATGAGCACCGCTGGGCCGCCGGCTTCGGCTGTGCGTGCTCTACGGATTGCGGCGGAGCAGGCTGCTCGCTCTCCGGTGGGACGACCTCGATCTCGACGCCGGCACCGTTCCGGGTCGACGAGGGCGTGATCGAGTGAAGAGACGAAGCCGGTGTGGACCGACGGGAAGTCGGCCCGGTCCCGGAGGACGATCCCGATCGATGCCTCGATGCGCAAGCGGTTCCGGGCTCGGCGGGTGGCGCAGCTCGAGGAGCGATGCGCGAGCGGTGGAATGGGCCGGAGCTCGACCTCGTGTTCACGACGCTGAACGGCTCACCCGTCCAGGCTCGCTACTTCGACCGTGAGCTCGAGCGGCTCGTGGTTGCAGCGGGTGTTGCTCGGCTGACGAGCCACGGTCTCCGACACACGGCTGCGACTCACATGGTGCGAACGCCGTCGACCTCGACGGCGCTGCGAGCCGTGGCTGACATCCCCGGCCACAGCCCGGATGCTCCTCCGGGTCTACGCCCACACGATGCCCGAGTCGCTGCGATCCGGTGTCCGAGCGTGTTGGTGAACGGACTCCGACCCTGAGGAAACGTCCATAGCCCGCTGGGTTGGGCCGCGACTACGAGCCGGGTGGCAAACGCGTTCCATGAGCTGCCGTACCAATGGTCCCAGCCCTCATCCGCATGCCCGCGAGCTTCATCGATCCAGCGGCCCAAGATGGCGAGGTGCATCGACATCGTCGAGATCGAATGGACCGGGTTGAACCACGGTCCGGTTGGCTCGACCCGAAGCCCGAGGCCGCCTTCCTTGAGGGTACTGACCTATCGGTTTCCATGGGTGGGCGTCATTCGTGGAATGTGTGCGGTAGACGCTGTCGTACACCGCAACGAAATCGGCCAGTTCTTGGTCCCGCGTCTGTCTCGCTACGAGCTCCGAGCGCTTCGCGATGTCGAGGAATTTCACCGAGGAAGGCTTGGAGCCTCCGAGTAGGCGCTCTTGCGCGCGTCGGCCAGCACGCCGCCTGACGTTCCAGATGGGCGAGGGCTGCCTCGACATCGTCGAGCACGTTGGCGATGTTCCGTTCGTTTCGGACGCTCGGCTTCGATCCCGATGATCGCGTCGTCTCCCCCAAACAGGGACCACACGCCGACGATCCAGGACTCAGCTGACCGAACTGAGCACATTCGCTCCGACCGACGGTGGCGCTATAGCAAGCGCCAGGGCCTGGTCAGAAGATCCGCAGCCCGAGCCATCCCAGCGGCGGCGTGCGCATGGTGAACGTGTCTTGGGGAAGCGCCAGCTGGAGCAGACCTGTCGCGGACCTGCAGACCGTGCGCGCGATGCCGAGACGAGATCAGCGTCGGCCGGTGGAAACGCATCGTCAACGATGCGCGCGTAGGTCCGCAAGGCGATCTGCCGAACGACCGTTGCTGGCACGCCGGGCCGCCCGAGTCTGGCACGCCGGGCCATCGAGGTCTGACTGCGACACCCAGCCGCGAGGATGGCCGCATGGGTAAGACTCTCGATCAAGCCCCTGCGCTTACGATGCCCGAGGCTTCAGCTCAAGGGGTGGGAAATGGCCGGCGACGAGAATGCAGTACCCCCATCCGGCCGTGGTTCGCTGACCGCTCGGTGCCCGTGCTCATGTACCGCATCAACCGCCGGCCTCGGTCACAGGCGTCTCTGTTCGGCGTACAACGAGAGCCGTTCATCGATCATCTCGTCGAATGCCTTCTCTTCGGCGACCGGCCCGTCACTGGGCAGGCCACCTGCGGACCTGGACCCTTGGCAACCGTACGATCGACCCACAACAGGGTATCTGGCGGGGTTCGTCGGATACGAGTTGATGAAACAAAGGGCATCGATCGGTACGACCACGAGCAAAAGGCCTGGATCGAGGACACCGCCGTCGGGGAACGGACCGCGAGATCCCCGTTCGTGGTGGTTTCGGAGTCCCGTCGACTCTTGGTCTACAAACGCAGGCATTCTCCGAGGCAGTTATGCCTCAGAAGTCTTCCGAGGCCTTCTCAACCGGGGTGAGGACGAGCGCGAAACGGGTGGGTCGACAGAATGGTCTGTCGAACCGCTGCTGGACACCACGGGTTTGAAGAGTGGCTCGGCACGCTCAGACCCTCGACGCCCTGCGGTTCAAGGTGAAGCTCCCCAACCCCGATGCCGAGGAGGCGTTCGCGGAGATCGACTCCCACCTACGAGAGATGGACGCCGAGGAGCTGACCCACAGGCTGAAGCCCCCGTGATGCAGAGCGAGGCCTCAGCAAGGACCTCACGAAGGATCGCATCTCGCAGGGGCTATTGGAGATAGCCACCCGGTCGTTCGCATTGTTGCGAAGAGATGTCGCGATCGAAATGGTCGGTCGACGGAGTACAACCAAATGAACCGGGTAAGACGTACCCGCATGGACGGCCCCGAGACGTTCGATGGGGATTGCAGCAGGTCGTAGCCTTCGCAGTGACGATGCCGCCGGAGCTGGCATCTGCGGACACGCCGAGGTACGGAAGGAGGCACCGATGCAGGGAACTGCGAAGAAGCGCCGGGTTTCTCGCCGCGGTCGCTGACTCGTCCGTCAAGTCTGCTTTGGCCGGAGGGTTGTCTGGCACCTAATCGCTGGTGTCGGTGGCGGGGTGGGTCTGGTGGCCACGACCGAAACGGGCTTCGAGTTGCTGCGGCGGGCGACATTCTGCCCCTCGTCGCGGCGCTGCTCGGCGTCGTGTTTGCTGCATTCGCGCTTCTCGTCTCCCTCCTCTCGGACGACTACGCTTCGCCTTCTCGATAAGGCCACTCACGGCGTGCTGGCCTTCATGAGGTATTTTGCTGATGGCGATTGGATTTCAGATCGTCGCCATAGTCAGTGCTGTTGCATACCGAGCGGCAGCGAAGCATCTGCCCAGCAAGATCGAAGTCGGCCTGTTCCTATGGACACTGACTATCGGGTCAAGTATGCGCGTTGCTGGACGTCCTGGCTCTGGCGCGCACAGTCACGATGCACGGGATGACTCGGGCCCGCCAGCTCAGCGGCGAACCGTCGCAAGGACAAGGTCCGCCAGTTCCCGACCTGATCACCTGGCCACTGGCAACCGACCTCGTTACAGACCGAGCGAGGGCATGTCAGCAAGAAGGCGAGGAAACGTCGGCAGGTCGATTGACATCTGTTCGCTCCGACTCACGTTGGTCCAGTATTCGATGATCTCGTCCTCGATCGTCACGGGTCGAGATGCGTGTGGTTCTCGACTTCGCGCTCGGGCGGCTTGCCAGTCACGTAGAGCTGCGTATGGATGCGGGCTCGGCTGAGCGCCGTGTAAGCGCCTCTCGGTAAGGTCCTCGGTACCGTAGACGAGGGCGATTTCAGTCGTCAGGCCTTGCGCCTTGTGGATGGGTGCTGGCGTAGCCGTGGTCAGGTGGCCATCGTCGAGGTACTCGGCTGGGATCCTGCGAACGCGCTGCCGTCGGTCGTCCGGATGGTGATCGCTCGTGCCTGCGTCGATTCCGGTGATCGTTCCTCGCTCGCCGTTCGTGAGGCCGAGTCGCCGGTGGTTCCGGAGGGTCAGGACCTCGTCGCCGACCTGGAACTCGCTGCGGCCGGCGATCACGGCCGGGCCGTGGACCTCGCCGCGCTCTTGGCGGAGGAGGTGAATCGTGCGGTTGAAGTAGGCGATGTCCTGGCGATGGAGGGCGAGGATCTTGACGTCTACGACCCCATCAGCGGTGTGGCGCTGCCAGTCGGCGACGAGCTGCTCTCGGAGCCCGAGCTCGGTGGCTGCCATCGTGATCCGCTCGTGCTTCCAGTACGCCTCGAGGAACTGCGCCGTGTCGCCGTCTCGCAGCTTCGACGAGCGCCGTGCGCTCCCAGAGCGCCCGCTGGCGTCGGTTCTCGAGTGAGCTCGAACACGTCGATGCGGTCGGAGAGACCTCGGAGGAGGCCGCCGGCCTCGATCGACTGGAGCTGATGGGGATCGCCGACGAGGACGACCTTGCTGCCGGCCTCGTACGCGTGCACGAGCAGCGTCGCCATCTGGCGAGTGCCCATCATCGCCGCCTCGTCGATCACGAGCACCGTGCGCGAGTCGAACCGGTTGCGGCTCGCACGAAGGTCGCCCTCGAGCGCGGCCGCCGTCGAGGATCTGATGTTCGCCTGTGCCGCGAGTTCCTTCGCTGCTCGCGCGGCGAGGCTGACGCCGATCACGCGGTGGCCGTTCGCCTCCCAGCCCTGCCGCGCGGCGTTGAGGCTGAAGGTCTTGCCGCTGCCGGCTGGGGCGACCACGACGTCGCAGAACCGCTCGCTGGTGAGCAGGCCTCCGACCAGAGCACGTTGGTCGTCAGACAGGCTCGGGTGGTCGGCGAGCTCGACCGCCGCTCGTGATTCGGTGAGGTGCGGACTCCGTGTCCTCGCACCACGGACGCAGAGCTGAACAAACTGACGCTCGACCTCCATCAGCTCTGCCGTGGAGTACCGCTCGACGACACGGTTCGAGGTGACGAGCTGACCGTCGGCTCGGCGGATCGTCTCGTGCGGGTTCGGCGCATCCGAGCCGAGACGGACGACATCCACGCGGCTGAGCAGTCGGTCGACCCGCTCGACCGCTTCGACGATCGTGATGCCGTCGACCATCGCCTCGGACAGATGGCGGAGCGCATCGGCCTTCGTGAAGGTGCTCTGGTGGAACGTGATGCCGAGCGGCCCGACAAGGCGGTCCTCGGTCGCCACGACATCTTGATGACGGCGCCGTCGGCCGAGGACGGCGTCAAGGTGGTGTGGTTGCAGGAAGGCGAGGTGACGCGCTTCCTCGTGCCACCGCTTCGTGAGCTCCCGTGCCGCGTCGGTCATCTGCTTGGCGGCGCGAGTCGTGTACGCAGCGATCTGCGCCGCCCGGGCGCTCGTCCATCCGTTGGTCTCCATCGCCAGGTCGATCTCCTGGCTGCGCTTCGAGAACAGGTCGGTGAGCCGCTCGGGGAAGTGCTCGATCTCGGCGAGCCCGGCTTTCGGTTCGGCCCACCGGACACCGAGGGCTTCGGTGAGGTCGTGGCGGAGATGGGACTCGAAGAGGAAGCCGGCGGTGCGCGCGATCGGGTAGAGCTGCGTGCCGTCGAGCGTTCGCCATCGGCCGTCGGGTCCACGGGTGGTGTTGGCGACGACGACCTGTCAATGGAGCTGCGGGTCGGCGGCTCGGCTGGTGCGGTGCCGGAAGCTGGCGGCGACGAAGCCGTCACCTGGAACGTGAGCGGTTCCGTTCTTGCCCCGCCGGCTGCCGCGCGTTGTCTTCGAGCCATTCGAGGGATCGGCGCATGGCGGCCTCGGCGATCTGGGTGATCTGGCTGTCGAGCTCGGGCCTGAGGGCGGCGAGGACCGAGACCGACTTCGGCACCGAGAAGGTGAGGTCGAACCCGGGGAGGGTGCGGTTCAGGCGGCGAGCGCCTCACCGTCGGGTGATCGTCCGTTGAGGACCGCCCGAAGACCGTCGGCGGTCACCTCGCCGTCGGGCCGAGCAGTTTGGAGCCGTGTCCGATCCAGTGGCCCGGTGCTTCACCGCGTCCGACGTAGTAGTCCTCGGCGCCGTCGGCCACGGTGGCGGTGGTACTCCCTCGGCGAATCGGCCGAGCTTCGCCAGGCTCAGCATGAGGCCGCGCCTGTCCCACGGGTCTGTCCCGCGTCGGAGATGCAAGTGCGTCTCAGTAATAGGGTGGGGTTGGTGCGGTGGGTTGGAGGTCGAGGAGCGAGAGCTGGGAAGCGGGAGTCGAGTCGAGGGGATGCGGGGGTGGCAGATGGTGAATCGGTAGGGGTGGCGGTCGGGAGGGTGGGGCCGGTGGGCGTGGTGCGAGATGTCGTGGTCGAGGAAGTGGGACAGGGTGAGGAGGAAGGGGTCGGGGTGATCGGTGGGAGCGACTGGGCAGTCGGGTGGAGGGCGTAGTGGCCGGGTGAGAAGCGGGAGGCGTGGCGGGTTTGGGGTTGGCGTTCGATGAGTCCGTGGGCGATGAGGCGCCGGATGGCAGCGGCGACGGTGTCCTTGGCGAGACCGAGTTCGTCGGCGAGTGATCGCACGGAGACCGCTGCGACGAGCACGCCGTCGGTATCGACGGCGTGCTCGAGCACTGCTTGCCAGACGGTCCAGCCGATCGGGCGCAGGAGCCGTCGCATCGCGACGTTGTCGGGAGCGGGGCTCAAGGCTGCTCTCCGTTCGCCATGCGCTGCAGCACGGCGATCGGGACGAGGATGCGGTTGCCGAAGCGACGGGCCGGCACATCGGCCTTCCCGGTGTCGAGGTACTTGTTGGCTTCCTTGTAGGCAAGGCTGCGGCCGATCCCGAGGAACCGGGCCGCCTCCTCCACCGAGCAGAATGCCGCGCCGTTCCCGGGCGTTCCCATCTCCGCCATTGCATGACCTCCAGAGCCGATCGCTGTCGTTCGACTCCTTAGGTGCCCGAGAGTTGGGTCACGGTCTCAGCATCACTCCGGATCTTGAGAAAGGCGCACTGCGCGTGGTGGAGTCGATGACCGCAGGGGTGGTCGGCCCGGTGCCATCAACAGCGCTCGCGCAGCCGCCGGATCGAGTGGAAGTCGTCGAGGATGAGGCGGTCGGAGTGGCGGACGATGTCGACGCACCCGAAGAACGCGACGCAGCCGCCGGTGTCGGGAGCAACGACAGCCCCGTCGGCCAGCCCCTCGGCGCGTGCTGCTGCCCCATGTAGAACACAGTGCTCGGCGGCGACTCGAGGGATGAGCCAGATGTCGACGACGAGGGCAGCCGTCACTGAAGCGAATGCGCACGCGGCCAAGCAGAAACCGAACCAGAATCGCCAACCGTGCTGACGAAGATGACTTCGGCTCATCGCACTCGTGCTGTGGGTAGACGTCGTCTGCGAAGCCTTGAAGCCGCCACCGTGATGAGCACACCCGCGATGGTTGCGATCCCGCCGAGGATTCTGTACGTGCCGGCGAGGCTCGTGTCGACTTCCTGTCCGGTCTCGAACCAGCTGTCGCCTCGCCACCCAGCCGTTGCGAACAGCCATACGCCCCACAGCACGAGCAGCACCGAAGCCAGTGCGACGGCTCCGCCGGTAGCTCGGTAAGCAAGCTGAGCTCTCGGTTGTCGCGTCTGCGCGAGTCCTGCGCCGATGCCGAACACGATGAGCAGCGTCACCCCGGCCGTAGTCGACGCCCACGGCGGGGTTCGATACATAAACCGAACGCTGAGCGAAGCGTCGGTTGGCTGGGTCCCGAGCGCCTCTGGACCCCACGTCGCGCACGAGGGCCAGTGGACGATGCGAGACGTCCGGCCGGTGCCAGCGGCACGCCCTGCGTTGGCCGAGGAGCACAGTGACACGAACAACTCTGCGTTCGGATCGATCCCGCTTGCGAGTAGGGCGCCCCGAAGGTCGTCGATGCCGATCGTGACGGCTGACTCCGAGACACCAGCGAGGTCAAGCCTGGCTGCCGGCGCACCCGCAGCATCGGGAGCCGTCGCCGGTACAGAGGGGGTGCCGATCGCCAAGGTCTCGGCGACGAATGATGCGGTAGGGGTTGCGGCGACACCAGTGCGGTCGCCGCTCTCAACCGTGACGGATCCCGTGGAGTGTGGCCCGACGAAGATTTTCACCTGGAGGTCGGCGGCGGGATGCGCGGGGTCACACGCACTCAGGAGGCCCGCCAGTGCGAGGGCGGCGGCGCCCAAACGCGCGACGTTGCGTGCCCATCCCCGCCGCCCACCACGAACACACGCCATCAGGTCTGATCTTGACGCACCGCTCCGGAATCATCAGCGCGGGCGATCGCACGACAACGAGAGAGGTTGCGCCTCCGCTAGCGTCCGCTCGTGGGCAAGCTTCGGAAGCTCGTCGAGGATCGGCGGGACGAGATCAATGAGCTAATCAGGCAGCATCGCGCCCACGCCGTCGCACTGTTTGGCTCGGTCGCGCGTGGAGAGGACACGGAGACGAGCGACATCGACTTCCTCGTCGAGTTCGACAAGGGCAGCTCTCTGTTCGACCTGATGGACCTGCAAGAGGCCCTACAGGCGCTTCTCGGTGTGCCGGTCGACGTGGTGTCTGCTGGCGGATTGAAGGATCGAGACGACCACATCCGTCGCGAGGCCGTTCCGCTGTGAGTCGTGCCGACGACCTCCGAGTTACGGACATCCTCGGGCGGCCGATCAGCTGCAGAGCTCGTGGCCGACTCGCCGCGTGGATTCCCCGAGGGCGACTGGCTACGTGAGCGAGCTGCCGAGCGGTTGCTCGAGGATCGTGGGCGAGGCCTGTGACGAGGACTCTCGGATGAGTTCAGGGCCAGCCTGCCCGACGTGGAGTAGCGCCACATCATCAACCTTCGCCATCTGCTGGCCCACCACTATTTCCGCGTCGACCGGGACCAAATCTGGACGATCGTGACGGTGAACGTGCCTGCGCTCGCCGAGCGGCTTCAGAGGTCCGCTGAGGAGTGACCACGTTCGCCTGAGACGGCGACTCCTCGCACGGCTGCGCCCGGTGGGTATCTCCGGCGTGTTGTCATTTACGGCCCTCGTGATTGGAGCGGCGACGCTCACCCAGTGGCCGAGCGTTCAGGGATCGGCGTGGCGCTTGTCGCAATCTCGCTACCCGTTCGCATCGCGATCTTCTTCGAGCGAGCGGAGGTGGACACAGCCGGTATCGCATTCGCCGGTGTGTTCTTCCGCTTGCGCTACGACTGGGATCAGGTGGTCGTCGTGGAAGCGGCAAGTGGGAGGTGCTGCGGGGCATCGACGGATCCGTCGTGATCGTCAGGCTGAAAGGAGGCCGGCAGAGCGGATGAGATGCGTCTATCCATCGATGCTCAGCGGGAAGTCGGCGATCGACGACTTCGTCGCAGCGGCCGAGGGCTTTCGAGCGACAGCGATCCAGGTCGGCTCGGCGCCAGAGGAGTGATCAAGGGCTCGTCGATGTATCACGGATGTCATCACTTCATCTGCTGACGAGGCGTCTTTCGGGTGACGTTCCGTGCTGACCCGTTTCGCGTCGCACCAGCTCAGCGGCATGATTCGTCACGAGGCAGCAGTGGTCAACACGCCACTTTTTCTCCCTTGTGAACAGCAGGTCGTGGGTTCGAGTCCCGCACTGGCTCCACCGTACGCCCCTCAGAAGTCGTAGAGGTCGGCGTGGCATCGTCTTCGCCAGGCGCATCACCGTTGACCCATCGGTGATGGGCGGCCAACTGTGTGCGGCGATTGCGGATGCCGGTCCCGACGGTCAGAGCGACGCTCCAGAGACGGCATGACCGAGACGGAGATACCTGCGGAGTACCCGACCTCGGGCCCGAGGACCTCGCTGAGTGCGTCGAGCACGCTGCCACGGAGGCCGAGGACGACTCGCCGGGCCTCGGCGTGAAGGCGTGGCTCGCGGACACCGACGATCTACCGACGCTCGAAGTCGTGATCGAGACGGCCGCGTCCGTCCAGCGGGACCTGCCAAACGAGGCGAGTAGCGCCATGGCGTTCCTCTCGTGATTCATCTCCGCACCCCCGTCGAGGCGCACAGAGACTCGGTCGATGTCGTATCAGCGGGTGGGTTGAACGATCGGGACGAACACGTTCGGCGAGACGCCGTGCCGCTCTGATTGGGTTGACCGAACTGTTGTCGCCGCCGGGAGTGACAACTAACGTTGTCGCAGTGGAGATCCGCCCGAGTGCCCACAGGCACGGCATCCCCGACGACGACATCCGGCACGCCACCAACCACGCCATCGGCGCACTGACCGTGCCGGAACAGCCCGATTTCATGATGTACGTCGGACCCGACCTGGCCGGAAGGCTCCTCGGGTCGGTGTCATCCAAGCCGACGACAACGACTACGTCATCCACGCCATGCCAGCTCGACCGAAGTATCTGCGACGCCTGGAGCAACCCGGAGGAGGAACACCGTGAAGACCCAGAAGCACCCCAAGGAATTGACCGACGCCGAGGCCGAGGCGATCGTCGCCGCGTTCGACGACCACGCCGACGACGACTACGAGGTCGTGACCAACGACGTCCTCGCGGAACTGCGGGCCGCGGCGGCCGAGCGCCGTGATGCCGAGAGTCGAATCGAGTCGGCAGCTCTGGCGGCCCACCGCCGCCAGTCTCTCGTGGGGAGCGATCGGCCAGCAGCTCGGTATGACCCGCCAGGGTGCTCGGCAACGCTTCGAGCGTCTCGTCAGCGAGTGAGCGGGAGCGCGCGAGGCGGGCCCCGGATCTATCACTTCACCTGCTGACGAGGCGTTCTTCGGGTGTCGTTCCGTGCTGACCCGTTTCGCATCGCCCCAGCTCAGCGGCATGATTCGACACGAGCAGCAGTGGTCGACACGCCACCTTTCTCCCTTGTGAACAGCAGGTCGTGGGTTCGAGTCCCACACTCGGCTCCACCGTACGCCCCTCAGAAGTCGTGGAGGTCGGCGGGCGGCGGGCTCGACCGAATCGCGGGCTTCCACCGTCCCGCCCATGCAGAGCAGTGACCAGGGAACGAGCAACGACGGACCCTCCATGTCGTGGACGTCTCCTCGCTGCGACCGCGATTGCCGACGCCAGGGCGTTCGCCGTCGCCGCGGGAGAAGGGCCGCAGGAGAGCGGCCGTCGCTTCGTCGGCGCTCGCCTGACGACGGCAGCGTGGTCTGACCCGTCGATATCAACCCCGGCGGCTCGCTCGCCGCCAGCGAGCCTGAGCACTCCCGGCTGTCACGGCGAAGACGGCGCGCTGCGATTACCTGACGTGAACCGCACCACGACAACACGCTCGCCGTCCTCATCTCCAGAAGGTTCCACCTGGTTGCATCTGCATGCATCCTTGCTTCCTGCTCCTTCTCCGCAGGCGGTGTCTCGCCGCCCCGCTCCGCCCCACCTCCGGATGTGACGACCGTCGTCGTTTCGGCGAACAGCCTCGATCCCGCACGGCGCGCTCGCCGTACTGAGCGGGGTGGTCGAAGCCGGTGTCCGGCGTGATGATGCGCTCCACGTCGCCGTCGTGCTCGATTCCCTCGTCCAGCCGATCGTGCTCGACCTGAACGACGGCGGTCCGCCGGTCGCCAACAACGACGCCGCACTCGGCGACCTCCGCACCCGCCGATCCCGCGATGTCGGACGGGCGCTCGACGCGCGTTCGAGGCGGTGCGGTCCCGATGGCACCACGGCGTCAACGCCAGCTTCGAGACACTGGTCGACCTGGGACTCGAGTTGAGCCAGGACTACGGCGCAGAGTCCGGCGACGACCGTCTCGTGGTGATCTCCTCGGGCTACACCGGCCCGGTCCAGGTCGACGGCAGCGCCGACGCCGGGGCTCGATCAGTGCCCCTCACCGAGGTCCCACCGATCCAGCTGCTGCTCATCGGCGCGGGCGACTTCAGCGGCGTGGTCGACCGACCGGCGCTCTCCGCCGTCACCAACGCTCGAAACGATGCGATGTCGACCTGCGAAGCGTTCCTCGCCGCCGGCGGCGCTGACTGCACCCACCTGAACCGTCTCGACGCTCCTCCGCCCGACTGACTCCAACACCTCGACCGACCCGATTCTCGAAAGGTATGCCATGAACCCCCTCGTGTTCCTCACAACGCCCCGGTCAGCACTCCTGATCGCTCTGGTGAGCAGCATGGTTGGTATCGCAAGTGCCCTGTGGTGGTGGACCCGCCGACTCGGCTACCCGCCGACGCCCGGCGCCACCCAGCGATGGCGCGACGAACTGTCACGCCTCCCCGACGGCTTTCGTCGAGAGATGGATGCCCTTGCTCACGGAGAACTGCACGACGCGCTGCTCGCCCGGCGCCTGACCCGCGCCGGAACTCGATTCGCACGCAGCGCCGCACGGCTGCCGTCGCCCACCACCGTGCTGCTGGAATCGGTTCACGCCGTGGCCGAAAACCCGGCCGCGCCGGTCTCGTCACGACATCGCTTCGTCCCGGTGTGGGCGGTGCCGGTCACGCTCGCGGTGGTGTTCGCCTCCGACCTGTTCGTGTCGTCGATCCTCGTCGCGATCGTCGGCGCGTCGCTGACCGAGATCGAGGCGCAACGGATCACGGTGCTCGTCACCCTTGGCTACCTCGCGGCCGGAAAGGTGATCGCTGCCGGGCTGCTCCACAAACGGCGGTTGCAGACCGTAGGCGGCACGGTCGCGACGCTCACGGTCTCCTACACCCTCGCTCGAGGAGTCGCAGCCCACGCTTCGCAGTGGTTCGTGATCTCGCTGCTGCCGACGCTCGTCGCGGTGGTCGTCACGGTGCTGGCCCACCCGGACCCGGCCGATCACGAACGAGCAACACGGGCTCATCGCCGCTCGATGCGTCGCCTCGCCCGGTCCCGTCGACGGTGCGAGGCCCGATTCGCCCGGGCGTCACGCACCGGCGCCCGGCTCTGTCACCTCGCCGCTCCCGGCCTGGTGGCCCGAACCCGCGCCATCTCGAGTGGTGAGCCCCTCGTGTTCGACACCCACGACGTCACCGAGGCGCTGCGACGACTTGGGCTTGGGCGGCACTTCGAGGCGCTCGATCGCGCCAACGAAGCGCTGCAGATGTCCCACCTCCGCCGGGCCGACTCGGGCCCCGGCCCGAATTGCGGAGCGTGGCATGAGACCCTCCATTCTTCGCCCAATCAGTGCTCACCCACCCGGTGCTCGCCGGACCCGCCGGACACGTTCGCTGCTCCCGGCGGTGGCGGTACTCACTGCGCTGGCCACGGTCGTCGGCGTCGCTGCGATGTCGCTCGCCGCGGCCGGCGGCAGCCCACACCGATCACGACCGCACCATCGAACGCGCGGTCGACCACACCGTCGACGACGTCGTGATCGATGCTCCGGGCGGCGCCGTGGTCCCCAGCGTGGCATCCGGCCCAACCGCCAAGCCGCCGACCGAGCCGCTCGTCGTCCCGATCTCGCCAGACGACGAAGGAACTCACGACGACCGACACGGCCGGCTCGGAAGCGCCCGGGAATCGGGGTGCGGGAGTTGCGGAGCAGAAGGCGCCGGACTCGTCGACGTCGACCACGCCCACCTCGTCGCCCCCGACCTCCTCGACATCCTCGACCGCGTCGACCGCGTCCACCGCCTCGACCCTCGGACCACCTCGGTCGCGGCCGTGGAGCCCGTTCGGGATCCGAGCTGTTCCGCCGCCCTCAGGATCGTCGGCGCCGCCTTCACAACCGACTCGGCCGAGATCGATCCCGGCGTGCGGGACGGGCTCGTGCCCTCCGTGCCGGCCCTGCTGGCCTCGACAGGACCGATCCAGATCGAGGCCACACCGACTCCCGTGCGACGACCCGGCCCGGAGGCAACCAACAGCTCAGCGAGGACCGCGCCAGCGCCGTGGCGGAGGTGCTGATCGAACTCGGCGTGCCGGCGGAGCGAATTCGGACCGTCGGTTGGGCCGACACTCGTCCACTCGTGGGCGGAACTACTGAGGATGCATATGCAACGAACCGGCGAGTCGAGATCATCGCCACCTGCTGAGCGGGGGCCGGCGCTCGGAAGCGCGATTTGGTGCCGCGTCGCGGGCTTCGTCACTGATCCCGCACAAAGTCAGCCCTGATTCTTCACAACTTTCCGAAGATCGCGTCACGACCAACCCCCTCAGGACGACTACTTCGCACAGGACACACCTTCCGAGCATCGACGACGGACCCTACGACAGACCTCGAACCTGGCCCTCGACGACACAGCTCGACGACCGACCGACGACCACATGACCGACCAACGACATAACGGGGCGTACCGAGTGAACGACAGCTAGGATGGCGCCGCGGGCATCAGCTCGTGGGTCGTGGACAGGAGGACCGAATGAGGCAACAGCGGCTTCGGCACCTCAACGAGGTGACCGCGTGGATGCAGGAGGGCAGCGCATGGAGGTCGTTGCTCTCACTCGACGCCCAACGAGAAGTGGCGGAAGCAATCGTGACTCAAGCTCACGTCGACCTGCGTTGCGGACGCTTGTCCACCATCGAGTTGGCGGCACTCTGCCACGCCGCCGACGAGCGAGGTGCGTGGTTCCTCGTTCGCCACTTCCAGCCACGGGCCGCCGCAACTGCCCGTCGGATCGCTGCTCACAACCGGATCGTCGGGGCAGACGCCGACGAAGTGGTCGAAACCGCAGCGAGCTCAGAAGCCGTGCAGACGACCTCTTCGCCTGATCCTGCGCTGCGGGTACCGTTCGAGCCCTTCCTCCCATCCGGGTCGGGCACCGAGCCAAGTCCGGCGTCCGGCACGAACAACGGCGAGCAGGCATCCGGCGACGACGGCCCTTCGCCCTGTTCGAGTTGCACCGCCGCCATCCCGACGACGCCGTGATCCCTTGGACCAACTCACGCTGCGCGACCAGCTGGAGCGGCTGCGATCGTTCCTGCCTGAAGCCGACTACCGATTCATCAACAGCTACGTGAACGGCCCGATCGAACGACCGTTCACGACCGCAGAACGCAAGCGCAAGGAGCGGATCGCCACACGGTCCCGCGAACTTCTCGACACGATGGAGTGTGAGGAATGAGCCATGACAACAAGCGCCGAGTCCATGGGCGCACGCACCGACCGGGCACCGCGGCGAGCGACTCTGCCGACCCGGACGAACCGGGTCGGCAGCACCGCCGACAGTCACCTCAGGGAGCAGTCGTCGATCCGGATGCTGGAGGCGTTCGACACTGCGTACGCCGGCATCCGCCACCTCCAGAGCCTGACGCTCGAACCCAACGACGATCGGCGTCAGCAAGCCGAAGACCTCTTGTCCACGCTGTTCGATCAGGCAGCAGGCCGTCCCCGTTCGCCGTTGTGAATCCACTACCCGCAGTTCACGGCGCTGGCCGATCAGGTCAATCACGCCATCGACGCCGTCGGTGCCGGGCTGCGAGCTCGCATCCAGCCCACCGCCGCCCACCGCTGGATGGCCGCCTATCTGTGGTTCGTGACGGCACTCACCTCCGCGATCCTGCTGTGGCAGTGGAAGTGGACGCGGCCCTCGGCCTGCTCGCCTTTCGTCTCGTCGGGTCGGTGCTGCTCGGGGAAGCGACTTCCCTGCCGAGAACCCGACCCGGCCCGAGGTTCCCCGTCGGGATCGCATCGAGAGCGGTCGCAGTCGCGTCGAGCGGTGCCTGCTCAGTCACGTGAGTGATGCCGCGGTCCTTCTCGGTGTGGCCGGCGCGCTCGTCCGGGCCGACCGGATCCCGTGGGCCGGGCTCGTCGCCTCGACCGCGTGCGTGATGTTGCTCAGCTCGCTCGGCCGGGTCGGGGCGTTCCAGACCGGTGTGCACCTCTACCGCCAACCCGTCGAGCGCATCGCACGCCGGCTCGGCAGCGTGGCCGTCCTCGTCGCAGTGGTGCTGTTCCAGCCCGCTGTTCGAGCACCGGCGTTCCGCTCATCGCCCTCGCCGCCGCCGGCACGTTGCTCTACGCCCTCGGAGAGCTCGTGTACGTCCACCTCTTGCTCGGCCACGGCACCGGGGTCACGGTGTTCCAACAGCGGGCCGACGGCCCACCCGGTGCTGGATCCACTCTGGAACGCTCCCGACGGTCTCCAGGACCGGATGCCGAGAACCGCAGCGCACGGAAAGGCGTCGACCCTGGGTGCCCGTGCGGATGAGCATCCGACTACCCGAGAGCCGCTCGAACGCCTCGAGCTTCGTGCGAGTCGAAGGCTGAACAGTGCACCCCAACTCATTCGCTCTGAGCCCACACTCCGGCGTGAGGTCGGCATCATCACTCCACACACGAGTCGCGGCGCCGCGCGGCACGAAGTTGCGAGCCGGCCGGACCGGGAGGTCCGCGGGTTTCGGGCTGTTCGCCGCGTAGATGGCTTCGCAGGTGCGCGGCGACCTCGCAGACCTCGATGAGCACCGGGTCGGCGAGCGGGTCCGCGGCACGTGTGCGCCACCGCCCGACGCCGATCAGCGCGGCGTCCCGCAGCTCGCCTTCGCTCACCCGAGCGTCGGAAGTCCGAGCGGCGCGGCAGCGGCGCCGGGCGACAGCAGCCGTTCCAGATCCCGCGCTCCGTGCCGCTCAGCCGGACCGCTCCGGGCCGACGAGATGCACTGCTCGGATCTGGGCGAACTGAACCGCACTCGACTCGATCCGCTCCAGTTCATTGCGAGCTCGCTCGCGAAGCGAGCGTCGGTCGGCCGGGCGATTCGGCGATCGATCGAAGCGCGACCAGACCCGAACGCGATTGCAACACCCGCGCTCGCGGCATGAACTGCCGGTTGATCAGCTGGCGCAGCGCACCGAGCCCGAGTGCTCGACCAGGATCGGCCCGAGCGACGCCGCGGTCGTCCCCGACCGGTCGCGATCTCCGTCACCGCCAAGCGAATCCCGAACAGACCCAATCGCGACAGGAGTTCGCGTCTCGTCTCGACGGTCAGCTCGCTGGCCGAGACATCCAGGAACTGGTCGGCCGAGAGCAGCATCATCTCGAGGGCCGAAGGTTCCGTCGCCGCCAACATCCGCAGCGCAGCGACCTCGTCTTCGCGCAGCGTTAGGCCGGTCTCTGCGAGCAGGCCGGCGAGCGGCGTCACCGCCGAGCACAAGGCGTGCAGCTGGGGATCCTGTTCGTAGCGCGCCGCAATTCGACCGGCCGACGCCATCGCGTCGAGGCGGCCGGCGCCGATCTCGTCGGCTCGACTGAGGACTGCGAGCGTGTTCACGGGTGACGCCGCGGTGACGCTTCGATCCATGAACGCTTCGAGGAACGCGATGTCACTGCGATGCGCGTGACGCATGAGGTACACGACCGCGTCCGCGTCGCTCGGGTGGTCGCCGTCGTGCTCGAGGAAGTCACGCGTCCGTCGCGAGTTCTCGTCGTTGATGCTCGCCAACCCGGGGGTGTCGATCAGCGTCATCGTCTCCAGCGCGCTGGTCGGCACCGTCACCTCCAGCGCGGCGATGTCGTGCTCCGCCAGACCGCCCAGCTTCACGTCCAATGCGCCGTTGGCCCGGGTGAACCCCAACGATTCCCGAGACTGATCCTGGAGGCGGGCCGTGACCTGATAGGTCGTACCGCGCTGATACCAACTCACGATCCTGGTGCACTCCCCGGCGTCGGTCGGAGCGAGCCGCTCCCCGACGAGGGCATTGAGCAAGGTCGACTTGCCGGCCTTGACCCTGCCGGCGATGGCGATGCGCAACGGTCCCTCGAGCCGACCGACCACCGCAGCGGCCGCGTCCCGAGCCTGTGTCGTCGGCGCCTCCAGCGCGACGCGGCGCGCCACCGCGAGCACTTGGTCGTCCACGCCTGCGACGCTCAACGGGGCACCTGCGCGAGGAACTTGCCGATGGCCGTCAGGGTCTTGAGCGAGGCGTCGATCTCGGCGATCCGCTGCTTGCGCTCCGCCTCCGATCGCTGGCCGTCCTGCTGGGCACGAGTCGCGGTGTCGGTGTAGGTGCGCAGCAGTTCGGTGAGCCGGTCGCCGAACTCGTCCCGCAACGATCGCTGGATGTCCTTCACCAACGACCCGATCTGGTTGCCGATCTCGAACTGCACGTCGTCGGTGAACTGACGCACCTGGGAGCGGGCGGCCTGGCGGCGGGTCGCGACCTTCTTCTTGCGATCGTCGGAGAGACCGATCCCGCCGAACACCAGGCCGATGCCGAGCGTGATCGGGTTGGCGGCCAACAGCGCGCCACCCGCGGCAGGGAGGTACTTGCCGAGCGTGCTGAACAGGTACATGCCGCCCTGGGCGCCGCGGATCCCGGTCACCGTCGACTGGAAGACCTTCTTGCCGCCCGATTCACCGCCGGCGTCGAGCGACTTGCCGCGCCACATCTCGTCGAGCTCTACGCCGGTGTCCAACACCGTGAGATCTCCGAGTTGGAGGTTCTCCTCGTCGAGGAGTTCGACCACCTCGGCTCGGATCTCCTCGCGGCCTCGTTCGAGACCGATGAACACCTCCGTCACCTGCTCGGCCACCACCGTCTGGAGATAGCGGCTCAGCTCGTCCCACTCGTTGCCCTTGGTCAGGACCTCGATCCGCTCGTCCATCGATCGAGAGATCGTCCGCATCGCGCCACGGAAGTTGTAGTTCACCGTCGTGCTCAGGTCACCGATTCGATCACTCACGACCGTGCTCCACTTCGACCCCGGCCCGCGCAGATGCTCGATCCGTTCCTTGGCCGACTTCATCGTCGCCATCGCGGCCGCCGCGCTCGCCGGATCGGCGGCGGCCGCCCGCTCCGTCGCGAGCCCGCCCGAGACCTGCCCGATGATCGCGACTGCGTCGTCGACAGAGCGGGCCGTGGCGGTGGCCTTGGCCGGGGTCACGACGTCATTGCTCAGGTGCTTGACGACGCTCGGGATGTTGCTGAGCTCGTTGAGCGTCCGGTCCTTGCGAGCCAGCGCCTCGACACGAAGCGCGGCGCTCGCGTTCACCATCGGGATCGAGACACCGCTCCGCTCGAGATGGGACCGGTTCAGGTCCATGATCCGCTGCCACTGCGGGTACAGGTCGATCTTGGTCTGCACGAAGATGACCGTCGGGCACAGCTCCGTCGCCCGACGGAGGAAGTCCACCTCGGGCGCGCTCAGCTCTGCCGAAGCGTCGCTGACGAACACCAGGCCGTCGGCGAACGGGAGGAATCCGAGCGTCGCTGCGGCATGACCGGCACCGAGTCCGCCCATGCCCGGAGTGTCGACGACGACGAGCCCCTGTTTGAGCAGCGGGCTCGGCACGGCGATCTCGACGCGCTCGACGCCCTTGGCGTTGCCGGGATTCCCTTGCTCGCTCACCCACTCGTCGAGCGCGGCGATCGGGATCTGCACCGCTTCGGATCGCCCGTCGACGGTTCTGCGCACGGTCGCGGCCGGTTGGTCGCCGAAGCGCACCATCGTGATCGCAGACGTGGCGAGGTCGTCATCGACCGGGCAGACGTGCTGTCCGAGCAGAGCGTTGATGAGCGTGCTCTTGCCCTGTTTGAACTCGCCGACCACGCAGACCACGGTCGACGGGCGCTTGAGCCGTGCTGCTGCAGCGGTCGCTCGATCGACCAGATCGGATCGATCGAGTCGCTGGAGCACCTTGATCAACTCGACGAGGGCGCTGTCGACGGTCGGCGCTGGGCGCGTCTCCGCGGCGTCGCTCACCCAACCCCATCCCAGAGATCGTCGGCCGAGTCGGCGAGCGCATCGATCGAGTCGACCTTGGCCGAGAACTGATCCGGCTCGGGCTCGGGCGCCATCTGCACCGCAGGGACCGGCTCGGCCGCAGTGACCGGCTCGTCGAAGCTCGTTTCGAACGACGTCGACTCGACGAAGCCTGGCTCGTCGAGCGGCGGCCCTTCGGCCGCCACGTTGCCGCCGTCGAACGAGTCCTCGAAGGACTCATCGAACCCGGCGTCGAGCGACACCGCGCCGTCGGGCGAATCAGTGGCGCCGTCGAAGAGTTGGAGGAAGTTCGTGTCCTCGTCGTCGGCGACTCCCCAGTACATCCCGCCTTCTTCGGCGACGGCACCGGTCGGTTCTCCGTCGACTCCCAGTTGATCCTCGAGGCGGAGTTGCATGTCGTCGTCATCGATGTCGCCGTCCCCGTCGGCGTCGTAGCCGACTTCGAGGTCGTCGTCCTCGACCGAAGCCGTCACCAGCTCCCAGTCGCTCGCTTCGGTGGACGAGCCCAGCGGTTCGGCGGCCACGAGGTCGGGAGCCAAGAGCCCAGCGGCCCCCTCCGGCCCAGCGCTGCTCTCCTCGTCGTCGCCGTCGACCGCATCGGCGATGGCGTCGAAGGTCTCCTTGGCCGTGGCCTTGGCGATGTTCGCGGGCAGGCTGATGAGCTGGTTCTGGCCGAAGATCTGGGCCCGCTCGAGCACGGTCGGCATGCCGTAGCGGATGATCGCCGATTCGGCGGCATCCGACGCGATCTCCTCCCCGGCCGAGTTGAAGTACCGAGCGGCCGGCTCGATCAACATGTCGGCTTCCTTCGCATACGCCTTCACCGACGCAGTGAGCTTGCCGCCCGCCGCGCCGAGCACTCCGCCGACTGCGGCCGAGCCGAGCGCCCGTTCCCAGTCCCAGTCGTCGAGCTCCTCCTTGACGGACTCGTCGAGCACCTCTTTGAAACCGGCCTGGATTCCTTGCTGGATCACGGGTCCGAGCGCTCCGCCGACCGCTCCGCCGGCGACGGGGCCGAGCACCGCGGTTGCCGCCACGCTCACGACCGTCGATGCTGTCGTGCTCAAGCCCTTCACGGCAGCGAGCTCCGCGTAGTCGTTGTTCCCTGCGGCGGAATGGGCGATGGCGGTGACGAAGCCTCCGCCGGGGACGTAGTCCTGCACCGCCTCGGTGAGCCATCCGTCCTTGTCGAAGCCGGCCGCGAATCCTTCGGCTCCGGTTGCGATTCCGTCTCCGACGTCTTCCATCGTGTCGACGAACGCTTCTCCGGCGTCCTCGAATGCTTCGGCGACCGAACTGAACCAACCCATGCGCCACCGTCCCGCTGTTCGTGTCGCCCGCTGCCCGGCCGAGCTGCCGCACCCTATGTCATCCAGTCGCGCTTGGATACCCCGTAGAGGTACGGGGTACCGATCCGTACTAGCTTTGCCCGATGACAGACCTGGTGGATGAAGTCATTGCCCTGAACACCCGAGACCGGGTCGTCGTGTACCCCAGTGTCTTTGCTCGCCCGGTGCCGAGCTTCGTGCTCTCCAAGCCCGATGACTGGATCGTGACCGAACTTCCCCAGACGGTCATGGCCGTCGGGACGCCCGAGCCGGTCGACGGCGTGTGGGTCAACGCCTCGGTCGTCCACGAGCGCGTGCTCCCCACGATGTCGATCGAGATCGCGGCGCAGGCCTCATGGGGCCAAGTGAAACGGGCCTATGCCCACGCCGAGATCGGCGACGAGAAGATGATGACGTTCGGCGAACTGGAGGTCTACATGCGGGGCACCGATCTGCCGGCCACCCAGGACGGGCCGCCGCTCGCGCAGGTGACGGCGATCTTCTTCGGTCCCGAGCGCGACCGACCCACGGTCGACCTGTTCCAGATCGTGTGCACTGCGCCGCACGCGAAGATGCCGGAGCTCCTGCCGACGTTCGTCGCGATCATCGGATCGTTCACGTTCCTCTGAACGCCTGAATCCTTGACGCCGTGCGGGGATCGGGGAGCAGGACCAGTAACACGACCCGGTCCTCCGGTCCGAGATTCTCAACGGAGTGGGGAAGCGTGTAGTCGAAGATCACCCAACTCGCGTCGACGTATGGGCGTCGTTCGTCGCCGACGGTGATCGCTGCGCCCTGCCCGCCGCGCAGACACAACGCCGCGGTGACGAAGGGTCGGTGGTGCCGATGACGGGCGATCGACGACGCCGGCGCCAGCGCGGAGAACGAGTACGCCTCGACGCCGTCGATCGATTCCACGAGTTCGGTCGTGATGGGCGCGAGGGCCCGGTGAGCGGCACAGACCGACTCGGGAAAGACTGACGCGTCGTCCGGCTCCACGCGGAAGGGCAGCGCCCGCCATGCCCCCGTTCGTGTACGCGGGTCCTCGACTGCGGCGAGGTGGGAACGGACTCGATCCGCTTCGGCAGCGATCTCGGCGGCTGCCGCCGTCAGCGGTTCCAAGTGCGGGAACAGCCCGATGTCGAGGAACGGTCGGCGCGCCATGGCCGACGAACGTACCGCGAGGTTGCAGCCGCGATGTCCGGCAGATGGCTCGCGTGTCGACGGTTGGGGGTATGGTGCCCGCTCAGCGACGGGGGGACCGGTGGGGTACAGCTTGGGTGTCGATCTCGGCACGACCTTCACCGCAGCCGCGGTGGAACGCGACGGTCGAGTCGACGTCGTGCCGCTCGGGAACCACGCCGCGACGATCCCGTCGCTCGTGTTCCTTCGCGACGACGACGGTGTGCTGATCGGTGACGCTGCGCAGCGGCGCGGCGTGCAGGAGCCGGCCCGACTCGCTCGGGAGTTCAAGCGCCGGTTCGGCGACACGACACCGATCCTGCTCCACCGCACACCGGTCTCCGCCGAGCGGCTGACCGGGATGATGCTTCGTCAGATCGTCGACGACATCTCGACGCGACAGGGCGGGCCTCCCGACGCGGTCGGCATCGCCCACCCGGCGAACTGGGGCCAGTTCAAGCTCGACCTGTTGCGGCAGAGCGCCCAGATGGCGGGGCTCTCGGACGCCACCTTCGTGAGCGAGCCCGTGGCGGCGGCCGCTCAGTTCGCCTCGACCGAGCGGGTGGAGGTCGGCGACATCGTCGCCGTCTACGACCTCGGCGGCGGAACGTTCGATGCCGCGATCCTGTCGAAGACGGCGACCGGGTTCGACACGCTCGGCCAGCCGCAGGGCATCGAGCGACTCGGCGGGATCGACTTCGACGAGGCGGTCTTCGCTCATGTCCGTCAGACGATCGGCGAGGCGATCGAGCAGCTCGACACTTCGGACCCGGCCGTGCGTGCTGCGCTGGCTCGGCTCCGAGCGGAGTGCGTGGCGGCCAAGGAGGCTCTCTCGGCCGACAGTGAGACCACGATTCCGGTGTTGCTCGCGAACGTGCAGACCCAGGTGCGGCTCACTCGCTCGGAGTTCGAGGACATGATCCGCCCGACGCTGCGCGAGACCGTCGAATCGCTGCGGAGGGCAATCGACTCGGCCGGGATCTCGACGAGCGACGTGAAGTCGATCGTGCTCGTCGGTGGCTCGGCTCGCATCCCGCTGGTCGCCGAGCTCGTTCGCTCGGAGTTCGGGCGACCGGTCGCGACCGACACCCATCCCAAGCATGCCGTCGCCATGGGCGCCGCGCGTGTCGCAACGGTCGTCTCCCGTGCGGCGTCGCCCGCACCGGTCACGCCCGTCACCGACCGTGTCGTGGTGTCGCCGGATCCGGCCGTCGTGACTGCCTCACCCACGACCGCACCAGCCGCGGTGCCGATGGCCGCAGCCGCAGCTGTCCCGCCGGGGCCTGCGGCCACGACGCCACCAGCCGGCAACACCAAGGTCAAGGTGGCGATCGGTCTGGTCGCCGTCGTCGCGATCGGTGCCGTCGGGTTTGCGCTCAGCTCCGGTGGTGGCGGCGGCTCGGCCTCCGATACGACGACCTCCGCGCCGAGAGCTGATTCGTCCGAGGTCGACTCCGCCGGGGCGGTGACGTCCGCGGCGACCGAGACGACCGAGACGACGTCGACGACCGAGGCGCCCACCACGACCGTGGCCACCACGACCACGAGCACGCTCCCGGATCCGACGTGTGGTGCGTCGGGTCTGTGCGTCGGCCTGCTGTCGGTCGATCTCGTCGGCGGCTCCTACGTGGCGACGTACCAGACGTCCAACTTCGATCCCCTGATCGGTGGCGACGGAACGCACCACGTGCACTTCTTCTACGACACGGTGCCGATCGAACAAGCGGGCATGCCGGGCGCCGGCCCCTGGGTCGTCTGGGACCGTGCCTCGGGCAACGGTGAGCTCGTCTTCGACGGCTACGCGGTGGCCAACCAGGCAACCGACGGTGGCGCGGATGCGACCGAACTCTGCGTGGCGGTGGCCAACAGCGACCATTCGGTTCAGCCGGACACGCTCGACTGCCTGGTGCTCCCGTCATGACGGTGGTGGCGATCGACCTCGGGACCACGTGGACGGCGGCGGCGAGCCTCGAGGACGGGTCGGCCTCGCCAGTGTCGCTCTCGGACCGTCACCCGACGATGCCCTCCGTCGTGGCGCGCGTCGGTGGGGACTGGTTGAGCGGGGACGCCGCGGCACGAGCGCTGACCGCCGACCCGACCTGCGGTGCCCGCGAGGTGAAACGCCGATTCGGCGACACCACGCCAATGATCATCGACGGTGAACCGTTCGGCGCCGAGCGACTCCAGGCCGAGTTGTTGCGTTCGGTGTTGACCACCGCACCGGCCGGCTCGGCGGTGGTGCTGACCCATCCTGCCAACTGGGGCGACTACAAGCTCGATCTGCTCCGCGACGCGGCCCGAGTCGCCGGCTGCGGCGAGGTCACCTTGATCAGCGAGCCGGCTGCAGCCGCCGTGCATTTCGCCGCGGCCGGGCGCCTCGCGGTGGGGGAGCGGATCGCGACCTACGACCTCGGCGGCGGCACGTTCGACGCTGCGGTCGTCGAGCTGACCGCCGATGGTCCAATGGTGATCGGCACGCCGGAGGGCCTCGAACGATTCGGCGGGCTCGACATCGATCAACTGGTGTTCGCACACGTCGTGGCGTGCCTCGACGGTGTGCTCGCCGAGCTCGATTCGAGCGATCCGCAGGTGCGGGAGGGGATCGCACGGCTTCGCTCGGAGTGCACCGCCGCCAAGGAAGCGCTGTCGGCCGACAGCGAGGTCTCGATCCCCGTGGTGCTCCCTGGGCTCGACACCGAGGTCCGGATGACTCGATCCGAACTGGAGGGGGCACTGCGGCCTCGCCTCGACGACACCTTGGCCGCGCTCGATCGAGCCATCGCGTCCGCAGGCCTGAACGCGTCCGATCTCGCCGCGATCGTTCTCGTCGGGGGCAGTTCGCGCATTCCGGTGGTCTCGGAACTCGTGAGTGCGCACACCGGTCGACCGACCCGATTCGACGCCGAACCGAAGCTCGTGGTGGCGATGGGCGCCGCGCTCAGCACCGCGGCACCCGTGGACGCCCCCGCGGCCGTGTCCAGCCCGACCGACACCGAACCAACGAGGGAGACGACCGTGGCCGAGTCAACGCCGAGCGACGCGCCGACGACCGCAGCGGCGACGCCGCCTGCGGCGCCCCACCGGAGCGCCGAGCATCCCGCCGCCACCTCCGAAGGCGACGAAGAAGCCGTCCGTGGCGCAGAAAGTGGCCGGCGCTGCGGGAGTCGCCGCCGCGGTCGGTGGCGTGGCTGCGGTCTTCGGCGATGAGATCGTCGGCGGCGTGAAAGATCTGCTCGGCAAGGATGCCGACGGCAGCCTCGCGGCGGCGGGCGACGCGCCGCTCGACACGGACACGCCGTCCGGCGACGGGGCCGACGACAGCATGGATGCCTTCGACACGATGGATGCCTTCGATGCCGCGGTGTCGCCCGAGGCCGCAGCGGCGGCCGCACCGACCTTCTCGTCCGCTCCGTCGGCTCCCGCTCCGCGCCGCCCGCCCGAGGCGGCGCTGCGCCAGCGCCACCGCCATCGCAGCAGCAGGCACCGTCAGCTCCGCGCCAGGAAGCCGCCGCGCCTGCGTTCTCGCAGTCGTCCGCGACGTTCCAGGACCGGACCGCGTCGTCTCCACCCGCTACCCCGCCGGACGCCGTACCGGGTTTCGAAGCGGCCCGAGCGACACTGCTCGAACGAGTCGCCCAGTTCGAGCCGGCCGAGGAACGTCGCCCGAGGACGCTCAGCAGTTGCGCGAACAGATCGCCGAGATGGTGACCAACTTCCGGCCCGTGCCCGGCCAGTCGACCGACGAGGCGCTGGCGAGTCTGCGGGACAGCTTCGACCGAGAGGTCCACGAGTTCTCGCAGGACCAGAAGATCGATGCGTTGATCGACGAGCTGCGGAGGACCCGCGAAGCAGACGAGCCCGAGGCGATCATCGGCGCGGTCGACCCCGAGTTCCGGCCCGCGGTCATGCCCGAAGACGGTTCGATGTCGGACGACGATGACGCCTCGACGGAGTCGCCGAGCATGTCGGACACCGAGTTCCGGCCTGCGGTCATGCCCGAAGACGGTTCGATGTCGGACGACGATGACGCCTCGACGGAGTCGCCGAGCATGTCGGACACCGAGTTCCGGCCTGCGGTCATGCCGCCCGACGGTCTGGTGGACGACTTCGATCAGCTCATCGGCGAATCGGCCGAGCCGGGAGCAGGCCCCGAGGCTGACGGGTTCGGCCCCGACGATTCGACCGCTCAGGAACTGAGCCAGCCAGAACCGCCGGGGTCGGCTCCCGACGAGCAGGTGCCGTTCGACGACGCGATGCCGGCGATGGAGGACGACTTCCTCGGCACCGCCGCCGTCACCGCGCAGATCGACGGCGAGTCGGCGGCCCCGATGGTCTTCGACATCGACGCGCCGCCCGCCGACCCGGGACCTGATCCCGATCCGAGCTTCGAGTTCGGCGACGACGGCAGCGATGACGAGATCGACGAGCCGGATCCGATGGCGTCGACCCCCGCCTTCGAGGTGCCTGAGCCGGTCGAGTACGAGCCCCCCGCTGCGATCGAGGACGTCGCTCCGGCGGACGAGGACGACGACGACGTGTAGCACGGTCGGCCGGTTCGAGCGCCTGGGAACTCGGCCTCGGCGCCGCCGAGTCGCGTCAGCGCGGCGAGGAGGGATCGGGCGGGCGCAGGTGGGCCGACGGCGGGGCGACGATCGAGTCGAGGTCGTAGACGCGCATCGACCGGTACGGATTCCGGCGCTCGGCTTCGGCCTCGATGGCGGCTTCGGCCTCCTCCACCCCACGAATCCGAGCGAGGGCGATCAGCTCACGAGCGATTCGCACGCCTCGCTCGACGCGCTCCTGCTCGGTCCGCTGCGACGGAGCGGCCGTGCCGTCGAACGGCGACACACTCCCCGGCCGACTTGCGTGCTCACAAGGATCGGACGGCATCATCGGACGATCGACCCGACCGCCGGCGCACGCAGGTGTCGGCGCGTCCGGCTCGGCGAGATGGGATCCGCCGTTCCCGGGTCGAGCGCAGTCATGGCAGCGGATCGTAGTGCGAGGTGGTCGGCGGTCCCTGGGACCACCGCGCCTCGACCCCGACGCGTCTCAGGGGGTGCCGAGGAACTTGTCGATGACCGGGGCGACCTCGGGCGCGCTCGTGTGGAGGAACAGATGGCCGCCTCCTTCGATCACGTGCAGCTTGGCGCCGGGAATACCGAAGGCGAGGATGCGCGCGTTGGCGAGCGGCACGATCGGATCGTCGTCCCCGGACATCACCAGCGTCGGCGCCTGCACCATGTTCATCGTCGGCCAGTTGGTGAACGTCATGGCCGAGAACAGCTGGGTCATGTAGCCCCACGTGCTCGGGGGGCGACCACCGCGCGCACGGACCTGCTCGGCGAGGAGCTCCGGTTCGGACCGGATCCGTCCGCCGTACAAGGTCGGAGCGACCTTCTCCAGATAGTCCCGATCCGTGTAGCGGCGCCGGCTGAGCAGCACCGACATCGCCTGCGGTGAGCCGGGGACGGAGGGGACCCCGGGGATCGTCGCGCACAACACCAGTCGGCGCACCACCCCCGGAAAGCCGACCGCCAGGTGCTGAGCTGCCGCTCCGCCCCACGACACGCCGAGCACGTCGACCTTGTCGTAACCCAGCTTGCGCACGAGCGCCGCGGTGATCCGCGCCATGAAATACATGGGCCGGGGGACCAGCACCGTGGACGAACCGCCGGTACCGGGCATGTCGAAGGCGATGATCTGACGGTGGGGCATTGCCTCGATCAGCGGACGCCACATCTCGATGTTGCCGCCGATCCCGTTGATCAGAAGCAACGGCGGTCCCTCGCCGCTGATGCTCACCCGGATCCGGTGCTGCCCGACGCGCACGCGCATCGTCTTGCCGAGTTCGGGCGGCGGGGCGATCGTCGCCATCGGCTCCATGTCGGTCCCGGCATCACTCATCGCAGTCGCTCTCTCGATCCCGCCGGTGAACGTCGACCGACACCGTGTGATGCTCGCGCACGAACCCGCCTCGCGACGAGCGGCCGGACGGACTGATTCATCCCATTCGCTCGGATCACGACCGGACGTAGGTGCCGGGCGCTTCGCACAGCGCCTCGTGGGTTGCGTTGCCCGGTGTCTTCGGCGCCGCCTTCCATCCTCCGGATCGCTGGTCGATCCAGTTGATCCAGTCGGTCCACCAGCTGCCCGATTCCCGGGTGGCACTCTGGCGCCATGCCTCGGCGCTGGGGGGATAGCCGTCACCCACGAAGTAGCTGGCCTTGCTGTTGTTCGGTGGGTTCACGAGGGCCTGGATGTGCCCGCTGTTCGAGAGCACGAAGCGGTGCTCGCCGGAGAACACCTGGGTGGCGTGGTAGCTGGACTGCCACGGCACGATGTGATCGGTGACGGCGCCGACCGAATAGTGATCGATCTCCACCTTGCTCAGGTCGATCGGCTGGCCGAACACCGACAACCCACCCGGTTCGATCAGGAGGTTGCCGAGCGATAGCTCCAGGAACTGTTCGTGGAGCTGATTCGGGAGGTTCGTCGCGTCGGCGTTCCACGCCAGCACGTCGAATGCCGGCGGATCCTGGCCGAGCAGATAGTTGCTCACCCAGTAGTTCCAGATGAGGTCGTTGGGGCGGATCCAGGCGAAGACCTTGGCCAGATCGCTGCCCTCGACCATGCCCTTGCGTCGGGACTTGGCGATGGTCGCCTGCACGGTTCGCTTGGTGGCGAAGCTGTTGATGGTGCTCCGAGCGTGGGTGTCGATCATCGTCACCGCCAGCGAGGCGGCGTGGACGAGATCCGGCCCTGCGCGGCGAGATAGGCGAGGAGGATCGACTGGGTCATCCCTCCGGCGCAGAACCCGAGGGTGTTCACCTGCTTCGTTCGCGACACCGAGAGCACGGTCTCCATGGCGTCGATGCAGGCCGCGACGTAGGTCTCGAGCGACCAGTTGCGGTGTTCGGGGCCGGGATTGCGCCACGCGATGAGGAACACCTGCTGCCCGTTGGCGAGCGCGTGCTCCACGAAGCTCCGCCCCGGCGCGAGGTCCAGGAAGTAGAACCGGTTGATCTGGGGCGGGATGATGACGAGCGGTCGCGAACGGACCCGCTTGGTGACCGGGGTGTACTGGATCAACTCGTACTGTTCGGTCCGGCGGATCACGGTCCCAGGCGTCGCCGCCATGTTCTCGCCGAGCACGAACGGCCGCCGGTCGACCTGGCTCGGAATGCCACCGTTGTTGCGCAGGTCGTCGATCAGGTGCTTGGCCCCGTTGACCAACGAGGCACCCTTGGTCTCCACCGCCCGCTTCAACGCGACCGGATTGGTGGTGAGGTTGTTCGACGGTGCGACCGCCTCGGTGAACTGCATCAGACCGAATCGGGCGCGGTCGGCGCTGGCCTCGTCGAGGCCGACCTGGTCGACGGTCTCCATCACGGTGTCCCGAAACGCCAAGTAGCTCTGCATGATCGTTTTCCACGGCTGTTCCGACCAGATCGGATCGGCGAATCGACGATCTTTGGGATCAGCGGAGCGCTCCGACATCCGCGTGAGGATCGCCAGTTCCTCGGCGGTCAACCGCAGTGCCTGCTGGGCCACCACGGACGGCCGGCGCACGAGGGCACCGAGGAATCGGCCGACGGCGTCGGCGGTCTGCCGCCGATCGAGGCCGACGAAACTGAACCCACCCAACCCGAGTACGTGGTCGGCGACGGCCTCCGGCTCCGGTTCGACGGTGCGGTCCCGGCTCGGCGAGACATCGGAGCAACCTCCTGATCGGCGTCGGTGCCCACCCCCAGCGGGCGACCGACGGCCGAATCATAGGACACAGTGCGAGCAGGCCCGGCCGGGCTCCCGTGATCGCCAGGCCTCACGCAGTGGAGGACGGGTCCTGACCGAGTTGCTGGATGAAGGTGCTGAGCTTGGTCAACCCATCGCCGGCGACGCCGAATGCGTCGGCGAGGAACGCTCGTGTCGACTCGCCGGCGCCGCTCGGATCGTTCCAGATCCGATACGCGACGAACCCGAACACGAGCCACAACGTCAGCTTTCTCAGCCCCATCTCACACCTCCCGGTGGTGACGCCCGCTCACGATCTTGACACGGAACCGCCACGGCCCGTTTCTCAGGGACCTCCCAGTCGAGGCCCAGGCGCGTTTGGGTCGGGTGCGGTGCACTGCGTCCATGACTGATCTGCTCTGGTTCCTCACGAGGGCCTCCGGCATCGTGGCCCTGGTGCTCATCGCCGCGGCGGTGGCGGATGGCCTCATCTTCTCCGGACGCGAGGGAGGTCGACGGCTTCGACCCGCATGGTGGCTCGATCTCCACCGCGGGCTGGGCGGCACTGCCTTGTTCTTCACCGGGCTGCACCTGGCCACCGCGTTCGGCGCCGACCTGGGCGTCTCGCTCGCATCGATCGTCGTGCCGGGCGCCGCCACCAGCGATCGCACGGCCTACACGTACGGGGTGCTCGCCTTCTACGGAATGGCCGTCACGGTGTTCAGCTCATGGCCCCGGCGGCTGCTCCGCCGCCGCACCTGGCACGTGGTCCATCTGCTGTCGATCCCCGCTGGCGTGCTCGCCGCCGTCCACGCCTATCAGCTGGGAACCGACGTCCTGCAGGGCTGGTACCTCGCCCTCTGCATCGCGATGACCGCCGCCGTCACCTACCCGGTCGGTCTGCGCCTCACCGGCGTGCGGAACCGTGCTGCTGCCCGCGACCGGCTCCCGACCCCCGCATCCACCGTCCACTGACCCGATCGAAGGAACCTCCATGAACGACGACACGAACCCCGACATGAACGACGTGAACGACGTGAATGACGTGAACGACATGAACGAGCGGATCGCCCGCCTTGCCGCCCGGCGCGCCGCGGCGATGCCCACCGCGACCGCGCCGGCTGCGGCGACGCCGACCCGGCCGAGGAAACACCATGCAGCACGCGGGAGTCGCAACGCCGCCCTGGCGCTGAGTGCGATCAGCACCCTGGGCCTGGCCGGATGGTTCGCCGACACGAGTTCGTCCGGCACGGTGTCCGGCAATGCCGTGCCCGACAACACCGTGTCCGACAACACCGTGCCCGACAACACCGTGACCGGCGAGCAGGTGGCCAACGATCCAGCGTCCGATGCGCAGGCGTCGGCGGCGGTCGTCCCGGCAGCGGCGACGACCTCGGAGCTCGCCGACGGTACCTACACCGGCGACTCCTCGAGCAACCGCTGGGGAACGGTGCAGGTCGAGATCGCCGTCTCCGGTGGCGAGATCGCAGAGGTGACGATCCTCCAGTACCCGGACCAGGACCACAAGAGCGTCCAGATCAACCAGCGGGCGTTGCCCACTGATCTCCGAGACGTTGTCGGTGCAGAGCACCGAGGTCGACGGATCTCGGAGCCACCTACACCAGCGACAGCCGGCCAATCACTGCAGGGTGGCCATCGACCTGCGCCCGCGCCGCCGTGGCGCGTGATGGACCGCACCTTGCGAGTCGGCTCACCGCCACGGACGACACACGTCGAGCACGTGATGGGCATGGCGATCTCGATCGACGTCCGCGACGATCTCCTGGCGATCGCCATCGACGGGGTGGTTGCTTGGCTCCATCACGTGGACGACACCTTCAGCACCCATCCGGCTCGACACGCCGATCAGCCGACTGGGCCTCGGCCGCGACGCTGGCCGACATGAGCGACGAGGTCCTCGAGGTGCTCGCCGTGCGAGGACCTGTACGACGACTCCGGTGGGGTGTTCGACATCCTCTCGGTACCGGCGCCGAACGGCGGTCGCCTCGATCCCACCGGCGTGGTCAAGGGGTGGGCGATCGAGGTGCCGCCGCGGTGCTCGAGCGGCACGGCGCCGAGAACTTCTGCATCAATGCGGGCGAGGACATCGTCGTGCGGGGCGAGCCAGAGCCGGCGACGGGGCGAGCCTGGCGGTTCGGCATCCGCCACCCGACGATCGGATGTCGTTGGCGAGGGTCGTCGAGACGATGGGTCCGAGAGGGATGCGACGTCGGCCACCTACGGCGCAGCGCCACTCATCGATCCGGCCACCAGCAGGCACACCGCCGAGCTGGCGAGCGCCACCGTCGTCGGCTTCAAGCCTGACCTTCGCCGATGCCTACGCCACCACGGTGTTCGTCATGGGCACCGATGGTCTGACTGGTTGATGGACCATCATCCGGACTACGCCGGCTACGTCATCACCTACGACGGTCAGACCCTCACCACCCACATTCGGCCGCTGACGTTCGGCTGACGCCGGATCCGTACCCTCCTCGGTATGGCAGGTGGGTGAAGAAGATCGAAGGCGGTTGGCGGGGATCTCCAGCCCGGCGAACAGGTGCGAGCCGGAGTCGTGTGGTCCAGCCGGTCGGAACGGCGAAGAAGGCGATGGCTCGGGGGTCGGCGGACTCGCCGGCGCCTCATCGCCTCCCGGATGAGGAAGGGGGGCGATGATGCGGGCGAGGCGACGCCGGGGATCGCCGACGAGTTCCCCGAGGGCCAGCTGGTGCTCGGCGTCACGAGCAGCCGCCTCGCGGTGTGGGGACACTCGACACTCTCGGGAAAGCCGAAGGGGCTCAAGCTGAGCATCCCGCTCGGTGACGTGCTCGGTATCGAGACGGAACCGGGGAAGGTGACACATCGAGTCACCATTCGCTTCGCCGACGGCTCGGCTGCGGTGTTCGAGGCCGGTCGGGTCGGCAACGACGTCGAGGAGTTCGCGGCGGCGATTCCCGCGCGCTGAGACGAGAAGGGTTCGAGGCGCGTCGCGCGGTCTGGGCAGGATCGCACGATGACCGCAGCGCGCGCCTCGCTCCCGTCCGTTCCGGCTCCAGGTAGCTCGGCCAATCCGACGGTGAGGAGATCCTCGATCCGGGTCAGCGGATCATCGACCCGCACCACCATCTGTGGCCGGCCGGCGGAGCCTTGCCGTATGGGCCCGACGAGTTGGCCGCCGACCTGGCCTCCGGACACGACGTGGTGGCGACGGTCTACATGGAGTGTCACTCGATCACCGCGCCGACGGGCCGGACCATCTCCGGCCCGTCCGGTGAGACCGAGTTCGTGGTCGACGCAGCTCGGTCGATGACCGGTCCCCACGATCCGCGGCATCATCGGCCACACCGATCTCCGTCTCCGATCCGGCGCTGATCGACGAGGCGCTCGATGCCCACGAGGCAGCCGGCGCGGAATGTTCCGCGGCATCCGTCACCGGGTCGCTCGATCCCGACCCGAAGTATCTGGCGATCCCGGGCGCGCACACCCAGGCTCTATGCCGACGACGCCTTTCGTCGGGGCGTGCGGCGCCTCAGTGAGCGCAGCCTCACCTACGACACCTGGCACTACCATCAGAACCGGGACTTCCTCGAGTTCGCCCGGTCCGTGCCCGAGACGCAGGTGGTGTTGGACCATTTCGGAACCCCGCTCGGCGTGGGCCGTTTCGAGGTCGCCGGGACGAGTTGTTCCCGCAGTGGCAGCGCGACATGGCCGACATCGCCTCGTGCGAGAACGTGGTGGCGAAGCTGGGCGGGATGGCGATGATCGACAACGGGTTCGGCTGGCACCTCGCGCCCCGGCCGCCGTCGTCGGAGGAGTTCGTCGCCGCCCAGGGTCGGTACTACGCCCACATGATCGAGTGCTTCGGATCCGAACGGTGCATGTTCGAGTCCAACTTCCCGATCGACCGCTTCTCGGTCTCGTACCGGAGTGTTCTGGAACTTGCCTGCAAGCGAATGGCGGCGGACTACTCCGCCGCCGAGCGCGGGCGATGTTCTTCGGGACCGCCCAGCGGATCTACCGCCTCGACGTCTGATCGGTCGTCCGCCGGTCCAGCCGATCCGCGGGGCCCGTCGGCGCGACGGACTGCGGGCGAGAGTCGACCGTCCTCGGCCTCGTCGTCGGCGAGGATCCGATGCCGGCAGGTGGCGGTCAACAACTCGGTCGCCGCCGCCTTGACCTCGTCGTTGTGACCCTGATGACCTGCATCCCGGCCATCCCGACCTGCCGCATCAACTCGCCGACCTGGTGGCGGGCATCGCCCACCTCGGCCGCACCCTGCCTCCCACGGCTTGGGTCCTGAGCTTGTGCCGCGGCGGCTCGGCCCGTCTCGGTCAGCTCGAACACCTTGCGGCCCTCGGCCTCCACGCCGCGCACCAGTCCCTGGTCCTCGAGCGCCTGGAGGGTGGGGTACACCGAGCCCGGGCTCGGGCGCCACGCACCCTGGCTGCGGGACTCTGACTCTCCTCGTGATCTGGTACCGTGCATCGGCTCCTCGCTCAGAGGGCGAGGACAGCAGCTTGGTGTCGCCGCGGGGTCGTCGGCCTCGACCTCAGCGCCACGGCCCCGGCCGCCGCCGGGGCTATCAGGCACCGAAACCGAAACTCGTCGAAGGGCGGCCGCATGCGAGGCCACCACGACAGCCGCCACGCCGGGCGGGACCGACGTCGTCGCCGTCGCGGCGCGGTGGGCCGTCACCGAAGTCGTCTCGGTTGACCTGAGCGAGGAAGCGGCGTCCGGGCGGAATGGATGGCCGAAGGTTCCGAAGGAACGTCGGACGAGGGAAACGATGCGCTGTTCATGGTGGTCGTGTCCTGTCGTGTTGGGTCGTAGGGGGTGTCCCGATCCAGTACGTAAGATATATCGCGATACATCAAGATGCGGCATCGAAGATTTTTCCGAGGAGGAACCGGCCGGTCGGTCGCGACCACTGGGAGACCGGCGGCATCGGGATCGGCGTGTTCACCCCGAACTGGGTGGAGTGTCCGGGCCGAGGTCGATCAGACTGGGTCGATGACCGGCGATACCGCGGTGATCCTGACGACCGAGCGGCTGGTGTTTCGACGCCTGCGCGTCGACGAGGCGGATGCGGTGGCCGAGTACAAGAACGATCCGCAAGTCGCTCGGTATCAGGATTGGGATCTGCCGTATCCGGTCGAGGAGATCGCGGCGAAGATCGCCGCGTACGAGCAGCGACCGTGGCCGTGTCTCGGCGCAGGCCTCAACGTCGCGATCGAACACGAAGGAGCATTGATCGGAGACTTCGGGGTCGGCTGGGACGACGAAGGCACCGAGGCCGAGATCGGCTACACCCTGCGCCGCGATGACCAGGACGGGGGCCTCGCAACCGAAGCCGTTGCTGCGGTCGTCGAGCGCCTCTTCTCCGAAGGTGTCGAGCGGATCACGTCGTCGCTCGATCCCGAGAACGCGGCGTCGATCCGAGTGCTGGAGAACGTCGGCTTCAACTACGAAGCATCGTCTCGAACCCTGATCCGCGGCGCGCTCGTCGACGACGACGTCTACGCCATCGAGCGACCAGCGGCGCCCTGATGGCTGGCGGTGCTTCGGGACGAGCGTGCCGGGCGCTGATGCCTCGATCGTCGCTCCGCTGATCCGCGAGGTGCGGTACCTGTCGGGGGCAGGTGCCGGGGGGTGTGCGGGGGAGCAGCGGGTCAGGCGTCGAGGACTTCGAGCCGGATGCGCTTGTTGCCCTTGCCCTTGTTCTCGGTCTTCACGACACGGATCCGGCCGACCTCGTCGGTCGTGGCGACGTGCGTCCCGCCGTCCGCTTGCTTGTCCAGGCCGACGATGTCGACCACGCGGATCTCGCTGACCGATTCTGGGATGAGGGACACCTTGGTCCGGATCAGGTCGTCGTCCTCGACCGCGGTCGAACGGGGCAGGAACTCGACGGCGATCGAGCGGCCCGCGGCCAGTTCGTCGTTCACCAGCGCTTCGACGCGCGGCCCGAACCCTTCGGGGAGCGGATCGAACTCGAAGTCCATGCGCGCCGACAGCGGCTCCATGTTCCCGCCGGTGACCGGCACCCGCCACTCGTTCCAGATCACCCCGCACAGCACGTGGAGCGCGGTGTGGGTGCGCATCAGAGCGTGGCGTCGATCCCAGTCGAGCGATCCGGCCACCGTCTCGCCGACGGTCGGCAGCGGTCCGTCGCCGACCGAGTGCCAGACGTCGTCGCCCTCCTTGCGAACGTTCGTCACCGGCAGCCCGGCGAGGGTTCCCGTGTCGTGGGGCTGACCGCCTCCGGTCGGGTAGAACGCGGTGCGGTCGAGGGCGATCCGACGCCCCTCGGGATCGGCGGCGGTCACCGTCGCCTCGAACGCTCGGAGGTAGGCATCACGGAGGTAGAGCAACTCGGTCGGCATGGCGTCGAGTCTGCCGCAGCATGCCCGCCACCGAATCGACCGACCGGTTCGGTCGGCCAGTTCTGTCGACCGGTTCAGTTGACCGGATCGGGTGCGTCGTGACGCCCGCCGCCATCGGCGGCCGCTCCGCCAGGCTCGTGGAGTTCCACGAGATTCCCCGCCGGGTCATGGGTGAAGCACTGCAGGGCGGTGGCGACCGGCTTGGGCTCGGACACCTCGAGTCCGTGAGCGCGCAACTCGGTCACGGTGGCGGCCAGATCGGCGACGGCGACGGCGAAGTGCTGACCCTTGCCCGGCGGAACCTCGCCTTCGATCAGGTGGATCTGTTGGCCACCGATGTCGAGCCAGGCGCCGTCGAAGGGGAAGTCCGGACGATCCGTGCGTTCGGCGAACCCGAGCAGGTCGACGTAGAAGTGGCGGGCCGCGGCGACGTCGTCGACGTTGATGGACACGTGGTGCAGACCGGTGGGGCGCATTCGCACAGTTTCACCACTCGGTACCGACCCGGGTCAACATGCGCCATGACCACCTACGCCCATCCCGCATTCGACAATCGTGTGAGTCGAGCGCTCGGAGTCGAGATCCCGATCGTCCAGGCGCCGATGGGATGGATCGCTCGCAGCGCGCTCGCGTCGGCGGTGTCCGCCACCGGGGCGTGCGGGATCATCGAGACCTCCTCCGGCGAGCTCGACGTCGTGAAGCGCGAGATCCAGATGATGCGCGAGCTCACCGACAAGCCGTTCGGGGTCAACATCGCCCAGGCGTTCGTGCGAGATCCGGCCATCGCCGAGTTCGTGATCGAGCAGGGCGTGAAGTTCGTGACCACCTCCGCCGGCTCCCCGACCAAGTACACCTCGATCCTGAAGTCGGCGGGCCTGACCGTGTTCCACGTCGTACCGACCTTGAGCGCCGCGCTCAAGGCCGTGGATGCAGGTGTCGACGGGCTCGTGGTGGAAGGCGCCGAGGGTGGCGGCTTCAAGAGTCCCACGCCCGTCTCGACGATGGTGCTGTTGCCACTCGTGCGCGAGCGAGTCCGACGTTCCGCTGATCGCGGCGGGTGGGATCACCGACGGACGAACGATGGCGGCGGCGTTCGCCCTCGGGGCCGAAGGGGTCCAGATGGGCACCCGCATGGTCTCCGCCGCCGAGTCCCCGGTTCACGACAACTGGAAGCAGGCGATCATCGACGCCGCCGAGACCGACACCCTCTTCTTGAACGAGCGGCATTCCCCGGCGTTGCGCGCCCTGCGCACGGAGCGCACCGAGCGGCTCCGCGACGCCGAGCACAACGTCTTCGGGGACTTCGGGGATGCCCAGGCGCTCTACTTCGGCGGTGACATGAACGCCGCCATCGCCTTGAGCGGCCAGGTCGCCGGACGGATCACGAGCGTCGAACCGGTCGCCGAGATCGTCTCGGCCACCGTTCGAGTTCATCGCCACCCTCGATGGTCTCGGCCGTCCTCACGGCGGCTGAACCCGCGGTCCCACCGCGGCCTGGCGGCAGGGGAGACGACGACCACACCGGTTCCAGCCCTCCGGCTGCCACACTGGACGCCTACGTTCCTCGTCGTCAGGAGTCAACTCATGGGTTTGTTGGACATCGTCACCGGCATGTTGGGCAAGAAGTCGAAGCAGCAGCGGGGGCGTTCCCGGCCTGCCCGATCTCGGTCCGCTCACCTCGATGCTCGGCGGTGGTGGCCAGGCCGGCCTGATCAAGGTGCTGCTTCCCGCCCTGCTCGGGGGCGGTGCGCTCGCCAAGCTCGGCGGGCTCGGTGGGATCCTCGGCAAGCTCCAGGGCGGCGGACTCGGGAACCAGGCCAACTCGTGGGTCGGTACGGGGCAGAACGAGGACGTCGACCCGGATGCGCTGGAATCCGCGCTGGGCGCCGACGCGATCGATGATCTCGCCCGCGAGGCCGACGTGTCGCGCGACGAGGCCAAGGGCGGCCTGGCCGCGCTGCTGCCGAAGCTGGTCGATCAGGCGACCCCGGGCGGCCAGGTCCCCAGCTCGGACCAGCTCGGATCGATCGTGGGCAAGCTGGACCTCAAGCGCCTGATGGGCTGAACCCTCGGGCGATCAGACCGCCAGTTCTCGGACCCGGGCGAGCAGGACGTCGAGCGCCGGCTGGTTCATGCCGCCCTCGGGGATGATCACGTCGGCGAACCGCTTCGACGGTTCGATGAACTGCAGGTGGCTCGGCCGCACGGTCTCGAGGTACTGGCGGATGATGCTCTGGGGTGAGCGTCCCCGCTGGGCCACGTCGCGCTCCAACCGCCGGATGAACCGCAGGTCGGCGTCGGTGTCGATGTAGAGCCGCAGGTCCATCAGGGCCCGCAGGGTGGGCTCGTACAGCACCAGGATCCCCTCGACCACGACCACCTTGCACGGGCCACCAGCGTGGACTCGCCGGACCGGGTGTGGGCGGTGAAGTCGTAGATCGGAACCGGTACCGCTTCGCCGGCCATCAGGCGGTGAACATGCTCGATGAGGAGCGGCCAATCGAAGGCGTCGGGATGGTCGTAGTTGATCCGCTCGCGCGCCTCGAACGCCATGTCGTCGTGGCCCCAGTAGTACGAATCCAGCTTGACCAGCGCGAGGTGATCCTCGCCCACGAGTTCGGCCAGCCGTTCGGCCACGGTCGTCTTTCCCGAGCCGGTGCCACCGGCGACTCCGACGATGAACGGACGGGGGCTCATGGGGGTCAGACGTTAGGCCCAACCGAGGGTGCTTGTAACGCTCGGCGCCGCCCGACAAGCTGGGGCCGTGGCATTGGAACAGCGTGAGATGGCGATCCTCGACTTCGAGCGGATCTGGTGGACGCTCGACACCCCGAAAGACGCCCTCATCCGTGAGCGCTTCGACTGTGACGCCAACGAGTACTACCAAGAGCTGAATCAGGTACTCCAGCGGTCGGAGGCGCTCGCCTACGATCCGATGGTGGTGCGTCGACTCCACCGCCTGCGGGACCGCCGGCGTCGAGCCCGTCTGGAAAGCGGCGCTGCCGCAGGATCCGAAGGAACCAAGCCATGAGCATGGACCCGAATCGCCGGCCCTCCCGGGCCTCCGGTGGCCCGATGGCCCGCCCACCCCGTCCGGCGTTCCCGGTGGTCGCGGTCGTGGTGGCGATCGTCGCCGCCCTCCTCGGATTCATCATCCTGAAGAGCCTCGATGACGACACGACGGGCGTGTCGACCGGGTCGGGTGACACCTCGAGCGAGACCACGTTGCCGAGCGACTCGACCGAGACCACCGACACCACCCCGACCCTGCCCCAGGTGGATCGATCACAGTTCAAGGTGCTGGTGGCCAACGCATCGGGCGTGCAGGGCTCGGCGGGCCGGATGAGCGATCAGCTCGCGGCCCTGGGGTACACGATGCTGACTGCGACCAACGCCAAGGACACGACCACGAAGCTCGACTCGACCGTCGTGTACTACGTGGCGGGTGCCGAGGCCGCCGGCCAGGACGTCGCCGTCACGCTCGGCCGGACTGCGCTGCCGATGCCGACGCAGCTGCCCGTCGCGGTGGCCGACTTCGACACCGGCTCGGTGATCGTCATGCTCGGTACCGATCTGTCCGATCAGGCCCTGCCTGCCGGTACCGCCACGCAGACCACCGTCGCTGCGGTCACCGGTTCCGACGCCGCCAGCCCCAACGGCTGAGCGTCCGCCGACTCCTGAATCATCCGGCCACGAGCGACGCCGCCAGTCGCTCGAGGCAGCCGATGGTGTCGCCGAAGGCACGCTCGGTCCCGAACCGCTCGACGAGCGAGATGTGCTCGATCCGGTCACGAACCTCGGGATCGACGTCTCCGACCACGGCGATCACCGGCGTTCCCGCGCTCGCGCACAGCTCGGCGACCGAGCCGACGACCTTGCCGTCGAAGCTCTGGGCGTCGAGATAGCCCTCGCCCGTGACGACCAGGTCGGCGTCGGCGATTCGCTCGGCCAGGTCGAGTTCGTCGGCGATCAGGGAGAAGCCGGAGAGCAACTCCCCGCCGATCGCGCACAACCCTCCGGCCAGACCGCCTGCGGCGCCGGCCCCCTCGATCTGCGACACGTCGGTTCCGTACTCCTCGACGTAGAGCTGGACCAGCCGTTCGAGCCGTCCCGTCAGGAGGGCCACCTGGGCCGGGGTTGCGCCCTTCTGCGGACCGAAGACGCGAGCCGCGTCCGTGAAGTGCGTGCGGACGTCGCAGGCCACGAGCAGTTCGATGTTGCGCAGCCGATGGGCGGTTCGCATCGACCGCAGGGCTCCGAACCCGCCGTCGGTCGTGGCGGATCCGCCCAACCCGATGAGGATCCGGCGAGCCCCGCCGTCCAAGGCGGCGTCGATCAACTCGCCGACGCCAGTCGTACTCGCGGCGAGGGCGTCGTTTCCCTCGGCCCCGCCGACCAGGTCCAGACCGGCGGCACGAGCCATCTCGATCACCGCCGTGCGACCATCGAGGCGCCAGCCGGCCCGCACGTCGTCACCGAGGGGTCCGGTCACGACCGTCGAGCGGTTCTGGCCGCCGAAGGCGTCGAGCCAGCCCTCCCCGCCATCGGACACCGGGATGGGATCGCACTCGTGCCCATCGGCGCGCAGGGCACGAGCGATGACGCCGGCGACCTCAGGGGCGGTCGCCGTGCCGCGGAATTTGTCGACGACGGCGAGCACATGCATCTCGATCCCGACCCTAGCGGCGCGGTCACGTAGCCTCCGCCGGATGGGGAGCGATCACTTGGACCTTGCCCGTCTCGATGCCACGGCCCAGGCCGAGCTCGTTCGATCGGGGACCGCCAGTCCCGCAGAATTGTGCGAAGCGGCGATCGAACGCATCGAGCGGGTCAACCCGGAGCTCAACGCGGTGATCGGCGAGCGCTACGAGCGCGCTCGTCGAGAAGCGTCGTCCGAGCTCCCCGACGGACCGTTCCGAGGCGTGCCGTTCCTCGTCAAGGATCTGTCGCTCACGATGGCGGACGAGTCGTACCACGGCGGGAGCCGGGCCCTCAAGGCCGCGGACTACCGCGCCGCGGTCGACAGCTACCTGTTCCGCAAGTTCCGATCGGCGGGCCTCGTGACCCTCGGCCGCACCAACACGCCGGAGTTCGGCAGCACGATCACCACCGAACCCCTCGCCTACGGGCCGGCCCGCAATCCGTGGAACCGCGAGCACTCCACCGGCGGTTCGTCGGGTGGCTCGGCCGCCGCGGTCGCGGCCGGGCTGGTCCCGATGGCGCACGCCAACGACGGCGGTGGGTCGATCCGTATCCCGGCCTCCGAGTGCGGGCTGGTCGGCCTGAAGCCGAGCCGCGGCCGGGTCAGTTCCGGACCGCTGTCGGGCGAGACCTGGATGGGCGCCACGATCGAAGGGGTGGTGACCCGTTCCGTGCGGGATACGGCCGCCGCTCTCGACGCCATCGCCGGCGCCATGCCCGGCGATCCCTACACCGCGCCGCCGTTCGCTCGCCCGCTCGTCGCCGAGCTCTCGGCGGACGCCGGCCGGTTGCGGATCGGTGTCTGCCCCGGGCCGGTCCTGCCCGGCGGGCTCGATCACCCGGAGTGTCGGGCCGCCGTGGCCGCCACGGCGGCCGCGCTCGCCGCGCTCGGGCACGAGGTCGAAGACACCTACCCCAGCGCGATCGGGGACGAGGAGTTCAGCAACCGCTTCACCGCGGTCGTGGCCGCGTGGACGGCCCGGGACCTGCGGGCGCTGGAACGGGAACTCGGTCGGGAGTTCGGGCCCGACGACGTGGAGGAGGACAACCTCGCGCTCGGCGCATGGGGCCGGTCGATCTCGGCGATCGACTATCTCGACACGGTCGCTGCCCTCCAGGCGTGGAGCCGGCGGGTGGTGGAGTGGTGGACTCCGGTGACCGACGCTCGGGGATTCGATCTCCTCGTCACTCCGACCCTGGCCGGTCCCCTCCCCGGCTCGGCTACCTCTCCGAGCCTCGCAGCAGCCATCGGTTGCGTGAGTACATGCAGCACACGGCGCAGTTCAACATCACCGGCCAGCCGGCGATCAGCCTCCCGCTGCACTGGAGCGAGGACGGCCTCCCGGTCGGTGTCCAGCTCGTTGCGGCGCCGTGGCGGGAGGACGTCTTGATCCGGGTGGCGTCACAACTCGAATCGGCCACGCCCTGGGCGGATCGGGTCCCGGTCGTCCACGCCTGATCCGGAGCCTCGCCAGTCCTCAGATCGGGCGACCGAACTGGCGGTCGCCCGCGTCGCCGAGCCCCGGGACGATGAACGCCTGGTCGTTGAGGTGGGAGTCGATCGAGGCGGTCACGATGTGCATCCCGATCCCGCTGTTGCGGCAGTGCTCGATCCCCTCCGGGGCGGCGAGCACGCAGACCACCGTGATCGGTTCGAGCACGTTGCGCTCCAGCAGGAGCCGGCACGCCAGCTCCAGTGACCCTCCGGTGGCGAGCATGGGGTCGAGCACGATGCACGGACGGCCGTCGAGGCGGTCCGGCAACTTGTTCACGTACGGCTTGGGAGCAAAGGTCTCCTCGTCGCGAGCGAGGCCGACGAAGCCCGCGTCGGCATCGGGGAGATGGCGGAAGGCCGGCTCGAGCAGACCGATCCCGGCTCGCAGGATCGGCACGAGCAGCGGTTGGCGATCGATCCGGCGGCCCGGGGCCATGCCGAGCGGCGTGCGGACCTCGGCCTCGACGGTCGGGATGTTGCGGGTCGCTTCGTAGACGAGCATCCCACCGAGTTCCTCCAGCGCGTCACGAAACCTCGCATTGGAGGTGGTCTCGTCGCGCAACACCCGGAGGCGCTCCGCCGCGAGAGGGTGGTCGACGACGGTCACGGTCACTTCGCTCACGCCGGTCATCCTGGCACGATCACGCCGGCCGAGGGAGTGGCGACCGAGCGGAGGCCACGACGAGGCGGATGGGGCAGGTCCGCTCATCCGATGCGGTCGGCGAGCATGTCCTCGGCGTTGGCGGCACGCTCGGCGAGCACGTCGTCGGATCGGCGGGGCGCCCGAGAAGCCCTGGCCGTACCGGCACCCGAGCTCCCGCAACTGGAGCAGCCGCTCGGACGACTCGACCCCTTCGGCCACCACTTCGAGGCCGAGGCGAGCGGCGAGGTCGACGATCGCACCGACGATGGCGCTGCTCGTGCGGTCCTCGACGATGCCGCGCAGGAAGCTCTGGTCGATCTTCACCGTGTCGGCGGGCAGGTCGCGCAGCCGGGCGAGGCTGGAGTGTCCGTCCCGAAGTCGTCGATCGCCACCCGCACACCGGCGGCCCGCAGGCGGCCGAGGGTCTCGAGGCCGCTCCCGGTGCGCCCCGAGCCGGTCCTCGACGATCTCGAGGCAGAGTTCACTGGGGGCCGTGCGATGGGCCTCCAACACGGCCAGCACGTCGCCGGCGAAGTTCTCGTCGACCAGGCTGGTGCCGGTCACGTTGACGTGGACCCACCCCACGTTGGCTGCCGTGACACCCCGCAGCTTGGTCATCAACCCGCGCGGTCTTCAACACCCATCGATCGAGCACCCCGGCGAGATCGAGCTCGGTGGCGGGTGACGAACTCGCTCGGGTCGATCTCGCGGCCTTCGTGGCGCCAGCGAACCAACACTTCGTAGGCGTGGAGCGCCCCGGTCTCCAGGTCGATGATCGGCTGCAGCGCGACGTCGAGTCCGCCGTTGGCGATGGCGAGACGCAGCTGGGTGGTCATGCTGAGCCGATTGCTCGCCCGGGCCTCGATGCCGGCGTTGTGGACGACCACGCGGGCCCGACCGTCCGACTTGGCCTGGTACATGGCGGCGTCCGCGTCACGGATCAGTGTCTCTGCGGTGGAGATCGCGCTGTTGAGGGCGATTCCGACGCTGGTCGTCACGAAGACCTCGCGCCCGGCGAGGTGACGGGGCTCCGGAGCTCGCTGGCCATCCGATCGCCGATCGCCACCGCGTCAGCGGGATCGATCAGCCGTCGAGCGACCACCACGAACTCGTCGCCACCGAAGCGGGCCAGGACGTGGGGATCGGGGACGGCTCGGCGGAGTCGCGCCGTGACCTCGCGCAAGAGCAGGTCGCCCGCCGAATGCCGAGATCGTCGTTGACGGTCTTGAACTCGTCGAGATCGCAGAACAGGACCGCCACGCTGCCTGGTGTGGCGTCGGCCAGCGCGTCTTTCAAGGCGTCGTGGAACGAGAACCGGTTCGGCAGGCCGGTCAGCACGTCGTGGCGGGCCCGGTGGGCCAGTTCGTGCTCGACCTTCTGGCGTTCAGCCATGTCCTTGACGAGCGTGTCGGCCATCCGGTCGAAGGCCCGGGCCAGGGTGCCGAGCTCGTCGGTCGCGAGGTCGTTGACCCGGACCGTGAGGTCGCCGGCGCTGATGGCCGATGCCGAGTCGGCGACCTTGCGGATCCGGCGCAGTACCGATTGTGCGGCGAAGATCAGGGCGCCGATCGAGAAGACCGCAGCCCGGCGAACCCGACCAGACCCAGCGCCAAGGCCCGGTTCAGCGGGGCGTACGCCTCGCTGCGATCGATCTTCCACCACCAGCGCCCAGGGCGAGTTCGTCACGTGCTGCACGGCTGCGATCACGACCTGCTGGCGATAGTCGCGTAGGTCGTCGTACGTCGCCGCCGGCCCCGTAGGCGGCGAGGATCGCCGGCATGGTCACCTGAGCACGGGGGATCTCCAGCGCGAAACGGACGCCTTCTTTGAACCGGAGATCGGTGATGAACTCGGCGCCCGCCTCGGTCTGCTGGACGAGGTGGGCCTCGGCGGTGCGCCCGAGGGTCTCCTGCTGTCCGAACAGCGCCTGGATCGGCGCCAGGTCGAGCTCACCGATCAGGTAACCGACCGGGGTGGCGTCGTCACCGAGCGGAACCGTGAGGCAGTAGCGCTCGTCGCCCAACGACACGAGGCGGGCCGCTCCGACGCTGAACCGGGCGCCGAGCGTGATCGAGATCGATCGACGCCGCGATCTTGGTCGGGTCGAGGCTCATCGGCGCCGTCGTGTTCTCCAGCTCACCGGTGTCGGCGACGATCGTGCCGTTCCGATCGACCACGGTGAAGGCCTTGATGACGGGATCGGCCCGCAGCAAGGCCGTGAGGTGCGAGGTGCGCAGCGGAGTGCCCGACGCGAGCAACTCGGGATGCCGGTCACCTCGGCCCCGTGACTCAGTCCCGAGGCCGTGAGCGTGAGCAGGTCGTTGACCCGAGACACTTCGAGGTTGGCCACGGCCTCCAGCGAGCCTCGGACCTGGTCGTGCTGAGCGGCGAATGGCCCGCCCGGTTCCGAGTCCGATCGCTCCGAGCGCCAGGAACACCAGCAGCCCGCAGAGCACGAATTTCTGTTTGATGGTCATGGCGCGCTTCCGGGACCTGATCGTGGACCGCCCGGCACAGCATAGGCCGGACGACCGCTTGCTGCGGTACGCCAACCGCAACTGGTGATGTCAGCGGGAGGCGATGGACGCGCCCAGTGCTTCGGCCTTCAGCAGTGCGTAGCGCGGCTTGACCAAGCCGTTGATGATCCGGAGCCGTTCGTCGAACGGGGCGAAGGCGCTCTTCATGGCGTTGACGGTGAGCCACTCGAAATCGTCGAGTCCGTATCCGAAGCCCTCGGCCAGCTGGACGAACTCGTTGGTCATCGACGTGTCGCTCATCAGCCGGTTGTCGGTATTGACCGTCACCCGGAACCGCAGGCGGCGCAGCAGCCCGATCGGGTGCTCGGCGATCGAGCCGACGACACCGGTGTTCACGTTCGAGGTCGGGCACAGCTCCAGCGGGATCCGGCGGTCGCGGATGTAGGACGCGAGCCGACCGAGCCGCTCCTGGCCCGGCCCGCCGGTGATGTCGTCGACGATCCGGACACCGTGGCCGAGTCGTTCCGCCCCGCAGAACTGCACCGCCTCCCAGATCGACGGCAACCCGAAGGCCTCGCCGGCGTGGATGGTGGCGTGGAAGTTCTCGCGTGCGACGTACTGGAAGGCGTCGAGGTGACGGGTCGGGGGGTAGCCGGCCTCGGCCCCGGCGATGTCGAACCCGACGACACCCCGGTCGCGAAAGGCGACCGCCTTCTCCGCGATCTCGAGGCTTCGCGCTGCCGTGCGCATCGCGGAGCAGATGGCATAGATCGTGAGCTCGGTACCCGCCGATCCGGAGGCGAACCCGGCGAGCACCGACTCGATCACCTCGTCGAGGGTGAGCCCCGCCTCGGTGTGCAGCTCGGGGGCGAACCTCACCTCGGCATACACGACGCCGTCGGCGGCGAGGTCGGCGGCGCATTCGTGGGCCACGCGCTCGATCGCATCGCGGTGCTGCATGACCCCGACCGTGTGGGCGAACGTCTCCAGATAGAGCACCAGGTCGTTGCGCTTGGCCCCCCGATGGAACCACGCCGACAACTCGTCACGGTCGGTCGTCGGCAGGTTCTTGTACCCGTACTCGGCCGCGAGCTCGATCACGGTCGAGGGGCGGTTGCCTCCGTCGAGATGGTCGTGAAGAAGCGCCTTGGGGGCCCGGAGGAGGCTGTTCTGATCGACGCTCACGCCGCCACCTCGCGACGAAGGTGACGCAGCGGACGGTCGGCGGGCCGCCGGAGCCAGTTCCACGCCGGGTACTCGGCGGCGGCGGAGATGCAGTGCAGGGCGTAGGCATGCCGGCTCTTGGCCGACCGGTTGACGTCGCTCCAGTGGGGCAGCAGGCCGTGGAGCACCACGAGCGTCCCCCGGGGCACCTCGAGCGACACCAGGTCCGCGGGCGGCGAGGGGAGTGGCGTGTCGTCGAGCTCCTCGAACACCGTGCCGGCGGTGTCGTCGGTCGGGTCACCCGCTCGTTTGAAGAGCTTGCGCAGCGGACCCCGGTGCCCGCCGGGCTGGGCCCACAGGCAGCCGTTCTCGATCGTGGCGTCCTCCAGTGCGAACCAGAAGCCCGTCACCGAGATCGGCTCGGTCGACAGGAACGTGGCGTCCTGGTGGCATCCGACCTCGCCCCCGATGCCGGGCTGCTTGAAGATGTACATGCTCTGCAGCGCCACGGCGTCGGTCAGACCGACGTCGGCCGCGATCGATGCCAGTTCCGGTGTATAGGAGAAGTCCTCGAACACCGGGTCCAGATCGTGCATGGCGTGGCCGAGCTTGTTGATCGCCAGGCGTTTGGGCACCGTCAGCTCACCGCGCTCGTCGATCGCGCCTTGCTCGAAGAAACACCAGGTCTTGTACCCGGAGGACAAGAACTCCTCGTTGGAGGATCGTTCCTGTTCGTCGGTGGTGAACACGGTTCGGCGCTCGGTCGGCTCCCACGCGTCGACCAACTCGAGGGCCCGTTCCCGCAAGCGTTCACAGCGGTCCGGGTCGACGAAGTCGGGGATCGCGAGGAACCCGTCAGCGTGGAATCGAGCGATCTGGAGGTCGTCGAGGTACTCGCCCATGGATCGAGCGTAGAGCCGCCGGGTCAGCTCGACACGGCGGCGAACGCCGGACGAACGACATCGTTCACCAGACGTTCGCGCTGCTCGCGTGGTGCGAACGACGAACGCAACCCGTTCACGACCAGTTGCTCGACCTCGGCCCAGGACAGCTCGTGCGTCGTCGCCACCACGTGGTACTCGCCCGAAACGGTGACGTCGGACATCAATCGGTTGTCGGTGTTGATGCCGACGTTGAAGCCGAGACGCAGGAACCTGGCGATCGGGTGGGCCTCGATGCTCTCGACCGCGCCGACATGAACGTGGCAGGTCGGCGCCATCTCCAGATGGATCTGGTGGTCCATCACGTACCGGGCGAGTTGGCCGAGGATCGCCTGGCCGTTCGGGGTGAGCAGCATCCCGGACTGGAGGCGGACACCGTGGCCGATCCGGTGGGCGCCGTGGGCGAGGGCGTCGGAGATCAGTTCGAGGTCGGGCGGCTCGCTGGCGTGGATCGTGAGGTTGAGCAGGTGGGTGCGAGCGTGGGCGAGGGCCTCGGCGTGCATCGACGGCGGGAACCCCGTCTCCGCCCCGGCGAGATCGAAGGCCACCACCTTGGGTTCGGTGAACCGCACCCGTTCGGTGAACGTGGCGATCTCGAGTGATCGGTCGCCGGTGCGCATGGCGCACAGGATCAGGTTGACCGTGATCGGCGTGCCGGCCGCGGCGGCGTCGCGTTCGGCCGTGCGCACGCCGTCGGCGACGGCCTCCACGATCTCCTGGAGCGAGAGCCCCTGATCCTGGTGCAACTCGGGAGCGAAGCGGATCTCGGCGTACACGACACCATCGGCGACGAGATCCTCCACCGCCTCGCGCGCCACACGCCGGATGGCGTCCTCGTGCTGCATCACGGCCAGGGTGTGCTCGAAGGTCGCCAGGTACTTCGACAGATCCTTGGTCGATGCTCCTGCGGTGAACCAGGCGGACAGTTCCCCGACGTCGGTGCTGGGCAGGCTCCAACCGATGGTGTCGGCGAGCTCGATCACCGTCGCCGGACGCAGCCCGCCGTCGAGGTGGTCGTGGAGCAACACCTTCGGGAGGGATCGGATGGTGTCGAGCGAGATCGGCGCCGGCATGGTCGTCGAGTCTGGCAGGTCGTGGACGTCGCAGTGCCTCCTTACGCTGAGGCCCATGACGTCGTCACCCGAGGGCACCCCGACCGATTCGCTGACCATCCTGGGCAACACCGTTCGCCACGCCGTCGACCACGTCGAGGTGTTCCCCGCGCCGGCTCACGTGACCTCGGTCCGCTTCACCAACGACGAGCTGAACTCGATGTGCCCGGTCACCCAGCAGCCCGACCTGTCCACCGTGGTCATCGAGTACGAACCGGGCGAGTTCTGCGTGGAGTCCAAGTCCCTGAAGCTCTACCTGTGGGGCTTTCGCGACCGAGCAGTGTTCGCCGAGGCACTCGCGGCCGAGATCGCCTCGGAGATCATGGCGACCGCCCGCCCCCGGCGGGTCACCGTCACCTTGACCCAGCGACCCCGAGGCGGGATCGAGGTCCAGGCGATCGCCGAGCTCACGACGCCGGGGTGACCCCTTCGTCCAGATCGCGTTGGTCGAAGGCGTTCGGCAACACCTCGGCCATGGGCATCGGCGTTCCCGTGCCGTCGATCAGGCAGTCCGGACCGCCGTGCTCCCAGAGCAGCTGACGGCAACGTCCGCACGGCATCGCCGGCGCGCCGTTGCCGACCGTGACCACCGCGACCAGCCGGCCGCCGCCACCGTTGACGAGCTCACCGATCAGGGTGCACTCCGCGCACAGCGTGAGTCCGTACGAAGCGTTCTCGATATTGCAACCTGAGATGAGCCGACCGTCGTCGACCAGCGCCGCAGCACCCACGTGGAACCGGGAGTACGGGGCGTAGGCCCGACCCTGAGCTTCGAGCGCGAGGCGCCGGAGCGCCTCCCAATCTGGGAAAACCGGAGGTTCTGGCCTGGTCGTCACATCTCGCATCCTGCCAGCACGCGGGCCAGCTATCGTGCTGGCAGCCGATCTAGGCTCTGTTCCGCGTGAACACCAGAATGCGGCGACGAGTCCATCGCCGTCGCGATCACACCTCAAAGGGGAGGAAACCCAATGATCAAGCGCAAGCGCCTCGCGGCGTTCGCTGCGATCGCGTCCCTCGGTCTCGTCGTCGCCGCCTGCGGCTCCGACGGTGACGATGGCGCCAGTGACACCACCGCCGCGGCCGCCGAGGGCGGCTCGGAGTCGACTGCGGCTCCGTCCGGCGATCTCAAGCTCGGTATCGCCTACGACACCGGCGGCCGTGGTGACGGCACGTTCAACGACGCCGCCGGCCGCGGCGCCGACCAGGCCAAGACGGAACTCGGCTTCCAGCTCGACGAGCTCGAGGCCGTGAGCGACGAGGACCGTCAGCCGAACCTCGAAGCCCTGACGGCGAACGGTGACAACCCGGTCATCGCCGTCGGCTTCTTGTTCAGCGACACGCTCGGCACCGTCGCCGCCGCCAACCCCGACACCCAGTACGGCATCGTCGACGGCTTCCTCGACCCGTGCCTCGACGAGGGCACCAACGTCCACTGCCTCGGCTTCGCCGAGGAGCAGGGCTCGTTCCTCGTCGGCGCGGCGGCCGCGCTCAAGAGCGAGACCGGCCACATCGGCTTCATCGGTGGCCAGGAGATCGACCTCATCAAGAAGTTCGAGGCCGGTTACATCGCGGGTGCCAAGGCCGTCAACCCCGACATCAAGATCGAGTCGGCGTACCTCGGCGCAGCCGGTGACAACGCCGCTTGGGGTTCGCCGGACAAGGCCAAGGGGATCGCCCTGGGCTGGTACGCCGACGGCGCCGACGTGATCTACTCCGCAGCAGGTGGTTCCGGCAACGGCACCATCGAGGCGGCGGTCGAGGCCGACAAGTGGGCCATCGGCGTCGACTCCGACCAGTACCTGACGGCGTCGAGCGAGGAAGCCAAGGCACACATCCTCACCTCGATGCTCAAGCGGGTCGACGTCGCCGTGTTCGAGACGGCCAAGGCCATCGCCGACGGCACGCCGCTCCCGGGCGTCGTGACCTACGACCTCGCGGTCGACGGCGTGGGCTACGCCACCTCCGGTGGTTACGTCGACGACATCAAGGAGAAGCTCGAGGAGTACAAGCAGCAGATCATCGACGGCACCATCGTCGTGCCGACGGCTCCCTGATCACGTTGCTCTCCTGAGTTGACCGAGCGATCTCGTTCGATCGTGTTCGGTCCGCGATGAACCCAGGAGCCCGGGGCAGAATTGCCCCGGGCTCCTGCTGTTTTGGCAAGCTCTGGGCCCGACCGGTCCGCGAGGGAGGATCATGAGTGTCCAAGCCGTCCCGCTCGCCGTCGAGCTGACCGGGATCGAGAAGCGATTTCCAGGTGTCATCGCCAACCACGACGTGGACCTGCGGGTGCGCGCCGGAACCATCCATGCCATCGTCGGCGAGAACGGTGCCGGCAAGTCGACGCTGATGAAGACGCTCTACGGCATGCATCAGCCCGAGGCCGGCACCATCCGCGTCAACGGCGCCGAACAGCACTTCAAGTCGCCGAGCGATGCCATCGCCGTCGGGATCGGCATGGTGCATCAGCACTTCATGCTCGCCGACAACCTCAGCGTGCTGGAGAACGTCATCCTCGGACTCGAACCGACGGTCGGGGGCGGCAGGATCGACTTCGGCGGTGCCCGCCGTCGCATCGAGGAACTCGCGACTGCGACCGGAACGACCCTCGACCTGGACGCGCCGGTCTCCGAACTCGGAGTCGGTGCCCGCCAGCGGGTCGAGATCATCAAGGTGCTCTTTCGTGGCGCTCGCATCCTGATCCTGGACGAGCCCACCGCCGTGCTCGTTCCCCAGGAGGTCGAGGAGCTGTTCGAGAACCTCGGACGCCTGATCGCCGACGGTGCCACGATCATCTTCATCTCGCACAAGCTCGACGAGGTCCTTGCCCACGCCGACGACATCACCGTCATCCGACAAGGGACCACGGTGGCCGAGGTCAAACCGGCCGATGTGGATCGGGCCGCGCTCGGCGAGCTCATGGTCGGGTCGGAGCTGCCGTCGCCCGAAGGTCGCGAGTCGCCCATTGCGGACGACGTGCGGCTGCGGGTGCGCAACATCACCGTCGGCAAGCCCGGACAGCGCAACGTCGTGGAGGACGTGTCGTTCGACATCCGCTCGGGCGAGATCGTCGGGATCGCCGGCGTCGAGGGGAACGGGCAGTTCGAGCTGTGCGAGGCGATCCTCGGGCAGACCGAGATGCTGACCGGCACGATCGAGGTCGAAGGACGCGACGTCACCTCCGAGCCCACCCGTACCCGTCGCGACTGCGGGCTCGGCTACGTGCCCTTCGACCGCCACCGCGAGGCGCTGTTGTTGAACATGCCCCTGTGGGAGAACACCCTGCTCGGCCGAGAGGACGAAGCGGAGTTGGCTCGAGGCCCGCTGGTCGACACCAGGTCGGCGCGAGCGGATTGTGTCGAGATCATCGACCGTTTCAGCGTGCTCACGCCGGGCGAGAGCGTTCCGGCCTTCGCCCTGTCGGGTGGCAACCAGCAAAAGCTCGTCGTCGGCCGGGAGTTGAGCGATCGTCCACGGGTCCTCATCGCAGCGCACCCGACCCGAGGCGTCGACATCGGGGCCCAGGCGGCGATCTGGTCCGAGATCCGACACGCCCGCGATGCCGGCCTCGCCGTGTTGCTGGTCTCGGCCGACCTCGAGGAGCTGATCGGGTTGTCCGACACCCTGAAAGTGATGTTCGACGGTCGCATCACGGCGACGCTCGATCCCGCCAACGTGACCCCGGCGATGCTCGGGTCCTACATGACCGGTGCCGTCCAGGAGGCGTCATGAGCAACGACCGAGCCGACGAAGTGGCGGCGCCGGACGGCGCTGCGGCGACTCGTTCCGGCGCCCGACGCGGGGCGCTGAGCCCGAACGTCCAACAATCGTTGGTGACGCTCGCGAGCTCGATCGGTGCGGTGCTGCTGGCCTTCGCCATCTGTGGGGTGTTGCTCGCCATCACCGGCAAGGACCCCATCAACGCCTACACCAAGATGATCGAGACCGGCTTCACGAAGCTGAAGTTCTACGAGATGATCGACCGCGCCACGCCGCTCGTCATCTCGGCCGTGGCCGTGGCGATCGGGTTCAAGATGAACCTGTTCAACATCGGTGTCGAAGGGCAGTACAAGATCGCCACCCTGTTCGCTGCGGTGATCGGCGCCGAGGTGAACCTGCCCAAGGTCATCCACCTCCCCTTCGTGCTGCTCGTCGCGGTGGCCACAGGGGCGGGATGGGCGTGGATCGCGGCGTTCTTGAAGGTCAAGCGAGGCGTCAACGAGGTGATCTCGACGATCATGCTCAACTACGTCGCTCTCGCGCTGATGGACTACCTGTTCAACGAGTTCTGGCGGGACAAGTCCAAGACCGACCTCAACGTGAAGACCAAGCCCCTCCCCACCAGCGCCTGGATGCCCGACATCGTCGCCGGGCGGGTCTCGGGATTCGCGATCGTCGCCCTGCTCGTGGCCTTCGTGTACTGGATCGTCGTGTTCAAGTCCCGCTTCGGCTACCGCCTGCGAGCATCGGGCGAGAACGCCGTGGCGGCTCGAACGTCGGGCATCTCCTCGAGACGCATGATCGTGATCGCGATGTTGATGTCCGGAGGCATCGCCGGGCTCGTCGGCATGCAGTCCGTCACCGGCGAGATCCACGCCTACGGGCTGGGCATCCCGGACAACCTCGGCTTCAACGGGATCGCCGTCGCCCTGCTCGGCCGCAACCATCCGCTCGGGATCATCGCCGCGGCCATGCTGTTCGGCTTCCTCGATTCGACCGGCGCCGCCCTGCAGCTCGAGAAGGTGCCGTCGTCGGTGATCGCCGTGATCCAGGCGATCTTGGTGCTCACCGTCGTGATCGTGAATCAGGTGGTCAAGAAGCGAATGGACCGGCGGACCGCCCAGCGTTCGCTCGAGGCCGTGCAGACCGTGGGAGCCGCCGCGTGAACGCCATCGACCGCTGGAACGAACTCTCCAAGGGTCGGCGCACCCTGCTGCTCGCCGGCGTCGGCGTCGTGCTGCTCGCGTTGACCCGGGTGGTCACCGGCGCCGACGACCTCACGTCGTCGGGCACGGTGGGGACCACCCTGCGACTCACCATCCCGATCCTGTTGGCGGGCATGGCCGGGCTGTGGGCCGAGCGAGTGGGCATCGTGAACATCGGCATCGAGGGCATGATGATCATGGGCACCTGGTTCGGCGCCTACGGCGCCTGGCAGTGGGGCGCCTGGGCCGGCCTGATCCTCGCCATCGTCGGCGGAATGCTCGGCGGCTTGATCCACGCCGTCGCCACGGTCACCTTCAACGTCGACCACATCATCTCCGGCGTCGCGATCAACCTGTTCGCGCTGGGTGCGATGCGGTACCTGAGCGAGCTCGTGTTCGTCGGGGAGTCGGGCGGAGGCATCAGCCAGTCACCCCAGCAACGCTCGGGCATCCCGACCGTCGACGTCCGTTCCTGGCGGGCGGGAACATCGGATCCTGGAAGTCGCCCGACCTGCTCGGCTGGTTCGAGCGGCAGCGGTGGTTCCTCGTCGCCGACGTCGCCGGGCTGTTGCGCGGCCTGCTCGACAACCTGTCGTTGGCCACGCTGATCGGTCTCCTGCTCGTCCCGGCGACGTGGTTCGTGCTGTGGCGCACCAAGTTCGGCCTCCGGATCCGATCGTCGGGTGAGGCGCCGGAAGCCGCGGAGAGCCTCGGCGTCAACGTGTTCCGGCTCCGCTATTGGGGCGTGCTGATCAGTGGCGGGTTCGCCGGCCTCGGCGGCGGTTACCTCTCGATCGTCTCGTCGAGCTACTACCGCCAGGGGCAGACGGCCGGCCGCGGCTTCATCGGTCTGGCCACGATGATCTTCGGGAACTGGCGGCCCACCGGGTTGTTGGCCGGGGCCGGACTCTTCGGGTTCTCCGAGGCCCTCAAGCTTCGCCGTGACGACAGCCTGCCCGCCCTGTTCTTGTTCGTGTTCTTCGTGGCGGTGGTGTTCGTGATCGCGGCCCTCCTCCGCCAGCGGATGGCGGCGGTGGCCGCGGCGGTGGTCGCCGGGCTCGGCTTCCTCTTCCTGTACCTCCAGGTCGACGAACCCCCCGAGTCGCTCACCCAGGCCGCGCCCTACCTCGTGACCCTGATCGTGCTCGCCACGGCCAGCCAGCGACTGCGACCACCTGCTCACGCCGGGCAGCCCTACCCCTGAGCGATACCTGAGCGGGCGCAGCGCGCCCTCTACGCTCCTTCGTCACCGTGCTGTTCGTCGCCCCAGAGTTCGCCACCTTCTTCCTCATCGTCTTGGTGATCGCCTGGCTGCTTCGCGCCAACGCCACGGCCTGGAAGACGTTCACGCTCGCGGCGAGCATCTTCTTCTACGGATGGTGGCGTCACACCACCGACGACTGGAGCCTGCTCGGGATCTCCTGGCTGCCGCGTTACGTGGCCTATCTGTTGATCTTCGCCGCAGTGAACCAGTCGCTCGCCTGGCTGGCCGCCAAGCGGCCGGAACTGGCCCGCGCCGCTGTCATCGCGGCGACCGTGTTCGACCTCGGCGCCCTGTTCTACTTCAAGTACTTCGAGTGGGCTCGGGGCGTCTCGAACGACGCCCTGGGTACCGGTTTCACGCCGACCAACATCATCTTGCCGATCGGCGTCTCGTTCATCGCCTTCCAGGGACTCGGCTACGTGATCGACGTCTCGCGAGGCACGATCCAACCCGTCGACACCCTCGACTTCTTCACGTATCTCTTCTTCTTCCCGCACCTCGTCGCCGGCCCGCTCGTGCGAGTGGGCGAGTTCGTGCCGCAGCTGTACGTCCGGTCCGACCCCCGCCGGGTCCACGGCACCCGGGCCCTCACCCTCATCGCCTCGGGCTTCGTGAAGAAGGTGATCATCTCCTCCTACGTGTTCAAGGAGGTGGTCGAACCGGTGTTCGCCAACCCGAAGGGCTTCGGCGGGCTCGACAACCTGCTCGCGGCGTACGGGTACTCGATCCAGATCTATTGCGACTTCTCGGGATACACCGACATCGCGATCGGGCTGGCGCTCCTGCTCGGCATCCAGTTCCCGCAGAACTTCGACAGTCCGTACCGCTCGATCACGCTCCAGGACTTCTGGCGCCGCTGGCACATGAGCCTGTCGCGTTGGCTGCGCGATTACCTGTACATCGGGTTGGGCGGGAACCGGAAGGGCACGGCGCGGACCTACCTCAACCTGTTCCTCACCATGTTCATCGGCGGGATCTGGCACGGGGCCAACTGGACCTTCATCATCTGGGGCTCGATCCACGGCGCCGTGCTGGTCGCCGAGCGGTTCCTGACCGAGGCCTACGGCGAACCCCGATCTCGGGCCATGGACGTCGTGCGGTGGTTCGTGACCTTCCACGTGGTGACCCTGGCGTGGATCTTCTTCAACGCCCGGAGCGCCTCGGTCGCGTTCGAGGTCCTGGGCAAGATCCTCGGGCTGCTGGTGTTCCAGCCGGGTGACCCGAGCCAGTTCGTCAGCCTGACGCTCGTGGTCGTGATCGCGGCGGTGGTCGCCCTCCAGTTCCTGCCCCGCGAGACCCTGCCGGCAGTGGTGACCCGGCTCTCCGAGCTCCACCCGGCGGTGCAAGGCGCCCTCCTGGGCGTCGTGATGATCGTGTGCTATCGCCTCGGCAGCGTCGACGAGTTCATCTACTTCCAGTTCTGAGCCCCGGCGCCTGGCGGGTACCCCGGGCTCGCGGCGTCGGCTCGCTAGCCTTTCCTCGATGCCTGGCCGTCCCCGACCTCTCGACACCGGCGCCCGACCGATGGCGGCGGGCCATGCCATCCTGGCCTCGGCCATCGCCCTCGTGCTGGTCGTTGCCGCCAGCGGCATCGGCCTGCTCGACCGGGAGGGTGGGGGCGGCGATGCGTCCAGTTTCGACTTCGGCGCCGCGACGACCGTCGAGGGTTCGTCAACCGATGTCACGGCCGATTCTTCTGCAAGCGACGGATCGACCACGGTGGCGCCCGCGGGCACCGACCCGGCCCAGACCTCGACGACGGCGGCCGCGACGACCACCACCGACGGCGCTCCTCAGGTCCCCACGGCCCAGAATCCGGCCAAGGTCTACGTGGCGGGCGACTCCGACGCCGGCAACCTCGGACCGCCCCTGCAGGGCATCCTGGAGGACACCGGCGTGGTCACCTCAAGCTCTTCTACAAGGTCTCGTCCGGGCTGACCAGGCCGGACTTCTTCGACTGGCCGGCGCAGCTGCAGCGCGACATCCCCGACTACGACCCCGACATCGTGGTCGTCACCTTCGGTGGCAACGACGCCCAGGACCTCACGATCGACGGCAGGAGCTACCCGGTCGCCACCCAGGAGTGGCAGGACGAGTACGCCCGCCGGGTCGGCGCAGTGATGGACTACCTGTCCGCCGACGGACGCACGCTGGTCTGGGTCGGAATCCCAACGCCAAGTCCGGCTCGTTCCGCGATCGTCTCGACATCCTCCAGCGGGTCACCAAAGAGGTGGCGGCCGCCCATCCGGCGGTCAAGTACGTCGACACCTGGAACGTGTTCGTCGGCCGCAGCGGTGGCTACGCCGACTACATCATCGATCCCCGCGACAACCAGGGAAAACTGGTCCGCGCCGACGACGGATTCCACCTCAACCAGACCGGGGCGGAGATCCTGGCCATCACGGTGGCCCAGGTGGTTCGGGACGAGCTGATCGCGCGGGGAGCGACGTTGTGAGCACCGCCGGCCGAGGGTGACGAGCCGTTCCGGAAGTCGCTCACGCTGAGCGGTCGTCCCTCACTTTCTGTCACCGAATTGCAATCAGATCGGGTTCCTTTGCGCCGCCCGAGGTGTCTTACTACTGCCATCCACCCACGACGGCAGTCGGTCCTCACCCGGGACCAAGGAGGCACCTGCCATGTTCGGGAAGTCCGCTCGCAAGAGCTCCCACCTGATGACCCTCGGCTCGCTCGTCGCCCTCGCTGCGGGCGGCACGATGATCGCCCTGTCGGCGTCGGCCGGCGCCGTTGATTCGAACCAGCTGTGCTCGACCGAGCACTACGAGTTCTCCAACCCGATCGAGATGGGCTCGTTCGCTCCGGTGATCGACACCGGCATCGTCGTCGCCCCGCCGGCGGACGGCGAGACGCTGTCGATCCAGGTCGCCTACACGGCGTACAACAACTACCCCTTGGACTCGGAATGGACCCGCGCCCAGTCCGACCAGCAGCACGAGAGCTTCACGGTCACCGTCGGCGGAACGCAGCTCGGACCGCTCACCCCGGACCTCCCCGACAGCGTTGACGAAGGTGCGCCCGACGACTACCACAGCGGGACCCAGACCGGCACCTTCGCCGCCAACGACATCCTCGGTGGACCGGTCGTGCTGGTGCACTCCTCGCAGTTCGGGTTCACCGAATCGCCCAACTCCCTGGAAGTCCCGACGGTGATCGTCGACGTGGTCCGGTGCCTCGTCCCGCCGCAGACGACGACCACGGTCGCCCAGACGACGACCACGGTGGCCGAGACGACGACCACGGTGGCCGAGACGACGACCACGGTGGCCGAGACGACGACCACGGTGGCCCAGACCACGACCACGGCGCTGCCCCCCGGCACCGACTACCCGACGACCACCACCCAGCCTCCGGTCACGACGGCTCCGCCCACCACCGTCGTGGTGAACCCGCCGACGACCGCCGGGCCGACCACCGTGCCGCCGACCACGGTGCCGCCGACGACGACCACCGTGCCGACGCTTCCGGCGACGGGACAAGGCGACGCCTGGCTCGCCGGGGTCGGTGGCGGTTCGGTGCTCCTCGGTCTGGCGATGCTGCGCCTTCGTTCGAAGCTGGCTCCTCGCTGAGGAACGGGCGGGCGGGCCCTACTGACCCCGCCCGCGCTCGATGATCGCGTCCTTGGCCTGGGCCACGTGGGAACGATCGAAGGTACCCCGTCGCCATGCCGCCGCTGCGCTGGCCTCGATGCCCCAGTTGTCTGCCTCGGCACTGACGGCGGCGTAGGTCGAGCGCAGGGCGCGCACGCCCGGTTGGAAGTTCCCGGCGATGTCCGACGCCAGCGCCCGCACCGTCGGGATCAGCTCCTCGTGCGGCACGACGTGGTTCACCAGCCCCCACGCGAGCGCAGTTCGGGCATCGACGAAGTTGCCGGTGAAACTCATCTCCCTGGCTCGGCGAACTCCGACTGCTTGCGGGAGCAGGACCGACAACCCCCAGCCCGGCATCACGCCCACCCGGGTGTGGGTGTCGCCGAACTTGGCCCGCTCCGAGGCCACGAGGAAGTCGCAGTTCAGTGCCAGCTCCAACCCACCCGTGACCGCCACCCCGTTGACCGCCCCGATCAGCGGCTTGGTGAGCGGAGGGAACGGACCCCGAACCCCGGCCGCGTTCTGGGTGCCGTCGGCCCCGCTGCCGTCGAGCAGCCCGCCGCTCGCGAGTTCGCTCAAGTCGAGGCCGGCGCAGAACGCCGGGTCGGTGCCGGTGAGCACGATCACGTCGACGTCGTCTCGTGCGTCCGCCTCCGTCAGACGCTCCGGGAGGAGCCGGAGCACTGCCGAGCTCAACGCATTGCGGACGTCGGGACGATTCAGGGTGACGGTGGCGATGCGGTCGCTCACCTCGAGCAGCACGATGTCGGACATGGCCGCATGTTGGCAGTTGGCCCGGCCGTTCGGCGGACCCGCCGGATTCAGGCCTCGGCCTCGTCGTCGCCCGGCCGGAACTCGAGCGGAACGTCGCCCAGCTTGACCAGCGATGCCGCGATCCAGCCTCCCAGCGATCCGAAGTGCTCGTCGAGCAACTTGCTCGCGCCGTCGGCGAGGGTCTCCTCGGCCAATTCGTACAAGCCCTCGTAGGTGACCTCGATGGCGAACTCCGGATCGAGTTCCTCGTCGTCGAAGTAGCCGATCTCCACGGTGGCCCCGACCCGTTCGAGCCGTTCACCCCCGATGGGTGGGCTGACATCGGGCATCAACTCGCGAAAGACCGCCGGGTCTGGTTGAGCGGCGAGGCGTTGGACGCGAAACACGATCTCCATCTCGATCGCAGGGGCCTCGTCGAGCACCTCTTCGACGTACCACCGGCGATAGCTGGTCTGACTCCACGTCGGCCAATCGAAGGTGATGTGGGCGACGACCCGCGGTGGTTGGCCCTCACCGGGCAGCCCGTAGGACGTCTCCCAGGTGAGATCACCGAGCAGCACGTCGGCTTGGAAGTGTTCCTCGAACGCCTGGCGCTCGAGGAACGCTCCCTCGAAGGCCTCGCGCAGCGCGCTGATGGCGTCGGTGAACACATGGTCGAGCATCTGGAGGGCGAGGCTAGCCAGCGGGAGTCACGTCGCGTACGTAGGTCACGACGCGCGTCCCGTCCACGACCGCTCGGTGGCGTGGGCCACGAACGCTCGGATCTCCCAGCTCGTAGCCGGCGTCGCCGTGCCAGAGCAGCACCATCTGATCGCCGGACACGGTGCGCTTGGTCTCGAAGGACTCGACACCGAAGGGGTTGCCCAGCTCGACCAGGTCGGTCGCACGGCGGCGCATCGCGAGCTGGTGGAGCGTCACGTAGGTCGGCGCGACGATCGGCAGCTCCAGGCCGGCTCGGTCATGGAGCCGGACCCAACGGTGCTCCTCGATCTCGTGTCCATCGACGATCGCCTCGACCTCCGAGCCGACCCGAGCCACGAAGAACCACGTCGCGAACCGGCGGTGGGAGTCGGCCGGCGGTGTCCAGTGGGACCAGGTGCGCAGCCGGCTCGGATCCAGGTCCAGGCGAGCTTCCTCGGCCGCCTCGCGTGCCGCGGCGACTCGCGCTCGCGCCTCGTCGTCGGTCCCGAGATCGGTCTGGTCGACGCGGCCGCCGGGGAACACCCACAGGCCGGGGAAGGCCCCGACCGCGCTGCGCCGGAGCAGGAGGACCTCCGGCCCGTGCCCGGTGTCACGAGCGACCACCACCGTCGCCGCAGGCCGAGCAGGAGGAGCGTCGGGTTCGGGTCCGGTGGCCATGGATCGGGTGTAGCACGAAGTGGCAGGCTGCGGCACATGAACGAGCCCGTCACCCCGTCGAACGTCGCCAAACCCGCCGCGAACTACGCGCTCGCCATGCGCTCCACCGGTCCGACGACCTGGGTGCACACCTCCGGCGTCCTCGGCCACCGCCCCGACGGCTCGTTGCCGACGACGGTCGGCGAGCAGGCCGCCGAGATGTGGCGCAGCATCGCCGCCATCCTCGAGGCGTCCGGACTGGCGATGACCGACATCGTGCAGTACACCACCTACGTCGTGCTCGGCGAGGATCTCCATGCCGTCATGGTCGCTCGGGACGAGGCCCTCGGCGACCACCTGGGCCAATGATGAGTGAACCAAACCAGACGCATACGCGCCACGCGCTGGAGCAGCTGGAGTTTTTGGTGTGCCAGTCGTGGCGGCGCGCTGAGCGGTGCCACCTCGGAGCCATGAGTCTGCTCCTGGTCGACATCTCCGACGGCGTGGCCACCCTCGCTGAACAACCCCGCCGAACGCAACACGCTCACCGCGCCGATGGTCGCCGAGATCGTCGCGGCCATGGACGACATCGAGTCGAACGAGGCCGTGGGAGCGATCGTCGTCACGGGGGCGGCGCCGGCGTTCTGCGCCGGAGCCAACCTCGGCAATCTCGCCGAGGCGACCGGGAGAGCCTCGGTCGGATCTACGAGGGCTTCTTGCGGATCGCGAACAGCAAGCTCCCGACGATCGCCGCGGTCAACGGCGCAGCGGTCGGTGCCGGAATGAACCTCGCGCTCGGGTGCGACGTGCGGATCGCGGCACGCCGGGCCAAGTTCGACACCCGCTTCCTCCAGATCGGGATCCATCCCGGTGGAGGCCACACCTGGATGTTGCGTCGCATCGCCGGTCCGCAGGCGACCATGGCGGCGGTCGTGTTCGGCGAAGTGCTCGACGGTGCCGAGGCCGAGCGGGTCGGGCTCGCTCATCGGTGTGTCGACGACGACCAACTGCTCGACGTGGCCCACACGATGGCGGCGCGGGCCGCGACCGCCCCTCGCGAACTCCTCATCACGGTCAAGCAGACGATCCAGGACATGGCCGACGTCGAGCATCACCCCGACGCCGTGGCCGAGAGCTCGAACCCCAGCTGTGGAGCACTCGTCAGCCCTGGTTCGCGGAGCGGATCGCTGCCCTGCAGGCCAAGATCAGCTCGAAGAAGAGCTGAGCCGGCGATGACCACCGCACGTCGACTCGCCGACGACTACCTCGACGATCTGTGCCGGCTCGACCCCATCTTCGGGTCGTATGTCGGTGACGTCGATGCTCGGACGCGCCTGCCGGACTTCTCCCCCGAGGGCGCCGGGGAACGCGCCCATGCCGCCCGGCTCGCCCTGACGGCGCTGGCATCGGCCAGCCGAGACACCGTCGAGGACGAGAGCGCCGCGCTCCTGCTCCAGGACCGGCTCTCGATCACGTTGGACCAGTTCGAGGCGGGCAGCCACCTGCGGGCGCTGTCGGTGATCGGTTCGCCGGTCGGGACGATCCGCGCCGCGTTCGACAACATGCCGATCGCCACCGACCAGGATTGGGAGGCGGTGATCGAGCGGCTCGAAGCGGTTCCCACCGCCTACGCCTCGCTGCGGAGGAGCTACGAGCACGGGCTCGATCGCGGTGTCGTCGCGGCCGCCCGTCAGGCCAATGCGTGCGCCGAACAGGCCGAGCAGTGGGCGGGAGTGCACGGCGCGACGCCGTGGTTCGAGAGCTTCGCATTCAAGGGCCCGGACGCCTTGCGGGTCCGGCTCGATCGGGCGGCCCGAGCGGCGACGGCGTCGGTCGGCGAACTCGGCGCCTATCTCCGCCAGGTGTACGCACCGGCCGTGGCGCACGTGCCCGACGCGGCGGGCGCCGAACGCTACGAGCTCGGCGTTCGCCAATTCCTGGGCGCCGAGCTCGACATCGACGAAGCCTACGAGTGGGCCTGGCACGAGCTGGCCCGGATCGAGGACGAGATGCGGCGTCGCCGCGACGAAATCGTGCCGGGGGCATCGATCGCCGAGGCCATGGCGCACCTCGACGCCGAAGGCGAAGCGGTCGAGGGCGCCGACGCCCTGCGCGACTGGCTCCAGCAACTGATGGACGAGACCGTCTCGTCGTTGCAGGGCACCCATTTCGAACTTCCGCCCGAGATCGCCTACGTCGAGGCGATGATCGCACCGCCGGGTACGGCGGCTGCGCAGTACTACACGCGCCGTCGGCGGACTTCGCCCGGCCCGGGCGCACCTGGTACCCGACGCTCGGTGCCACCCGCTTCCCGCTGTGGTCCGAGGTCTCGACCTGCTACCACGAGGGCGTGCCGGGCCACCACATGCAGCTCGGCATGTGGGCCTACCGGTCGTCGGAGCTGTCGCGCTATCAGGGGTACACGACCATCAGCGGCAACATCGAGGGTTGGGCGCTGTACGCGGAGCGTCTGATGGACGAACTCGGGTACCTCCGCAACCCGGGCGAGCGGCTGGGCTACCTGGCCGCGCAGCAGCTCCGTACCACCCGGGTGATCGTCGACATCGGCATGCACCTCGAGCGCAGGATCCCCGACGGTCAGCCCTTCCACCCCGGCGCGACCTGGTCGCCGGAGCTCGGTCTCAGCTTCCTGCTCGAGCACGGCGGCAAGAACCCCGAGTTCCTCCGCAGCGAGTGGGTGCGGTACCTCGGCTGGCCGGCCCAGGCGATCTGCTACAAGCTCGGCGAGCGAGTGTGGCTCGCTGCTCGGGACCGGGCCCGGGCCGCGGCCGGCGAGTCCTTCGACCTGAAGGCGTGGCACATGGGAGCACTGTCCATGGGGTCGGTCGGCCTCGATGCTCTCGATCTGCTCTTGGCCCGTGACCAGCAGCGTCGGGCCTGACGCGCGATCTCTTGACCCGGAAAAGGGCCGAAGGCCATTCCCTCGCCGCGTGATGTGGGGTACCGTTCACTCAAGGGGAGCACAGAGGTTTACCAATTCCGAAAGGAACGGAGGTACCGACCGATGAGCACACGGCACCGCTCGCAGGATCTCGCACCGCAGCCGCGGGCAGAGCTTCGAGCACACGCCCGGTCCGAGCGCCAGCGCATCAACACCGAGTTGCAGTCACTGGCGCAACTCGTGAGCGGCGGGATCGAACCGGACGACGCGGTGGAGCCCGGAGCGGCCTGGAAGCCGGTCCACCACCACGACGCCGAACGAGCGATCAAGAAGCTCGAAAAGCGCCGCCTTCGGCACTGGAAGGTGAAGGCCTGGAAGCGCCGGACGGCGCAGCGTCAGGCCAAGAACGCCGCCATGAAGATGGCAGTCGAGCAAGCGTAGGTACTCCACGAACCGGGGCCGCCAGCGGACGAAGGTCCAGCTGACGGCCCCGGTCTCACAACCAAGCCGCGACGAAGTCGTCGCGACGGGTCAACCACTCCTCGACCGTGATGCCGTAGCGCACATGGTCTTCCCAGACCCCGGCGATCTCGACGTAGCGCTCGGCGACGCCTTCTTCTCGGATGCCGAGTTTCTCCATCACGCGTCGACTCCGATGATTGCGGGGGACGATGCAGATCTCGACCCGGTGCAACCGCAGGTCCTCGAACGCGTGGCGAAAGGCGATGACGACGGCCTCGGGAACGTAGTGGTGCCCGGCGTGGCGTCGATCGACCCAGTAGCCGACCGTGCAGCTCTGCATGGCCCCGCGTTGCACGTTGTTCAGGTTCGTCTCGCCGATGAAGGTTCCATCGACGAACATCCCGAGTGACACCGACTGGCCACTGTGGCGGTCACGGTCGCGGGCGATGCACCGAGCGGCGAACGCTTCGCGGTCGCTCGACGGATCGGGCACGCCGGCGGGACGCAGCGGTTCCCAGGGCAGCACCCATTCCAGGTTCGCCGATCGGACCTCGGCGTAGGCGCGAAAGTCCGTCGGCGACAAGGGGCGTAGCAGCAACCGCCGACCGTAGAGGCGGAGTGAACCGGCGTTGGTCGATGACGGATGGAAGGTCATGACAGGTCTGCTCCGGCGACGAGCGCTTCGAGGATTCCACCGCCGGACACGACGATGCTCGTGGCGTGCAACCGGCGCAGGACGGCGACCAGGACGCACATCCCGCCCACGATGATGTCGGCTCGATCCTCCGGGAGTCCCGGGTTGTGGATGCGATCGGCGAGGGCCTCGGTCGCCAGGGTGCGGAACACGTCCTCGGCGGCGTCCCGGGTGAAGCGGAAGCCGTGGACCGCTTCGGTGCGGTACGCCGCCAGTCCGAGTTCGACCGCGGCAGCCACGCGCACCGTGCCGCCGATCCCGACGATGGAGCTCGCGTCGAGCAGCTCGGGGTGAGCTCGCACGAGGTCGTCGAGCTCGTCGGTCGCCGCCCCGATGGCGTTCGTGAGCTCCTCGGGTCGGGGCGGGTCGTGGTGGAGTTCGCGCTCGCGAAGCCGAACGGCACCGACATCGAACGATCCAACGATGGACGGAGGCGCCTGGCGGGTGCCGTACATCAGCTCGGTGGAGCCGCCACCGATGTCGAACACGATGGTGGGTCGCTCGCCGTGTTCGGGCCCGAGCGACGCCAGCGCACCGTGGAAGGCCAGGCGACCTTCGTCGGCACCGGAGATCAGCCGCGGCCGGGTGCCGACGAGCCGTTCGACGGCATCGAGGAATTCGTCCCGGTTCGCCGCATCACGACAGGCGCTCGTCGCGACGACACGCCACCCGTCGACCCCGAGCTCGCGGCCGGTCTCGACGAAACCCTGGAGTGCGGCGAGGGTGCGCTCGATGGCCTCGGGGCGAGCACGCCGGTGGCGTCGACCCCTTGGCCGAGACGGGTCACCACGGTGGGCCCGACGAGGACTGTCCCGTCCGAGTCCCGGACGAGCAACTTCACCGAACTGGATCCGAGATCGATCGCGCCGATCACGCCGAGACGTCCTCCTGGGGGCGATGGCCAGCCGGTCGGCGACCCAGTGCCCGACCGGGTCGTCACCGCCGGCCAGATACCAGGCGTAGTGGGCGTGGAGGCACTTCACCCCGGCGCGGGTCCCGCCGACGCCACCCGATGGGGTCGGTCCCTCGTGGTCGGCCGGAAGGGCCGAGTCGCGCTCGGCGGCGTAGCGGGCGTGGGCCTCGGCGATCACGGCCAGACCGAGTTCCGCTTCGACCTCATCGATCGCACCGGTCGATTCGAGGCGACCGACGAGGGTGTTCTCGCGCGGGCCGATCAGCCAGTACCTGGTGGGCATCGGGGTGCCGTCGTCGAGGAGGGGGGCGTTGCGCAGGACGACCGGGAGGCCATCCGCGTCGCGCACCACGACCTCGTACGCACCGCGTGGCTCTCGCCCGAGGCGAGCGCGTACCTCCGCCCGATCGTCGACCATCGGGAGGTCGCGATCAGCGACGACGGCGGCGGACGATGAGCAGCAGCACGACCAGCCCGGCGAGTACCGGCGCCAGGCGCTTCAGCATCGGCGTGCCGGCCGTCTCGAGCAGATCGATGGGCTCGGCGGGCTTGCTCTCGATCTTGCGAATCTTGGGCGCCTCGGCGGCCGGGGCCTCGGTGCCGGCGGCAGGTGCGGGCGGGCCGTCGACCGGGGCATCGGCGGGCGGCGCGAACGAGGCGGCGTCGCCGGAGGCTCCGGCGTCCGCGGTGCCGGTGGCGGCCGCGGCCGCAGTTGCGGCTGCCGCGCCGGTCGCGGCTCCGGTGCTGCCCGGCGCGGAGGTGCCTGCGGCGGTCGTGTCTGCGTCGCCGGCGTTCGCGGCCGCACCCTGGTTGAGCACGGTCGTCTCGAGGTTGTGCACGAACTGCTTGAGGAGCTTGTCGCTGACGTCGACCAGTGCCCCTCGGCCGAACTGGGCGACCTTGCCGGTGATCGTGAGATCGGTCGTGACGACGACCTTGGTCGTGGCGTCGTCGACCGCGGTCAGCTGGGCGGTGATCAGCGCGGCGGCATTGCCCTTGCCGCCGGTGTCTCGTCCGTCGGCCTTGAGCTGGGCCCGGCGGGCGTCGGCGTCACGTTCGACGAAGTGGGCTTCGCCCTTGAACTTGGCCGTGATCGGCCCCACCTTCACCTTGACCAGCCCGCGGTGGATCTCACCTTCGATCTCGGTGAGCTCGGCGCCGGGCATGCACGGGGCGATCAGTTCGAGATCGATGAGCGTCTTCCACGTCTCGTCGATGTCGGCGTTGACGGTGAAGTCGTTCACGAGTTCCATCGGTGCAAGTCCTCGAGGGTGTCGATGTCGGCCGGGTTTCCCGGGCAGGCTACTGCGATCACGTGACCCGGTCGATTGCGGAGCAGATCTCTGGCTCCTCGGTCCCCCGACGTCGGCAATTCCGGCCATACCGCGCGGGGGAGCCGGACCGGGTTGGCCCGCTGGGGCGCGGTGTCGGCCGCGCCGGCCGCCCGGTACTCCGCGATGCGATCGGTCGAGTGGCTCGGCATCGGCCACCGCCCGCCAGGCTTCGCTCGGAACGAGGGCTGGTCGCCCAGCCCGACCACGATCGACGTCGCACCCAGGTCGTTCGCCAGGGCCACGGCGGCAGCGAGGGAACTCGCCATCCCGGTGTGGGCGAGTGGATTGCGGACGACCCGGATCGAGTCCTCGCGCGTCGCCGTCAGCGCCAGGTTCCGGACCAGCGTGTCGGCCAGGACTTCGACCTGGGGATCGAGTCCGGTGACGATGCACAGGGGCAGGTCGGCCTGGACGACGGCGTCGATCGCCCACGCCAGCACGGGTCGCCCGCGGAACTCGGCGAGGAGCTTGTGGGTCGGGCCAGAGAACCTCGAACCCCGACCGGCGGCCAGGAGCACCGCGAGTGGTGTGGAGGTGGCTCGGGCGACGGACGGTGGGGTTTGGTTCACCTCCAAGGTGGTACTCCGTCAAGTTTTGCAGAATGGTTACGAATCGGTTGCGGACGGCTGTCATGTTGCAGTACCGTTACACCCGCTTCTTCGCACTGAGTACCCACTCGACCGTTTCGAGTGGTGGCCGGATCTCCCGTCGCTCTCGTATGGCGACCGTCCGGTGGACGTCGGTTCGTTCGGCGTAGTCCCACACCCTGGGGATTCGGCCGATGTCGTCCTGCTCGGGAACGTCTGGAGATCTCGTGCTTCCAAAACGCGTTCGTCGGGTGCTCGCGCCCGTCGTACTCGCCACGGCCACCATCGCCACTGCGTTCGGTGCCGTGACCGTCCCCGCTCCCGCCGTCGCCGAGGCTGCCGCCTTTCCGACCGGTTCGATCGAGGATCCGACGGTTCGTCTGTCGACTCGTGGCCTGTTCGCCCTGTTCATCGGCAGCGACGACTTGTTGGACACGGCCTTGGTGGACCTGGCCGGCGAGCTCGGTGCTCGCCTCGAGGTCGAGCCGGATCGGTTCCTGACCGCCTGGCGGCACGCCGAGCGACCGCAGCTTCGTGTGATGCTCTCGGCGCTGAGCCAGGTCGGCGTGTCGTACCGCTACGCGTCGGCCCAGCCCGGCCGGGCCTTCGACTGCTCCGGTCTGGTGAGCTGGGCCTGGCGGCAAGCCGGCGTCGAGCTGCCCACGAACTCGGGTGACATCATCTCGTCGCACGAGCGGACCTCGATCGACGACCTCGAGCCCGGCGACGTCGTGTGGTACCCCGGCCACGTCATGTTGGCCCTCGGGGTCGACGACACGATCGTGCACGCCGTGAATCGCGGCACGCCACTGAAGGTGGATCACCTCGCCTCCAACAAGCGGTCCCGGTCGGCGGCCATCGACCCGCTCGGCTGAGCGATCAGTGGATCGGGCCGTCGGTGGCCCGCAGGGCGCGAGCCGAACGACCGGTCCGCGAGGCGATGATCTCGGCGCAGATCGAGATCGCCGTCTCCTCGGGCGTTCGCCCGCCGATGTCCAGCCCGATGGGTGAATGGAGGCGGGACAGGACCGCAGGATCGGTCACGCCGACCTCGGCCAGCCGCTCCAGCCGGCGCTCGTGGGTGCGCCGTGAACCCATGACCCCGACATAGCCGACACGGGTGGCCACGGCGCCCTGCACCGCCGGCACGTCGAACTTGGCGTCGTGGGTCAAGATGCACACCGCGTCTCGGGGCCCGAGCGTCGATCCTCGTTCCTCGAAGATCCGTCCGGGCCAGGTGACCAGGACCTCGTCGGCCATCGGGAACCGACGCTTGGTGGCGAACACCTCGCGGGCGTCGCAGACCGTGACCCGGTAGCCGAGCACCTTGGCCACCCGAGCCAGGGCGGCGGTGAAATCGACGGCGCCGAAGATCCACATCTGGGGCGGCGGCGCCCAACACTCGACGAACACCTGCAACACCGGCGAGTCGGCCAGGTCTTCGGGCGTCGTCTGGCCTTCCGGGCCGTAGTGCCGGATTCCGGTCCGGCCGGCGTCGAGCTCGCCCAGCGTGTCCCGCTCGACGATCCGGTCGAGCTCGGCGTGACCGAGCGATCCGAGGGTCGGCGCGTCCGGGCGCACCAGGAGTTTGGCTCCCGTCCCGGGTCCGCCGATGATCGTGGCCAGCGCGACGGGCGTGCGGGCACGCAGGGAAGCGCTCAAGACGTCGTACAGCTCCATGCCGCTCACCAGTCCAACGGTTCGATGAACAGATGGATGGTGCCCCCGCACGTGAGTCCGACGGCGAACGCCTCGTCATCGGAATAGCCGAAGGTGACGATCCGGGCCTCGTTCGTGCCGTCGAGGATCATCAATGCCTCGCCGACGACGGCGCCTTCCACGCAGCCTCCGCTCACCGAACCGGCCACCTCCCCGGCGTCGTTCACGGCCATCGCCGCGCCCGGATCACGCGGACCCGAACCTTCGATGTCGACCACGCGCGCCACCGCGACTCGGTGTCCGGCGGACCGCCACCGGTCGATGTCGTCCAGGATCTCTCGCATCGCTCACCTCCGGGAGATGACTCGGGCCAGTTCTTCCATCGCCGAGATCGAGTGTCCCTCGACGAAGTCGTCAACGTACGGCAACGCGGCGGCCATGCCACGGGCGAGCGGGGCATAGCCGGGCGTCACCTTCAACGGGTTCACCCACACGGTACGGAACGCCACCCGTTGCAGACGCAACATCTGCTCGCTCAGCACCTCCGGGTCCCCTCGATCCCACCCGTCGGACAGGATCACCACGATCGCGCCTCTCGCCAGACCGCGAACGCCCCATTCGTCGTTGAACCGGCGGAGGCAGTCACCGAGCCGGGTCCCGCCACTCCAGTCCTCGACCCGGCCGGATGCCGACGCGAGCGCACGGTCGGGATCCCGGGACGACAGCTCGCGCGTCACGCGTGTGAGGCGCGTCCCGAGCGCGAACGCCTCGACCCGTTGGCGTCCCGCCACCGCAGCGTGCACGAATCGGAGCAAGGCCCGGGCGTAGGGCTCCATCGAGCCCGAGACGTCGAGGAGGAGCACGATCCGGCGGAGCCGTTCGCCCGGGTCGCGGTGGTGCCGACGGATGGGCTCTCCTCCGGACCTGAGCGCCGACCGTACGGTGCGCCGGAGGTCCGGCCGCTTGGTGGCATGGGCACCGCCGACGAACCGTCGGGATCGGCGCGGCGCGCCCACCAACCTCAGCTGGGACATGAGGTGATGGGCGACGGCGAGTTCCTCGGACGTGTAGGCGCTGAAGTCCTTGTGGCGCAAGACTTCCGTCGCCGAGAAGCGCAGGTCGATCTGGTCGTCCTGATCTCGCGTGTCGGAGTCGTCCGGGCCGTCGTCGCCGTCGTCCTCGTCGTCGGAATCGATGGCGAGCGTGACGGTCTCGGGCTCGTCGGGCTCGTCGAAGACGTTGGCGTCTCGCTGCTCCCAGTACACGGCGAAGGCCCGGTCGTAGATCGGTTGGTCCTCGGGCCGGTGGACCAACGTGGCGCGGCCCGCCCAGTACACGGGGTCGCGTCGGTCCAGACCGACCGAACCGAGGGCGTCGGTGAAGGTGAGCACCGAGTCGAGGGGGACCCGCAGGCCCAGCCCGCGCAGCACCCGGCCGAAGCCGACGGCGAGTTCCTCAGCCGCTGACGAGGCCACGCTCGAACGCCTGCTTCACCAGATCGGCGATGCCGCTCTGCTCGACACGAGCCTGGTCCTCGCGGTACTTCAGCACCGTTCCGAGCGTCGCCGAGACCAGCCGCTCGTCGAGACGGGTCGCGCCGAGCGCGCCGAGCGACGTCGCCCAGTCGATCGTCTCCGCGACACCGGGCGGCTTGTAGAGCTGCATGCTCCGCAGCGCCTCCGTCGCCGCCGCCACCTGCCGGGTGAGTCCCTCGGCGACGTGCGGGGCCCGAAGTCGCACGATGTCGACCTCGCGTTCGAACGAGGGGTGCTCGACCCAGTGATAGAGACACCGCCGCTTGAGGGCATCGTGCACGTCGCGCGTGCGGTTCGAGGTGAGGATCACGATCGGCGGCCGGGAGGCGCGGAACGTGCCGAGCTCGGGAACGGTGATCTGGTAGTCGGAGAGCACCTCGAGCAGGAACGCCTCGAACTCGTCGTCGGCCCGATCGACTTCGTCGATCAACAGGATCGGCGCCGGTCCCTCCCTCGACTCGATCGCCCGCAGGAGGGCGCGCTTGACGAGGAACCGCTCGGAGTACAGGTCGTCCTCGAGGGCCTGGGCGCCGGCGGCGGTCGCTACACCGGCGGCCTCCGCGGCCCGGAGGTGGAGGAGCTGGCGCGAGTAGTCCCACTCGTAGACGGCCTGGACGACGTCGATCCCCTCGTAGCACTGGAGCCGGATCAGCTCGCCGCCGGTCCAGCGGGACAGCACCTTTGCCACCTCGGTCTTGCCGACGCCGGCTTCTCCCTCGAGCAACAGCGGCCGCTGCAGCGTCATGGCGAGGAACACCGCCGTGGCCAGGCCTTCGTCGGGGAGGTAGCCGTGTTCGGTGAGCGCGGCCGAGACCTCTGCGACATCGCTCGGGCCGTCGGGGGAGGGGGTCGCTGCAGCCGTCACGGGATCAGCGTAGAGCGGCTCGGGCCGAGGTTCAGCTGTCGAAGCCCAGACCGAGACGGTCGAGGCCGCGAAGCCACAGGTTCCGTTGGCCGGTGCGGTCCTCCCGGTCGAGCGAGTACCTCGTCGCCTGGATCCCCATGAACCGCAGCGGTTCGGGCGGGAACGGCACCGGCTTGTCGCGCACGAAGTCGAGCTCGCTCGCCGCCGAACGACGCCCGTTGAGGATGTCGAGCATCACCTCGGCCCCGAAGCGGCTCGACGCGACACCGAGGCCGGTGTAGCCGAGCGCGTAGGCGACACGACCCTGCATCGCCTTGCCCCAGAAGACGCAGTAGCGAGAGCGGGTGTCGATCACCCCACCCCAGGCGTGGCTGAAGCGCACCCCTTCGAGCTGCGGGAAGGTCTCGAAGAAGTGCCGGGCGAGCTTGGCCCAGGTGGCCGGGCGTTGTTCGAGCTCGGAGCTCACCTTGCCACCGAAGTAGTAGACGGCGTCGTAGCCGCCCCACAGCACGCGGTTGTCCTCGGTGAGTCGGTAGTAGTGGAACTGGTTCGGGATGTCGGAGATCCCCTGCCGCCCGCTCCACCCGATGCTCTCGAGCTGTGCCGGGCTGAGCGGTTCGGTGACGAGCACGTAGTCGTACACCGGGGCGATGTAGTGCTTGAGCCGGCGGAGCAACGGCGGAAAGGCGTTCGTGGCGAGCGCGACCCGGGCCGCACGGACCTGCCCGAGCGGCGTCGTGACGAGCACCCCGACGCCGTCCCGCTCGATCGAGGTCGCCTTGGTGTCCTCGTAGATCCGGACGCCGAGCTGCTCGGCCGCGTCCTTCAACCCCCAGACCAGCCGGGCCGGATCGACGAGCGCCGCCCGGTCCTTGCGCCACAGGCCACCGGTGTAGGTCGGGGAGTGGATCTTGCCCTGGATGTTGTCCGCATCGAGGAACTCGACCGGCTGCCCGAGCGTGCGGAGCTGGACGAAATCGTCGCGGAGCTCGGCCAGATAGCTCGCCGGATGGGCCGTGGTCGCCACGTCGATGACGCCGGTTCGTTCGTAGTCGCAATCGATCCCGTAGCGGCGGATCGCGGCCTCGATCTGGTTCAGGTTCTCGAGCCCGAGCTGCTCCAGGATGGCGACCTCGTCAGGGAAGCGAGCCTGGGCGTTGGCGACGCCGTGTGTGAGGCTCGATTCCATGAAGCCACCGTTGCGGCCGCTCGCGGCGGAACCCACCTCGCCCGCTTCGAGGAGCACGACGTCTCGGGACGGGTCGCGTTCCTTGGCGATGACGGCGCTCCACAGCCCGGTGTAGCCCCCGCCGATGATGCACAGGTCGCAGTTCTCGGTGCGCACCAACATCGGGTTGGAGTCCGGTTCGTCGACGTCGTCGAACCAGTAGGGGTGAGGGTCGGCGTCGGCGATGGCGTCGAGCCAGAAATCGTCGGGTCGGCCCGAGATCGTCACGTCGTCGCTCCTGGAAGGTCGTCGATCCGCCGAACGATACGTTCGTCGGGCGTTCCCAGGCCGTGCAGGACGGCCGCCATCTGCTCGATCCCGGCGACCACTCGTGGGCCGGGCCGAACGACGTAGCCGTCGGCGTCGAAGGCCCAGACCTCGGCGCCGGCAGGCAGGTAGGGCACCGCCGACCGTGCTTGTTCGGCCGCCTGGTCGAGTCGAATCCGCATGGCGTGACGAGGACGACGTCCGGACGACGGCGGCGATCTCCTCCCGTCGTCGCAACACTGCGTTCGTGGGGCCGCGACACGACCGGCGCGCCTCCGGCGAGCTGGACCATCTCGGGGACCCAGTGGCCGGAACCGAACGGGGGATCGAGCCATTCCAGCACGAACACGCGCCGACGAGGCCGGGCCGAGACCGCTTCGGTGACCGCCTCGATGCGCTGGCGGAGCGCGGTCGCCGCAGCGGTTCCGCGATCCTCCACGCCGGCGGCCGCGGCGACCGTCGCCACGCTGGCGATGATGTCATCGAGGGTGTGGGGGTCGAGTTGGACCACGGACGCCGAGCAGCCGAGCCGCTCCAGCGCGGCGTCGACGTCGCCGCTCGGGAGGGCACAGACCCGGCACAGGTCCTGGGTCAGGACGACATCCGGCGCACAGTCGCGCACCCGGTCGTCATGGAGCGTGTAGAGCGGCCGACCCGCGCCGAGCGTGTCGCGTACCAGGGTGTCGATCTCGCCGGGGGCCAGGCCGTGAGTGTCCAGTCCGGTGACGACGACGCGGCGCCCGTCCTGGATGCCCTCGGGCCAGCGGCACTCGAAGGTGACTCCGACGAGTTGGTCGCTCAGACCGAGCACGTCGACGATCTCGGTCGCCGATGGAAGCAACGAGACGATCCGCATCGTCCGAAGCTACCCCGGCGGCCACGATCGAGCGTGCTGCTCCGGTCGAACCGTCCTCACGGGCTGAGCGTCACGAGCTGAGCGTCACGTCCAGAGCCGGACCGAGAGCGCCGTCGCCGCGGTGACCGCCAGGCCGACGACCAGTTGCTGCATCCCGATCTTCTTGGCCGGCGGAACCTCGGTTCCGAGCCAGCCGTACTGACGCCCGATGACGGCGACGATCGTCAGCGTTCCGAGGATCACTGCGAACTCGGACACGAGCGCGGCGAGGCAGGCGAGCACAGCGAACGCCGACGAACCCTGGAACAGACCCTGGTTCGACCGACTGTCGCTGCCTCGGCGAAGCCGCCGGATCTGGATGCGGACGAAGGGGATGGTGGCGATGCTCCGGGCGGCGAGGACCAGCCAGACAGCGGCGGCCAGACGGCCGTCGCGTCCGCCGACGAGGATGATCGAGGCTGCGACCGCGGCGATGCCGATGCTGCCGGCCAACTCGGGCAGGAGTCGCCGCGAACGGGATCGCATGTCGAACCACAGCTCGACGGCGACCAACGGGATGGCGATCACGATCGGAAGCCAGAACGGGTGGCTCGACAACGCCCACGCGCCGACCGCGGCACCGGCGAGCGCGATCACCTCGACGCCAGAGACGATGGCGGCCAGACGAGTGCGGGGGAGGAACCGCCCCCGGAACAGATCGACCAGCACCAGCTTCAACGGCGTCCGGGCGAGGAAGGCGAGGAAGGCCGCCAGTCCGAGCAGGGCTCCGGAGACGCTCCACGCGACGAGCAGGCCCAGAAGAACCGGCTCCAGGGTGAGCCCCCAACCTCCGTGCTCGCTCGGCAGCGCGACGGCCTTGAGCGGCGACCGGTCGGCTGTCGGTCGGTCGCGGATCGGTCGGCCGGCTGTCGGTCGACCGGACGTCGGTCGACCGGACGTCGGTCGGTCGTGCGACGGGGCCGAGCGGGTCATCGGGCCGAGTGGATCGAGGACGGGACGTACTTCTGCGACGCCGTGCGCAGAGGTACGGACGTAGTGGCCGCGCTCGTAGCCGTCGGGATTGGGCACCGACCGTTGGCTCATCGCCCCTCGGAGCTCGTCGACCGGACGTACTCGCGGTCGTCGAGCCAGGCGGCCAATCCGTTGACCAACGTCGTCACGTGCTCCGGGCCATGGCGGAGCAGGGCCGAGTCGACATCGCCACGTCGGCGCCGGCGGCGATCGCCTTCACGACCTCCAGCGGACCTTCCACCCCGCCGGACAGCGCCAGGCTGCACGGCACTCGTCCGTGGAGGAGCCCCACCCATCTCAGGGGAGCCGGACCTCGCTGGGGGTGCTCAGCTCGAGTCCCGGCACCACGGTCATGGCGTCGAGATCGAGGTCGGGCTGGGAGAAGCGGTTGAACAGGACCAACCCGTCTGCGCCGGCGCCGCAGATCGCCTGGGCGACGTCGCCGACGGCGCTGAAGAACGGTGACAGCTTGACGGCCAACGGGATCGAGATCGCGCTGCGCACGGCTCGGACGAGATCGACGACACGATGCTCGACCGTGGCGGCGGTGTCCGCCGGGTCGGCGGCCACCACGTAGACGTTGAGCTCGAGGGCGTCGGCACCATTGGCGGCGAGCTGCTCGGCCCAGTGGACCCACGACCCCGTGGAGAGGCCGTTCAGGCTGGCGATCACGGGGATGCGCAGCTGTCGCTTGGCCCACCGCAACAGGTCGAGGTACTCCTCGGCGGGTCCGGGCGCCGAGAGCTCGGGCAGGAAGCTCGTCGCTTCGGCGAAGGAATCCACCGAGCTGGTGTGCAGGTCCTGGAGCTCCAGCGCCGCCTGCACGATGTCCTCCTCGAACAGCGACGGCAGGACGACCGCACCGGCTCCGGACGCTTCGAGCCGACGGAGTGTCTCGATGCGTCCCGTCAGCGGACCGGCCGATGCCACCACCGGCGTCGTCAGTCGGAGCCCGAGATACTCGGTGCCGAGATCCACGCCGCGCGTGTCGACCACGTTCACGCCGTCACCTCCTCGATGGGTTGTTGTGCCTCGATGACTGCTTCGGCCAGGAGTTCGATCACCGGCTCGTGCGGGATGGTGCGCTCCACTCCGGCCAGTTGCCGGTAGTACCGCCACCGTTCGTCGACGTCGGCCTGGGCCAGTGCGAGCAGGTGGGCGGCCTCCACGGGCTTGGACCGAGCCAACATCGCGTAGCGTCCCTCCTGGCTCACGAAGTCCGTCAAGGGAACGCTGGGATCGGCGCAGTCGAGCGAGAACGGGTGGATGCCGTCCTCGGCGCTCGGCGCGTATCGGTACAACGGCCAGTAGCCGGACTTCACGGCGAGTTTCTGGTGGGTCATCGACGTCGTCATGTCGATGCCGTGGGCGATGCAGGTCGAGTAGGCGATGATGAGCGACGGCCCCGGCCAAGCCTCGGCCTCGGCGAACGCCTTCACCGTCTGGAGATCGTTCGCTCCCAGTGCCACCTGAGCGACGTAGACGTCCCCGTAGCGACGGGCCTCGGCGCCCAGATCCTTCTTGCCGGTGCGCTTCCCGGAGGCAGCGAACTTGGCGACGGCTGCCCTCGGGGTCGACTTCGAGGCCTGACCGCCGGTGTTGGAGTACACCTCGGTGTCGAGCACCAGGATGTTGACGTCGAGGCCCGAACCGAGCACGTGGTCGAGGCCGCCGGAGCCGATGTCGTAGGCCCAGCCGTCCCCACCGATGATCCAGACGTTCTTGCGCACGAGCGAACTGGTCAGGGGACGCAAGCGGCGGGTCATGGTCACGACCCCCTCCTCGTCACCCTGGGCGAGGACGTCGAGCGCAGCGTCGAGTTCGGCGACGGTCCGTCGCTGGGCCTCGATGGTCGTGTCGTCCACCGGGATCGTGGGATCGATGGCCTGGACCGCAGCCACCAGGGCCGGGTCGAGCAGGGGAGCGAGTTCCCCGAGCAGATGGACCGCGGCGGCGTGTTGTCGGTCGAGCGCGATCTTCATGCCCAACCCGAACTCGGCGTTGTCCTCGAACAGTGAGTTCGCCCAGGCCGGACCGCGTCCGCAGGCGTCCGTGGCCCACGGTGTCGTCGGCAGGTTGCCGCCGTAGATCGAGGAGCAACCGGTTGCGTTTGCAACCAGGGCCCGGTCGCCGAACATCTGGGTCATCAGCTTGAGGTACGGCGTCTCGCCGCAACCGGAGCACGCGCCGGAGAACTCGAAGAGCGGCTGGCGAACCTGCGAGCCCTTCGTGGTGGCCCGGTCGAGTGTCCCTGGGGCGATCCCGACGAGTCGTTCGAACTCGAGATAGCGAGCTGCCTCGACCGTCTCGGCCTCGCGGATCGGCACCATATTGAGCGCCTTGTGCTTGGCCTCGGACTTCGAGCGAGCCGGGCAGACGTCGACACAGACGCCGCAGCCGGTGCAGTCGTCCGGTGTCACCTGGATCGTGAGCTCCAGGCCCGTGGCTTCCTTCGACCGGAAGGACTTGTGCTGGAGCTGGGGCAGGTCGGTGAACTCGGCCGGCTCGGCGACCTTCAGGCGGATGGCGGCGTGGGGGCAGACCAGCGTGCACCGGGCACAGTCGATACAGATCGCCGGATCCCAGACGGGGATCTCGTGGGCGAGATGTCGCTTCTCGAACTTCGTCGTCGCGGTGGGGAAGGTGCCGTCGACCGGCATCGCGCTCACCGGGAGGAGATCGCCTTCGCCGGCGATGATCCGGGCCGTGACGCGCTGGACGAAGTCGGGCGCGGTCTCCGGCACCGGGGGTCGGCGATGGCTGGTGGAGGTGACCGATCCCGGCACCGACAGCTGCTGCAGTCCTCCCGGTGCGGCAGCCAGCGCGGCGAGGTTGGCATCGACCACGACCGCGCCCCGTTTGCCGTAGGCGGTCCTGATGCTCTGGGTGATCGCCTCGGCCGCTCGGTCGTAGGGAAGGACGTCGGTGACGGCGAAGAAGCACGCCTGCATGACGGTGTTGATCTGCCCGGCGAGTCCGGCGTCGCGAGCGATGCGATGGGCGTCGACGACATACACCTTCAGCGCCAGCGCGATGATCCGCTCCTGGACCTCGGCGGGGAGCCGATCCCAGGTCTCCTCGGGGGAGAAGGGACTGTTGATGAGCAGGGTGCCGTCGGGTCGGGCCGCGCCCAGCACGTCGACCCGGTCGATGAGTCCGAACTGATGGACCGCCACGAGATCGGCGTCGTAGACCAGGTAGGAACCACGGATGGGCGAATCGTCGAAGCGCAGGTGCGACACCGTCATCGACCCGGACTTCTTGGAGTCGTAGACGAAGTAGGCCTGGCTGTGGAGCCCGGTCTCCTTGCCGATGATCTTGGCCGTGTGCTTGTTGGCGCCGACCGTGCCGTCGCTGCCGAGCCCGTAGAACACGGCCCGGAGCTTGGCCCGATCCGTGTGGAAGTCGTCGTCGACCCGGAGGCTCAGGTGGGTGACGTCGTCCACGATCCCGACCGTGAAGCGGCGCTTGGGTCGCTCGGCGGACAGCTCGTCGAACACCGCCTTGGCCATCGCTGGTGTGAACTCCTTCGAGGACAGGCCGTACCGGCCGCCGATGACACGGGGCATCGGGCGCCTCCCATCGCCCGCTGCGTCGGCCATCGCCGTCATCACGTCGAGCAGCAACGGCTCACCCGTGGCCCCCGGTTCCTTCGTCCGGTCGAGCACCGCGATCGACTGCACCGTGCGCGGCAGGGCGGCGAGCAAGGCTTCGGTCGGGAAGGGGCGGTAGAGGCGGACGCGCAGGACGCCGACCTTCTCGCCCGTCGCGTTCAGCGCATCCGCCGCCTCCTCGGCGGCGCCGGACCCCGACCCCATCATGATCACGACCCGCTCGGCGTCGGGGGCGCCGCAGTAGTCGACGAGCCCGTAGGAGCGACCGGTCAGCGTCGCCCAGCGCGAGAAGAGGTCCTCCACGATCGACGGAACGGCGTCGGTGAACCGGTTCCCGGCCTCGCGGGCCTGGAAGAACACGTCGGGGTTCTGCGCCGTGCCGCGCAACTGGGGCCGATCGGGGTCGAGGCCGCGCCAGCGATGATCCGCGACCGCCTGCTCGCTGACGATGGCCGCCAACTGTCCGTCGCTCGGCACCTCCACGTCGGACAGCTCGTGCGAGGTGCGAAAACCATCGAAGAAGTGGAGGAAGGGCACCCGGCTCACGAGCGTCGCGGCGTGCGACACGGCGGCGAAGTCGGCCGCCTCCTGAACGGTGCCGGCCGCGAGCATCGCCCACCCGGTGGTGCGTGCCGCCATTACGTCGCTGTGGTCACCGAAGATCGACAAGGCGTGGGTCGCGATCGACCGCGCCGCGACATGGATGACCGACGGAGTGAGCTCTCCGGCGATCTTGAACATGTTCGGCAGCATGAGCAGCAAGCCCTGGGAGGCCGTGAAGGTGGTGGCGAGCGCTCCTTTCAAGGTCGCTCCGTGCAATGTCCCGGCGGCCCCCGCCTCCGACTGCATCTCGATCACCTGGGGCACGGTGTCCCAGAGGTTTCGCCGCCCTGCGGACGCCCACGTGTCGCAGGCCTCGGCCATCGGCGACGCCGGCGTGATCGGATAGATCGCAATCACTTCCGAGAGACGGAAGGCCACATCGGCCGCCGCCTCGTTCCCGTCCAGGATCGTGCGTACACCCATGCCCCCAGGGTTTCGCTCGCTCCGTGCCAATCGAAAGGGCACAAAGACCCCGGACGAGGGCCGGAGGTCGCGGCGGGCGACCGCTCGACGCAGCGGCACGGGTCGGACCGAGCCGACCAGATGCCGAAGAAAAACTTCACGAGCGTGTATCCATCGGCGCTCGACGTCGTCTGAGAGGCATGGCGTCACGACCGTTCTTGGCCACCGCGACGATGTGCCTGCTCGCTGGACTGGATCTGGGCGCCGCCGTGCTGGCCCAGCGATACGCCGAGCACCGGTCGGCCCTCATCCTCGCCGCAGGCTGCGTGAGCGCCTGCGTGGTGTTTCTCGTGTACTCGCGCAGCCTCCGCTACGCCGACCTGACCACCGTCACGTTCGGATGGGTGGTCCTGCTCGAACTTGGTGTGATGGTCTGGGAGCGCAGCCGAGGGGTGGTGTTCGGAACCGACAAGCTCGTGGCCCTCGCCGCGCTGGTCGCGTTGCAGGCGTATCTGATGCTGTCGCCCAGCGTGGCCTGAGGCCGGTCCCGTCCCGGCCCGACCCACGGCATCATGAGGGGATGCGCCATGTGTTCGTGTACGGCACCCTGCTCCCGGGGGAAGTCCGCTGGCACCATCTCGCCCCGTTCGTCATCGGCGACGGCACGGCCGATCAGGTCGGCGGGACCCTGTTCGACACCGGACTCGGCTACCCAGGGGCTCGGTTCGACGAGGCGATGGGGACGATCCACGGACGATGCTTCGAGCTGGTGGCGGACACCGTTGATCGAGCGTTGATGACCCTCGACGAGGTCGAGGGGGCCGTGGAGGGGCTGTACCGCCGCCGCCGGATCCAGACCCAGGCCGGTCTCGAGGCCTGGGCCTACGAGCACGGCGACGCCGTCGCGACCCGTGCCTGGGTTCCGATTCCCGGCGGCTGTTGGCTCAGCCATCGACCTTCCCCCTGAGATCGGTCGCTCGCAGGTAGAGGCCTGATTCCCGGCACGGTGGGCGCGGTTCCCCCGCAGGGTGCGGGGGGTTCGCGCCCACATGGGGTGGAGGCGGAGGTGCGGCGCGCCATGGTGTCGGGCCGGCGGCGCGACGGGGGCCGGGCACCTGACGTGCCCGGCCCCCGGCCGCAATCGTTCGATCCGGCTCGTGTGAACCGGTGCCGCGGTGGTCGAGGCTCAGCCCGAGGCTTCCTCCAGCGCTCGGCGGACGAGCACCTTGGCGAGATGGGTCCGATACTCGGCGGTGGCGTTCAAGTCGCTCTGCGGCTCGGCCTCGGCCGCAGCCTGAGCGGCGGCGTCGGCGATCGAACCACCCCCCGACAGTGCCGAGGAGACCGAGGTGGCCAGGATCGGGGTCGACCCCATGTTGACCAGGCCCACGCCGGAATCCCCGTTGCGCCGCCAGGCGGCCACGCCGACGATGGCCCAGTCCTGGGCCCGACGGTTGAACTTCTGGAAGCTCCACCCCGCGCCCTGCATCTTGGGAACGCGGATCTCGGTGAGCATCTCGTCCTCGGCGAGCGCCGACTCCAAGAAGCCCTGGTAGAACTGGCCGGCGGGGATCTCCCGGGTGCCGTTGGGGCCTTGGGCGACGTAGGTCGCGCCGAGCGCCAGCGTGGTCGCCGGGAGGTCCGAGGCCGAATCGGCGTGGGCGATGGAGCCACCGATCGTGCCCCGATGCCGGACCTGCGGGTCGCCCACGTGGGACGCCGCGTGCTTCAGCAGCGGGACGTGCTCGGCCAACAGCTCCGACGTCTCGACGTCACGGTGCCGGGTCAAGGCCCCGATGGCGATGTGATCGCCGGCGTCGCGGATGTAGGACAGGTCCTGGACCCGGCCGATGTCGACGAGCACCGACGGCTGGGCCAGGCGGAGCTTCATGAGCGGCAGCAGGCTGTGCCCGCCGGCGATGAACTTCGCCTCGTCACCGTGCTCTGCGATCAGGGCGATGGCCTCTTCGGCCGAACCGGCGCGGACGTATTCGAACGGGGCGGGGATCACGCGTTGCCCTCCTGGACGGTGGTGGACTGAGCAGCCTGGATGGCGGTCCAGACGTTGAGCGGCGATGCCGGCATCGGCATCTCGGTGACGCCGAGGCCCGACAGAGCATCGACGACGGCGTTGATGACGGCGGGAGCGGCACCGATCGTGCCGGCCTCACCGATGCCCTTGACCCCGAGCGGGTTGGTGGGCGATGGGGTGATCGTGTGGCCCGTCGTGACCTGCGGGACGTCGGCGGCCGACGGCACCAGGTACTCGGCGAGCGTGCTGGTCTGCAGGTTCCCGTCGGCGTCGTAGACGGCCTCCTCGAACAGCGCCTGGGCCAGGCCCTGGATGACGCCCCCGTGGACCTGCCCGTCGACGATGAGCGGGTTGATCTGATTCCCGCAGTCGTCGACGGCGACGTACTGGACCACGTCGACCTGGCCGGTCTCGGTGTCGACTTCGACCACGCAGATGTGCGTGCCGAAGGGCCACGAGAAGTTCGGCGGGTCGTAGGTGACGTGGGCTTCGAGGTTGGGCTCGACCCCGTCGGGCAGATCGTGGGCGGTGAAGGCGGCGAAGGCCACCCCGGCCAACGGTGCCTGCTTGTCCGGTGAACCCTTGACGCTGAACACCCCGCCGGCGAAGTCGAGGTCCTCGGCGTCGCACTCGAGCTGGTGGGCCGCGATCTTGCGGGCCTTGTCGAGCACACGATCGCATGCCATGTCGATGGCGACGCCACCGACGACGAGTGAACGCGAGCCGTAGGTGTCGAGCCCGAGCGGGCTGATCGCGGTGTCGGAGTGGAGGACGTCGACGTCCTCGGGGTCGACCCCGAGCTTGTCGGCGACGATCATGGACCACGACGTCACGTGGCCCTGGCCGTGCGGCGTTGCGCCGGTGACGACCTGGACCTTGTTGGTCGGCAGGATCCGGACCGTGGCCGCTTCCCAGCCGCCGGCTCCGTAGTTGAGCGAGGCGAGCACCCGGGACGGAGCGAGTCCGCACATCTCGAAGTAGCTCGAGATGCCGATTCCGAGGCGCTTGGTGGCCCCGTCGACGTTCTGGGTCGTCTGCCGAGCCCGGAGGTCGGCGTACCCCACCATCTCCATCGCCTTGTCGGCGGCGGCCTGATGGTCACCAGAGTCGTAGGTCAGCCCGGTCATCGCGGTGTACGGGAACTGGTCGGCCTGGATGAAGTTCCGACGGCGGATCTCCATCGGGTCGACTCCGACTTCGCGAGCCAGGGCGTCCATGGCCCGCTCGATGGCGTAGGTCGCCTCCGGGCGTCCGGCACCTCGATAGGCGTCGGTGGGCGTCATGGTCGTGAACACCGAGGTGCAGGAGAAGTCGTACGCCTGGGGCAGGTCGTACACCCCGGCGTAGAGGAACGCGCCCAGCAACGGCACGCCGGGCGTGACGAGCTGCAGGTAGGCGCCCATGTCGGCGAGGAGCCGAACCCGCACCGCGGTGAGCTTGCCGTTGGAATCGGCGGCGAGCTCGATGTGCTGGATCTGGGCCCGTCCGTGGATGGTCGCCTGGGAGTTCTCGGTGCGCTCCTCGTTCCAGCGGACCGGTGCGCCGTGCTTGCGCGACAAGCCCAGGCACAGCAGTTCCTCGGCGTAGACGTTCAGCTTCGAGCCGAAGCCTCCACCGACGGCGGGAGCGACGACTCGAAGCTGCTGCTCCGGGATCCCGCAGGTGAGCGCGGCCATGATCTTCAAGATGTGCGGCACCTGCGTGGCGGAGTACAGCGTGACGTCGCCGCCGAAGGGCTGGGGTACCGCGGCGACGGCGCGAGGCTCCATCGCCATCGGCAACAACCGCTGCTGCACGTACCGCTCGCTGACGGTGTAGGCCGCATCGGCGAACGCTTGGGTGACCGCGTCCTCGCCGATCTTGAGATCCCACGTGTAGCTCTTGTTGGTGCCGATCTCGTCGTGGATGACGACGTCATCGGCGAGGGCGGCTTCGAGGTTGGTCACCGCCGGGAGCGGCTCGTAGTCCACCACGACCAGCTCGGCGGCGTCCCGAGCGGCGGTCTCGCTGGTGGCGAGGACGCAGGCGACGCCGTCTCCGACGTAGCAGGCCTTCGACAGCGCCAGCGGATAGTGCGCCGGGTTCTTCATGTCCGGGGTCACCGGCCAGGCGCACGGCATCGGGCTGGCCCACAGGGCCTGGAGGTCGGAGCCGGTGTAGGCCGCCACGACGCCTTGGGCGGCCAACGCCGCGGAGAGGTCGATGTTCAGGATCTTGGCGTGGGCGTACGGACTGCGAACCAGCGCCAGGTGCAGTGCTCCCGGGATCGGGAGGTCGTTGGTGTACTTGGCTTCGCCCGTGAGGAGGGCAGGGTCCTCACGGCGCAGGCGGCGGGTACCGATGACACCTGCGGGTGGGGTGTCGACGACGGTCATGCGTTCGCCCCCTCGGCTGCGGCCAACACCGACTTCACGATGTTGTGGTAGCCGGTGCAACGGCACAGGTTGCCCTCGAGCCCGAGCCGTACGTCCTGCTCGGTCGGGTGCGGGTTCTCCTCGAGCAGGCTGGTTGCAGCCATGACCATGCCCGGGGTGCAGTAGCCGCACTGCAGGCCGTGGTTCTCCATGAACGCCTGCTGCATCGGATGTAGTTCCGAACCGTTGGCCAGTCCCTCGATCGTGGTGATCGACTGGCCGTCGGCCTGCACCGCCAACACGGTGCAGCTCTTCACGGACGCGCCGTTCAGATGCACCGTGCAGGCGCCGCACGAGGACGTGTCGCACCCGATGTTGGTCCCGGTGAGCCCGACGACCTCGCGCAAGTAATGGACGAGAAGCGTTCGAGGTTCGACGTCATGGGCATGTGTCGTTCCGTTGACGGTGACCGTGATCTGCACGGCAAGACCCCCAGAGGTAGTGAAGCGGTGTCCCCAAGTAACGGCTCTTTCATACACCATCGGGCACGCGAACGGTGACGGGAGACACGGGTTCTCAGGTCAGGCGTCGAAGAATCGTGCGGATCACGAGGCCGTCGACTCGCTGACCCACCACCTCGAAGCCGGCGGTGGAGAACTCGGCGGCGGTCCGCTGAGCATCCGGGAACTCGATCCCGGTGAGACCGAGGCCCCGTTGCAGGATCTGGCCGATGCGGCTCGTTGCCCGCCCGAGGCTCATCACGAACACGGGCGCACCGGGCTTCGTGACGCGTGCCAGCTCCGCGAGCGCTGCTCGTCGATCACCGATCTCGTTCAGGGTGCCGCCGATGACGGCGCCGTCGAGCACCCCGTCGAGGACTGGGAGCTGCTGGGCGACGGCCTGGATCGGGGCGACGCCGACCCTGGCCTGTTGGGCGCGATGTCGGGTGCGTCGGAGAAAGGGGATGCTGTGATCGATCGCGAGCGGTCGGGCGCCGCGGTGAGCGAGGTGCCGTGAGTAGAGCCCTTCGCTGCAGCCGATGTCGATCACGGCGGCCCCATCCACATCGCCCAGTGCGACATCGAGCTCTCGGAGCTCCTCGGCGATCGGGAAGTCGCGGCCCGACAACAGGCCGAGGGAACGGACCCGCCACACCGACTCGTAGAGCTGCGGGGTCGGCGGCACGACGTTGGAGAGCTGCGCGAGGGTCCGGGGACGCCGACCGGTGCCCATCGCGTGCCAGATCCCGTCGACCACGACACTGGGGTCGTCGCCCCCCGGGCCGACGAGGGTGGCGGTGTCGAGGGAGCCATCAGGAGCGCGTCGCACGTTGTGCTGGCCGGCGACGGTCAGGCCGGGCCGGTGGAGCGTCGGGGTGCGAAGCAGGGGCAACAGCTCGTCGAGCACGGCGTGAAGCTAGCGGTCGCAGCAGCTTCGACCGGTCACGAGACCAACGAAACACGAGCCGACCCCGGAGGGTCGGCCCGTGCCCGGATCGCTGGAAGGTTGGTGGCTCAGCCCTGGGCTGCAGCGATTGCTCGCCACACCTTCTCGGCCGTGGTGGGCATGTCGATGTGGCGCACACCGAGATGGGACACCGCGTCGATGACGGCCGACTGGACCGCCGGCGTGGAGCCGATGGTGCCGGACTCGCCGATGCCCTTGGCGCCGAGCGGGTTCACGAACGTCGGGGTCTCCATGTGCACGACCTCCACGCTCGGCAGCTCGGCGGCCGAGATCATGGCGTAGTCGGCCAGGTTCGAGGTGATCGGGTTGCCGTCGTCGTCGTAGCGGACCTCCTCGAGCAACGCCTGAGCGGTGCCCTGGGCGACGCCGCCGTGGATCTGGCCCTCGAGCAGCATCGGGTTGAGGACCCGACCGGCGTCGTCACAGGCGACGTGGCGCAGATGGCGGACCTTGCCGGTCTCGGTGTCGACCTCGACCACGGCCACGTGGGCACCGAACGGGAACGTCGGGCTCGATGCGGCGAAGTCGGTGTCGAGCACCAACCCGCCGTCGGGCGCGGCGGCCACGGCGAGCTCGGCCCATGTGGCGGCCTTGGCCGGCGTGCCCGCCACATGGAAGGCGCCGTTGTCCTTGTCCAGGACGATGTCTGCGACGTCGGCCTCGAGTTGAGCGGCCGCGAGTTCCTTGGCCTTCTCGACCAGTTCCTTGGCGGCCTGGTCGACAGCGGCGCCACCTTGCTGCAACGACCGGGAGCCCATCGTGCCGCCACCGACCGGAACGAGATCGGTGTCGCCCCAGACCAGTTCGATCTTGTCCATCGGGATGCCGGTCTGCTCGGACGCGATCATCGCCCAGGCGGTCATGTGGCCCTGACCGTGGGGCGAGGTGCCGGTGTAGACCTTGCAGCCCCCGTCCTCGAGGACCTCGATCTTGGCGTGCTCACCCATCGGCGGAACGCCGCCGGTGATCTCGACGTAGGTCGACACCCCGATCCCGAGCTGCTTCACGTCGCCGCTGGCTCGGCGAGCGGCCTGCTCGGCCCGGAGCTCGGCATAGCCCGCGGCCTCGAGCACCTTGTCGAGCGCGCCTTCGAAGTCGCCGACGTCGTAGGTCTGGCCGATCACCGTGGTGTGCGGCTCGGAGAACGGAGCGATCAGGTTCTTGCGGCGAACCTCGGCCGGGTCCATCCCGATCTCGGCCGCGAACAGGTCCATCGCTCGCTCGGCGGCCGCGGTGGCCTCCGGCCGCCCGGCGCCGCGGTAGGCGACGACCGGCGGTGTTCGTCACGACCGAGGTCGTGCGACATTCGATCTTGGGGATGTCGTACACCGCCGACGACATCGGCCGGGTCATGAACGGCGCGAGGATCGTGCCCATGTCGGCGAACCCGCCGGCGTCCTGGATCACGTGGAGCCGGTAGGCCTCCACCTTGCCGTCCGCGAGCCTCCGACCGTCAGGTACTGGACCTGCGCCCTGCCGTGGCCGAGGGTCAGCATCGACTCGGTCCGTGTCTCGCGCCATTCGAGCGGACGGCCGACCTCTTTGGCGAGCCGGCCGAGGAGCATCTCTTCGGGGTAGGTGCCGATCTTGGCACCGAAGCCGCCGCCGACATCCGGGGTGATCACCCGGACCTGCGAGGGATCGATCCCGTTGACGCCGGCCAGGACGGGCACGGCGCCCTGGGCATGCTGGGTCGACAGCCACTGGTACAACCGCCCGTCCACCCAGGCCGCGGCGGCGCCGCGCACCTCGAGCGGGCAGGGGGCGACGCGCTGGTTCAGCACCCGTTGCTTGACGACGACCTCGCAGCCCTCGAAGAACTCGTCGCCGGTCAGGTCGGGCATGCCGAGAGCCGTGGAGTCGAACACCACGTTGCTGCCTGCGTCCTCGTAGATGAGGGTCGACGACGCCATGGCCGCTTCCATGTCGACCAGCGCTTCGAGCGGCTCGTAGTCGACGACGACCAGTTCGGCGGCATCCTCGCCCTGCTGGGGCTCTTCGGTGATGACCACAGCGACGCACTCACCGACGTACCGGACCTTGGTCCGAGCGAGGAGCTCGCGTGCCACGCCGGGGTTGAACGGCGAGGGTGCGGGGCCGAGGTCCAGGTCGTCGCCGGTGAAGACGGCGATCACGCCGGGGGCGGCCTTGGCCTCCGAGGTGTCGATGGACAGGATCTTGGCGTGCGCCATGGTCGAGCGTACGTAGGTGACGTGCGCCGACCCGGCGAGCAACGGCTCGTCCATGTCGTCGACGTACACGCCGCCGGTGGTCAGGAACTTCGGATCTTCCTTGCGCAACACGCGGTTGCCGAGGATGCTTCCGGCCACGTTGGTCCCCCAGACGAGTCGAGTCGGTGTCGGCGTGACACTACCCACCCACCGCTCGACGTGCTGAACGCAGAGCTCGGGAGCGCCGGGAGATCTCCTCAGCCGCCGGCGTGGTAGGACGGGAAGGCGGTCGTACCCGTGTCCGCCGCAGCGGGGCTCGACGAGGTGGCGGCGGGTTCGGTCCGCGACCGAACCGCGATGATCTGGCTGACGAGGTCGTACGGCCATCCGGACGGCAGCTGGCGGCCGACGTCGGCCGGGGGCCAGGCGATGACCGATTGCTCGTCGGCGGATTGGTACCCGAGATCCTCGCGGGCCGCCGCCGCGATGCCTTCGGCGGTCTGCAACCGCGCGTTCGCGGCGTCGAGCCGGTCGTTGGCCGCGGTCAGTTCGGCCAGATCCTTGCTCCGCGCGTCGAGGTCGATGCGCTGTTGACGCCAGGTCCGAAGGGGCAACACGAACAGGGCGAAGGCCAGGGCGAGCACGATGACGAACCCGACCAGCCCGAACACTCCTCGGGACCGACGCCGCTGGAGCAGCCGGGTGTCGTCGCGCCGCTCGATCCCGTCGGAGGCGTCGCCCCCTCGGTCGGCCGGGCGATTCTGGCGGTGCGATGACCGCCGCTCAACGGGCTCCCCGAGCGAGCGCGGCGATGCCTCGGTACACGGCCGAATCGCCGAGTTCGGCCTCGATCCGAAGGAGCTGGTTGTACTTCGCCACCCGGTCCGATCGGGCCGGAGCGCCGGTCTTGATCTGGCCGCAGTTGGTCGCCACGGCGAGATCGGCGATCGTGGCGTCCTCGGTCTCGCCCGATCGGTGGCTCATGACGCTCGTGTAGCCGTTGCGGGTCGCGAGGTCGACGGTCTCGAGGGTCTCGGTCAGGCTGCCGATCTGGTTCACCTTGATCAGGACGCTGTTCGCCGTGCCCCGCTCGATGCCCAAGGCCAGCCGGACGGCGTTGGTGACGAACAGGTCGTCGCCGACGAGTTGGACCTTGTCGCCGACGGCGTCGGTCATGGCCTTCCATCCGTCCCAGTCGTCCTCGGCCATCCCGTCCTCGATCGACACGATCGGGTAGGTGTCGATCAGCCGGGCCCAGTACTCGACGAAGTCGGTGCTGGACAGCACCTTGCCCTCACCGGTGAGGTGGTAGGCGCCGTCGCGGTAGAGCTCACTCGTCGCCGGATCCAGCGCGATGGCGATCTGCTCACCGGGCGCGTAGCCGGCCTTCTCGATCGCTTCGACCAGGATCTTGATGGCGTCCTCGTTGCTGGCCAGGTTGGGAGCGAAGCCGCCCTCGTCACCCACGGCGGTGGACAGGCCCCGGTCGTGGAGGACCTTCTTGAGCGTGTGGTACGTCTCGACGCCCCAGCGCAGCGCCTCGCCGAACGAGGGCGCACCGACGGGCATGATCATGAACTCCTGGAGGTCGATGGTGTTGTCGGCATGGACGCCACCGTTGACCACGTTCATCATCGGTACGGGCAACACGTGGGCGTTGGGGCCCCCGACGTACCGGTAGAGCGGCACATCGAGTTCGTCGGCGGCGGCCTTGGCGACGGCGAGGGAGACACCGAGGATGGCGTTGGCGCCCACCCGGCTCTTGTTCTCGGTGCCGTCCACGTCCCGTAGGACCTGGTCGATCAGCCGCTGTTCGAGGGCGGCGAGGCCCTCGACGGCGTCGGCGATCTCACCGTTCACGTGGCCCACGGCGGTCGAAACGCCCTTGCCGAGATAGCGGGTCCCACCGTCGCGCAGCTCGACAGCCTCGTGCTCGCCCGTCGACGCGCCCGAGGGGACGATCGCCCGGCCTCGCGCTCCGGAGTCGAGCACGATCTCGACCTCGACCGTCGGGTTGCCGCGCGAATCCAGGACCTCACGTCCGATGACCTGAAGGATCTCGCTCATGCTGGGCTCTCCTCGCCTCGTACTGCGTCGAGAACGCTAGTGCCCGCGACCACCCCGATCAGGGACGCCTGGCCGGTTGTCACACACGGCTCGCGAGGGTTCAGCCAACCATCAGTTCGTCCCGCCACGGCGGGTCGGCCCCGGGCCGGGAGCAGGTGATGGCGGCACACCGAGCGGCGAAGCGCAACAACTCCTGGAGTTCGTCCGAGCCGAGCTCGGTCAGCGCGGCGCGAGTCGAGCGATCCCGGTCCAGGATCCAGGCGATCAGTCCGGCGTTGTACGTGTCGCCGGCGCCGATCGTGTCGGCGACCTCGACCGTGGGGGTGGGAACCGTGACCACGTCGGGGCCCCGGTAGCCGGTGGCGCCCCGGCCGCCATCGGTCACGACGACGAGCGCCGCGCCGAGCAGCTGCCACGCCGCAGCCACCTCGGCGGGCGTCCGCTCCGGGTAGAGCCACTCCAGGTCGGCCGCGCTCACCTTCACCAGGTCCATCAGCCGGACCCAGCCCTCGAGCCGGATCCGATAGGCGTCGCGGTCGGGGATCAGCACCGGGCGGCAGTTGGGATCGAGCGCGAGGAGTCGATGGCCGTGCTCGCGCTGCATCAGGTGCTCGTACGCGGAGGCGCCGGGTTCGAGGACGAGGGAGAGTGTGCCGAAGTGGAGCACCTGCACCGACGCCGGAAGTTCGGGCGGGAGATCGTCGACGGTGAGTCCCCGATCCGCCGTGCCTTCGACGTAGAACGAATACGAGGCCTCCCGGGCGTCGTTGAGGGTGACGACGGCGAGCGTGGTGGGGTCGGCGGTGTCGACGATCTGGTCGAAGCCGACGGCCGCCGATGCGAGCCGGCCCCGGAGTTGGGCGCCGAATCCGTCGGTGGACACCCGGGAGCAGAACCCGGTCGGCACACCCAGCCGGCCGAGCGCGATCGCGCTGTTGAACGGACCTCCACCGGGGTGTGCCGTGAACCGATCCGGGCGGTCCAGATCGGGCGTCAGGTCGATCAGCGCCTCGCCGCAGACGATGACGCTCGGCGCGCCGGTCGACGTGGTCCCTGGTCCGTTCGTAGGCACGGCGGCTTCCTCCTCGTGGAACCAGCAGACTACTCTTTCCACGGAGTCCGCTCCGGGCTCGCGGACGCCGACCGAAGAACGAGGGGACTCCGCAGTGGCAACGATCGCAGACGTGGCGGCACGTGCGGGTGTCGGGATCGGCACGGTGTCCCGCGTCCTGAACGACAGCCACCAGGTCCGACCGGAGACCCGCACCAAGGTCCTCGCCGCCATCGATGAGCTGGACTATCGCCCGTCGCGAGCCAAGCGAACCGTCGCTCGCGCCGACGGTGGGTTGATCGGGATCGTCGTGCCGTACTTCGACGAGCCGTCGGTGGTCATGCGCTTGCGCGGCATCGTCGATCGGCTCCAACCGCACGGCTTCCAGGTCGTGCTGTACAACGTCGACACCCCGGCCCAGGCCCGTCGACTCCTTGGAAGCTTTCCATGGGGCGAGGAGCTGGACGGGCTGATCGTGATGACGCTGCCGCTGCTCGCCGAAGAAGGCGATGCCCTCGCCGAGGCGCCGTTCCCCGTCGTGCTGATCGACACCGTCCATCCCAAGCTGCCGAGTGTCGGGATCGACGACGTGGCCGGCGGGCGGATGGCCACCCAGCATCTGCTGGCGCTGGGCCACGAGCGAGTGGCCTTCATCGGCGAGCCGCCGCGCAACCAGTGGAACTTCGTGGCCAGCCAACGTCGAGAAGTCGGCTACCGGGATGCGATGCGCGCCGCCGGGCTCGACATCGCCGAGGAATACGTGAAGCACGGCTGGCACCTACACGCGGCGGGTCGCCAGATGGCCGAGGAACTCCTTCGCCACCCGCAGCCCCCGACCGCGGTGTTCGCCGCGTCGGACGTGCAGGCCGCGGGCGTGATGGAAGTGGCTCGGTCCGCCGGCTGGAAGATCCCCGGGAACCTGTCGGTGGTCGGCTACGACGACATCGATCTCGCCACCTACTTCGGTCTCACGACCGTGCGCCAGCCACTGGAGTTCTCGGGCCAGTGGGCGGCCGACTTCCTGCTCGGATCGCTGAGCGGAGGCGCCACCCCGGAGTCCTTCTCCGAGGAGTTGCGGCTCGAGTTGGTGGTTCGCAGACGACCGACGCCGTGGGTCCGAAACGACCCGCGTTGCACCGGATCGGCTGACGCTCGGGCGGCGACCGCCACCCGAGCACCGGTTCAGCCCGGGCGGAGCCAGACCGCGACGTCGGTGGGGATCAGCCGTCCGTCGTCGAGCAGGTCGCCGCTCGACAGCACGACCTCACCGTCGGGCAACGGGCACGGTTCGCTGCCGAGATTGATCACGCAACGCAGGTCATCGCCGCGATCGAAGGCCACCACGTCGGAGCCCAGGTCGACCCAGGCCATCGTCGCCTCCGACCCGACGAGTTCCTCGCGTCGGATACGAAGGGCGCGGCGATACAGGTTCAGCATCGAGCCCGGATCGGTGTCCTGGACCTCGGCCGCGAGTGAGGTCCACTCGGTGGGTTGGGGGAGCCAGCTCCCGTTGCTGCCGAAACCGAGCGACGAGCCCGTCGCCGTCCACGGCAGCGGGACGCGACATCCGTCGCGGCCGCGGTTGGTGTGTCCCGAACGGAGCCAGATCGGATCCTGGAGGACGTCGTCGGGCAGGTCCTCGACCTCGGGCAGCCCGAGTTCCTCACCTTGGTAGAGGTAGATCGCGCCCGGTAGGGCCAGGAGCAGCAGGATCGCGGCGCGAGCTCGTGTCGTGCCCAGCGCGACGTCGGTCTCGCCGTTGTCGGCGACGTGCAGCGGGTCGGCGGATCGGTGCTCCTGTGGGCGGCCGAAGCGACTGAGATGGCGACAGATGTCGTGGTTCGACAGCGTCCAGGTCACCGGAGCGCCCACCGACTCGTGGGCGTCGATCGACGTCTGGATCCGGGCCCGGAGATCGGCGGGCTCCCAGGCCGTGCGGATGAAGGTGAAGTCGAACGTCGTGTGCAGTTCGTCGGCGCGCACGTAGGCCGCGAGTTCGTGCGCGGTCGGGACCCACGCCTCGGCGACGAAGATCCGTTCGGGCTCGTACTCCTCGGCGACCTGGCGCCAGGACCGGTAGATGTCGTGGACCCCCGGCTGGTTCTCGTAGGGCCGAGACTCCGTGTGGGCCGCGAGCAAGGCGTCGTCGGCCGGATAGTCGATGTCGGGAAACGCCGGGTCCTTGACCATTCCGTGGGCGACGTCGATGCGGAAACCGTCGGCACCGAGGTCGAACCAGAACCGCAGGATGTCGCAGAACTCCGCTCGGACCTCGGGGTTCTCCCAGTCGAAGTCGGGCTGCTCCGGAGCGAACAGATGCAGGTACCACTGCCCGGGTGAACCGTCCGCTTCGGTGATCCGCTGCCAGGCGGGACCGCCGAAGACGCTGCGCCAGTTGTTCGGCGGCTCCGAGCCATCGGGACCCCCGCCGTCGCGGAACAGGTAGCGGGCCCGCTCGGGTGACCCCGGGGGAGACGCCAGCGCGGCTTGGAACCAGGCGTGCTGATCGCTCGAGTGGTTGGGAACGATGTCGAGGATCACCCGGATGCCGAGTTCGTGGGCTTCTGCGATGAGCGCCTTGCCGTCCTCCAACGTCCCGAAGGCAGGCTCGATGTCCCGGTAGTCGGCCACGTCGTACCCCGCGTCGGCCTGCGGCGAGGGATACCACGGATTGATCCAGATCGCGTCGACGCCGAGATCTCGGAGGTACGGCAACCGGGACCGGATGCCGTTCACGTCGCCGAGTCCGTCGCCGTTGGAGTCGGCGAAGGATCGGATGTACACCTGGTACGTGACCGCGCCACGCCACCAGGGCGCGCCAATGGGGGCATGGAGAACCTCTCTCGGGAGATGAACGAACTCGAAACGGCCTCAGCCGTGGATGGCGAGGCCGGTCTCGAGATCGAACATGTGCAGCTGGTCGGCCTTCACGGCCAACCGGATCGTGTCCCCTGGCTGGACGCTCGTGTGCGGATCGACCCGGGCGAGGAAGGTGCTGCCCGGCGTGAGCGCCGCCTTGTCGCTCGGCTCGATGGCCACGACCACCCCCGGGAACTCGGTCGCGATGTGGAGGATCACCTCGGACCCGAGGCCCTCTCGGACCTCGACCTTGCCCTCGAGTACGTCGGTCGACTCGCCGACCAACGCAGCATCCTCCGCGTGCTCCGGCCGCAGACCCACCGCGATCTCTCGCCCGGCGTACGACGCCAGGGCCGGGCGGCTGGCCAGCACCGAAGGCGGCACGTTCAAGGTCTGGTTGCCGAGACGGATCGCTCCGCCCTCGCCCGCGAGCTGGAACACGCCGTGCATCAGGTTCATCTGCGGGGAACCGATGAAGCTGGCCACGAACATGTTGGCGGGGTTGTCGTAGAGATTCTGGGGGCTGTCGACCTGCTGGAGATAGCCCTTCGACAGCACCGCCACGCGGTCGCCCATCGTCATCGCTTCGATCTGGTCGTGGGTGACGTACACCGTGGTGACGTTCAGCTGGTGCTGCAGCTTGGAGATCTCGGCCCGCATCTGGACGCGTAGCTTCGCGTCGAGGTTGGACAGCGGCTCGTCCATCAAGAACGCCTTGGGCTGGCGAACGATGGCCCGACCCATGGCGACGCGCTGGCGCTGACCACCGGACAGCATGCCGGGCCGGCGATCGAGCAGATCCGTCAGCTCCAGGATCCGGGCGGCGTCGTCGACGAGCCGGTCGATCTCCGCCTTGGGCATCTTGCGCAGTTTCAGCGCGAAGGCGATGTTGTCCCGGACGGTGAGGTGCGGGTACAGCGCATAGGACTGGAACACCATGGCGATGTCGCGGTCCTTGGGCTCGTCGTTCGTGACGTCCCGGTCGTCGATGAGCAGCCGACCGCCCGAGATCGTTTCGAGGCCGGCGATCATGCGCAGCGCGGTGGACTTGCCACAGCCGGACGGACCGACCAACACGAGGAACTCGCCGTCCGCGATCTCCAGGTCGAGGTCGTGGACGGCGTGGAAGCCGTTGTCGTAGACCTTGTTGATGTTGTCGAGCCTGACCGTGGCCATGGGTTCCCCTCTCGCTGCGTTCCCCGAGCGACAGCTTTGCACTCGTCGGACTCCTCGCGCATGCCTCGGCGCGAATCTGACCGCGTTGAGCACTTCACAAGGTGGAGCCTCGGTGCTACTGTCTCTCCGTGGAATCTTCCATGAGATTCCACATCATTTCCAACACAAGTTCAACAGGTTCTTCGGTTCGCCCGATCGACCTGGCGGACCATCGCTCCGACAGGAGCGGCTCTGAAGGGGGAGCACCAAGCATGAAGTACGGCAAGCGCATCGCGCTCGTCGCCGCTTCGGCATCGATGATCTTCGCGGCCTGTGGCAGCGACGGAGATTCGAGCTCGAGCGACACCACTGCAGCATCGGACAGCGGCAGCGCCGCAACCGAGTCCTTGCTCAACGGCGAGATCAAGTGTGAGAACCAGTTCGCCGGCAAGACCGTGTCGGTCTTCTCGCCGGTCCGTGACAGCGACAACGACGCTCCGATCGCGGACTATGTGGCGGCCTACCAGCCGCTCATGGACTGCACCGGCCTCAGCATCGACTGGCAGGGCACCGACCAGTTCGAGACCGAGATCAACGTCCGGCTCGAGGGCGGCAACGCCCCCGACGTGATCGACTACCCGCAGCCCGGCCTCATGGCCCAGCACGTGGCCAAGGGGTACCTCACCCCGCTGACCGACGAGGTCGCGGCCCACACCAAGAACGACTTCATCTCCGGTTGGGACAGCTACTCGACCGTCGACGGCGTCGTGTACGGCATCCCCGGGCGCTCCAACATCAAGTCGTTGGTCTGGTACAGCCCGAAGATGTTCGCCGACGGCGGCTACGAGATCCCGACCACGCTCGACGAGCTCAAGGCACTGTCGGACAAGATCGTTGCCGACGGCGGCACCCCGTGGTGCGTCGGCGCCGAGTCCGGTGTCGCCACCGGCTGGGTCCTCACCGACTGGATGGAGGACTTCATGCTCCGGGTCAACGGCCCGGAGGTGTACGACCAGTGGGTCAACCACGAGATCCCGTTCAACGACCCCAAGGTCGCTGCGGTCGTGGAGGCCGTCGGTGAGTACGTGAAGAACCCCGACTACCTCGGTGGCGAGGACAAGGTCAAGGCCATCGCCACGACCAAGTTCCAGGACGGTGGCCTGCCGATCCTCGACGGCAACTGCTACATGCACCGCCAGGCGAGCTTCTATGCCTCGCTGTGGCCGGAAGGCACGGTCGTGGGTGCCGACGGCGACGTCAACATCTTCTACCTCCCGTCGCCGGCTGGTGGGCCGAAGTACATGCTCGGTGCGGGCGACATCTACGCCGCTGGCAGTGACAAGCCCGAGACGATGGCCGTGTTGGCCTACACCGGCTCGGCCGACTACCAGATCGAGATCGTCAACAAGCGCCAGGAGCTGTCGCCGAACAAGTCGATCGACATCAACTCCATCGAGGATCCGTTCACCAAGCAGCTCTCCGAGTTGCAGGCTTCGGCCGACGTGTTCCGCTTCGACGCCTCGGACCTCATGCCCGGTGCGGTCGGCGCCGGCTCCTTCTGGACCGAGGTCACCAACTGGGTGATCGGCCAGGAAGACACGCAGGCGTTCGTCGACAACGTCGAGAAGTCGTGGCCGGCCAGCTGATCATCAGCTGATCGACGTTCCACATCGTCACGAACGAGGAGGGGTCGGGCTCGGCCCGGCCCCTCCTCGTCGTTTGGGTCTACGATTCCACCAGGGGAAAGAAAAGGGGGGTCACGATGGTCTCGGTCTTGTGGGCAATCGTGTTCACCGCCGTAGCGATCGGCGCGTTGCTCGCCGTGCTCGGCGGGTTCTATTGGTTGACCAACTTCTTGCCGACCAAACGTCAGGAGGCCGGGCGAGCGTGGGTCTTCGCCTTCCCGGCGGTCTTCTTGCTGTCCGTCGGCCTGCTCGTGCCGGCGGTCCGAACGATCTACCTGAGCTTCTTCGACGACAACATGAAGGGGTTCGTCGGGCTCGACAACTACAAGACCATCGCCACGACCCAGGGGACCCGTCTCACGGTGTTCAACAGCCTGGCGTGGGTCATCGTCGGCACCATCGTCACCTGCATCGTCGGGTTGGCGATCGCCCGGTTCGCCGATGGGATGCGCGGCGAGAAGATCGCCAAATCGTTGATCTTCCTTCCCGGCGCCATCTCTCTGGTCGGCGCCGGCGTCGTGTGGAAGTTCGTCTACGCCGACAACTCCCAACTCGGTCTGCTCAACCAGGTCACCAAGGTCATCCCTGGCCTTCCGAACTCGCTCGGCGGCAACGGGCGCGCAACTGGGTGCTCGAGCGCGGCATCGGCGGGATCGACCCGCCCGGCTCGCTTCCGGGCTTCAACACCATGCTGCTCATCGTCATCTTCATCTGGGCTCAGGCCGGCTTCGCCACCGTGGTGTTCTCGGCCGCGATCAAGGGAGTCCCCGACTCCCTGATCGAGGCGGCCAAGGTCGATGGCGCCACGGCGAAACAGGCGTTCTACAAAGTGACGCTCCCGTACATCGAGCCACGATCGTGACGGTGGCCACGACCACCACGATCGCCGGGCTCAAGGCATTCGACATCGTTGCGGCGGTCACCGGCGGGCGCTTCGGCACCAGCACGATCGCCAATGAGTTCTTCGTCGTCAAGTTCGTCCAGGGGCGCAACGGGCTCGGTTCGGCACTCGCCGTGCTGATCTTCCTCCTGGTCGTTCCGGTCGTCGTGATCAACCGTCGGGCCCAGGCCCGCGCCGAGGAGATGATGGCAGCGTGAGCACCGAGACCACCACCGACACCCTGGCCGTCGCCGGCGGCCAGAAGGTCACCGAGCTCGCAGCCGAGTCACGGCTGGCCAAGCCGAAGAAGTCCAAGGGCGAGCCGGTCGGCCGCTCCGTCGCCGCCGGTCTGACCAGCACGTGGGGCCGGGTCGCGGTCTACCTCCTGGTGTTCTTCTGGACGGTGCCGACCTTCGGAACGCTCGTGTCGTCGTTCCGACCCGAACGGCAGGTCAAGTCGACGGGCTGGTGGACCTTCTTCGCCCACCCGTCGTTCACCCTCGGCAACTATCGGCGGGTGCTCTCCTCCACGCCGGGCGCCGACAACCTGTGGCACTTCTTCTTGAACTCGCTCCGGATCACGGTTCCGGCCACCGTGCTCTCGGTCGGGATCGCTCTCGTTGCGGCGTACGCGTTCTCGTGGATGCAGTTCAAGGGTCGGGATTGGCTCTTCGTGGCCACCGTGGCGTTGCTCATGGTCCCGCTCCAGATGGCGCTGATCCCGTTGCTGCAGTTGTTCACCGGCGGCGCACACATCGGCTCGGTCACGCTCATCCCGTACCTGCACCTGAACAACTCCGTGGCCGCGGTCTGGATCGCCCACATCTGTTTCGGACTTCCGTTCTGCGTGTTCATCCTGAAGAACTTCGTGTCCGCCCTGCCTCGAGAGATCATCGAGGCAGCACGGGTCGACGGAGCCGGGCACGTGACGACCTTCGTCAAGCTCGTGCTGCCGCTGTCGGTGCCGGCCATCGCGTCGCTCGCGATCTTCCAGTTCATGTGGATCTGGAACGACTACCTCATCGGCAAGGTGTTCGGTGGCTCCGACAACGTTCCGCTCACCGCCAAGCTCGCCGAGTTGAGCGGTACCCGGGGCCAGTCCTGGCACCTGCTCACCGCAGCGGGCATGGTCTCGATGGTCCTGCCGCTGATCGTGTTCTTCTCGCTGCAGCGCTACTTCGTTCGCGGCCTGCTCGCCGGCGCCGTCAAGGGCTGATCCGAATGTCGACACCAGGTTCTCTCGACGCGCTCGTGAACGCCTTGACGACCGAGGAACTGGTGTCGCTCGTGGCCGGAACCAACGTCTGGGAGACGGCTCCGGTCGAACGGCTCGGCATCCCCTCGATCCGGGTCACCGACGGTCCGGTCGGAGCGCGTGGGACGCGCTTCGACGGACCGGAGTCGATCAACGTGCCGTGTTCCACCTCGCTGGCCGCGACGTGGGACCCGGCGCTCGTCCGTCGCGTCGGCGAGCTCCTCGGACGAGAGGCCCGGGCCAAAGGAGCGCGCGTGCTGCTCGCCCCGACGGTCAACCTGCACCGCACCCCGATCGGTGGACGCAACTTCGAGTGCATGAGCGAGGACCCGTACCTCACGGCGGAACAGGCGGTCGCCTACGTCGAGGGCGTGCAGTCCGAGGGCGTCGCCTGCTGCATCAAGCACTTCGTGGGCAACGACACCGAGTTCGAACGCAACACCATCGACTCGCGCATCGACGAGCGCACGTTGCGCGAGAAGTACCTCGTGCCGTTCGAAGCCGCGGTGACCCGAGCCAAGGTCGGCTCGATCATGACCGCGTACAACCGGCTCAACGGGACGTTCTGCGCCGATCACACCTGGTTGCTCGACGACGTCCTGCGCGGCGAGTGGGGCTTCGACGGGCTCGTGATGAGCGACTGGTTCGGTCTCCACTCCACGATCGACGGCATCCTCGCCGGATGCGATCTGGAGATGCCCGGACCCCCGGTCCATCGTGGCGCGCGACTCGTCGCCGCCATCGAGGCCGGCGAGATCGACGTCGATGCGGTGCGGACCTGTGCCCGCCGCGTGCTCGAGTTCGTCGAGCGGTGGCACGGGTTCGAGGACGGCGCGCCCGGACCGGAGACCACCCGCGACGACCCGGATGACGTCGCCCTCGTCCGTGAGGCCGGTGCCCATGGTGCGGTCCTGTTGCAGAACCGCAGCGATGCCGACGGCGCCGCCGTACTGCCGCTCGCGTCCTCCGGCCTTGGCCGGGTGGCGATCATCGGTCCCAACGCCTTCCACGGTCAGGTCCTCGGCGGCGGGAGTGCCCACGTGAACCCGACCTCGATCAGCCGTCCCCTCGACGCCCTCACCGCATTCGTGGAAGCGGCCGGTGGAACGGTCACCAGCGCCCCGGGCTGCCACATCCACAAGCGGCTCCCGTCGCTGAGCAGCCGTCTGCGGACCCCGTTGCGGGGAGCGTTCTTCCTGCATCCCGACGAACTCGATGACCCGTCGGCCGCTCCGGCGCGGAGCCTCGAGAACGTGTCGCCCCACGCGATGTGGAACGAGAACCCCGCCGATCCCGCGGTCGCCCGTCACGAATTCGGTGCTCGGCTCTCGACCACCTTCACCCCGGACGTCAGCGGACCGTGGCAGCTGTCGCTCGCCACCGTGGGCGCCGGTCGACTCCTGATCGACGGCACGGTGCTGATCGACACCGGCGACGCCCCCGTCGGCGGGTCCTTCTTCGGTCTCGGCACCGATGACGTCGTCGGCACGATCGACCTCGTGGCCGGTCGCGCCTACGAGGTGGTGGTCGAGCTCCGGCGAGCGGGGAGCGAGGTCGCCATGAGTGGCCTCCTGCTCGGTGGGTTCCCGCCGGTCCTCGTCGACCTCATGGACGAGGCGATCGACGCCGCCGGCAACAGCGACGTCGCCATCGTCGTCGTCGGCACGAATCACGACTGGGAGAGCGAGGGCTGGGATCGCACCTCGATCGAGCTCCCCGGCCGTCAGGACGAACTGATCCGCAGGGTCGCCGACGCCAGTGTGCGCACCGTCGTCGTCGTCAACGCTGGCTCACCGGTTGCGATGCCGTGGATCGACGAGGTCGACGCCGTGCTCGTGTGCTGGTTCCCGGGCCAGGAGATGGGCAACTCACTCGTCGACCTCCTCAGCGGGGCGGTCGAGCCGCAGGGCCGGTTGCCGGTGACGTTCCCGTTGCGCATGGAGGACACGCCGGCCTTCGAGCATCACCCGGGCCGCAACGGTGCCGCCGAGTACCGGGAACGTCGGCTGTTCGGGTATTCGTGGTACGAGACGGTCGGACGTCCCACCGCATTCCCGTTCGGTTTCGGGCTCGGCTACGCCGAGATCGAGCTGATCGGTGCCTCGGTCTCGTCTCCCCACGAAGTCACCGTGGAACTCGCGAATCGCAGTGGCCGAGACGGCGTCGAGGTGGTGCAGGTCTACGTCGCGGCCCCGGGCGAGGTGGGTGGCGCAGCGCAGGCCGCACCCGGCGACGACGAACCGGCGTCACGCCTCGTCGGGTTCGCCCGGGTCGAGATTCCCGCGGGCCGCTCCGTCACTGCGACGGTCCGTCTCGACGCCAACGCCTATCGGTCGTGGGACGAGACGGCGGGTGGATGGCGCCAGAGCGCCGGCCCTCGCCGGCTCTACGTGGGTCGCCACGCCGGGGACCGCGCCGCCGAACTCGACGTCCTCGTCCCGGAGCCCGAGGCGTGAGCCTCGCCTCGCCGACCCCGACCCACTACGAGATCGTGATCAACGCACGCATCGATCGGTGGGGCCCGCAGCTCCGACGAGCCCTGGAGTTGCTGTACGGCGACGCCACCGACGTCGATCGCCTCGTGGCCAGGCTCACGTCCCGGGCGCGCCGCCGCGGCCGAGCGCCCGGCCCACCTCCGTCAGACCGACACCCAGCGCGAGCTGATGCCGGACTGGTTCCAGCGCAACACCCACATCGGGTACGTCGCCTACGCCGATCGCTTCGGCGGCACGCTGCGTGGGGTCAGCGACCATCTCGACTACCTGGCCGAACTGGACGTCGACTACTTCCACCTGATGCGCGTGCTGCGGCCCGCGACGGCGAGAACGACGGCGGCTACGCCATCGTCGACTACGGCGATGTCGATCCCGCCCTCGGCTGCGCGCAAGGACCTCGAGGCGCTCGCCGTCGAATTGCACGAGCGGGGCATCGACCTCTGTCTCGATCTCGTCATCAATCACACCGCCGCCGAGCACCCCTGGGCCAACGCGGCGCGCGCCGGTTCGCAGCAGCACCGGGACTATTACCTCGTGTACCCGGATCGCACGGAACCCGACGACTGGGAGCGGACGTTGCCGGAGGTGTTCCCGGAGATGGCGCCGGGGAACTTCACGTGGGACGAGGAGCTGCAGGGCTGGGTGTGGACGACGTTCAACTCCTTCCAGTGGGATCTGAACTTCGCCAACCCCGAGGTCTTCGTCGAGATGGCCGACGTCGTGTTCGACCTGGTGAATCTCGGTGTCGACGTCCTGCGCCTCGACGCGATCGCGTTCACCTGGAAGCGCAAGGGGACGAACTGCCAGAACCAGCCCGAAGCGCACCTCATCGCCCAGGCGTACCGGGCGCTCGTCGGCATCGCCGCTCCCGGGGTGTTGTTGAAGGCCGAGGCGATCGTGGCACCCGAGGATCTCGTGCCGTACCTCGGGGCGCATCGCGTCCTGCGCGACGAGTGCCAGATCGCCTATCACAACCAGCTGATGGTGATGATCTGGTCGTCGCTCGCGACCGGCGATGCCCGCCTCGCGACCGAGGCGTTGGCCTCGCTCCCGGCCACGCCGTCGACCGCGACCTGGGTCAACTATCTGCGCTGCCACGACGACATCGGCTGGGCGGTCAGCGATGCGACCGCCGCCGCCGTCCGGGTGGATGCGCCGGCGCATCGCCGGTATCTCGCGGCGTTCTATCGCGGCGACTTCCCCGGGTCGTTCGCCCGGGGCGCGGCGTTCTCGTCGAATCCCGACGCCGACGACGAACGCACGTGCGGTTCGGCCGCGTCGCTCGCCGGCGTCACCGCGGCCCACGAAGGATTCGGCGATCTCGACGTGGCGCTGCGCCGGTTGCGGTTGGGCTACGCCATCGTCTTCGGCTTCGGCGGCATCCCCCTGGTCTACATGGGCGACGAACTCGCGCTCGAGAACGACGTGTCGTATCTCGACGTGCCGGAGCTCGCCGGTGACTCGCGCTGGATGCAGCGACCCGCCATGGATTGGGACCGCGCCGATCGCCGACGGGTGACAGGCACGGTGGAACAGCGGGCCTTCGACGCCATGCGGGAACTCGTCGCGGTCCGGCGCGCTCACAGCGAGCTGTCGGCGGGCGGTGAGACGTACCTGCACCGCTACCAGGATCCTGCGGTCCTGGCGTGGGAACGGCGCCACCCCCGAGAGGGTCGGTGCTTCGCCCTCGCCAACGTGTCGGCGCGCACGGCGAGCGTCCCGAGCGACGCCTTCGCCTGGGCCGGCATCGACGACCCTCAGGTCGTGCTGGGCGCCACCGACCACGTCCACCACGAGGACCGGATCGACATCGCACCGTACGGCATCGTCTGGGTCGTGAACTCGGTCCCGACCTACTGACGCGCGGTCAGCCCGCCCCTGACGTCAGGAACCTGCGGTCAGGGCCTTGGCCTCGAGCCAGAGCACGTCGAGCGCCGCTTCATCGACAGCGGTCATGTCGATCCCACGCTCGTCGGCGAGCCGGACCACGTGGGCGAACCGGCGGCGGAACTTGTTCGTGGCGTGCCGAACCGCGACCTCCGGATCGACCTTGCGCAGCCGGGCCAGGTTGGCCACGGCGAGCAACAGATCGCCCAGTTCGTCGGCCAACCGGACGTCGTCCTCGTAGACCTCACGGGTCTCGTCGAGTTCCTCGGCGATCTTGTGCAGGACGTCGCGGGGCTCGTCCCAGTCGAAGCCCAGCTTGGCGGCCGCTGCGCTGACCTCCTTGGCGTACAACAGTCCGGGCAGACCGTTCGAGACCTCGGCGAGCGGGTCGACGACGTCGGGCTTGCCGGCGGCGAGGCGTTCGGCCGCCTTGATGTCCTGCCAGTTCGAGGCGACGCCGTGTTCGTCGTCGACGACGACCTCGCCGAACACGTGTGGATGGCGGCGGATCATCTTCTCGCTGATCTCGTCGGCGACCTCGGCGAGGGAGAACCGGCCGTCCTGCTCGGCGATGGCCGAGTGGAGGAACACCTGGAGCAGCACGTCGCCGAGTTCGCCGACGAGCTCGTCGTCGCCCGCACCCTCGTCGCCGAGTTCGCCGATGGCGTCGACGAGCTCGTAGGTCTCCTCGATCGCGTACTTCGCCAAGGACTGATGGGTCTGCTTGCGATCCCACGGACACTCGTTGCGGAGACGTCGCACGATCTCCCGGAACCGGATCAGTTCCTGGCCGACCGGGCTCGCCAGCCGAGGGAGGTAGATCGACGTGAGGTGGTCGGCTTCCACGGTGCGATCGAGATCGGCCCAGGTGGTGTGGACGACCGCTTCGTCCGGGCTGCCGAGGCGCTGGAGGATCACCACCGGTTCGTCGCCGTCTGCCCCCTCGACGGCCAACTTGATGTCCGAGAGCACCCAGTCGGCATGACAGTGGGCGACGAGCATCGGCCCGGTCTCGCCGGCCGCGGCCGTGGTGAACTCATGACCGTCGATCAGGCGAATTCGGGCCTCGATCGGGTCGATGCCGAGCCGGTCGTAGGCGAGATCGAGGAACGAGAGCGACGGGAGGACGCGAGTCTCGACACGGTCGTCGGCGCCAGCAGCCGCACCGTGCGTTCGAGGACGAGGGGGAACCCGGGACGGCGTAGAGGATCTCACCGTGCTCGGCGGCGGCGTCGACCAACGTCTCGACGATGGCCGTGTACACGTCGTCGAAGGTCTCGGCCGTCTCGTAGAAGTGATCCATCGGGATCGGGTCCGGCACGACCGACGCGGCGGGGTGCCGAAGGGTACGGACGAAGCGGACCGGGACTCGGTCGATCTCCGCCTGGACCGCGGCGGTGAGGTACTCGGGTCCGGCCGGGCCGAGCCCGGCGACGACGACGACGGGCCGGTCCATCAGCGGGGTCAGGATCCGAGGGCGACGACTTGGGCGTTGGCCGTGTCCCATTCGCCGAAGGCCGGCGAGACCTCGATGTCATCGCTCTTGAACAGCTCACCCTGGCGGGCCGCCGCGTTCGCCGCCCCGAGCTGGACGAGCACGTCGCTCTCCACGTCGTCGTAGGGGCGGAGCAGGATGATGTGGTAGCCGAACTGGGACGGGACCGGGGCGGTCGGGGTCCCGACGGTGGCCTCGAGGGCCCCCTGCACGAAGTCCTGGTCGTAGGTGCTCGTGAACGTACCGAGGTCGGTGCAGGCACCACCGGTGTTCGGGTTGGGCAGGACCCCACCGGTGGCGGCGCTCCCGGGATCGGTCGACAGCGCTGCGGCCACCTCCGCGAAGGCCTCACCATCGTCGAGTCGCTGCTCGACTTCGGCCGCTTGGTCCTCGGTGTCGACGAGGATGTGGCTCACACACACCACGTTCGAGGCCGCCGGGCCCTGCTCGTACTGGCTGCGCGCCGTCGCTCTGTCCGGAGCGAACAGGCGCTGGAAGGCGTCCGACGCCACGGCCTGGCGGGTGGACAGGTCGCGCAGGACCTCCGGCAGGGATTCCCATTCCGTCGGGAACTGGTCGGCGAAGTCCTGCGACTGGCGATCGAGATCGGCCTGGCTGATCGTGACGTCGTTGGCTGCGAGCTCCCGCTGGAGGATCTCGAGCCGGATGGCCGACGTGAGCATCGAGCGGGCCGCGGTGCTGTGGATCGTTCCGTCGGGAATCGAATCGACCGGGTACCCCGTCGCCGCCTGGAACTCCTCGTACGCCGTGGCCAGTTCGGCCACGTGGTCGCTGGAGATCGTGGTGTCACCGATGTGGGCCGCCGAGGTGTCGGTGGCCGAACAGGAACTGATGAGCAGGACCGCAGCACCGGCTGCGGCCACGATGGTCGATCGACGGATCACGTCGGTCGAGGCTACTTGGCGGGTCCCGGGTCGCGCTCAACGGCGGGCGGCACGAGGACCCGGAGCAGCTCCACCAGCTGGGTGGCCGGGTCCGGCTTCTTCTTCAGCGGGACCACCAGCTGCTGCTGCTCGGTCTTGTAGATCGCGTCGCGTGCGATCCGCTTCAGCCGCATCTCCTCGCTCGCCTTCAGCACGATGGGTGCCAGGCGGGCCTGGGACCCCATCAGGGAGATGTCGCGCAGCCCGATGCGGTGGCACTCCGCCCGCAGCCGTCCGACCATGAGCAACGCATCGGCGGGCCCGGGCACCGGCCCGTACCGGTCCTCCCATTCGGCCCGCAGATCGTCGACCTGCTGCTCGGTGGTGATGTCGGCGAGCCGGCGATACGCCTCGAGCCGCAGCTCCTCCTTGGTGACGTAGTCCTTCGGGAGGAAGGCGTCGACGGGCACGTCGAGCTTGACCTCGGCGGGGGCCTTGGACTCCTCGCCCTTCATCTCCGAGACGGCCTCGGTGACCATCTGGCAGTAGAGGTCGTAGCCGACTGCGGCGATGTGCCCGGACTGCGACTGGCCGAGCAGGTTGCCCGCACCGCGGATCTCGAGATCGCGCATGGCGAGCTTGAACCCGCTTCCGAGTTCGGTGGCCTCGCCGATCGCCTTGAGCCGTTCGTAGGCCTCCTCGGTCAGGGTCTTGTCCTGGGGATGGAACAGATAAGCGTACGCGCGCGATCCGCTTCGCCCCACCCGACCCCGGATCTGGTGCAGCTGGCCGAGGCCGAGCAGATCGGCTCGTTCGACCACGAGGGTGTTCACCGAGGGCATGTCGATCCCGCTCTCGATGATGGTGGTGCACACCAGGACGTCGAACTCGCCTTCGGTGAAGTCGAGTACGACCTGTTCGAGGGACCCTTCGTCCATCTTGCCGTGCGCGATCGCGATGCGGGCCTCCGGAACCAGGTCCCGGAGCCGTTGGGCCGCGGTGTCGATCGACTGGACCCGGTTGTGGACCCAGAACACCTGACCCTCGCGAAGCAGTTCACGTCGGATCGCTTCCACGGCGACCCGCTCGTCGTACTCGCCGACGTAGGTGAGGATCGGTTGGCGATCAGCCGGCGGAGTCTGGAGCAGCGACAGATCGCGGATCCCGACGAGGCTCATCTCGAGGGTGCGAGGAATCGGCGTGGCCGACAGCGTGAGGACGTCGACGTTCGTCTTGAGCTGCTTGATCGACTCCTTGTGCTGGACGCCGAAGCGCTGTTCCTCGTCGACGATCAACAGGCCGAGATCCTTGAACTTCAGGTTGTCGGCGAGCAACCGGTGGGTGCCGATGACGCAGTCGACCTCACCATCGGCCAATCCGGCGATGACCTTCTTGGCCTGGGCCGCGGTGAGGAACCGGGACAGGACCTCGACCCGGATCGGGAAGCCGGCGAACCGGTCGGCGAAGGTGTTGCCGTGCTGGGTCGCGAGCAACGTGGTCGGCACGAGCACGGCGACCTGCTTGCCGTCCTGGATCGCCTTGAACGCCGCCCGGATGGCGATCTCGGTCTTGCCGAATCCGACGTCGCCGCACACCAGACGGTCCATGGGGTGGCTGGACTCCATGTCCTCTTTGACCGCGACGATGGCCGTGCGCTGATCCGGGGTCTCGACGTAGCCGAAGGCGTCCTCCATCTCCTGCTGCCACGGCGTGTCCATCGGATAGGCGTGGCCCGGCGCGTTCATCCGCTTCTGATAGAGCACGACGAGCTCCTGGGCGATCTCGCGAACGGCCGAGCGGACCTTGGACTTGGCCTTGGCGAAGTCGGCGCCACCGAGGCGGTGTAGCGATGGTGCCTCACCGCCGACGTACTGGCGGACGGTGTCGATCTGGTCCGACGGGACGTAGAGCTTGTCGCCACCCTTGTACTCGAGGAGCAGGTAGTCCCGCTCGACCCCACCGATGGTCCGCTTGACCATCCCCGTGTAGTGCCCGACGCCGTGTTGGTAGTGGACGACGTAGTTGCCGGGCTTGAGGTCCTCGAAGAACCCGGAGGTGTCGCGCTTGCGCGGCCGGGGCCGACGATGGGTTCGGCGGCGTCCGGTGAGGTCGGCCTCGGCGATCACCGCGATCTTGACGGAGGGAATCGTGCAGCCCCGGTGCAACGGAGCCACCACGATGGCACCGCCCGATCGAGGCAGGTCGAAGTCGTCCCCGGTCCGCACGGGCAGATCGACGCCCTGATCTCGCAGGACATCGGCGAGCCGTTGCGCCGAACCGGCGGCGTCGGCGGCGACCACGATCCGATAGCCCTCGGCGAGCAGCGACGACAGGCGTCGGCCGATGCCGTCGCCCTCGCCGGTGATCGGCGACCACGTGCTCGCTGCGATGGCCGGGGAATCGGGGGCTTCCGGGGTCGGTACGAGCGACAGGGCGCGCCGTGTCACGTCGCCGGAGCCGAGCAACCGGCTCGGATCGGCGTGCAGCCGCGGGAACGTGTCGTCCTGCTCGCGGTTCCAGGTCGCCGACAGCGACTTGGCCAGGTCGTCCTCCTCGGCGAGCAGGTCCGTGGCCCGGTCGCGCATCCGCCGCGGCTCGACCAGGACGACCAGCGTGTCGTCACCGAGCAGGTCCGTGAGCAACAGTTCGGAGTCGGTCAGCCAGGGCAGCCAGGACTCCATTCCTTCGAAGAGCAGTCCCTCGCCGAGCTTCTCCCACTGTTCGCGGCCCCACGGCTCGGCGCCGACCAGGGTGCGCGCTCGCTCGCGAAGGGCCTCGTCGGGGACGATCTCGCGCGCCGCGTAGATCTCGGTGACCTCGAGGGCGTCGGTGGAGCGCTGATCGTTGACCGAGAACTCGGTCAACCGGTCGACCTCGTCCCCCCAGAGATCGATGCGGATGGGCGTGTCGGCGGTCGAGGGGAACACGTCGACGATGGCGCCGCGCCGGGCGAACTCGCCCCGGTGTTCCACCAGTTCCTCGCGCCGGTATCCCATGACGGCGAGCCGCTCGCAGAGTTGATCCGGGTCGACGACATCGCCGGGCCGGATGGCGATCGGTGCGGCGGCGTCCCCGTGGGTGCCGAGCCGTTGGAGGAGCGCACGGACTCCGGCCACGACCACGGCCGGTCGGTCGTGATCGGTGTGGAGCCGATGGAGAACCCGCAGCCGACGGCCCATGGTCTCCACGCTCGGGCTGACCCGTTCGAACGGCAAGGTCTCCCACGCGGGGAACAGCTCGACCTGATCCGTTCCGACATAGGCGGCCAGATCATCGGCCAACTGGCCGGCCATCGTGCCGGTGGGAGTCGCGACGACGAGCAGCTTGCGACGGCGCCGGGCGGACAGCGCGGCAACGACGAGCGGGCGGGCGGCTTCTGGGACGGCGAGGACGGCATTCGCGGCTCCCTCGACGTGCGCGAGTGCGGGTTCGTCGTGGAGGAGATCGGCGAGCTGTCGGAGGGGGGAGGTGGCGGCGCTCATGGGGCCGTCTCAGGGTACCGGTGGGGTGCGACCGGGCTCCGTCGCTGCCGGGAGTCCGCGAGCATCGGTGCGACTCGCTCGTTCGGGGACGTCCGAGCGCGAGGGGGTCGTCCGTGGTGCAAGACGAACGACCCCCTCCACCGACGCTCGATGCAACGTGGTCCGCACGCTCCGGGCATCGGTCGCCCAGCCGGGCCCCGGGGCGTCGGGACCCGGCCGGAACGATCGGTCAGATCGGTGAGCAACGAGGACATCGGGGCGCTGGTGGCCCCGTCGCTCCCGATCCGTTCGGGAGCATAGAAATCGAGGCTTTCCATTCGCTTTCCACCGCCGCCACGGCCCGCTGACCTGCGAATCGATCCTCGACCACCGGCGAACGCTGCTCTAAGGTCAGGCGCTGTGATTGACCTTCGCGCCCTGTCGGTCAGGCTCACACCCGACGATCTCCGGCCCGGCGACATCTTGTTGCTCGAACCGGGCGCGTCGTCGCGCGCTGTCTCTCGAGCCGTGACCAAACTCGACGGGAGCCCCTACTCCCATGCCTTGTTCGTGGACTCCGAATCCCCGCCTTGGTACACGCTGAGTGCCAACGGGGCCCATCACGGCTTGGCCGATGGCGTCAACGCCGTCGCCCTCGAGGAGTTCCTCGCTCCGGAAGGCAACGGACGTGAGGCGTACGTGCTGCGCCACGAGAGCCCCAGGGCGGCCCGCGCCGCGCTCGAGGTGGCGCGGCCGTTCGTGGAGCGCTCGATCCCTCACGATCCGGTTCGTTACCCGCCGCTGACACCGCCGGACGATCCGAGCGATTTCGGCTGGGACCATCTCGTCATCTCGGCCATCGCTGCGTTCGCCCGCCACTTCGATCGGGACAGTGATGTTCGCCGCTGGCTGTTCCGAACGGCGTACCGGTTCTCGCTGCGCGAGGACGTCCGCACACCGTGCCTGGACGGGCAACCGGCACCGGACGAGCCCGGACCATGGCGGTGGGACTGCTGCCACTTCATCGACCATTGCTTCTGTGCTGCCGGACATTGTCTGGGGCTTCGAGAGACCGACCCGCCCACGCCGGATCCGGCGGGCGTCTTCTTCCGAGCGTGCCGGGACGGTCTGGAACACCTCGGCTTGATGCAGGACGAGGATCTCGATCTGGCGCCGAGCGAGGATCCGTTGCTGAAGCGCACGGTCGCCGAGGACGACGAGGCCGAATCGGGACGACCGGGAGGGCCGGACGGTCCGGGCGGCCCCGCCGACGGCGCCATCGAACAGATGGCCGAGCGGGTCGCGGTGCTCGCCGCCCGAGTCGATCGGAATCGGTCGCTGTTCCCGCAGCTCGACGTGGACGACGACGGGGTGCCCGACGTGTTCTGGCCGCCGTTCGCCTCCCCGCGGCTCCTGCTGGAAGCGGACTGTCTCCGCCATGTCGGCGTCATCCGCCGGCCTGGTGCCGCCCCGTGATCCGATCCATCTCGTCGGTCAGGTGCTGCCACGGCCCCTCGTGCCACGTCCGGGCCCACTCGGGATCGTCGCCGGTGCGGGCCAGCGCGACGTAGGCGTCCACCGGCCCCACGCATCCTGCCCCCGCGCCGACCACGATGAGCTGGCCACTCCAGGCCGAGAGCTCGGCGCTGGCCCAGTCGCACACGTCGGCGACCTTTCGATCTCCGGCCGTCGCGAGGATCTCCATCGCCAGGCCCAGGTCGGGGAACATCATGTCGGCGCCGGTGTACTCGAGCCGGAACTGCTCGGCTGCGGCTCGGGCCGCCACCGCATCGCCACCGGCGCGCAGGCTCGCGGCATGGAGGGCATGCCACGCCGGGATGGCGCGATCGCTGGCCAGATAGCTGCGAATGATCGGTTCCATGTCGGCGAGCACGCCGGTGCGCAGGCAGTAGGCGAGCAGGAAGATGGCGTAGGCGTTCTCGGCATCCGGGAGTTCGAGCTCCTTCCCCAGGGCGAGCGCCTCGCCGGCCGGGCCTTCGGCCGCACGGATCCCGTGCTCGAGGTCCGTGAGCAGCGCCCGATACAACGCGCTGGCCCAGCGGTGGCGGGGTGATGGGGTCCGGCTGAGCCGTACGTCGAAACGAGCCAGCAGCCGGCGAGCGGCGGCGAGGTCGCCTCGGACGAAGGTCGCGGCGCACCGCAGCTCGAGGGCGCGAAGGGCGAGGAACAACTCCCCGCCGTCGATCGACGCCCGCTCGAACTCGGCCAGCTCGTCGAGCACGTCGTCGGTGACCGGCGATCCGGCGTGACGTTGGGTGGTCAACGACAGCAGCAACGCCTGGTCGCTCGGAGCATCCGACGCGAGCGCTCGGGCCCGCTCGATGAGACGGCGCGGGACGCCCGTACCCGTGTAGTGGAGTTCGCCCGCCAACGCCACCACGACTTCGAGGTCGAGGCGATCGTCGCCCGTCGGTCAGGTCACGGCGAGCTCCAATCGGGCCAGGCGGCGCCGATCGCCGCCCACGACACCACCCGCGATACCGGCCAGCGCGAGCGAGCGAGGCTGTCGAGGTCGTCGTCGGCATCCGACTCGGCCGCCAAGCGTCGCGTACCGATCGGCGGCGTCCTCTCGCCGCCCGGCGTGTTCGAGGGCCAGGCCATGGCGCAGTCCCAGCCGTCAGGCGCGCAGTGGGTCGGTCGTGATCCGGCCCGCCGCCGCTCGAGACACTCGATGGCGACGCCGGGTCGCTGCGCGGCCAGCGGCGTCCGCTGCCGTGGTCAGCACCGCCACCTGGTCGACGATCGTCGAGTCCGGGAGCGCTTGCACGAGGTGCCGACCCGCGGCGACGAGGTCACCGCGGCCGAGGTAGTGATGGGCGACGCGATCATGGAGCGCCCGACGGAGCGCGGCGGGCTGACGGCGCTGCACCACCTGACGGGTGAGATCGTGGTCGAAGCGGGCCGTTCCCGCCTGCTCGACGAGCAGGTGAGCGTCGAAGGCGGGCCGGAGTCGTTCGGCGAAGTCGACGAGCGCGGTGTGGTCGATCGATGCTGCCGCGGCCAGATCGAGGGGAGGATCGAGCAGCGAGACGTGCTCCAGCGCGGCCACCGCGTGGGCGGGGATCGCGGCCAGCCGCTGTTCGGTCGCGAGTACCACCGCGGCCTGGCCCGCGCCGCGTCCGTCGCCCAGGCCGTCCAGCAGTTCGGGCGCGGAACAGATGGCTTCGATGGCGAAGGCGTTGCCCTGGGTCAGCTCGGCGATGCGCCGGGCGTCGTGATCGTCGAAGTCCGGTTGGAGGCGCTGCACCAGTTCCCGGACCTCGTCCGAGGTGAGCGGCGACAGCTCGAGCGGGTCGGCCGTCGGCTCCCGCAGGACCTCGGCCAGCAAGGCGGCTGCGGCCGGCGCGAGCGTGGAGAGCGGCCGGACCGTGATGACGAGGAGGACATCGGGGGGCAGACCGTTGCGGACGATGCCTCGGATCGACCGAACGTCGGGCTCCGAGGCCCAGTGCAGGTCGTCGAGCACCAGGTACACCGGCCCCGAACCGCTGAGACGGCGCAAGGTCGTGAGGACCCCGCGGGCCACCGTGGCGGCGGAGTCTCCGTCCGGCAGGGCTGCGGCACGCGCCGGATCGTCGTCGTCGGCGAGGTCGGCGAGCGACTCCGGGCTGCCCGGGCCGCACCGCACCACCCGTTGGGTCCACCCGAGCTCGGCGCCGAACGACGCGGCGAGGGCGGTCTTGCCGATCCCGGCTTCGCCGATGGCGACCACGACCTGTCCGGTCGTGCGGGCCCGAAGGGCCGCCTCGCGCAGGCACGTGAGTTCGTGCTCCCGACCGACGAGGTCGATGGCGTGACCGGCGAGCGAGTTGGGCACCTCGGCCGGCGGGCTCGACCGGGGGGCAGGGACCGGATGGGCGGCCGCCAGTGGCTCGAGGCGGGCGAGCTCGCGGTCGAACTCGGAGACGTCGTCACCGGGGTCTTCGTCGAGCACCATGCGACGGGCGTGTTGTAGGACGAGTCGGGCGTCGGCGACTCGTCCGAGCCGTTCGAGCGCCACGGCGGCGAGGAACGGCAGGTCTCGCTCGTAGGGATGCTCCGTCAGCAGCGAACCAGCGACTCGGGCGGCTCGGCGGGCGTCGCCGTGGTCGAGCAGCAGTTGGATTCGTCGCCGACCGATCTCCAATCGTTGGTTCGTGAGGTGCTCTCGGGTGAACGTCAACCGCCGGACGGCCCCACAGTCGGCGAAGGGCTCGCCTCGCCAGAGCGCGAGGGCTTCACCGAGGGCGTCGGAATCCGACGTCTTGGCCGCCAGCGCCGCGAACCGGTGCAGGTCGATCCGGTCCCTGTCGAGGACGAGTTCGTAGCCGTCGGGATGCGTCGTGAGGATCTGGTCGCCGAGCACGGCGCGGGCCCGCGCCGCGATCGTGCGCAGCGCATCGACGGGTCGCTGGGGGAGCCGATCGAGCGGCCAGAGCGTGTCGATCAGGGTGGAGAAACCGACGACGCGGCCGGGGCTCAGGGCCAACAGCGCGATCAGGGCCCGGGTCTGGACCCGTTCGACCGGAACCGGTGCACCGCCGACGAGAAGTCGTAGCGGGCCGAGCACTCCCACATCGACGCGTTCCACTTCGGGCAGCATCGCAGATGTGCGACTCCAAGTCACCTGGATCAGATCGGTGGCCCCGATTCAGGGAACCGGGCGGCCGTTGATCTCGAGCATGGCTCGGTCGACCCCGTGTCGGGCGATCAACTCGATGGCTTCGCACGCCACCACGACCGCCTCGTCCAGGATCGCCCGCTCGGAGGCAGGAACCCGGTTGAGGACGTGCCCGGCGCCCGCCTCCTTGGAGGGAGGTTTGCCGACGCCGATCCGCACCCGCAGATAGTCCTGGGTCTTGAGGTGCTGGGTGATCGACCGCAGCCCGTTGTGGCCGGCGAGCCCGCCGCCGGCTTTCACCTTCACGACACCCGGCGGCAGGTCCAGCTCGTCGTGCACCACCACCAGGGCCGTCGGCTCGACGATGCCGTATCGCTTGACCAGGCGCACGACCGACTCGCCCGAATCGTTCATGTAGGTGGTGGGAAATGCGAGAGCGAGCCGCTCGCCGCCGAGGGTGATCTCGGCCACGAGCGCTCGCTCTTTTCCTGCTTTCAGCGTGGCGCCGTGGTCGCTGGCCAGCTTGGCCACGGCCTCGGCACCGACGTTGTGCCGGCTCCGCTCGTACTTCGAGCCCGGGTTTCCGAGCCCCACGACGAGCAGATCCGACGGGGTCCCGCGGCGTTCGCTTCCGCCGCGCACCGCTTACTCCGAGGCTTCCTCGGCTGCGGGAGCGTCGTCCCCGCCCTCGGCGTCGGCCGACTCGCCATCCTCGGTCGTATCGTCCTCGGCAAGGCCCGCCGCGGTCTGCAGGGCAGTCACGACGGCCATGTCGGGGTCCGACGGCGAGCTGGTGCCGGCGGGCAGGGTGATGTCGGCGAGCCGGATCACGTCGCCGGGCTGCATCGCCGTCACGTCGACGACGATCTCGGTCGGCATGGTGTTCGGGGTACAGATGATCTCGATCGAGTCCACCGCCGGGTCGATCATCCCGCCGTCGCTGAGGACGGCCTTGGCCTCACCCTCGAGCCGCAGCGGCACCGAGATGGTGATCTCCTCGTTGACGTTGACCTGGAGGAAGTCGATGTGGCTGACGTTCCGGCGGATCGGATGGCGCTGGATCTCCTTGATGATCGCCGGGTACTTCGTCCCTTCGACCTCCAGTGACAGCAGCGTGTTCATGCCGCCCGCGCCGCTGAGCGCGAGACGCAGATCACGGCGGTTGACGGCGATGGACAGCGGGTCCATGCCGTGGCCATACACCACCGCAGGGATCTTGTCCTCGGCACGGAGGCGACGCGATGAAGCCGACCCCTTGGTGCGACCGGTTTCGGCGACGAGCAGAACTTGAGACATGGCGCGGTCCTCCACGCAGGCTTCAGCAAACGGCGGTCAATCCTACGGGTGCGCGATGCCTGCTTGAAACTCGCCCCGCCGTCGGTTGTCAGGAAAGGTTCTCTCCGCCGAAGATCTCGCTCACGCTGGTGTCCTCGAACACGGCGTCGAGTGCGTCGGCGATGATCTTGGCGATCGACAGGACTTCGAGCTTGCCGAAGTGCTTCTCGGCCGGCATCGGCAGGGTGTTGGTGACCACGACCCGGTTGATCGGAGCGTTCGTCAGGCGTTCCACTGCCGGGCCGGAGAGCAACCCGTGGGTCGCCATCGCCCAGACGTCGGCGGCGCCCTTGGCCTTCAGGACCTCGCACGCCGACACGATCGTGCCCGCGGTGTCGATCATGTCGTCGACCAGGATGCACTGGCGTCCCTCGACGTCACCGATCACATCGCGGGCGATGGCCACGTTCGTGGTCCCCTTCGGCCGGCGCTTGTAGATGAACGCCAGGTCGGCGCCGAGGTGCTGGGCCATGCGTTCGGCCACCTTGATCCGCCCGGCGTCGGGGCTCACGATCACCGGATCGACGCCGTTGGTCCGGATGTAGTCCTCGAGGACCGGGATTGCGGTGAGGTGATCGACCGGGCCGTCGAAGAAACCCTGGATCTGACCGGAGTGGAGATCGATCGACACCATCCGCTTGGCCCCCGCCGCCTGGAACAACTCGGCGATCAGCTTCGCCGTGATGGGCTCGCGCCCCTCGGCCTTGCGGTCCTGGCGGGCGTAGCCGTAGAACGGACAGACGGCGGTGATGCGTTTGGCCGAGGCCCGGTAGGCGGCGTCGATCATGATCAGCTGCTCCATGATCGAGTCGTTGACCGAACGACCGTCGGAGCCGGCGTGGACCTGCATGATGAACACGTCGGACCCGCGAATGCTCTTCTCGAAACGAGGGCGGATCTCACCGTTGGCGAAGTCGACCAGGTTGTCTTGACCGAGCGTGACCTCGAGGTGCTCGGCCACCTCCTCGGCCAGCGCTCGGTGGGTGCGACCCGAGTAGAGCGCCATGCGCTTGGTGGTGACCTTCTCCATCGGCGTGCAGCCCTTTCGTCCGTTGGCGACCAGGCAGCCCGGTGGCCCGGTCAGCCCGGTCGGCCAGTGTAGAAGGCTCCTGTGGTTTGGTCAGATGTGACAGAGCTTCCCGGTCCGAGGCTCGCGAAGGGGCCGACGTGTGCACCTGCACCGATCTCGCTGTCGTGGCCGACGGTGTTCTCGACGGTGGCGCCGGCCCCGACCGTGCAGTCGACCAACCTGGTATCCGGTCCGATCTCGGCGCCATCGCCCACGATCGTGCGGCCCTGGAGGATGGTGCCCGGGAACAGGGTCACGTCGCGACCCAGCTCGACGGTCACGTCGATGAAGGTCTGGCGCGGATCGAGCATGGTGACGCCGTTCAGCAGGAACTGCTTGTTCGTGCGGCGACGCAGCTCGCGCTCGGCGAGGGCCAGCTGCCAACGATCGTTGACCCCCTGGGTCTCGGCCGGGTCGGACGCGCTCATCGCTCCGGTCCGGTGGCCCATCTCGGCGAGCACCTGCACCACGTCGGTCAGGTAGTACTCCGCCTGGGCGTTCTCGGGGCTGATGCGGCGCAGCGCCGGCCCGAGCAGATCGCGCCGGAACGCGTAGATGCCGGTGTTGATCTCGGTGATCGCCAGCTCCTCGGGGAGGCGTCTCGCTGCTCCACGATGCGCATGACCCGACCGTCCTTGCCCCGCACGACGCGTCCGTAGCCGCTCGGATCGGCCATCTCGGCCGTCAGCAGACTCGCCGCATGGCCGCTCGACTCGTGGAAGGCGAGGAAGTCGTCGATCGTCTCCTTGCGCAGCAGCGGGGTGTCGCCCGGCAGCACGACGATGTTGCTGGTGTCGTCGAGCTCGGCGCTCGGATCATCGGGAAACGCGGTGAGGCCGACGATCACCGCGTGACCGGTGCCGCGCTGGTCGGTCTGCTCGACGAAGCTCACGCCCGCCCAGCCCGGTGACTGCTCCTGCACCTTCTTCGTGACCTGCTCGGCGCCGTGTCCGACGACCACGACGGTTCGGTCGACCTCGACCAGCTCGAGGAGTGGATGACATGCATCACCATCGGTCGTCCACAGATCATGTGGAGCGGTTTGGGCCGGGTGGAACGCATGCGCGTTCCGTGCCCGGCGGCAAGGACGATGGCGGAGACCGGCATGTCCCGTTCTAGCGCGCCGGGATCGGAAGCCGGACCGCCACGGCCCGCCGATCGGCGGGCCCGTGAGAGTTCGGGGGAGAGGGCTTGAACCCCTATTGACGGAATCAAAATCCGTAGTCCTGCCGGTTGGACGACCCCCGATCGGGACGTCAGAAACGCTAGCCGCTCACCCGGGCCGTGCGCCTCGCGTGGTTCGGGCACGACCGTCGCCGGCCGAGGAGTGACCGGTGATGCGTCGATCGTCTCTTGGCTTTTTCGCCGCGTCCGACGATAGCGTCTGCGACCCTATGGGTTCGCTGATCAAGAAGCGCCGTAAGCGCATGCGAAAGAAGAAGCACCGCAAGATGCTGAAGCGCACGCGTTTCCAACGCCGCAACAAGTAACACCACGTCCAACCGGGTCCCTGGGGCCCGGGACGACGTTCGACGACCGCCCGCCGCTCCGGTGCCGGGCGGTCGTGGCGCGTCTGCGGAACACCCGTCAGGCCAACGCCGTCACGCCAACGTCGTCACGCCCGGGTCCGGGTGACGACCACGTGGCCGTCCGGGCAGGCGTCGACGAGTTCGGGGTGCGCGCCGCGGACGAACCATGTGGCGCCCGATCCGGCGAGGATCGGCGGCGTGCCGACGACCTCACGGATCCGGTCCCGCCACTGGGCGAGGCGCGGCTCGACGGCCAGTGCCGCCGGCTCGAGGTCGTTCGGGCCCGAGGACCGGGGCCCGCCGAGGTCGTCCCAGGCCCGGTACACGACCGGGGTCGAGCACCCGAAGGGCGGGGAGATCGTCGTGATCGCCTCGGGCATGGGGTCCAGTGGTTCGATCTGCTCCCCGATACCGCGCACTCGAGCGCGGCCCCCGACCAGGCAGAACGACACGTCCGCCCCGAGGCGACTGGCTCCGGCGACGTCGGTCCATCCCGCCCACCGCAGCACGGCGGCGGCGTCGGCCGAGCCCCCGCCCAGTCCGCCGCCGTGGGGAATCCGTTTGTGGAGATGGATCGCCGCCGTCGTGCCGGTGAGGGCGAGCGCCTTGGCGACGAGGTTCTCCGGCCCGAGCGGAACGCCGTCGGCGAACGGCCCGGACGCGGTGAGTCCGCGGCCCGGGGTCCGGAACTCGACGACGTCATGGAGTTCCAGCGTCACCATCGTGGCGTCGATGAGGTGGTAGCCGTCATCTCGAACCCCCGTCATGCGGAGCTCGAGGGTCAGTTTGGCCGGGGCCTCGAGACGCATCGTCGTCGGTGCCTGATCCTGCGACACGACGTCAGCGAGGGATCGAAACGCGCTCGGCGTGGTTGGCCAGCAGCCCCCAGGCCCAGACGTCGAGCTCTTCGGCTCTCGCCTCGGGTGACACGCCGGCTCGCTCGAAGCCGGTGATGTCGACCAGGCCGGCCAGTGACCGGCGCAGCATCTTGCGGCGTTGGGCGAACCCCGCCCGCACCAGGGTGAACAGCCAGTCCCGGTCGATGTTGACCGGGATCGCGGGCTTGGGCCGCCGAACGATCGACACGAGTGCCGAATCGACGTTCGGCTTCGGCAGGAACACCGTCGGCGGCACGAGCCCCTCGATCCGCGCCTCGGCCCAATAGTTCACCTTGACCGTGACCGCGCCGTAGGCCGAGGTGCGCGGCCCGGCGACGAACCGCTCGGCCACTTCTTTTTGGACCATGACCAGCATCCGTTCGACGATCGGGACCTGATCGAGCACGTTCATGACGAGGGGCGTCGCGATGTTGTACGGCAGGTTGGCGACCAGGCACCAGCGCTGGTCGCGGCCGAGCTCGTGGTTGAGGTCGATCTTGGTCACGTCGGCGTGGACGACCCGCACGTTGTCGAGCTCCGCCACGTTGGCGCGCAGGACCTTGACCAGTCCGTCGTCGATCTCCAGGGCGAGCACCTGGGCGCCGGTTTCGGCCAGGGCGAGGGTGAGCGATCCGAGCCCGGCGCCGACTTCGACCACGTGGGACGACCGATCGACGTCGGCGATCCGTGCGATCCGCCGCACCGTGTTGGGGTCGACGACGAAGTTCTGGCCGAAGGCACGACGGGGTGCGAGGTTGTTGGCCTTGAGAAGTTCGATCGCTTGGGAGCGAGTGATGGTCATCCTCGGGTCACCATGACAGCGTGACCGAGATCGGGGAGTCGCTCAGGTCCGCCAGTTCCAGCATCACGGACGTGTCGAGGAGGATCACGCGCCCAGGCGGGAGCTCCTTGCTCGAGACGTTGGTGCACGACACCCGGTAGCCGTTGTCGACGTTGGTCACCACGACCCGAGCCCCGAACGGAGCGAAGGTGGTGCCGCACGGGTGGTCGGCCGAGGTCGCCGTGGTCCAGCGTTGGTAGTCGGCCAGCCCGGAGACGGTGTTCTCCGGCAGGGCTGGGAGACATCGATGGTCACGACGTTCGGTCGGGTGATCGCGGTGGACGGCGCCAGCGGATCCACGAGGTAGGTCGAGCTGGCCAGTTCCTCGCCTCGAGGCTTCCATGCCGGACAGCTCCATCCCGTCGCTGACCGTGGCCCCGATCGTGGCGACGGAGTCGGGTGCGTCACTGTGCCCGGACCACAGGAACGGGAGCGCGGCGATGGTGACGACGACGGCGATCACCAGCCGCCGTAGGTCCCCGGGCTCCTCGAACACCAGTACGTCCTTCTTCATCCAGCACAGGCGGCGGACGGTGCCGCCCGCATCGCGCCAGTGACGTTACGAATCTGTCAACGAAAACGCAATCATCGTTGTCCGGCGCGTCATCTCCACGACCGATTCGATCGAGGTCCTGCGGAGTTCTGCGAGGCGCAGCGACGAGTGTCACATGGGCCGGTTGGTTCTTCTTCCCCGAAACGGCACGGGAGCGAGGTAGGGCGAGTCGGTCTCGACCAGGAACCTGTCGTCGGGACAGCGGGCCGCGGCTTCATGGAGCTCGATCGCGCTCTTGAACGTCACGATGCCCGAGAAGCTGAGGTATGCGCCCAGCTCGAGGCACCGCTCGGCCTCGCTCGGGCCGCCCGTGAAGCAGTGGAAGATCGTCCGATCCGGGACGCCGACGGATTCGAGCACGGCGAAGGTGTCGTCCCAGGCGTCGCGGGTGTGAATGACGAGCGGGAGCTGCCGCTCGTGGGCCAGCGCGATCTGCTCGGCGAAGGCGACCCGTTGCACGTCACGCGGCGAGTGTTCGTAGTAGTAGTCGAGTCCGCACTCGCCGACCGCGAGGACTCCCGGCTGGTCGAACAGGTCGCGGATGCTGTCGACGCCGTCCTTGGCGTCGTGCGGGTGCAGACCGACGGTGGCATGAACCGACGGGTGGGCGTGCGCGACCGCCAGGGCTTCGAGCGAACTGGCCCGGTTGCAGCCGACGCTGATCATCTGGTCCACACCGGCCTCGTGGGCGGCGGCCACCAACTCCTCGGCGTGGTCGAGCGGGAGATGACAGTGCGAATCGATCACCCCAGGGGAGGGAGTGGGCGAGCTCATTGCTTGCGCGGGAACAGCGGATCGCCCTTGGTCACCGTCAGCCCACCCGGGTAGCCACCCCAGGTCGCGGCGTCGGGGAGGCGCTGGTCCTCGACGGCTCCGGGCAGTCCGATCCGCTCCCAGATGGCCTGGGCCGTGGCCGGTATCGCCGGGCTCGCCAGCAGCGCGGCCAGGCGCAGCGCTTCGAGCGCGTCGCCCATGACGGCGTCGAGGGCCGGTCCCGGTTCGGCCTTCCACGGCTCGTTCGCCTCCAGGTGACCGTTGGTGCCCCGGACGAGGGCCCAGGTGGCCTCCAGCGCCCGGCTCGGTTGCACGTGGTCCCAGGCAGCCGAGGTCGCCGTCACGGCCTCGGCGGCGACGGCCGCCAGCGGGCTCTCGGGGGCGGGGGCCGGGCCGACCCCGTTGCACTTCTTGGCCACCACGGTCGCGACGCGCGACAGCAGGTTGCCGAGGTTGTTGGCCAGATCGCTGTTGTAGCGGCTGGTGAGTCCCTCGTAGGTGAAGTCCCCGTCCGCCCCGTACGGGGTGTCGGCGAGCACGTAGTAGCGGAATCCGTCGACGCCGAACTCGTCGATGAGGTCGAGCGGGTTCACGACGTTGCCCGCGGTCTTGCTCATCTTTTCGCCGCCGACCAGCAACCACCCGCCCACGGCCCAGCCCTTGGGCAGCTCGACACCGCCCGACATCAGCATCGCCGGCCAGTACACGCAGTGGTGGCGGATGATGTCCTTGCCGATGAGGTGGTAGTCGACGGGCCACCAGTCGGCGAATCGTTCGTCGTCCGACCCGTACCCGACGGCCGACAGGTAGTTGGTCAGCGCATCGAACCAGACATAGGCCACGTGGTTCGGGTCCCACGGGAGGGGGATGCCCCACGTGAGGCTGGTGCGCGAGATCGAGAAGTCGCGCAGTCCCGATTTGATCAGGCCGATCACCTCGTTGCGCCGGTGGGCGGGCACGATCGCATCGGGGTGCTGCTCGTAGAACTCGAGCAACCGATCCTGGAAGCGCGAGAGGCGGAAGAAGTAGTTCTCCTCCTCGAAGTGATCGACCGGGCGCTTGTGGATCGGGCACAGGTCGCCCGGATCGAGCTCGTCCGCGGTGTAGTACTCCTCGCAGGCCACGCAGTAGAGGCCCGAGTAGGTGCCGATTTCGATGTCGCCGGCGTCGTAACACGCCTGGAGGAGCTTGGTGACCGCGACCTTGTGGCGTGCTTCGGTGGTGCGGATGAAGTCGGTGTTGGTGATGGCGAGCCGGTCCCACGCCGCCGCGAACTCGGGCGCGATGGAGTCGGCGAACTCGAGCGGGGTCATCCCGGCCGCCTCTGCCGCCTGCTGGATCTTGAGCCCGTGCTCGTCGGTCCCGGTCAGGTACTCGACATCGTCGCCGAGGAGCCGATGCCAGCGGGCGAGTGCGTCTCCCACGATCGTCGTGTACGCGTGCCCGAGGTGGGGCCGGGCATTCACGTAGTAGATCGGGGTGGTGAGATAGAAGCGGTTGCCCACGTCGGCGAGGCTACCCACGACAGCGGATCTGCAGGGTGCGGGATTGTGGAGCGCTCCCCTCCAGACTGGCCGGATGACGACGTACGAGTTCGACGCCGCCACTCGGGTCCAGCCGATCGACGGTGGCGTGTACGCCTCGGAGATCCACGATGGTTGGGACATCCACGGCAACGCCAACGGCGGCTATCTGCTGGCGCTCGCGGTGCAGGCGATGCGGGCCGCGTGCGGCCGTCCCGATCCGGTCACCGTCACCGCTCACTACCTGTCCCCGGGCAAGGCGGGACCGGCCGAGACGATCACCGAGGTGCTCAAGTCGGGCCGGAGATTCGCGACCGTGTCGGGTTCGCTGCGCCAAGGGGGACGAGAGGTGATCCGGGTGCTCGGCACGTTCGGAGATCTCGCCGGCGCCCACCCCGACGAGCCGCGCCTGATCCGGGCCGAGCCGCCGGACCTGCCGCCCTTCGAGGTCGCCCGCTCGCGTGAGCTCGCCGACGATGCCCCCTCGCTCATGGGGAAGGTCGACGTCCGGCTCCATCCCGACGACGACAAGTTCGCCACGGGACGCCCATCGGGCTCACCGGTCCAGCGGGGCTGGTTCGGGTTCGCCGACGGGCGCGACATCGACCCGTTGTCGCTCCTGCTCGCCTGTGACGCCTTCCCTCCGACGGTGTTCAACCTCGAGCTCGAACCCGGCTGGGTGCCGACCCTCGAACTGACGGTGCACCTGCGCGCCGTCCCGTCGCCCGGTCCGGTTCGTTGCCTGTTCGAGACCCGCTTCTTGCAGAACGGGTTCTTCGAGGAGGACGGTGAGGTGTGGGATTCCGAAGGCCGGCTCGTCGCCCAGTCACGCCAGCTGGCCCTGACGCCGCTGCGGCCCCCGACGAGCTGAGGTCACCGATGCCGTGAGGCCACCGATGCCGTGCGGTCAGAAATGCCGTACGGTCAGAGATGCCGTGCGGTCACCGACGACCGCGAGCCTGCCAGCCGGCGGCGAAGGAACCGCTGGCCAGACCCGCCGCGGCGACACCGATCGTGGTGCGACGGATCATCGCCTTGGTGCGTCCGGCGAAGATCACGATCGGCCAGGCCTTGGCGCGCGCCACCCGCTCGAGCTTCGAGTCCGGATTGACGGCGACCGGGTGGCCGACGGCTTCGAGCATCGGGAGATCGCTGATCGAGTCGCTGTAGGCGTAGCACTGGTGGAGGTCGAAGCCCTCCCAATTGGCGATGGAACGGATCGCGTCCACCTTGCCCTCGGCGTAGCAGAACGGGCCATCGAGCCGGCCGGTGTACCGACCCTCGACGACCTCGGACACCGTCCCGATCCCGTCGGTCATCCCGAGGGCGTGGGCGAGCGGCTCCACGATCTCTCGAGGCGACGCCGACACGATGTAGGTCGCCCGCCCGAAGCGGCGGTGGGACTCGACGAGCGATCGAGATTCCGGCCGCACTCGCTCGAGCAGCTTGGGGAGCACCGTCTCGTTCAGCGCGACGAGGACGTCGCGCTCGACCCCCTCGACCGCGCCCAGGATCCGCTCGCGAACCCGTTCCGCGGCGTCCCCGCCCACATCGCCGACCAGCTTGAACGCCATCGCTCCGGCACCATCGCGCACGAGTTGGCTGGTCGACATCAGGTCCGAGCGCCAGGCTGCCAACCCGAACACGAACGCCGACGACCCGGTGATGAGCGTCCGGTCGAGATCGAAGAACGCGCGGCGGGCCCCGATGACGTGATCTGGTGAAGTTCCGACATCTCCCGGCCAGACGCTAGCGGGACGACCTCAGGCCTGGAGCGAGAGAGCGAGGGAGTACGCGACGTTTGGCCACGCCGAGGGCCGCCGTCACCTCGGCGACGGCCGACTTGGTCGTGGCGCCGGCGGCGAGGCTGGCTCGGAGCGCGGCCCGGATGGCGTCGTCGTCGGCAGGGGCCTCGGCGGCCGCGCCGGCCAGGACGAGCACGTACTCACCCTGGGGATCGACCTCCTGGCACCGCTCGACGGCCTCGTCGAGCGTGCCTCGCAGACCTCCTCGTGGAGTTTGGTCAGTTCCCGAGCGAGCACGATGCGGCGGTCGCCACCACAGGCGGCTCGGAGCTCGTCGATCGACCGGATGAGCCGATGGGGCGCCTCGTACAACACGGTGGTGCGACGCTCCGCCGCGACCTCGGCGAGGCGGCTCTTGCGGGCCGCGCCGGAACGGGGCAGGAAGCCCTCGAACACCCAGCGGCCGGTGGGCAAGCCGCTGATCGACACCGCCATGACGGCCGCCGCAGGCCCGGGGACCGCCGTGACCAGGACCCCAGCGTCGACCGCTGCGGCCACGAGGCGCTCGCCGGGATCGCTGATACCCGGCGAACCGGCGTCGCTCACGAGCGCGACGGTGGCACCGCCGCCAACAGGTCGAGCAATTGTGGAAGCCGATCGACCTCGGTGTGTTCGTTGACGACGACGAGGCGCCCACTGACACCGTGGCGCGACAGCAGCAAGCCGGTTCGGCGGGTGTCCTCGCAGGCCACCACGTCGGCGTGGCCGGGCACGTCGAGTGCCCGGGCCGACAGGTCTCCCAGATTCCCGATGGGGGTGGCGACGAGAACGAGCGATCCGGCCGGTGGACGACTCATTCGCGGATCTCGAGTCGGTCCCCGACGTGCAGGGCCCAACGGGCGAACGCTCCTGCCTCCGCCTCGATCACCGCATCGCTCCGCCAGACCGGGATTCCGAGGCGGTTGCGGTGCATGTGCAACGTCTTGACCACGATCCCGTCGGCGTCGAGGTACGCCACGTCGAGGGGGAATCGCACGCCGAAGGTGTGCACCCATCGACAGGGGCGAAGCACGAGCGCTCCGTCCATGCCGTCTCTGCCGAGCACGCCGCGCGCCCGCTCCGAGCGCCCCTCGGCGACCTCTGCCGACGCGAGTACACGTCCGTCCGCGACGATCCAGGCCATCGCCTCCACTTCTACACGGCTCCCGCTCCGACGACCACCTCGGGGGCCGGCTCGAGGGCAGGTTCACTCCTCGCGAGGTGCGATCCCCATCTGGCTCGCCACGCTCGGATCGAGGTGCTGGACCAAGGTCGACATCACGTCGTGCATCGCGTCGATCTGTTCGGGGCGCAGCGCATCGAAGACCGCCCGGCGCACGGTGTCCAGGTGCTGGTCACTCGCCGCCTCGAGCGCGTCGAGACCGGCTGCGGTGAGCACCGCGAACTGCACCCGCCGATCCTCGGGGACGGCTTGCGTTCGACCAGGCCGGCGCGCTCGAGGTGGGTGATCGCGTGGGTCAGGCGACTCGGTGACGATGCGGTCAACAGGGCGAGATCGCTCATCCGAAGCCGATGGTCCGGGGACTCGGCGAGCCGGGCGAGCATCCCGTAGTAGCCGAGCGACAGGTGGGCGTCTCGACGGAGTTGATGGTCCAACTCCGCAGTGAGCAGCAGGTTCGCGAACAGGAGCGAGCGCCACGCCGCATGCTCTGCGTCGCTCAGGGCGACGGACTCCTGGGGCCATTGCATCGCTGCGATGGTACCCGTGGAGGTACCCGCGGCTGTGGGGCTCGCGACCCTGCCGGACGGGGCCGAGGGTCAGGTCGTCGGGGCATTGCGGTGCACCGTCCAGGACTCGACGTGGTCGGGCGGGACCGGGGTGGAGCGCAGATCGGCGGCCGGAATCGGCGGGCCGGGCGTGAGGGACAGCGGGAGGACCCCTGCCCACACCGCCTCGTCGAGGTCCTCGTCGTCGTCGATCGGACCGCCGGCTCGGATCTTGGCCGAGGCCTCGTCGATCGGCACCGCGACGACAGAGGTGCCGAGGATCTCGGCCCGAGTCATCGGTCGGAGTTGTTCGAGCCGGCCCGGGATCAGATGGGTCATGAACGAGTCGAGGGCGTCGACGGCCTCGTCGCCGGTGAGCAGCCTCGGCACCCCGAACACGACCACCGACCGGAAGTTCATCGAGTGATGGAACGCACTCCGGGCCAGCACCAGCCCGTCCACGTGGGTGACCGTCACGCAGATCGGGACGCCGCGCTTCATCGACCGCAGCAGACGAGTGGCGGGGGAGCCGTGGAGCAGGAGTTCGTCGCCTCGCCGGGCGTAGAACATGGGGACCACCACCGGTCGCCCGTCCTCGGCGACCAACCCGACGTGGGCGACGAGACCCTCGTCGAGCAAGGAATCGATCGTCTCGCGGTCGTAGTGCGCTCGGGTCTCGACTCGAATCGTGGCGGCGGCACTCGGTGGCGAGGTCACCGAGGTGTTTGTACCGATACGTTCGCTGGTTCGTGTCATGGCAGAATCTACGCCATGGGCGACGAGACCGACGATCGAAATTCGCCGGTCGCCGACCCGTCGCCGGCCGTCGGTTCCGACGCCCTGGCCCGGGAGTTCGAGGACGCCATCCGAGTCGGAACGCTGGGCCCCGGCGACCGGCTGCCGACGGTGCGCGCCCTCGCCTGCGAGCGAGCCGTCGCCCCAGGCACGGTCGCCGCGGCGTATCGAACGCTCGCCCATCGGGGTGATCGTCGGTCGAGGGCGGGCCGGGACGTTCGTGTCGAGTCGTACCGTCGCGCCGGCGCTCCAGGTCGACGCCCTGCCGGCCGGACTGGTGGACCTGCGGTCGGGAAACCCCGATGCGGCCCTGCTCCCGCGGTCCCGATCGGTCCACCGGTGCGCACCACCTACGGGAGGCGCCCCTCGATGCTCGGTTCGAGTCCGGCGCTCGGCACTGGCTGGCGGGACAAGGCGTCCCGGATGGACCACTCGTGGCGGTGTGCGGGGCGATGGATGGTGTCGAGCGAGTGCTGGCGGCGCATCTGCGCCCCGGTGGCGCGATCGCCGTCGAGGACCCCGGGTACCCGAGCGTCGTGCACGTCGCTCGCGCTGGGGCTCGGCGTCGTGCCCGTTCGCATCGACGCGGGCATGGTGCCCGAGGACTGGCCTCGGTCCTCGGTTCGGTGCAGGCCGTCGTCGTCACGCCGCGCCCAGAACCCGACCGGCGCTGCGCTCACTGCGGCGCGAGCGGCTCGACTCACCGCCACCTGGCCGTCGCCCGACGTACTGGTCGTGCACGACGATCACTCCGGTGACGTGTCCGGTGTCCCGCTCGAGCTGGTCGGTGCCGGCGACGGATCCGGTCGACCGTGGGCGTTGGTCCACTCCTTCGCCAAGACGTTCGGGCCGGACTGGCGCATCGCCGTGGTGACCGGTGACGACGTCACGGTGGACCGGGTCGACCAGCGGTTCCGAGTCGGCCCCGGGTGGGTGAGCCACCGCTTGCAACGAGCGATCGGCCGGGCCCTGACCGATCCGGCCCGGCGAGCCGAGATCGAGCGAGCCACGGCGAGTTATGCGCTCCGCCGACGTGCCCTGGTGACCGCGCTCGACGATGCCGGGGTGTCGCCATGGCCGACGGCGGAACTGGCAGGCGCATCCGGATGGAACGTCTGGGTGGCGGTGCCGGAGGAGTCCGAGGTCGTGGTGGGGATGGCGGCGAGGGGGTGGGCCGTGCTCGGTGGGGCACGTTTTCGCCATCGCTCCGGTTCGGCGATCCGTTGCTCGGTCGCTGCCCTGCCACCGGAGCGGGCGACCGGCGCGGCGAGGGCCCTGGCCGACGTGCTCGCCGGTTCGGGCCCTCGCCCGGTCTGATCTGGTCAGCCGGTTCTTCGTTCGCGCCGGGGTCCCGATCGAATCGACCCGATCGCGGTCGGCGCGCCTCGGTCTCGTCAGTTCGTCTCGGGCCCGAGGTCTCGGTGCTCGAACGCTCGGTGTCGGGGCCGGCCTCATCCCCGGTCGAGGTGGCGTCGAGCGCTGCGGTCTGCGAGCCTCGGCCACGGGGGTGGCCGGCACGGTCGTGTCGATCTCGATGGTTCGAGGCGTCGGCGCCGCCTGCTCGTTCACGGTGACGGTGAGTCGTCCGTGGAGGTGGTGAGCATGGATCGACTCCGGGTCCAGGGCCGCGCCGAGCCGGAAGCTGCGCTGCCAGTTGGACGCCTCGGTTCCGCTCTGCTCGGCGACCGAAATGGTCAGGGTGCGTGCTCGGCGACCTGCACCGAGACATGCTCGGGCGAGACGCCCGGAAGGTCGACGGTCAGCACGAGCGAGCCGTTCTGCCAGGCGGCGTCGACATCGGGCTGGCGCCGCACGGGAGCGAAGAGGTCCCGGGTGAGCTGTGTGAAGGCTCGGTCGAAGGGGGTCAGGGAGGTCAGGGGCCGGTTGGGGGTGGTGGGACGCTGGACGAGCATCGTTCTGTCTCCTGAGTGTGTCGGATGAACCAACTGCAGCGTTGATGATAACGAAAACATGAGTCGTTGCAACTCATGTTTTCTCGTTTGAATCTCGAAGATCGGGCGCGGCTGGTTCCGGGTCGACCGTCGAGCGCTCGGAGCCAGGGCGCGAGAGTGCTGGGCGGTCCGACGAGGGGTCGACCTCGGCGGGCTACGTTGACCGCATGAGTGATCGCACCAAGCCGACCGTCGAGATTCCCGAGACCGACCCCCCTGGCGACCTGGTGGTCGAGGACGAGATCGTCGGCGAGGGCGCCGAGGCGACCGTCGGCTCGACCGTCGTCGTGCACTACGTCGGGGTCGCCTGGTCGAACAAGGCGCAGTTCGACGCGTCGTGGGACCGTCGATCGACCTTCGACTTCCCGTTGGGCGCCGGCCACGTGATCGCGGGTTGGGACCGCGGCGTGCAGGGCATGAAGGTCGGCGGGCGTCGCCGGCTGACCATTCCTCCCCACCTCGGCTACGGCGAGCGAGGCGCGGGCGGAGTGATCCGAGGCGGGGAGACCTTGGTCTTCGTGGTCGACCTCGTCGAGGTTCGCTGACCGCTCGGATCCGGGTGCGGAGTCACGGGCCACCTGGCCGCTGGGCACCGCTCGCGGCCCGAAGAATCGGCAGCTCACTCCATCGAATGACGTGGCGTCATCGGGGCGTCCCGCAGCTCTAGGTCGATCGGCTCAATGCCCGGTCAGCAGGGGTGCGTCCCTCGTTCCGCCCTTGAATCCCGACCTAGGTTGGCCGGGTTCAAAACACGTGTGTGTGCGAGGCGCGGGACGGGCACCTCAGCGGCACCCCGCCCGGGAAGTGAGCATGATGAGGATTCTTCGGCGAGCCAAAGCGGCGCTCGCATTGGCAATCGTGGCCTTGGCCGTGCCGGTGCTCGGCGCGACGAGTGCGGCGGCGGCCACTGAGGTCGGCTTCGACAACGTCGTGACCGGCTACTACCACACCTGCGCGATCACGCCGTCGGGAACCGTCAAGTGTTGGGGCCTCAACGACACCGGGCAGCTGAGCAGCGCCGCGGGTGGGGCGACGTCGACCAACGTGCCCGTTCAGGTGCCCGGATTGACCAACGTGGTCGATCTGGCCCTGGGCCACAACCACACCTGTGCGCTCACCGAGACCCGGCAGGTGTACTGCTGGGGGAGCAACAACTCGGGTCAGCTGGGCAAGGCCGGCGCGAGCACGTCCACCCCTGGTCGCCGGCAGCAACATCGACGGCAAGACGGTTCAGATCACCGCCGGTGAGTACTTCACCTGCGCCCTGACGTCGCCGTCGGCGGCCAAGGTGTTCCGTACTGCTGGGGTGAAACTACGTCGGCCAGCTCGGTTCGGGCGACGAGACCACCACGACTGCAGACGGCTTGATGCCGACCGATCTGGACAATCCAACGCCCTCGAAGAAGTCGTTCCCCACCCCTCGTCAGGTCAAGAAGAGTGTGAACGTCAACGTTCGTGACTTCGTGTTCCCGAACACGAACGTCGCCTCCGCTGACGAACGTCGTCAAGCTCGTGGCCGGTCCGTATCACGCCTGCGCCCTGCTGTCGGACTCCACCCTGATGTGTTGGGGATCGAACCACGCCGGCCAACTCGGTCGGGGCTCCATCCCGGCTGACCCCGACGGTGACGCAGGTCGATCCACCTCCGCGAGGTCACCGACTCCTTCTTCAATGCGGCGATCCCCTCGACGGTGATCAAGAACGTCGCCGACATGGCACTCGGCCAAGGACGTCACCTGCGTCCTCAAGACCGACAACTCGGTCTTCTGCTACGGCCTCAACCACTTCGGTCAGCTCGGCTCGAACCAGCCCGAAGGCGCCCTCGCCTTCCCGCAGCGGAGGTGCTCGGCATCACGGGGATCAAGAGCATCAGCGCCGGAAGCGCAACACGCCTGTGCACCGACCACGAGCGGCTACGTCTACTGCTGGACCTCAACACCTCCGGACGGCTGGGCAAGGGCTCGTTCTCGCCGGCCAAGACGGGCGTGCCGCAGTTGATCCCCAATCTGAACGGTGTCGTCGGCGTCGGCGCGGCGGCGTTCCACACCTGTTGGTCAAGCAGACCAGGCCCTGCTGTGTTTCGGCATGACAACGGGTTCGGTGCGATCGGCGGTTCGCACGCCCCCGACGGTGCTCCGGCCGAATCGGACCACAACGTGTCCTTGACGGCGAGCCACGCTGGCGAGAGCGATTCCGCGACCCCGACGGTGAGTGCGGGCCTGACCGTCGAGACGCAGAACCAGACGGTGTCGGGCGGGTCGACCCCGCCGCCGGTGATCACGGTGGACGAGCCCTATCGCGGGCTGGCCAGCCCGGTGCGCCTGGTGGACACCAGGCGCGAACTCGACCATCGACAACCTCTTCGATGGCGACGGCAAGATCTCGGGCGATCCGGCACACCACGAGGTGACGATCGCCGGTCGTGGTGGGATCCCCGCCGATGCCGAGGCCGTGCAGCTCAGCGTGACCGTGGTCGGCGCCCCGGGTGACGGGTACATCACGGTGTATCCGTGCAGGACCGCTCGACCGAACGCCTCGAACGTCCAGAACTACGCGCTCAACGACACCGTCGCCAACGCCGTGCTGACCAAGGTGGGTCCCGGAGGCAGGTCTGCTTCTACAGCTGCACGGCGACCTGCTCGTCGACGCCTCAGGCTGCTTCCCGACCGGTTCGGCGTTCACTGCTGGCCACTCGTATCGCCTGCTCGAGACCGCGACGGCGCTCCAGGCATGCGGACGGCAAGAATACCCGCGAGCTCCCATCGCCAACGGCGCCACCTACCAGCTCGAGGTCGCTGGTCGCGCCGGGATAGGGACGCCCAAGACGGTCGCATTGAACGTCACGGCGATCGGTCTCGGTCCGGACGGCTTCCTCACGGTGTACCGTGCGATGCCGAACGGCCGGACTCCTCCAACGTCAGCTTCCAGGTCGGCCAGATCATCGCCAACATGGTGTTCGCCAAGGTCGACGGGTCGGGCAAGTCTGCATCTCTCTACCAGGCCTCCACGTGTTGGTCGACGCATCGGGCTACTTCGCCAACGACACGTCGTACGAGCCCCTGTCCGCCCCACGCAGCGCTTCTACGACGCTCGCCCGGGCACCGCAGTGTTCGACAACGCCACCGGCGACAACGCTCGGCCGGGTCGGAAGCTCACCGATCACGTCGTGAAGATCGGCGGTCGAGGGTCGATCCTGCCCGCCACGAGCAGCGTGCTGCTCAACGTGACCGTCGTTGCTCCGGACGGAGACGGGTACGTGACGGTGTGCCGGTATGCCCGGTGCCGATCGGCCCAACGCCTCGAACGTGAACTACAAGGCGGGTCAGACCATCGCCAACTCGGTGGTCGCCAACGTCGGAGGGAACGGGCAGGTGTGCATCTACAGCTACGCCAACGCCTACGTCCTCGTGGACGTCGCCGGCACAGCTCGGCTGATTTCCGCCCGATCTCGATGCGATGGCCGCCCTCCGGGGCGGCCATCGGTTTCGTCACGGCCTTGGTGACCTACGGTGGGGACACATCCGATCGAAGGGACCCTTTGCGTGTACCGGAACTTGTTGCTCGCCCTGCACATCGCCGCTGTCGGCGGCTGGATCGGGGCGAACTTCGTCCAGTTCGTGCTCACGCCTCGCCTCGGGCGGGGGACGGGAGCGACCGTCGCCGCCTGGTGGGACTCGGTGGCCCTGCTCTCGAAGAAGTACTACACGTACCTCGCCGTCATCATCCTGGTGACCGGGATCCTGCTGTTGGTGCGGAGCTCGAGTCCCGTACGAGTTCTCCAACGCCTTCGTGAGCCTGGGCTTCTTGACGATCATCGTCGGGGAGCACTGGCCGGTGCCCAGTTCGGCCCGATCGCGCAAGACGTCAGCGGCTGCGACCGAGGGCGACGCCGGAGCGGTCGAGGCGGGCTACAAGCGGGTCGCCATGCTGGCGGTCGTCGACACGGTGCTGGTGCTGGTGACGATCTTGGCGATGGTCGCCAAGTGGGGCTACTGAGCGACTGACCGGCCGGTCGGGGGCTGCGGGTCGAAGTCGCTCCGCAGCACCCACCAGACGCCGAGCGCACAGCCCACGGCCCCGATCGCCATGCCGGCCCGGGCCCCGAAGCGATCGGCGATCGCTCCGATGATGGGGCCACCGATCGAGGGTGTGGATCCCATCACGACGACCATGAGCAGTGCTGCCACCCGGCCCCGGTATTCGTGAGCGGCCGAGGACTGGACCTTCGACATCGCACTGATCACCGATGCATTCGCCGCCGCACCGAGCCCGAACGCGGCGACGAAGGCGGCCTCGATGTTGGGTACGGCGGCCATGACGGCCATGGCGAGCCCGAACGCGATGGTCGAGCGGACGAGCAGGGCCCGGCTGGTCCGCCCGGCGCGGGCGACGAGCAACGTCCCGCCCAACCCGCCCAGGCTCATGAGCGCGAACAGGATCGTGAACGTGCCCTCGCCGGCGTGGAGGGGGCCGGTGACGAGCAACGGGATGTTGACGCCGAAGTTGAAGGCCAACACGCCGGTGAAGATCAACAGCACCATCGGGACCGACAGCTCCGGTTGGCTGCGGATGTGGCGGATCGCTTCGCGGATCTGACCGGGCTGTCGGGGTGCGGGAACCACGGGCGTGAGCTCGTGCGGGCGCATGAGCGCCAACCCGGTCAACACGGCGATGAAGGACAGGCCGTCGGCCATGAACGTCCAGCCGAATCCCACCTGGGTGACGAGGAGCCCGGCGATGGCGGGGCCGATGGCCCGAGCGGTCGTCATCGTGGCGCCGTTGAGGCTCATGGCGTTCGAGTAGTGCTCGTTGGGCACCATCTCGGAGATGAACGACTGGCGGCACGGAGCGTCAGGCTGCGTTGAGTGTCCCGCGGATCAACGCCGCGGCGAACGACGCCGAGCGTCGCGTGACCCGCCAACGTCACCACGCCGAGCGTCACGGCCACGGCCATGGACAGCGACTGGATGGTGATCAACAGCTTCCGCTTGGGGGCACGGTCGGCGATGGCTCCGGCCCACGCCAGGAGAAGCATCGGCCCGAACTGGGCGACGCCGAGGGCTCCGAGGACGAGCCCGGTGCCGTTCAAGCGGAGCACGAGCAAGGTCTGGGCGATCGTGGTCAACCAGGTGCCGGTCTGGGAGATCATCTGTCCGACGAAATACAGCCGGAAGTTGCGCACCCGGAGCGAGACGAAGGTCCCCGCTCGTCCCTCGGATGCTCCGGGGCGATCCGACTCGCTCGACTCGACGGACGCTCCGGCAGGCGAGGTCGACGGGGAGCGCATCCTCCCATGATACATAGCCTATGAAACTATTGCATCCGGCAAGCGATGTACCCAGGTGAGCGTGGCCGCCGTCGGGACGGCGTCGGCGTGTCCGCTACGCCGAGGAGGAGGATCAAGATGTCCACGCTCAGCCGCCGAGGCCTCATCACGCACACCGGACCGGCGATGATCGCCGGCGCCGCCGGACTCGCCGCACTCGCGGCACCGTCGGCGGCAGGAGCCGCGCCGGTCGGCGTCTCGCTCATCACCCCGTATCGACTCCAGGACTCTCGGATCGACGAGCCGGGCAAGTACGACACCACCGCGACCGACTCGCTGGCGATCGACGGCCTCGACGCTCATGTCGGCGTGCTGCTCAACCTGACGGTGACCGAGACGGAGGGCTCGGGGTTCGTGCGTCGCCGACACCAACGATCGAGCCCCCTCCGTATCGAACATCAACTGGTAGGACGACGGTCCAGACCCGAAGCCACAATGGCGGTCGTCTCCACGAACGGTGCGTCCGGGATCACCGTGCAGGTTCGAGGCAGCGGCCGCTGCCATCTGATCATCGACGTGGTGGGGTTCGTCGGCTGACGAACCCGACCGTGGGTCAGTGCCGGGTCTCGACGAAGCGGCGGATCTTCGCCTTGCGACCCTTGATGGTGGTGTCGGCCATCAGCGAGATCACCTCGTCGATCGAGCGCTCGGGGACCTCGACGATCGAGAAGTGGTCGCCCACCTTGATCGCCCCGATGTCCTTGCCGTTCAGGCGGGTCTCGTTGGCGATGGCCCCGACGAGATCCTGCGGGCGCACTCCGGCGCTCCGGCCGGCGCCCACATAGAGCCGACCGATTCCCTGCTGGCGTTCCGGCTCGGGCCGATCCGACTTGCCGAACCGGATCGAGCCGTTCGGGCCGCGCTTCTCCTTGAAGCCGTGGCCCTCGCCGTTTCGACCGCGAGGCGATCCCGCACCCCGGTCGTAACGGTCGCGAGGACGGTCGTCGCGGCGAGGTTCGGAGAAGTCGGGGATCTCGACGGCGTCGTCCTCGCCACCGCGCAGCTCGTGGACGAGCTTCAGCGCCGCGAGCGCGATCGCCTCGAGTTCGTGGTCCTCGTTCAGCGGTGTGAGGATGTCGCGATACTGCTCGAGCGAGTCGTCATCGAGGGCCTCGCGCAGCTCGGTCACGGTGCGTTCGATGCGCTTCTCGCGCAGTTGAGCGACCGAGGGGACCTTGCCGACGTCGAGCCGGGTGCCGGTGAGCCGCTCGATGTTGCCGAGCAACCGGCGCTCGCGCGGCTCCGCGAGCGTGATCGCGATGCCCTCGCGTCCGGCTCGCCCGACTCGACCGATCCGGTGGACGTAGGTCTCGGGGGAGGACGGGACGTCGTAGTTGACGACGTGGGTGAGGTGGTCGATGTCGAGGCCGCGGGCGGCCACGTCGGTGGCGCAGAGCAACTCGGCGACCCCGCTGCGCAGCCGCCCCATGACGCGATCGCGCTGTTCCTGGTCCATGCCGCCGTGGAGCGCCTCGGCCCGGTAGCCGCGGCCGTTCAGGGTCTCGGTGAGCTGGTCGACCTCGCCACGCGTCCGGCAGAACACGATCGCGGCCCGGGCATCTCGACGTCGAGGATCCGACCCAACGCCTTGGCCTTGTGGGAGCGAGGGACGATGAAGGCGCTGGGTGACCTTGGGAGTCGTGCCGGCCGCACCACGCTCGCGCTCGATCGTGATCTTGATCGGATTCTTGAGGTGGTTGCGGGTGATGCTCGTCAGACGGGGCGGCATCGTGGCCGAGAACAGCACCGTCTGCCGCTCGGTCGGCGTCGCCTCGAGGATTGCGTCGAGGTCCTCGGCGAAGCCCATGTCGAGCATCTCGTCGGCCTCGTCGAGCACGACCATCTCGATCTTGGTCAGGTCGAGCGAGCCCCGACGAATGTGATCGAGCGCCCGGCCCGGGGTGGCGACCACCACGTGGGCGCCACGCCGCAGGGCATCGAGCTGCCGTCCGATGTGCTGGCCGCCGTAGATCGGGACCGTGTTCGCCCCGAGATCGTGGCCGTAGCGGTAGATCGCCTCGGAGACCTGCATCGCCAACTCGCGGGTCGGCACCAGTACGAGGGCGAAGGGGCCGTCGACTCGGCCGGCTCGGAGCCGCTGGAGGATCGGCAGGGCGAACGCTGCGGTCTTGCCGGTGCCGGTGGCGGCCTGGCCGAGGAGATCTCGCCCTTCGACGAGATGGGGGATGGCCTCGCGCTGGATCGGCGTCGGCTCTTCGTAGCCCAGCCCGTTGAGGGTGGCCAGCAACTCATCGCGGAGTCCCAGATCGGCGAAGCCCGTGGGCGTCGGTTCTTCGGTCATGACTTCGTCGATGGGAGGCACCTCGTACTCGGCCGCACTCGGCCGAGATGCGGGATGCCCCCACGGTAACGGCCTGCGGCCCTCATGCGTGACGGGGGTGACGCATTCCCACCGGCGTCGCCTCGCTGCTCGACCGCTTGTGCGCCCGCAGTGGGAGCAGAAAGAATGTCGCTCGACAATCGACGACGTCTGGAACGTCGCAGTTCTTTGGTGAGGTGTGGTGTGAGACGTCGTTGGACGGCGGCCGTGATGGTCGCGCTGGCGTGGGTGTCATTCGGCGAGCCGGTCGCCGCGCAGGAGGACCCGGCCGTCACCTTGACGATCGGCTTGCTGCAGGACCTGGCCTCCCCGAACGTGACCCAGGGCTATCTCGTGTCGGACTACGAGGTCTGGAACCTGCAGTACGCGACGCTCACGGACTTCGCGGCGGCCGATCTCGGGGTCATTCCCGGACTGGCCGAGTCCTGGACCGCTTCGAACGACGGCCTCACCTACACCTACACATTGCGCGACGGGCTGACGTGGTCCGACGGCGAACCCCTCACCGCTGATGACGTCGCCTACACCGTCAATCGGGCTCGGGACGAGGAGTGGTACAACCACTTCTCGACGGTCGCCAACCTCGATGCCGTGGTCGTGGATGACCGCACGGTGGAGATCACGAGCTCGGTGCCCGATCCGAAGCTCCCGTCGATGCCGGCCTACATCGTGCCCAAACACGTCTACGAGGCCCTCGACGCCGACGCGGTCGCCGACTACGACGGCCTCGACGGTGTGGCGTCCGGGATGTACTCGCTCGAGTCGTGGCGCTCCGGGCAGGACTGGACGATGGTCGCCAACCCGAACTGGTACGGCGAGGACAACGGCATCGACCGAATCGTGTTCCGGGTCTTCACGAACCCCGACGCCATGGTGGCTGCCCTCCAGAGCGGCGAGATCGACGCCGCGCATTCCGTGCCGAGCTCTGCAGTCGAGCGGCTCGAGGCAGACGACACGATCGAGGTGATCGCGGGCCGGCAAGGTGGATTCACCGAATTGGCGATGAACGGCATGGCCGGTGGGATCGGCGACGGCCACCCCGCGCTGCAGGACGAGACGGTTCGTCATGCCATCGCCCACGCCATCGATCGGGAGGTCCTCCTGGACCGGGTCGCGCTCGGGCTCGGCGCCGTCGGGACCACGATGATCCCGTCGCTCGACGCCTCCTGGCTCCCGGACCTCGGCGACGAGAACTTCTCGTACGACCCGGACCGCGCCAACCAGCTCCTCGACGACGCCGGGTACCTCGACACCGACGGTGACGGGGTGCGTGAGATGCCCGACGGATCGCGTCCACTCGACTTCCGGTACGTCGAACGATCCGAATCGGACAACGCAGCGGCGATTCGCGAGTTCGTGACCGGTTGGCTGTCGGCCGTTGGCATCGCCACCGAGGTCACGGTCATGGACGACGACCAGCTCTACGAGGCCAGCGTCACCGGTGAGTACGACCTGTTCGTCTGGGCGTGGACGCCCTACGTCGACCCGGACACGCTGCTGTCCTACTTCACCTGCGACCAGGTGACCACGGACCCCGACGAGCCGGGCAACAACGACGCCAACTGGTGTGACCCTGCCTACGACGAGATGTACGCCGAACAACAGGTCGAGCTCGACCCGACCCGCCGCCGCCAGATCGTCGCCGACATGTTGCGCTACTTCAACCAGCACGCCACGTACGTCGTGTTGCTCCAGGACGCCGACGTCCAGGCGTATCGCACCGATCGTTTCGAGGGCTGGACCCGTCAGCCCGGCGAGGCCGGACCGGTGCTCTTCACCGCTTCGCCGGTCACGTACCAGAACCTTCGTGCCGTCGCCGGAGGTGCGAGCGACGGAGAGGGCTCGGCACCGGTGCACTGCTCGGAATCGTGGCTGCGGCGATCGCCGCTGTCGGCGCCGTCGGGTTCGTCGTGGCCCGTTCGCGGCGCACCGCGGACGACGCAGTAGCACCGCGCCGTGCGCCTCGGTTCGTCGCGGGGAAGGTGGCGGGCACGTTCGCCACGCTCGCGTTCGTGCTCGCCTTCAACTTCTTCCTCTTCCGTGTCATCAACGACGACCCGACCGGGTCGATGTTCCGCGGCCGCAACCTCAGCGCCAGCCAGATCCAGCGACGGCGGGAGCAGTTCCATCTGACGGGCTCGAAGCTCGAACAGTTCGTGGCGTACGTCCGCCAGACCCTGCGTGGGAACCTCGGTGACTCGTTCCTCTCGTCGGGCCCGTCTCGACCGAGATCCGCGATGCGATCTGGCCGACGATCGCCCTCGTCGGCACCGCGACCCTGTTGGCGATGGTGGTCGGGATCGCGATGGGGATCGCGGCCGGGTGGCGTCGTCGCAGCGCGCTGGACGCCGGGACGACGAGCGTCGCCATGGTGACGTACTCCGTACCGGACTTCTGGCTCGGGATGTTGCTGCTCGCCGTGTTCGCCGTGCGTTTCGGCTGGTTCCCGACGGGTGGGTTCGAGGACCCGGGCAGCCAGGCGACCGGGTTGAGCGCGTTCGCCGACCAAGCGCACCACATGGTCCTCCCCGCCCTGACGCTGACCCTCGCCTACCTCGGCGATGCGCGATCGTGATGCGATCGTCGATGCTCGACACGGTGAACGAGGACTACCTGCAACTGGCGCGAGCCAAGGTCTTCGCGAGGCCGCAGTCCGCCGCCATCACGCCGTCCCCAACGCCCTGCTGCCGGTGGTGTCGCTCTCCGCGCTGAACTTCGGGTTCGTCTTGTCGGAGCGATCGCAGTCGAGGCGATCTTCTCGTGGCCGGGCCTCGGCCAGGCGACGCTCGAAGCGATTCGGGGGCCCGACTTCCCCATGCTGCAAGGGCTGTTCTTGTTGTTCAGCGTGTCGATGATCGTGGCCAACCTCGCGGCGGATCTCCTCTACGGCGTGCTCGATCCTCGGGTGGTGGACTGATGGGACTGGCCCAGATCGATCCGAGAGCGGCCGCCCGCGCCCGTCGGCGCGCCGCCACGCGGGCCGGGCTGCATCGGTTCGCCGGCGACCGCGCCGCCCTCGCGGGAGCGGCAGTGCTCGTTTGGTTGATCGCGATGGCGATCCTCGCTCCGCTGTTGAGCCCTCGATCGGGGCTCGATGCGGTGGCTTCGATCGACAACCCGACGTGGGCCATGCCCAGCGGGAGCTTCCCGTTCGGCACCGACCATCTCGGCCGCTCCGTCGCCGCCCAGTTCGTCTGGGGATCGCGGGTGTCGCTCGTCGTCGGGTTGGCGGCCACCGCGCTCACCGTGGGCATCGGCACCTTCGTCGGACTCCTCGGCAGCTACTTCGGTCGCTGGGTCGATGCCGTGCTCGGCCGGCTGACCGACTGGTTCCTCGTGATCCCGTTCCTGCCACTGGCCATCGTGCTCGCTGCGGTCCTGGGTCGGTCGATCTGGAACATCGTGCTCGTCATCGGCGTGACGTCCTGGCCGTCCACGGCGCGCCTGGTCCGAGCCCAGACGATGACGGTGAAGAACCGGCTGTACGTCGATCGGGCCCGAGCGCTCGGCGCCAACGACTGGACCATCGTTCGCCGTCACGTGTTACCGAACGTCGCCCCGTTGGTGCTCGCCAACGTCACGCTTGCCGTTCCGATCTCGATCCTGACCGAGACCACGCTCGCGTTCCTGGGCCTCGGCGATCCGTCGAACGCCTCGTGGGGCAAGACGCTGGAGGAGGCGTTCGCCGCCGGAGCGATCGGGCGGTCGGCGTGGTGGTACTACCTGCCCGCCGGGCTCGGGATCGTGGCGGTGGTGTTGGCGTTCACGCTCGTCGGGCGGGCGTTGGAAGAGCAGCTGGACCCCCGGCTCCGGGAGCGACGCCGATGAGCGCGCTCGAGATCCGCTCCCTGGCGGTGACCTACCGGTCGGATCGGGGCGACGTTCCGGCGGTCCGAGGAGTCGACCTGACGATCGAACCGGGTGAAACCGTGGGACTGGCGGGGGAGAGCGGCTGCGGGAAGTCGACGATCGCGGGTGCCGTGCTCAAGCTCCTCCCGAAGGGATCGGAGGTCACGGGGCAGGTCCTGCTCGGCGGGGAGGACGTGTACGCGATGAAGCCCGGCCGTCTGCGAGCGGTGCGGTGGACCTCGGCCGCGATCGTGTTCCAAGGCGCACTCCATTCGCTCAACCCGGTGCATCGGATCGGTGCTCAGGTCGCCGAAGCGGTCGAGCTCCACGGGGCGACCGCGGCGGATGCTCGGCGCCGGGCCGCCGAATTGCTCGAACGTGTCGGCATCCCGAGCGGTCGGCTCCGCTCGTATCCGCACCAGCTCTCGGGCGGTCAACGCCAGCGGGTGCTGATCGCCCTGGCGTTGGCGTGCGATCCCGCGCTCCTGATCGCCGATGAGCCGACGACCGCGCTCGACGTGATGGTGCAGGCGCAGGTGCTGGAACTCCTCGCCGAGCTCCAACGAGACCGAGGGCTGTCCCTGCTGTTCATCACCCACGACCTGTCCGTGCTCGCCTCCACCTGCGAGCGGCTGGCGGTGATGTACGCCGGCCAGATCGTGGAACACGGCCCGAGCAGCGTCGTGCTGTCGGCGCCCGAACACCCGTACACCGCCGCCCTCGCCCGTGCCTTTCCCACGATCGGCGATCCCGCCTCCCGGATGAATCCGAGCGGGCTCCGAGGCGACCCTCCCGACCCATCAGCGCTGCCGACGGGCTGCTCATTCCATCCCCGATGTGACGTGGCCCTGCCGTCGTGCGGCGATCTCGCCGTCCGACTGCAGCCCGCCGGGCGTGCCCGCGCCGCAGCATGCGTCCACGTCGGGAGCGGCATCGTGAAGGGCGCGTCGTGAGCGACGAAGAGGTTTCCGACGACGCGCCGCTGTTGTCGTTGCGCGACGTGCGGGTCACCTTCCGAGGCGAGCGAGGTCGAGAAGTTCGCGCCGTCGATGGGGTCGATCTGGACGTCCGGCGCGGTGAGGTGCTGGCGCTCGTCGGCGAGTCGGGATGTGGCAAGACGACCCTCATCCGGTCAGTGCTCGGGTTGGAGCCGCTGAGCGGCGGGGTCGTCGAGTGGGAGGGTCGCAGCGTGGATCGCTCGTCCGCCGGGCTGCGCTCGCTGCGTCGCAAGGTGCAGATGATCTTCCAGGATCCGACCGCTGCGCTCGATCCCCGACACACGATCTACGAGGCCGTCGCCGAGGGTCTGCGGATCCATCGGGTTCGAAGCGATGAGGTGGTGCAGGTCGGCGCCGCCCTCGCCGCGGCAGGGCTGCGGCCGCCCGAGCGCTTCCTCGACCGCTACCCGCACGAGGTCTCGGGGGGACAGCGGCAGCGGGTGCTCATCGCCGGGGCCATGGCGCTCGGGCCGGAACTCCTGCTGGCGGACGAACCGGTCGCATCCCTCGACGCCTCGATCCGAGGCGAGATCCTCGCCCTGCTCCGCTCGCTCGTGGACCAAGCCGGCGTCTCGATCGTCGCCGTCACCCACGATCTCGGGCTGGCTTGGAACATCGCCGACCGGATCGCAGTGATGTATCTCGGCCGGATCGTCGAACTCGGCCCGGCCGAAGCGGTGCTGGAGGCGCCGCGACATCCGTACACGCAGGCGTTGCTCTCGGTGGTTCCCGAGGCGCGACACGTCGAACCGCAGATCCTGTCGGGCGAGGCGCCCGACCCCGCCCGCATCCCGAGCGGATGCCGGTTCCACCCCCGCTGTCCCGTCGTCGCGAGCGGCGAGGCCGAGCGGCTGGGAATCCTGGACCGTTGCCGTGGTACCGATGTCTCCCTCGAGGTCATCGGGCCCGGCCGTGCCGTTGCGTGCCACGTCCGCTGAGCGGCGAACAGGCCGGAGAACTCAGGAGACGGCGAAGCGCCGCCGTCGTACGATCGCCGGCGGAGGAAGACCGTCATGGACGCCAACTGGAAGCCCACCGAAGTACTCGCCTACAGCACGCACGACGGTCCCGGTCGCCCGCCCCGCTCGACGTCGCCGTGGATCATCGGCGCCATCGGGGGCGTGCTCCTCGTTTCGTTCGCTGGTCTGGTCACCAGCCCGTCGTTGTGCCCCGAGCATCGGGCCTGGGTCCAGGCGCTGGCCGCGGTGGCGATCGGCCTGCTCGTCGCGTCGCTGATCGGGCTGTGGCGCGGCTGGGCGAGCGCTCCGCTCCTCACGGTCGCAGCCTCGTGTGCTGGGATCTCGATCGGGCTCATCGACGCCGTCCATGCGGCCACACGAGGACGGATCATCGCCCTGCTGTTCGCGCTCGCCGCGTCGGCGTCGGCGCTGATCGCCTGGCGGAGCCTCCGCTTCGGCCGGTGGGATCGCGCTGCCGGCGTGGTTCCGACTGCGATCGAGCTTCCCCCGCACGATCGGCCGACTGCGGCGCCGATCGCCGCGGCGCACCGAGCCAACATCGCAGTGGTGGCTCCGGATCGAGCGGAGGCGGCGGAGCAGGAGGCCACCTCGGACGACACCGAGGCTCCCACCGGGCTGCGCGAGACCGCAACCGATCGGTGACCTCGGCGTTCGAACGCGACCAGGTCCTCCGGTGGGTGACCCGTCCGTTCGCCTGGACGATGATCCTGATCGCCGGAGCGGTCGCGGCCCACTTCACCGATGCCTCGTCCGCGCGTTGGATCAACGGCCAGTTCGCCCGATCGGAGATCGCCGACGGACGGGTGGTCGAAACCTGGAACGGCGATCCGCCGGGGCTCCTGGCCGAGTACGCGTCGCGGACGGGTCCACTGCAGTCGTGGAGCTCCAGGGGCGACGAGCATGGGACTACGAGATCGACGACACCGTCACCGTCGAGTTCTCTCGCGACAACCCCGTCTACGCCCGGTTCGCGGGTGACGAGGTCTCGTTGTTCCCTGAGGGCGCGCTCTCGGTCGGGTTCGCGCTCGTCGCAGTGGTGTTCGGGAGTGGCGCGTGTGGGGACACTGCGGCGCAGCCGGCAGATCGCGCTCGGAGACGGTCCATCATTCCGCATGACGGCGATCACGACCGCGCCGCCGGTTCGTTGTGCGGTGGCGGGTGCACCTGTTTCCGATCGGCGCGCCGCCGGAGTCCTCTCCGGTCTGCACGGTTCCGATCGTCGCACCCCACTGGTTGCCGGCTCCGGTGGTCGCAGAGGTGAAGGGCTCGCCGCGGCCGTTCGGTCGAGTGGCGGTCCACCTGCCGCCCCATGTCGTGCTCACCCCATCCGGTCGTGCCTTGCGCCGGCCCGCTCGTCGGGTGACTCCGAGGACGAGGAGCAGACCTCGCCGTCGACGCTCGCGGGCTGCTCAGTGGCTCGGCTGGTTGGGCTTCGCCGCGTTCTGGATCGGTCTGATGGGTGCTCCGGACGCCTCCGGAGCCGATGTCGCCGAGGAGGCCACCGTCGTGGAGGCGCGTGGTCTCAGCGACCGGTGGACGACGGCACGGGACGGCGCCACGCCGAGGTGCTGGTGGACCTGGGGCTCGACCGGCCGGTGCGCGCTGCGGTGGACACCGCCGCGCCCGTCGCTGCCGGCGACCCGATCTTCGTCCAGCTGGCGAACTCGCCCGAGTACCTCGACCGGACCTACGTGTGGTCGGTCGAGCTGGACGCGCCGAGCGGTCTTCCGAGCGACGTCTACTGGACCCCGTTCTTGCTCGGTTGTTTGGGCCTCCTCGTCGCCGGAGGCGTTGCGCTGACCGCCCGCCGCAAGCGGGATCCGGCCACCTGGCGAGCTCCGTCGCCGCGGGGGCCGTCTTGGGGCTCGACGGGCGGTGCCAACTAGCGTGTCGGCCACCATCCCCTGAACGCGCGGAGTGTCTCGATGCGGAGCCCCAAGGATTTCTTCAAGCCCCTCGCCGTCGGAGCGCCGGCACCGGTGCGGGAGATCCCGTTCAAGCCGTCGCGCATGATCCACTTCTTCCCGCCCCAGCTGGACAAGGTCGTCGCCAAGCTGCCGGACATCGCCCCGACGGTCGACGTGTTGCTCGGAAACCTCGAGGACGCCATCCCGATGGCCGACAAGGAAGCGGCTCGCCAAGGCCTGGTCAGGGTGGGCAACACCGTGGAGCTCGGTGACACCCAGTTGTGGACCCGGGTGAACTCGCTCGACTCGCCGTGGGTGCTCGACGATCTCACGACCCTCGTCGGCGAGATCGGCGACAAGCTCGACGTGATCATGATCCCGAAGGTCGAAGGCCCCGAGGACATCCACTACGTCGACCGGCTGCTCGCCCAGCTCGAGGCCAAGGCCGGGCTCACCGAACCGCTCCTGATCCACGCCATCCTCGAGACCGCGCGCGGTGTCGCCAACGTTGAGGAGATCTGTGCGGCGTCGCCGCGCATGCAAGGACTGTCGCTCGGGCCGGCCGACCTGGCCGCGAATCGCAGGATGAAGACGACCCGCGTGGGTGGCGGCCATCCCGGATACCTCGTCCGCCAGGATCCGACCGCGGACGAGTCGCCGCGTGCGACCTACCAGCAGGATCTGTGGCACTACACCATCGCCCGTATGGTCGACGCCTGCGCCATGAACGGGGTGCTGCCGTACTACGGACCGTTCGGCGACATCAAGGACACCGTCGCCTGCGAGGACCAGTTCCGCAACGCCTATCTGCTCGGATGCGTGGGCGCATGGTCCCTGCACCCGGTGCAGATCGAGATCGCCAAGCGGGTGTTCAGCCCCGACCCGAAGGACGTCGCACACGCCATGCGGGTGATCGAGGCCATGGGCGACGGCACCGGGGCGATCATGCTCGACGGCAAGATGGAGGACGACGCCTCGGTCAAGCAGTGCCACGTCGTGGTGAACCTCGCCAAGCAGCTCTCCGCCCGCGACCCTTGAGCTCGCTGCGACCTACGGCTTCTGAGCCGGGTCGACGGCTCACTCGACCACCGTTCACTCGACCACCGTTCACCGACCCGTCCCGCACGACCGTCTCGACGAGGAGACCCCGATGACCGATGACCTCCGCCCCCGCCGCTCAGTGCTCTACATGCCGGCTGCCAACGCCAGAGCCTTGGAGAAGGCCCAGAGCCTGCCCTGCGACGCGATCATCTTCGACCTCGAGGACGCCGTGGCGCCGGACTCCAAGGAACTCGCCCGGGGGCAGGCGTGTGAGGCGGTGCAGTCCGGGAAGTACGGGAATCGTGAGCTGACCATTCGCTGCAACGGGCTCGACACCCCTTGGGGCGCCGACGACATCGCCGCCGCGGGTCGGGCTGCTCCGGCGGCGGTCGTGATCCCGAAGGTCGGCAACGTCGAGTACCTCGATCAGATCTCCGCCGCGCTCGACGCGGCGGGTGCTCCGGAGATCGTGAAGATCTGGGCGATGGTCGAGACGCCCGAAGCGATGTTCAACGTTCGGGAGATCGCGGCCCATCCTCGTGTCGCCGTGCTCGTGATGGGTACCAACGACCTGGCCAAGGAGCTCCGGGCCCAGCTCGTCCCCGGTCGGGCCCCGCTGGTCCACCACCTCGCCACCGCGCTGTTGTCGCGGCGCCTGGCCGGCAGGGTGATCCTCGACGGTGTCTACAACGACGTCCGCAATGCCGAGGGCTTCGAGGTCGAGGCGCGGCAGGGCTTCGAGATGGGCTTCGACGGCAAGACCCTGGTGCACCCGAGCCAGGTCGACCCGGCCAACGCGATCTGGGCGCCGAGCGATGCCGACATCGAGTACGCACGGCGCGTGATCGACGCCTTCGAGGCCGCGCAGGCCGAGGGCAAGGGTGTCGTCACCGTCGATGGCCGGATGATCGAGAACCTCCACGTCGACAACGCCCGGCGGACGCTCGCCGTGGCCGACGCCATCGCCGCGCTCGGCTGACCCGAAAGACACCGGCCCGCCCGCCGATCGCCGCGCGATGCAGCCGGACATACTGCTGCCGTGACCGTTTCGGACATCCTCGTCACCGTCGACCATCCGACCCGGGCCGACGTCCTGGCGCTGCTGGAGGCACACCTGGCCGACATGAGGGCGACGTCTCCGCCCGAGAGCGTCCACGCCCTCGACCCGGCCGCCCTCGCGGCGCCGGACATCACCTTCTGGACCGCCCGGCGTGACGGACGACTGCTCGGGTGCGCCGCCCTTCGTCGCCTGGCACCCGATCACGGCGAGGTGAAGTCCATGCGCACCTCGCCCGCGGCGCGGCGGAGCGGGATCGGCCGCGTCCTGCTGCTCACCGTGATCGAGGAGGCCGTGCGACGACGGTACGCGCACGTGAGTCTGGAGACCGGGAGTCAGGACTTCTTCGAGCCGGCACGGCGGCTCTACGCCGCGCACGGCTTCGTGGAATGCGGCCCCTTCGGTTCCTACGTCGAAGACCGCAACAGCGTGTTCATGACCCGAGCGCTGGGGTCCGAGGGGTGAGGCCCGCCTTGGGCGGGTAGGTCGGCGCGGTGCCGAAGCGTGGCGAGAAGATCCGGGTGAAGAAGCAGTGCTGCGACGATCGGCCGCGCTGCAAGGACTGCCCCGTCCTGTGGCGGCGGCTGGCCCGGCAGGGCTGCGCCGAACGGACCGCGGAACGCGAGTTCGTCGTGCTCCACAAGATCCGCAAGTCCGCCTTCAAGGAGCTCCGTGCCTCGACCCGATGACGCGTCGGTGGTGACGTCTCCGTGCTCCGGCGTGTCGTCGCCGCTCGCTCGCTCGATTGCGGCGATCGTCGTCGATCCGTTCAGTCGATGCCCGCCCGCTCCGGGCGCATCGGCGGGATCTGGGCGCCGCGACGTCGTCGCGGTCCGGACCACAGCGCCGGGACGACGTCCACGTGTTCGGCCAGCGAGTACAGCGCTCGCTCGTAGGTGACCCGCCAACCGGCGAAGTCGGCCCAGGCCTCCTCCGCGGTTCGTTCGCAGGGCACGCCGGCGCGCCGGACGTTGTCCACGCCGAGCGAGAACTCCTCGAACGAGAGGTCGATGACCGGTGGGTTCGGGTACGGCGCAGTCGTTCTCGCAAGCCGCAATGTCCCGGCCAGTTCGCCGGCGCAGACGTAGCCCGTACGCAGGAATCGCCGGGCCGATCGCGGGGCCGATCCGGGACACAGGGCGAGATGCAGCGCGGCGGCGTCGAGCACGGCGAGGAACGAGATCAGCCACGAACGTTCCGGGCTCGGGGAGCGGAAGTAGATGAGCGACCGGAACGCGACGTGGCTCTCGGAGATGTCCGCCGCCCACTCCGACCACCGCTCGTAGAGCCCGTCGAGGGAGCTCAGGTCCTGGATGAGGGCGAAGCGAGCGAGGATCTCGGGTCCCCAGGCCGGTGATCCGGCCAGACCGTCGAGCATCGTCACCATCGTCTCGCGTCGGTTGAACGCGGTGTACAGCGAGGGCAGGTAGGCGATCTGCAGCGTGAGCACCACGAGCCCCGACGCGGCGGCCAGGAACACCACGATCACGGGCACCAGGTCATGTCCGGGCGACGCGATCCCGAGCGTGAAGATCGACGACCCCGAGATCTCGAACGCCGTGGCGAGCGACCCGTCCGTGAAGGGCCACATCACCAGGGTGAATCCGCCCATCAGGAACAGCAGCCAGACCACGAGCAGGCTCATGAGGAACGCCGGTGCCCCGAGGGCTCGGGCCCGGTCGCGCCGTTCCCAGTTCTCGAATCGATCGGCGATGAGCTCGAAGATCGCTCGGACCACGCGGGCGACTCGACCCGTGATCCTCGATCGCGTGCCACGTGGGACGACGCTGGTCTCGAGCACGCTGGCGATCGTGCCGATGACGATCGCGATCCCCACGGCAGCGGCGACCCAACGGACGATCGTCATCGTCGGTCAGCCTGCCAGACCGATGAACGACGCCATCGCCTCGGCGGTGCTGCGCATCAGGTCCTCGTGGGCGTAGATCACGTTCTTGGTCTGTCCGAACAGCTCGAAACTCACCAGCCCGAACAGCTGGGTCCACGCCGCGACCGTGCGAGCGACGAGTTCGGCGGGGAGTTCCGTGGCTCGAGCGAGGTCCGCTTCCAGCGGTGCGGAGAGTGTGATGGGCGCACCATCGATGATGCCGTCCGACCGCCAGGCATCGTCCACGATGCCGAGCAGGGCGAAGGTGACTCGTGACGCGGGACCGATCGTCGTCTCCGGCGCCTGATAGCCCGGCACGGGCGTGCCGTAGAGGAGCGAGGTGCTCCTGGGGATGAGCGACCCCCAGGACCGGATCGCCAGCGCCGTTGCGACCCAGCGGCGGATCGGTGTGCCGGGCGCGGTGGCGGCGGCCTCGGCGGTGTCGCCGAGGGAGTCGTAGGACCTCGATGATGAGTCGGGTGAGCAGCTCGTCGCGACTCTCGACGTACCGGTAGACCGCCGAGGACACCATGCCGAGCTCGAGCGATCGCCCGGAGCGACAATCCGTCGGCGCCGACCGCGGCGAGCTGACGCCGGCCTCCACGATGATCGCTCGTTCGATCTCGGCCCGGGCCCGGGCCCGGACCCCTTTCACGGATGCCATCGGTCCAGTCTGCCAGATCGCCGCTCAACAACGAGAGCACCGCTCTTGACAATCGCGGCTCGACGGTGTTGAGTGGAATCACGGCGAGAGCGGTGCTCTCGAAACAGATCAGGAGTCACAAATGACCATCACCTCCGAGCCCCCCGTCACTCCCGGCCCCCGGTACCTGGAGCCGGACGCCTTCACTCGCAAGGTGTTCAACCCGATCCTCGCTCGCTTGACGCGCCTCGGCCTGAGCGTTCGCGGGAGCCGAGTGCTCACCGTCGTGGGTCGGTCCAGCGGTCAACCGCGCGACACGATCGTCAACCTGCTCGAGCTGGACGGCGTGCGATACCTCGTCGCCCCTCGGGGCAGGACCCAGTGGGTCCGCAACCTGCGCGCCGCCGAAGTGGGGACGCTCCGGGTCGGCCGGAAGGTCGAAGCGTTCCGAGCCGTCGAGCTCGCCGATGCGGACAAGCCCGAGGTCATTCGGGCCTACCTGGCCGCCTGGGCGTGGGAGGTCGGCAAGTTCTTCGACGGGTTGACCAAGGACTCGAGCGATGCCGACATCGCGGCCGTGGCTCCGGGCTTCCCGGTCTTTCGGGTCGAGCCCCGCTGAGCCGATCCGGGCGGCGGGCCGTCCCAAGCCGACGGCGCGTGTCGCGCCGGACCGGTTCAGGCCCAGAACGCGACGAGCCGGTCGGCTGCCGCGGCGGGGTCCTCCAGCATCCACCAATGGCCCAACCCTGCGAGCGGGGCGATCTCGGCGCCGAGATGGGTGGCGACGAACTGGCCCATGGCCGGCGTGCCGACGTACGGATCCTCGGACGGGAGGAGGGCCAGTCCCCGCGGCAGCTCGCCCGCCGACTTCCGCTCGCCCAGCCGATCCCCGAGGTGCTGCATCACGGGTTGGGCGGCGCTGCGGTAGAGCGCGAGGATGCAGCGACCCATCTCGGCGTCGAGCGCCGACGCCACCGACTCGGCCACCGCCGGCGGGAGACCGAGCGAGGCGAAGAGCGCAGCCTTGTCGGCGGGCGGCATCCCGATCCAGGCCTCGACGAACTGCTCGCCGACCTCCGGGGTCTGCCACTGCTGCGCAGCGTCGTGCCACGCATAGTCCGGGTGGAGCAGACCAGCGCAGTCCGCCGCCCACGATCGCAGGAGGTCCGGGCGCTCGGCGAGCACGTTGTACGTGTGGCCGGCGCCCCAGTCGTGGCCGAGCAGATCGACGTCGCCGCCGAGGGCCTCGAGCTCGCCGATCAGCCAGCTCCGATACGACTCGTGATGGGCGTCCCACCCGTCGGGCGTCAGGGGCACCGAACCCGGGCGGGGACAGCAGCACGACGTCGTCCACACCCCGCTCGGCAAGCGCCTCGACGAGCGGACCCCAGATCGCGCTGGTCTCCGGATTTCCGTGCACGAATGCCTTCATTGCTTGCCTCCTGTGAGTTCGTTCCAGACTCGGTCGACCTCGCGTTCGAGCGACTCGGTCGTCGAACCGTTGTCGATGATCCAGGTCGCCACGGCTCGCCGGGCGTCGTCGGAGACCTGTGACGAGATCCGCGCCGCCGCGTCCTCGGCGTTCATGCCTCGGTGCTCGATCAACCGCTGGACCCGGACGTCCAACGGTGCTTCGACCACGATGACGTCCTGATACCCGTCCTCCGGGCCCGCTCCCCAGCGTCCGAGCACGTCGCTCTCCACCAGGACGGCTTGATCGAAGATCACGATGGCGTCGGATGGTGCTGCGGCCACTTCGGCCGCGAGCAACTCGTTGATCGCAGGGTGGGAGATGGCGTTGAGCGCGGCGAGTTCGTCGGGATGCCCGAACACCTTGCTCGCCAGCGCGGCGCGATCCAACCGGCCCTCGCGGACCACGTCGGCGCCGAAGCGTTCGACGATCGCATCGTGCGCAGGTCCGCCGACCTCGGCGGCGACCCGTCCCAACCGGTCGACGTCGACGACCACCGCTCCGCGGGCCGCGAATGCCGCAGCCGCGGTGGACTTGCCGGCACCGATCCCACCGGTGAGGGCGACGATGGTTCGTCGGCGATCGCTGCGGTCCATGGGCGGACCCTACTGGTCGGCGAGTTCGCCTCGGCGGGTCGCGAGGTGTGCCCGTTCCGGCTCGTTGACCACCAGTTCGAGGGCCCGATCCATCTCGACCAGGGCGTCGCCGACCCGGCCGAGTCGTGCGAGGAGCTCGGCGCGCACCGCGTGATATCGGTGATGTCCGTCCAACGGCAGGCCGTCGAGGACCGCGAGGCCCGACGCGGGGCCATCGCGCTCGGCCAGCGCGATCGCCCGGTTCATCGACACGATCGGACTCGGGGCGATGAGCGCGAGCTGGTCGTAGAGCGAGACGATCTGGCCCCAGTCGGTCGCCTCGGCCGAGTTCGCGTCGCTGTGCACCGCAGCGATGGCCGCTTGCAACTGATACGGCCCGGGTCGGTTCCGGCGCAGGCAGGCTCGAACGAGCGCTTGGCCGGCCGCGATCCGATCCGGATCCCAGCGCGTCCGATCCTGCTGTCCCAGCGAGATCAGCTGACCGTGCGCGCCGACACGCCGCTCGACGCGACTCGGTCAACAACATCAGCGCGAGCAGACCGAGCGCCTCGGGTTCATCGGGCATCAGCTCGACCAGGATCCCGGCCAGGCGGATCGCTTCCTCGGCGAGGTCGTCACGGACGAGTTCGGGTCCGCTCGACGCCAGGTACCCCTCGTTGAAGACGAGATAGAGCACCGCCAGCACCGCGTGCGTCCGCTCGGGGAGCTCGGCGTCGCGGGGCACGCGATACGGGATCCGGGCCTGACGGATCTTCGCCTTCGCCCGCACGATCCGTTGGGCCATCGTCGACTCCGCGACGAGGAACGCCCGGGCGATCTCCTCGGTGGAGAGCCCGCCGAGGAGGCGAAGGGTCAACGCGACCTGCGCCTCGAGCCTCAAGGCAGGATGGCAGCACGTGAAGATGAGCCGCAGCCGGTCGTCCTGCATGGCCGCGATCCCTTCGTGTCGCTCCTCACCCCCGGGGTCGTCGAAGTCGTCGATCCGGTGTTCTCGCCACGCCCGTTCGTGGCGTTGCGATCGGGTCGACTCCCGGCGCAGCACGTCGATCGCCCGGTTCCGGGCCGTCGCGGTGATCCAGGCCCCGGGATTCGGTGGCAGGCCTCGCTCCGGCCAGAGCGCGACGGCCTTGACGAAGGCGTCCTGCACGGACTCCTCGGCCAGATCGAGGTCCCCGAACGCGGCCACGAGCGAGGCGATGGATCGGCCGCATTCCTCCCGAAAGATCCGCCCGATCAGCTCCACGTCGGGACCTGCGGGCTCCACGTCGTCTCCGGGCGCGCACCCGGTCGACGACGTGCGCTTCGCGTCACCCATCTTGGAAGGGGCGGATCTCGACCGCCTCGCCACACGCATCGGTCATCCTCCGGGCCCAGTTCAACGCCTCGTCGAGGTCGGCGACGTCGATCACCCAGAAGCCGCCGAGGTACTCCTTCGCTTCGGCGTACGGGCCGTCGGTGACGAGATGGCCACCGGCGCCGTCGGCACGGACCACGGTGGCCGACGACGGGGGATGGAGACCGCCGGCGAAGACCCACACCCCGGTGGCTTGGAGTTCGCGATTGAGCGCATCGACCCGGCCGAACAGCTCCTCCATCTCGGGCGGCACCTCGGCGGGATACTCGAAGTCGGGGCTGTAGCTGTGCACGGAGATCAGGTACTGGGCCATGAGAACTCGCTCCTCGGTTTCGCGTGCCGTCGGGTGACACGCTCTCTCACGACGACGAACGAGGTCATTCGAGATCGACAGTCGTCGGTGGAGATTCTCGCGGCCGTTGGCCGAGATCCGTTTCTCGAGTTCCGGCGCTCGGCGAGTCGTCAGCTTGTCGCCTCGTCGGTGCTCGGTCGGCCCTCGACCGGTCAGCCCTCGGGCGCCATCATCTGGTCCACCATCGGGTCGAACACCGCCGAGAACAGGTTGCCGAGGTCGGGTCCGCGGCGCAGGGAATGGCCGCCGTCCACGCCGATCAACTGGCCCGTGATCCACGAGCTCGCCGGACCGGCGAGGAACGCCACGAGCGCGGCGACGTCCTCCGGGGTGCCCACCCGGCCGAGCGGCGTCTGAGCCAGGTAATCCGCCCGAGTGACCTCGTCGTTGGAGAGCGCCTCGGAGATGTCGGTCGGAACCAGGCCGGGTCGGACCGCGTTGACCCGCACGCCGTAGCGGCCGAGCTCGTCGGCGGCGTTGCGCACCAGCATCTCGATCCCGGCCTTGGCGACCGCGTACGCGCCGAGGTACCGGTGGGTGAGGTGCCCAGCGATCGACGACACGGCCACGATCGATCCGCCGCCGGCGCGAGCGAGCAGCGGGGCGGTGTGTTTGATCGTCGAGAGGGTCGAGGTGACGTTGAGGGCGAGCGTGGCGTTCCACCCGTCGAGGTCGGTGAGCACGAGCGGTCCCGCCGTGGCCGCACCGCCCGCCGAGGCCACCACCGCGCCCAGCCCGGCCGTTCCCTCGTCGGCCGCGGCGGCAGCGGCTGCGACCTGCCCGTCGTCGGTGACGTCGCAGCCGATCCAGCGAGTGCCGGGCCCGATCTGGGTGGCACCGTGTTCGAGTACGTCGGTCCGCCGCCCGCAGATCGTGACGGCGAATCCGTCGGCGGCGAGTTGTCGGGCGGCGGCCAGACCGAGCCCGGTGCCTCCACCGGTGACGAGGGCGCCCGGGCGCGACGAACGGTCGAGGTGGTCGGTGGGTTCGCTCACACCGCGGACCGTACCGGCGTCGGCGCTCGCATCGGATCGTGCGCCGCACTCCGCCGACCCCGACGTGCCATCATCGAACGACCCGATTCGGCGTGGCCGCCGGGACTGTCCTCATGCGCTTCTTGATCCTCACCCAGTACTTCCCGCCCGAGGTCGGTGCACCTCAGACGCGGCTGTCCTCGCTCTGCCGTGCCCTTCGTGCCCACGGCCACGAGGTCGAGGTGGTCACGGCCGTTCCCAACTATCCGTTCGGCCGGATCGACGAGCGGTACCGCCGCACGGTCATGTGGACCGAGGAGATGGACGGCGTGACCGTTCGGCGGGTCTTGATGTACCCCGCCATGGGGTCGGGCACGAAGCGACTCGTGAGCTATGCGTCGTTCACCGCCATGTGCGTGATCGGGTTGGTCCGGTCCAAGCGAGCCGATCACGTCTTCGTCGAATCGCCGCCGCTGTTCCTTGCAGTGCCCGGTCGTTTGGTCGCGTGGCTCTGGCGAGCGACGGCCATCTTCAACGTCGCCGACCTGTGGCCGGACGCCGCGGTCGATCTGGGCTTGCTCGGGCCCGGGCTGCCGCTGCGGGTGCTGCAGGCGATCGAGCGGTGGGCCTACCGGAGCTACGACGTGGTCAACTCGGTGACGGACTCGGTGCGGCGCGTGCTGACCGACGGGAAGGGCATCCCGAGCGAAAGCTGCTCGACCTCCCGAACGGGGTCGACACGGAACTGTTCCGACCCATCGCTCCTGAGCGACGGGCCGTGCACGATCTCGCCAACACGGTGGTGTACGCCGGGACGGTCGGATACATCCATGCGCCCGAGCACCTCGTCAGTGCGTAGCCTGCGCTGCTCGCCGAACGGGGCCGCGACGTTCGGCTCGGGTTCACTACGCCACCGGATCCGAACTCGATCGGCTTCGCGCCCATGCCGACCGGCTCGGGTTGGCGACCGTGTCGTTCGCCGACCCGGTGCCGCTGCCGGAGCTCGCCGAGATCCTCCCGGGCGCCTTGGCGGGCGTCGTCACCCTGGCGGACAACGACATGGCCCGCAAGACGCGACCGTCGAAGATGTTTCCGACGATGGCGAGCGGCCGGCCCGTGCTGTATTGCGGCGACGGCGAGGTGCCGACATGGTGCAACGAGAGGATGCGGGTGTCGTCTGTCCCAACGCACCGGAAGCGATCGCAGACGCGATCGAGCAGCTGATCGACGGCGGCCGAGCCGACGAGCTGGGAGCGAACGGCCGGGCCTTCGTCGAGCGGGACCTGTCGTGGAACGCGATCGTGGACCGCTGGTTGGTGGCACTCGAGCAGGTTCGCTGAGTCACCTCAGGAGGGCCGGTTCGCCCGAACGCCGGCCATCGCCCACAGCGCAGCGGCGCTCAGCGCGCATCAACGCCACCGCGGGGATCAGCGACCCCGACCAGCGGAGCCGGTCCTGCACGACCACGACGCACCAGGCCACCGCACCGGTCGAGACGGCGACGACACCCGCCGGGTCCACCGACTCGCCATGCCGGGACTCCATCGTGCGCCCGGAGGCGGCGCCGGCGGCAGCGAGCGTGGTGTGCAGCCCGGCGAGCGCACCGCCGAAGACGATCGCCCACCCGGTCAACGAAGCGTCGACCGACGCCCACCAGATCAACGTCAGGAACAACACCAGGACGAGGCCGCCATGGGAATCCGGGATCACCATCGTGATGCCCGCGATCACCAGGGCGAGTGCTACCACCCTGGAGTTCGGTGCCGATCCGGCTGCGCCGATCGTCGCCAGCGCGGCGAGCGTGAGCACCGGCACGAGGAGCCGGGCGCCGAGCGCCGCGCTCGAGTCTGGGCGAAACGACGCAGCGCGGCGCGCAACGGGTCGTCGTTCATCGTCGCCTCCCGACGCCGCTGCGGGCGCGGCGATCGAGATCGCGCAGCACGAGATCGAGGCTTCCTGGACCGGCCCAGGCGACGACGGCGACGCCGGCGCTCCGGAACTGGCGCAGGACGCGCCACGCCGGAGTTTCTCGATCCGCCATGCCAGATCGGAGGGGTCGCGACCGCGTCGTCCGAGATCGGCGGGCAGGGTGTCGACCACGAGGAGGAAGTCTCGTTCTGCGAGCCGTGCCGCACGTTGGACCGAGCCGGCCGAGGACAGGGCGGAGAACACGACGACGAGCCCGGCGTCGCCGAGTCCGGGTGGAACCCGCCCGTCGTCGGGCCGACTGGAGCGCGCCCGCACCGTGACGAGCGATTCGAGTAGCCGGCGAAGGTGGCGGCGCCCCCGTGCCGGGTGCACCTCGGCGCAGACCCTCGTCGCTCAGGGCAACGAGCGAGACGCGGTCACCGATCCCGACGAAGTGCTCGGCCACCGCTCCCGCGGCCCGGACCGCGATGTCCAGGCTCGACACGTCTCCGTCCACGCCCTCGCTCGACCCAACGTCCTCGGTCGCGCCGACGAAGATGGTGACGTGGCGGTCGTGGTCCGCCCACGTCTCGGTGACGTGCAGGGTCCCGGTGCGAGCCGATCGGGGCCAGTGGATGCGCCGGAGGCGGTCGCCCGGTTGGAAGGGCCGGATCCCCGAGAACTCCGTGCCGCCGCCGGGCCGGGGTGACCGGTTGGCTCCCACGAGACCCGGACGCACCGGGGGGCGCGGTGGCGTCGAACGGCGAGGGCTCCGGCAGCGTGACCAGGACTCGGACCTCGGAGCGGTCCTGGGACAGCCAGCGGAACGCGCCCCACACGCTGGTCGCCGAGACCGTCGCCGGTCCGACCTCGCGTCGGCCCCATCGGGTGGATTGCAGCGCCACCTCCAACCGGGCCCGGCCGGCACCGTCGACCGAGGTGGCGACGTGCCCGCTGGTCGGAGCGAGCTCCGCCCAACTCGGAGGTTCCAGGACGGCAGCGACGGCCTCGACCGAAGTGTCGTCCACGTCGACCTGAACCTCCCACGCCGTCGACTGGCCCTCGCGCAGCTCGCGATGTCGGAGGGATTGCGCGATCCGTGGTGCTCGAGTCGGTCGTGACGCCGCGCCCCACGCTGCGACGACCAGGAATGGCGTGGCGATGACGAGGAGATCGGGGCGACGCCCGAGGACGGCGATCACCGAGAGGAGGAAGCCAGCGACGAGGGCGCGGCCGTGGGCAGCGGTCGGGCGCCACGGGGGTCCGCTCATGAGGTTCGGGCTCAGCGTTCGGGGTCGGGCCGACGGTCGCCCGCAGCCGGCGTCGGCACGGTCGCCAGGACCGACGACGCCACGGTCGAGCCCGACGCTTGGGTCAACCACAGCTCGGGCTTGACCATGATGCGATGAGACAGCACGGCGAGCGCCACGGCCTTCACGTCCTCGGGCACGACGTAGTCGCGACCGGCGATCACGGCGAAGGCCCGGGCGCACAGCAGCAACGCCAGTGCGCCGCGGGGTGAGGCGCCGATCTGGACCTGGTTGTGGGAGCGGGTGGCGACCGCGAGTTCGACGCAGTAACGGCTCACGTCGTCATCGACCTCGACGGTCTCGACGGCGGCTTGCATCGCCAGCAGCGTCGGCGCGTCGACGATCGGTTTCAGGTCGATCGTCTCGGTTCGGCGAAGCATCCGCCGCACCAGCACCTCCCATTCCTGGTCCGGGGTGGGATAGCCGAAGCTGATCCGCATCAAGAAGCGATCCAGCTGGGCCTCGGGGAGTGGATAGGTGCCCTCGTACTCCACCGGGTTCGCGGTCGCGAGGACGTGGAACGGGGCCTCCAGCACGAACGTCTCGCCCTCCACGGTGACCTGCCGTTCCTGCATCGCCTCCAACAGCGCCGACTGGGTCTTGGGCGGCGTGCGGTTGATCTCGTCGGCGAGCAACAGACCGGTGAAGAGCGGGCCCTTGCGGAACACGAACTCGGTTCGCTTCTGATCGAAGACGAACGAGCCGGTCAGATCGGCGGGCAGCAGATCGGGGGTGAACTGGGCGCGAGCGAAGCGGAGCCCGAGGGTCTGGGCGAACGATCGAGCGGCGAGCGTCTTGCCGAGTCCGGGCAGGTCCTCGAGGAGGACGTGGCCGCCGGCCAGGACGCCGCACAGCACGAGTGTGAGCTGTTCGCGTTTGCCGACGACGGCCCGATCGACCTCGTCGAGGACCTCACCGGCGAGGCGGGACGTGGTCGCGATGTCGATCGGCATGGGTGCTCCTTCGTTCATGGGCTCACGTGCTCCCCGCAGCTCGAGGGTTCACGGTGTCTCCCGGGCTCACAGCGCCTCGATCTCGGTGACGACCTGACTCAGTTCCCGCAGCAGCACCGTGCGCCGGTTGGAGCCTTCGACGAGACGGCGCAGGCGAGGAGTGAGCAGCGCGTCCGCCGACGCGGGATCGCTGGCCCGGTCCACGCCGTGGTGGGCGAGCAGGCGGTCGTCGACCAGTTCGGTCAGCTGATCGGTGAGCTGAGTGGAGCCGGTCATCATTGCGGCACGCACGTCGACGCGCAGCCGGTTCGCCTTGGTGTCGATGGCATGGAGATCCAGGCTTCGTCGACGGCGTTCCCAGTCGATCGGGACGACGTCGGTCCACACGTCGCCGATCAGCGCCACTCCGACCACCGCGGCGCCGACGATGCCGGCGAGCGCGAGCGTCGCTGGGCGGTAGCCACCGAGTGCCAGCGCGACGACGAGCACGACCCAGGTCGCAACGGCGACGAGCACCCTGGCGCGGTTCACGCCGGCACCGGCGATGCCTGTCGCAGTGCCGCCTCGACGGCTTCGAGGGCCCGTCCGGCCGCGAGTCGCTGCTCATCGCTCACCTCGTGGCGAGAGAAGCGGGCCTCGCGATAGAGAGCGGCGAGCGTTCCGATCGGACCGGCATCGACCGACGCCGTCGCGATCACCCGTTCCACGTACTCCGTCGAGGTCTCCGACGAACGACGTTCGACACCGGCGTCGGAGGCGTCTCGCTGGAGCTGCATCCAACAGGCGATGATCGCGTTCCTCGGTTCGCCCTCGTCGAGGGCCGATCGGGCGGAGCGGACATCGAGCGTGATCGTCGGCTCGTCCACCGATGGCAACACCTCGATGGGTCGTCGGATGATGCGACGCAGCCGGACCCGGAACGTGGGCGTCCAGCTGCGGATCGCCATGACGGCGGCGAGGACGAGCAGCACGAGGAACGCGACCACGACCACCCGACCCAGGAACACGAGCCAGGCCGGCAGATCGACCGGGTCGGATGCTCGTGCGGGAACCTCGAACGTCGGCAACGTGATCGGCGTCCGCTCGACCGTGTCGAGCTCGCGAGGGCGAGGCGGCGGTGCGGTCCACAGCCGGGTGGGCCCGCTCGTCGATGCCGCAGCGAGGAGCACCAGCAGGGTCGCGCCGACGGCAACCGCGGTCCACGTGCGACGCTGCATCTCGGAACCCTAACCGGCGAGGCGCTCCACGACCGGGGCGAAGTCCTCGTACTCACGCACCACGAAATGGCTGATGCCGAGATCGTCGCGAAGTCGATGGAGTTCGTCGCAGATCGAGTCGACCGAGCCCGCCAGCACGAACGGAGACGACGCGAGGACATCGGCGTCGAGGCCGAAACGTTCGGTGAGTGAGTCGTAGGGGTCGGCGTCGTTGGAGCGCACCACCGTCTGCACCAACGCCGAACGCTCGATCTCGTGGCGGCGTGACCCGACCCGTTCGTCGGCCACTGGGAGCGTCGGCGCACGGATTCCGTCGAGCCACCCACTCCCGGTCGTCCCGCTTCACCGTGCATCAGGCCGGTGAACTGGAAGATTTCCGCATGCTCGGCCGCGAGCCGCACGACCCGCGGACCGTTCCCGCCGATCAGGAACGGGACCCGACCTGGATCGGTTCGATCCCGAGGTCGTCCAGATCGATCCGAACGTGCTCACCGTCGTGGTGGGCCGCGCCGTTGGCGAGCAGGGCTCGGAGGACCGGGAGCACCTCGGCGAACCGATCGACCCTCGGGCCGGGAGCACGGATCGGGAGGCCTGCAGCTCGGTGCTCGGCCTCGTCGTATCCGGTCCCGAGCCCGAGGACGAGCCGACCACCGGTCAACCGGTCGACGGTGGCCGCCGTGCGAGCCAGGAGGGCGGGGGAGTGGAGTTCCACGTCGACGACCAGGGGACCGACCCGCAGCGAGGTCGTGGCCTCCGCCGCGACCATCAGCGGCACGAACGGGTCGACCTGTCCGACGTGGTCGAAGGAGAACAGTTCCTCGTAGCCGAGGGCTTCGACCGCTCGGGCGGTCTCGCGGAGCTCGGTGCGATCGCGCAGTGCTCGCACCTGGGCGGCGAATCGAAACGGGCGAGACGTCATCCCGCCAGGCTACTGCAACCGAGTGGTTGCAATTCTGAGCGTCGGCCGAACCGATTCACGCCGTGCGCTCGTCGAGCATGGCCAGCAGCTTGGTGGTGGTCCGCCAGTTCCGGATCGTCATGTCCCGATACTCGGGGCGCTGCACGACCTTGGACAGCTTGCTCGTGGTGCGGAGTTCGCCGAGCCGCTCGAAATAGACCACCTCCGGTCCGGCCTAGGCGCGATCGACGCCGTCGCGGAGTCTCGATCGCCGCCAGCGCCTTGGGGCCGCGGTGAGGCCACCCTTCAGGAACACCACGTCGCAGAGCAGGGTCTCGGGCTGCGTGCCGAAGCCATCGGGTGCGCTCGCCACGACCTGAGCCAGTTCTGCGTGCGACCTGATCATCACCGGCACCCGAGCCCCCACTCGCTCGTCGAGGAGCTGCTCGATCGCCGGCTCGAGTTCGTTCCGGGGTCGGGTCGACTCGAACACGACGTTGCCGGACTGCACGTAGGTCTCGACTCGTTCGAACCCGTGCGACTCGAACTCGGCTCGCAGCGGTGCCATCCGGATGACGTTCTTGCCCCCGACGTTGATGCCCCGGATCAGGGCGACGTACCGAGTGGTGCCGGTCATCCGGGTGACCGTAGTCCGACCCAGATGAGCTGGGGGCCTGACGAAAATCAGCCGCGCAACGGGTCGCGGCCCGAACACCGATAGAGTCCTCGGCGAGCACGCCATGTCGGTGTGTTCGAATCGAAAGCGAAACCGATGCTAGGCACCGTGAAATTCTTCAACAGCGAGAAGGGCTTCGGCTTCATCTCACGCGAGGGTGGGGACGACGTGTTCGTTCATCACTCGAACATCGCAGGGGATGGCTACAAGTCCCTCGACGAAGGCCAGAAAGTCGAGTTCGACATCGGCCCGGGCCGCAAGGGCGACGAAGCCCAGAACGTCCGCCCCGCCTGACAACCTCGTTGTTCGACAGCCGCCGATCCCACCGGGTCGGCGGCTTTCGGCGTTTTCCGGCCCTCGTGTTGCTCGCCTGGCGAGGCCAGTGCGTGAGCGAGCCCGCGCCGACGGCTCATTCCCGGGGCCCGGCCAGCGTTGCGGGAACGTCCCTGCGATCGTGCAGAACCCGCCAGACGTCGAGTCGATCGTCGTGCTCGACGTAGAAGATGAGATACGGAAACCGATTCACGGCCAGGTCCTCAGATCCGGGATGCCGAGCTCGTAGCCGAACCGGAGCTGACCCGACCTGCGGCTGTCGGGCCAGCCTGCCCAACGCTCCTCGAGGCTGTCCACGAACCTCGCAGCCACATCGGCACCGGCCTTGTCGAGGTAGTGGTCGACGGCGCGCTCGATGTCGTCCGCCGCCACGGCTCGCAGTTGGGCCGGCTTGACCACCGATCAGCCGCCGGCGCGGATCCGGTTCCGCAGGCCAGCGAAGTAGTCGTCGTCGGCGATCGGCCCCGGTGTCGATCGGACCCCGTCCTCGAGCAAGGCTCGGAGCGTCTGGCGATCCTGATCGCGACGGATGAGCTCGCGCACGTACTCGCTGGTCGAGCCGTAACGGCCCTCGGAGACCTGGGCATCCACGTAGACTCGGAGCGCTTCGGGGAGCGACACGTTCATCGTCGACACGCCTGCGATTCTACCCACGCATGGCAAAGTCTGCCATCCGTCGGCGGGTCCGACCTTCCCGATCCTGAGCTGTAACCGTTCGATCGGCGACCTCCGTCCGACCTACTTCGTCGGCCTCCATGCAAGCGTGCGGGGCGTCACAGCGTTCGACCAGACCGGCTGGTTTGCGAGCTGGGCATGACAGCGGATGCTCGACAGGAATCCACGACCGCCGGGATCGACCCGTCATTTCGCGGCCCGTGTGACTCTGTAGGACGTGGCTGCGAAGGCGGGCGAGTTCGACGAGTGGTACCGGGAGGCGCGGCCGCGCGTGCTCGCCGCCTTGCTGGTGTTCGTCGGCGACCGACAACGGGCCGAGGACGCGACCGATGAAGCATTCGTGCGTGCGCTCGCTCGATGGGAGCGGGTTCGCTCGTTCGATTCCCCGGTGGGCTGGGTGGTGAAGGTGGCCCGGAACGTCACCCGGCGCTCCGCGACGCGAGCGACGCTGGAGCATCACGTGCTGCCGCAGCATGGTTCCGATCGCAGTCCAGCCTTCGATCGACGACATCTGGACGTCGGTACGGGCGCTGCCCGATCGTCAGCGCGAGGTCGTGGTGCTGCGGTATCTGGCCGACCTCCCCGAGGCCGAGATCGCCGCTGCGCTCGGCGTGTCGCGATCGGCGGTGTCTTCGGCGCTGACCGATGCTCGCCGGAGCTTGGCAGTGGTGTTGCGTGAACCAGAAGGAGACCTGCTATGACCGATCTGATCGAAGTAGCCGCCGCCGAGCTACGAAGCTCGCTCGGCTCCGAGGGCCCGAGCGTTTCGAGCATCGGGCACGAGGCCAGCGCCGACATCGGCGTCAGCTGGCTGGCGGTCTCATGGTCGTCGGTCTTGCCACGGCCGTTGCGGTGACGGCACGGCCAACGGACCGGCACGTCGTGAAGGTCTCGGCTCCTGAGCGCGATGAAGGGAGGGTCTCGGAGGTGCCCGTGACGTCGGTGCTCGACTCCAGCGCCGTCGTCGAACAGGCCGGCTGCGTCCCGATGCCGGACCTGGTCGGCGAGGAGGAGGTTCCTGCGATGGTCGCGCATAAGCCGGCTCGGCCCGGGCTGGCACGTGGGTGAACGGCAATCGCCGGACACCCCGCGGGGGTCGTGCTCGAGCAGTCCCCGGCGCCGGGGACTTCGGTCTGCTCCGACACCAAGATCGTGATCACGGTGGCGATCGTTCCGTACACCGTCCAGGTGGGAGACACATACCGGTCGATCGCGGCCACCAACTCGGTGGACGTCGAGGCACTGCTCGGGGTCAATGGTCGAACGCTTCAAACCCCGCTCCTTCCGGGGGAGCAGATGCTCATCCCCACGCCGGACACTCCGGACGATTCGTCGACTCAGACCTCGGCATTTGCCAGCGACCCACGTCGACTTCGGTTGCCGAACAAGTCGGTGGTGCCTCGCTCACTACGAGGTTCTGGCCCGGTGATTCGTTGTCCTCGATCGCAACGAGGTTCGACGTGACGATGACCGACCTCGGTGAATCCCGGCCTGACGAGTCCCTGCCGGGCGACCTGCTCGACATCCCGTACACGGCGGTCCGCAACGGTGTTCAGGAGGTCTGCAGCGCGAACGGCGATCCGATCGGATGATGATTGGATGTCAGTCGCTGTGAGTGCAGACGCTTAGGTACGGTCGTCGATCGCTCACGCTGGTCGTTGTAGGTTCGACGTGAAAAATGCGGCGCGAGGCCGACACAGTGCTGCTCCAGGCGCGCCGCTGCTTCACCGTGACTTGACGCCTCTGGAGCTGTCGGCAGCCCCAGTCCTGGTATCTCTCGATGCCCTGCTGATCGACGATCTCCGACGATGAGGACGAGGTGTTACCGCTGCGCTCGCCCGGTGAGGATCGAGTTCGAACCCGGCCCACGCCGTCAGTTCGCTTGGTTGAGGCGGACGTAGTGTGAGGTGGTGAGTTCGAGTGTCCTCGGCGATCTCGACGAGGCGGGCGAAGCTGACGCCGGCGTAGTCGGTCGATTCGTAGCGTTGGATCGCCTGCTCTTGAAGCCCCGATCTGTTCTGCCAGCTGTCGCTGTGTAAGGCCGCATGCGATTCGTGCCCGGATCAGCGCAGTCGGCAACTGCTCGATCCCCGTTGCTTCGATCAACGTGGCGTCGTGAAGCGATGTGAGCGCTCAGGAGAAGGCGTGTTCTGTGCTCAGCGAAACCGCGTTGATCCACAGGGTCTGGTCGGCAGGGCCGACGTTATCGGTCGGGGTTGGTGGTGGCGATCTCGAGTCCGTTGTGCTCCCGCAGTCGCCAGGAGGGGCCTGGATGTTGAACACGATGGCTTTGTGCATGAGCCGATCGAGGATGGCTGCGGCGACGACGGCGTCTCCGAAGATCTGACCCCAGGCGGGCAGTCCTCGGTTGGTGGTGACGAGGGTGGGGTGGCCTTCTCGTAGCGGGTGTTGACGACGCGGAAGAACATCGCCGCGCCCTCGGTCCCGCCGATCGGCAGCAGCCCGACGTCGTCGATGACCATCACCGTCGGCGCGGTGGTCTTCAACTTCGTCGCCAACGTGCCGTCGTGCTGGGCGCGGATCAGCGTTTTGCACATCATCGGCGGTGGTGAAATAGCCGTAGCCGGCCCGACCGCAACCGTCGCCAACGCAACCGCCAAGTGTCTTGCCGCAGCCAGGCTGACCGAGGAACAGGATCGGACGGTTCTCCTCGATGAACCTGAGGGTGGCGAGGTCCTCGACGAGCTTGCGATCAACCGAGGGTTGGAACTCGAAGTCGAAGTCCTCGAGCCGTCTCCGATAAGGGAACCGGGCATAGCGCAGCCGAGGGCGAGACGCCGGTTCCGATCTGCGGTGGCTTGCTCGGCGACGAGCCGGGCGAGGAACTCGACATGCGACCACTCATTCGTCCTGGCCTCTTCGGCGAGCGTGGCGAACGAGGCTGCGGCGGCGTCGAGATGGAGATAGCCGAGGTCAGGCTTTGATCTGCTCATAGAACCCAGTGCTCATGCGAGGTCCTCGACGTCGATGCTGTAGCGCTGGGCGAGGTCGGGGTGTCGACGTCGAAGTCGCCGTCGCCGAGCTCCAACTGCTCCCAGGTGTGGGTGGTCTCGGGGTGACGAGGTGAAGGTGACGACCATCGCTGCTCTTCGAGCGGCCGGCCATGGCGATGGCTTCGACCCGGGCGCGGTGCTCGGGTCGCCAGATGATGTCTTTGGTCGGTGACGGGTCCGGGTCGAGGGTGGGTGACCACGACCCGCCCCCGTGACGGACGGTGAACTCACGGCCGTCGACCGGGCGGCGGATCTCGACGAGCTGTCCGAGGACTTCGGGCGGAACGCCATAGCGGCCGCCGTCGACGGAGATGAACGGCACGATGTTGTGAACCCGGCGGGTCTCGACGTAGTCGGTGTCGAACCGCACCGCGGCAACGGCGACAGGAACGGCCGCTCCACGATCAACCGTTCGGACGGCAACTCACCCGTCGTCCTCGACGCGATGCCGTGGACTCGGGTGGCGAGCCAGTGTTCGGCTCGCCGGTTCAGCCTCAGCGAGATCCAGCGGAACCCCGTCCGCTTCGAGCTCCGGCAGGAACGTTCTCGCAGCCGACGGAACGGGCGCTCAACCTTCCCTTCCGCTTGGCATCGCGGGCTTTGCAGGAGGTGATCGTGGTGGCGTGATGCGCTGCGAACCCGATCGTCGGTGGGTGCAGCACGAACCGTTGTCCCGGGATCGGCCGAGGGCGCCCATGCGGTCGGTGCGGTTCGCGGCTGGGATCCCGCCCGCCGCGCCGAAGAACCGGGCGATGCCTTCGAAGGTGTGCTGGCGGTCTTCGGAGGTGGTGAACCACCACATCCGCCAACGCGACCAGCACAGGATCATCCCGAAGCACCACAACGGCGTCGGCCAACCCCAGCGGGCCGCCCAGTCGGACAGGTCGCAGAAATCGAACTGGGCTTCCTCACCTGGGTCGGTGTGGATCGGCATCGACGCCGCTTCTGCGGCCCGGAACCGAGGCCCACGGATCGTGCGCAGTTGCGGGTCACTGTCGGTAGCCGCCGTCGAATCCGTCGGCTCGGAGCCTGTTGTGCACGCTGATCCCCAACAGGCGTGGGAACTTGGCGATCAACAACGCCGTGCGCTCCTTCCACACCGCGCTCATCACCAACGACGAATCCGGCGTCACCCGAACAGTCGGCGGCCCGTCGGCCTTCAACATTCGACACCGTCGACGGGTGCAACCCGTCTCGGCGGCGATCTCCTTGCACGTCCATCTCTGGCGGTGCAGGTCGTGAATCCTCACGTACGTCTCCTGGTCAATCATGGAGGGTGGCTCCTCTGGCGGGTCGATGCCTGGCAGCACGACACGCTGGAGGAGCCACCCACCCGGGCGGTGGATGCCGACCAGACCCTGTGGACGAACGCGATTTTCAGTGAGCGCAGATCGCGGTTCTCAGCGAGCGCTCACAAGCAGTCGTACTCGGCGAGCTCGGCCTCGAGGTCGCCGAGTGTGCCGCGGAGGCGTCGAGTTGCAGCCGGGTGGGGCAGCGCATGGCCACGGACACTGGCTGGGTTGGCGAGCATGTCGCGCCGAGACGTCGGTGCGCCACCCTCTGACCCGGTCGACCTTGGCGACGCCGTCGACGTGCTCTGGGTGGCGGCCGTGAATGAAGCCGTCGCCCGATCGCCGCATCTGTTCTCTGGCGGGCAGCGCGAGCGCGGGGAGGACTGTTCCTCTCACGAAGTCCCGAGCGAACGTGCCTCACGATCTAGAAAAGAGCACATGATCTTGTTTCAGATCGTCAGCGGCACTAGGATCGCGCATGGATCTGGGTTCACCTGTTCTTGACGTTGCGCCGGCCGTCCGCGGTGCGCTGCTCCAAGCGCTGGCCCGCCTCGAGCAGCCTGTCACTCGGCGGCGGCTCGCTGCAGCTGCCGGCGTTGCTCCCGGCAACGCCAGCGCCGTCATCAAGGAGCTCATCCAGGCTGGACTGGTGAACGAGACGGTCGCCGGCCGATCGTCGATGGTTGTGCTGAACCGGGACCACCCGCCGCCGGGCCGGTGCTGGCTCTGGCGGGTCTACGAGGCGAGCTGATCCGGCGACTGCGCGAGCGGCTGTCCGCATGGCCCGAACTCAAAGGCGCCTGGCTGTTCGGGTCCGGGCTCGGCGACGCCGACAGCGACTCGGACGTCGACCTTCTGATCGTCGCCGACGACCTCCACTCACATGACCTGCACGAGCGTCTTCGTCGCGCCTCCAGGCCGACGTTCGCTCCTGGACTGGCAACGACTTGCAGCTTGTCGAGCACTCGCCGTCGTCGTGGCGCACGCTCGTTCGAGCCAAGAACCCACTTGTCGAGCAGATCCGGCTCGACGGGATTGCTCTGGCCGGTGGCACCGCTTCGTTGCTGGGGCGTCAACGATGAGTCGGGGCAAGGGCGTTCGCAAACCGTGCGATGTGCAGCAGGCGCGCCAGCGCCTGTCGACGCACGTCAGTTCCTCGAAGCGGCGGAACTGCTCGACGCACCAGACGTTGTCGCAACATGCGCGATCCACGCCGCTACTGCGGCCGCGGACGCGATCACCGGCCATGCGCTCGGCGAGCGGTCGAGCGACGGTAACCATGTGTCAGCTGTTGATCTTCTGCGCCAGGTCGACACCAGTCTGGCAACGGCGCTCAAGCGGGCGCTCGATCGCAAGACCCAGGCGAGCTACGAGAGCGTCGACCTCAGCGCGGCCGAGGCGACGAGCTGCGTTCGCTGGGCCCGCCAGCTGCTCGCTGCGGCCGAAGCTCGATTCGAGGTGTAGTTCAGCCTTGTGTGCGCCGGATTTCTTCCGACGGGACAGGCGGCCGATGGCGTCGCACCCGGTCCTCCTCGCCTGGCCAGAGGTGGCCGTAGACATCGAGGGTGACCTTGGCGGACTTGTGGCCGATGGCGGCCTGGACCTGCTTCACGGCGCACTCGACGCGACTGTCCAGCTCGCGAAACCCCTGCTACACGTTGAAGCGGAACTCCATCACGTCGCCGTCGGCGGGGTGGTAGTCCTTGCCCTCGACCCGGATCTTGCCGAGTTCCTTGGCCTTGGTCCACGAGCCGATGTCGAGCAGCTCGTCCCAGTGGATGACCTCGGCGCGGATGAAGCCGCGCTGGAAGTCGGAGTGGATCCGCCCGGCACATTCGGGCGCGGTGGAGCCGGCGTAGAACGTCCACGCCCGGGTCTCCTTCTCGCCGGTCGTGAAGTAGGTGCGCAACCCGAGCAGGTGGTACGCCGAGCGCACCATCCGGAACAGCGCACCCTCGCCCAGCCCGAATCCCTCGAGCATCTCGGCTCGCTCGGCCGGGTCCTCGATGGCGGCCGCTTCGGCCTCCAACTGAACGCACATCCCGATCACTTCGACGTTGGCCCCGGCGTCGTTCATCTCGGCGCGGACCCGTGCTTCGGCCTCGGGGATCTTGTCGAGCTCGTCCTCGCCCACGTTCACGACCGCGAGCACGGAGCGGTTCGTCAGCAAGAAGTACGGGCGAAGGATCTCGCGGTGCTCGTCCTTCAGGTTGGCGCGGTAGAGCGGTCGGCCCTCGGCGAGGGAGTCGAAGGCCGCCTTCAGCGCTTCGAGTTCGTCACCGAGACCCTTGTCGAGCTTCGACTGGCGAGTGGCCTGGTTGAGTCGCTTCTCGACCGTCTCCAGATCGGCCAGGGCCAGCTCGAGCTCGACCACTCGGAGGTGCTCGAGCGGATCGGACGGACCGGGGACGTCGTCGTCCTCGAACGCCCGCAGCACGAACACGATCGCATCGACTTCCCGGATGTTGGCGAGGAACTTGTTCCCGAGACCCTCGCCCTTGCTCGCTCCTTCGACCAGGCCACCGATGTCGACCACCTGCACAGCGGCGTGGATCAGGGTCTTGGTCTTCGACATCACCGCCAGGCGGTCGACCCGCTCGTCGGGCACCTTGGCCACCCCGATGTTGGGGTCCTTCGTGGCGAAGGCGTACGGCGCGGCGAGCGCCCCGCCCCCGGTCAGAGCGTTGTACAGCGAGGATTTGCCCGCATTGGGGAGACCGACGAGGCCGAAGCGTTCCATAGCGAAGAATCGAGGCTACCTGGTGTCCGCCGAGGCGACCCGATTCGCTCCCGAGGCCTCGGTAGCGTCGTCCCGATGACCCGCCGCTCACTCACCCGTTGGATCCTGGCCGGTGCCCTGCTGGCCGGTGCGGGGTGCGCCTCGAGCGACGGATCGGCCGCGCCCGACGCAACGACCGCAACGAGCTCGACGACGACCGCTACCAGCACGAGCGTCGCCAGCACCGAGAGCACGGCGACCACGTCGGAGCCGGCGACCTCGACCGTCGCCGTGGCCGGCGACGTGTTCCCGGACGCCACCTGGGACACGGGGACATTGCTGGCCGGGGTCGATCGAGCCACCCTCGACGCCGCGGTCGCGACGGCCTTCGGAGCCGATGACGCATCGGGGCGAGTGCGTTCGGTCGTGGCCGTCGTCGGTGGCGAGATCGTCTACGAGCGCTACCACCCCCTCGACGGGCCCGATGTCGTCATGCCGTCCTGGTCGGTCGCCAAGAGCTTCACCTCCGCCGTGATCGGCTGCCTGATCGGCGACGGGTTGTTGGCCCTCGACCAGCCCGCTCCCGTGCCGCAGTGGTCCGACCCCGACGACCCCCGCCACGCGATCACCATCGAACAGCTGCTGCACATGGCGAGTGGGCTGCAATGGAACGAAGCCCCGCCCGACAGCGATCTGTTCCGTCTGGCCGTCACGCCTCACGCCGCAGACCTGTTGGCCGAGCGGCCGCTCGAATCCGAGCCGGGAACCGTGTTCGAGTACTCGACCGGCACGACCGCGATCCTCGCCTCGATCGCCGCCGACGTCCTCGGTGGTCCCGAGCAACTCGACGCCTACCTCCACGAGCGGATCCTGGACCCCCTCGGGATCACGAGCGCCACGCTCCAACACGATCAGAGCGGCACGTGGTTCGGCGGGTTCGGGACGGACATGACGCCTCGCGACTTCGCTCGCTTCGGCCTGCTGTACCTGAACGACGGGGTCTGGAACGGCGATCGGCTGATCCCTGCGGGTTGGGTCGACTACTCCCACGCCCCGAGTCCGACGAATCCTGCCTACGGCGCGCAGTGGTGGATCCTGCGGCCCGAAGCGTTCGAGGCGCGGGGCCTGTTCGGCCAGATCATCATGGTGTCGCAGGCCCACGATCTCGTGCTCGTCATCACCACGACCCAGGGCGGGGACGCCGACACCCTGGCCGGCGCGCTGTACGAGGCGTTCACCGGAATCGCCGCCTAGCCCGTTCGCTCACTCCGCCTCGCCTACGATCGCCCGGCGATGGAGCCCGGCGACGACGACCCGACCCCGGGCACCACGCTCGCCGGAGCGCGATGGCCCGTGCTCGTCGCCGCTGCGCTCGGTGCCCTCGTGGCACTGATCCAGCTGCGCCACGGCGTGCTCCAGATCCTCGACACCGGCTCGTACGTGAGCGGCGTGCAGGCGATCCGTGACGGCCACCCGTACACCTCGACCATCGCCCCGTCGTTCTCGAACTTCGACGTGATCGAGTTCCTCGACCGGGGCGGCCGACTCCCGTTCGTCGACTTTCCCGTCGGCTACATCACCCTGGCCGGCCCGTTCTCCTTCGTGCTCGGCGCCCGTCGCGCCCTGGCGTTCGTGACCGTGCTCGCGACGGCCGCTGGCCGCGGCGGTCGTCGCCGCGCCTGGCGCCCCGAGGCGTAGCGCCACGGCCTGGTTCCGGGTGGCGTTCGCCGTCCTGCTCACGTGTCTTCCCGTCGTCCGGCTCACGATCCAGGGGGTGCTCTCCGAGCCGCTCTTCGGTGCGATCGCAGTCGCCACGGCCGGCGCCCTGATCCGGTACCGACGAGCGGCACCGTCCAGCGCGCCGGGGTCCAAACCGCGGCCCACGCTCCAGCGTGGAGGGACCGACGGTCGATCGCGATCCCCGCCGTACTCGCGTCGACGGCGGGCCTCGTGCGCTTCCTGGGAGGACCGCTCGCCCTCCTGCCTGCCATCGAGCACTTTCGTCGGCACCGCCGGCTCCCCGTCGCGCTGGGCGTCGCGGCAGCGTGTGTCGCGCCGACGTTCGTCAACGTCGTCCTCGCCGGCGCCGCGGGTGGCGGGCACACGACCTCGTGGCACGGCATCGACGCCATCGACCTGCGGCTCACCGGCCGTTCCCTCGCCGGCATGCTCGATGCCACCACCGGCGATCTCGCCCGCACGCTCCTGCGAGTCGGCGACCAGCTCCCGTGGTGGGGCTACGTGGTCGCGCTCGCCTGGGTGATCGTCGTCGTGATCGCCACTGCTCAGTTCCTGGGCGTCGTGCGTGGCATGGTTCCCGTCCCGGTCGAGATCTGCTTCACGATGGCGGGCCTGCTGACGGCCACCCTCTTCGCCGGTATCGGCTTCTTCGACGCCTTGGCCACGCCCGACAACCGCATCATGCTGCCGGCCGGTCTGCTGTCGCTCGTCGGGATCGTGTGGTCGATCGAGATCTCCGAACATCGAACCGAGCGGGCGCTCGCAGTGGGAGTCCTGGCCGTGTGGGCGGTCACCGCCGTCCGCCCGTGGGACGCGGCGCACCTGTTCAGCCAGCCGGATCGCCTGGCCGCGGCGAAGGAGTTCGCCGACCTCGACGCCTCGGTCGTCGTGAGCAACGACGCCGACGGCTTCTACTTCCTCACCGGCATCCCGTCGGCGTACCTCCCGCCCGAGCGGTTCTCGCTCACGGACGAGCCCGTCGATCGAGCGGCGCTGTTCGCCGACCTTCCCTGCGCACTCGCCCGCAACGACGGCGCGGTGGTGGTCTTTCCCGACGCCATGTTCGGGGTCTTCGGTCAGGCCGAGTTGGATGCGCTCGTCGCGACCGGCGAGCTCTCGGTCGTCTCCTCGTCGCCGGCCGGAGTGGTGTACCGCTCGTCGAAGAACGCCTCGGAGTGTCCGTAGCGGCCGGTGAGCCAGCGCAGCACGAGCAGGGCGCCGATCGACAACACGAGCGGGTCGGTCATGGTCCGGAACCGGGCTTGCTCACCCAATTCGCCGACGACGCCGACGACGAACGTCCACGTCGCCGTCATCCCGATGATCGCGAGCACCAGCTCGTCGCCGCGATCCCCGGATCGGCGGCGGATCACCTTCCACGTCGTGACGAACCCCACCGCGCCGATCAGCAACGAGAGCTCGACCATCGTCAGCGAGAACCGGGTGGTGACGGTCAGGTTGCCGTAGATCGGCGTACCCCACCCGTTCGTCGACAGCGTGCCGGGCACGTCCAGCCGGATGACCTGATACACGTTCCCCAGTTGGCGCAGCGGCCACGACGGTGATTCGTCGGCGAGCTGGTTCACGGCGAACCACGTCCGCGCCGACCACAGCCGGCCTTCGAGCCACACACCCGGGTAGGCGCGGATCACGGCCCGGGCGTCGGCACCCGCCTGGTCGTAGACCGGCAAGAAGCACTCGTAGTTCAGGTTCGGCACGACGATCGGATAGTCCCGGACCTCTTTCGACAGCGCAGGGTGGGAATGCTCGGGCGCGCACGGCGGCATCACCGGCCGATACAGGCCGTAGTTGCCGAACGGGCCGATCATCGCCACGTCGGACACCTTGCCCTCGTCGTGCAGGCGGTTGAGCTCGTCGAGCCCGAGGACGGGGATGACGCCACGCTGCAGGTTCATCCCGAACCACGACGACAACGTCGGGCGTCCGAACAGGACCTCGTTCTTGGCCATCCACCCGCCGACGAGCAGGACGGGCACGAGCACGCCGATCGCGAGCGACCGGCGGTCGATCCGGTCCCGCCACGCCCACCAGGCCAGACCGAGCACGACGACCAGCCAGAGCGGGTGGTAGAGGCTGCGCGTCAAGACGACAGCGGTGGCCACCGCCGAGACGGCGACGAACGCTCGACCTCGGCGCGCCGCGGCCTCACCGTCCGAACGATCCGGCAGCGTCACCGCCCACGCCAGCGCGATCAATCCGCAGCCGACCGCCATCTCGTACGTCGGCTCGAAGGCGTTTCTCACGTACTCCGGGTTGGCCGTGCCGAGCAGCGCGAACGCCACGGCGAGCCAAGGACGGCACCGCAGCCGGAGCAGCACGATGGCGAGGAGCCCGGCGGCCACCATGCCGAATCCGGCCTGGAGCAACAGGAAGCTGATGCCGTCCGGGAGCGGCGAGAACTTGCCGATCATGCCGACCACGAGGTTCCACAACGGCGGCTGGATGTGCAGATACCAGACGCTGCGGATCGGGTCGTCGCTCAGGATCTCGTACGGGATCAGCTGCCACCCGAACCCGAGGTACTCGGTGGAGAGCCGCTGCCCCGTCGTGCAGATCACGAGGAACACCGCACCCCAGAGCGCGGCTGCGGTCGCACCGACCCGCCGTGCTCGATCGAACCGGCTCGTCCGGCGGCTCTCGTCAGCCGGTGACACGGCGGATCTCCCCGTCGAGCCAGTCGACCAGATCGGGAGCGACGGTGAGGTCGATGTGGGCACCGTCGGGCCGGAACGCCGGATCGAACTCGCCGCCCGGGCGGCTCGCGGCGAAGGCGGCCAGATCGGCGAACTCCACGCGGTCGTCGGTCTCGGCGATCGAACGGATCAGCTCGTTGTAGCGATCCATCCGGGCCGGGTCCTCCTGCGGGAACGGTTCGGCGCCCGGCTCCTTCGGCGTAGCGATGTGGGGGCTCGAGAACCACAGCACCTCGGCCCCGGTGGCGGTCATCTCGTCGACGAAGTCCTCCATCTGCCCGGTCAGCCACTCGTCGTACGAGGGTTCCCCGATGTGCTGCCAGGCGTCGCTGCCGGGCAGCTGGCGATCGGCGACGTCGGCGAACCCGCCGATCACCATCACCAGTTGAGGCTGGAACTTCGCCACGATCTGCGGCAGCGCCGCACGCCATTCGGCGCACCCGTCGAAGCCGTTGTCGTACACCGCGCCGAGGTAGTCGACCGGCGTCAGTTCGGTCACGCCACATCCGACACCGGGGGAGGGGACGACGTCGACACCGTGGGGCACGCCCCACATCTCCTGGAACCGCCCCCCGACCGCCCACGCCTGCGAGTCACCGACCACCAGGACTCGGGCGGGCAGCGCGGGGTCGACGGCCGAACGGGTCGGTGCATCGGGAGCGAGCGTCGGGAGCTCGTCGAGCGCCCGCTGCTGGGCGGCGACGGCGTCGGGATCCACGAGGAGCTCGGCCGTCGACGGCTCGTTCGCCAGCGCGAACGCCGTGCCGGTCACGGCGAGCAGCGCACACGCCACCCCGAACACGGTGCCCTTCCACATCTTCCCGGTCCGAACCGGGTTCTCGATCAGGTGGAACATGGTCCAGGCGATGGCGAGCGAGACCAGGAGACGGATCGAGAGCAACATCCATCCCGTGACCGGCACCCGCTCCTTGGAGAGGAAGAGGAACACCGGCCAGTGGACGATGTACAGCCCGTAGCTGAGCCGGCCGATGAACACCCAGACCGGGTGCGACAGGAACCCGGTCATCCCGGACTCGGCGCAGGCGAACGCCATCGCCGCGCAGGTGAGGCCGGCGTTGAGGATCACCCAGTAGGGGAACAGCCCGAAGGTCTGCACCCCGATCAGCGACCACAGCAGCACCTGGGCGATCAGGAACAGCGCGGCCACGACTCGGGCCTGCGGTGTCCGCAGAACCCGGGCGATGGCCGGTACCCGAGGCGAGCGCAGCCACCAGATCGCGAACGCTGCTCCGACGAGGAACTCGGCGGCGCGAGCCTCGGTGGCGTAGTACGCGTGCTCGGGACTCTTCACCGATGACCAGTACGCGCCGAGGGCGAAACCGATCGCGGCGACGGTGACGAGTACCCCGACCGCCCGCCGCCGGAGCCAGGCCACGCCGAACACCACCGCCATCAGGAGCGGGAACACGATGTACACCTGCTCCTCGATCGACAGCGACCACATGTGCTCCATCGGAGACGCGTCGGCGAACAGCTTGCTGTACTCGCGCCCCGCGGAGATCAGGTGCCAGTTCTCCCAATAGGTCATCGCCGCGAACCACGAGCGGAACGAGATCCCGCCGTTGGTCGGCGGGGCGAGCCACCAGAGTTGGGCGATCAGCGCCAGGACCACGAGGGCGGCCGGCATCAGGCGCCGGAACCGTCGGACGTAGAACCGTTTGATGTCGAGCCGCCCGTTCTTGCCGTACTCCTCGTGGAGCAACCGGGCGATCAAGAAGCCCGAGAGCGTGAAGAACATCGAGACCGCCAGCATCCCGCCGTGGAACCGATGGCCGAAGAAGATCGCCTCGTGGTGATAGAGGAAGACGAACTGGATCCCCAGCCCACGGATCCCGTCGAGGGCCGGGAGGTGCGACAGCTTGCCGTTGGCCAGATAGCCGCGACCATCGTCGGTGGGGCTCGCCGAAGCGGCCGGAACGGGGTCGACGACGGCGCTGGTCATGCGGCTCGCGAGGCTAGTCCTGACTCCGCTCGGACCGGTGCCGCCCGCGCCGCGGATGTGGCCGTAGCATCCTGCATTCGTGCACCGCTTCGACGCCCTCATCGCCCGCGCCCGGCGCCGGCCGGGTCTCGCGCTGGTCGTCCTGCTCGCCCTTCCGTTGCTCGTCTCACTCGTCCGGGTGGGACTCGGACCCACGTGGTATCCGACGGGCGATTACTCGCACACCGAGCTGAACATCCGATCGATCACGTCGTCAGACCCGCCGTTGATCGGCGTGGCGGGCCGCTTCGGACCGATCGACGCGCAGGGCTCGCACCCGGGCCCGTCGATGGCCTACCTGCTCGCTCCGGTCCACTTCCTCCTGGGAGGGTCGAGCTTCGCCCTGCTGGTGTCCACCACCGTCCTCCACCTGGCGGCGATCGTGCTCGCCGTGTGGGCCGCCACGAAGGTGGGCGGTCGGTCGCTCGGCGTCATCGTCGCGGTGGCCGGCGATCCTCGTGCACGCTGGGGGCCGAGTTCTTCCTCAGGTAGCGCCGTTTCTTGTTGTCGAGCAGCAGGACCCGCTCGCCGTACCGGAAGCCGCTCATCGGCGTCTCCTTCCCCCGGGACGACCGGGCTTGCTCACCAGTTCGACGGGCACCGGCTCGTGCGCGGACGCCTTCTCCACGATCCGACAGAAGGCGCAGATCTCGCCCGGCGTCGGCGCCCCGCACCGGGAGCACGCCCCCATGTCCGGTCGCTCGTCGTTGGACTCGACGTGGGCCGCCATCGCCGCTCCGTGATCTCCTCGCTCGCCGTGGGGTTGGTGATGTGGCTGCCGCCGGTCTGGGACGAGTTCCGTCGCACCGGGAACCTCAGCCGGCTCTACCACCACTTCGCCGATTCGACCGAGCCGACGGTCGGGCTGCGAGCGGCCACACGAGCGCTGATCACCGAGTGGAACTTCGGCGGCGCCTGGCTCACCGGGGCCCGCCACGACCCTGCGACGACCGCTCCGAGTCTCACCGGCTTCCTGCTGTTCGCCGCGCTGGTCGCCGTCGGTTGGTCTCTCGCACTGCGCCGCCGGGACTCGCCGGCCCTCACGCTGCAGGCGGTCGCGTCGGCCGCAGCACTCCTCGGCTGGTTCTCGGCCACCCGGATCATCGGGGACTTCTACGACTACGTCATCCGCTGGTCCTGGGTCGTGGCGGCGTTCCTCGCCATCTCGGCGAGCTGGTCGATCTGGCGAACGGTCGCCGATCGTGCCACCGTCACCGGCGGCCTCCCCGTGGCGCGCCGACGCTTCGCGATCGTGGCGACGGCGGCCGTGGCCATTCCGTCGATCTTCATGGTCGGACAGGCCGGCGCGGTCGAGGTCCCGTACTCGATCGAGTCGAAGCTCGTCGGGGGGCTCGCCGACCAGCTCGACGTCAAGCTCGACCCCGATTCGAAGTACCTCCTCCGCTGGCACGACCCGGCCGGCCTCGGAGGTCCGGGGTTCGGGCTCATCCTGGAGATGGAACGTCGTGGGTACCACTTCGGCGCCGACTCCTGGACCCGCTTCGCGATCCTGCAATCGCGGGTCTACGACGAGTCCGAGGTGCTCGCCGTGGAATGGCTCGTCACGGGCGAGGCATCGATCGCGGCCTTCTCCGCCCAGTTCGGGATCAAGCCGATCGCGTCGTTCGACCCCCGGACGCCGGAGCAGCAGCAGCGTTCGCTCGCCGCACGGACCCACATCATCGAGCGGCTCCGGCAGCTCGGCCGGGACGACCTCGTCGTGGCGATGGACCGGCAGTACGGGAACGCCGTGCTGATCGCCTCGTCCCGCGATCTCCCCGCCGAGGTGAACGACGCCGTCAGCGTCTACACGGATCTGCGACTTCCCGGCGCGATCTTCCAGGTCCCGCCGGGCTCCCCGCTGTTCACCGGGCCCTGAGCCTCAACGGGTGGCGAGCCGCTTCACGAGCCGCAGCGCGCCCTGTTTGGAGATGGTGCGGTGGTGGGAGACCGAGTGGTCGTCCTCGCCGACCGTGGCGCGGTTGGCGACGAACCAGTCGTAGCTCTGGGCGAACATCTCCTGGTTCGACCAGCGGGGCTGCCAGCCGAGCTGTTCGCGAGCGTGCTCGATGTCGAACCACATCGATTTCGAGTACATGATCCAGTGATACGGCGCGAACGGTGCCAGCCCCAGCGAGGCCGCGGCGTGCATGCCCCACGACGCGGGACGGGCCGGCAGGGAGCGGACCTTCGATCCGGTCTGTGCATGTGCAACGACCGATTCGAGCGACTCCCGCATCGAACAGAACCGGTCGGTGCCGGCGTTGAAGAGCCCGGGACCTTGCTTGGCGCCGGCCCGGATCACGATGTCGGCGAGGTCGTCGGCGTGCACGAACTGGTAGCGGTTGTCGCCGGAGCCGAGCACGAACACGTCGGCGCCATCCGCGATCCAGTCGAACAGGATCCCGAAGATGCCGAGCCGGCCGTGGCCGAGGATCGTCCGAGGCCGCACGATCGAGACGTCGAGCCCACGCCCGACCGCCGCCCAGCATGCGTACTCGGCGGCGAGCTTCGCTCGTCCGTACGCCTCGCGGGGAGCGGGGGTGGTCGACGGGAACACCGGGTTCGACTCCGGCACGCCGAACACCGCGCTCGAGGAGGTGTGCACCACCTTCGAGACCCCGGCGTCCTGCGCTGCTCGCAGCAGCCGGTCGGTGCCGTCCACGTTGACGGTTCGCAGCAGCTGCTCGTCCTTCGCCAGCGGAACCTGGGCCACGTTGTTGAACACCACGTCCACGCCATCGCAGGCGGCCCGAACGACCGTCGCGCCGCGGACGTCGCCCTGCACGAGTTCCACTCCGGCCGGCCGGGTGGAGTCGTTCAGGTCGAGGACCCGTACCGCCATCCCGTCGGCTGCCAACCGGTCGACCAGCAGCTCTCCGAAATATCCCGAGCCCCCGGTGACGAGGGCTCTCACAGCTCCAGGCCCTGATCCAGGCACCAGCGGATCGACTCGCGCATCCCGGCGGCCAGATCGAACTCCGGCGTACCCGAGTTCCTCCTTCGCCGCGGTGATGTCGCACGCGATCGTCTTGTTCATCTCCCCCAGCACGTGGATCTGCTGGTGGTAGACGCCCTTGCCCTGCAGCAACCGATCGGCCTTCTCGACGGTTGTACCCACGAGGTTCGGGATGCGGACCATGCGGTGCACGACGTAGAGCCCGGCCGCCTTCAGCTCGGCCTGCACCGTCTTGACGATCTCGGCGACCGTGTAGGCCCGCTCGTCCGCGATCCAGTACGCACGCCCGCCGACGCCAGGCGTCAGCTCCGCCCTGAGGACGCCCTGCACGAGGTTCCCGACGTACACCATCGAGCGGCGGGCGCCGCCGGCGCCGAACACGGGGAAGCGGCCCTTACGGATCATGCGGAAGAAGGTGGTCTGGCGCCGCCGGCTGGAACGGGCCGTAGAACCACGGCGGCCGGACGATCACGGTCTCCATCGCCCCCGGTCCTGCGCCGCCTTCACGTGCAACTCGGCGTGCATCTTCGACAGCCCGTACCCGAGATACGGCGAGTACGGCTCGTCGTTGCGGAAGAACTCGTCTGGCTTCGGGTTCGTGCCGAACGGCGAGTTCGACGACACGTGGACGAACCGTCGGACGCCGTGGCGCTCGGCGGTCTCCACCATGAGCCGGGTGCCGCCCGAGTTGATCCGCTCGAAGTCCGACACCTTCTTCGGGTGGATCACACCCGCTGCGTGGATCACGTCGATCGAACCCGTCAGCCCGTCGAACAGCGAGCGCACGGCGCGCTCGTCGGCGATGTCTCCGACCGTGACGGTCGCCTGGGGGGCCAGGGCGAGCACCCTCGCCTCGTCGGCTTCCTGATGCACGAGCACGCGTAGGGCCCCCGGACGATGCCAGATGCTCTCGGTGTCGGCCAACGCGTGCAGCAGCGCTTGTCCGAACCAACCCGCACCGCCCGTCACGACGGTCGTCTGTGGCGGCTGCAGCAGCTCGGGCATGGGATTCAGCGCTCCTCGAGGAATCGGCGGATGTTTCGGATGGCGATGGCCATGATGGACCCTTGGGGGTTCACTCCTGGGGCATCGGGCAGGAGCGACGCATCGTTCACCCGGAGATTGTCGTACCCGTGGACCCGTCCGAAAGAGTCGGCGCCGCAGCGGTCGGTCCGTTCACCCATGGGCACGGTCGAGCAGAGGTGCACCGTCATGACGCTGGCCCGGGACACGGCGAACGCCTGATTCATGGCCGCGAGGTCAGCCGCCGTGCGAACCGGCGGGGCACCGCGGAAGGACGGGTAGACCTCCTCGGCGCCGGCGGCGAGCATCGTGTGTGCCAGCCGCCCGAGCCCCGACCCGAGCAGCGCTCGGTCCTGAGCGGTCAACCGGTACGTCACGAGCGGGTCCCGCATCCCGGGCACGCTGACCACCCGTCCTCGACCCTCGCTGGTGATGGCGGCGTAGTACACGGCGATGTTCTGCCACTGCTCGACGGCCGCCGAGAAGTCCCGCCAGCCGTCGGAGAGGGCCAACGCCACCAGCCCGGGGTTGCTGGCCGATCCGCCGAAGGAGAGTCCCGGAGCGAACTCCTTGACCTGATGCACCGGGACGTCGTCAGGAACGTTGATCGCCTCGGCGAACCGGGCGGCGAGTTTCACCGTCGGATGGATCGCCAACGACCGCCCCACGTTGCGCCGGACGCCTGACCGTTGCAGCAGTGCGGGCGTCTGGATGGCACCACCGCACACGAACACGTCCCGGCAGCGGATCCGCACCGTCACCGGCCCGGCCTCGGTCGCCGCGGTTCCGGTCGCCGCAGTGACCCGTCCGTTCGCGAGCTCCAGTCGGTCGATCCGCACCCCCGTGCGAAGACGCGCACCCGCGGCCAGGGCCGGGGAAGGTACGTGCGCGTCATGCTCTGACGGACCGCTCCATCCTGGGATCCGGCGTGGGGATAGTGCATCCAGCGGGATCTCGTCGTTGCGCCAACCCAAACGTTGCGCGCCCCGGGCGAGGAGCAGGCTCGGCACGGAGGCCGATCCCGGCACCGTCGAGACGCTCAGCTCCTTCTCCACCTCACCCGCGATGGCGAACAGTTCGTGGGGTCGAAGTCGTGAATGTTCCAGTCGTGGCGCCACCGGTCGAGGACCTCGGTCGGCGGGCGCCGATACAGACCGGAGTTGACCTCGGTCCCACCCCCGCGCACCGTCCCCTCGGTGTAGGCGATCGAGGGCAGCCCGAGCGCCACGGTCACGCCACCGGAGCGGTACTGGGCGTCCATCTGGGCCAGTGAGAACGGGACCAGCGAGCCCTGCTCGACCCACGAGCCCTCCTCCACCACCAGGACGTCGACCCCGGCCTCGGCGGCCAGCGCTGCGGTCGGGGCTCCGCCGGCGCCGGAGCCGATGACGAGCAGCTCGCAATCCAGCGTCTCGTGCGAGCGGGTCATGCCGGGGTTCCGAGGGCGGCGGTCCGCGGCGTGCCGTCGCTCGCAGAGTCACACGTCTCGAAGACGTAGGCGAAGGCCAGTGAACGGACGAGTCGCGTACTCGCCGATGAGGGGCAGCGGGTGGTCGGCCAGGAACCCCGGAACCCGAGGACCGACCGCGAGGGCGCATCACAGCGCCGACGACCGCGGCGACGAGGTGCACCCCGAGCCGGGTCGGGTCGGGCATCGTGGCGATCCGACGGAGCACGAAGGCGATCGTCTCCTCGAGGCGATCGTCGGGAAGTCCTGGCAACTCGTGGGGGACGAGCCGTCGACCGAACTCGGTGATGGTGCCGCCGAGACGGGAGGGGGCGACGGGCCGATCGAGAGACATACCGGAACCCGGAGCGTAGTCGTGAGTTGGGTACAGTCGGCGGGCCATGGAGCACGAGGAGGAGCCGACGTCGGGCCCGGCCCGGGCCCAGGGGACTCGCCTCGTCTGGGTCGGCGCGGCGCTCGCAGCCCTTCCGGTCGTCGTCGCGCTCGCCGTCGTGGCGGGAACTCGGTGGTATCCGACCGGCGACATGGCCCAGGCCGAACTCCACGTCCGCGGGATCTGGTCCCATCCGCCCCTCGTCGGTGCGGCGGGCAGGATCGCCGACGCCGATGGGTTCCAGGGTTCTCACCCCGGCCCGAGCCTGTGGTTCGCCATGTACCCCGATGTGCGCGCTGTTCGGCCGGTCGAGCTTCGGTCTGATGGCCGGCGCCGTGAGCGTGCACCTCGTCTCGTTCGCCGTCGCCCTCCTGCTCGCCCCGCCGAGCGCGGCGGCCTCGCTCGTCGTGCTCGTGACGCTGGCGCTGGTGGTCCTGGTCCGGGCATCGGGACCCTTCTTCTTCCTGGAGCCGTGGAACCCGTGGCTGGCGGTGTTCCCGTTCCTCGTGTTCCTGCTCGCCGTCTGGGGGCTGGCGGACGGAGACCGGTGGATGGCGCCGCTCGCCGTGCTGGCCGGAGCGCACACGATCCAGAGCCACACCGGCTATCTCGTCCTCGTCATCGGATTGCTCGGCGCGTCGGTCGTCGTGTCCGTGGTCCGCTTCGGTCGCCGGACCGTGGGGCCGATCCTCGTCGCTGGTGTGGTCGGGGCCTTGGTCTGGCTGCCCCCGTTGATCGACCAACTGACCCGCGAACCCGGGAACCTGTCGATCCTGAAGTACAACTTCACCCACCCGGACGCGCCCTATCTCGCCAAGGGCTTGGTGATGCGGGCGTTCGGCAGCGAGCTGAGTGTGCTCGGCCCGTGGATGACGGGCCCGGCCCTGGTGACCCGCAACCTGCCCGGGGTCGTGGTGACCCTCGCCCTGTGGGCCGCGGCCATCCGCCTGGCCTGGCGCCGCCGCGACCGTTCGGCTCTGACGCTGCACGGGCTCCTCGCACTGGCGACGGTGCTCGCCCTGTTCTCCGTCGAGCGGATCTTCGGCGCGTACTTCGAATACACCGTGCGCTGGTTCTGGGTGCTGACCGCCACGATCATCGCCGGTTCGGTGTGGACGATCTGGCGGTGCTGGGCCCGGCGCTGGCTCGATGAGGTGTCCGGGAACCTACTCCTGGGGTTGGGGTTGGCCGCGGCGGTGAGTCTGCTCGCCACCGTTCAATTCGCCGGTCGGGCCGAGGTCCCGTTCGAGACCGACTCGGCGATGGTCGCCTCGGTCGTCGGGGACGTCGAGGCCGGCCTTCCGACCGGGGACTACCTCGTTCGCTGGTTCGACCCCGTCGGTCTGGGCGCGGTCCCGTTCGGCCTCCTTTTGGAGCTGGCCCGCGATGGGTACGGGGTCGGCGTCGATCCTCAGCACGCCGCGGCCGCCCTGCCCCAGCGAGTCCTGCCGGAGGATCGAGCCGACGGCATCGTCTACGTCGTGTTGGGCCTCGGGCCGACGAGGTGCGGGCACTACCTGGCTGGCAGGAGATCGCCTTCGCCGACCCTCGTTCGGACGCGGACGTGGCGCGATCACAGGAGCTCGTCGAGTTCCTCCGGGCCCGCCTCGTCGAGGTGGGTCGACCCGAGCTCGTCGACGATCTCGACTCCCAGTACGGGCGGGCGGGCCTCTTGTTCGTCCAGCCGGCGCTCCCGGTCGACGTCGCCGACGCCGTGTCGGAGCTGGTCGCCCTGCGGCTCCCGGTGACGGTGTTCCTCGGCCCGCCGGGCACGCCCGGGCTGCCCTGACCACGTCGTCTGTCCCCGAGGCGGGCGGGGTACCCTGCTCGACATGACCCCCTTGGACGCGATCGATCGGGCCCTCTATTTCCTCGATCGCTCCCACGAGAGCGATTTCAAGACCAAGGCCTTCGTGCGGGCCCGTGAGGTGTTGCGGGCCCTGCCCCCGGAGGAGATCGAGGAGCGAGCCGCCGCCAATCGGCTCACCGAACTCGACGGCATCGGCTCGGCCACTGCTCGCCTCGTCGCCGAGGCCTTGACCGGCGAAGCCGACCTGCCCTACCTGCAGAAGCTGGACGCCGAGACCAGGCTCGTCGTGTCGGACGCTGCTGCGGCCTATCGCGTGGCGCTGAAGGGCGACTGCCACCTGCACACCCGCTGGAGCGACGGCTCGGCCGAGGTCGAGACCATGGCTCGCACGGCCCAGGCGCTCGGCCACGAGTACCTCGTCGTCACCGACCATTCCCCCCGCCTCACGATCGCCCACGGGCTGAACCGCGATCGGCTCGTCCAGCAGCTCGACGAGATCGACGCCGTGAACGAGCGGCTCGACGGCATCACGGTGCTCGCCGGGATGGAGGTCGACATCCTCGAAGACGGCGCCCTGGACCTGGACGAGGATCTGTTGGAGCGACTGGATCTCGTCGTGGCGAGCGTGCACTCCAAGCTCAAGATGGAGCGCTCGGCGATGACCCAGCGGATGGTGTTGGCCGTCGCCAACCCGCACGTCGACGTGCTCGGACACTGCACCGGCCGCCACCTGCCCAAGCGCGGCCCCTCCGACTTCGATGCCGACTACGTCTTTGCCGCCTGTGCCAAGTTCGGGACGGCGGTGGAGATCAACTGTCGTCCGGAGCGGCTCGATCCCCCGCAAGAACTGCTCGAACTCGCCCTCGACTACGGCTGTCAGGTGATGATGGACACCGATGCCCACGCCCCGGGCCAGCTGGAATGGCAGGTGAACGGGTGCGAGAAGGCGGCCGAGGCGGGAGTGCCCGCCGAGCAGATCCTGAACACCCGGGACCTGGCCGGGCTGCGGAGTTGGCTGCACACCGAACCGGCCCAGCGCCTCGGCGCCTGACGCCGCCCTCGAGCTTGGAGCGCTCGATCTGGGCGTCGCGAGTAGGCGTTGGGTCCCCCGGACCGTAGGATCGTGACCCATGTCGAAGAAGACCAAGAAGCGCAAGGCGGCTGCGTCGCTCGAAGGCCAACCACGGCAAGCGTCCGAACATGGGGCGCGGCTGAATTCGTTGCCGATTCCTCCCGCTCGCCGGGAGGACATCGTCGACGTGCTGCACGGCACGCCGGTCCCCGATCCGTATCGGTGGCTGGAAGACGGCGACTCGCCAGCGACCCGGACCCGGGTCGATGCGCAGAACTCCAGAACTCGTCAGGCGCTCGATGCCCGCTCCGATCGTGAGCGGTGGCACGAGCGCCTCGTCGCGCCATGCAGCTCCCTCAGGCCGCGATGCCCGAGCGCCGGGGCGACCGGCTCTTCCTCCTCGAGCGGCCCGCCGGAGCCGAGCAGTTCCGGCTGACCGTCCGCTCGGCGGTGGATCCGACGGTCCCCGGCCGGGTGCCCTCGATCCTGCCGACGACGCATCCGACGGCGCCCGGGCGCTCGACTGGTTTTCGCCCGATCCATCGGGCGCGCTCGTCGCCGTCGGGGTCAGCGAGGGCGGCACCGAGCACAGCACCCTCCATCTCGTCGACGTCGGGTCGGGGGCCTTCGTCGCCGAGCTGATCCCGAACTGCCGGGCGGCCTCGGTCGCCTGGCTCCCGGACTCCACCGGCTTCTGGTACACCCGCTATCCGGAAGGGGACGAGTACAACCGGGCGGTGTGGTTCCACCGGATCGGCACCGACCCGACACCGACACGCTGCTCTGGCACGACGCCGAGCGCCGGGAGACCTGGCCCGATGTGGAGTGCTCGCCCGACGGCCAGCACCTGCTGGTCTCGGCGATGCGCGGCTGGTCGCATGTCGACCTGTTCCTGCACGATGTCGAGCGGGGAACCTGGCGCGACGTCCATGTCGGCGTGGAGGCCCGAACGGCGTTCGTCTTCGGCGGCGACGGACTGATCGGTGTCACGACGCTCGGTGCGTCCCGGGGCCGGATCGTCACCACCTCCCTCGACGACCCGACGCCGGGCGCCTGGCGTGAACTGGTGGCCGAGCGTTCGATGGTCGCCGGCTCCTTCGCCCTCACGCGCGACGAACTCGTCGCGGTGTTCACCGACGTCGCCGTGGACGTGGTGGAGCGCCGATCCCTGGCGGACGGCTCGTTGATCGGAACCATCGACGGGTTGGGTGTCGCCTCGGTCTCGGTGGCCGGCGATCGCGACGAATCCGGGGTCTTCCTGACCGTCACCGGGTTCGGTGAGCCGAGCGCGGTCTGGAACTGGCAGCCGGCATCGGGGAATCGCCCGCTGGGCACCCGAGCGCACGGCGGCGGATCCGTCGATTCCGGACCTCGAGGTGACCTACACGTCGTACCCGTCGCTCGACGGAACCGAGGTCGGTCTGTTCGTCATCCACCGCTCCGGTCTCGTCCCCGATGCGACGACCCCGGCGATCCTCAACGGGTACGGCGGCTTCGCCATCGCCGAGACCCCGATGTGGAGTCCGACCATCGCTGCCTGGTGCGAGGCGGATGGCGTGTATGCCATCGCCGGGCTGCGGGGCGGGCTGGAACACGGCGAGGATGGCACCACGCCGGTCGCCGCGATCGAAGCAGAACGTCTTCGACGACTTCCACGCGGCGGGCGAGTACCTGGTCCGCACGCAGCGAACCTCGACCGAGCGGCTCGGCATCGCCGGCGGCTCGAACGGTGGCCTCCTCGTCGGCGCAGCGCTCACCCAGCGGCCCGAGGCCTACCGGGCGGTGTGGTGCGCGGTGCCGTTGCTCGACATGGTCCGGTTCCCGCAGTTCTTGATCGCCCGGTTGTGGACCGACGAGTACGGCGACCCGGACGTGGCCGATGAATTCGCCTGGCTCCACGCCTACTCGCCCTATCACCACGTCGACGAAGGCCGGGCCTACCCGGCGGTGCTGTTCACGACCGCCGAGGGCGACACCCGCGTCGATCCGCTCCACGCCCGCAAGATGGCTGCGCTCCTCCAGTGGGCGGCGGTCGGGCAGGACGATCGTCCGGTGTTGTTCAGCCAGAAGGGTCGGGCCGGTCACGGCGCCGGGATGCCGGTCAGCAAGCGAGCCGAGGAGGCTGCGGACGTGCTCACGTTCTTCGCCTGGCAGCTCGGTCTGGCAACGTAGGGCGTGGCCCGCATCACGAGCATCGAGATCGCCGGCCCAGGCGCGCCCTGGGCGATGCTCGGACTCGACGTGGACGACGACCGAACCGCGATCGGGGGAGTGGCGCTCGGATTCGGCGCGGGAACCGGCGTCGAGACCGGGATCGTCGCCCTGGGATGCGACGTGGTCGAAACCCCGATCCTGGTCGACGGGATCCGGTTCGTCAGCCGACCCGAACCCGACCGCACACCGGTGCACCCGTGCGGAGCGACGAGCATCGACCACGTGGTCGTGATGACGTCGTCGCTCGAGCGGACGAGCGAGGCGATCGCCGAGGAGTTCGGCTCCCCGTTGCTGCGGGTTCGTGACGCCGGGCGCGGTGTCCGCCAAGGCTTCCATCGCCTCGGCGAGGTCATCGTCGAGATCGTCGAGTCGCCGCAGGACCGCGCCGACGTGGCATCGGTCTGGGGTGTGGTGTTCGTCGTGCCCGACCTCGAGGCCTGGGCGTCGTCGCTCGGGCCCGACGTGACGTCACCGCCGAAGGTCGCCGTACAGCAGGGGCGGTCGATCTCGACGGTGCGGTCATCGGTCGGGCTCGGGACCGCGCTCGCCGTGATGTCGCCCCACGTACGCCCCACCGACTGACGGGTCGATACTCGCTGCGCCTCCGACGACGTCGTCGGCAAGACTCGGCGCCATGGCCATCGAGATCCGCCAGCTGACCGAGGATCGCATCGGGGAGGCCTTCTGGGCCTTCGCCACCGCCCTCGTCGTGCCGCCGCCCAGCCCGGAACGCCTGGAGCGGCGCCGCCCGGGATGGTTCGCCGAGCGATCGCTCGTCGCCCACGACGGCCCCGCCATCGTCGGCCACGTCGGGAGCTTGCCGTTCCAGACCCTCGTGCCCGGCGGCGCGATGGTGCCGACCGCCGGTCTCACCCGCGTCGGGGTGCTCGGGACCCACCGCCGCCGCGGCCTGCTCACCGCGATGATGCACCAGAGCCTGGTCCAGTCCCGTGAGCGGGGCGAGATCCTCGGCAGCCTCCGCGCCGCCGAAGCCGCGATCTATGGTCGCTTCGGCTATGGGCTCGCCGGGCTGGCCACCCAGGTGAAGGTCCGGACCGAACGATCCGCCTTCGCCGTTCCGGTCCCCATGGCGGGAGCGATGCGCATCCTGCAGGGTCCCGAACTCGTCGAGCACGCGCAGCGCGCCCATGCTCGGTGCATCCGTCGGCCCGGGATGATCGATCGCCCCGAGTGGTACTGGCCCGCGGTGTACGACGCCCATCGAGACCCGTCGCCGAGCATCACCGAGTGGGGCGTCGTGCACTACGACGAGGCCGGCGAACCCGACGGTTTCGCCCACTGGGAAAAGATCGCTCGCGACGATTGGGACGGCGGCGAGGCGAGCGTTCTCGTCACGGACCTGTTCGGGATCGACGACCAGGTCGAGGCGACCATCGCCCGGTTCCTGCTCGACCTCGACCTCGTCGACGAGGTCCGCTTGGACAACCGTCCGACCGACGATCCGATCCGGCACCGCCTCGTGAACCAGCGTGCCTACGAGATCCACCGGGTGTGGGACGAACAGTGGGTCCGGCTCAACGACGTCCGGGCGTGCCTGGCCTGGCGCGGTACGTACGGGGCCGACGAGCGTGGTGTTGGGCGTGACCGACGATGCGTGTTCGCGGACAACGTCGGCCGGTTTGAAGTGTCCGGCGACGGAGCCAAGCGGAGCCGTCGAGCGCCCGACCTCGAACTCCCGGTCGACGCACTGGGGCCGTGTACCTCGGAGGAACGTCGTTCACGTCCCTCATCGGAGCGGGGAAGGTCGACGAGTTGCGTCGGCGCCGCGGCCGGGCCGACGCTGTTCCGCACCGATCGAGCGACCTGGTGCGGCACGTTCTTCTGATCCGTCTGGATCCGGCGGTCGGGGGAGTGCTCCCGCTCAGAACCAGGGTCGGCGTCGACCCGGTCGGGTCGTCGGCCCTCGCCAGGCGCGGCGGCGCCTCTTCGCAGTCCCGCTGGAGCGGGGCACCAGCGGCACTGGGGGCCAGGCCGCTTGGTCGGTTCCCGTCGAGACGGGTGAGTTCGATGATGCGTCGGGTGCCGTCGATCGCTCGGCGAGCGGCGGTTCGCAACACCCCCTCGTCGACCGTTTCCGGATGGGTGCTGGCCGTGTCCGGGTAGTGGCTGGCGAGCTTGCGGGGTGGGCGACCAGCTGCAGGGTCTCGAGAGCAGGGCGTAGAACCGCAGATCCTCCCCGTGGGTCCGCCGAGTCCAGCCCGGTTGAGGTCGATGATCACCTTGTGCGGGGGCCGGCCCGGTGAGATCCGTCTTGCCGCTGAACACGATGCGGGCACCGAACAGCTCCACTCGGGTGCGGCTCGGGCACCGGATACCACTGGTACTTGAGCGGCAGGAAGCACTCCTGGAACTGGGCGACCTTGGCCGCGGTCGAGCGGAGGTCGGCTGGGTCGAACTCGAGGAGCCCGGCGAGGAACGCACCCACCGCCGATCGTTCGTCGTCGACCATCCGGCAGTCGCCTCGTCGACGAGTTCCCGGGGTAGGTCTCGGCCCGGTGGTTGACCATCACCTCGATCGCCTTGTGGCGCGACGATTCTGGCTGCGGCGACGCTCCACCGGAATTCACCCTGGCCGGCCGGAGACGCTGGGCCCACTCGCAGCCGTTGACGGTGGCCAGCGCGTGCTTGGCCACGAAGACCTGCCGTTCCGGGGTCAGCTCCGACGCCAGGTCCGCCAGACCGTCGGCGAGCTCGGTCCGGGCTCCTCGACCAGGCCGAAGGTCGACGTGTCGCGGTCGTCATCGGACCGTCGAGCAGCTCGATCGCGGCGCTGGGCCTCGTTCCAGGCCTGATCGGCACCTCGTTCGTCCGGCACTCGCTCCACGGGCGGTCATGGTACGGCAGGGTGTCGCACGACTCGAGAACACTCCCCGAATCGTGCGGTTGCTCCGATCCCGACCCCTGACATCGTGCCCCGACGACAGGGCCGAGATTCTTGCGACACCCTCGGGCATCATGACCCGTGCATGACCACCACGACATCGCTCAGTTCGCCGAGGCCCGCCCGGGCGCTCAGGCGCGCGGCTCCGGTCCGTGGGTTGGCGGTGCCGTCGTTCGGAGCCCGCCGAGGATTCCGGGTGTCGATCGTTCGATCCGCCGGGAGCAGGACCGGGCGGTGGTGGCGGTGCGTACGAGGGCCGGCCTGGGTCACAGTGGCGGCGGACATGGTCGAAGGGTCATCGTCGCCAGCCAGCTCGGCGGCAAGGACGCCGTGCGGGCGCAGACGATGTGGGAAGCGCTCGGCTTCGCCGAAGGATCGGCTGCGGCGTGAGCGCCAGCGCTGTTTCGAGCGCGAATTCGACACAGCTCCGTGTTGCCCTACCCTTGCGTGGTGGCGGACCGATCGATCGTGAGGATCGCTGTCACCAAACCACAACACTTGCCCGGCATGCTGGGGCCCGGACCGCACACCGTGAGGAGGTCGACGACATGAGCAACGTCTTCTTGTTGCAGGACATGAAGTGTTCGAGTTACACGTCGACGCCTCGAACGGTCCCCCCGTGGACGGGCAGTGCGAGGTGTTGTCCCAGCTCTCCCCAGGGTGCGGCCTCGATGGTGGACCTGCAGATGGTCACCGTCAGGCAGGTCGAACTCGCTCAGCTTGGCCGAGGTCGTCTCGGGCCGGCGTGAGGACGGCGTGCGGGTCGTGGCCGTGGTCGGAAGCGACGAACAGGCCGAGCTGGTCGCCGAGAGCATGGACGAGTCGTGGTACGGGATCGCCCGGGACCACGAGCAAGCCGAAGCGATGCTCAACCCGCCCTCGCCGCCGCCTCCTGAGCGTTTCGAGCCGGCCCGACCGCTCGACGATTCCGTTCGGGACGTCGGGAGCTGCCGCCGTACGCTGACCGCCGAATTTGGTGGCGGAATTGAGCGCGGGGGGCTTAAACCCCCCTTCTCCGCAAGGAGAGTGCGGGTTCGAGCCCCGCCCCGGGCACCGATCTACCAGGTAGTTGATGATCGGCCATCGATCACGCCCGGGCGAACGCTCGGGAATGCGCACGAGCGACATGTGCGGTCCCGGTTCATAGTGGACATGTTGGCTCCGGTAGGTGGGTGACACTTTTCAGGACTGGCTCCGGTAGCTGGGCGACAGTGGTTCCGGTGGCTGTGTGACGCGGGTGTTCGTCGCTGCTGGTGCTGAGCTATCCTCGATGATGACGTTCATCGTCGTTGGTGCCGGGGAGGTCGTCATGGTGTTGGTGGAGCTGGGGCTGGTGGAGCTGCGCTATCAGGCAGTGCTTGAGGTGTTGAACAATGCTTCGACGGTGACCGATGTGGCGGTCCGGTTCAGTGTGGCGCGTCAGACGGTGCATCGTTGGCTGCGGAAGTACGGCTGGCGGGATCGCCGGGCTGGCAGATCGATGGGCGAAGCCGTTGTCGTGTCCGCATCAGATGCCACCCGAGGTCGGGCTCGCATCGTGGGGGAGCTCCGCCGGTTGAACCCGGGGTGGGTCCCACTTGCACGATCCGGTTCCGGCTCGAAGCGGAGCGGATCTCGCCGTTGCCGGGGCGGTCGACGGTCTATCGGTGTCTGGTGCGTCACGGTCTGATCGAGGCCCGAGGCCCGCCGGCGCAGAGGCCGGACTACAAGCGGTGGGAACGCGGTCGGGCGATGGAGTGTGGCAGATGGACGTTGTCGGTGGTGTGCGTCGTCGACGGCTGGCGAGCCTCGATCGTGTCCGGGGTCGACGATCTGGCCGGTTTGTGATCTCGGCGTGTGGTGGAGCGGGCGACAGCGTCCCGGTGTGTGACGCGCTCTCCCGCGATGCGCACTTATGGTGTGCGGGAGATCTTGACGGACAACGGCAAGGTGTTCACTGGCCGGTTCGGGCCGGGGACCGGGAGGTGTTGTTCGATCCGGATCTGCCAGGAGAACAGCATCAAGCATCCTCACCGCACCTCGGTCGCCGACGACGACGGGGAAGGTGGAGCGCTGGCACAAGACCCTGCGCCGTGAGTTCTTGAATGGCAAGGTCTTCAACGACATCGCTGATGCGCAGGAGCAGCTGGATCGGTGGTGCACGAGTACAACTTCGAGCGTCGTCGGCATCAAGGGATCGGTGATGTCGTGCCGTGGGAACGATTCCGTCTCGCCGTCTCCGACCCGGTCGAGCCGGTCGAGCCGGACGCCGAGCCGACCACGACTCGTCGTGTTGGCACGACCGGCAAAGATCAGCTTCGCTGCCCAGCTCTATCCGGTCGGGGTGTGGCTCGCTGGGGAGACCGTCAGGTGTCAGTCGCGAACGGGCTCGTGTCGGTCACCGCACCGCGACGTGCTCGTCGCCACTCATGCCCAACGTCACCGGCCGGGCAAGGAGAACTGCGCTCACCCGCAAGGTGAAGCCGAAGCGACCCGCGGCCTCGTCAGCCGACCGTTGGGCAGTCGGTGGCGCGCAGGTCGACTCGTCGGGCAACGTCAGCTTCGCCGGTCACGGCTATCGGATCAACAAGTCCACGCTCGCCGTCAGGTCCAGGTCGCGATCGTCGGCGAGACCGTGGAGGATCTCAGCCGGAGGTGAGCTCCTCCGGGTCTGCCGATCCGTCACGACCGCTCGCGAGAACGGTGCGTTCGCCAACGCCGGCGGTCGCCCCTCCGCATCAACGCCGCGTAACCCCCCTCGAGGAGTGGAACACAGCTACGGAGCCACACCGGAACACGGGTACCGGGACTTGACATGCGCACGAGCGACAGCGTTCCGTGACGGCTCGGGGGTCGGTGGCGCGTTCGCCATCTGGCGCCGCTCGGAAGCGAGGCGAGCGGCTTCCTCCGTGATCGGTGCGCCGGCGTCGCGAGCATCTTGCGCGCCCAACGAAGCACACTGCATGCTCACGACGACCCGGGAGACCGAAGGTCGGTGAGCGTGCGCCCTCGATCCTGTCCACCCGGTCTTCCTGGCGAATGAAGGAGTGGACGTGGACTCGTCGGTGATCGCTGGTCGTTCGGTCGATCGGGCCCGGCTCTCTGAGATCTGTCGTCGGTACGGCATCGAGCGTTGTTCGGTTCGGTCGCACGTGGCGAAGCGTCAGATGACAGCGATGTCGATCTGCTTTATGTCGCTCGCCCGGATGCTCGACTGGGCTTCTCGATCAATCGGCTCGAGGACGAGCTCGCCGACCTCTTCGGCCGCCGGGTCGATCTCGTCTCGCGAAGGCGCTCCACCACATGCTCCGCGAGCAGGTGGAGCAAGGCGGACGCTGTATGCAGCGTGATCGGCTGCTGCTCGCAGGGTGATCGAGACTGCCGAACGGATCGTGCAGCTCGTTGGGACGTCGAGTGGCGATGAGGTGCGGCGAGCTGAGACCGCCGCGACGCTGCGCTCTGGAACTTCGCCGTGCTCGGTCACTGCTGAAGGGCCGCCGGCCCGCTCTCGTCGGCGAGCAACAGGTATGAGGCGTGCGACATCTGGACATAGCGGCGCGAACCGGAGCACGTTGCGCCGATCGTGCATCCGGCCTGTCCAGCCGCCGACGCCGGTCTGGCCTCGATATCGCACCATCCACATGGTGATGCGTTGGCCTGCGGCGTCCCTTGATCGGACGGTGTAGTACGGCGACCGGCCCGGTTTCGGCGTCGGCGCCGAGCTGGGCGGCCAACGTGTGGTCGGAGGAACCTCGGCTCCGCCATCGCCGCCGCACCAGAGGTAGACGAACTGGTCGCCGCCGCTCGACACGAACCCGTCGAGTCCGCCTTCGAGGACGATCTCGCGCAGGTCGGCGATCGCTGACCTTGGCCACCCGGCTCACGAACGTCGGGAGCGGAGGACGAGTCGGCGTTCTTCCGACTCCGGGACCGGCTGGTCGCTGGTTGCGGTGCCACTGGCGGACTCCGCCTCGGCGGTGACCGGGTCAGCTTCGGCGGCATCGTCGTCTCCGCCCGGACGCCACAAGCTCGTGGCGTAGCCAGCTTCGAGGTCGGCCTCGATGATGGCGGGGTCGAGACCGAGCTGGAGGTGCTCGTTGATGATCGCCGCCGCCGAGGGACGATCATCTCCGACCGACGAAGTCGTCGAGTCCCACACCGCGCCCCGGCGGAAGGCCTTGGCGCAATGGATGAAGCACTCGGCGACGGTGATCACGACGGCGAGCTTGGGCGATCGACCGTCGGTCGCGCACCGTTCGACCACGTCGGGATCGTCGGTGAGCGTGGCGTTGCCGTTGACGCAGCGTCTCGTCGATGCCAGGGACGATGAAGAGCAGGCCGACGCTCGGTCGCTCGACGAGGTTCGAAGTACGAGTCGAGGCGGTTGTTGCCCGACAGGTCGGCGAACGCGATGCGGTCAGGGCCGAGCACCCGAACGAAGCCGGGCAGCCTGGTCGCATGCAAGGAAGGAAGTACGCCCTGCGATCACGACGACCCGGCTCGCGGAGATCTGTCGTCGGTACGGGCTCGGCGTATGGATCGATCGACTCGAGGCTCGGCTTGCCGACCTGTCGGCATCGATCCGGCCTCGCCTCCAGGTCGGTGCGGATGTCAGCGACGTCGTAGTTTGCCGCCATGACCCGTCGCCCGACGCTTCTCCGCCTCGCTGGAATCGCCGCCGTGGTCTCGTTGTCGGCGGCGTGCAGCTCCAGCTCGGGCGGCCCCGTGGCGACCGATGGTGTGCAGACGGAGTCGACCGTGGCCGCGACGACCACCGCCGAGACCACTGCACCACCCACGACGGAGGCACCGACCACGACGGAGGCGCCGACCACGAGCGCGGCGCCGGCACCGGCGAGCTTCCTCGGCCGAGGCCCCTTCGCCGTCGGCGTGAAGACGCTATCGCTCGGGGATCGGTTCTCGGAGGTGTACTACCCCGTCGATCCCGACACCGTGGCCGGCCAGCCGACCGAGATCTTCGACTCGCTGTCCGCCTTTCCCGAGAGCCTCCAGGCGCTGATCCCACCCGAGCTGAGCGGCGAGGCCGACACCGGTGCGGTGCGCGATGCCACCCCGACCACCGAGGGCCCCTTCCCGATCATCGTCTACAGCCACGGCTTCGGCGCATTCCGTCAGGTGGCGACCGCCTACACGACCCAGCTCGCTTCGTGGGGGTTCGTCGTTGCGTCGACCGACCACCTGGAGCGAGGCATCGCCGCTCAGGCCACGGGGCAGCTGAAGAACATCCCGGGCCAGGACGTCCGCGACGTCGAGGCGACGATCGACGCCCTCACCACCGGCGAGTTCGCGTCGTTGGTCGACCCCGACCACATCGGCATCACCGGGCACTCAGCCGGAGCCGGGACCTCGGCCCGCGCCGCGCTCGAACTCGACAGCATCGATGCGTTCGTGAGCATCTCCGGGGCCGCGCCGATCGTCGTCACGGGCGATGACATCGGCACCACCTCGGCCCGCCTGGTCGGCACGGCCAACGCTCATGAACTCACGATCGTCGCCGCGTCGGCGACCGAGGCGACCATCTCGGTCGACGGCGGCGACTCCCAGACCGTTGCATCCGAGTCCCTCTCGGCGACGACCATCGCTTTCACGGTGACGACGCCAGACGGGACGATCACCCTGTCATTGCCCACCGATGCCGCGCTCGCCCCGGGCACCGTCACCGTCGAACGTGCCGCTGCCGCCAAGCCGGCACTCGTCGTCTACGCCGAGCTCGACGAGGTCGTCGTCCCCGAGGCCAGCACCGCACTGTTCGATGCCCTGGAGGCGCCGCGCTGGATGGTCGGTATCGAGGCTGCCGGTCACAACAGCTTCACCGACAGCTGCGCAGGGATCCGGGAACTCGGCGGCCTCCAGTCGCTCGTCGAGTTGCTGGGCGAAGCCCAGGTGGCCCGCACCGAGGACGGTTGCACCGCCGACAACGCCGATCCCGCGCTCGTGATCGACCTGCTCGGCCACTACTCCGTGGCGTTCTTTCGGACCGCATTCGGGATCGAAGACGACACCGCAGCCTTGGCCGCCGACATCACCGAGCAACTCGACGGGCTGGAGCTGATCGTGCTCGAAGCCGACGCCTGACCGTCGCTCCGTCGCTCCACCGCGCTGTGGATCTGACGATCAGGGCATCGGCACGGCTGCTCGGAGCCGGGGCGGTACGAGCCGACCGACCCGCTCCGCCTCGTCGTCGAGCGGGTAGCGGAGAGGATGAAGGCATCGATGCCGAGCGCCTGGTACGCGCGCAGCTTTGCCACCACCTGTTCCGTGCTGCCGGTGACGGCTGCACCGACCCGCTGCGCGCCACCCCGATCCGGTCCACAAGGCTTCCTCGGCGAAGCCGTCGTCGCCTGCGGCTGAGCGCAATGCATCTTGTCGGCGGACCCCTTCGGATCGATGGTCGTGGGCGGCCTCCTTGAGCCGCCGTCCGATCTCGGGATCGAGTTCGCTCACCAGTTCGGCCGCCGCAGCGGTGCCTCGGCTTCGGTGTCGCGCACGATCACGTGCGTCCGCAAGCCGAACCGAAGAGTCCGCCCGTGGGCGGCGGCCCGCTCCCGCATCTCGGCGACCAGCGACCCGATCGATGCGATCCCCTCGATCCACATCAGGTAGCAGTCGGCGTGTTTCGCGGCGACCTCGCGAGCCGGCTCCGACGTCCCGCCGAAGTACATCGGTGGCGGCGTCGGCAAGCGGGTCGGTGCCGTCGAGAAGTCGCGGTACTGCCAGCGCTCTCTCGATGGGTGACGGAATCCTCGGTCCAGAGGGCTCGCAGCAGCCGCATCGCCTCGGCCGTGCGGCGGTAGCGCTCCACCGAGCCGAGGGTCTCGCCGGCCAGCTCGCTGGAGATGATGTTCACGGTGAGCCGCCCGTCGAGGAGTTGCTGGAGCTTCTTGGCGGGCGGGCGAACATCGGCGGGTCGAACTCACCGACCCGCCTGCCGGCAACAGGCGAATCGTGGTGAGCGCCGGCGCCAACGCCGCAGCGAGGGTCCACGGATCCATGCCCGGCACGAACGAACTCGGGATGAGCACGTTGTCGAACCCGGCGCGTTCGGCACCGAGGACGACGTCGCGGTTGTAGGCGAAGGTCGCCCGCCGCGACGGGTCGTCCACGCCGAGGCGTGCGGTGTCGCCGGTGCACGACGGAGCGAACCAGGCGAGCTCGAGCGGTGTCACAGCCCAAGTGTCGACCACGCAACGATGCCGCTCCAACTCGCTCGTGGACGTGACGCACTAGGGTCGCTCCGGTGCGGGCACCCCGTGGGGCCGACAGTTGATCGGGGTCATGATGCCAATCGTCGTGCTCGTGGTGGTCGTAGTGTTCGTGGCGGCGGTCGTACTCCTCGGCAGCGTCGGACGACGCTCGGCAACGTGAGTTCCCGATGACCTGGCCGGCGACCGAAGAGTTGTGCGAACCCTCGACTCTGACGGCGTCCGGCCGTCACGGTCGTCCTCGTCGGACTGTTCATCGGTTGGCCGTCGGCGCCGTTGCCCGGATCTGGATGCGGCTGGTCGCCCTGAACCGGAGTTCACCGTTGCGGGCACGCTCGCGATCCTTGCGGGGTTCGGTTTGTTGTTCGCCGGCGCCGGGCTGTCGCTCGCGGCTCACCGAAATGGCTGGCACCGAATCCCGCTCGGGGTCGCACGGACCATCGGTTGCATCCTCATCCTCCCCGCCTTCGGCGCAGCGGGAGGTTGGCATTCCCGTCCGTCGTGCTGGGCGCTGGCCGTCGCCCGCTGGGATCTGAGGATTCCGTTGCGTGTCTTCTTGGCCTTGGCCGCCGTCGCCGTGACGGTGCTCGTTGCAGCGACCCAGATCCCCGATGACGATCTCCCGGCAGTGCGGACCTTGGTCGGCATCGCGCTCTACCCGGTCGTGCTGTGGCCCATGCTGCTCGCCGCGCGGCTCTCGCTCGTTCGGACCGCCCCGCTGTCCAGCCGCATCGATCGTGCCCGTGCTCGACGATCCCCGGCGGCGCCAGCGACCAACCGGCGCGGCTCGACGTCTGGCGATCCACGCTGAGATCGCCGACACAGACAGCGACGAACGAGGTCGCTCGGGTAGGTCTGCCCCGAGCACCCCGCCCTAGCGGACGTACGAGTCATCCGTTGCCGGTGCCCCGTCCTCCCGGTCGAGCGAGACCGCCATTCCGGGCAGCGCTACCCACGGCTGGCGGTCCACGCACCACACCTCGACCGTCGGATGCACGTCGGACTTGTCGTCGAGCGATCCCGCCTTGACCGCGATCACGCCCTGGGACTTCGCCAGCTTCGAGACGATCAGCGAAGCCGCACGCCCCGCAGAACCTGCGCCGCACGTACACGTCGTCGCCGAGTTGGCCCCGTTCCTCGTAGGTCCTCAGTTCACCGTGCAGCGTCAGCTGGGACTCGTGGGCCACGAGATTGACCGAGAACGCCCCCACCGCTCTGGCGCTGGCGGTGATCGCAGTGACGAATCGCGGTGGCGAGCAGATCGCCATCCAGCTCGTAGGTGACCGCACCGCACAGACAACGTCCTGTTCGCATCGGCCCACGGTACGAGAGCCCGGGTCGTTCCCGACTACCGAAGGGTCCAGGCGACAGGCATGGCGTGCACCCCGGCGATGAAGTTGCTCGCCATCGGTTCCGGGTCGCCGTTCGCCCGAGTCCTGGCAACCGGGTCAGCACCTCGCGCAGCATCGCCTGGTCTCGACCCGCGCCACGTGCAAGCCGAGGCACAGGTGCGGGCCGCCACCGCCGAAGGCCAGGTGCGGATTGGGGGTCCGGCCGACATCGAAGGTGTCCGGGTCGGTGAAGACGTCCTCGTCGCGATTGGCCGAGCCGTAGAACACCATCACCTTGTCGCCCTCGTGGAGTCGGGTGCCGCGCAGCTCGAGGGTCGTGCATGACGGTCCGGCGGAAATGGACCACCGGCGTGGTCCATCGCAGCATCTCCTCGACCGCGCTCGGCACGAGCGACATGTCGCCGGCGAGTCGACGGTATTGATCCGGGTGATCGAACAACGCCTGGAGCCCGGCGGCGAGCGGGTTCGGGTCGTGTCACCGCCGGCGTTCACCAGCAGGAGGAAGAACCACTGGAGCTCGCCGTCGGTCAGGCGATCGCCGTCGACCTCGGCCTGCACGAGCGCTGGCGATGTCGTTGCCGGGATTCGTTCGCTTGTGCTCGGCGACGGACTGGGCGTAGCCGAGCATCTCGGCGATCGCCGCACTTCTTCTCCGGGGAGCGAGCGCCTCGTCGGTGGTGTGCATGATCTCGGTGAGCTCGTAGAGCCGTTCGCCGTCGGCGCGCGGAATGCCCATCAGCTCGGCGATCAGGGCGGAGGAGCCGGCCCGCGATGTCGGCGACGAAGTCGTTCGCCCTCGCGCCGCCACCGCATCGACGATCTCGGTCGAGGCTCCGCGATCCGATCCGCGAGGACGGCGCTTCTTCGGTGAATCCCCGGCTCACGAGGAGCTTGAAGCGATCGTGCTGCGGCGGGTCCATGTTGAGCATCATCTGCCGGCCTGCGGCCAGACCCATCTCGTCCGGCTCGGCGAGCATCGTGCCTCGGGCGTACGAGCTGAAGGTTCGGGGTTGGCGGCTCACGGTTCGGATGTCGTCGTACTTCGTGATCGCCCAGAAGCCCGGCCCGTCGGATTCCTCGTGCCAGTGGACGGGAGCGTTCTCGCAACCACGCGTACTGCGCCCACGGATGGCCCAGCTCGAAGTTGGCCGTCGAGACGAGATCGATCTTCACGCGCCGCCCCTGGGCGCGGCGTCGGACTTGGGCTGATAGTTGTAGGTGCGCTGGGTCCGTCCGCCCGCGACCAGGCAGCAGCTGCCCGGTGATCGCACGCGGCAGCGTCCGACGCCGAGAACACGACCGCATCGGCGATGTCGTCGGGCGTTCCCATCCGCCCGAGCGGGATGGTGGAGGTGAGGGCGTCGAGCTGATCGCCGACGTTGAGGATCTCGAGGAACGCCTCGGTCGCGACCGGCCCCGGAGCCACCGCGTTTGACCCGGATCCCGGGCGCCAGCTCGACGCGAGGGTCTGGTGAGATTGTTCATCCCCGCCTTAGCCGCGGCGTAAGGGCCAGTGAAGGGGGACCGCAGGTGCCCGCCCCGGACGAGACGTTCACGATCGAACCGCCGTCGGTCATCCGCTTCGCCGCTGCCTTGCAGCCCTGGAAGGCCGTGGTCAGGTTCAGCTCGAGTTGTGAGCGGAACACGTCATCAGGTGTCGACGAGCGAGAGCGTCGTCTTGTCGTCGAGACCCCGACGTTGTTGACCCAGACGTCGAGCCGTCCGAACTCCTCGACCGCACGTTGCGCGATCGTCTCCGACAGGTCCCGAACGTCGCCGTCCACGATGAGGGCTCGTGGACCGTGGGTCTCGATGGCTGCCGCAGTGCGCTCCAGGTCGGCGACGCCGGGCGTTGATCACGACATCACATCCGCACGCCGCCAGTCCGGTCGCGATGGCTCGTCCGATGCCCTGGCCCGCGCCCGTCACGACCGCGACCCGTCCATCCATCCGAAGCCGGTCGAGGATCGTCATGAGCCGACCCTAACCACCCGCCCGATCAGTTCCGGTGGTCGGAGGGGCTCAGCCGGCTCCGTCGGTCGTCGCCACGGCGACGTGGGTCGTCGAGTCGAGTGACGTCGAGCGGCATCATCCGCTCGTGGGGTGACCACCCATCGGTCGGCGCGTGTCGGACATCTCGCAACATCTCGCGCAGCGGTTCGATCGGGCCCGGGAGCGAGCGACGACGCACTTCGTGCTCGATCGTCCGCAACGTCCGCGCCAAGGCGATCAGCACGTCCGGAGCATCTCGGCCGTAGCGGCGGATCGGATCGAACGCAGCCCGCAGATGGTCGGCATGGCGCGGCTCGTTCCGGATCACGACCCGGTCCTCGTCGCCGCGAACGGTCTCCGGGCCGTCCTGTTCCCACAGCGCACGCATGATGTCACCGAGATGGACGACCACGTCCTTGGCCGTCGACGGATCGTTCACCCCGGGCGACAACGCCCGGACGGCGATGTCGGTCAGCTGGACGAGGCCGAAGCCGATGTCCTGCTGCATCGTCCTGGCGTCCCCGACGGCGAACGCGGCGCGCAACTGGGCGTGGCAGGGATCGTCGGACGGCGGAGCGGGATCGAGCCAGATCAGCGGGGTGCGCTCCATCGCGAAGCCGCCGAGCACCGCAACGACATAGGCGGTGGTCCCCTCGGGCAGCGCGGCGAGGATGGCGTCGTCGTCGACCTGTTGCACCCAGCCCGAGCGCTCCGCTTCGACGGGTGCTGCCGAGTCGGGAACGTCGAGCGACCGACGCTCCGCCGCGAGCGGTGCGACCGCCGGCGCCACGTTGGGACGATCGCCGGACCGGAGTCGGTCGTTGGCCGAGATCACCTCGATCGTCTCTTGTGCGATCCGTTTGGCGATCGATCCGACCCTGAGGTTGTTGGTGACGTGATCGACGGAGCGCACCACCGCGACGAGCGAGACCAGCGCGAGCACCACGGCGACGAGGACCGTGACGTGGGGGACGAAGCGTCGTCGTCTCCGAAGGTGCAGGTCGACCGCAGCGCCAGCAAGCAATACGGTGGTTCCGAGCGCCAGGCCGATCGTGCCCTGGAGCGTCCAGGTCTCGAGCCAGTCCCGCATGGTTCGGGGCGAGAACTGCGACGACGCCAGTTGGACCGCGACGAGCATGATCGACAGCAGCAGGGTGATCGAGGCGATCAGCCCGCCGGCGATGGTGGAAAAGACCGACCGAGCCGAGTCCACGGTGGTGGACAAGACCGCAGGAAGCGAGTTGGTCGTGAGCTGACTGTCGACGAGGAGCAGCGCCTGCACCACCACGACCGCACCGATCACGGAGAGGCCCGGAATGAAGACCAGCCGGTGGCGAAGTTGATCGGCGAGTTGGCGGAACCGGACGGCTCGCAGGAGCGAGCCGAGGTGTGAACTGTCGGTTCGAGAGGAGGCGCTCACGGGGAGCCGGGCCGGGCTCAGGAGAGCCGGAAGCGGCACTCCACGGAGACGACCCCGCGGGCGGCGTCGACGATGACGCTGTCGCACAAGGCGTGGACGATCTGGAGTCCTCGACCCCGGGGCGACTCGACGGAGGGCATCTCCACGCTGGGCTGGGGAACGCCGTTCGTGTGTCCGCTCACGACCAGGGTGAGCTCGGCGTCCCGAGCGTCGATCGAGACGATGAACTCGTCCCCGTCGCCGTACTCCACGGCGTTCGTGACCAGTTCGCTGGTGACCAACTCCACGTCGACCAGCCGATCCGGACTCATCATCTCCTCGACGGTCGAGCGGACGAAGGAGCGAGCGGCGCGGATCGATCCCGTCACCGCCGGGAACACCTGGCGCTGGCCCACCACGAAGTCGCCGGTCACCGAATCGGTGACCGAGTAGGTGACTGGATCGGTGGTCGACGGGTGACGTGTTGAACGAAGTGCAGGTCGCTCCCCGGCTCGCATGCAGCCTCGGTACCCCAGCACCTCTCGCCCAAAACCAGTACTTTTCGCCCGTCGTTCATCTCGCTCAGCGCAACGTGAGGTGCTCCGTCAGCCCGCTGATCTCGAGAAGCCGGGCCACGGCTGCAGATGGATGGGCGAGGACCAGGTCGCCGCCGGAGGCGCGAGCGTCCTCGGTCGCGGTGATCACGACACGTAGGCCGCTCGAGTCCATGAAGGTGACCCCGGAGATGTCGAGCACCACGACCGAGGCCTCGCGCCCGGCGACGGCCTCCTTGAGTTGAGGTGCGGTGTGGGCGTCGACTTCGCCGACCAGGATGAAACCTTCGTCGCTCGGGGTGATTTCGAGAGTGGTGCCCAATTCGGCCATGGTGCATACGGTAGCCGTGAGCCCAGCCGGTGTTCGGCTCAGGGGGGATTTCTCGATCGCGCGGTGGGTGAGCGGTTTCGCCCGGTTGGCGCGGTGGGTACTCGGTGGCCCATGAGCATCCCCATCCGCGTCTCGTTGGTCAACGACTTCGAGATCATCGTCAAGGGGCTCGAGCGGATGCTCGAGCCGTACTCCGATCGGGTTCGAGTCGTCGACCTGGAGGCCGGAGGCGTTCCGGACAACGCCGCCGACGTGGTGTTGTTCGACACCTTCGCCGGTCGACGCCGCTCATTGGAACGCGTTCGCGACATCGCGATCCGTCCCCGGCTCGGGCGGATCGTGCTCTACACGTGGGACGCGCCGACGAAGTTCCTCGATGACGTCGAGGCGGAACAGGTCGATGCGGTGATCCTGAAATCCCAGACGGCCCTGTCGGTCGTCGAGACGCTGGAGCGGGTCGTGCGGGGCGAGCGCGTCGGTCTCGAACTCCTCGACGGCGACAGTTCGGCCAAGCCGACGTTGACCGAACGCGAGCGCGAGGTCCTCGCGTTGATCGCTCGCGGCGCCACCAATCCCCAGATCGCTCGAGAGCTGTACCTCAGCGTGGACACCGTCAAGACCCACGTCCGGTCGGTGTTCCGAAAGCTCGACGTCTCGAACCGGACCCAGGCGGCGATGGCGGCCAAGGACTACGACCTCGACCTGGTCCGCTGACCCTCGCGATCCCCGGGCGAGCGGCGGATTCCCTGGTTTCTGAACGTTCGGGCTCGGGTACCTCGACCGCCATGACGACCTTCAACACCGACACCAGCAAGCAGAAGGCCGAGGAGTTCACCGAACCGTCCGCCGGCCCCGTCCCCACCGCCGAGGAAGCCGCCGCTGCGGAGCACGCTGCGAAGGATGTCGACCTCGAGTCCGTGGAATCCCACTACGAGGAAATGATCGAAAAGGGTGCGAACCAAAAGGGCGAGGGCAAGATCTGATCCCTCCGCGCTTGACCGGTTGGTTTCCACGAGTTTCGTCCCCGGGCCGCCAAAGGCGTCGACCCGGGGGCGTTTCGCGTCACCGCACTTCCGCCGTGTGGATCTCGGGTGACCGAGCTTCGGCTGCTGCCACGATCCGGCGCAGCATGAGCGGGAAGATGATCTGATGGGCCGGGTACAGCGCGTACCAGTACGCCCGACCGGCCAAGCCGCGCGGCACGAAGCGAGCCCGCTGCTCGATCTCGGTCTCGCTGTTGGCGGGATCCATCTCCCATTCGAGCCAGGCCTCGCCGGGAGCTTCATTTCGGCGTGCAGCCGGAAGAGGCGCTCGTCGTTCACCTCCACCCGCCAGAAGTCGAGTGGCTCGCCGACCCGGATCTCGTCGGGATGACGGCGGCCCCGCCAGGCCCCACCCCGCCGACCAACTTGTCGGCCAGACCCCGGAGACGCCACAGCGGCCCGAGCCCGTACCAGCCCCGAGCCCCGCCGATGCCGCGAACCGTGGCGGCCAGCGCGTCCGGCGATGCCGAACTGCGCCGGACCCGAACATCGCTCAGCATCGTCCCCCGGCCCAGTCCGGGTCCCACGGCGCCGGTCGGGCGGAGCGTTGCCGCGGCGTGACACCGGCCCAGCGGGTCGGCATGTCCTGGTCCGCGATGGCGGAGATGGCCGCCTCGATGGCCGCGCCGGCCCCCATCGGTGACAGCGCACTGAGCTCCTTGGCGGACTCGTCGGTGACGACCACGTCGTTCGTCAGGCTCGAGATCAGGCTGCGCGACAGCCCTCGGGGCAGGGGCGTCACCACGTTCACCCAATGGGCCGAGAGCATCGGCGACACCCACGGCACGGGCACGACGATGCGCCGGCGAAGGCCTGCCGCCGCGGCGTAGACGTCCATCAGCTTTCGGTACGTCAAGACGTCACGCCCACCGATCTGGACGATCCGATGATGTTTCGTCCCGTCGTCGCCCTCGGCGTTGACCGCCGCCGCGAGGTAGGCGAGGACGTCGGCGATGGCGATCGGTTGGACGAGGGTCCGATGCACCCACGCCGGGGCGATCATCACCGGGAGGACCTCGACCAGACTCCGGAGCATCTCGAACGACGCCGAGCCGGCTCCGAGGACCACCGCAGCGCGCAGCTCGACGACGGTGGTCGGACCGGACGCGAGGAGGACACCGACCTCGTGTCTCGATGCCAGATGCTCCGAGAGCGCATCGCGTTCGTCGCCGAGACCGCTCAGGTAGACGATGCGCCGGACCCCGGCGTCCCGAGCCGCCGCGGCGGTGTTGGTCGCACATCGGCGTTCGAGTTCCCGGAAGTCCTCGCCCTCGCCGAGCGAATGGACCAGGTAGACGATCGTGTCGACGCCACGCATCGGTTCGGTCAACGTGGTCGGATCGAGGAGGTCGCCCTCGGTCACCTCGACCTGCTCGCTCCATTCGACGCCGTCGAGCGTCGTCGCGTCGCGAGTCATGACCCGAACACGATGCCCGTTGCGCAGCAGCTCGGGGACCAGGCGACCCCCGACGTATCCGGTCGCACCGAGCACCATGACGTGACGCGCCGGGACCGCTTCGGTGTGATCGTCCATCTCGGACTCATGCCCGGCCGGGAGCTGGGTCAAGCGATGCTGCCGTCGCCGGATTCGAGGATCTCGCGCATGATCTCGAACGACTTTCGCAGGAGGCGCGACACGTGCATCTGCGACACCCCGACGACCTCGGCGATCTCGCTCTGCGACTTCTCTTCGTAGAACCGAAGCCGGACGATCTCGCGTTCGCGTTCGGGGAGGTGTTCGAGCAGCATCTCGACGAGCTGTTCGTTGATGGTGTGCTCGTAGCCCTCTTCGGACGTGGCGAGGGCGCCGCGCCGATCGCTCGGCGTCGCCTCGTCGTCGTCGCCGGCCGAGCCGTCGAGCGAACTGGCGCGATAGGCGGCACCGGCCGCGATGCCACGAAGCACGTCGTCGCGCTCGACACCGAGGTGGCCGGCGAGTTCCTCGACGGTCGGGGCCCGGCCCAGCCGGTGCGACAACTCATCGGTTGCTCGCCGCACCAGGAGGTGGAGCTCCTTGGCGCCGCGCGGCACACGAACCGACCAGCTGCGGTCACGGAAGTAGCGTTTGATCTCGCCCTCGATGGTGCGCCCGGCGAAGGCGGCGAACGCTGCGCCGTGCTCGGGATCGAACCGATCGACGGCCTTGACGAGCCCCAGCATGGCGACCTGTCGGAGGTCGTCGTCGCCGACCCCGGGGCGCGAGTAGCGACGAGCGACGTGGGCCGCCAACCCCATGTGGCGCTCGACGAGCTGATTGCGAACCCGGCGGGAGCGGCCCGCGACGAAGGTCCTGAACAGCTCCAGATCGTGGAGATCGTCCGTGGACGTCACGGTCAACTCTGGAACCCAGACGCCGCGACTTCGGCCGCCGTCTTGACGACTCGGATCGTGCCCCCGCTCCGGGCGATGTCGTCGACGACGGACCGCAGGATCGTCGCGGCGAGTTCGTCGAGCTCGATCGCCTCGTTCAGTTCCGGAGAACCGACGGTGACCGACAACGAGCCGACGCCGAGGAGGAACGACATCGAGACCCGCTCCACCCGCTCGTCGTCGGCCAGGCAGGCGAAGATCTCGTTCAGGCCGAGCCGTAGATCGTCGATCTCGTCGATCGTGAACCCACTGTCGGCGCCCAGCGATGCGGCGATCAGGCGAACAGTGGACGCGAACTCCGTTCGGGCCGGGACTTCGAGATCGATCCGGGCTGACGCGTCGGTGGGCGATTGGTCGGACATCACCGCTGACTGTACGCGTTGGGCCACCCGGCGAAACCATTGCCCGTGCTCAGCGAGACGGTTCCCCGGCTCCGTGCGCCGGGTGGCGACCCAACTAGCGTGCGCCGACGGAGGTGACCGTCGATGCCCGTTCTCCGATCACGGTTGGACACTCGGTCCGAGGAGTACTCGGACAACCTTGCCGCGATGCGTGCCCTGTGGTCCGACGTCGAGTCGGCGATGGCGACGGTGCCTGGCATCGGCGGGCAGCGATACGTCGACCGCCACCGCAAGCGCGGCAAGCTCCTGGCGAGGGAACGGATCGAGCTCCTCGTCGACCCTCACACGCCCTTCCTCGAACTGAGCCCGCTCGCCGCATGGGGCACGCAGGACCCGGTGGGTGCCGGGCTGGTCTGCGGCCTCGGGATCGTGGAGGGGGTCGAGGTGCTCATCCAGGCCTCCGACATGACCTACCGCGGCGGGTCGTCCAACCCGACGACGGTCGAGAAGTCGGCCCGGTTCTTCGACATCGCCCGCAGGAACCGGCTGCCCGTCATGATGCTCAACGAGTCGGCCGGAGCCGACCTGCCCCGGCAAGCGGACATCTTCGTGCCGGGCGGCGCCCAGTTCAAGAACATCACCCAGCTGTCCAAGCTCGGGATCCCGTCGATCACGCTCGGCTTCGGCCCGGCGACGGCGGGAGGTGCCTACCTCCCGGGGATGAGCGACTACACGGTGTTCGTGAAGGAGCGTGCCACCGCGTATCTCGGCGGGCCGCCGCTCGTGAAGATGGCGATCGACGAGGTCGTCGACGAAGAGACGCTCGGCGGGGCCGAGATGCACTCCCGCACGAGCGGGCTCTCCGACTACCTGGCCCACGACGAACTCGATGCCCTGCGGATCGGCCGGGACATCGTGAAGCACCTGAGGTGGCGAAAGCTCGGCCCTGGGCCGAGCGAACCGGCCGACGACCCGCGCTACGACCCCGACGACCTCATCGGCTGCGCCTCGGCCGACGTGCGCATCCCGTTCGACGTCCGCGAGGTGCTCGCCCGAGTCCTCGACGGCAGCAGGTTCGAGGAGTTCAAGCCGCTGTACGGCTCCAAGCTCGTGTGTGGGTGGGGCTCCATCTGCGGGTTCCCGGTCGGGATCCTCGCCAACAACGGGATCCTGTTCTCTGAGGAATCGGCCAAGGGGGCCCAATTCATCCAGCTCTGCAACCGCACCGACACCCCGCTGGTGTTCGTCCAGAACATCACCGGGTTCATGGTCGGCTCCAAGGCCGAGCAGGGCGGCATCATCCGCAACGGCGCCAAACTGATCAACGCCGTCTCCAACTCCGAGGTGCCGCATCTGGTGCTGATGGTCGGGGCCAGCTACGGCGCCGGGAACTACGGCATGTCCGGCAAGGCATACAACCCGCGGTTCATCTTCACCTGGCCCAATCATCGGATCGCCGTCATGGGTCCACGACAGCTGGCGGGGGTGATGGACATCGTGGCCCGCAACGCCGCAGCCGGGCGCGGGGTCCCGGTCGACGAGGCCGCGCTGGGTGCCCAGACCTCCGCGCTCGAACAGCAGGTCGAACAGGAGTCGACCGCGCTGTACTCGACGGGCAGGCTCTGGGACGACGGCATCATCCACCCCAACGACAGCCGGTTCGTGCTCGGCATGGCGCTGTCGGCAGTGCACAGCAACGTGGTGCAGGGCGCCACCGAGTACGGCGTGTGGAGGCACTGAGATGATCGAACGTCTGCTCATCGCCAACCGGGGCGAGATCGCGGTGCGCATCGCACGCACCGCGAAGCGCCTCGGGATCGAGACGGTCGGGGTGTTCTCGGATTCCGACCGCGATGCCGTCCACGTCGGAGCGGTCGATCTCGCGGTGTCGCTGCCCGGTACGTCGCCGTCGGACACGTACCTCCGAAGCGACCTCGTGCTCCGAGCCGCCCTGGATCACGAGTGCGACGCCGTGCATCCGGGATATGGCTTCCTGGCCGAGAACGCCGAATTCGCCCGATCGGTCATCGAGGCCGGTCTGATCTGGGTCGGGCCCACGCCCGAGCAGATCGAGCTCCTCGGGGACAAGCTCGCCGCCAAGCGAGCTGCGCTCGAGGCGGGGGTCCCGACGACCCCGGTCGTCGAGCTGTCCGGGCTCGCCGGGGGCGAGGTCCCGGATGGCGTCACGTTCCCCGCCCTGGTGAAGGCCGCGGCCGGCGGCGGTGGGCGCGGCATGCGAGTGGTTCGTCGGCCGGAGGAGTTCGCCGACGCGGTCCGATCGGCGACGCGCGAGGCCGCCGCGGCATTCGGCGACGGCACCGTGTTCGTCGAGCCGTACCTGGAAGCCGGGCGCCACGTGGAGGTGCAGATCTTCGGTGACGCTCACGGCGCGGTCGTCCACCTCGGCGAGCGCGATTGCTCGATCCAGCGCCGGAATCAGAAGATCGTCGAGGAGAGCCCGGCCCCCAACCTCTCGGATGGGGTGCGCTCGGCATTGCACGACGGTGCCGTGGCCCTGGCTCGTCACGTCGGCTACCAGAACGCCGGAACCGTCGAGTTCCTCGTCGGTGCCGATGACACGATCACGTTCCTGGAGGTCAACACCCGGCTCCAGGTGGAGCATCCGGTCACCGAGGCCGTCACGGGCTTCGATCTCGTCGAGTGGCAGCTCGCGGTCGCCGATGGGCAGCCGCTCCCGGTCACCCAGGACCAGATCGAGGTGGGCGGGCACGCGATCGAGGTCCGGCTCGTCGCCGAGGATCCCGGTTCGGGCTGGCTTCCCGCCGTCGGAACCCTGGAGCGCTTCTCGGTCGGAGACGGTGTGCGCGTCGACTCCGGTGTCCGCTCCGGCTCGGTGGTGTCGAGCGACTACGACTCACTGCTGGCCAAGATCGTCGCCCACGGCCGGTCGCGCGACGAGGCCCGCCGTCGGTTGCGTGTCGCCCTCCAGCGATCGGTGGCCGCCGGGGTCACCACGAACCTGTCGACGCTCGTGCGACTGCTCGCTCACCCCGAGTTCGTCGGTGGACAGGCCACGACCGCGTTCCTCGGGACACATCACGACGACCTGAGCGGCCCCGGCGCCGATCCCGAGGACGTGACCGCGAGTGTGGTCGCCGCGGCGCTGCACTCGGCGATCGCACACCGGCGCGCCGATCGGCACTGGGGATTCGCTCCGACCGGCTGGCGGAATCTGCGCACGCGGGGCGAGCGCTCGGCCTGGAGGGTGGGCGACCGGACCATCGAGCTGGAGGAGCGCTGGATCGACGACGAATTCGTCACCGTCCTCGTCGGCGAGTGGCCCCGTCCGACCGCTGACGGGTCGCTCGCACCCGACGAACGCGCCATTCACGAGGTCCGCCACGCCCACGATTCGAGCGGCGAGCTGGCGATCGAGATCGACGGTGTGCGTCGGGCCTTCCGGATCGAGCAGCTCGGTTCGGGCGACGTGCTCGTGAGCGGATCGAATGGCTCGACGGTGTGGTCGCCGGTACCGCGATTCGTCGACCACGACGCCGCCGAAACCGGTGGCGGTCCGGTGTGCCCGCTGCCCGGGACCGTCATCGCGGTCGCCGTCGACGCGGGACAGACAGTGGTGGAGGGCGAGCTGCTGATGGTGGTCGAGGCGATGAAGATGGAACACAAGATCGTCGCCGGCGGTCCGGGCGTCGTCGGCGAGGTGCGTTACTCCGTCGGCGATCGCGTCGACGCCGGCGATCTGCTCGTCACCATCGTCGCCTCGGCTGCCGGGGGGGAGTGAGATGGCCGACGCGATCCGCATCGCGAACTGCTCGGGCTACTTCGGTGACCGCATCTCGGCGGCGAGGGAGATGGTCGACGGCGGGCCGATCGACGTCTTGACCGGCGACTGGCTCGCCGAGCTCACGATGCTGATCCTCGCCAAGATCCGGGCCAAGCGGCCCGGCGGGGGCTACGCCGGCACGTTCGTCACCCAGATGGAGCAGGTCATGGGGACGTGTCTCGACCGCGGGATCAAGGTGGTCTCCAACGCCGGAGGTCTCGATCCGGCCGGATGCGCCGAGGCGCTGTCCGGCGTGGCGGCCAAGCTCGGACTCGATCCCGTCATCGCCTACGGCGACGGCGACGATCTGTCGCCTCGACTGGAGGAACTGGTCGCGTCGGGCACGATGCGGGTCTTCGGCGCCAACGGCACCGATGGTGGACCGATCGAGGCCGGGCTCGCCTCGCGGTTCCTCACCGCCAACGCCTACCTCGGGTGCTGGGGGATCGTCGATGCGCTCAGCGCCGGCGCCGACATCGTGGTGACGGGACGGGTCACCGACGCCGCCGTCGTCTGTGGACCCGCCGCTTGGCACCACGGCTGGGCGCGCGACGACTGGAACGCCCTGGCCGGGGCGGTCGCCGCCGGCCACGTGATCGAATGCGGTGCCCAGGCAACGGGCGGCAACTACTCGTTCTTCCACGAGATCGACGGGTACGACCGACCCGGCGCCGGGGCACGATTCGGCTTCCCCTGGGCCGAGGTCGCGAGCGACGGCTCCAGCCTGATCGGCAAGCACGACGGCACCGGGGGCGCCGTCACCGTCGGCACGGTCACCAGCCAATTGCTGTACGAGATCGGCGGGCCGCGCTACTTCGGCCCCGACGTCACGGCGCGTTTCGACGCCCTGCGGCTCGAACAGGTGGAGCGCGATCGGGTCAGGATGTCGGGAGCAGCCGGCGAGCCACCTCCGACGACGCTCAAGGTGGCGACCAACCTGTCGGGCGGATACCGGAACTCGGTCGTGGTCGCGCTCACCGGGCTCGACATCGAGGCCAAGGCCCGCTTCGTCGAGGCGACGTTCTGGGACGCCTGCCCGGTCGCTCGCGAGGACTTCGACGAGGTGTCGATCGCGCTCAGCCGGACCGATCACGACGATCCCGACAGCAATGATCGGGCGACGGCGAAGCTGACGATCACGGTCAAGGACCGGGACGCGGCGAAGGTCGGCCGGGCCTTCTCCGACGCGGTGATCCAGACCGCGCTGTCCAGCATCCCCGGCTTCCATGCCTTGAGTGGTGCTCCGGGTGGAGGGAACCAGTTCGGGGTGTACCTCCCGGCGACGGTCCCGGCGATCGAGGTCCCGCAACACGTGCACCTGGGCGGGGACGACCGGGAGATTCCGTCGGTTGCGCCCGTGGCAGGAAGCAGCGAACAACTGCCCGACGAGCCGGGAACCGCGTCAGCCCTGGCGACGGTCTCGACGACCCGAGTCCCGCTCGGGACCGTGGTGGGCGCCCGCTCGGGAGACAAGGGCGGCGACGCCAATCTCGGAGTGTTCGCTCGAACCGATGCCGGCTGGGCATGGCTCGACGAATTCCTCACCGTCGCCCGCCTCGCCGAGCTCCTGCCCGAGGCCGCAACCCTGCCGATCCGGCGGTACCGGTTCCCGAACCTTCGCTCGCTGAATTTCGTGATCGAAGGGCTGCTCGGGGACGGCGTGGCGGCGAGCACCCGGCCCGACGCCCAGGCCAAGAGCCTGGGGGAGTGGCTGCGAGCCCGTCAGGTCGACGTCCCCGACGAGGTGCTCGCGGCGAGCTGAGCTCCCGGAACCGGGAGGGCGGCCCGTTCGATGTAGGTGGCCCACCAACGACGGAGACGTTCGGCGTGGTGGCCGTAGACCACGACGAGATGGTTGCCGAGCGGTCGATCGAGCAGCTCGGCCGCGGCAGCGGGCGGGACGCGCACGTCGAGCTGGGTCCGGCAGCGGCCAGCGCGTGGCTCGGTCGGGAGTGCCTCGCCATCCGCGCACCACAAGGACTCGAGCTCGTCGCCACCGAGGCGCACGACGGTCACCGGGCCCGGCGGAAGTTCGCCGGCGAGGCCCACCCCGAGCCCGCTCTCGAAGTGCGACTGCAGTTCGTACGAGGCGACCATGGATCGTGGCACCGTGCAGTGGGCGAGCTCGAGCACCCCCGAGCCGGGATCGATCGCCGACGGATTCGCCATCCAACCCGCCCCGCCGGTCACGGCCCGCGCCCACATCATCGCCACGGCGCTCGCCACGTCGCCCTCGCAGCCGGCGACGATGCCCCGATCGTTGAGATCGGAGAGGGCCAGACACCCCGAGGTCTCGGACCGCACCACGAGATCGAAGCAGCGCACGGTGACGGCGTCGAGCACGTGGGTGGCCACCACGTCGTCGAGGACGGGCGTGAATCGAGACGCCGTGGCGACGTCGTCGTCGGACGGCCCGACCACGCGACGAGCGCCCAATCGGACCGCGACTGCGGTGGTGCTCGCTTCGGCGGGCGAGGCCTCGAAGCTGGCGAGCGCCGGCTCCAGGTCGAGCGGGACCAGTTCGATGCCCCAGCGTCGACGCACTCCATCGCCGTCGGGGATCGAGGCGACCAACCAATCGCTGGGCGTACCGAGGACACCGAGCCGGCTGCCGGCCAGCGCCGCCCAGATCACCGCGTCGTCGACGGCGTCGCGAACTGCGGCTCGGTCAGCGGTGCCACCCACGCCGACGATCCGGCCCCGGCCCCCGTCTCGCTGCACCCGAGCGAGGGCCTCGAGGGCGGCGGGCAACGAGTTCTGTCCGGGATGCGCCAGCAGGACGATCGGAGCATCGGGGCCGCCCGCCGCTCGCCAGCGATCGAGGATCTGGCGCTCGGTCCCCCCGGAGAGCACCAGGACGACCAGTGCGCCCCGGGCACTGGGCGCATCTCGTTCGGCGACGGCGACGCCACACTCGGCCAGCCAGGGCCCGAGCGTGTCGATCAGGGACGCAAAGGTGCGCTCGTCGACGAGGGACGAGGCGACGGGATGGGCAACGACATCGACCATGCCTTCATCTCGTCACGGTCGCACGGCGATGGGGAGAGTCGTCGGTCCCGAACCGACGGGCGAGGGGCATCCGGTGGGCTCCGGGGGTCTACGGTGGCCGGGTGACCGAGGAACCGACTCCGTACGGAGCTGCCGCCCGGAGCGCCGATGGACTGAAGCGGGTACGGACCCGCCACTTCCAGCGCGCCAAGGAGCAGGGCATCAAAATCACCGGCCTGACGAGCTACGACTTCTTGTCCGCGAGCCTCTTCGACGAGGCCGGGATCGACTTCTTGCTCGTCGGTGACTCGGCGGGAAATGCCGTGTTCGGCTACGACACCACCATTCCGGTGACGGTGGACGAGCTCATCCCGCTCTGTCGCGGCGTGGTCCGGGCGGTGACCCGGGCCTTCGTGGTGGCCGACATGCCGTTCGGTTCGTACGAGAACGGCCCGGAGGAGGCGCTGCACACTGCGCTGCGCTTCATGAAGGAGACCGGATCGCACGCCGTGAAGCTCGAGGGTGGGGTGCGGAGCGCCAAGCAGATCAAGCGCATCGTGCGGGCCGGGATCCCGGTCATGGCCCACATCGGGTACACCCCGCAGAGCGAGCACGGGCTCGGCGGCCACATCATCCAGGGCCGGGGCGACGACGGCGCCGAGCAGCTCCTCGCCGACGCCCGAGCGGTGGAGGACGCCGGTGCGTTCGCCGTCGTGCTCGAGATGGTGCCGTCCCGGGTCGCTGGGATCGTCACGAAGGAGTTGTCGATCCCGACGATCAGCGTCGGCGCCGGGCCGGAGTGCGACGGTCAGCTGATGGTGTGGACCGACTGGGCCGGGCTCACGACGGGCCGGATCCCGCGGTTCGTGAAGCAGTACGCCTCGATCGGACAGACCCTGCTCGAAGCGGCCCGCCAGTACCGCGAAGAGGTCGAGATGGGCGTGTATCCCGCAGCCGAGCACGAGTACGGGGACTGACGCAGGCTCCGACGGGTAGGTTGCGGCGGTGCCCGAAGGAGACACCGTCCGACGCCTGGCGGACAAGATCACCCGACGTTTACGCGGGTCAGACCTGCCAGCGCACGGTCACGCGCGATCCGCGCCTCGTCGGCGTGAGCTTCGACGGCGCCCGACTCGTCGAGGCCGAGGCCCACGGCAAACATCTGCTCATCCGCTGGGACGACGGCCGCACCCTGTACGGGCATCTGCTCATGACCGGCTCGTGGTCGGTCGGTCCGGTCTCGCCGGAACCGGAGTGGAAGCGGCGGGTCGAACTGTGGATGGAAGACGGTCGGCTGACCGCCGAGATGGTGCCGTTGCTCCGGGTCCTGCCGACGCGCGACGAGGAGCGTCGCATCGGCCACCTCGGTCCCGATCTGTGCGGGGCGCAGCCCCCCGATCTCGACGTCGTGACGGTGCGCCTCCAGCACGACCCGGACGCCTTGCTGGCCGCAGCCCTGCTCGACCAGCGCAACGTCGCGGGGTTCGGGAACCTCTACGCGGTCGAGCTGCCGTTCGTGGTCGGGGTCTCGCCGTTCCATCCGATCGGCCGGGTCGAGTCGCTCGACGTGCTCGTCGGGCTCGGCACGGCGGTGATCCGCACCAACGCCCGGCTCGGTCCGCAGAACACCACGGGACGGCGCATGCGCGACTCCGACCACTGGATCTACGCCCGAGCGGGGCGGGGCTGTCCGGTGTGCGGAACGCGCCTGGCCGGGATGGACGAACGCACCTCACCCTGGGGACGGGTCACGACGTGGTGCCCCACCTGCCAGCCTGCTCCCGACCCGACGTCGACGCGTCCGGTCGATCTGGTTCGGGCCGATCGGCTGCTCGCCCTGCATCCCGCCCGTCGCGAGCCGACCTGGCCGTCGAGGGTTGCCGATCGATCGGCGCAGCCGCGTCAGGCCGAACCGAGCGCCTGACGCATCCGATCGGCGGCCAGGCGGGCGTGGTCGATGGTGTCGTGGGCGTCCCACGTCGCGTCGGCGACGGCGAGCCCGATACATCCCGCGACGTCGAGCATGGCGTCACCGCAGGCGAACGGGCGGTGGACCGCCGCGATCACGTGACGGGTCGCCACTCGGATACCGGTCTCGTCGTGGGCGTTGGAGACCGCCACGGCGAACTCCTCGTCACAGAGCCGTCCCACGACGTCGCTCGTGCGGACCTCGGAACGCAGCGCCAACGCGACGTCGCTGAACATCGCTTCGATCAGCTCCGGCCCGTAGTGATGCCGGAGATCCTCGTAGCCCCGCGTCCGTACGAGCACGACTGCGGTCAACCTGTCGTTTCGCCGGTCGAGCTCGAGGATCTGGTCCAGCCGGCGGACGAACTCGTCGGGTCCGACCACTCCTTGGATGGGATCGAGACCGAGGGCGTCCGCACCGGACCAGTGACCGACGACCAGACCGGCGACGTCGACCAGGATGCGCAGGAGCGGGTCGCTGGCGTCGGGCCGGCGGGCGCCCTTGGGGAGGACGAGTGCGCCGTTGCGCGCTGCTCCGACCTCGAGCGTGACGAGCGCGTCGTGATCGAAGGCCGCTGCGCCGGCCGAGCTCGCGAGGTCGCCATGGTGGTGGTCGGCGCCGCTCATGACCAAGGCGTCCAGTCGGGGCTTGGAGTCGACGACGGGGACCAGACCGATCGCCGGCTGCTGCAGCAGGGCAGCCGCCCCGGCGGTCAGGGCCTCGGCCGCTTCCCGATACGACCTCGCCTGCGTCGCGGCCCTGACCACCTCGGACACGACGATGGCGCGTGCGGGATCGGGGGTCGGAGTCCTCAGCGGGATCACATCGGCGGACGGGTCGAGGATCATGGCTGGAGCTATCGGCCGTTGGGAGGTCCTTCACAAGGGGTCGTGTCGGTCGGTACACATCGTCACGTCTCGGCCGAGCACGAAACGAGCCGTGGAGGACTCGGACGTTTCCCCGGGATGACGCCGTCACCCGCAAGTGAGTCGTTTCGATCAAGTTCGGTTGAACAGATCGCCGTCCGTGCCGATGAGGGCGGTCATGAGGCGATACACGTGGTTGGTGTACGTCGGGATCACGGCATTGATTGCCACGGCATATTTCGTGCTCCCGACGACGAGTTTGTCGAAGCTGGTGCTGTACAACGGCGTCGGGCTCTCGGCAGTGGTCGCGACGGTGGTCGGGGTCAAGCGAAACCGGATCGGAGATCCGCGCCCGTGGCGCTGGATCACCGGTGGCATGGCGTCGTTCCTGGCGGCCGACGTCCTGTACTACTTCCTGGAGTTGACCAAGGACGAGGTTCCGTTCCCGTCGCCGGCCGATCTGTTGTACCTCGGGATGTACCCCTTGGTCATCGTCGGCCTGATGCGCATGATGCGTCAGGTCGCACCGGATCGTGACTGGGCGACGCTCGTCGACGCCGGCCTGGTCGCCGTGGCGACACTCGCCGTGCTCGGCGTGGCGTACATGGACACCTACGTCACCGACCCGTCGATGAACCTGGAAGGGCGGCTCATCTCGCTCGCCTACCCGGTGATGGACATCGCCCTCCTCGCCATGGCGGCTCGCGTCGTCGGCGCAGTGCACCTGCGGCAACCGTCGATGGCCTTGATGGCCCTCGGTCTGTCGTCGCTGCTCGTCGCCGACATCATCTACGGCTTGCTGTCGTCGGCCGGCACCTTCGAGACCGGCGGGTTCGCCGATGCCTTCTGGCTCGGCTTCTACGTCTGCATCGGTGCCGCCGCGCTGCACCCGGCCTCCGCGAGAGAGATGACCGTCCGAGAATCCTCGGCCGGTCAGATCACTCGCTCTCGCCTCTTCGTGCTCTTCCTCGTCGTCCTGGCCGTGCCGGTGATCGACCTCGGCTGGGGCCAGCCGCTCGACAAGTGGTTGACCGTCGGCGCCTCGATGGTGATGTTCACCTTGGTCCTGCTTCGCCTCATGGGACTGATGAACCTCGTCCAGTTGAACGAGCAGAAGGCCCGCCACGACGCGCTGCACGACGCGCTGACCGGGCTCGCCAACCGCGTGCTGTTCGGCGAGCGGGTCGCCGCTTCGGTGGAAGGCGACAAGACCGGCGTGGTGTCGGTGCTGTTCGTCGACCTCGACGATTTCAAGACCATCAACGACAGCCTCGGCCACCAGGCCGGCGACCTGCTCCTGATGTCGGTGGCCGAGCGGCTGAGCAGCTGCGTTCGCGGCGCCGATCTCGTCGCTCGTCTGAGCGGCGACGAGTTCGCCATCCTGCTGGAGAGCGCGGTCGACCGCCAGGATGCCGTCGCCGTTGCCCAGCGCTTGCAGGACGCACTGGCCGAGCCGGTCGTGCTCGGTGGCCGTGAGGTCCTCATCTCCGCCAGCGTCGGCATCACCGTCGAGGAGCGCACGGCGGTCGAGGGCCCTGAGGCATTGCTTCGTGCGGCCGACGTCGCCATGTACCGGGCCAAGAACAAGGGCAAGGGCCGCTTCGAGTTCTTCGAAGAGGGCATGCACCAGGAGGCCATCGAGCGTCTCGACCTCAAGTCCGACCTCCAGGTCGCTCTGGAGCGGGGACAGTTCGAGCTCCACTACCAGCCGATCGTCTCGATGGCGGACAAGCGGGTCAAGAACGTCGAAGCGCTCATCCGCTGGCACCATCCGACCCGCGGCCTCGTCGGCCCGGACAAGTTCATCCCGCTCGCCGAGCAGACGGGGCTCATCGTGCCGATCGGCCGCTGGGTCCTGCGCGAGGCGTGCGCCCAGGTGATGCGCTGGCGTGAGCAGTACGTGAACGCGCCCGCCGGCGTCAGCGTGAACCTCTCCGTGCGCCAGATGCACGACGCCCGGCTGTTGTCCGACGTCACCGACGCCCTGGCCGAGTCCGGCCTGGAGCCGTCGTCGCTCACGGTCGAGATCACCGAGAGCATGCTGAACGACGACGCCGAGCGCGGTGCCCGGGTGATCGAGCAGCTCAAGGCGATGAAGGTCCGGGTCGCCATCGACGACTTCGGTACCGGGTACTCGTCGCTGTCCTACCTGCGCCGCTTCCCGGTGGACTCGCTCAAGATCGACCGCTCGTTCGTGGCGGAGATGGAGCAGTCGCAGACCTCCCAGGCCTTGGTGCGGGCGGTCATCGATCTCGCCCACGTGTTGAACCTCGACACGGTGGCCGAGGGCATCGAGGACGACACGCAGCGCACCGTGCTGCGGGACCTGCAGTGCAATTACGGCCAGGGGTTCTTCTTCTCCAAGCCGCTGCCGGCCGCGCAGCTCGAAGCGACGTTCGAAGCTCGGGATGCTCGCCGTTCCGGCCGGGGTGCCGCGCCGCTGCAGACGCTGGTGTTGACCGGGGCCGCCTCGCTCGAGGACGTCCTGCCCGACATCGCCACCCTGCACGCGGATGCCGGTGTGCCGTTGATGGCACGGGCTCGCTGGATCCAGACGTGGCACGGCGTCAACCCCGAGTGGGAGCCGCTGACCGTGGTCGTCAAGGACCAGGCGTCGGGCAAGATCGAGGCGGCTGCGCTGCTGGCTCGGCGCTTGCACGATGGGCAGAGCGAGGTGATCGGTATGGGTCACGGCCTCGCCGGGGTGACCCGCCTCCCGGCTCGCAACGTGCGCTCGGCACGGGCGCTGACCAAGGGCCTCGTCGAGCAGCTGACCGACACGGAGAATCCGTGGACCCTCGAGCTGCAGCAGCTGCCCGAAGGCGACCCGGTCGCCCGGCTGCTCGCTCAGCAGCTCACCCGAGCCGAGCTCGGCGCCGACCTGTGGGTGCCTCGCGTCGACCTCAGCGGTCGCGAGGCGATCAACGACCTGTTGACGAAGAACATGCGCCGGCAGATCCGCAAGGCCTACAACCGGATCGAGACCGACGGACACTCGGTGGAGGTCTTGTTCTCCCGGTCGTTGGCCGAGATCGAGATCCTGTTGCCCAAGCTGCAGCAGATCCATGTCGAGCGGGATCATGCCAGCGGTCGTCCGAGCGACCTCGACGACCCGTCGAACCTGGCGCTGTGGCGGGAGCTGATCCTGGCCCACGCCGAGTCGGGACAGGTCGAGGTGGCCACCCTTCGCCTCGACGATGCCACGATCGGATTCGTGATCGGAATGATCGACGACGACGCCTATCGCGTCTTCGACGGTCACTTCGACAACGAGTTCGCCCGGTATTCGCCGGGCCGCCTCGTGGAGTCGGCCGTGCTCGAACGAGCGATGAAGGATCGCCGATTCAACGAGTTGGACTGGATGGCCGGCGTGGCTGCGGAGAAGATCCTCTACAGCAACAAGTCGGAAGGCCGGATGCGGCTCACGGCAGCCTCCGTGGACGCCGTGGTCCGCTCGAGGTCCGGCGCCGTCCCGATCGCCGGTGCGTGATCCATGGCTGCACTGCTCGCGCTCGCCGCGGCAGTCGGCTGGGGGTCCTCGGACTATGCGGCTGGCGTCGCCAGCCGCAAGTCCACGGCGGTCTCCGTCGTCGTCCTCACCCACTTCGCCTCGGTGCTCGCACTGTTGGTGGTGTCCATCGATGCCCGTGACGTCGTCTCGATCGCGGCCGGTACCGGTTCCAGCGGCCGAGGCGTCGAGATCGGGCTCGACCTGGCCGGCTTCCGGATCGCCGGATCGCCGTCGAGCCTCGACCTGTTGTGGGGTGCTGCGGCCGGGTTGAGCGGCGGCATGGGAGCGTTGTTCCTGTACCGCGGGTTGGCTCGCGGTGCGATGGCGGTGGTCGCTCCGATCACCGCCGCGGGGGCCGCCGCGATGCCGGCGGTGTTCGGTGTGGCGACGGGAGAATCCATCAGCCCGCTCGGCATCGCCGGGCTGCTGCTCGCGCTCGTCGCGATCGTGATGGTCTCGATGTCCGGCGGCGAGGCCGAATCGGTGGAGGCCGAGGCAGCCGACACGGTCGGCACGGTCGCCACCGTGCCGGTGGCCGTTCCCGTTCCCCGGCCGTTCGGCACGCGGCGTCGTCGCGAACGCCAGACCCTTCCGCACACCGTGCTTCCCTTCCTCGCCCTGTGTTTCGTGGCCGCGCCGTACGCCGGACCGCGAGCGTTGAACGCCTCGGCGGTCTCGAGCCCCTGGTTCGACGGTTCGGCGCTGGTCCTGATCGGTGTGGTGCTCGGCGTGTTCGTCCTCAGCACCCAGTTGGCGAGCGCCACCGCGAACGGGGGTGCCGTCGCCCCGCGTCCCGGGGTCGCCCATCGGCGTCACACCGTGGCCGCACCGGCCCGGTCCAAGCGGGGTCTGGCCGCACCGGGAGTGCTCGACGCCATCGTGTCCGGGGCCGGCTTCGGCTGCTTCTACATCGTGCTGGCGCGCGCCGACGAGGCTGCCGGCAACTGGCCGTTGGTCGTGGCGCGGCCTGTCGGTGGTCCTGTTCGGCCTGGCGGCGCTGTTGACCAAGGGCCCGATCCTTCCGGCCAAGGGGTCCCGCCTCGCCGTGGTCGTGGCCGGGGTGCTCGACGCCGCTGCCGCCGTGTTGTTCGTCGCCGCGACCCGTTCCGGGCTGTTGTCCATCTCGGCCGTGCTCAGCTCCATGTACCCGAGCGTGACGGTGTTGTTGGCCCGGGTGATCACCAAGGAACGAATCACTCGCCTCCAGCTCCTCGGGCTGGCGGTGGCGGGCATCGCCATCGGCATGCTGGCCGTGTTCTGACCGGCCACCGATCGCGTTCCGTCCCCGATTCCGGTGCGATCCGGCCGCGGTCCGGGGTTGTCGTGACGGTGGCGCGTTCTGCCCTGGTCTGACCGCGTTCGGGGGGCGTCCACGGTAGGTTTGTCGCGCCATGAACCAGGTCAAGTCCCGTCTCGCCGCGCTCGCCCTGTTGGACCGCTCGTTCAAGTCCACCTCGGACGAGGAGCTCGGCCGTGCCATCGAGCAGCTGTCCGAGGACCTGCTCACCGCGTTCGACCACGTCGTCGGGTACCGGGCCGAGGACGCCGACAGCGACCGGGTGGCGGTCACCCGCGAGGCCGTGGCCAAGGGCCGAATGAACGGCACCCTGGAGAAGGTGTGCGCGGTGTTGTCCGACACCTGCCTCGCCGACTGCATCACGGCGTTGGGTGACCACGCCGAGAACCCGTCGTTGGAGGAGCTGACCGACGTCATGCCCGGCCTGCTCGAGCTGCACGGGCTCGGTGTGACCCGCATGATGCTGGCGTCCGCGGTCGTGGGCGAGGCCCCGGCCTCGCCGGCCTGCGTCACCCTGCTCCGTGATGACGAGCGCTACGCCCTGCCGCCGGTCGAGGTGACCGAGGCCAAGGCCCTGCGCCCCGAGGTCGCCGATGACGACGAACGCGAGGCGGTCAAGGCCCGGCGCAAGGCCGACAAGCAGCGCAAGCAGGCCGAGCAACGGGCCCGGCGCGAACAGGCCGCTCGAGCCAAGCAGCGCTGAGCCGACCTCGATCGTCCGTCAGGCGGCGAAGCCGCGCTCGTGGCGCAGCACACTCGGGAACAGCCAGCCGTTCTCCTTGGCCGAATGCACGACGGTGTCGGCGTCGAGGATCCTGAGCTCGGTGTAGAGCCGGCGAAGGCCCGGTTCTTCGTCCAGTCCCAAGGTGTAGCCGTCGGACAGTGACGCCAGCCGGAGGAATCGGTCGTCGGTCTCGCGATGCTCGATGATCATCGCTCCGATCGGCGCACTGAGTCCCCCGAAGGCGTAGGTCGGCCGTTTCGTGGCCCGCATCAGCTCGCGGATCTTGGGGAACAGCACTCGCTCCTCTTTGGCGAGATGGGGTTCGAGATCCAGGCGGAGCTCGGCGAAGACCCGCTCCATCGAGAGCAGGTGCGGGTGCTCCAATCCCCACGAATCGACGGCCTCGGCCAGCTCGAACGACAGCCGGGGCAGCACGTTGCGGAGGTAGACGTGGTGGGTGCGTTCGAGGTGCACGAGCAGGAGCATCACGTCGGTGGGATCGGTGATCTGCTCGTCGAGGATCAGGTCCACGTAGTCCTGGACCAGGGTCGGGTCGAGGCCGGCGACACTGGCTGCGGTCTGCAGGCCGGTCTCGGGATCGGCGTCACCGAGTCCCATTCGGCGCAGGAGCAGTGGCATGTGGGGGGTCCACCCGGCGAGCTCACGAACGGTCGAGATGTGTTGCGTGCTCGTCACGTCGACCTCCCGTTTACGTTCGTCGGCTCCAAGCGATGGTTTTCCAGGCTCGAGCCAGTGAACCGCGTCACGCATCGAACGCTTTAGGGTCCAAGGTCCCCGCGAACCGGTCGCTGGCCCCTGCGAGCGCAGCGGGGAGAGGTCCCCCGACCGTGTCCGTGGTCACCGGGGCCGGGGCCGGCCGCCCGACGTGCTCAGGACGGCAGACCGAGCGGCTCGGGACCGAGCAGCGTGCTGGTCCAGGTCCGCTCGTCGTGTTCGCTGCGCCACCGGAGCTGGTCGCGAGCCAGCTCGAACGGGTCCTGATCGGCTGCCAGCGGCCGGCGCCAGTCGGCCGGGTCGGTGAGATCGAACCCCTGCCAGGCGCCGTCGCCGTACTGGACGTAGGCGGCCTCGACAGCGCGGGTGACCGTGAGCCGGAATCGTTCGATCCGCCGGTCGTGGGGCCATCGGCTGCCGTCACCGTCGAGGACCAGATCGCGCCAGTCGAACTCCCAGTGGGTGGTCGACCTCCATCCGGGCGGGATCTCCCCATCGAGGAACCCGGTGAGGGGACGGCCGTCGCACTGCAATGGGACCGGTTCACCGATGAGCTCGGCGATGGTGCCGAGCACGTCGACGTGCTCGGTGAACTGCTGCACGGTGGACCCGTGGCCTTCGGGCCGCCGAGGGTCGGCGACGAACAACGGGACGTGGAACGTGGCGTCCCATGGTCCGAGCTTGCCCAGGAGCCCGTGGTCGCCGAGGAGCTCGCCGTGATCCGACGTGACGATCACGACCGTGCGGTCCGCAGCACCGGAGGCGTCCAGCGGCGCGAGGATGCGGCCGAGTTGCTCGTCGACGTCGCCGATCATGCCGTAGTACTGGGCTGCGAGCCGTCGAAGGGCGCCCTCGTCGGCTGGCGCGGCCGCCGCCGGGTGCCCGAGGGCGGCCCGGTGGAATCCGCTCGGCGTGGCTTCCGGGAGGACCGGGTCCGGTACCGCATCCGGAGTGACGGCCCGAGCCCATCGTCCGGCCGCGGCGTACGGCGGATGAGGCCGGAGATAGCTGGCGTGAGCGAACCACGGGGCCGCTCGACGCTCGATCCAGGAGAGCAGACGGTCCGTGGTGAACGCCGAGAGCCCGAGCGATTCGTGGCGGCTCGGTTCGCCGGTCAGCAGGTGCGCGATCGGCGCTGATCCGTCGGCCCCGTGCGCGGACAGGAAGCGACGCCAGGGGTCCATGTCGTGGGCGAGATCGAGTTCGACCTCGAAGCCGGGCAGCACGCCTTCGTAGGTTCGGAGCCGAGGATCGTCGGGACCCTCGGCGAGTCGGGGATCGAGTCCCTGATCGGTGTAGCCGAACAGCGTGGGCGTGTAGCCGGCCCGACGAGCGAGGCGAGCGACGTTGTCGAAGCGATCGTCGAGCGGCGTGCCGTTGGCCACCACACGGTGGTGGCACTGGTAGAGCCCGGTGTACAGGCTCGCCCGGGCCGGCGCACACGGAGCGCACTGTGAATGGTGGGCGGCGAACCGGACGCCGCGTCGGCCCAGCTCGTCGAACGCCGGCGTGGGGATCACTCCCCGGCGTGCGCCGAAGGTGTCGCCGCGGAACTGGTCGAAGGTGATCAGCAAGACGTTGGGGCGCTCGGTCACGCCGGGACCACCACGACCTGGATGTAGTCCGACTCGGGAACGGCGCGGCGCGCCGCATCACGGAGCTCGTCGGGCTCGATCGAACGAGCGAGCGCCGACTCCCCGAAGTAGTCGTCGAACGTGACGTCACCGGCCAGGACGTCGAAGAAGAGGGAGTTCAGGGCCTCGTTGCTGGTGTAGTCCAGATCGGACAACAGCTGTTGGTGCGCGGCGTCGAACTCGGTGCCGGCGGGGCCGTCGTCGCGGAGTTGGCGGAGGTCGTCCTGCAAGACCGCGGCGAGATCCGCCATCCCTGCCGGGTCGCCGGTGATCTGGACGTAGGTCACGACGTCGTGATCCGGCTCGTCCTCGGTGAACGTGACCGCATACGGGGAGTAGCTCGCCCCTAGCTCCTCGCGGACGTGGTCGGTGAGTCGGCTCGTCATCACCGTCGAGAGCAATTGGAGGGTCAGTTCGTCGCGCGTCGAGGCATCCCACGGAACCGTGTAGAGAACGGTGAGCGACCCCTTGTCGCCGGTTCCCGCCTGGACCTCGCGCTCGGTGATCCCGCTCGGCGGGTCCGGCTGGAGGTCGACCCACGCTTCGGTGACACCCGTTCCGGGCAGCGACCCGAGGTAGGTCCGCACGAGGTCGGTCGTCTCGCCGACGTCCAGATCCCCCGTGATCGTCATGATCCAGTCCCCGGGGTTGGCGAACCGGTCGCCGAAGACCCGTTCGATGTCGGGTGCGGTCAGTCCGAGGAGCTGGTCACGGCTCAGGGCGCTCGTCCAGCGCAGCGCGGCGTCACCCCAGCGGGCGTCGGCCAGGGCGAGGAACCCGGCGGTGTCCGGGTCCCTGGTGGGGTCGTCGGCGAACGGAAGGGCCCCCGCGACGTAGTTGTCGAGGGCGGCCTGGTCGGCACGCGGCGACGTGAAGTAGAGATGGACCAGCTGGAGGAGGGTCTCGAGGTCGGAGGTGTTGGCTCCGCCGTACATCGCCTCCTGGGTGGGTTCGATCGACAGCTGGAGCCCCACCGACCGGTCGGCGAGCACCTGGTCGAGCTGCACCACGTCCAAGGTTCCGAGCCCGCTCGCCCCCACGACACCAGTGGCGGCGATGGCAGCCGGAAGGTCGGTGTCCGAGACCACGGAGAGGCCGCCCGGGCTGCGCGCCTCGAAGGTCACTTCGCCTTCGGCGATCGGTGTCGAGTCGATCACGACCTGGAGCCCGTTCGGGAAGACGAGATGGGTCGGTTCCAGGAACGCGGACGGCTCGTCGATGAGGAGCTCCGACGAGGTCTCCTCGACGGCGTCGGGCGCGTCGGCCAGCAGCTCCCCGGAGCTCTGCGCCAGGTCGTCGCGTGGTGATTGCTCGGTTGCGTCGGCGTCGGCGACGATCTGCAGGGCCGCCTCGACGGTCGGTGCGTCGGCATCCTGCGGACCGACGATCAACACGTGGGGCGCAGCGACGTTTCGTCGGGCGGTGAACGCCGCCGACACCGACTCCGGCGTGATGCTCGAGAGGATGGCGTTCGCCAGGTCGTACTCCTCCTGCGCGGCTGGGTACGGCGTCCCTTCGAGGAACGCCGACACGTACTGGTCCGCGTAGTCGTAGTCCTGCACCGAATCTCGTCCGTCGTAGGCGTCCTGAACGGCAGCGCGAATTCGGGCGACGGCACGGGCGAGTTCCTGGGAACCGACGCCGTGCTGGCTGACCCGAGCGAACTCGGCGGCGAGCGCTTCGAGCGCCGGCCGCAGCTGGGCGCCGTCGGTCGAGACGTACACGCTCGGGGCGTCGATGCCTCGTACGTTCTCGTTGTCGCTGACCGACGCGCTCGTGAAGGGCTGGGCACCGAGCGCTGCGTCGTCGGAGAGCCGGTCGGCGATCACGTCCATGGCGAGGGTCAGCTCCAGCCAGGCGGCCAGCCGATCGGGGGTGTCTCGCGGCTCGGCCGGTATCGGCAGCGTGATCTCCACCAACGCCGAGTTCTCGTCCGGGTCGAGGTGGACCGCGGCGGCGGGTTCGGCGAAGGCCGCGAGCGCGAGCGTCGGGCGATCGACGTCCTCCCCTCGCGACTCGATCGACGCGAAGCCCGACGTGATCTGATCGACCACGTCCGTTGCGTCGAGATCACCGACGACGACGATCGCCGCGTTGTCCGGGCGATACCAGCGGTCGTAGAACCGCGAACCGTCGCCGCGTCCATCGACGTGATCGCCGCCTGGGTCCCGATCGGATCGCGACCGTCGTAGGCCGTCCCGGACAGGAACAGCTCGGCGATGGCGTCGTACATCCGCCCACTCGCGTTCTGTCCTTGGCGCCATTCGTCGAGCACGACCCCGCGCTCGTCCACGACGTCGCTCTCCGAGATCGTGGCGGCAGAGAGCCATTCCTTCAGGACGTCGAGCGCGGTGGCGAACTCGTCACCGCCGCGCAACGGGACCGACAGCTGGTAGACGGTCTCGTCGTAGGACGTGTAGGCGTTGACGTCGGCGCCGAACTCGGCTCCGAAGCTCTCGAGGACCTTGATCAGTTCGTTCCCGGGGTACCGCTCGGTCCCGTTGAACAGCATGTGCTCGAGGAAGTGGGCCGCGCCGGATTCGGCGTCGGTCTCGTAGGCCGATCCGGCGTCGATCGCCAGCCGGAGCTCGGCATTCGCGCCGGGCGAGTCGTTGTCCCGGACGTAGTACGTCAGCCCGTTCTCGAGCGTTCCGGTGAGCACCTTCGGGTCGTTCGCCGGCCACTCGATCGTGCTGAGATCGATGGGATCGGCCGGGGCGGAGACGGTCCCGAAGCTGTCGCTCGATCCCTGTTCCACCTGGCTGGGAGAGGTGCAGGCCACCAGCGACGCCACGGTGACGAGCGACGCAAGACGGAGGGCTCGGCGCATCCCGGCGATGCTACGTGACGAACACGCTGACAGGCGTTGGTTCGGGAGGCCAGACTGGTTCGGTGACCGCCCACGACCATGACGACGACCAGGGGCTCGATCGCCCGCACGGTCGCGAGCACCGGGGCCACGAGCACGGGGGCCACGACCACGGGGGTCACGGTCACGGAGGTCACGGTCACGGTCTGGGTGCCGGACGGGCACTCGGGATCGCCGTCGTGCTGAACATCGGGTTGGCCGTCGCCCAGGTCGTGGCCGGGGTGGTGTTCGGCTCGGTGGCCGTGCTCGCCGACGCTGCGCACCAGGTCGTCGATGCCATCGGATTGGTCGTCGGATGGATCGCGCTGCGGTTGGCGCGACGACCGTCCAGCCCCCGCCGAACGTGGGGCTGGGGCCGGGCCGACGCGCTCGGGGCGCAGCTGTCCGCGCTGATCCTGATGGCGTCGTTGGTGTTCGTGGTGGTCGAGTCCGTGCGTCGACTGTCCGACCCGCACGAGGTCGTCGGGCTCGGCGTGTTCGTGACCGGCGTGGCCGGGGTGCTCGTCAACGGGGGCAGTCTCCGCGCCGTCGTGCGCGGCGGGACCAGCCTCTCGCTGCGCGCCGCCCGGCTCCATCTCCTGGCCGATCTGGCCGGTTCCGTACTCCTGATCGTGGTCGGTCTCGTCGTTCGGCTCACCGGTTGGGATCGGCTCGATCCGATCGCCTCCCTCGCCCTCTCGCTGCTGTTGGTGCGCTCGACCTGGTCGCTGCTCCGGCACTCCGCCGACGTGCTCCTGGACTCCGCTCCGGCGCACGTCGACGTCGAGGAGGTCGCATCGACGATCGTCGCCGAACGGCTCGAGGTTCGGGCCGTGCACCACGTGCACGTCTGGACCACCGGGCCGACGACCGTGGCGCTCAGTGCCCACGTCGAGGTGGACGGAGCCACCAGCATCCATGAGGCCCAGACGTCGGTCTCGGCGATCGAGGAACTGTTGCGCGAGCGATTCGACATCGGCCACAGCACCCTCCAGGTCGAGTGCCATCCGTGCGCCACGCCGGATCACGATCGTGAAGAGTCGGCGAAACGGGGTTGAGTCGTCACCCGGCTGGGGTACAACGGGGGCCGTGATCGACCCGACCTCCATCTGGCCAGGGGAACCTTCTCCGCTCGGCGCCACCTTCGACGGGAAGGGAACCAACTTCGCCCTGTTCTCGGAGGTCGCCGAGAAGGTGGAGTTGTGCCTGTTCGCTCCGGACGGAACCGAGCACCGGTTCGAGCTCCCCGAGCGGACCGGCCGGGTGTGGCACGGGTACTTCCACGGCGTGCGTCCGGGTGTCACCTACGGCTTCCGGGTGCACGGACCGTTCGACCCGGACCGAGGAATCCGATGCGATCCGGCGAAACTGCTCCTGGATCCGTACGCACGCCGGATCGACGGTGAGGTCGACTGGAGCGAAGCATGCTTCAACTACCAGTTCGACGACCCGGAGCACTCCACGAACCACGACGACTCGGCTCCCCACGTGCCGCGCTCGGTCGTGGTCAATCCCTACTTCGACTGGGGGCACGATCGCCCGCCTCAGACCCCGTGGCACGACACGGTCGTGTACGAGACACACGTCCGGGGTCTCACGATGCGGGCACCCGATGTCCCTGAACGCCTCCGGGGAACCTATTCGGGACTCGCCCACCCTGCGGTCGTCGACTACCTGGTGTCCCTCGGCGTGACCGCGGTCGAGCTGATGCCGGTGCACTCGTTCATCCAGGACCACTTCCTCATCCAGAAGGGCCTGACCAACTACTGGGGCTACAACACCATCGGCTTCTTCGCTCCGAACTCCGCGTATGCGCTCGGACCGGACCCCGTGTCGGAGTTCAAGGCGATGGTCCACACGCTGCACGAAGCCGGTCTCGAGGTGATCCTCGACGTGGTGTACAACCACACGGCCGAAGGCAACCACCTCGGCCCGACGCTGTGCTTCAAGGGGATCGACAACCCCTCCTACTACCGGCTCGTGCCCGGTGCTCCGGCGCACTACTTCGACTACACCGGCACCGGGAACTCGATGAACATGCGGCACCCGAACGTGCTGCAGCTCATCATGGACAGCCTTCGGTACTGGGTCACCGAGATGCACGTGGACGGGTTCCGGTTCGATCTGGCGTCCACGCTCGCTCGCGAGCTGCACGAAGTCGATCGACTGTCTGCGTTCTTCGACCTGATCCAGCAGGACCCGGTGGTGTCGCGAGTGAAGCTGATCGCCGAACCCTGGGACCTCGGTGAAGGCGGCTATCAGGTCGGGAACTTCCCGTGGCTGTGGCGCGAATGGAACGGCAAGTACCGGGACTCGATCCGCGATTTCTGGCGTGGTGAAGGGTCGCTGGCCGAATTCGCGGTCCGGCTCGCCGGAAGCTCGGACCTGTACGCCGACGACGGGCGGAACCCGTTGGCGTCGATCAACTTCATCACCGCCCACGATGGGTTCACCCTGAACGATCTGGTGTCGTACAACGATCGGCACAACGCGGCGAACGGCGAGGAGAACCGCGACGGCGAGTCACACAACCGGTCGTGGAACTGCGGTCACGAGGGGCCGACCACCGACCGCACGATCCTCGCCCTGCGCCATCGCCAACGACGCAATCTCCTCGCCACGATGTTCTTGTCCCAGGGCGTCCCGATGCTCCTCGGCGGCGACGAGTTCGGTCGAACCCAGCGGGGAACAACAACGCCTACTGCCAGGACAACGAGCTGTCCTGGTACGACTGGGACAAGATGGACGAGGACCTCCTCGCCTTCACCCAACGCCTCATCCAGCTCCGCAAGGATCACCCGGTCTTCCGTCGGCGGAGCTTCTTCACGGGCCGGATCGACGAAGCAACCGGAGCCCGCGACATCACCTGGCTCCGCCCCGGCGGCGGGATCATGCGCGACGAGCACTGGCACATGCCCGAACCGCGCCCTCGCGGTCCTGCTCGACGGGCGCAGTCTGCCCCGGCGGAACCGCGCGGCGAGCCGATCGTCGACGACGTCTTCCTCGCCCTCTTCAACGGGCACTGGGAGCCGGTCGAGTTCAAGTTGCCACACGCCGCATCTCGCCCTCGTGGGTGGTCGAGTTCGACACGAGCGATCCGGAGTCCGAGTTCGAACCGATGCGGTTCGGTGCGTCCTACGTGGCCGAAGGCCGCTCCGTCGTCGTGCTCCGGGCGGTGCACACGTGACGTTGGCCGGCCCGCCGTTGGTCGCCACGTATCGGATCCAGGTCACGCCGGCCGACCCGCTGGACGACGTGATCGCGCTGCTGCCCAGGCTGGCCGCGCTGGGGGTGTCCCACGTGTACACCTCGCCGTTGCTCCAGGCCACGCCGGGGTCCACCCACGGCTATGACGTGACGGATCACGCAGTGATCAACCCCGAACTCGGTGGAGCTCGCGCCCTGGACCGTCTGCACGCCGAACTCGAGCGCCTCGGCATGGGTCACGTGCTCGACATCGTGCCGAACCACATGGCGGTCGGGCATCCGGCCAATCGCTGGTGGTGGGACGTCCTCAAGCACGGGCCCGAGAGCCGGTTCGCCCGGCACTTCGACATCGATTGGGATCCCGACGTCACGCCGTCCGGTGAGCAGCAGGTCCTGGTGCCCGTGTTGGGGGACCGATACGCCAAGGTCCTCGAACGGGACGAGATCGCGGTGGAGGCCGTGGGCGACGACTTCGTGGTCCGCTACTACGACCACGTCTTCCCGGTCCGTCCCTCGACGTATCGGCTCGCCTCCCACATCGCCGCGGGCGAGCGTGCCGGCCTCCACGACTTCCTGGATCGTCAGTACTACCGCCTCGCGTGGTGGCGGATCGCGGCCGAGGAACTCGACTACCGCCGCTTCTTCGACGTCACCACGCTCGCCGGACTACGAGTCGAAGACCCCGACGTGTTCGCCGACGTCCACCGGTTGGCCCTCGACGGAGTGCGACGGGGACGCGTCCACGGGCTCCGCGTCGACCATCCCGACGGTCTACGCAACCCGCGCGCCTACTTCGACCGGCTGGCCGGTGCGGCCCCCTCGACCTGGATCGTGGGGGAGAAGATCCTGGAGCACGGTGAGGAGCTGCGCCGGGACTGGTCGGTCCACGGGACCACTGGCTACGACTTCGCCACCGAGGTGACCGGAGTGTTGATCGATCCGGGCGCGGAGGCGGCCTTCGACCGGATCTGGACCCAGATGAGCGCCGGCGACGCGTGGTACTCCGACGTGGTCGAGGCGTCGAAGCGAGAGGTGTTGGAGTCGTCGTTCGGGGCCGAGGTCGAGCGACTCGTGGGGGCGTTCATCGACATCGCCCGCACCACGATCGCCTTGCGAGATCTGCCCCGTGGTGCGGTGCGATTCGCCATCGTCGAACTCCTGTTGGCGATGGACGTCTACCGCACGTACGTCGAGCTGCCGGCCCGCCGTCCGTCCGTCGCCGACCTCACGGTCGTCCACCGCGCCCTCGACCGGATCGAGTGCGATGGCGTCGAGCGTGAGGCGCTCGATGCCGTCGGTTCGGTGCTGCGCGGCGAGCTCGAGGCTCCGGGGACGTCGGCGTTCGTGTACCGCTTCCAACAGACGTCCGGTCCGGTCATGGCCAAGGGCATCGAGGACACGGCGATGTATCGGTACACGCGCATGATCGCCCTCAACGAGGTCGGTGCCGACCCCGCTCGGTTCGGCCGCACGGTGTCGGAGTTCCATGCCGCCAACCTGCATCGGCAGGAGCACTGGCCGCTCTCGATGCTGACCACCTCGACCCACGACACGAAGCGTTCCGAGGACGTCCGGGCCCGGCTCGCGGTGCTGAGCGCGATCCCCGACGAGTGGGACGAGTTCGTGAGGGACTGGCGAACCCGAGCCGCCCGCCATCGCACGCTGCTCACGACCGGCGATGCACCCTCGGCGTCGATGGAGTACCTCGTCATCCAGACCTTGGTCGGAGCGTGGCCGCTGTCGGAGGACCGCCTCCTGCCCTACCTCGACAAGGCCACGCGGGAGGCCAAGCTGCGAACCTCCTGGACGGACAACGACCAGGAGTACGAGGAAGCCGTACACGCCTACGCCTCCGGCGTGCTGGCGGACCCCGAACTCCGAGATCGCTTGGCGTCGTTCGTCGATCGGGTCGAGCCGGCCGGACGCGACGCCGCGGTGGTCCAGGCCGTGCTCAAGCTGACGAGTCCCGGCGTCCCCGACATCTACCAAGGGTGTGAGGTCTGGAACCTCACACTCGTCGACCCCGACAACCGGCGCCCGGTCGATCATGCGGGCATCGCTGCGCTCACCGCCGGGATCGACCAGCGGATCGCCGAGGGCGAGACGCCGTTGCGAGCCGGCGCCGCGTTCGACGATCAGGGCGGTCCGAAGCTCGTCGCCACCCGGGCCGCGCTGCAGTTGCGTCGCGACCATGCGCGCTCGTTCGGTCCTGGCGACGTCGGGCGCTACACGCCCCTCGCTGCTCCCGACGACGTGATCGCGTTCGTCCGAGGCGACGACGTGGTCGTGGCGGCCCGGCGGTCGACGGTGCACCCGATTGCGGCGGATGCCGCCCCGGTCGTCCTGCCGAGCGGGCGCTGGCGGGACGTGCTCCGCCAAGTGGAGCTCGCGGGCGGTCCCGTCCATCAGACCTCCCTCTTCGGGGGCGGCCCCGTGGCCTTGTTGGAGCGAGTGCCGGACCCCGCATCGAGTGGGATCCGATGAGCCGCGTCAGGGTCTGGGCCCCGCACGCCGGTCAGGTCGCTCTGTGGCGCGACGGGCACGACGACCTGCCGATGGAACGAGGCCCCCACGGCGTGTGGACCGTCGAGTGCCCGCTCGATGGGGACTACGCCTTCGTGCTCGACGGCGATCGACTTCCCGATCCGCGCTCGCGCCGGCTGCCCCACGGTCCTCATGGCCCGAGCGGGGTCGACGACCCCTCGCGCTTCGACTGGCACGACCAGGGGTGGCGCGGCCGCGATCTTCGCGGCGGTGTGCTGTACGAGCTGCACATCGGCACGTTCTCCACGCCGGGAACCTTCGACGGTGCGATCGCCCACCTCGACCATCTGGTCGAGGTGGGCGTGGACGCGATCGAGGTGATGCCGATCGCCACCTTCGACGGCGATCGGGGGTGGGGGTACGACGGTGTCGGCCTCTACGCGCCGCACGAGGCGTACGGCGGGCCGGCCGGGTTCCGGCGACTGGTCGACGCCGCCCATCAGCGAGGTCTCGGCGTGGTCCTCGACGTCGTGTACAACCACCTCGGTCCCTCCGGGAACTACCTCGGACGGTTCGGGCCGTACTTCGACGAGCGCATCCCGACGCCGTGGGGTGCGTCCGTCAACTTCGACGGACCGGGAAGCGACGAGGTGCGCTCGTACGTGCTCGACAACGTCGAGATGTGGATCAGCGAGTTCCACGTCGACGGCCTACGACTCGACGCCGTCCACGCCCTGCACGACCGCGCGGCGGTTCACATCCTCGAAGACATCGCGCGGGCGGCCCACGATGCGGGCCGGCGCGCCGACCGGCACGTCACCGTCTTCGCCGAGAGCGACCTGAACGATCCTCGTCTGCTCCGGCCGGTCGAGGGCGGGGGACTGGGGCTGGACGTGTCGTGGTCCGACGAGTTCCACCACTGTCTGCGCACCGCGCTGACCGGCACGAATCGTGGCTACTACGCCGACTACGCAGGCTGGCCCGACGTCGTCGCCTGCATCCAACAGGGCTGGCTCTACGACGGTCGGTACTCGCGATTTCGCGACCGCCACCACGGTCGCCCGCTCGGCGACGTGCCGCTCGACCGCTTGCTCGGGTACACCCAGACCCACGATCAGGTCGGCAACTCGCCGCGCGGTGATCGGCCCTACGACCCGAGCCAGCAGGTGGTCGCAGCGGCGATCACGATGTTGTCGCCGTACTCGGTGATGTTGTTCCAAGGCGAGGAATGGGCGACGCGCACACCGTTCGCGTACTTCGTCGGATTCCCGGACCCCGACCTCGCCGATGCGGTGCGTAGGGGCCGAGCGGCCGAGTTCTCGGGGTTCGAGTGGGACGATGTCCCGGTCGCCGATCCGGCCGATCCGGCGACGGCAGCCGGCTCCGTGCTCCGCTGGGACGAACGAGACGACCCGGAGCACGCACGCGTGCTCCGGGCCTACCGGACGTTGATCGAGTTGCGTCGAGGCACCGCGGACGAACCGGTCTCGGTCAGCCTCGACGATGGACTGTTCCGCCTCCGGCGCGGACGCGTCACCCTCGAGTTGGACACCACGGACCTGTCGCTGGTGGTCCGAGACGGTGGAACGACCGTCGTCGTGGTCGATCCCGAAACCGGTCCTCAGACCTGATCGGCGAGGCGCAGCGCGATCGTGTGAAGCATCCGGCGAGCGAAGCCCGGCACCTCGTCGAGCAGGGTCGAGAAGGCGCGCGTCTCGATGACGAGCAGATCGACGTCGCTGGTCGCGGTCACGCTGGCGTTGCGGTGCCGTTCGAGCACGACCGCGAGCTCACCCACGAAGTCACCGGACGAGAGCTCGGCGACCTTCTCGCCCTGCCGGGTGACCTCGGCCGTGCCCGACTCGATGATCATGAGCTCGCGGGCCAAGTCGCCTTCCCGGATGAAGGTGGTCCCTGCGGCGATCCGCAGTGGCGTCACGATCTGAGCGACTTGGTCCAGCTCCTTCTTCGAGCACCCGGAGAACAGCGGGATCTTCTTGAGGTGGTCGAAATATGCGTCGTGACGGGCCATGGGTCGATCGTACAACGGTCCGTCGCAGTGCCCGAGCGCCGGTGGGCCGCGGCAGGGATGACGATTGTCCCGACCGATTCCCTACGATCCGATGTCCATGAGGAAGATCGACGTCACCACCGAGGCCGAAGCGGTCGGCATGGACTCAGCGCGGCTGGCGCGGATCGAGCGTCACTTCGCTCGCTACGTCGACGACGGACGGCTGAAGGGTTGGTCCGTCGCCGTCACGAGACGCTCCGAGACCGCCTACATCGCGCATCACGGACTCGCCGATGCCGAGGCCGGCCGGGCGGTGGCCGCCGATACCCAGTGGCGGATCTATTCGAGGACGAAGGCGATCACCACGGTCACGGCGATGACGCTGTTCGAGGAAGGTGCCTTCGAACTCAACGACCCGGTCGCCAAGTACCTGCCCGAGTTCGCCGGAGGCGCGCGTCTGGAAGGGCGGCACCGCCCAGGCGCCGCAGACCGTGCCGATGATGGAACCGATGCGGATCTGGCATCTGCTCTCCCACACCTCCGGGCTGACCTACGGCTTCATGTATTCGCATCCGGTCGACACGATGTACCGCGAGGCCGGGCACGACTTCGGCTGGCCGGCCGCTGACGACCTCGCCGCCGCGTGCCGGACCTGGGCGCAGCTGCCGCTGCTGTTCCAGCCCGGAACCGGATGGGCGTACTCCGTCGCCACCGATGTCGTGGGTCGGCTCATCGAGATCCTGACCGGCCAGTCGCTCGAGGAGGCGTTCCAGGATCGGGTCCTGCGCCCGCTCGGTATGGACGACACGGTCTGGTGGGCCGACGGCGAGGTCGCGGACCGACTCGCCGCCCTGTACATCCCCAATCCCGCCGACGGCACCGCGTTGCGCTGGGATCCGGTCGGGAACCTGGCGCTGTCGCCCCCAACGCTGTTCTCCGGCGGCGGTGGCCTGCTGTCCACACTGGCCGACTACGTCCGGTTCACCCAGATGTTGGTCGGCGGAGGCGAGTTCCAGGGAACCCGGATCCTCGGACCTCGAACGCTCGCCTTCATGACCCAGAACCATCTTCCTGGTGGCGCCGACCTGGCGTCGTTCGGCTCGGGGCAGTTCGCCGAGGTGGCGTACTCCGGCGTGGGATTCGGTCTCGGGTTCGGCGTCACCACCGACCCCGTGCGTTCCAAGGTCCTGTCGGGGGTCGGGGAGTTCACCTGGGGCGGAGCCGCCAGCACGGCCTTCTTCGTGGACCCTGCCGAGGAGCTGAGCGTGGTGTTCATGACCCAGCTGCTCCCGTCGAGCCGTCACGCCATCCGCAGCCAGCTGCGCCAACTCGTCTACCAAGCGATCGTCGACTGAGCTGCGGCGCGGTCGCTAGCGTGCCGCGCCGTGGACGTCGAGGTGGAGCGAGACCCGTGGTGGCCATTGGCCCGTCCCCTCGGCGCTCGTTCCATCGTGGCGAGCCTCTTGCTCGGAATGCACCCACCCCGGACCTCGGGCGCCCGCCTCGTGTGGTGGTGCGGGCAGTTCGGGATCTCGGAGAACGCGACGCGGGTGGCCCTGTCGCGGATGGTCGATCGGGGGGAACTCGTCTCCGCCGACGGGAACTACGAACTGTCCGGTCGGGTCGCGGCGCGGCAGGCGGCGCAGGACTGGGCCCGGTCGCCGGCGTACCGGGATTGGGACGGCCGATGGGTGATCCACGTCGTGGATTCGGCGGCGCGCTCGGCAGGGGAGCGCACGGCACTCCGGTCGGCCGCCTCGGCGGCTCGTCTCGCCGAGCTGCGCGAAGGGGTGTGGACCCGACCGGCGAACCTTCCCGAGACCGCCACGCCGCCCGACGCCAACTCGGTGCTCGCGAGTCAAACGCTTCGTTGGCTGGCCGTACCGGAACGCACGCCCGACGTCTCCACCTTGTTCGCGCTGGAGGACTGGTCGCAACGGGCTCGGGTGTTGGTCGACGCCACGTCGGCTTCGACCGCCGCCATCCGTGACGGCACGAGTGCCCGGGCCTTGGCGCAAGCGTTCGTCGCAGGTGCCGCCCTGCTCCAGCACCTCCGTCGCGACCCGTTCCTGCCCACCGACCTGACCCCGGTCGACTGGCCCGGTGAGCTCGCTCGGGCGACCTACACGGACTTCCAGGCCGTGTTTCCCCCCGCGGTCGCCGCAGCGTTCCACGAGCGCTGACCTGCGCTCGCCGTCGCTCGGACCGGTGCGCCGGCGGGCGTCACGTCACCGGCCGAGGAACGACGGCTTGCGCTTCTCGCGGAACGAGGCGAGTCCCTCGCGGCCGTCGGCGGTGGCCGCGGCCGCGGTGATCGCCTCGCTCTCGGTCGCGAGATGCGACTCGAGCGTGGTCGTCATCGCTCCGGCGAGCAGGCGCTTGGCGGCGCCCAGGGCCCGGGTCGGTCCGACGGCGAGCTGTCGCACCAGGGCCTCGGTCTCGTCGTCCAGTGCTTCGTCGGCGACGGTCCGCGTGACGATGCCGTACGACTCGGCCTCCGCCGCGGTGAGGACCCGGTTGGTCAGGGTGAGCTCGACCGCTCGACGGAGGCCGACGATGCGCGGCAGGTACCACGACGACGAGCCGTCCGGAGTCAGCCCGATGGCGGTGTAGGCCATCACGAACTTGGTCGACGCGGCTGCGAGCACGAGGTCGGCGCCCAGTACCAGCCCGAGGCCGGCTCCCGCCGCACTTCCCTGGACGCTCGCCACGATCGGCGCGTCGAGCCGGCTGAGCAACGAGATGGCGTCGTGCAGCGGCAGCGTCACCTGGCGGATGTGGCCCGAGGGATCGTCGGCCTCGGCGAAGGACGGCACGTCGCCCCCGGCGCAGAAGCGGGCTCCCGCGCCCCGCAAGAGCACGACCCGCACGTCGTCTCGGTGACGCAGGGCGCGAGCGGCATCGAGCAGACCCCGGGCCATCGGGAGGTCGAGGCTGTTCGCCGCGTCCGGGCGATTCAGGGTCAAGCGGGCGATGCCATCGGCGACATCGAGAAGAACCGGTTCCATCCGGCGAACGTAGCCCGGGGTCCACCGGGGAACCCGATCGCCCCGCTTCAATGGATGCATGCGTCGTCGAGCCCCCGCGCTGGTCGCCACGTCCTTGGTGGGCGTGGCATTGGCGGTGGCGTCCGCCAACGCCGGTGGGGTGGCGACCACGGCCCAGTTCGGGTCGTACCTCGTGGTCGAACCGGACGACGGCGACGTGGCCATCGTGCCCACGACGACGACCACCACCATCGTCCGGAGCGACCGCACGGTGCCCGAGACCGAGACCGTGCTGACGGTGCCCCTCCCCGGCTCGGTGGCCGGATTCGACGGGGCGGCGTTCAGCGCGGCGATCGCGGATCCGTTGCTGCGTCGGGGCGCGCTCGCCGTCGGGATCGCGGTGGCCAAGGACGGTCACCTCATCTGGGCGAGCGGCGACGGCACCGCGAACCGCTTCGGTGAACCGGTGACGACCGAGCACCGCTTCCGGATCGCCTCGAACTCCAAGATGATCACCTCGGGCACCGTGCTGACCCTGGTCCAAGCCGGGCTCGTCGGGTTGGACGAACCGGTGCTCCAGCGCATCGCCGATCAGTTCGGGATCGAACTCGGCGACGATCGGATGCGCGACGTCACGGTGCGCCAACTGCTCTCGCACACGTCGGGCTTCGACGACTTCAAGGCGGAGTTCTTCCGCGAGCAGGCCGTGTCCTGTGAGGACGTCACGGTCGAGGCGCTCCAGGGTCGCCTGATCGGCACGCCCGGCCTCGTCGCGAACTATTCCAACGAGAACTTCGCCTGCTCGGATTGCTCATCGAGCATCTGACCGGGGACGGCTACGAACAGGCCGTCTACGACCATCTCCTGACACCGCTCGGCATCACCACGGCTCGGGTGACCGGCAACGACGACCTGAGGTCGGGCGAGGTCGACCACCCCGGCGGGGTCGAGCGGAACTTCATGGAGGTGTTGGGCGGGGCGGGAGCCTGGGTCGCGACACCTGCCGACATGGTCCGGATCGTCGACTCCTTCGACACCGCCCGACCGGGCTGGCACCCGTTCGGTCCCGAACTCGGCGCGGAGCATCTCGCGCTGACCGACGCGATGGCCGTCCCTCGAGCGCATCGCTTCGGCCTCGGCCTGCTGCTCTGGGACGACGGCTCGTGGGGCCACACCGGCACGATCCAGAACGCTCATTCGATCGTGATCCATCGACCCGACGGGCTGACCGTCGCCGTGCTCGTCAGCGGTCCGGTCCCCTCGGAGTCCAGCGAACTGAAGGGGGCCATCGAGCGAGCACTGCGGGCGGTCCCGGTGCCCGATGCGCCGGTGGTCGTCACGACGGTTCCGACGACCGGTACGACGCCCTGAGGACGCTCAGCGGAGCGGTCGGAAGAAGTCCCGCACGTCTTCGATGAGCGAGTCGGGTTGCTCCATCGCCGCGAAGTGGCCGCCGCGCTCGAACCGGCGGTGGTGGACGAGGTCGTACTGCGCGGCGATCCACGCTCGCGGTGGGCGATACAGCTCGTGGGGGAACATCGCGACGCCGGTCGGAACCTGGACCTTGGTCGGTGGCGCCCCGAACATTCCGGCCGCCCGGGTCTCCCGGTACAGCCGCATCGACGAACCGATCGTTCCGGTCGCCCAGTAGATCGTGATGTCGGTGAGCATCTGCTCCTTGGTGAGCGCGGTCTCGACGTCCCCGTCGCAATCGGTCCAGGTGCGGAACTTCTCGACGATCCACGCCGCCAGCCCCGCCGGTGAATCCATGAGCCCGTAGGCGAGGGTTTGAGGCTTGGTTCCCTGGATCTGCTGGTAGCCCGTCTCCCGTTCGGAGAACTGCTGCATCGCCGCCAGATCGGCGAGCTCGTGCTCCTCCACGCCCTCCATCGGGTTCGTCGGATCCGGCGGTCCGGCCACGGCCATGTTCAGATGGATCCCGACGATGTGCTCGGGATCGTTCAACCCCATGCGGGCCGTGGAGATGGCGCCCCAATCCCCGCCCTGGGCGCCGTAGCGGTCATAGCCGAGTTCGGCCATCAGGGTGATCACGGCCCGTGACACCCGGTCGATGTTCCAGCCCTCCTGTCGGGTCGGACCGCTGAATCCGTAGCCGGGCATCGAGGGGCACACGAGGTGGAAGGCATCCCGGGGATCGCCTCCGTGGGCGGCCGGATCGGTCAGCGGTCCGATGACGTCCAGGAACTCGGAGACCGAGCCGGGCCAGCCGTGGGTCATCACCAGGGGGAGGGCGTCGGCGTGCGGCGATCGGACGTGGAGGTAGTGCAGCGACTCGCCGTCGATCTCGGCCATGAACTGGGGCCACTCGTTGAGCCGTGCCTCGGCGGCGCGCCAGTCGAACTCGGTGCGCCAGTACTCGCACAACTCGCGCACGTATCCGAGTTCGGAGCCGTACGCCCAGTCACCGTCGGGCGCCGGGTCCGGCCATCGGGTCCGCGCCAGGCGGTCGCGCAGGTCGTCGAGCACCCCGTCCTCGATCTGGACGCGAAACGGGGTGTGTCCGTCGGGGGTCGGCCGGTCAGAGGTCGCACTCATGCCCGCACCGTACGATCGCACTCGTGCCCAACTCGTACCGGGCGAACCGGCCGGGGCATCGGCGCCGGATCGTCAGGAGAAGGTGGTGGCGCAGAACGTGTCGCCCTGCGCGAGCGAGGCCGCCGTGCTCGGCTCGAGGGAGCCGTGGAGCGTTCCCATCATGCCCTTGACCATCCCGCGGTCGACGGCGCACAGCACCGGGTGCTCGATGGCGACGTCGCCGAACGGGCAGTGGTTGTTGACGATGCGGAGCTTGTTGTCGCGCCGTTCGGTTCTTGCCGCGAAGCCATGAGCGGTCAGGGCGTCGGCGACCGATTGCATCGCGGCGCGCAGCGAGCGTTGTCCGGCGGCGAGGTCCGAGGACGGCAGCGCGGCGGCCATGGCGGTCCCGTATTCGATGCCGACCTGTTCGGCGAGCGACTCAGCGGTCTCGGCCGGGAGCGCGGCGAGGGCACGACCGAGCAAGGCGAGGACCAGGTCGTCGGTGCGGACCGGGGCCTCGAGCTCGATCTCCTCCGCCGAGGCCCGATAGCACTTGGAGGGTCGACCGGCGCCAGCACCCGCAGAACGCTCGATGGCCACTTCGAGGTGCCCGGCGGCGGCCAGTTTGTCGAGGTGGTGCCGAGCGACGTTCGGGTGGACACGGAACTCCTCGGCCACCTGCGAGGCCGTGACGCCGTGGTCAGAATCCCGGGCGAACAGGTAGATCTGGCGGCGCGTCGGATCACCGAATGCCGAGGCGATCGCCGTGACCGTGGCGCTGAATTGGCCAGGAGTCAACGAGGTCGTCGCCGGAGCACTGGGTGCCTTGCGAGCCACGGTCGGTATTCTACCTATCCGCGTAGTGCAAATTCTCGCGCTGCGGCTCCCCCCGAGTTCCGAGGACCGTGACATGGCTGCGACCACCGACCAGATCATCGAGGCCCTGCGCCCCGTACAAGACCCCGAGCTGCATCGCTCGATCGTCGATCTCGGCATGGTGAAGGAGGTGGGGTTGGAGCCGTCGGGCGAGCTGCGCCTGAACATCGCGCTCACGGTTGCGGGGTGTCCGTTGCGCAACGAGATCCAGCAGCGGGTGACCTCGGCGGTCCAGGAACTCGACGGGGTGACCTCGGTGTCGCTCGACTTCAGCGTGATGACCGATCAGGAGCGGGAGAACGTCCGGCGCATGCTGCACGGCGACCCGGCCTCGACCGCCGGTTCCGCCCAGGCCCACGGCCACGCCGAGGGGCGGGCGATCCCGTTCGCCGACGCCGGGTCCAAGACCCGGCCGCTGTTGATCGCATCGGGCAAGGGTGGCGTCGGGAAGTCCAGCGTGACCACCAACCTCGCCGTGTCGCTCGCCGCCCTCGGGTACAGCGTGGGCGTCGTCGACGCCGACATCTACGGCTACTCGATCCCGCGGATGCTCGGGACCGACCGCGACCCCACCGTGCTCGACGGGATGTTGCTCCCGCCGGAGCGCTGGGGCGTCCGCTGCATCTCGATCGGCTACTTCGTCCCGGAGGGCCAGGCGGTGATCTGGCGAGGTCCGATGCTGCACAAGGCGCCCGAGCAGTTCCTCACCGACGTGTACTGGGACGAGCCCGACTTCTTGCTCGTCGACATGCCGCCCGGAACGGGCGACATCGCGCTCTCGCTCAGCCAGTACCTGCCGCGCGGCGAGGTGTACGTCGTGACGACCCCGCAGCCGGCCGCCCAGAAGGTGGCCCGGCTCTCGGCAGCGATGGCCGCCAAGGTCAACCTCCCGGTGCGGGGCGTGATCGAGAACATGTCCTGGTTCACCGGAGACGACGGCAAGCGCTACGAGCTGTTCGGTGCCGGCGGCGGACAGGAGCTGGCGTCGGATCTCGACGTGCCGTTGCTCGGCCAGCTGCCGCTCGTGCCGGCGCTGCGCCAGGGAGGCGACGACGGTCGGCCGATCGCTGCGGTCGACCCGAGCAGCGAGGCCGCGATGATGTTCCGGTCGATCGCGGAGCGGATCGCGGTCGAGCTGAAGCCCAAGAAGCGGTTCTTGTCCCAGCTCAAGATCAACGGCTGAACGCCGCGGCGCAGGGTGGCCGGCGAGCCGAGGCTCGCGTCGGGCCGCGACTGCGTAGCATGGGCGCCCCGAACCCCCCTTCCTAGGAGACGGCCGACAGTGGATGTTCGCATCGGAATCAGTGAGTCCCCCCGAGAGGTCACCCTCGAGATCCCGGACGACGAGCGGGACGAGACGGTGTCGAAGCTCGAGGCTGCGCTCTCTGGTGCGGTCGACGTGCTCTGGTTGACCGACAAGAAGGGCAAGCGGGTGGCCGTCAGCGCCAAGAAGATCGCCTACATCGAGGTCGGCTCGCCCGACGGTGACCGCCGAATCGGCTTCGGGGGCTGACGTCACGGCCGCCTCGCCCGTGTCACCCGGAGACCTGCTCGCTCGTCGCCTGCTGTTCGTGACGGGGAAGGGCGGAGTCGGCAAGACCACCGTCGCCGCGGCGCTGGCCCGCCTCGGCGCCGAACGAGGCCTGCGGGTGTTGGTCTGCGAGATGGACGCCAAGGGCGCGCTCGCCGATGCGTTCGAGCTGCCGTCGCTCGAGTTCGCGGCCCGCGAGGTCGAGCCGGGCCTGTTCGCCATGGCGATGAACACCGAGGATTCGCTGCGCGAGTACCTCCGGATCTTCGTGCGCCTCCCGTTGATCACGAAGCTGGGCCCGCTCGCCCGGACCTTCGATTTCGTCGCCGATGCCGCGCCCGGGGTGAAGGAGATCCTCGCCGTCGGCAAGCTGTGCCACGAGGTGCGGCAGCGGACCTACCACCTCGTCGTGGTCGACGCCGAGGCCACCGGACACGTGATCAGTCAGATCGATGCGCCCCGTGCGATCCAGGAGTTGGTCCAGGTCGGACTGATCCGGGATCAGACGGCGTGGATGATCGATCTGCTCGAGGACCCGGCCACGACCGGGGTCGTGGTCGTGACGACGCCCGAGGAGATGCCGGTGGTGGAGTCGATCGAGCTGATCGAGACCCTGCGATCGACCACGAGGGTGGACGTTGCGGCGCTCATCGCGAACCGGGTGTTGCCCGAACCGTTCGCCGGGAACGAGGAGCGATTGTTCGAGACGCTCGCCGAGCAGGGGTCCCCGGCGCACGATCGGCTCACGGAGGTCGCAGGCGCCGCGGTCGATCAGGTGCTCGGTGCCGCGCGGCTCGCCGCCCGCCTCCGTCGCACCGGCGCCGACCACCTCGCCACGCTGCGCGCCGCGGTGCCGGATGTCGAACTGATCCTCGTCCCGGAGTTGTACGCGAGGAGCGGAGGCCGGCGAACCGTCGAGTTGGTCGCCACCGCGCTCGGCGAGGAGTTCTGACGTGGCCGCAGCACGGCGTACGAGCCGCTCCCGCGCTCGCCGGTCCGAGGACGCCGGGGTCGAGGATCTCCTGGCGGCCAAGGAGATGGTGATCGTGTGCGGCACCGGCGGGGTGGGCAAGACCACCACCTCGGCGGCGCTCGCCGCCCTCGCCGCGGTCCGCCTCGGCGGGCGGGTGCTGGTGCTGACGATCGACCCGGCTCGACGGCTGGCCGATGCCATGGGGCTGACCGAGTTGTCGAACGCCGCGGTGCAGGTCTCGCTGGACGGGATCGAGACCGAGGCCCGGGGCGAGCTGTGGGCCGCGATGCTCGACACCAAGGCGTCATGGGACGATCTCGTCCGCCGCCACGCCCCCGACCCCGCGACCCGGGACAAGATCCTCGCCAATCCGCTGTATCGCAACATCACGGCCCGATTCGTGCACAGCCATGACTACGTCGCGATGGAACGGCTCCACGAACTGCGCTCCAGCGGTGATTTCGATCTCATCGTGGTGGACACGCCGCCGTCTCGAAATGCGCTGACCTTCCTCGATGCGCCCGCCCGGATGAAGGACTTCTTCGGTGGCCGACTCCTGCGGTGGCTGACCGTGCCGGCTCGCTCTCGCCTGTTCACGGTGGCGTCGAAGCCCTTCTACCAGATCGCCGATCGAGTCCTCGGAAGCCGGTTCCTGCAGGACATCGCCGAGTTCTTCGTGCTGTTCCAGACCATGGAGGCGGGCTTCGTCCAGCGCGCCCACGACGTCGAGCGGCTGCTCACCGATCCCGGGACGACGTTCGTGGTGGTGTCGACGCTCGAGACCGCGCCGCTCGTCGAGTCCCGGCATCTGGCCAACGAACTCGCCGCCCGGGGGTTCCATCTCGGCGCGGTGCTCGCCAATCGGGTCCTCCCCGACACCCTTCGATCGCGCCCCGGCGCCGTCGCGGCTGGGAAGCTGAAACGAGGAGCCGGGGCGCTGGCCGAGGAGCTCGCGCCGTTGCTCGGCGAGGATCCCGGCCGCATCGAGGGCGTCCTCGCCGAGGCCGTGGCCCGGTTCGAGGACCTCGCCGTCGTCGCCAAGCGGGAGGCCGAGCGGCTCAGCGAGCTGCGGAGCTGACGTCGGTCGTCGTCGCCATTCCGTCGATGGAATCCGACATTCACGATCTGCCTGGACTGTTGAGCCTCGCGGCGCACGTGGTCGGGTGACCGCGATCAGGCAGACTGGGACCGCGAGGAGGACCACGATGGCAACGCTGACCGAACTGACACGCCAGAAAACGAGTCTCCCGAGGGCGGAGATCGACCATCTCCAGCGCCTCATCGGGGACTGGGGGATCTTGGCCGACCTGTGCTTCAACGACCTCCTCCTCTACGTGAAGGGCTCGAACGGCGGCTGGATCGTCGCCGCACAGTCCCGCCCCGCCACGGGACAGACGCTGTACAACGCCGACTGGGTCGGCGAACCGGCCACGCCGGCGGAGTGCTCGATCCTCGACGACGCCTTCGCGAGCGGCCGCCGCTGCGCCGGCACGGTGGACGGAGATCCGGAACCGACCGAGGTGTGGGCGATCCCGGTGAGCTACCAGGGCCGCCCGATCGCCGTGATGACCCGGGAGTGGTCGACTCGCACCAAGCGGCAGCCCGGAGAGCTCGAGAGCAACTACGTCGCCTTGTTCGAGCGCTTCGCCCGGATGATCGTGGCGGGCATCTTCCCGTTCGATCGCCGGCAGGGCACGATCACCGCCGCTCCTCGCGCCGGCGACGGCGTGCTCATCGTCGACGACGACCTCCGTGTCCGCTACGCCTCCCCGAATGCCATGTCCTCGCTGCATCGGGTCGGCATCTCCGCCAACGTCATCGACACCCGGCTCGCCGAGTTCGGCTTCAACGACGCTCCGTTGCGCTCGGCGTTCGAGCGCCGGGAGCCGGTGCTCGAGGAGTTCGATCAGACCGCGGACGTCACCTTGCTGTCGTACTCACTCCCGATCATCGAGGACGGTGTGATCAGCGGCGGCGTGCTGCTGCTGCGCGACGTGACCGAACTCCGTCGGCGCGATCGTCTGCTGATGTCGAAGGACGCGACGATCCGCGAGATCCATCACCGCGGCCAAGAACAACCTGCAGACCATCTCGTCGCTGCTGCGGCTCCAGTCCCGGCGCCTCACCTCGCCCGAGGCCAAGGCGGCCGTCAACGAGAGCGTCCGTCGGATCCGAACGATCGCCCTCGTCCACGAGACCCTGTCGCGTGAGGCCGGCGACGACGTCGCCTTCACCGAGATCGTGCGGCCGCTGCTGCGCTTGGTCGAAGAAGGGCTGCAGTCGCCTGATCGTCCCGTGCGCTTCGGTGTCACCGGCGAGGGCGGCAAGCTGCCGGCGATCACGGCGACACCGCTTTCGGTCGTGCTCACCGAATTGCTCCAGAACGCCGTCGACCACGGCTTCCCGGAGGGGAGCACCGGTGGCAACGTGAACGTGAAGCTCGAGAACGACGGGTCGAACCTCGACATCACCGTCACCGACGACGGTCGGGGGCTGAGCCCGGACTTCTCGCTCGACGCCGCGACCGGGCTGGGCCTGGTCATCGTGCGCACCCTCGTGACCACCGAGCTGGCCGGTTCGATCGACATGCACCCGGCGACCCCCGACGACCTGGCGATCGCCGGACTGACCGCGAACCCCGGCCGGAGCGGCACGGTGATCCGGCTGCGAGTGCCGATCGACGGCGAGGACTGAGACCGCTCCGGGACCCGTGGATCGGGTCCGGACGCGAAACGACCGCCGGGCGAGCCGGCGGTCGTCGACGGACGTGAGTCGGTGTGGGTCAGGCGCCGGCGGCGGCGGCCTTGGCCCGAGCGACGATCGCTCGGCGGAGCTTGCGGCGCTCCTCCTCGCTCGTGCCACCCCAGATCCCGGAGTCCTGGTTCGTGGCGAGGGCGAACTCGAGGCAGTCCTCGTGAACGGGGCACTCCCCACAGACGTCCTTCGCCTTCTGGATCTGCACCAGGGCGTTGCCCGTGGTGCCGACCGGGAAGAACAGGTCGGGGTCGGTGTCCCGACACAAGGCGTCGACACGCCAGTCGTACTCTGCATGGGCGAGCGCGAGGCTCGAAGCAAGGATGGTCACGGTCACTCCTGGTTTGTGACGGTGTTCACGTACCGTCGCCGAGGCGGACCTTCTCGGCGGTGGGGATCGGTCCGGACGGGCAGGAACGCTAAACGGACACCGACCGTTTGACAAGGATTTTGTTAACGTCCCGGGCCGTTTCGGTGCGCGATCGGAGGTGACACATGACACGGGTGATCGGACACCGGGGTGCGCCGCGGCGAGATCGGGAAAACACCGTCGCCGGATTCAGAACGGCGGCTCGTCTCGGGTGTGATGGGATCGAGCTGGACGTGCGCCGCACCTCGGACGGTCGGCTGGTGGTGCACCACGACCCCGTGCTCGCCGACGGACGGACCATCGTCGCCACACCGTTCGCCGAGTTGCCGGACCACGTGCCGACCCTGGAGGCCGCGCTCGACGCCTGCGCCGGCGTGGCCGTGGTGAACGTCGAGATCAAGAACGATCCGCGTGAGCCCGACTTCGACGACTCCGAGGGGGTCGCGGCGGCGACGGTGGCCGCGCTGCTGCATCGTCGCTCGGAGCGGTTCCTCATCTCGTCGTTCCGACGCGCCACCATCGACCGCTGCCGCGCCATCGCCCCGGAGCTGCCGACCGCCTTCCTCTGCACCCAGCCTCCTCCCGGGGTGCTCCGTGACCTCGCTCGCGCCGGTCATGCGGCCATCCATCCGTACTATTCGGCGATCGACGGCGCCTTCATCGGCGAGGCCCACGCCGAGGGCGTGGAGGTGAACGTGTGGACGTGCGACGACCCGGATGCGATGCGCCTCCTCATCGACGCCGGAGTCGACGGGATCTGCACCAACGTCCCTGACCTGGCGCTGGAGCTCCTCGGCCGCTGACCTGGCCGGGGTCCCGTCACCTGGAGTTCGTCCGGACGTCGCCCCCTGGTCGGGCCCGGAACGGCACTCGTTCAACTGGAGCCGCGACGCTCGCGGCGTGCTGGATCAGGTGTGCGACCGAGGAGCCCGCCACCCCTCGCCGATCGTGCGTCGCTACCGGGACACGGATCGCGAGGCGGTCGTGCGGTGCTTCCTCGACACGCTGTTGCTCGGGGAGCCGCTGCCGCACGGCCTCGCCAACGCCTCCGGCTACGCGACGTTGTGCCTCGGATGGTTCCTGGACCACGAGCCGCACGCCGCTCACGTCGCCGTGGATCCGGGGACCGGTCGTGTGGTCGGGTATGCGCTGCTCGCCACCGACGGCGCCGCCGCTCGACGTTGGGCGCGACGGCAGTGCCTTCGTTTCGCGGTGACGACCGCCCCACGGTTGATGTCGCCCGGGTGGAGTCGGAGCCGGGCGTTCTACGCCGCTCGGGCGCGAGACGTCCTCGGGAACCGGACGCGCCGCCGGCGTGGCGTCGGTGGGGCCCGCGCTCGGCTCGGCCTCGGCCGAGAGCATCTCGATGGTGCACTCATCCGTCGGATGCTGCACGCGGTCGATCAGACCTGCTTGGAGCATGGACTCGCCGGGTTCTCCACCGAGATCGACGCGCGGCGTGATGTCCGCCCGCCGTGGGTCCGGCTCGGCTTCGAACTCGTGGATGAGACGTCGAATCGGACCCTGAGCGATCGGCTCGGCACCGCAGTGGACCGGTTCACGGCGGTGCGCCGGCTGGGCGATCAGCGCGGATCGACGAGCCGAACTGCGTCGGGGACGTGGGAGATGTCGAGCCGTCCGGTCTCGCCCAGGTAGTCGCCGTCGAGCTGATACGGGAAGGGCTCGGTGCCGACGACCATGAGCTCGGACAGCCCCGTCACGTGGTGCAACGTCGATGACGACTTCACCCCGCCGCCGCGCAGCGCACCGCCGAGGCCTCTGAGGATCGCCGTTGCTGCCATCGTCGAGAACGTGATCGCGACCAGCGGCTGATCGAGCGTGGCGTCGGGGGAGAGGTCGAGCGGCCGGTTGCCGAGGTAGGTGTACGGGTTGGTGTTCAGCACGATGGTGAAGAACCCGTCGGTCGTCGAGCCGTCCGGAGTATGGACCCGGAAGTGAGGTTGCTTGCGGTCGTAGCCACGCAGCCAGGTGGTGAGCCCGGCGTAGATGAACAGCGGATGGCCGGCCCATCGCTTGATCGAGGCCCGCCTCTCCACCGCTTTGACCACCGCGGCGTCGAACCCGATGCCGGTGTGGAAGCAGAAGTAGCGGCCGTTCACCTTGCCGAGTCCGATCGGGCGGATCCGGCTCGGATCGGCCAGGGCGGTGCGTAGCACCGACGCCGCAGCGATGGGGTCGTTCGGCAGGCCGAGAGTGCGGGCGAACACGTTCGTCGATCCGCCCGGCAGCACGCCGAGGGCGGTGTCGGTGCCGGCGATCCCGGTGGCCACCTCGTTGAGGGTTCCGTCGCCGCCGTACCCCACCACGACATCGACGCCCTTGGTGGCTGCGTCCTGTGCGAATCGGGTGGCATGGCCCCGCCGATTCGTCTCGACCACGGTCACCTGGTGATCGCGGGCCAGCTCGCGATGGACCACGACGGTGTTGCGGGCCGTCACGGACGACGCGAACGAGTTGACCACGAGCAGGATCCGCACGAGGAGCCGACGCTAGCACCGCCGACGAAAGTCACGGCCCGAGGGTGCCGCCCGATTGGGCACGCTCGTACCGATCGGTAACAATGGCCGGTCATGAACGTGATCGTGTGCGTGAAACAGATCCCGGACCCGGCCTTGCCGGGTGCGTTGGATCCAGCCACCAACACGCTGAAGCGCGACGGCAAACTCATCCTCGATGAGTCCGACAGCTATGGCGTCGAGATGGCGCTCCAGCTCGTCGATGCCGCCGGCGGCGGCGAGGTGAGCCTGGTGTCGATGGCTCCGAACGGTGAGGTCTCTGGTCTGCGCACAGCGCTGGCCATGGGTGCCGTGAAGGCCACGCTGGTCAGCGACCCCGCCCTCCAGGGCTCGGACGCACTGACGACGGCCAAGGTCCTGGCCGCGGCCATCCAGCGCATGGGTGGAGCCGACCTGATCCTGGCCGCGACCGAGTCGAGCGATGGCTACACGGGCACCGTCCCGGAACAGATGGCCGAACTGCTCGGCCTGCCGTCGGTCACCTTCGCCAAGAAGGTCACCGTCAACGGCAGCGAACTGGCCGTCGAGCGCCAGACCGAGGCCGGATTCGACGAGCTGACCTGCCCGCTGCCGGCGCTCGTGAGCGTCACTGCCGGTGTCGTGGAGCCTCGCTACCCGAGCTTCAAGGGCATCATGGCCGCCAAGTCCAAGCCCGTCGACACCGTGACCGCCGGGGACCTCGGCGTCACGCCGGTCGGCTGGGACGGTGCCGGTCAGCAGATCAGCAACGTGGCGGCCGCCGAGGCCCGCCAGGCCGGTGAGATCGTCGAGGACGACGGCGAGACCGTCACCAAGGTCGTGGCGTTCCTCGAGAACCTGAAGGTCATCTGAGGAGCGACGACATGGCAATCAGCAATATCTGGGTCTTCGCAGAAGAAGCCGCCGGCGCACCCACGTCGGCCACCCTCGAGCTGCTCACCAAGGCCCGCGGCCTGGGTGGCACGGTGACGGCGTTCGTGGGCGGCGACGCCTCGGCGATCGCCGGGACGCTCGGCGAGTACGGCGCGGCCAAGGTCTACGCCACCGGCGACCTCGGTGGGAAACTCCCCGGCGTCGCGGTGTCGGCGGCGATGAAGGCCGTGATCGACGGGGGCGACGCCCCCGATCTCATCCTGTTCCCGCAGAACTACGCCGGTCGCGACGTCGTGAGCCGGCTGTCGGTGAAGCTCGACAAGACCGTGCTCACCAACAACGTCGACCTCGCCGTCGACGGTGACTCGGTCACGGTGACCACCCCGGTCTTCGGTGGCAACACCCTGGTGTCGACCACCTTCACCGGTGCCGGCCCGTACCTCGCGGTGTTCCGTCCCAAGTCCTTCCCGGCCGAGGCGGCCGGCGGCGGTGCCGCCGACGTCGTCGAGGCACCGGTTCCGGACCTCGGCGCCACCGGCGGTGCCACCGTCACCGCCGTGCACGTCGAGGAATCGACGGGCCCGAAGCTCGACGAGGCCAACGTGGTCGTCGCCGGCGGTCGAGGACTCGGAGAGGCCGACAAGTTCGCGATGATCGACGAACTCGCCAAGCTGCTCAAGGGCGCGGCGGGGGCATCTCGTGCCATCGTCGACGCCGGCTGGGTGCCGTACTCGATGCAGGTCGGTCAGACCGGCAAGGTCGTGAAGCCGAACGTGTACATCGCGGCCGGCATCTCGGGTGCCACGCAGCACATGGTGGGGATGAAGGGCTCCAAGCACATCATCGCCATCAACAAGGACAAAGAAGCCCCGATCTTCGGCATCGCCGATCTCGGGATCGTGGGCGACGTCCACAAGGTCCTCCCGAAGGTGATCGAGGCGCTCAAGGCCCGCTGATCCCGAACGGGAACGAGGAAGTTGCCGAGGGGCCACCCGTCACGGGTGGCCCCTCGTCGCGTCACCGGGCGGCTCGACGAGCGAGATAGGCCCGCCGTGCTTCGGCCGCCTCCGGATCGGCGAACGCCGTCACGAGGGAGTCGGCGTCGTTCCACGCCCGGGCCGTGCCGACCATCTGTTCGGTGACCGCGTTGACGTGACGTTTCGTGCTCCACAGGGCGTGGGTGGCCTTGCGCGCCAGCTGCGCCGCGAGCTCCTCGACCTCGGCGTCGAGCGCGTCGTCGGCCACCACTCGGTTGAGGAATCCCGCTGCGGCGGCCTCGGTGGCGTCGAAGGGCCGGCAGGTCATCACCAGTTCCTTGGTCCGGGCCGGGCCGACCTCCCGCACGAGGCGAGGGATGCCGCCCCAGGCGAGTGGGATCCCGAGGTCGACCTCCGGGATGGAGAATCGGGCGGTGGCGGCGGCCAGACGCAGGTCGCAGGCCCCGGCGAGCACCAGACCACCACCGACACACCAGCCCCGGATGGAGGCGATCGCCACCGCATTCATCTGTTCGATCGCCTCGGCCATCCGCCGCCCGAGATCGGCGACCTCGCGAGTCGAACGCTCCTGGCGAGCCGAGAAGCTCGACAGGTCGGCCCCGGCGCTGAAGGCTCGCCCGGCACCCGACACGATCACGACCTTGACCCCGGGCTGGTCGTCGAACCATCGTGCGGCGCGAGCGAGCTCGTCGAGGGTGCGCCACCCGAGCGGATTGAGGTGGTCGGGCTCGATGAGGGTCAACCTCCCGATCGCCCCGTCGATCGTGACCTGCACCTTGGTGAACTCTGCCGAATCGCTCATGGCCGCAGTTTCGCGCCGACCCAGTCGAGCGTGCGCCGAGCGACGGTTCCGATCACCATCACCGAGGGCGATTCCACGGGTGTCCGTCCCAGCTCGGCCAGCGTGAGTCGGGTGACTTCCTGGTCCGCATAGGTCGCCCACCGCACGGTCGCGGCCGGCGTGTCCGGATCGAGGCCCCCGGCGACGAGGCGAGCCGAGATCTCGGCGGCCCGCCCCGCTCCCATCAACACGATGATCGTTCCGCCCACCCCGGCCAGGTGCTCCCAGTCGACCGTCGTGCCGCTGACCGGATCCTCGTGCCCGGTCACGATCGTGACGCTGAGCGCTTCGTGGCGGTACGTCGTCGGGATGCCCGCGTACGGCGGGGCGGCCAGCGCCGAACTGATCCCGGGAACGATCTCGTAGGGGACCCCCGCCGCCGCCAGCGCATCGGCCTCCTCGCCGCCCCGAGCGAAGATGAACGGGTCGCCGCCCTTGAGGCGCACCACCATCTGTCCACGTCGGCCGCGCTCGACGAGGAGGTCGTTGATCTGATCCTGCGTCATCGTGGGACGACGAGGGGCCTTGGCGGCGGAGATCCGCTCGGCGGATGCGGGCGCCATCGCGACGACATCGGGGTGCACGAGCCGGTCGTGGACGACGACCTCGGCGGCGGCGAGCAATCGAGCCGCCTTCACCGTGATGAGTTCAGGGTCTCCGGGGCCGGCGCCGACGAGATACACGGGCATCGACCCAATGTACGTGACCGGCTCGAACGCTCAGCCTGGCTCGTGCAGCATCCGATCGAGCTCCGCGCTCGACACCGCCCGCCCGAACAGCCAACCCTGGAGCAAGTCGCAGCCGTGGGAGCGCAGCACCTGTTGTTGCTCCGCGCTCTCGATCCCCTCGGCGACCACCATCATGCCGAACTCGTGCCCGGCCTCGATGATGATGCGAACCAACGAGTTCGTCTGATCCGACCCGAGCCCCGAGATCAACGAGCGGTCGATCTTCAAGATGTCGACGGGAAGCTGTCGCAAGGTGACCAGCGAGGTGTAGCCGCTGCCGAAGTCGTCCAAGGCCACCTTGAGACCGCGGGCCCGGAGCCGTTCGAGGTTGGCGCACGCCGCGGGGAGGTCGCCGAGGACGACGGTCTCGGTGATCTCCAGCACGAGGCGAGAGGGATCGAAGCCGACCTGTTCGATCTCGGCGGCGACCTCGTCCACGAAGCTGCGTGCGAGCAGGTGCCGCGCCGAGATGTTCACGGCGACCGATGGTGCCGTCGCGCCCCTCGTCCACGTCAGTGCATCGGCCATCGCTCGGCGGAGCACGTAGCGGTCGAGTTCGTTGATGAGCGAGCTCGACTCGGCGACGCCGATGAACTCTGCGGGGGAGACGACCGTGCCATCGGGCTCGGTCCAACGGGCGAGCGCCTCGACGCCTTCCAGTTCGCCGGTGCGTGCATCGATGACCGGTTGGTAGTGCACGTCGAGTTCGTTGCGGCGCAATGCTTCGGTGAGCCGTCGCTCGATGCTGTTCTTGGCGGCCACTTCGTCGCGCATCCCGGCGTCGAACACCTCGACCCGGCCGCGGCCGCCCTTCTTGGCCTCGTACACCGCGATGTCGGCCTCGCTGATGAGGTCCTCGACCCCGACCGTGCCGTCGAGATCGAACGACACCCCGACGCTGGCACCGATCCGCACCACGTTGCCGTCGACCGGGATCGGGACGGCCATCACGTCCACGATCCGGCGACCGAGTTCCACGATGTCGTAGATGGACTCGACCTGTTCGGCGACCAAGAGGAACTCGTCGCCGCCCAGCCGAGCCACCAGGTCGCCGGCTCGCGCCGTGGCCCGGAGCCGGTACGCCACCTGGCGGAGGACCTCGTCGCCGGTCTCGTGGCCGAAGGTGTCGTTGGCCCGCTTGAATCCGTCGAGGTCGATGAAGAGGACCGCGAGCAGCGAGCCACTTCTGCGGGCGCGGGCGAGGGCGGCGTCCAACCCGCTCAGCGCGGCGGCACGATTCGGGAGGCCGGTCAGATTGTCGTGGTTCGCCTCGTGTTGGAGCACCTGGGCCAGGTGCTGGCGCTCGGAGATCGATGCCGACAGCTGCGCCACCGAGGCCTGCAGGCTCTGTCCGAGCTGGCCCGGAAGTGGCTGGGCCAGCACCGGGTCGTCGAGTCGACCTTCGGCGAGCGCGGTCGTGTGGGACTCGATCATCTGCAGGTTCGCCAGCACATCCTCGAACGCCGCCGACACCATCTTCACCTCGAACGGACCCTTGCCGGCGAGTCGGCGCCGACGCTTGGGCCGGAGACTTCCGGCGGAGACCGCCTCGGCGTCGGATGCGAGCAAGGTCAGCGGTCGGGCGATCGACCGTCCGATCAGGAACACCATGGCAAGCGAGACCGCCAACACCACCGCGAGCAAGCGTTGGGCGGCGATCTCGGCCGTCTCGGCGGCCGCTCGCTGATCGACGGTGGCCTGCTCCACGTCGGCCCGGGCCGCCACGATCAACCGGAACTGCAGATCCATGTGTTGCAACCCGCCGGTCACGACCTCTGCCGCGGCGACCTGATCGGTCATCATCGGGATGACGTCCCCGCTCGACGCGGCTTGAAGCGTCTCGGTGAACGCCACCGAGATCGGGTCCGTCGTCAGCGATCGCCAGGCGAGGCTCGTGGCCCCGAACAGGCGCGAGTCGAAGAACTGGGTGAACGTGCCGTACACGGCCATGGTGGTCGTGAGCACGGTTGCGGGATCGTCGAGCCCGAAATCCACGCCGGGCGATCCGACTGCGACGACCGCCGGAAGGAGCAGGGTCCCGGCCCGCATGGCGGCGTGGACGTCGAGCAATTGGTTGATCGAGTCGGCGACGTCGCCCAGGTCTCCGATGCCGTCCGTCGTCTGCAGCAGACGCTGGCCTTCGGACTCGACTCTGACGTCGAGCACGTCGAGCATCGAGAAGTACGTGCTGAACAGATCACGTGTCCGCACCTCCGCGTCGTCGAACCCGGCGCGAAGTCCGTTCAGCGATTCCCGCACCCGTTCGACATCGAGGTCCGTGACGCGCTTGGCGACGGTGGCATCGGTGTTGCTCCGAGCCTCCGAGATCGCGCCGGTGAGATCGGCCCCGAGCAACGCCTCGATGTCGGCGTAGGTGATCCCGAAGCTCGGTGCCACGCTCAGCGCCAGGCTCGGGATCATCTCCTGAGTGAGCTGATACCGGAGTTCGACCAGGTCGGAGAGGAGGCTGACCTCGCGAGCGACCGCATCGGCGGTGACCGCGGCGTCGTGCCGGGCGCGGATCTCCTCGCCGGCGAACCCGGCGAACGCGATGGACGGAATCAACGCGATCAGGAGCAGGCGAAGGGCGAGCCGATCGAAGACCCGGCTCCATCGCAAGCGGCGCGCCAACGATCGAGAGCTCGTGTACTTGGTCGTGTCCGCTCGTTCCCGCTGTCCCACACCGCTTCCCGTCGGCCAGTGGTCCTGTCCGACGTCCATCGGCACACGCGGGGTCCGGCTCAAGGCACGACTCGCACCGCGGGCACAAGTGGGTCCCGAGCGCAGGTTGGTGCGTCTCGTGGTCCTCGGCTTGGATGGACCCGATGACCGAGTCGGACACCCAACGAGCGCTGAGCGAGGTCCTGGGTTCGATCGCCCCGCCCGACGAGGCCGCTCGTCGAGCGGCGCTCGAGCATCAGCTGCGGCTGACGAAACCTCCGGGTTCGCTCGGTCGGCTGGAGGTGCTCGGTGCCCAGTTGGCGGCGATCTCGGGGCGGATGCCACCGGCCGTGCCGGAGCGGCCGGCGGTGGCGGTGTTCGCCGGGGACCACGGCGTCGTCGCCTCCGGTGTCACCCCGTGGCCGCAGGAGGTGACCGCGCAGATGGTCGCCAACTTCTGCGCTGGTGGGGCAGCGGTGAACGTGTTGGCCCGGCGGGTCGGCGCGTCGATGATGGTCGTCGACGTCGGGGTCGCCGGCGTGTTGCCATCGGATCCCATGCTGTGCAACGACAAGGTGCGCCCGGGAACCGACGATCTCGCGCTCGGTCCCGCGATGTCGCGCGAGGAGGCGCGCCTCGCCGTGCTCGTCGGCGTCCGGGCTGCGTGCTCCCTCGTCGACGGTGGTGCGGATCTGCTGGTCGGCGGAGACATGGGAATCGGCAACACCACGCCGTCCGCGGCGATCATCGCCGCGATCACCGGGCGCTCGGCGCCCGAGGTGACCGGTCGGGGTACCGGCATCGACGACGACATGCTGGCCCTCAAGACGTCCGTGGTGGCCGCGGCGGTGGACCGTCTCCCCGCCGGGACCGACGCCATCGGGGTGCTCGCCGAGTTGGGAGGGTTGGAGATCGCCGCGCTGTGCGGGTTCTACCTCGGCGCGGCATCGCGACGGGTCCCGGTCGTGGTCGACGGTGTCATCGCCCTCGCCGGCGCCCTCGTGGCGGTGGCCCTCGCCCCGGCGGCGCACGGATTCCTCGTGGCGGGTCACCGATCGACCGAACCTGCCGCGGCGCTGGCGCTCGATCACCTCGGCCTGCGAGCGGTCTTGGACCTCGAACTCCGGCTCGGCGAGGGATCGGGAGCGGTGTTGGCCGTCCCGATCGTTCAGGCCGCGGCGGCGATCCTCGCCGAGATGGCGACCTTCGGCTCGGCCGGGGTGACCGAGCTCGACGACTGACCGACCCGGGGGCGGCCGTCCCCGGCGCGAGGCGGTCCGGCGCCTACGATGCCGGAGGACACCGGGCCGCCGGTCGAGGGGAGTCGACGATGGACCACGCAGGGAACGGAACGGATGGCTCACCGGAGCCGCTGACCTACCTGCTCCTGGACGGCGAGAACATCGACGCCACCCTGGGCAACAGCGTGCTCGGTCGCCGCCCCAATCCGGAGGAGCGGCCGCGCTGGGAACGGGTGCTGGAGTTCACGGAGCACGTGTGGGGCCATCGAGTGCGCGCCCTGTTCTTCATGAACGCGAGCGGACACGTCCCGATGGGATTCGTCCAGGCCTTGCAGGCCATGGGGCTCCGACCGGTGCTGCTCTCGGGCCCGTCCCACGTCAAGGTGGTCGACGTCGGTATCCAACGCACGCTCGACGCCCTGGTCGAGCGACCGGGCAACGTGTTGCTCGGAAGCCACGACGGCGATTTCCTCCCCCAGATCGAGGCACTGCTCGGCACCGAACGACGGGTCGGCATGCTGTCGTTCCGGGAGTTCTTGAACTCCGCCTACCCCGACCTGGTGGGGAAGGGGCTGGAGATCTTCGATCTGGAGACCGACGCCAAGTGCTTCAACTTCGTGCTGCCCCGCACCCGCGTCATCGACATCGCCGACTTCGATCCGGCGGTCTTCCTGGCCCCGTGAACTCGTTCGTCGGACCGAGGTCAGGAACGTAGGACCTCGACCATCGAGGTGGCCTCGTCCATCGATGCGGTGGACACGTCCGTGGCGAGTTCGGCGAACTCCTCGTTCGCCCCGTCGCGCTGGACCTGCTGGGCCAACGCGGCGACCCGCATGAGGTGACCTGCGGCCATGCGCAGCCACAGCTCGTCGAAGTCGACCCCGGTGGTGACGGCGAGCAGCGCGAGGGCCGAGTCGTCGGCCGAGGACGCCGTGACCTCTCCGACGTCGAGCGTCTCGTCCCACTCCGCCAGCACGTCCTCGATGGCGACGAGGTCGTCGGCCTGGAGCTCGGTCAGGGTCTCGGCGAACGCCACGACGTCGCTCGATGCCTCGGCTCGGGGGTCGAGGGCATACGACGCGATGACGTCGCCCCGCTCGTACTGCGCCGCGAGCTGGGCCGCCAGTTCGAGGTCGGAGTCGTTGTACCAGACGATCGCCACGCAGGCGGGCGTCGTCGGCTCGGTCCCTTCGCCCTCGGCCGACGGGTCAGCGGCGGCCTCCTCGGCGACGGTGGTGTCGGTGCTCTCCGAGCCGCCCGACCGGGGGATGACGGGCGCTGCGGTCTCGACGGTCGGCTCCTCGACGCTGGTGTCCTCGACGCTGGTGTCTTGGGAGCTGGTCTCCTCGGTCGTGGCGCCTCCTCGGGGGACGCCTCGGCGGCCGCGGCTTCGTCGGCGGCGGCCTGCGCCGCGGCTTCGGCGGCTGCGATCGCCTCGAAGTCGACCTCGACCGGGACCGGGTCCTCGCATTCGAGCACCTCGGCGCATGGATCGTAGGGAGCGACCTCGGCCGGGGCGGCCTCGCCCTCGGCGGCCGGAGCGTCGGCGCTGGTCTCCTCGGTCGCGGACCCTCCGCCCGACCGGACGATCAGCGGCGCGGCGGTTTCGGGCGTCGGCTCCTCGCCGGCTGTTTCGTCGCCGGCTGCTTCGTCGGCTGCTGTTTCGTCGCCGGTTGTTTCCTCGCCGCTGGCCGACTCGGCCGCCGCGGCCTGCGCCGCGACACACGCCACGTGATCGGTCTCGAGGAACGACGAGGCGGCCGGCAGGCGCACCGCTGCCGCCGCCCCGGCCGTCTCCGTTCCCGTCGAGGTCGCCTCGGCACACGGATCGACGTCCGCCTCCGTGCTGCCCCCACCGCTGCGCACGATGAGCGGCGCCGCCATCGCCGGATCCAAGCCCCCGTCCCCGGCGGCGTGTTCCGAAGTCGGCTGCTCGGTGACGGCCTCGGGGGCCGGCTCGGCACAGTCGGCCGCGGTGTGCGCGACGGTCGTGGTCGGTTCGCAGGGGATCGGGGTGAGGTCGGGGTCGAGCGGGGTCTCCTCCACCGGCTCGGCGTCGCCCGACCGGACGATCAACGCCGCCGCGGTGTCCGCCGTGGGCGTCTCGGCCTCAGCCGGGCCCTGGGTCGCCGAGTCTGGAGTGAGGGTGGGATCGCAGGCGGCCGCATCGCCGCCCCCGCCACATGCCGTCACCGAGAGCGCGAAGAGCACACGCGCGGCGCCTGCCGCAGCGCCGCGACGTCTCGTTCGTGCCGTCCTGTTGCTGACCACTCGTTGCTGATCGGCACATCGGCCGGCCGATTCCAGGGCCAGGCTCGGCCAACGCGGCCGTCAGCGCACCACCAGACGCCGACGCCCGGCGAGCAGCCGAGCGACGACACCGATACCGGCAATGAGCGCCCCGCACCACGCGACGGCTCGTACCCCGTCGTTCGGGTCCGGAATGGTACCGAGGAGCACGACGGGCGCAGTCACCACCGGTTCCTGCTCGGTGATCACTCCCGCCGGGACCACTCCTTTGCCGAGTTCGATCGGGAGGTCACTCCCGTCGACCAACGGAGTGGAGGGGCTGCAGGTGCTGAGGAGCGGGAGCCCGCTGCCTCCGGGGAAGGTGTAGGCGAAGACCAGCCACGAGCCCCGACGAGCGGTCTCGCCGATCCCGCAGTCCTCGGCGCTCGCGAAGCTGGCCACGTCGACCGTCGCCCCGACGTCACCCTTGAACGAGAGCCGGACGTCGAAGTGCAGCTCGACGAGGTTGTCGGCGGCCGGCTGGATCTCGGTCAGCGAACCGACGAACACCAGCGAGGAGTCCTGCATGCCCTGGGCCGGTGTGGTCGCGGTGCACGTACACGCTGCGTGGGCCGGCCGGGCCGGACCGAGCGTGGCGAGGGCGACGAGTGCCGTGACCAGCGCGAGCAGGAATCGGCGGGGGGACGGCACGCCACCAGCGTGCCACGTCGAGTTGCTCAGAAGCGCGCATCGCTCGCCTGGATCGCCCAGGCGAGGCCGTCCTCGGGGTCGTGCACCGCGATCGACAGGTGCCATCCCAGCATCGGTTCCGAGGTCGAGTACCAGAACCACTGCAGCTCGTCGGCGATCGCACCGAGGTCGTCGTCGGCCGACCAGTTCGGGCCGAGCCCGCCGAGCGCAGCGACGAGATGCCACACCGCGAACCGGCCGGCGGCCGCGCCGCGACGTCGGCCATGCGCACCACCCGACGCCCCGGCCCACGCCAGCCAGCGCAACGCCTCGCCGGTCCGGAGCCGAGCGATCGTGGTGCGGTCTTCCGGAAGGCCGAGCGCTCGCAGGGCCATGGGAGCGTCGCCCTCGACGGCGACGGTCTGGGCCCGACCGTTGGAGGCCGTCGTCCACGGACTCACGAGGTCCCGCCAGGCGTGATCGGCCTCGCGGTCCTTGACGACCGCGGCATCGAGCGGAAACCACGCCGGGGTGAACCGGTGGCTGGCTACCGGATCGGGGGCCGGGGCATCGATGCCGTCATCGGAATAGGTGGCGGTCGGATACGCAGGCTCCCACGGCGACAGGACGTAGGGAATCTCCAGCGGATTCGGGCACTGCGCCAGCAACTCGTCGTCCTCGGTGGGCCCCGCTCCTCGAACCGCACACTCGTGGGCGACCATCGCCGAGACCGGCCCGGGCCGGAGATACGTGCGGAGCTCGGCCCAACGATGCCGCTGCGCCGCGACCTCGGTGAGCGGGCCGATCGAGAACCGCCCCGATTCTTCGTCGAGCACCCGCGCCGCCCAGTCGGTCGATCCGTGGAGCACGAGTCGGTACTCGGCGAGCGTGGCGACGGGCCACAGCTGGCGGCCGGTCGCGACCGCGGCTCGGGCCCGATCCCGACATCGCAGCAGGCCGGCCCAATCCCGGGACTCGGTGCGCGCATCGACGAGCCGGACGAGGGCATCGAGGTCGGCCCGAGCGACGAGCTCGTCGAGGTCGTCGTCGGCCGGGTCCGGCTGATCGGTCAGCTCATCGACGGGCATGGCCGCGTCTCACACCAGTGGCCACGGGTAGCGCCGCCCGGTGGCATCGATGGGAAACCGACCCGATGCGAGCAGGGCCTCGGCGCGGTCGATGACCGCAGCCAGTTCATCGGGGCGCAGCAGCGACTCGAGCGACGTGACGCCGTCGATCGCCGCTCGGACGTGGGCGATGAGTTCCTCCGAGAGGTCCTCGCCGCCGAACTCCCAGATGACGGTCCGCAACTTGAAGTCCTCGGAGAAACACAGCCCGTTGTCGATCGCCCAGACCCGCTCGGTGGCGTCGATGAGGCAGTGGCCCGACTTGCGATCGGTGTTGTTGGCGATCAGGTCGAAGACCGCGATCCGCCGGAACTGGTCGTGCAGATCGGGTCGTTCCTCGTAGAGCGGGAAGTAGTGCTGCGAGAAGTCGGCCTCGACGAACCACTGCAGGGATCCCGGTCCGAGCGGGGCGTCGTCACGCACGATCGTCGGCGGAACGACGCCCACGCCCATCGCCTCCGACAAGACGTATGCCGCGGCCTCCCGTCGATACAGGCCTTCGGGAAAGTCCCACAGCGGCCGCTCGCCACTGCCCGGCTTGTAGATGGCCCGGGCCTCGGCCCCGTCGTGATGCAACGTGACGAGAAAGGTGGCGTTGGAACTCCACGGCATCCGGCCGAGCACCTCCACCTCGCCTCCGGCCAGGACCGTCAGCGGGTCGAGGTCGGCGGGCGCGGGCTGGGTCAGTTCATCCGAGGACACGGATGCCCGTCCGGGTCGATCGGCAACCCACAGAACAAGCACGGCGGCCGTCCCGCTGACACCACGGACTCGGCGAGGTCGCAGAAGGCGCGGGCCTGCCCTCGGGTGAGATGGCAACGCAGCCGAGCACCGTCGGGCGCCTCGTCGTCGATCTCGATCTCCGCCTCGGCCTCGTCGGCGTCGTCGGAGATCTCGACCAGGACGGCCTCTTCGAGCAGGATGACGAACCGGTCGAGGTCGGAGTCGTACCCCAACCCCATCGGACCGGCGACGAAATCCGGGGGCTCCGGCCCGATCAGCTCGAGCGACGCCTGCATCGGAAGGTCGGTCGGGGCGGGCAGGTCTTCGAGCAGCCGTTGGAGATACTCCGCCAACGCACCGACCTGCTGCTTCTCGCACTTGACCGTGATCCGGCGGCCGTCGGAGCGAACCTGGACGTAGAACACACGTTGTCCCGGCCGACCGACGGTTCCCGTCGTGAAGGCATCGACGTCGCCGAGTTCCCAGAATGCGCTCATCGGCGGGCTCGCATCATGACGGCCGGAGCTCGGCGAGCGAGCCACCGGTGGAGTTGACGGTCAACACGATCGGTCCTCCGGGGGTGTAGGCGATGGCGGTCACCGAACAGGTGGAGATGACGATGCGCTGGAACAGGTCGAGGTGGGTGCCCAGGGCGTGGGCGACGGCTGCCTTGATGGGATCGGCGTGCGACACGGCGACGACCACCCCGCCTCGATGGCGTTGGGCGAGATCCTGCAACCCTCCGACGATGCGTGACTGCATCTCGGTGAAGCTCTCGCCCCCGGGGAACCGGAAGCCACTCGGGTACTGCTGGACCTGACGCCATTCCGGAAGCTTGTTGAGCTTGGCGAGCTCGGCACCCGTCCACTCGCCGAAGTCGCATTCGAGGAGCCGGCGGTCGATCACGGTCTTGTGACCGGTCGCCGAGGCGATCGGGGCCGCCGTCTCCCGGGCTCGTTCGAGGGGAGGCGTACAGGGCGTCGACCTTCGAGGACCGCGATCCGTGCGCGGCGGCGTCGGCCTGGCGCGACCGACGTCGGCGAGATGGAGGCCCTTGGCTCGCCCGGGCAGCACCTTGCCCGTGGTCCCGGTCTGGCCGTGGCGCACGAGCAGGATCAGCGTGGAGTCGGGTGGAGCGGTCTTCTTGGCAGTGGAACGAGGCATCGTTCTGCCTCACGCTACTGGCGGTTCGGGGCGGATGCGTCGTGGTGCTCGAGGACCGCCGATGGGGACCCGATGCGTACGCTTCGGAGGTGGCCCGACGTGACGACCTCGCTCGCCTGGAACGTGACGTGGCGCGTTGTCGGGCGTGTTCGCGGCTCGTGGCCTGGCGGGAGGAGGTCGCCGCCGAGAAGCGGGCGGCGTATCGCGACTGGACCTATTGGGGGCGAGGCGTGCCCGGCTTCGGTGACCCGCGTGCGGGGATCCTCGTGCTCGGCTTGGCGCCCGCGGCTCACGGAGCCAATCGCACCGGACGGGTCTTCACCGGTGATCGAAGCGGCGACTGGTTGTTCCGAGCCATGCACCGGGCCGGTCTGGCCAACCAGGCGGTCTCGACCGATCGCGACGACGGGCTGACCCTCGACGGGGCCTGGGTGACGGCGGCGGTCAAATGTGCGCCGCCGGCGAACAAGCCGTTGCCTGCGGAACGGGACATGTGCCGACCGTTCCTGGATCGTGAGCTGGCCCTGCTCGACCAGGTCTCGGTCGTCGTGTGCCTCGGAAAGTTCGGATGGGATGCGGCCTGTTCGGCCTACGAGGTGCGGCCCCGCCCTCGGTTCGGTCACGGTGCCGAGGTGGCCGTGGCGGATGGGCCGGTACTGATCGGTTCGTTCCACCCCAGCCAGCAGAACACCTTCACGGGGAGGTTGACCGAGCCGATGCTCGACGCCGTGTTCGCCCGGGCCGTCGAACTCGGCCGCGCCCATCGACCCGACGGGCCCTGACCGACCTGGCGCCACTCTCGCGGTCGCGGCGAGTACGGTTCGTGCTGTGAAATCTCGTAGTGCGGTGGGCATCGGAGCGGCGGTGGCGTGTCTCGTCACCCTTGGCGCATGCTCGGTGAAGACTTCGGACTTCTCGTCGGAGGCCGAGCAGTATCTGCAGACCGACGACGTGACCCAGGCCATGAAGGGCGTGACCTTGAGCGACCCGTCGTGCGACGAGCCGGCGGACACCGAGATCGGGACCACCTTCCGCTGCACCACGCAGGGAGCGATGGCGCGAGCTACGTCGCCCAGGTCTCGATCGTCGGTGAACGAGAGTTCCGTGTGGAGTCGTTGCAGCCTGGCTGACCGGCCCGTGTTCGCCCGCGCTGCGCTCACCGTGGCGGCGCTCGCCACGGTCGCGTTGGGAGAAGCGGCCGGCTGCACCCGGTCGTCCGGCCTCAGCCGCGAGGGGCTCCAGGAGCGTTACGTGGCCGAGCTGGTGGCGTCCGGTATCGACCAGGACGTCGCCGAGTGTGTGATCACGGCCTTCTTCGACGGCATGACCGACGAGGAGTTGCGCGCCTTCAACACCAACGGTGAGGAGTTGTCGGACGAGGAGCTGGCCACGATCCAGACGCTCGGCGACACCTGCTCCACCGAGACCACGACCGGCTGACCCCGGTCAGCCGACCGGATCGGCCGGCTTCGGCGCAGCCTCGGCTTTGGGCGCGGCCGCCTTCTTCTTGGGCGGCGGCACGCCGATCGACACGCTCTTGTCGGCCCAGTCCGGCCAGCGGCGGCGGCTCACGATCGACAGCGTTCGCAGCAGCTTCATCGCGACCTCGTCCTCCTGGGCGGGGCGCGAGACGATGACGCCGTCGGCGATCATCCGTTCGATCACCTCCTCGCCGAGCTCGGTGCGCACGATCGTGAGGGTCCAGTCGTTGTCCTTGCCGATGCCCCCGGTCGAGATGTCGGCGTGTTCGCGGCGAAGTCCAGGCAGTGCTTGCAGCCCTCGCGGGTCCACTGGTGGCATTCCTTGAGGTCGATCTCGTGGTACGAGCCGTCCTTCATCCAGATCTGGAACACGCCCTTGATGTTCATCTTCACCATGTCCTGCTTCTTCAGGCCGTACTTGGCCTCGAAGAGCTCGGGGAAGATGGCGTCGTCGAAGGTCTTGGAGCAGAGCAGGCCGATGTTGAAGAGGAAGGGCTTGGAGACCTTGCCGGCCTTGCGGTCCCACATCGTCGGCGGCGACGACGTCTGGCAGCCCATGCCGACCAGGGCCAGGCGGGACAGCCCGGCCTCCTTGGCGTCCTTCAGGGCGAGCGGATTGGCGCAGTAGGTGTAGCGCGACCCCGCGGTCTCGAGCACTTCTTCGGGGGTGCGGACCAGACGGGGCTTGGCCTTCCAGGCGTCGTCGTCCTCGACGCCGCTCACGAGGGCGCCCTCGATGTAGTCGTGCTGCATCAGCCAGGTGAGCATCGCCGACACGAAGCCACCGTCCTGACCCTTCTGGTGCATGCCGTCGTCGGCCGCCCGGGTGAGCAGGAGCTGACGCCAGATGCCGCTCATCTCCTCCGGCTCCCGCACCCGACCGAACAGGTGCTCGTCCGCGCTCGGCTCCCAGGTGCGGAACCGGGGACACGCCCGGGTGCAGGTCGTGCAGCCCTTCTCGCCGTGGATGCAGTTGTCGAGTCCGAGTTCCTCTTCGAGGTGGAACGGCTTGTACTTGCCCTCCTCGTGCTCGTAGCCGATCACGTCGTGAGGGCACGTCACCACGCAGCCCGCACATCCGGTGCACAGCCCGGTCGTGATGACCTCCTCGTACAACTCCTTCCACTGGGCCGTCCAGCGGGTGGTCTTCGGAGGAGCGTCTTCGGTCAGCGACATGCGGCGATCCTAAAGGAGCGCGTCCCGTCGGCTGATGTCCGACCGAACGGTCGTGGGAGAACGTGAACGGTCGTGGGAGAGTGAATGGATGTCGTCGCAACTCCCCTTGGTCGGCCATCCGGTACGCCGAGTCGAAGATCCCGCCCTCCTGCGAGGCGAGGGCACCTACGTGGAGAACCTCGACCTGCCGAACTCGACCCACGTGGTCTTCGTCCGGGCTTCGATGGCGCACGCGAGGATCACCGGGGTGGACCGGGACGAGGCGGTCATGGCATGCCCGGCGTGCTCGGGGTGTTCGTCCACGGTGAGATCGGGCTTGATCGGATGCCCTCGAGATCCCCGTGTTCCCGAAGGCGATGGCCCGACCCTTCCTCGCCGACGGTGTGGTGCGCTACGTCGGCGAGCTCGTCGCAGCGGTGGTCGCCGAGACCCGCTCGCAGGCGGTGGACGCGGCGGAGGCCGTCTTCGTCGACTACGAGCCGCTCCCCGTCGTGGTCGATCCTCGTGCCGCACTGACCGACGAGCGGCTGTTGTTCCCCGACGCCGAGACGAACGTGTGCCTGCGGATCGAACCAGGCGAGGTGTCCTTCGACGACTGTGAGGTGGTGGTCCGGCGGCGGATCGTCAACCAGAAGCTGGCGCCGAGCCCGATCGAAGCGCGTTCGGCCGTGGCGATGTGGGACGAGGACGGCCGGCTCGCTGCACTGGCAGGCGAGCCAGGGCGCCCATCCGTTGCGAGACAACCTCGCGCGGGTGTACGGCCTCGATCCCGGCCAGGTACGCGTCGTGACGCCGGATGTCGGAGGTGGGTTCGGGGCCAAGGCCTTCCCGTATCCCGAAGACATCATGCTGGGCGCGCTCGCGGATCGTCGGGCGGCCCGTCCGATACACCGAGAGCCGCACCGAGTCGATGCTCGGCCTCGGCCACGGTCGAGCCCAGGTGCAGGACATCGAGATCGGTGGGACGCGACGGGCGCATCCTGGCCTACCGCCTGAACGTGCTCCAGGACGCCGGGGCCTACCCCCTGGTTCGGGGCCTATCTGCCCAACATGACGAAGCTGATGTTGTCGGGCACCTACGACCTCCCGAATGCCGCCCTCGAGTCGACGTCGGTCGTCACGAACACGACGCCGATCGTGGCCTATCGGGGCGCTGGGCGCCCCGAGGCCGCCGCCGCGATCGAACGGGCCGTCGACCTGTTCGCCGCCGAGATCGGCATGGACCCCGTCGAGGTCCGGCGGCGCAACCTCGTCGCACCGGATCGGTTCCCCTATCGCAACGCGACGGGCACCGTCTACGACAGCGGGCAGTACGAGGCGGCGCTCGATCTCGTGCTCGAGGCGGCCGGCTACGAGCAGCTACGCGACGAGCAACGGGCCCGGCGGGAGCGGGGTGACGCCGTCCAGCTCGGAATCGGCCTCGCGGTCTACGTCGAGGTCACCGCCGGTGGCGGGGGGACCGAACTCGGCCACGTCGAGGTCCGACCGGACGGAACCGTTCGCGTGCTGACCGGCACCACGCCCTACGGCCAGGGCCATCGCACGGCCTGGGCCATGCTCGTCGCCGATCGCCTCGGCGTTCCGATGGAGGACATCGAGGTCGTCTACGGCAACACCGACACCGTCGAGCGTGGCTCGATCACCGGTGGCTCCCGGTCGCTGCAACTCGGTGGGACCAACGTGTGGCGCGCCGCCGGGGTCGTCCTCGACCAGGCCAAGGCGCTCGCTGCTCGGATGCTGGAAGCCGACGTGGACGACGTCGTGATGACCGACGGCCGGTTCCACGTGGCCGGGACACCCGCGATCTCGTTCGGCTGGGCCGATCTCGCCCAGGCCGCAGCCGAGGACGGCGCGACGTTGGCGGGGGAGGGCGACTTCACCCAGGCCGGAGGCACCTATCCGTCCGGCGCGCACCTCGCCGTGGTCGACGTGGACACCGAGACCGGCAAGGTCGTCCTGCGCCGCCTGGTCGCCGTCGACGACGCCGGCCGGATCCTGAACCCGTTGCTCGCCGAGGGCCAGGTGCACGGCGGACTCGGGCAGGGTGCGGCGCAGGCGTTGCTCGAGGAGGTCATCTACGACGAGGACGGCAATCCGTTGACGGCCAACTTCGCCGACTATGGGGTGATCTCGGCCACCGAGCTGCCTTCGTTCGAAACGGTCCATCTGGTGACGGAGTCACCCGCCAACGAGCTCGGCGCCAAGGGGATCGGGGAGAGCGGCACGATCGGCGCCACCCCCGCGGTCCAGAACGCGGTGGTCGACGCCGTGGCGCACCTCGGGGTCCGCCACATCGATCTGCCGTGTACCTCGGAACGGGTCCGGCGGGCCATCCACGGCGGCTGACCGCCGGACCTCCGACGGTTCAGAGGGCGTCGGGACCTTCCTCGCCGGTCCGGATCCGCACGATCCGGTCGACCTCGCTGACCCACACCTTGCCGTCGCCGATCTTGCCCGACGACGCAGCTCGAACGATCACGTCGACGACCGCGTCCGCGCCGTCGTCGTCGACGACGATCTCGAGCCTGGTCTTGGGCACGAAGTCGATCTGGTACTCGGCGCCCCGATACGTCTCGGTGTGGCCGCCCTGACGACCGAACCCGCGCACCTCGGACACGGTGATGCCCTGCACCCCGGCGTCCTTGAGAGCGTTCTTGACCTCGTCCAGCTTGAACGGCTTGACGATGGCGGTGATGAGTTTCATCGGGTCCTCCCTGCTCCGGTGCCGATCGTACGCTGGTCGAGGCTCACGGCTGGTATGCCGTCTCCGCGTGCTGACTCTGGTCGAGCCCGGCGCGCTCCTGGTCGGGCGAGACCCGCAGACCGATCGTCCGGTGGAGCGCGAGTCCGATCGCTCCGGAAACGAGGAACGAGAAGGCGAAGGTGACCACGGTCGCGAGGAGTTGGTCGCCGAGCAGGGCGACCCCGCCCCCGAAGAACAACCCGTCGGCGCCGCCCGCGTTCACGCCGGTGTCGGCGAAGCAACCGAGGAGCAACCCGCCGAGGATGCCGCCGACGAGATGGACCGCGATCACGTCGAGCGAGTCGTCGAACCCGAAGCGGACCTTGAGCCTCAAGGCGATGAAGCAGACGACGCCGGCGGCGAAGCCGATGATGATCGGGGAGATCCCGCCCACGAACCCGGCGCACGGCGTGATGGCGACGAGTCCGGCGACCGCGCCCGACGCCGCTCCGAGGGTGGTGGCGTGGCCGGCGAACCGCTTCTCGACGACGAGCCAGCCGAGCATGGCGGCGGCTGCGGCGAGGTGGGTGTTCATCAGCGCCTGAGCGGCGAGTCCGTCCGCGGCGAGCGCCGACCCGGCGTTGAACCCGAACCAGCCGAACCAGAGGATGCCGGTGCCGAGCATCGTGAACGGCAGGTTGTGCGGGGGCATCGGCTCCCGGGGCCATCCGGTGCGTGGCCCGAGGATCAACACCAGGGCGAGCGCCGCCGCGCCGGCGTTGATGTGCACGACCGCGCCACCGGCGAAGTCGAGGGCGCCCAACTTGAACAGCCATCCGTTCGGGCTGAACACCCAATGGGCGACCGCCGGATAGACGACGACCGACCACACACCGATGAAGATGGCGTAGGAGCTGAACTTCAGGCGGTCCGCGGTGGCGCCGGTGATCAGCGCTGGAGTGATGGCGGCGAACATCATCTGGTAGGCGCAGAACAGGATCGGTGGGATCACCAACGCACTGCCGTAGCCGGGGAGGAGGCGTCGGCGAGGCCCTTCAGCCCGACGTAGTCCAGGTTCCCGATCACGCTTCCCGAACCGCCGAAGGCAAGGGTGAATCCGAGCACCACCCACGTGATCGAGATCAGGCCGAGGGCGAAGAAGTTCTGCATCAGCATGCCGAGCACGTGCTTGCTGCGGACCATTCCCCCGTAGAAGAACGCGAGCCCCGGCGTCATGAACAGCACGAGTGCGGCCGAAACCAGGACCCAGGCGGTGGCACCGCTGTCGAACTCCATGAACAGACCCCCTCGGCCTCGTCGATGTCGCTGGTGAGCGGCTGGCGAACCTAGAGAGGGTTTGTTTCCTGGATGTTTCGGTCGCGTTCGAGGTGTGCGACGAAGGCCGCGCCGGCTGGTCCGACGGTCAGCGGCGCCGGAGGGCGGTGCGTCGTCGCGGCGGACGCGGGCTGGCGAGCTGACTCGCCAGGGAGCCGGCCAACGCTCGACCCTCCGGCATCGCCGGCCCGGCCGGCACGGCGACCCGGACCGTGAGCTGTTCGCCGGAGCGCTCGACGGAGAACTCGGCGACGCGTGCCTCGACGTACTCCACCGCCGCGGCCACGGCCCACAACACCCCGGGCACGTCGACGGAGCTGACGATGAGGAGCCGGTGACCCGGCAGGGCGTGCGAGTCGACGGTGGTCTCGGCCACGATCGCCGACGGCGCCGCCTCGTCGAGTTGCTGCATGGTCGCGGAGATGGCCGAAGCCGACGGCTCGGAGGGATGGCGGACCGTGAACGATTCGAGCCGGGACCCGTCGGGCCATTCGACCGCCGAGGCGCGTTCGATGCGAACGCCGGAGGATTCGACCGCCCGAACGGCGCGCGAGAACGGACGGTCGAGACTGGCCCCGACCGCCACGTCGATCCGCCACTGGTCCGGCCCGAGCGGGGAGACGGTCGCGGTGACGCCGTCGCCGGTCCGCGCCACGGCGGCGGCCTGCTGAGCGACGATCTCCGGCGCGGTCGACAAGACGTAGGCGGGATCGGCCGTGCGCACGAGATCGGCGGCGGCCCCCGAGGTCATCCGCTGGGCCTCGGCGCGACGAGCATCGACCAACGCTCCGCCCTTGGCCCGTTCCAACACGAGCGGTCGTAGGGCCCGCACCAGTTGGTCCGTGGCGAGATGCCGCTTCGACTCCTGGGGATCCATCGCGAGGGCGAGGAGGGAGGCCTCGTGGAGTCGGTCCTCGGACTCGATGTGTTCGGCGATGCGCCGGAGCCGACCTTCGTCGAAGTTCTCTGGGTGGCGCGCGGCGCGCGCCAACAAGACGCCGTCGCTCGTCAGGTCGTTGACGTTCGCCGACTCGGCCGGCCCGACCAGCCGGTCGAGGAGCACGGCCCGGTGCGCCTCCTCGGTCCCACAGACGTCGTACGACAGCGCCGCGAGAACCACCGAATCCGGATCGCGCAACGAGCTGGCCCACGCCGCCGCGACCTGATCCTGGCCCGAGTACCGGAGCTCGGCGAGTCGATCGACGGTGGAGAACCGCATCGCCCGGCTCGGATCGATCTCGTTCGGATCACGGCGACGTCGTTCGAGTGCTTCGGCGACCTGGGGCAGCGTGCGTTCGAGGACGCCGGTCACCTCGAGGAGGCGGAACGAGCGCGCATCGGGGCGGCGGAGCAGTTCCAAGAGCGAGTCGGTGTCGCTGCGGGCCCATTCGAGTTCCTCGGAACGATGGTCGTCGATCCACTGCAGGAAGCTGCCGCCCGGACGGGCATGGCGGGCCAGTTCCGCCGCGGTGAGCACGACGGCGGGGGTGCCGGACACGGGCGGCGCAGCGACGAGTTCGATCGCTCCGTCGCGCACCTCCAGCCAGCGTTGTGGGTCACCGAGTGGCTCGTCCGATGCGGGCGGTGCCGGCACCGGGGTCGTGCCGCCGGCGCGCTTGGTGTTGGCGAGGATGCGCCACCGCAACGCGGGTGGGGTGACCAGCGTCGTCAGCAGCATCACGATGAGCAACGAGGCATAGAGCTCGTTGTCGAGGACGCCGTCGGCGAGCCCGATGGAAGCGAAGATCAGGCCGACCTCTCCTCGGGGAACCATCCCGATGCCGATCAGGATCTTGTCGGCCGCGAGCCCGCCGATTCCCCAGGCCGCAACGAGTTTGCCGACCACGGCGAGGACGAAGAGCACCATCGCGATCCCGATGACCTTCGGATCGCCCATCACGCCCAGATCGGTGTCGAGACCGATCTGGACGAAGAAGATCGGAATGAGCAGTTGCCCGATCGCGGCGGTGTCGTGGTGCAGACGTTCCTGGTGGCGTGACGCGCCCAACGCGAGTCCGGCCATGAACGCCCCGATGATCGGGGCCAGCTTGGCGAGGTCGGCGAATCCTGCGAAGGCGAAGAGCAGCGCGAACGCGAGGACGGTGACGGTGGTGTTCGACCGGCCGATCCGGTCGACGAGGTCGAGCGCCTTGGGAACGACCCCGAGTCCCACGATTCCGGACACCACGAGGAACAGCACGGCGAGGCCGAGCGTGGAGGCCACCGTCCCGACTCCCACCGACCCACCGGTGACGACCTTGACGACCACGGTGAGGATGACCAGTCCGAGGACGTCATCGGCCACCGCTGCTCCGAGGACGACGCGAGACTCCGTACTCGACAACGCTCCGAGGTCGCCGAACACCCGGGCCGTGATCCCGACGCTGGTGGCGGTCAGCGCGGCACCGACGAAGATCGCCGTCTTCGTGTCCTGCCCCAACGCGATCGCGGCGAGGGTGCCGGTGGCGAACGGCGCGGCGACACCGATCACCGCGACGGCGAGCGACGAGGTGCCGACCTTGCCCAGCTCGGCGAGGTCCATCTCCATGCCGACCTGGAGCAGGAGGAGCAGGACGCCGAGTTCGGCGAGCACCCCGATCGAGGATCCGATGTAGGCGTGTTCGATGTCGACGAGGTTCAGCGCATGCGGGCCGATCAGGATGCCGGCGACGATCTCGCCGAGGACCGAGGGGATCCCGAACCGCTCGACGAGCTCACCGCAGAACTTCGCAGCGAGGAGGACGATGGCGAGGGCGAAGAGGAGCGCACCGAAGTCGGCGCCGGACGATGCGAGCAGCACGCCGGCACTCTAGAGACTCCGATCGGCGCGATTCCTTTCCGCAGTGTTTCGATCAGCTGGCGAGATCGAGCAGCGATTCGGCCTCGTCGACCACCTCGCGTTGGAGCATCCACCCTCGGCTGCGAACGGTCCGGATGGACTCCGGGCCCAGCGCTCGGCGGATGTTGACGATCACGGCGTCGCACCGCCGCGTGTGGAGGTCGGTGAGGCCGGACCGTCGAGCGAGTTCCGCCCGGCTCAGCACCCTGCCCGCCGATTCGACCAGGGTGCGAAGGACCGCTCGTTCCGACACTCCCAATCGAAGCGCCTCCGGCGAGGGGAGCGCGCGATGGGGTTCCGCATCGATCAACATGCCGCCGAACCGTAGGAACGGTTGGTTTCGCGTCGATTCGGAGCGTGTGAACGCAAGATTGCGGGGCCCTCACACGGCCTCGCCAGACGAGGGCCCGGACCGACTCGACACCATCTTGACCCACGGGTCAAGATGCAGGTATGGATCTGAGCTATCCCGACGATGCCGAACAGTTCCGCGCCGAGATCCGCGGGTGGTTGGAGGCAAACCTGCCCGCTGGCTGGTTCGACGACGGTTTCGAGCTGTCCGACGAGGACCGCAAGACGTTCAACGAGAACTGGCCGCGCAAGCTCTACGAGGGCGGCTGGATCTGCGCGACCTGGCCGACCGAGTACGGCGGCAAGGGCCTCTCCACGATGCAGGGCGTCGTGCTCTCCGAGGAGTTCGCCAAGGCCAAGGCCCCGATGCGGGCTGACTTCTTCGGCGACACGCTCGTCGGCCCGACGATCCTGCAGTGGGGCACCGAGGAACAAAAACGCGAGTTCCTGCCCAAGATCATGCGGGGCGAGATGAGCTGGTGCCAGGGATTCTCCGAGCCCAACTCCGGGTCCGACCTCGCATCGCTCAAGACGTCGGCGGTGCTCGACGGCGACGAGTGGATCATCAACGGGCAGAAGGTGTGGACGACCCAAGGCCATCACGCCGACTACTGCTTCTTGCTGGTCCGGACCGATCCGGACGCCCCCAAGCACAAGGGCATCTCGTACCTGCTCGTGCCGATGCGTCAGGACGGTGTCGAGGTCCGTGGCATCACCCAGCCGGACGGGACGGCCGAGTTCTGCGAGGTCTTCTTCACCGACGCTCGCTGCCCCAAGGACAACGTCGTCGGCGGGGTCAACAACGGCTGGAAGGTGGCGAACTCGACGCTCGCGTTCGAACGAGGGATGTCGGCCACGACCGGCTACCGCCGCTTCGAGGAGGAGTATCGCCTCATGGTCGAAGCGGCGACCGAGAACGGTGCGATCGCCGACCCCGTCGTGCGGCAGCGGCTCATGCAGTTCCACACGAAGGTCCAGATCCTGAGGTTCAACGGTCTGCGATCGCTGACCGCGACGCTCAACCAGACCAAGGATCCGGGCGTCGCCGCGCTCGGCGCCACGAACAAGATGTTCTGGAGCGAGATGCACAAGGCCGCGATGGAGCTCGCCCTCGACATCTTCGGCGCCCGATCGATGCTCGTCGACTCCGGTCCGGCCTCCGGGTCGTGGCCCGGGTCCGGGCGCGACAAGCGTCGCCCCGGCTATCCGGTCAGCCCGATGATGTCGGCGTTCTTCTTCAGCCGTTCCGAGACGATCTGGGGTGGCACGAGCCAGATCCAGCGCAACATCGTCGGCGAGCGGGCCCTCGGCCTGCCGAAGGAGCCCCAGGTCCCCCAGAGCTGAGCCTGGCGTCCCGGAGTCTCGGACATCGCCTCGCGGGGGCGATGTCCGATTTCCGCTCGTCGATGCCGCTGCCGTCCGGCACAGTAGGGGCATGTACCGGGAGTTCGAGCAGTGCTACCGAGCGCTGCAGAGTCGAGACGAGCGTTTCGACGGCTGGTTCGTGGCCGCCGTGGCGACGACCGGGATCTACTGCCGGCCGAGCTGCCCGGCCTCGACGCCGAAGCCGCAGAACGTGTCGTTCTGGCCGACCGCAGCCGTCGCCCAACAGCTCGGCTACCGGGCCTGCAAGCGCTGCCGTCCGGACGCTTCGCCTGGCTCGCCGCAGTGGCGGACGAGGCAGGACGTCGTCGCCCAAGCGATGCAACTCATCGCCGACGGCGTCGTGGATCGAGAGGGCGTCCCCGGCCTCGCGCGTCGGCTCGGGTACAGCGAGCGCCAGCTGAATCGGCGCCTCGTCGACGAGGTCGGCACGGGACCACTCGCGATCGCTCGTGCCCAACGGGCGCAAACTGCTCGGGTCCTCGTGGAGACGAGCGATCTGGCGATGACCGAGATCGCGTTCGCCGCCGGATTCGCGAGCGTCCGGCAGTTCAACGACGTGGTGCGGGAGGTGTTCGCCTCGACACCCACGGAGTTGCGCGCTGCGGCTCGACGTCGTTCCACACGTGACACTCCCGTAGGAGCGCAGGAGCTCGTGCTGCGCCTCGCCCACCGTGGGCCGTTCGCCGTCGGTGACGTGTTCGGGTTCCTCGGCCTGCGGGCGGTGCCCGGTGTGGAGTCGTGGGACGGCGAGACGTACGGGCGGACCTTGCGGCTGCCGCTCGGCACCGGGACGGTCCGCCTGGCGGCTGGCGACGGATACGTGTCGTGTCGGTTGTCGCTCGAACACGGCGGCGACCTGACCGCAGCGGTGGATCGGTGCCGGCGGTTGCTCGACCTCGACGCCGACCCCCGTGCCGTCGACGACAGCTTGAGCGGCGACCCGGACCTGGCGCGGCTCGTGGCCCGGCGGCCCGGTCTGCGCTCGCCGGGTCACGTCGACGGGGCCGAGCTCGCCGCCCGAGCGATCCTCGGCCAACAGGTGTCCGTGGTCGGCGCACGCACGCTCGCCGCCCGGGCCGTGGCGTCGCTCGGCGAACCGCTCGGCTCGCCGGACGGCGAGCTGACCCACCTCTTCCCGTCGGCCGCTTCGCTCGCCGCCTCCGCCCGGGACCACTTCGCGATGCCGGCGTCGCGACATCGTGCGCTGGTGGCGGTGTCGGACGCGCTCGACTCGGGGCGATCGGTCTCGGTCCGGGCGCCGACCACGAGGCGACGTACCGGCGACTGCTCGCCCTCCCGGGCATCGGTCCGTGGACGGCGTCCTACATCGTCATGCGCGCGCTCGGCGCGCCGGACCGATTCCTCGCCGACGACCTCGGGGTCCGCCACGCCGCGGCCGCGCTCGGATGGGCCTCGGACGTGGCCTCGTTGCGGGAGCGGGCCGAACGAGTGCGTCCGTGGGGGAGCTACGTGACGCACCACCTCTGGGCCAGCCTCTCCGACCCGGCGACCCCACCCGCCCCGGCCGGTGCCGGCGCGCTCGAACCACGAACAGGAGAATCAGGATGAGCGAACGAACCAACCCTCGTGCGGCGTCAGGGACGCGACTCGTCGAGGACGAGCTCGTCGAGCGGACGATCCCGTCGCCGGTCGGCCCGCTCCGCGTGGTGGCCTCGCCCCGGGGCATCCGGGCGATCCTGTGGAGCGACGAGACCGGTCGCGTCGACGTCGGTCGCCCCACCCCGGGGACGAACGAGCATCTGGCTCGCTGCGAGCAGCAGCTCGCCGAGTATTTCGCCGGTGACCGGGTCGAGTTCGACGTCGCCCTCGATCCGATCGGAACGGAGTTCCAGCGCTCGGTCTGGGCGGCGTTGCGAACGATCCCGTACGGCGAGACGTGTTCGTACGGCGAACAAGCGGCCATGCTCGGCGATCCCCGCAAGGCGCGCGCCGTCGGCGCAGCGAACGGTCGCAACCCGATCAGCATCGTGGTGCCGTGTCATCGCGTGGTCGGAGCGAACGGTTCGTTGACCGGCTTCGCCGGTGGTGTCGACACCAAGCGGTGGCTGCTGGCCCACGAGGCGCGATGATCGACGGGTGACCATCAACGTTCCCGATCCGACCACACCCGTCGTCCACGGCGACCTCGGAGTGCGCCTCGTGGGTGACGAGCTCACCGCACCGTGCCTCGATGGTGTGGAGCGCACGTACCTCTCGCTCGACGCCGGTGCCTCGACCCCCGCCCTCGGCGAGGTGGCCGCCCGGATCCAGGAGTTCCTGCCGTGGTACTCGAGCGTCCACCGGGGTGCGGGCTACAAGTCACAGCTCTCGACGCTCGCGTACGAGGAGGCCCGCGAGGCCGTGCTCCGATTCGCCGGGCGGGACCCCGATCGCGACGTGGCGATCCTCTGCCGGAACACGACCGAGGCCATCAACCACCTCGCGTTCCGACTCGGCCTCCGGCCCGACGACGTCGTGGCGACGACCGTGGTCGAGCACCATGCCAACCTCCTGCCGTGGCGCCGCTTCGCGACCTGCCGGTTCGTGGAGGTCGGTGAAGCCGGAACGTTCGGGGTCCACGACGTGGAACGGGTGCTCGACGAACAGCCGACCCCGAAGCTCCTGGCGATCACCGGGGCGTCCAACGTGACGGGGTGGATGCCGCCGGTCGACGACATCGTCGCCGCAGCCCACGCTCGCGGGGTGCCGGTGCTGGTCGACGCCGCCCAGCTCGCACCGCATCGCCCGTTGCCGGTCTCGCCCGATTTCGTGGCGTGGAGCGGGCACAAGATGTACGCGCCGTTCGGGACCGGCGTCCTGATCGGCCCGCGGACGGCCTTCGAGGAGGGCGATCCGTTCCTCGCCGGCGGAGGAGCGGTCGATCTCGTCGATCTGGACGAGGTGGTGTGGACGGCGCCGCCGGATCGAGAGGAAGCAGGCAGCCCGAACGTCCTCGGGGCGGTGGCACTCCATGCGGCGATCGAGACGTTCGAGGCGCTTGGCTGGGACGCAATCGTGCAACACGAGCTGGCGCTCGCGACACGCCTACGCCGCGGACTGGCCGCGATCGACGGCGTGCGCCTGCTCGGCCCGAGCCTCGAGGAACCGACACTCGCCGTCGGCACGTTCGTCGTCGACGGCATGTCCCATGCGCTCGTCGCCGCCCGGTTGAGCGCGGAGCATGCGATCGGCGTCCGACACGGGTGCTTCTGCGCCCATCCCTACCTGTTGCGCCTGCTCGGTCTCGACGACGCCGAGATCCGTGCCTATCGCGACGACGTCCTGGCCGGAGATCGGCGCCGGATTCCCGGCGCAGTCCGCGCCAGCGCCTCGCTCTCGACGACGCCCGCCGACATCGATCGGTTCCTCGACGCCCTCGCCCAGATCGTGGCGACTCCGTCGGTGCACCCGTACGAGCAGGAGCCCACGACGGGCGATTACTGGCCCACCGATCCGCGGTGGTCGGATCGGCGCCGGTCCCTCGGAGCCCCCTGTTCGCGTGGCTGACCGGTGTTCGGCCACGGGGGACGTTCGGCCCTCGGAACGGGGTCCTCACGATCGATACCGTCAGGGGTACTAGGGTCGCACCGACAGAGGGGAACCAACTATGGGGTTCGTACAGTTCATGGCCAGCTCGAATGGGCGCATCGCCCGCATCGTGGCGGGCGTCGTGCTCATCATTCTGGGGTTCGTGATCGGGGGTGGCGGGATCGTGTTGTCGCTCATCGGCCTCGTGCCGTTGATCGCCGGCGCCACCGACACCTGCTTGCTCGCTCCGCTGTTCAAGCAGCCGATGAAGGGGGCGGAGATCCGCAAGGGCTGAGGCCCGACGCTGCGGTCGGAGTCAGCTCGCGGCGTCGAGGATCGCCGCCGTCGAGCTGGTGCCGATCCGGTCGCACCCCGCCTCGATGAAGGCGACCGCGTCGGCGAGGCTACGGATTCCCGCCGACGCCTTGACCTTCATCGTGTCCGAGACCGAGGCTCGCATCAGCCGCACGTGCGGCAGCGTGGCGCCGGCGGGCGCGAAGCCGGTCGAGGTCTTCACGTACTGGGCTCCGGCGGATTCCGACAGCCGGCAGGCCCGGACGATCTCGTCGTCGGTCAAGTAGGCCGTCTCGAAGATCACCTTCACGATGCGTCCTTCGGCCGCCTCCACCACCGCGGCGATGTCCGCTTCGACCTCGGCGTCGAGCCCGGAGCGCAACCAGCCGATGTTGAGCACCATGTCGAACTCGGTCGCCCCGTTCGCGGCCGCGGTGGTGACCTCGATCGCTTTCACCCCGGTCGCATGGGCACCGTGCGGGAACCCGATGACCGTACCGACTTCGACCGGACTGCCGTCGAGAGCCGCGACGCAGCGTTCGACATCCGCGGGACGGCAGCAGACCGAGGCGACCTCGTACTCGGCGGCGACCGCGCATCCGTCGAGCACTTCGGCCATGGTCAGCTCGGGCTTCAACAGGGCATGATCGATGGTGCCGGCGATCCGCCGTCGATCGAGGGTGGTGCTCACCGGGCCAGGTTAGGCACGAACCGCGGCGGTCGGCGACGGTGAGCCGGACCGACCCGCACCTCCTCGTCCCAGGAGGGCGACCCCGAGGGAGGCGAAACCGACGTGGACGCCGTGACGATCCTGCGGACCAAACGCGATGGTGGCGAACTCAGCGACGACCAGATCCGCTGGTTCGTGCAGCGTTCCGCCGACGGGACGATCCCCGCCGAGCAGGCCTCAGCCCTGCTGATGGCCATCTTCTTTCGCGGCCTCGACGCCCGTGAGCTGGCCACGTGGACCACGGCGATGGTCGACAGCGGCGCCCGACTCGATCTCGGCGACCTGGGTCGCCCGACCGTCGACAAGCACTCGACCGGCGGTGTCGGCGACAAGGTCAGCCTCGTCCTGTGCCCGCTGGTCGCGGCGTGTGGTGCCGCCGTGCCACAGCTGTCCGGGCGGGGCCTCGGTCACACCGGCGGCACGCTCGACAAGCTCGAGGCGATCCCGGGCTGGCGCGCCGAGCTGTCCATCGAGGAGATCACCGCCCAACTCCGCTCGGTGGGCGCGGTGATCTGTGCCGCGACCGCCGGGCTCGCACCGGCCGACAAGAAGCTCTACGCCCTGCGCGACGTGACGGCCACCGTCGAGTCGATCCCGCTGATCGCCAGCTCGATCATGTCGAAGAAGATCGCGGAAGGAACCGAGTCCCTGGTGCTGAACGTGACGACCGGGAGCGGAGCGTTCATGCGCGACCCCGCCGATGCCCGGCGTCTGGCCGAGACGATGGTCGAGATCGGGACCCGCCACGGGGTGCGGACCACCGCCGTGCTGAGCTGGATGGACCGTCCCCTCGGCCGCGCCGTCGGGAACGCGCTGGAGGTGGCCGAATCCGTGGAGGCCTTGCGGGGCGGCGGCCCTGACGACCTGCGCCAGATCACCGTGGCCCTGGCTCGCGAGATGCTCGATCTCGCCGGGATCGATGCGGATCCCGAGGCGACGATGGCGTCGGGTCGGGCGTGGCCCGTGTGGCAGGCGATGATCCGGGCCCAGGGCGGCGATCCGGGTGCCGCCCTCCCGGTCGCGGCCCATCGTCACGAGGTCCGAGCGGATCGGAGTGGATTCGTGGCCGGGCTCGATGCGCTCGCCGTCGGACGGGCCTCCTGGATGCTGGGTGCGGGTCGGCGTGCGCCGGGCGATCCGGTCAGCGCAACGGCGGGTGTGATCGTCAGGGCCGGTGTCGGCGACGCCGTCACCGAAGGACAACCCGTGCTCGAGCTGCACCACGACGACCCCGATCGGCTGACGGACGCGTTGGCCGAGCTGGCGACGGGCATCCGGATACTCCCCGAGCCTCCCGCCGATGCCCATCGTCCGATCGTGATGGACATCCTGCGGAGCTGACGATCACGCCTGCCGACGCGCGCCGGTGAACGACGTGTCCCAACGCCGCACGGTGAGGATCTTTCCATTGTGGGCGACGCGTTGTGTCCATAACATCGCGCTCGTCCGGGCCTGGCGACGTCGACGTGCCGGGAATCCCGCGAGGAGGACGCACCACCATGACCGAGACGACCGGAGCTGCAACGACCGATGTGGAGCCGACCGGGGGTGAGATCGTCCGGGCGGCGCTGTACCAGACCGACTGGGCCGGCTCGAAGGAGGCGATGATCGCCAAGCACGAGCAGGCGGCGCGGGACGCGGCCGCGCAGGGCGCCAAGATCGTCTGCTTCCAGGAGCTGTTCTACGGCCCGTACTTCTGTCAGGTCCAGGAGACCGAGTACTACGGCGAGTACACCGAATCCATCCCGGACGGACCCACGACCCAGCGCTTCTCGGCCTTGGCCAAGGAACTCGGGATGGTCATGATCCTGCCGATGTACGAGATCGAGCAACCCGGGGTGTACTACAACACCGCGGCGGTGGTCGATGCCGACGGGACGTACCTCGGCAAGTACCGCAAGCAGCACATCCCGCACACCAAGGGCTTCTGGGAGAAGTTCTACTTCAAGCCCGGGACGGGTGGCTATCCCGTGTTCGACACCGCGGTCGGCAAGGTGGGGGTCTACATCTGCTACGACCGCCACTTCCCGGAGGGCTGGCGGGCGCTCGGCCTGAACGGCGCCCAGCTCGTGTTCAATCCCTCGGCCACCCACCGGGGACTCTCGGAGTACCTCTGGCGGCTCGAACAACCGGCCGCTGCGGTCGCGAACATCTACTTCGTCGGGGCGATCAACCGGGTCGGCATCGAGCCACTCGGCGACGACGACTTCTACGGTCAGAGCTACTTCGTCGATCCCGAGGGCCAGTTCGTGGGCGACCTGGGCGACGCCTACCAGCCGGAACTGATCGTGCGGGATCTCGACCTGGCCAAGCTGCGCGCGATCCGGGACCGTTGGGCGTTCTACCGTGATCGTCGACCCGAGGCGTACGGCGAGCTCGTCGAACACTGACGCCGACCACCCGGCGTTCAGTCCGCTACCACCCCACACAGGGAGAGGAACCTTCCCGATGGCACGCACACTCATCATCAACGGCACGGTCGTGAGCGCCACCGGCCGCCAGCCGATGGACGTCTTGATCGACGGCGAGACGATCGCCGCGCTCTACGCGCCCGGGCAGGTCACCACGCACGGCGTCACCGTCGACCGGACGATCGACGCGGCCGGTAAGTACGTGATCCCGGGCGGGATCGACGTGCACACCCACATGGAGTTGCCGTTCGGTGGTACCTACGCCTCGGATACCTTCGAGACCGGGACCACGGCTGCGGCATGGGGCGGCGTCACGACGATCGTCGACATGGCGGTGCAGACCTATGGCGGCAACGTGCAAGAGGGTCTGGCCGAATGGCATCGCAAGGCCGACGGCAACTGCGCGATCGACTACGGCTTCCACCAGATCATCGGGGGCGTCGACGAGCAAGCCCTCAAGGACATGACGTATCTCGTGGACCACGAAGGCGTCACGAGCTTCAAGTTGTTCATGGCCTACCCGGGCGTCTACTACAGCGACGACGGCAAGATCCTGCAGGCGATGCAGACCGCCAGCGAGAACGGTGCGCTCGTGATGATGCACGCCGAGAACGGCATCGCCATCGACGTCCTCGTCGCCCAGCACATCGCACGGGGGCAGACCGACCCGAAGTACCACTCGTTCAGCCGGCCCAGCCTGCTCGAAGGGGAAGCGACGAGCCGGGCGATCGTGCTGTCGAAGGTCGCCGGCAACGTGCCGCTGTACATCGTGCACATGTCGGCGGCCGAGGCGCTCGACGCGGTCGCCGACGCCCGCAGCGATGGGCTCAACGTCTTCGCCGAGACGTGTCCGCAGTACTTGTACATGTCGCTCGAAGAGCATCTCGCGAAGCCGGGGTTCGAAGGAGCGAAGTACGTCTGCAGCCCGCCGATTCGATCCAAGCACGACCATCGGCATCATCACCAGGACCTCTGGAAGGGTCTGCGGATGAACGAACTCGCCGTCGTCTCGACCGATCACTGCCCCTTCTGCATGAAGGACCAAAAGGAGCTCGGTATCGGCGACTTCTCGAAGATCCCGAACGGGATCGGAGGCGTGGAGCACCGGATGGACCTGATCTACCAAGGTGTCGTCACCGGTGAGATCTCCCTCGAACGGTGGGTCGAGACGTGCTGCACCACGCCGGCCCGGATGTTCGGCATGTACCCGAAGAAGGGGGTCGTCGCTCCCGGATCCGACGCCGACGTCGTGGTGTACGACCCCAACGGCCGCACCGAGATCGGCTTCGGCAAGACCCACCACATGAACATGGACCACTCGGCCTGGGAGGGCACCGTGATCGACGGCAAGATCGATACCGTGCTGTCCCGGGGCACCGTCGTGATCGAGAACGACTCGTACGTCGGCCGCAGGGGCCACGGGCAGTTCGTGAAGCGCGGCACCTGCCAGTACTTGAACTGAGGACTCATGAACCGGATTTCACATTGGATCGACAACGCGTGCGTGGCCGGGACGTCCGGGCGCTCGGGTGCCGTGTACAACCCGGCCACCGGTGAGCAGACCGCCAGCGTGGACTTCGCCTCGGTCGACGAGGTCGACGCAGCCGTCGCAGCTGCTGCCGCCGCGTTCCCTGCGTGGCGTTCCACGAACCTGTCCAAGCGGGCCGAGATCATGTTCCGCATGCGCGAGCTCGTCGACGCCAACCGCAAGGAGATCGCGACGCGCTTGAGCGCCGAGCACGGCAAGGTGCTGTCGGACGCCCTGGGCGAGGTGGCCCGGGGGTTGGAGAACATCGAGTTCGCTGCAGTGGCGTCCCGCATCTGTTGAAGGGCGGCTACTCCGAACAGGCATCGACCGGTATCGACGTGTACTCGATCCGTCAGCCCCTCGGCGTCGTCGCCGGCATCACGCCGTTCAACTTCCCGGCGATGGTCCCGATGTGGATGTTCGCCAATGCGCTCGCGTGGCAACACCTTCGTGCTGAAGCCGTCGGAGAAGGATCCGAGCGCGGTGATGTTCATCGCCGAACTGCTCCAGCAGGCCGGGCTTCCCGCCGGCTGCTTCAACGTCGTCCACGGTGACAAGCTCGCCGTCGATCGCTTGCTGGAGCACCCGGACATCGCAGCCGTGAGCTTCGTCGGCTCGACCCCGATCGCGCGTTACATCTACGAGACCGGGACCGCCAACGGCAAGCGGGTCCAGGCGCTCGGTGGGGCGAAGAACCACATGCTCGTATTGCCCGACGCCGACCTGGACATGGCTGCCGACGCCGCGGTGTCGGCGGGCTACGGCTCGGCCGGTGAGCGATGCATGGCGGTTTCGGTCGTGCTCGCGGTCGAGTCGATCGCCGACGATCTGGTGACCAAGATCAGCGAACGGATCCCGGCCGTCAAGGTCGGGTCGGCCTCGGAACCCGACGCCGAGATGGGCCCGCTGATCACCGCCGAACACCGCACGAAGGTCGAGTCGTATCTCGCCGATCCCGGCGAAGGAGCGACCGTGGTCGTCGACGGTCGAGTCGACGGCGGCGACGGGTTCTACGTGCATCCCAGCCTGATCGACCGGGTCCGTCCCGGGATGCGGTGCTACGACGACGAGATCTTCGGGCCGGTGCTGTCGGTCGTGCGCGTGGCTTCCTACGAGGAGGGCATCGGGTTGATCAACGACAACCCGTACGGGAACGGAACGGCCATCTTCACCCGCGACGGGGGAGTGGCCCGTCAGTTCCAGTTCGACGTCTCCGTCGGCATGGTCGGCATCAACGTGCCGGTCCCCGTGCCGGTCGCGTACTACAGCTTCGGGGGGTGGAAGGCGAGCCTGTTCGGCGACCAGCACATGTACGGCCCCGACGGCATCAACTTCTACACCCGTCAGAAGGTCGTCACCTCGAGGTGGCCCGACCCGAGCACCTCCCAGGTCGATCTGGGCTTTCCGCAGAACCGCTGAGCGGCTGCGTGCCGCAGGACCGCTGAGCGAACCGAACAGAAGGGCCCGCGATGGATTTCGGTGTCGTGCTCCAGACCAACCCGCCGGCGGCTCGAGTCGTGGAGCTGTCGCGGCTGGCCGAGACCTACGGCTTCCAATACGTGTGGACCTTCGATTCGCACATCTTGTGGCAGGAGCCCTACGTCATCTACTCAGCGATCCTCGCCGCGACGCGCAAGGTGACCGTCGGGCCGATGGTGACGAACCCGGCGACTCGCGACTGGACCGTGACGGCGTCGGTCTTCGCCACCCTGAACGAGATGTACGGCAACCGGACCGTCTGCGGGATCGGGCGAGGGGACTCCGCCGTTCGCGTCACGAACGGCAAGCCCGTCACGGTCGCCGAGACCCGTGAAGCCGTCCACACCATCCGCGAGCTCGCCAACGGGCGCGCCGTCGACCACCGAGGTTCGCTCATCCGCTTCCCGTGGGCCGCCGGGAGCACGCTCGAGGTGTGGGTGGCCGCCTACGGCCCGAAGATGCTCGCCCTCGTCGGCGAGGTCGGCGATGGCTTCATCCTCCAACTCGCCGACCCCGACGTGACGGCCTGGACGGTGGCCGCAGTTCGGGATGCTGCGGCCGCGAGCGGCCGAGATCCGGACTCGGTGAAGATCTGTGTCGCGGCGCCCGCCTACGTCACCGACGGCTCCGAGGCCGCGCTCGCTCACGCACGCGAACAGTGCCGCTGGTTCGGCGGCATGGTGGGAAACCACGTCGCCGACATCGTCGGCCGGTATGGCGACGCGGGTGCCGGAGGCGTCCCGCAGGCACTCACCGACTACATCAAGGGCCGTGAGGGCTACGACTACAACGAGCACGGGCGGGCCGGGAACACCCACGCCTCGTTCGTCCCCGACGAGATCGTCGACCGGTTCTGCATCATCGGCCCGCCCGAGGTGCACATCGCCCGGCTGCGAGCGCTCGAAGCGCTCGGCGTCGACCAGTTCTCGATCTACCTCCAGCACGACGCCAAGGAGTCGACGTTGCTGTCGTACGCCGAGCAGGTCCTGCCCGAGATGTCCCGTCCGCCACAGGCGAAGGCGGACTCGTCCGGCTGAGGCGATCGCGTCCCGGTGACGATGGGCCGACGCCCTCAGCGGGGCGGTGTTTGAGAGGATTCACGGATGCATCCGACCGGTTCGTTCGACCCCGCTCGCGTGATCGCCTCGCTGGAGGAGCTCGCCGCCCGCACCGGGGGACCCGAGGGATCCCGGCGTCTGGCGTGGACTCCGACCTGGCTCGAAGCGCGAGCCATGCTGCGCGAGGAACTGGCGACGCTCCCGGTCGAAGTCGAACAGGACGAGGCCGGCAACATCTGGGCCTACCTGCGCGGTGAGCGGCCCGAGACGATCGTCATCGGCTCCCACCTCGACTCCGTGCCGAAGGGAGGATGGCTCGACGGATGTCTGGGCGTTCTCGGTGGATTGGAAGTGCTCCGATCGATCGCCGCCGACGGAACGCCGCCGTGCACGATCGCACTGGTCGATTGGGCCGACGAGGAAGGGGCCCGATTCGGCCGCAGCCTGTTCGGGTCAGCGGCGGTGATGGGAACGCTGGATCTCGACGTCGTCCGGGAACTGGCGGACAAAGCGGGTGGCCGGTTGGCCGACATCCTCCCCGAGTACGGCGTGGACATCGAGAACCTGGACGGGTGCCGATCGCGTCTCACGGACGTCGCGGCCTCACTCGAACTGCACATCGAGCAGGGTCCGATGATGGAGAAAGCGGGCCACGGTGCCGCGGTCGTGTCCGGAACGGTCGGCATCGAGCGCGAACGGCTCGTGTTCACCGGACAAGCGGCGCACGCGGGCACGATGCCGATGGCCATGCGCCGGGACAGCTTCAATGCGGCGGCGCGGTTCTCGCTCGCGCTCGCCGTCGTGGCGGAACGTTACGAGGGGGTCGCCACGGTGGGCTTCGCCCAGTGCTGGCCTGGTGTCGTCACCGCCGTGGCGGGCGAGACCCACCTCACCATGGACATGCGCCACATCGACGAGGGGGATCTCGCCTCGATGTACGCAGAGGCCAAGGAGGCCGCCCGCAACGCCGCCCAGGCCGAAGGGTGCAAGGTCCGGTTCGAGCACATCTTCCGGATCCCGCCGATGCAGTTCGATCCGGCCCTCCTGGAGGCCGCCCGTGAATCGGTCGAGGAGGTGGAGGGCCATCGATTCGAGCTGCCGTCGGGAGCGCTCCACGACGCCTCGGAGATCGCCCGTGAGATTCCGACCGTGATGATCTTCGCGTCGTCGACCGGCGGCTTGTCGCACACCAAGGAGGAGGACACCCCTCGGGAGCACCTGATCGCGGCGTGCGACGCGTTCCATCGAACCGTCCGGCGGACCATCGATCACGTCGCGGCCTCAGCGGGCGCGTAGTCCTCAGCGCACGAGGAGCACCGGCAGGGGAGCGCGGTGCACCACCTTCATGCTCACGCTGCCCAGCCGGAGTTCGCGCCATCCACTGCGACCATGAGTACCGAGGACCGCGAGGGAGTCGGCCATCTGGTCGCCGAGACGATCCACGATGGCGGCGGCCGGATGCTCGGCGTGCAGCACCTCCCACTCGACCTCGACACCCGCGCGACGGTGACGCGCCGCCAGACGAGCGACGAAGGCGGTCTCGTGCACGTCCTCGGTCGATCGATCTCCCGGTTCGAGCACCTGCTCGATCCGAAGCGGCACGCCGAGCCGGGCAGCCCACGCGACGGCGTGCTCGACGACGGTATCGGCGAGCGCTGACGGGTCGACGAACGCCACGACGGATCCGGGTGGCCGCACGAACGGTGCCGCGTGCGGCCCGATCAGGATGGCGGGTGCGTCGACGTGGTGGACGATGGCGCTGGCCGAGGTCAGTTCGAGGGCGTCGCGCAGCCGGCCGGGCGCGTCGGTCGACATGCACAGGATCGAGCCGCCGTCACCGCTGGTCGTGGCGATGATGCCGTCCGCGACCGACGCCGAGCGGACGAGGAGCGCCCGAGCGGGGCGGGTTGCAGCGGCGGCGCGGTCGTGTAAGGCGATGCGCCAATCGGTCGAGACCTCGGCATCGGGTTCGGCGACCGCGACGAAGCCGACGGCGGCTCCGCCCGCCCGGGCGAGGGTCACCGCGGTCTGGACCGCTCGCTCGTCGTGCGAGTCCGGGTCGAGGGGCACGACCAGTTCATCGGCCCGCTCGCCGATGCTGATCGACACGGTAGATGATGTCGATGCTCATCTCGGCCTCCCGTGGAAGTCTCCGAGACGATCGTCCGCCCGCTGCTCGGAGCCGGATCAGGGCCGAAGGTCCATCGACCGCCGGTCGCTCCGTCGCCGGGTCAGGTCGTGGCGTAGGCGTCGGCGACTGCCAGGACCTCGTCGATGATCGCCAGGCCTTTGCGCACCTCTTCGTCGGGGGTGTTGCACGGCGGCACGACGTGGAGCCGATTGAAATGGGTGAAGGGCCACAGCCCGCGTTCCTTGCACGCTCCGGCGAGCTCCATCATCGGCGCGGCGTCGGCGCCGGACGCGTTGAACGGCACGAGTGGCTCGCGGGTCTCGCGGTTTCGGACCAGCTCGATCGCCCAGAACGTGCCGAGACCCCGCACCTCGCCGATGGATGGATGGCGCTCCTGGAGAGCACGCAGCTCCGGTCCGATCACGTCGGTGCCGAGGCGCCGCGAGTGTTCCACGATGCCCTCCTCTTCGAAGATGTTGATCGAGGCGACGGCCGACGCGCAGGCCAGCGGGTGGCCCGAATACGTCAATCCACCGGGAAACGCCCGCTGTCCGAAGGTGTCGGCGATCGAGCGGGACACGATGACCCCGCCGAGCGGGAGGTAGCCGGAGTTCACGCCCTTCGCAAAGGTGATCAGGTCGGGCGCGACGTTCCAATGGTCGACGGCGAACCACTCGCCGCACCGGGCGAACCCCGACATCACCTCATCCGCGATCAGCATGATGCCGTGCCGATCGCACAGCGCCCGGACGCCGGCCAGATATCCGTCGGGCGGCACGAGGATCCCGTTCGTACCGACCACGGTCTCGAGCAGGATGGCCGCGACGGTCTGGGCGCCCTCGACCATCAACACGTGCTCGAGATGGGCGAGGGCACGCTCGCACTCCATCGCTTCGTCGGTGGCGTGGAACTCGCTCCGGTAGGCGTAGGGGCCCCAGAACTTGACGATGCCGGGAAGCCCGGGCTCGCTCGGCCAGCGGCGCGGGTCACCGGTGAGCTGGATGGCCCCGCCCGTTGCTCCGTGGTAGCTGCGGTAGGTGGTGAGCACCTTGTGCCGACCGGTGTGCAGGCGGGCCATGCGAATGGCGTTCTCGTTGGCGTCGGCGCCGCCGGTGGTGAACATCACCATCCCGAGCCCGTCGGGCGCCCGTTCGACGATCAGCCGGGCGGCCTCGCTGCGGGCATCGTTGGCGAACACCGGCGAGATCGTGCAGAGCTTGCCGGCGTATTCCTGGATCGCCGCCACGAGCTTCGGGTGTTGATGCCCGATGTTGACGTTGACGAGCTGCGAGGAGAAGTCGAGGAAGCGGTGGCCTTGGTCGTCCCAGATCCATGAGCCCTCGCCACCGGCGATCACGGTCGGGGCCAGGAGTTGCTGTGCCGACCACGAATGGAACACGTGGGCACGGTCGTTGACGTACGCGCCGGCGGGGCGGGTGTCGAGAGCCATGCCCGAAGCCTAGGGAGCATCGACGTCCGAGAACAGAGGTTGGATCGTTCCGGTACGAAGTCCCCGCCGCCGAAGCGACGCCGACCGATGCGGTTTGGTCGTCGAGCCGATGCGGTACCTCGCTCCTGTCGCTGCCCGTTGCGGGCATCCCCGATACCAATCAGGAGTTCCCATGCTCGGTTTCATCGTCAGCATGCTCATCATCGGTCTCATCGCCGGGGCCCTCGCCCGGCTGCTGGTTCCCGGCCGCGACCCGATGGGGATCGGAGGCACCATCCTCCTCGGAGTCATCGGTTCCTTCGTCGGTGGCTTCATCGGCTGGGCGCTGTTCGGCAAGGACCTGGCCGAAGGCACTCCAGCCGTCGGGCCTGATCGGCTCCATCGTCGGCGGTGTGATCGCCCTGCTGGTGTACCGCGCCATGAACGAGCGCCGACCGATCCACCACTGAGTCGACGCAAGTTCGTCGGTCCTGCCGACAGGAGTTGCGCCCACCAGCGATACGACGGGGTCACGCCATGGCGTGACCCCGTCGTCGCCTGGAGGGGTCCGAGCGCTTCTGCGAGGACCTCGGGCGCTGGGATGGGCACGGTCCCGACCACTACGGTCGACGGCGGCATCGGAGCCACCCCCCAACACAAGGAGACCAGAGATGGCTGAACTCGGGTACGACGGCAAGGTCGCGATCATCACCGGCGCAGGAGGCGGGCTCGGCCGCCAGCACGCCCTGCTGCTCGCGCCGGGCGCGCTGGTGGTCGTCAACGACCTGGGCGGCGCCGTCGATGGGACCGGGAGCGACAAGGGCGCGGCCGAGCGGGTGGTGGACGAGATCAAAGCGGCGGGCGAGGCCGTCGCCGACACCAACTCGGTGGCGACGCCCGAGGGCGGCGCAGCGATCGTGCAGTCGGCGATCGACGCCTTCGGCAAGGTCGACATCGTCATCAACAACGCCGGCATCCTGCGGGACAAGGCATTTCACAACATGGGTCCGGACCTCGTCGGACCGGTTCTCGATGTTCACCTGCGGGGCGCATTCAACGTGACGCAGCCGGCATGGGCGCGAATGCGCGAGCAGGGATATGGCCGAATCGTGTCCACCTCGTCGGCGGCAGGAATCTTCGGGAACTTCGGTCAGGCGAACTATGGCGCAGCCAAGATGGCGCTGGTCGGGTTCACCAGGGTGCTGGCCGTCGAAGGCGCCAAGTACAACATCAAGGCCAACGCGATCGCGCCCCTCGCCTACACCCGTATGACCGAGAGCATCCTGGGCGGATTGGGCGACAAACTGGCCGCCGAGTTGGTGTCGCCGGTCGTCGGCTACCTGGCGCACGAATCGTGCGAACCATCGGGCCGCGTCTTCTCCGTGGGCGGAGGTCGGGTCGCCGAGGTGTTCATCGGTGAGACTCCCGGCTACTACCAGGAGGATCTGTCGCTCGAAGCCGTGGCCGACAACTTCGAGACGATCACCGCACGCGAGGGCTATCAGGTGCCCACGAACCTCGGTGAAGAGACGGCGATGTACCTCGCCGCATTCAAGGGCTGACCCCGCCGGATCTTGTCGGAACGAGCCGACCGCGTCAGCTCGTCACGGATGTCAGGCCATTCGGTCCAATTGGGCCGAATGGCCTACCTGGCGGACGGCCGTCATTTCTCTACGTTGGCGAGGTGGTTTCGGACCCTTCTCGCCGCCCCGGGGCCGTCCACGACGTCGTCTCGTCGAACGGCGACAACCGACGCACGGACGTGGCACACGTCGCCCGACCTCGGTGGGCGGTGGCCGCCCCGTTCTTCACGGCGACGACCGATCGCTGGATCAGTGATTTCGTCTCGCCGGACCTTGCCGATTTCGTCAAGGTGACGCGGGTTGGTGAGGAACTGAGCTGGCACCACCGCAGCACGCAGCACAGCGGGTGGAAGGAGTGGGCGGCCTACGGCCGTCAGGCCCATGCCGCCTTGCGGGCTTCGAACTCCGGCGTGGTCACGGTCTTTCCCCAACTGGCGATCGTTGCGGCGCTCGAGAAGCGGGTCCGTCGGCTCGAGGTGAAGTTGGTGTCGTGGTTCTTCAACACCGAACTCCAGACGGGTCGGCGCGAGCAAGTGTGCCGTCGCGTCGCGCCGGCGATCGACCGTTTCGTCGTCCATTCGACCCGTGAGATCGACATCTATTCCGACCGGCTCGGAGTGGACCAGCGACGTTTCTCGTTCGTTCCCCTGCAGTTCGGCGGCGAGGTCGCCGATGATCCGGTCGACGATGACGCACCGTTCGTCTTCGCGACCGGTTCGGGGTACCGCGACTACGCCACCTTCTTTCGAGCCGTCGAGCGACTGAACCTGCCGACCAAGGTGCTGGCGGGGACTCGAGTGCTCACCGGGCTCCGAGTGCCCTCGTGCGTCGAGATCCTTCCTCAACTGCCGAAGTCCGAGATCCACCGCCTCGTCCGGCAGGCGACGGTGAACGTCGTACCGATGACGACGGAGGGGGCCAATGGGGGACTGGTCACCATCGTCGAGAGCTTTCGCCACGGACGATTCGTGGTGGCGACCGATCGTGCCGGCATCGAGGACTACGTGCACCCGAACGAGAACTCGCTCGTGCACGCACCCGGGGACGCCGAAGATCTGGCGACGGTGATCGAGGCGGCGTGGCGCGACGAGCAGCTTCGCGCTCGACTCGACGACGGCGCGCTGCGTTTCGCCGACGCCCACTGCACCGACCATGCGGCGGGCTCGGCGCTCGGACGAATCCTCGCCGAACTCGATTGAGCGCCGACCGCTGCCCGCGCCGCGTCAGTAGCTGCGCTGGAAGTCGTCAGGTATCAACAGATCGTCGCGGCTCAGCTCGCTGATCGACGCCTTGCCCAACCCGAGCAACGCCGAGTCGATCCCGTTGCGCATGATGTCCAGCAC
>JAWKHV010000002.1:0-373377 GCA_041394645.1 Ilumatobacteraceae bacterium | reverse complement strand
CCCGGACGATCCGACCCACCAGGTCGTGTGCCACGGGGACCTCCATCCCCGAAACGTCCTGCTCGGCCCGGACGGCCCGGTCGTCGTCGACTGGTTCGACGCGTCACGCGGCTCGTTCACCGCCGAGGTCGCCCGCACCTCGTTGATGCTCGAGCTGAGCCACGGGCTCGGCGGCCCCCCGGTCAGCGCCGGGGCGATCGACCAGCTCCGGGCGAGCTACCTCCGCGCCGCGACGGAGTTCCAGGACGTCGACGCCTCGGCGCTCGCCAAGTGGCGCACCGTCCATCTCGTGGCCCGCTTGGGCGAAGGCCTGGGCGGCGACGTCGCCGAGGTCCGGCGGCTGCTCGATCTCCGCTGAGTATCAGCTGAGCAGCGGGCGCACGGCTCGGGCGAGGACTGGGTTGGCGGCGACGATCAACCCGTCGTTCTCCGGGCACGGCAACTCGACCGCGGCTCCGGCCTCGGTCGCGATCAGCGCGCCGGCGCAGTGGTCCCACGGCTTGATGTCGCGCTCGAAGTACAGATCGATCCGGCCCTGGGCGACCCAGCACAGGTGCAGCGCGGCCGAACCGAAGGCGCGCACGTCGCGCACCAGGGGAAGCAAACGCGCCACGGCTTCACCGTGCACCGTCCTGCGGGCGGCGTCGTAGGCGAAACCCGTGGCGACGAGGGCGAGCGAGGAGTCGCGACACGAGCCGACCTCGAGTCGCTCGTCGTCGCAGCGGGCTCCCCCGCCGCGCACGGCGCTGTAGGTCTCCCCCCGGGCGATGTCGATCACCGCCCCGGCGATCGGACGACCGCGGAACACCGCCGCCACGCTCACCGCGCTGATGGGAACCCCGAACGCGTAGTTCACGGTGCCGTCGAGCGGATCGACCACCCATTCGATGTCCCCGTGGGCTCCGGCGCCGCCGATCACGGAACCGCCTTCTTCTCCGAGGACGGCGGAGCCCGGCGCCTGACTCGCGAGCACCGACCGGATCGCTTCCTCGGCGGCGAGGTCGGTCGCGGTGACGATGTCGGTCGCGGTGGACTTCGTCGCCACGGGTCGGCGATCCACCCCCTCGCGAGCGATTGCGGCTCCGGTCGTGCATGCGGCGATCGCGATCTCACACAGCCGCTCGGGGTCCATCGATGGCGATCGGCGGAGCATGGCGGTGCTCAGACCACCCGGACGTCGTCGAGATGGTCGCGCAGCGCGTCGACGGCTTCCTGCTCCGCTCCCGAATCCGTGATCAACACGTCGATGTCCTCGAAGTCGGCATAGGCGTACAGCTGGCCGTTGCCGAGCTTGCTGTGGTCGGCGAGAGCGACGACCTTTCGCGCCTCGATCATCGCTCGCTTCACCATCGACTCGTTGCGGTACGGCGTGGTGAGCCCGCGACGGAACGACAGGCCGTCACAGCTGATGAAGAGCACATCGACCTGCATGCTGCGGACCATGTCGATGGTGAAGGAGTCGACCGCAGCGAAGGTGTTGGTGCTGACTCCGCCACCGAGCATCGTGAGGTTCTGGACGCCGCGGCGAGCCAACGTCAGCCCGGACCACAGCGAGTTGGTGATGACGTGGACGTCCCGCTCGGCCGGGAAGGCCTCGGCGAAGCGCTGGAGGGTCGAGCCGGAGTCGATGATGACCGTGCCGGTCTCGGGGATCTCGGCGACGGCGGCCTGGCCGATCCGCAACTTCTCCTCGGGCAAGAGGATCTCGCGGGCCACGACGAGTGGCTCATGGGTCGCCCGCTCCACCGGGACCGCTCCGCCGTGGACCCGACGGACCTTTCCCTGCGATTGGAGCTCCGACAGATCGCGCCGGATGGTCTCGGTCGTGACGCCGAACTGCGTAGCGAGTCCCGCGACTTCCACCGACCCGTCGCGAAGGGCCCGGAGGTAGATCTCGTGCTGGCGGTCGTACTGCAGTCGAGCAGTCGGGGTCGCGCCGTTCATGAGGACACGATGTCACACGCTCAGTTCGAACGCAGCGCTCCGATCGGCCCGTGCTCGGTGATCGAGCGGTGAGCGGCGGCGAAGGCCGCACGGAATCGCTCGCTCTGGGCCACTGCGGCCGGGAACCCGGTGCGCTCGTCGACGAACACGGTCGGGTCCCCGGCGGCCGCCGCTCGCGCCAGCGGCCGCGACACATCACCGAGGGCGTCGGGGGATTGGGCGTCCTCCGGGACGTCGGCGAGGTAGTGGGCCCACGCGGCGAGGGCCAGGGCAGCCCGATCCACACCACCGCCTCGAGCGAGCTGACCGGCGATCGTCGGCATGAGAAAGGTCGGGAACTTCGAGGTTCCGTCGATGCAGAGCCGGGCGATCTGGTCGCGGACCCCGGTGTTGGAGAAGCGGTCGATCACCACCGAGACGTAGTCCTCGCGGGGATGCCCGGGGATCTCGGTCAACGTCGGCACGGCCTCGTCGCACAACAGGTGTTCGAGGAACGAGCGGATCTCCGGGATGGCCAAGGCTTCGTCGACATAGGTGATCCCCGCCAGTGCCGAGAGATACGCGATGCAGGAATGTCCCGCGTTGAGGATGCGGAGCTTGTACAACTCCCACGCGTGGACGTCGTCGGTGTAGAGCGCACCGACGGATTCGAAGTCCGGACGTCCGGCGACGAAGTCGTCTTCGAGCACCCACTGCCAGAACGGCTCGCCGACGACCGGCCACCGGTCGACGAGCCCGAAGGAGTCGAGGAGGTGGTCCTTGTCGGCCGGTGCCGTCACCGGGGTGATCCGGTCGACCATCGAGTTCGGGAACGAGCAGTTCAGCTCGACCCACTCGGCGAGCTCCGCGCTCCGGCGCTCCGCCGCCGCGACGACGCACCGATGGGCGGCTTCCCCGTTGCCGGGAAGGTTGTCGCAACTCATCACCGTGATCCCGGCCCCGCTCGCAGCACGGCGGCGATCGAGCCCGCCGGCGATCACGTCGAAGGTGCGCCGATTGCGCTCGGCGTCGTCGTAGCCGGACTCGGTCACCGTCATCGACACGATGGCGGTGTCCGGGTGGGCGATCCGTTCCTCGGCGAGCGAGGCGTCGTCGGTGGCGAGGACGTAGTCGATGATCGATCCGACGACCTCGGTCCGGCGCGTCCCGGGTCCCTTCTCGGTGAAGGTGTACAGGTGGTCCTGGGCGGCGAGCGCCTCGGCCATGGCGCGGTCGCCCGGAAGCAAGCCGATCCCACAGATTCCCCACGTACCGCCGCGTCGAGCCAGATGCTCGCAATACAGGGCGAGGTGAGCCCGGTGGAACCCACCGACCCCGATGTGCGCGATGCGCGCCACCAGGCTGGATCGGTCGTAGGTCGGCACCTCCAGCCCACGCGCCGCCAGTTCGGCGAGGGTGGCGTCCCCCAGGTCGATTCGTTCCCCACTCACGCTGAGCACGGTAAACCAACATGATCCCAACGTTCAACCCCAGATTTGTGTTGGAAATATCTTGATATCCAACACAGACCAACGTAGGTTGTCGCCGGGGTAGCGGGGGATCGGACTCCTCCGCACGACACTCAGTGATGAGGGGAGAACAGACATGGCCCGATCCCGCAGGGCACGCCTGACTCGTTGGACCGCCGTCTTGGCGGCCGCAACGGTCACGGTGGCTGCGTGTGGCAGCGACGATTCCGCGGACAGCGGTTCGTCGGCGACCACCGCCGCCGCACAGGACGAGACCACGACCGCAGCGTCGACCGAGTCGAGCGCTGCCGAGAGCTCCGACAGCACGGAGGCGAGTTCGAACGACTCGACCGCCGACGGAGGAGAGATCACCGTCGCCATCGTGGGCAACCCGCAGATGGAGGACATCGCCGCGTTGACACCGGAGTTGTTCACCGCCGAGACCGGCATCAAGGTGAACTACTCGATCCTCGAGGAGGGCACCCTTCGCGAAGTCGTCACCCGGGATGCCGCCGCTGGTGGCGATCAGTTCGACGTGGTGATGATCGGCATGTACGAGGCGCCGCAGTTCGGCGCCAACGGCTGGGTCCAGGACCTCACGCCGCATGCGAGCGCCGATGCGGCCTACAACATCGACGACCTCATCTCGAGCGTCCGGGGTGGTCTCTCGGTGGGCGATTCGCTGTACGCGTCACCGTTCTACGCCGAGTCGTCGTTCGTGATGTACCGCAAGGACCTGTTGGATGCCGCGGGGCTCACCATGCCCGAGGCGCCCACCTGGGACGAAGTGGCCGAGATCGCTCGCCAGATCAAGACCGACGACCTCGCCGGCATCTGCCTGCGGGGCAAGCCGGGCTGGGGTGACCTCGGTGCCGCCTTCACGACGGTGCTCAACACCTTCGGTGCCACCTGGTGGGCGGCCAACGACGACGGCACGATCGGTGCTGCTCAGGTCGATCAGCCCGAGTTCGCCGAAGCGCTCGACTTCTACACCGGTCTGATCGCCGACGCCGGCGAGAGCGACGCGGCCAACGCCAGCTTCAACGAGTGCCTGAGCCAGTACCTCGATGGCAAGGTCGCCATGTGGTACGACGCCACGGTGGCCGCCGGTCTGCTCGAAGCGGACGACTCCGCGGTCAAGGGTCTCAACGGATACGCCCTGGCTCCCACCAAGGTCACCGACGCCTCCGGCTGGTTGTGGTCCTGGGCGCTGGCGATCCCGCAGAACTCCCCGGACGCCGACCTGGCGTGGAAGTACATCTCGTGGGCGACCGGCCCCGACTACATCAAGGCTGCGGGTGAGAAGATCCCCGGCGGTTGGGCTGCCATCCCGCCCGGCACCCGGCACTCCACCTACGAGATCCCGGAGTACCAGTCGGCCGCCTCGGCCTTCGCCGACATGACCCTCAAGGCCATGGACGCCGCGCCGATCGACAACCCGGGCACCACGCCTCGGCCCGGTCTGCCCGGCGTGCAGTATGTCGGTGTCCCGGAGTTCCAGGACATGGGCACCCAGTGCACCGAGTTGTTCTCGAGTGTGATCGCTGGCCGCCTCGACGCCGCTGATGCGCTGTCGCAGTGCCAGGACATCGCCTCGCAGTACAGCCAGTAACAATCCCCTCAGGTGGGGTCCCGGCCGCTCCTCCGGCCGGGACCCCTTGGGGAGTGGGGAAGCAAACGATTCGTTCCACGAGGGGGGACATGAGCGACAACGATCCGGCGCTGCCGTCGCATGCGACCGCATGGCGACGCCGCCTACCACTCCTGCCGGCGCTGATCTTCACCATCGTGCTGACGCAGGTGCCGTTCGTGATGAGCATCTACTACAGCCTCACGAACTGGAAGATCAATCCACCGACACCGCGAGTTCATCGGGCTCGAGAACTTCTCGAAGCTCATCCACAACCAGCCCTTCATCGACGCCGCTTGGGTGAGCGTGAAGATGACCGTGTTGTCGGTCGTGCTGTCGCTGCTGCTGGGAACGCTGCTGGCACTGCTGCTGGACCGCAAGTTCCTCGGCCAAGGCGTGGTCCGGACCCTGCTGATCACCCCGTTCCTGATCATGCCGGTCGTGGCCGGCCTCATCTGGAAGAACCAGATGTTCCATGGCCTCTACGGCGTCGTGAACTGGGTGCTCGAGAAGTTGGGCGCCGAGCCGATCGAGTTCGTGTCACGACATCCGCTGGGGTCGATCGTGACGGTGCTCGTGTGGCAGTGGACGCCGTTCATGATGCTCATCATGCTGGCGGGCCTCCAGAGCCAGCCGACCGACATCCTCGAAGCCGCCAAGGTCGACGGCGCCAACACCTTCGGGATCTTCCGTCAACTCACGCTCCCCACCTCCGCCGCTACATGGAGTTGGGAATCCTGCTCGGCACGATCTACCTGATCCAGGTGTTCGACCAGATCGCCGTGATGACCGGTGGTGGGCCGGGCTCCACCAACCTTCCCTATTTCGTGTACCGCCGATCGATCGGGGTGGCTGGTTGTTCGGCCTCGCCTCCGCCTACAGCATCGTGGTCGTCGTGGCGTCGATCATCATCGCCACCTTCGCCCTGCGGGTGTTGTCGGGACTGCTCCAGGGGGACGACTGACATGAGCTCACAACCGCTCGGAGTCGGCGAAGCCAAGTGGGTCAACGCCGTGCTCGGCGTCGTCGCCTGGCTGGTCGGCTTCCTCTACTTCTTCCCGATCCTGTGGATGGGGCTGAACTCCTTCAAGGAGGAGATCGACGCCAACACCGCACCGACACTGCACTTCACGCCCACGCTCGAGCGCTACCGGGAGGTCACCGGCACCACCACCGGCCTGCTCTCGTTCGGCCAGGCGTTCGCCAACTCGATGTGGATCGTGCTGATCAGCACCCTGATCGTGCTGGTCCTCGCCGTCCCGGCCGCCTACGCCTTGTCGATCTACCCGGTCCGCAAGTGGCGTGACGTGTTGTTCTTCTTCATCTCCACCAAGTTCTTGCCGCTCGTGGCGTCGATCCTCCCGCTGTGGATCCTCGCTCGGGAGCTGGACCTGTTGAACACCCGCAAGGTGCTCGTCATCCTCTACACCGGGATGAACCTCCCGCTGGCCGTGTGGATGCTGCGCTCGTTCTTCCAGGAGGTCCCGAAGGAACTGGTCGAAGCGGCCGAGATCGACGGGGCGTCACTCGTCGGTCAGCTCCGCTCGGTCATCTTGCCGATCGCCGGACCGGGCATCGCCGCCACCGCGCTGTTGTGCTTGATCTTCGCGGAACGAATACTTCTTCGCCGTGCAGCTCAACGCCGCCGCCGGCCAGACCGTGCCCATCTGGGTCACCACCAACATCAGCACCCGAGGCAACTTCATCGCCAAGTTGTCGGCCGCCTCGGTGCTGGCGAGCATCCCGGTCGTGGTGGCCGGGTGGCTCGCCCAGAAGCGAATGATCCGTGGCCTCGCCATGGGCGCCATCAAGTAAGGCGAGAGGGACGAAACGACATGGCATCCGTCAGCTACCGCAAAGCGACCCGGCTCTATCCGGGCACGAGCACACCTGCCGTCTCGGATCTCGATCCTCGAGATCGCCGATGGCGAGCTCCTGGTCCTCGTCGGACCGTCGGGCTCCGGGAAATCCACGGCGTTGCGCATGCTCGCCGGGCTCGAGCCGCTCGACAGTGGGCACATCTTCATCGGCGACCGCGACGTGAGCTTCATCCGGCCGCGCGACCGCGACATCGCGATGGTGTTCCAGAACTACGCCTGTACCCGCAGATGTCGGTGGCCGACAACATGGGCTTCGCGCTGAAGCAGGCGGGCGTGGAGAAGGAGGAACGGCGCCGCCGCGCCGAGGAAGCCGCTCGCGTGCTCGACCTCACGCCCTACCTCGACCGCAAACCCAAGAACCTGTCCGGCGGGCAGCGCCAGCGTGGCGATGGGCCGCGCGATCGTCCGCCAGCCCGGGTGTACCTGATGGACGAGCCGCTCTCGAACCTCGACGCTAAGCTGCGGGTGCAGACGCGCACCGAGCTGGCCGAGCTCCAGCAACGGCTCGGGGTCACCACGGTGTACGTGACCCACGATCAGGTCGAGGCGATGACCATGGGCCATCGGGTCGCCGTGCTGAAGGACGGCCAGTTGCAGCAGTGCGACACGCCGCAATCGCTGTACCACCAGCCGGCGAACCGCTTCGTTGCCGGATTCATCGGCTCCCCGGCCATGAACATCCTCGACGTCGTCGACGACGGCACGGTTCGTCTCGGCTCGGCGGCGGTCGCCTTCGCCGCCACCGACACGCCGAAGGGCGTTGCTGCCATCGGGTTCCGCCCGGAGGCCGCCACCCTCGGATCGGGTCCAGTGGCGGGACGGATCCGAACCGTCGAGGATCTCGGGTCGGAGGTCTTCGTCCACGTGGCGTTGGACGGAAACGCCGACGCCTCGATCGTGGTGAAGGTCTCGCCGCCGTTCACCGGCAAGGCCGGAGACCAGGTCCAGTTGCAACTGCACGGACTCGTCCACGCCTTCGACGCCGGCGGCCTTCGTGTCTCCACCGGCCCGGCGACGTTCCAGCCGGGGGTCTGATGGCCGATCTCGGTGATCTCTCGGGCCGCCTCGCGCTGGTGACCGGGGCGGCCGGGAACATCGGGCGAGCGGTCGCCCGGTCGCTGGCCGAGCACGGTGCCGACCTGGTCCTCGCGGATCTCCCCGCGGCGGCAGCGGGCATCGACGACACCCGCGCCGCCTGTGCCCGGGTTCGACCCGACGTGCGGATCGACGTGGCGACGTTCGACGTGCGCGAGCCGGAGGCGATCGTCGGGGAGCTCACCGACGCGGCGGGTCGACTCGGTACGCCGACGGTCGTGGTGAACAACGCCGGCTACCAGGGTCGGTTCGCCAACGTCCTCGACTACGACCTCGACGACCTCCGTTCGGTCATCGAGGTCAACACGATCGGCGTGTTCGCGGTCCTGCAGGCCTCGGCGCGATCGATGCGAGCCGCTGGACTCGGCGGGGCGATCGTGAACGTGGCGTCGATGGCCGCGCACGGCGCCGCCAACATGCCCGCCTATTCGACCTCGAAAGCCGCCGTGCACGGGTTGACCCGCGCTGCAGCGAAGGACCTCGCCCCGTTCGGGATCCGGGTGAACTCGGTCAGCCCTGGCTTCATCGGCCCGGGAGCAATGTGGGAACGGCAGGTCGCCGAACAGGCGGCGACACCGAGCCAGTACTATGCCGACGATCCCGAGACCGTGGCCCGTCAGATGATCGACATGGTGCCGCTTCGACGGTACGGATCGCTCGACGAGGTGGCCAACACCGTGCTGTTCCTCGCCTCCGAGGCCTCCTCGTTCATCACCGGGACCGATCTCCAGCTCTCCGGCGGCAGCGCCTGACGGCTCACGGCTTGCGCACCACGGGCTCACGGGCTTGCGCATCACTGGCTTGCGCACCACTGGCGTGCGCATCACTGGCTTGTTCATCGCGGGATCGCGCCCGCTGAGCGGGCCGGTTCCCGCGATGAAGGGTCGAGTGCGGCTCGGCGCGGCACAGGGTGGCCCCGGGGGTTGGGAACGCTGAGCCCCGACGGTACGTTGCGGCCGCTTCCCCCGTCCCACGAGGAACCGGAGGAAGCGTGGCCCAGATCCCACCCGAGCTGGCGCCGAAGATCGCAGCCCGTCACGGCGTGGTCACGCATGCCGACCTGACTCGGAGCGGGCTCTCGGCTCGCGAGGTGCGGCGGCTCGTCGGCGCCCGCCAGCTCGTCACGGTCCACCGGGCCACCTACCGGGTTGCGTTCGCCTGGTCACCCTCGAGGCCCGCCGCTGCAGCCTGTGTGGCATGGCCCGGCTTGGCGATGGCGGCAACGACGGCGGGACGGTTCTGGGGATTTCGTGGCCTCGGCCGGGTCACCGAGGACGAACGGCTCGTCGCGCTCGTGGCCGGAACCCGACAGGTCGTCCTCCGCGGCGTCGAGGTGCGCCGCAGCCTCGACCTGCAACGAAGCGACGTCGTTCGACGCTCCGACGGCATCACCCTCACCAACCCGGTACGGACGTTGCTCGATCTGTCCCGAGACCTGAACGACATCGCCCTCGAATCGATCGCCGAACAGCTCGTGAGCGACCGCGCCTGTTCGGCGCAGACCATCATCCGGGCCGCGGAGCGATGGGCCCGTCCGAGTCGGCCGGGGGCGGCGAGGGTCCGACGCGCCCTCCTCACCGATCGTCCGGGTCGCAGCGGCGGGCCGGCGGGCTCCGACCTGGAGTTGCGGGTGCTTCGCGCGCTGATCCGGCGGGGCGTTCCGGTGGTGTCCCAACACCCACTCACGCTTCCCAACGGCCGGCGGGTCCGGCTCGATGCTGCCGATCCCGCACATCGCTGGTGCGTCGAGGTGAACCACCACCACTGGCACACCGCTCGGCTCGATTCCGACGCGGACGAGGAGCGCCGACGACAGCTCCATCTGCTCGGCTGGCAGGTGGACGACGTGAGCGATCTGGCGCTGCGAGTCGACTTCGCCGGGGTCATCGATCAACTCGTTGCGCTCCACGCGCAACGTTCGTCGCGGGATCGCGCCCGCTGAGCGGGCCGGATCACGCGATGAACGCGCAACCGTCACGGACACCCTCGGATCACGGACACCCTCGGATCACGGCGGGATCGTGCCGGGAGTGCGGACGGAGGTGGGTCAGCGGCCGGTGAACGAGGGGCCGCGCTTCTCCATGAAGGCAGTGATGCCCTCCACGTAGTCGGCGCCTCCGGCCAGGCGTCCCTGGGCGTCGGCCTCGGCATCGAGCGAGCCGGCGAAGTCCAGCCCATCGCCGAGGGCGTGGACGATGCGCTTCGACTCGGCGAAGGCGGCCGTCGGACCGGCGGCGATCCGCTCCGCCATCGAGCGAGCGGTCGCGAGGAGTTCGTCGTCCTCGACGACCTGGTTGACCAATCCGATCGCGGCAGCTTCCTCGCCGTTCAGCAAGCGCCCCGTATAGATCAACTCGAGCGCTCGGTGCGGGCCCACCCGCTGGACCAGCGCGGCGTGCCCACCCGAATCGAGCACGCAACCGATGTTGGCGAACGGTGAACCGAGCCGGGCCCGTCGACCGGCGAGGACCACGTCGCACGCCATGGCGATACCGAACCCGACGCCGAGGGCCGCCCCGTTGACCGCGGCGATCGTCGGCATCGGAAGCGCACGAAGCCGGGCGATCAACGGGTTGAACGTCTCGGCGAGGATCGCCCGGGCGTCCTCCTCGAGCGGCTCGGCCGCCGACAGGTCTCGACCGGCGGAGAAGGCCCGCCCTTCACCGGTGACGAGCACGGCGCGCGCCGCCGAACAAGCGTCGAGGGCGGCGTCCAGGGCGGCGACCATGTCGTCGTCGAGGGAGTTCATCACCTCCGGCCTGGCCAGGGTGATCTCGATCACGGCGCCGTCGTTGCGGCCTTCATAGCGGACGGTCATCGGGGAACTCCTGTCGCATCACCACGTGGCGGTGGGTTCGATCGAGATCACTTCCTGGAGCCGGGCGAGGTACGCGGCGAACCCGTCGCTGCGCCGGAGCCGCGACGAGCCGGAGGCGCCACTCGGCTCTGCCGCGGCGACCTCGGACGGTGGCACGGCACAATCTGCGAGCAGAGCGTTGATCGCCCCGCTCCACGCCTCGCCGAGCTGCCGCGACGACATCGAGCACAGGCCGGAGGCCAGGGCGTCGGCTTCGCCCTCGACCGGATCCCACACGCTCTGGGCGATCGGGAGGAGTCGAACCAACGCGTCCACGATGGTCGCCCTCGCGGTCTCGGGGCCGTGCAGCATGCGGCGGATCAGGGAACGCGAGTGCTCGAGATGGAACGCTTCCTCGCGCTCGACGCGGCGAGCGAGTGCGGCCAGACCCGCCAGCCGCGACGTCTCGAGGGCGGCCCACCGCAACGACTCGGCCTCGTCGTACAGCCAATGCCGGACCAGTGCTTCGTCCCACGGCGCACAGCTCGCCTCGGCGAGGACGCACGAGCGGTACTCCTCGGGGGCGCGGAGCAGGGCGAAGCGGTCGAGATCGTCGGTGAGGAAGTCGTACAGCGCGATCGCGTGGCCGAGTTCGTCCTGAGCGATCGAACAGAACGACAGGTCCTCTTCCAGGAACGGCGCCGTTCCGATCCACTCGGCGTGGCGGGAACCGACGAGGTGTTCGTCGTCGGCGAATGCGAGCAGGTACTCCCGTTCACCGGTACTGAGATCGGACGGATCGTTCACGACGTCACCTCCTCGCGTTGGGCTCGGCGACGAGCGGCGATGACCGACCCGTCGTTGTGACGGTGCGGTTGGTCGTGGGTGACGGCGAGGATCGTCTCGTCGGCCACGAGCAGATGCGATCGTTCGACGAGCCACATCTGGTCGCCCTCGCCCCGACGGCAGTAGGAGTCGCGGGCGTAGAGGAGCGCCATTGCATCGTCGGGAGCGTCGAGCGAACCGGCGTGTTGGAACTCGTCCTTGCCGGCCTTCTTCAGGAACACCTCGTAGGTCTTCATCGCATCACCTCCACCGCGTTGCGGCAGTCGTCGCACCACGCGATCGAGCGGCACCGGGTCGGTCCGGCGGCCGAACGATCCCGGACCGTTCGAGACCCGCAGACCGGGCACCGCAACGAACCGTCCTTGTCCCGCAACACGACCGTGAACTCGGCGGCCAGCGCCGCGCTCCCGGCGGCCGAGATCCGATCCGGCGACCACACCGGCGAGTCGAGCCATTCCACGGTGACGTCGTCGGTCGTGGACGTGACGCCGGAGGCCACATAGGCGTGGCGGACGTCGGACGCGATCATCGGGAGGGCCGGGCACCCGCCGAAGGTCGGCACCAGCGAAACCCGAACGACGCCGTCGGCGTCTCGGGTCACGGCCTGGACCATTCCCAGGTCGCGGATCGACACGCCCGGGTACTCGGGGTCGTCGACGCGGTCGAGGACCGCGACGAGCTCGGCGTCGTCGGAGTGACCGGTGTTCATGCGCCGACCTCGACCGCGTCGAGCGCCTCGCGGACCCAGGCCGTGTCGCTCCACGCCTTGGCCGCGGTCTCGATACGGCGCTTGGAATCCGGGCCGCCTTGGCGCATCGTGGCCTTCAAGGGCTCCCAGTCGATCGTGCCGGCGACCCACCGACCGCTCGACTCGTCGAAGCGGAGCTCCGGGTCCGGGAGCTCGAAGCCGTAGCCCTGGAGCAGCGGGACGTACTTCTGCACGTAGGCGTCACGGAGCACTTCGTTGGGCTGCGACTTGATCTTCCAGCGCAGCAGCGGATCGTCGGGCGGCGAGTCCGGGCCGAAGAGTTGGACCGCGGGCCACCACCAGCGGTCCAGGGCGTCCTGGAACATCCGATGCTGGGTCGGGGTGCCCTCGGCGAGCCGCATGAGCATCTCCTCGCCATGGCGCATGTGGAAGCCCTCCTCGGCGACGATGCGGCGCAGGATCCGCTTGTACGGGCCGTAGCTGCACTCGGCGAACACGGCGCGCTGGCTGGCGAACGCCGCGGCGTCGACGAGGAAGGCGATGGCGATCTGATCGGCCCAGGTGACCGCCCGATAGTGGAACACGTTGTGGAAGCGGGATCGCCCGGCGTACAGATCCTCGAGCATCTCCCGCCGGGTCTTGACGCCCATGTCGGCGGCGACCATGTACAGCAAGTGGGCATGACCGATCTCGTCCTGGGTCTTGGCGAGGAAGATCTGCTTCAACCGCAGTCCCGGCGCTCGCGGGATCCAATCGCGCTCGGTGAGTCCGCCCATCAACTCCGAGTTGGCATGGAACTCGATGAACCGGAACACCTCCTCGCGGTAGGCGTCGGGCATGTCGTCGGTCGGCTCGACCATGCCGCCCGAACCGACGAACGTGTCGAACTCCTCCATCGAGGTCCAGGTGCGCATCACAGACTCCGGTTGTCGACGAGGCGGCGCAGCTTGCCGCCCTCCGAACGGGGCAGCGACCCGGCGGGCTCGATCGCGGCCGAGACCGACACGCCGAGCGAGTGCTTCATCCGCTCGACGATCTCGGCGACCAGACCGTCGGGCGCCGGATGTTCCTCGTCGGCTTCGACCCGCACGTGGAGCCGGTCGAGGGTTCCGTCGCGGTCCACGACGAGCTGGAAGTGCGGGCTGACCCCGCCGACCTGGAGCAGGGTGTGCTCGACCTGACTCGGGTAGACGTTCACGCCACGGATCACGACCATGTCGTCGGCTCGGCCGACGATCGCCGACATCCGAGCGTGGGTCCGACCGCACGGAGCCGGCTCCCGGGTGATCGAGCACAGGTCGCCGGTCCAATAGCGCAGCACGGGGAACGCCTGCTTGGTCAGGCTGGTGAGCACGAGCACGCCGACCTCGCCGTCCGGCAGCGGCTCGCCGGTCTCGGGGTCGACGATCTCGGGAAGGAAGTGATCCTCCATGATGACCAGGCCGTCGCGATCCGCCGTCTCGCACGAGACGCCGGGACCGATGACCTCGGAGAGGCCGTAGATGTTCACGGCGATCATCCCGAGGCCGGCCTCGATCGCCTCTCGCATCTTCTCCGACCACGGTTCGGCCCCGAGGATGCCGACCTGGAGCGAGCACTGCGGCCCGCGCTCCCCGAGGAGTTCGGCGAGGGTGAGCGCGTAGGACGGCGTGCAGCAGATCGCCTCGGGCGCGAAGTCCTCGAGCAGCATCAGCTGACGCTCGGTGTTGCCGCCCGACACCGGCACGACGCTGATCCCGGCCGCTTCGGCGCCGGCGTGGAGTCCGAGCCCTCCGGTGAATAGCCCGTAGCCGTAGGCGTTGTGCAGCATCCAGCCCGGTTCGACCCCGGCGCCGCGCAGGCAGCGAGCGACGCACTCCGCCCACACCTCGAGGTCCTCGGCGGTGTAGCCGACCACGGTCGGCTTGCCGGTGGTACCCGAGCTGGCGTGGACCCGGGCGAGGTCGTGACGTTCGACGGCGAACAAGCCGAAGGGATAGTTCGCCCGCAGATCGGTCTTCTTCAGGAACGGATATCGGCGGAGGTCGTCGAGCGATTCCGGATCGGACAGCCCGGAGAGCCGCTCCGCCATGACGGGCACGCGTTCGCGAAGCCGCAGGACGGTCTGTTGCAACCGGTCGAGCTGGAGCCGCTCCAGCTCGGCCCGCGGCATCTGTTCGATCTCCGGCCGGTGAAAGCCGGGTTCCCCGATCCCCATGAAGCCACCGTACGACGGAGACCCAAAATCGTCAAGGCTTTGATGACATTGGCCTCTGGGTCGCCGTGATGGGCTGTCGGGCGACCGGTGCGGTCGCCCGAATCGCTCACTCGCGCGGGGCCGGATCGTGATCGCTGAGCAGGGCGCGCATCTCCGACGCGATCGCGGTCAGTTCCTGGCGCGAGAAGCGGCGGAACAGCTCGCGCCTCGCTCGTTCTGCACGCGGTAGACGACTTCCACGCGCCGAGCCCCGGCCGCGGTCAGCCGGACGGTCACCCGCCGGGCGTCGGTCTCCGAGCGGACTCGCGCTGCGAGCCCGTCTCGCTCCAACGTGTTGAGCGACGCGGACACGGCAGCCTTGGTCACGCCGGCGAGGCGGGCGACCTCGGCCGGCGGCAGATCGCCGAGCGTCCACAACGTGAACAGCAGACGGAACCCGGCGAGCGAGAGCCCGTGAGGCCGATACACGTTCGTCTCGAAGTCCTGCAGCAACCAGGTCGAGAGCCGGAACGCGTTGAACGCGACGGCGAAGGTCTCGGCGTCGATCTCGCCGTCTAGCGCCGTCACGCGGTCACGGGCCGCTCGTTCATAGGCGGCGAAGTCCGGCTGCATCGGGCCGCTCGCGCTCACCGGGTCTGGAGGGTCCGACCGCGAAAGACGGCGACGACGGTGCCGTCCTGGATCGTCAGCGTCACGTCGTGCACCGCGGCCTTGCCCGGCTTGGCGACCTCGGTGCACACCGCGGTGACGGTGTCTCCGAGCCGGGCAGGCCGCAAGAAGTCGATCTCGGCGTTGGTCGCGAACGTCGCCGGTCCGTACGCGTTCGACGTGTACGCCATCGAGGCGTCGGCGAGGGTGAACAGCATCCCGCCGTGGCAGACCCCGAGGCCGTTCACCATGTCCTGGCGGACCTCCATCGACACGACCGAGCGGCCCTCGCCCGCCTCGTGGACCTGGAGGCCGAGCGCCACCGCGACGTGATCATCGACCAGCATCGCTTGCACCGGTTCGACGATCTCGCTCATGGAGCAAGCATCGTACCCAGCTTCGCCTCAGCGGGCGTCGAGCGAGCGCACGCCTTCCTTGGCCTTCTCGGCACCCTTGGTCAGCTTGTCGCTGTACTTACCCTTGGTCTTGTCGTCGATCGTGCCGACCGCTTTGTCGACGGCCTTCTCGATCTGCGGGGACTTCCCGGAGACCATCTTCTTCACCTTGTCCAGGATGCTCATCTCGTGTTCCTCTCGGAGCGACGTCCCGGCGACACCGGGACGAGTTGGATCGGTTCGCTACCCATCCGACACTGCACCGTAACCCCGAACGCTTCGAATCGTGTCCGTGGCTTTGCGCCTCGATCGGGTCGTGTGCGTACGGGAGTCGGTGCGACATCCGTGCGGTTGGCGTCCTCGGAAGGACGCCGTTGGGCCGGCAGAGTCGCGCGAATCCGCGAAAGTGAGCGCGTGGTCCATCTGCGCCTGATCGTTCCCGAGCAGCTCGCCGCGTTGATCGTGGCGCGGCTCAACGCCACCGACTGCGTCGCTCACGTCGTGCAGTTCCGCACCACCTCGAGCACACCCGCGGGCGCGGTGTTGTACTGCGACGTCGTTCGGGAAGGCGCCGACGGGGTCATCGAATGGTTGCGCAGTCTCGGCGTCCACCATTCCGGCGCCATCGTCATCGAAGACCTCGCCGCCGCGGTGTCCGACGCCGCCGATCGCGCCGCCGATCGAACTCCGGGCGAGGCCAGCGACGCGCTCGTGTGGGACGAACTCGAGTCCCGGGCGCGCGAGGATGCCGTGTTGTCGGTGTCGTACCTCGTCTTCATCTCGATCGCCGCGATCATCGCCGCGATCGGGATCCTGCTCGATTCGTCGGTCCTCGTCGTCGGGGCGATGGTCGTCGGCCCCGAGTACGGTCCGCTCGCCGCCCTGTGCGTCGCCAGTGTGCGACGGCGTCGTCACATCGTGCGCCACGCGCTCACGACGCTCACCGTCGGGCTCGTCACCGCCGCGATCGCCGCCTTCGTCGCCACATTGCTGTTCCGCGCCACCGGCTTGACGCCAGGCACCTACGACCTCAACCGGCGTCAGCTGACGTCGTTCATCTCCCATCCGGACGGGATGGCCGCCGTCGTCGCCGTGCTCGCCGGCGTCGCCGGAATGTTGTCGCTCACCGAGGCGCGCGCCGGGGCACTCATCGGCGTGCTCGTCTCGGTGACGACGATCCCGGCGGCGGCGAACGTCGGATTGGGGACGGCCTACGGTCAGTGGACCGAGGTCCGCGGCGCATCGCTCCAACTGCTCGTCAACATCGCCGGGCTCGCCGTGGCGGGCGTGGCCACGCTCGTGGTCCAGGCCCGCCTCACGGGGGTCGATGTCCGGAGTTCCTACGACCCCGCGGAGATCACTGCATCTCTTCGAGAAGGCTGAGCAGATCGTCGGCGTGCTCTTCTTCGACGCCCAGGATCGCCTCCATCAGCACCCTGGTGGTGGTGTCCTTGTCGCCGAGCCAGCGAATGATCTCCTGATAGCTTTGGATCGCGACGCGTTCGGCGACGAGGTCTTCTTTGATCATGTCGAGCAGGTTGTCGCCCTCGACGTACTCGGCGTGGCTGCGCGAAGCGAGTCCTTCGGGATCGAAGTTGGGCGCTCCCTGGAGTTGGGTGATGCGCGCCGCGATCTGGTCGGCGTGACCCTGTTCCTCGGTGGCGTGCTGCAGGAACTCGGCGGCGGCTGGCCCCGCGTTGAGGCCCGACGCCATGTAGTAGTGGCGCTTGTACCGCAGCACGCAGACGAGTTCGGTGGCGAGTGCTTCGTTGAGCACCTGGATGACGCGCTCCCGGTCGGCGCCGTACGCCTCGGTGATCGGCCCCTTCTCGACCTCGGCTCGGGCCCGGTCTCGAAGGGTCTGGATGTCGGTCAGGAACTCGGCCATGGTCGGCGCTCCTCGTGGGCTTGGACGGTTGATCGACGGCAGGCGCCGAAGTGACGAAACGGGTGGGTCGGACAGAGCGACGAGTGGGTCACCAGGGTTGGGTCACCAGTAGTGGCGACGGCCGCCGATCATCCGGCCCGTGGAGCCGAGCAGGAACAAGGCCGCTCCGACGACGGCGAGGATGATGCCGAGCGTGGTGAGGATCGGGATACCGGCGAGGACGCCGATCAGAAGCAGGACGATGCCCAGGGTGATCATGGCGAAGCCTTTCGAAGTCGGGTACGTGTCGAGTCGGGCACGTGGTTCAGGATCAGCGGATACCGATCCATCGGTGCGGTGCCCTGTGGCGGAGGGATCGAAACCAGGCGACCTCGCCCAGCGCCGACATCACCCGGCCGGGCGCCGTGTCGGAATGGGAGAGCTACCGTGCTGGTTCGAAGTCGTGCCGGTGCGACCAGCGCGCCGAGATCGAGGTGACTCACACGAGATGTCCGTCAAGAAGCGCATCGTCCGGGCCAAGACCCCGTCAGGCCTGGTGCTCGCCCTCGCGCTCCAGGCCCTCAAGCACGACGCCGTGCAGGCCAGGCTTCGTGAGGCACCCGAGGCCGCGGTGAAGTGGGCCCAGAAGCGACGCCACGATCGGATGATCCGCGACCGGTACGGCGACGTGATCGACGTCCAGGAGGCGCCGGTTCGCGCCACCTATGACTCGGCCACGTCCTCGTCGAACCCGGGTGACGAGCGCCCCGCGATGCGTCGGCATCCGTCCCGGAACTGGAGGCGGGGGCGCCCCGTCCCGCGATCCCGATCCGGCGGCTCGGCCGACGCCGACTCGACCGACGACTCGTGCAATTGGAGACCGGATTCGATCGGGCGTTCGACGGACGCAGCAGGTACCGGCCGAGGTGCGCGCCGCGCTCGAGGACCTCCACCGCGCCATCCACGCCACGGGTGGCTTGCCGCTCACCAAACGGGCCACGACCCAGCTCCGGATCAACGGCGAACTGGACCGCCTCGAGGACGCCCTCGTCGAGGTGGTCCTGCCCCGCTGACCCCCGCTCCGCCTCGGGTTGACCCGCGCCATCGGCAAGGCCGCGAGACCCATAGCTGTGCTCTTGGTCACGGCGTAGCTTCTCGTTCATCAATCGGGGGCCGTCACCGCCGCGGAGGTGGCGGCTCTCGTCCAGCACAAACTCCTGATCCGGCCGAATCCGGCGGGTAGGTTGACCGGTCGTGACCACAGAGACCTCGCACGCCCCGGACGATCACGGGAGCCACGGTGGCGGGCACGGCGGCCTGCTCGCCTTGACGCTCGGATCGCTCGGCATCGTCTACGGCGACATCGGCACGAGCCCGCTGTACGCGTTTCGCGAGACGTTCGAGGGCCACGACCTGGCCGCGACCCGCGAGGGCGTGATCGGTGCCTGCTCGCTGATCTTCTGGGCGCTCGTGATCGTCATCTCGATCAAGTACCTCGCGCTCGTCATGAAGGCGGACAACCGGGGCGAGGGCGGCATCCTGGCCCTGACCTCGCTGCTGATGCGGGCCGTTCCGACCAAGCTCCTCGCGGTCCTCACCATGCTCGGGATCTTCGGGACCGCGCTCCTGTACGGCGACGGGATGATCACGCCCGCCATCTCCGTGCTCGCCGCGGTGGAAGGGATCGACAACGCGGCACCCGGGCTCCACGACTACATCATCCCGATCGCGGTCGCGATCCTCGCCGGGCTGTTCCTCGTCCAAAAACGCGGCACCGGCGGCATCGGCAAGGTGTTCGGTCCGGTGATGATCGTGTGGTTCTCGACCCTGGCCCTGCTCGGGCTGTCGCACCTCTTCGACGACCTCGAGATCCTGCGGGCCCTGAACCCGTACCACATCATCGGATTCTTCCGGGAGTATCACCTCAACGGGCTGTGGGCACTGGGATCGATCTTCCTCGTGGTCACCGGGGGCGAAGCGCTCTACGCCGACATGGGCCACTTCGGGCACAAGCCGATCGCCATCGGCTGGTACTCGTTCGTGTTCCCTGCGCTGACGCTGAACTACTTCGGTCAGGGCTCGTTGCTGCTCAAGCATCCGGAGCGAATCGAGGAGAAGTCGTTCTTCTTCCAGCTCGGACCGCACTGGGCGAACTGGCCGCTCGTGATCCTGGCCACGATGGCGACGGTGATCGCCTCGCAGGCGTTGATCTCCGGGGCGTTCTCGCTCACGACCCAGGCGATGCAGCTCGACTACCTCCCCGTCTGAAGGTGGAGCACACGTCCGACAGCCACATCGGCCAGGTGTACGTGCCGGTCGTGAACTGGATCCTGATGGTCGCCTGCATCGGCCTCGTCGTCGGGTTCCAGACCTCGGCCCGCCTCGCCGCCGCCTACGGCATCGCCGTCACGATGACCATGGTGATCACCACGCTGCTCTACATGGGCGTGGCCATCCACCTGTGGAACTGGAACAAGGCCAAGGTCTTCGCCATCGGTCTCCCGTTGCTCGTCATCGACATCGGGTTCTTCGTCGCTCAGGTCATCAAGATCCCGCACGGCGGCTGGTTCGCGTTGTTGGTCGGCATCGCCCAGTTCACGATGATGACGACCTGGCGGCGCGGACGCACGATCGTCGCCAAGGAGATCCAACGGGCCGAGATCCCGATCGATTCGTTCGTCGAATCCCTCCCGGACAACGAGACGTGGCAGCGGGTGCCGGGCACGGCGGTCTTCTTGTTCAAGGACGCCGGGGCCGCCCCGCCCGCGCTGCTCGAGAACATGCGCCACAACAAGGTGCTGCACGACACGGTGCTCCTGCTCTCGGTGAACACGACCGATCATCCCTACATGCCTCCCGCCGAGCGGGCCCATGTCGAGCGCTGCGGTCCGTCGATCTGGCAGGTGGTGCTGACGTTCGGCTTCATGGACGAGCCCGACGTGCCGGCCGCCATCGCCGCGCTCGCCGAGTCACGCCCGGAGATGAAGATCACGCTCGGCGACGTCACGTACTTCCTCGGTCGGGAGACCGTTCTCGCGACGCCGGTGCGCAACATGCATCCGCTGCGGGAACAGATCTTCGTGTTCCAGAACCGGACCGCCGCCAGCGCCGCCCGCTTCTTCCGGCTGCCGTCGAAGGCGGTCTACGAAGTCGGAACGACGATCGAGATCTAGCGGGCGCTAGCGACCTCGTCCGGCGCCGCTCAGCACCCGGCGGGCGTTCCCTGCGAGCACCGGCTCGATCAGCTCCGGCGGGAGGTCGAGCGCGGACACCTGCCACCGACCCTGGGGTGGAATCGGGGAGCCGGGCGCGTAGTCGAACGCCTCGTCGTCGGTGAGCAGGAACCGGCACCACAACTCGTAGGAACGGCCGTCGGTCGGCGCGAGGTCGGTGCCGAACAACACCCGATCGGGGTGTCGTTCCACGAGGGCCCTGGCGGCGCGGGGCTGGCGACCGAGCTCGGCCATCCGGGCGCTCAGGTCCACCAGGTAGTTCGGGTGCTCGTCGAGCATCCGCGCGACGAGCCCGAGATCCTCGGCGGCGTTGCCCACGTGGGCGCCGATGAACGTGGTGTCCGGGCACGCTGCGACGAGCCGATCGAGCGAGGCCAGGAGGTCGTCGAAGGTCGGGAGTCCGGGCCCGCCGAACCACCAGTCCGGATGAGCCGACAACTCCTCGAGCCGCTCGTTGGTCACGTCGATCGGCTCGAAGAACGCGATCGGGTCGGCCGTGTGGACCACGACCGGGATCCCCGCCTGACCTGCGAGTCGGAGGGCAGGAAGGACTCGCTCGTCGTCGGGCCACACGAGTTGGCCTCGTCCGTCGCGGACCTTCAGCCCGAGGTCCTTCCAGACCTTCACCCCCCGTGCGCCGCGTTCGATCGATTCGAGCAGGTTGGCGACGAGGAGGTCGGCGGCGTCGTCGTGGGCGAGGAGTGACCAGTCGAGGTGACAGAAGGTGGCGAAGCGTCCGGGGTGGGCGAGGTCGTAGCGATCGAGGTTGGCGGTGAGCTCGGTGCCCCAGCGGCCGTCGAGGTTGACGATGGTCTCGATCGACCACCGCTCCATCACACTCAGCACCGTGTCGACCCCGACCATCCAGTCCCGGGACAACCATCGCCCCAGATGGTTGTGGGCGTCGATCATCGGACACGGGGGCCTCGCGATGACGGTGCTGCCCGCGCGACGCGACGAACGGGGCGCGTAGTCGACCAATCGCACGGACGACACGTCCAGCGGTCCCTGCTCAGTCGTGGTCGATCTCCTGCTCCTCGATGCGGACGTCGCGTCGGAGGGCCTCGACCGCAGCGGGGTCGATCCCCGGTTCCACCCGGGTGGCGTTGGCAGAGCCGGCCGCGACGGCCAGCGCGAGGGCGTCCGGCCACGGGGAACCGCCGACGCGCGCGCTGATGAATCCGGCGAGGAAGGCGTCGCCGGCCCCCGTTGCGTTGCGGACCTCGACCTCGGGAGCGCGTGCGATCCACACGGTGTCGTCGGTGGCGAAGGCCGCGCCGCGAGCCGCATCGGTCACGATCGCCGGAGCGGAGGTCCGCCGATGCAGGGCGGTGGCCAGATCGGCGGCGCTCGCCCCCTTCACGACCGTGTTCGCCTCGTCGGCGTTGACCTTGATCCCGACGCCGGCGTCGAGCGCCGTGGACAACGCCGTGCCGCTGGTGTCGGCCCAGACGATCGCTCCGGTGTCCTTCAGGGCCTGGAGGAACTGGGCGATGTCCTCGGAATCCACGCCTGGTGGGTAGCTCCCCGACACCGTGACGACCTGTGGGCGGGTGGCGCGAACGATGTCGAGCAGCGACGTTGCGAGATCATCCCATCCCTCGGCCAGGCTGGGACCGGTTTCGTTGATCACGGTCGAGGTGATCTTGTCGACGATGATCGTCGAGGTTCGGGTCTCGCCGTCGTCGAGCCACACCCACTCCGACGGCATGCCGGCCGCTGCGGCGTGCTCGGCGACGAGCCGGCCGGTCGGACCGGCGAGGGGCCCGGTCGCCAGGACCGAGGTGCCGAACTGGTGCAGGACCCGGGCCACGTTGAGGCCCTTGCCGCCGGCGGCCTCGACCACCCGATCGGCCCGGTGGACGGCGTTGCGGACGAGATGCGGGACCGTCAGCGTCCGGTCGAGCGCAGGATTGGGGGTGATGCAGACGACGGCCGTGGGAGTCGTCATCGCACGGCCTCATCGGACGATTCAGGAGTCACGCCCCGATTCTCGCAGTGTCGGGCCCCCAGACGAGGCAGCGAGACCCCGCGTGGGGTGCTGGCTCAACCGACGAGCAGGTGCTCCTCGAGTCGTACGAGCGACGCTTCGTCCACCCCGAACGCGAGCACCATGGCCCGCACCGACCCGTGCGTGCGCTCGATGTCGTCGAGCAGGAGGCGGATGGCGTCTCCGTCGGCGGCGAAGAACGAGGGCGGCGCCTGGCTGATCTTGGCCGCCCGTTCGGGGTTGCTCGACAGCCGAGCGAGGATCGAGCTCATCGCTCGGCTGGTCAGGGCGTAGTCGGCCACGATCGACTCCCGCTCGACGCCCAACGCACCGAGCACGAGCACCGCGAGGATCCCCGTGCGGTCCTTGCCCGCGGCGCAGTGGAACACCGCAGGGAGGGCATCCGGTGATCCGAGCAGATGGAACGCCTCGACGAACTTCGGCGCACCGTCGCGCAACATCGACGAGTAGGCGCGGTGGAGGAACTCGGTGACCGGGAGTCGCTTGATGTCCTCGCCGAAGTTGTCCCAGGTCTGGTCCAGGATCGACAGGTGGTGGAACTCCACGGCGTGCTTGTCGACCGGGAAGCGGCCCCGCTCGGCGATCTCGCGCTCGAGGCGGAGGTCGATCACCCGGCGCAGTCCGATGGCCCGGAGGCACTCGAGATCGGTGTCGCTCAGCTCCCCGAGCCCGTCCGAGCGGAACAAGGTGCGCCATTTCGTGGTTCGACCGTCCGTGGTTGGGTATCCACCTAAGTCACGGAAGTTGAATGCCCCCTCCATGGGCAGGATTCGGCTCGGTCGGCGTTCGAGGTCGGACGGCGATGGAACCGGCGCACCGGAGGAAGGCGTCATACCTTCGAGGGTACGGGTTGGTTGCGCAGGTCAACCATCGCGAATCGATGACCATTCGATGAACGGCCGGTCTTGGGTCACCCCTGAGTCGTCGGGCCTGTCATGCTGGGTGGGGAATACGAACCAGATCGGGTACTCGACGTGTCAACGACGTGCGCCGGGTGTCATGCAGGACGAGTGACGGTAGGAAGGAAGCAACCGATACCGGAGCTCGAAGCCGACTCACGGATGAACTCGGAGGATCACCACATGGACGTCATGGCCACAGCACAGGCCATCGGCCTCGTTGCCTCAGGCAGCGGGGACGTGTTCGGGACGATCGAGGAAGCCGTCGTACTGGCAGCCCTCGACGAACTCGCCACGCAGAATGCGACGTTCGCCGGACTGATCGCAGAAGCACGGGCTCGAGTCCTCACCAGCCGGTCAGCCGGCATCGAGAAGGTCGAAGGCGACAGCGTCTTCGCCCGCGGCGGCGCCCGAGAGGTGCAGCTGAGGTATCGCTCCGAGATGGGCGAGATCTTCACCGACCTGGCGATCGACGTCGCCATGGCCAAAGCCGGCAGCGCCAGCGAACCGCGGGTCACCGCCGAAGTCTGACCCGACCGAACGTTCGCCGCATCATCCGGGCCGCGAGGCCGGGATCGATGCTCGGCGCCTGGCGATTTCGTGACGTGCCCCGGCCGATCGGCCGGGGCACGGTCGCGTCGCCAGCCTGACCGGTGTCGATCGTCACGGACCGGTGAACGGTGGGTGGCCAGCCGGTGACCGCTACGTTGCCCGGATGGCCTGGGCGACACGAGCGTGACGATCGTCGACGGACCCGGTCGGATCGAGCCGGCGCCGACGGGCGGCGTGGCGACCGGTCGGGAGTTCTTGATCCTGATCACGGCGATGATGGCCACGGTCGCGATCTCCATCGACCTGCTCCTCGCCGGCCTTCGGGGACCTGCGCGCTGCGCTCGGCATGGCGCCCGATTCGGCTCGGGTGAGCTGGATCGTCACCGTGCTTCTTCGGTCTCGCCGCCGGCCCCTTGCTGTACGGACCGGCCTCCGACCGCTTCGGCCGCAAGCCCCCGCTGATCATCGGCATGGTGCTCTACCTGGTCGGAGCGGTCATGGCCGCCACCGCTCCCACGTTCGGGTGGCTGATCGCCGGATCTGGTGATCTGGGGCTGGGAGCCTCGGCCCCGCGGACGTTGTCGCTGGCCATGGTCCGCGATCGGTACTCGGGCGACCAGATGGCCCGGTTGATGTCGATGATCATGGCCGTGTTCCTGCTGGTGCCGATCTTTGCGCCCTCGGTCGGGGCGTTGATGCTCCACGTGATGCCGTGGCGAGGGCTGTTCTGGTTCCAGGCGCTGGCCGGGGTGGCTCTCACGGTGTGGTCGAGGCGGCTTCCCGAGACACTGGACCCGGACCATCGGCGACCCTTCACCCCCGGCGGCGTTCGCATCCGGCGGCCGGGCGGTCCTGGGCGAACGCCAGACGTTGCTGTTCACCGTGGCGCTCACCGGGGTCGTTGCGGCGATGACGAGCTACCTCCTCGAGCCTCGAGTTGATCCTGGGCGACGTGTACGACCGGGTGGGGTCGTTCCCGCTGATCTTCGGCGGGATCGGCGTCCTGCTCGCCCTCGTCTCGCTGGCCAACGCCCGGCTCGTCCAACGCTGGACCACCCGCCTGCTGATGCGCCGGATGGCCATCGCCGCCGGCATCACCGCCGTCGTCGTGGTCTCCGTGGTCCTCGCCACCGACGGTCGCCCGTCGTTCTGGCTGTTCGTCGCCCTGCTCGCGGCGTTGATCCCCTTGATCCAAGGCCTCGGCCCCAACGCCAACACCATGGCGATGCAGCCGGTCGCGCACGTGTGGCCGGCACCGCCTCGGCGATCACCTCGTCGGTCACGATGGCCGTCGGGTCGGCCGCCGGTGGCTTCGTCGCCGGATCCTTCGACGGTACGGCCCGACCCTTCGCCCTCGGGTTGGCGGTGTTGGTGTCCGTGATCGTGGCGGCGGTGTTGCTCGGCTCCCGGGAACCGGCGCTGGCCCCGTCCCTGAACCGGCGCTCGATCAGCCTCGTCGACCGGAGTCGACCAGGATTCCTCCTGCTCGACCGGCAGTGGTCGGACCACCGGCCGGATCGCTGCGCAGTGCCTGTTCGAACGCGTCGAGCACGGGCCGGTCGTGATCGTTGGCGAGCTGCCGCCGGGCCGACCGACCCGCAGCCAGGCCACGGGCGTCGATCTCGTCGTTGGGCTCGAATCGACCCTCGACGCGGTCATGGCCCAATAGCGAACGGTCTTGGGTCGTCCCCGGCGGTCGACGTACTCGGCGGTGGTCAGCTCGGCGCCGAGTTCGGTGTTCAGCCCGGTCTCTTCGCGAACCTCTCGGCGGGCCGCGTCCTCGTCGGATTCACCGGCCTCGATCCGCCCTTTCGGAAATCCCCAGTCGCCTCGCCGGGCGCTGCGCGCCAGCAGCACCTCGATCCGACCGTCCTCGTCGCGTCGCCAGATGACTCCGCCCGCTGCGCGCACCATGGCCACCAAGCTTGGCCGATCGGCCACCAGCACGGGCGGATTCGAGTGATCACTCGATGAACATCGAGTGACCTTCGGCACACAGCGGGTGGTCGGGCATCGCCCCGACCGGCGAACCGCGCGACGCTCATCCTCCTCGACTCCAGCCGAAGGTCGAGCGCTCATTGCTGGGCCTGCCGGGCCTGCTGGGACGCGATCAGGCGAGCGACCTCGGCGATGATCTCCGAGCGGGGCGGCAACCCGGGCGTCTGCTCCGGAGGACTGGGGTTCTGACGTTCGGCAATCGTGTGCCAGCGCTCGATGGCGAGGTCGAGAAAGTCCTGGTGAGGAAGGACCCAGAACCGGTTCTCCTCGACCGCGGCCACCACCTGGTCGGCGATCACGGCCGGCGGCGTCGCCTCGTCGAAGGCCCGGCGCACGAAGCTGCCCGAGACCTCGGCGATCGGATCGTGTTCCGGGCGGCCACCGAGGTGATCGGGCCAGTTGCGATCGGCGTCGAGCAGGTTGGTGCGGACCCAGCCCGGGCACAGACAGCTGACACCGAGGGGAACGCCGGCGGCCGCCATGGCCGTGAACAACGATTCGCTCACCGCCACCACGCCGTGCTTGCTGGCGTCGTAGGCGGGGCCGAATCCCGGGTACAACCCGGCGATGCTGGCCGTGTTCACGACGTGGGCGCCACCCGACGTGACCAGGTGGGGAAGGAAGGCGCGGATCCCGTGGACGACACCCCAGAAGTTCACCCCCATGACCCAGTCCCAGCTCGACAGGGGGCCGGTCCACGGGTCGGTCCGGCTCGAGACCCCGGCGTTGTTGCACAACACGTGCACCGAACCGAAGCGGTCCATGGTTGCTGCCGCAGGATTCGAGGTCCTCGACTCGGCTGACATCGGTCCGATGGGTCAGGACCGACACGCCGAGCCCGTCGAGTTCGGCGGCGGCGGCCGCCATCGCGTCGACCTCGATGTCGGCGATCACGAGATCGCATCCCCGGCGTGCGAGGGCCGTGGCCAGGGCCAATCCGATCCCGCTCGCACCCCCGGTCACAACCGCGACCTGTCCTCGTTCCAGCTTCATCCGGTCCCCTCTCACCCGTTCGACCGCTCGGCTCCCCCGGGACCCTCGGTCGGGACACTGCCCGTGTCGCTCGAAGTCTCCCCCAGGGCGAACGGGTCGAACGACCCGAACCACCCTTGAGCCCTTCTTGATTCACTGAGAGTGCGCGAGGATGTCTCGACGGTGAATGCAGGCGGAATCAGTACCGCACGAGGGGTGAGAGGTCATGACCACGGGAGTTCGGTTTCCGGCAACTCGAAGTGCCGGAGGCGTGGGAAACGTGGTGGTTTCGTTTGGAGCCGCTCGGCCCGGAACACAACGAACGAGACTACGAGGCGTGGACGTCGAGCATCGATCACATCCGCAAGACCCCGGGCTTCGCTCCGGGTGACTGGGGTGACGACGCCTGGCCGTACGACATGCCCCTCGCCTCCAACCTGGTCGACCTCGAGCGTCACGCCGCCGAGTTCCGGGACAAGATCTCCTTCGCCTACAGCGTGATCGCCGCCAACTCCTCCGACGTGCTCGGGTGCGTCTACATCAACGCCGACGAGACCGGCGCCGCCGACGCCAAGGTGCGGTGCTGGCTCCGATCGACCAGCGCCTCCGACGACGTGATGTTCGCTGCGGCCATCAAGGGCTGGCTGAACAAGGAATGGCCCTTCGAGAAGGTCCGCTTCCCCGGCCGTCCCCGCCTCAACATCGGCTGACCAAACCGTCACCCACGGCATCGGGCGCCCTACGGTGGCGCCGTGCCACACCTCGTCCTCGACACCCCGATCGGCCGTTGCCGGTTCGAGTGGAACGAGCGCGGCTTCGACCGTGTGTCCCTCGGTGACGGTGGGGCCCTCAGCGGACCCCTGCCGATCGAAGGGCCCGGATCGTCCGGAGTGGGTGAGCACGCCGTCTCCCGGGTGCTCGAGGTCCTCCACGGCGCCTCGAGACCCGCTGCCGATGTCCCGGTCGACCTGTCGGCGTGACGGCCTTCGACCGGTCCGTCTACGAGGTCACGCGAACCATCGAGCCGGGCTCGGTCTGGACGTACGGCCGTCGCCGAGCAGCTCGGCGCGCCCCGGAGCCGCGCAGGCGGTCGGGAGGGCACTCGGACGGAACCCTGTCCCGCTGATCGTGCCGTGCCACCGAGTCGTGGCGGCCAAGGACGCCCGGGTGGGTTCTCTGCTCCCGGCGGCAGACGACGAAGCTGAAGCCCTCGCGCTCGAAGGGGCGCCGATCGAACTGCCGCTGTTCTGAGGGTTGACGCCGTCCCTGCTTGCCGACCCAGTGCTCGACGACCCAGTGCTTGCCTACCCAGTGCTTGCCGACCCAGTGCTCGCCGACCGAGTGCTTGCCGACCCAGTGCTTCGCCGCCCTGCCTCGCCTGCGTGCTCCCGGGGACGGGAGGGCAGGACCCGCCCCGGGAGGCGCTCACGCTGGCGGCCCGTCGTGGTGGTGAGGGAGCCGCCAGCGTCAGCTCTGGCGGGGTTCCCGGGGTCGGCTCGGACCAAACCGCCCGGTCGAGTGAGTCCGTTGCGAGAATCGAGGGGTGGAGAATCCTGCGATGACCGACCAAGCCACCCGGATCGAGTTGCGGAGCGACAACGCCGCCGGGGCGGCCGACGAGCTGCTCGAGGCGATCGCTCGGGCCAACACCGGCGGCGCCCTCGCCTACGGCGGCGATCCGTGGACCGCACGGATGGAATCGGCGATCGGTGAGGTGTTCGAGCACCGGGTCCGAGTCTTTCCGGTCGGCAGCGGCACCGCCGCCAACGGGCTCGGGTTGTCGAGCTTGTTGCGACCATGGCAGGGGCGGTCTGCCACGCCACCGCCCACATCCTCACCAACGAGAACGGCACGACGTCCCTGCCTCGGGGGCGCCCAACTGCTGCCGATCCCAGGAGGGTTGTCCAAGCTCGCCCCGGACGCACTCGCGGCCTACCTCGACGCCACGCCGTGGGGCGATCCGCACAATCCTCAGCCGGCCGTCGTCTCGGTGACCCAACCGACGGACTACGGCGAGCTCTACACCCCCGCCCACCTCGGCGAACTCCACGAGATCGGCCAGCGGCACGGGCTGCGACTCCATCTCGACGGCGCCCGGCTCGCCAACGCCGTCGCCGCGCTCGGCTGCACGCCGGCCGAGGCGACGTGGAAGGCCGGCGTCGAGGTGATGTCGTTCGGCGCCATCAAGAACGGGGGGCTGAGCACCGATGCCGTCGTGTGCTTCTCCGATGAGCCGGCGGCGGAGCTGGAATTCCGCACCAAGCGCTCCGGGCACACGGCGTCCAAGATGCGCTTCCAGTCGGCGCAACTCGAGGCCTACGTGACCGACGGGCGCTGGCTGCGATGGGCCGGGCACGCCAACGCCATGATGCAGCGTCTCGCCGAGGGTCTTCGCGACCTGGGGTGCGATGCCTCAACGAGCCCGAGGTCAACATCATCTTCTTCGAGGAGCGCGACGACGTGGCCGACGCCGTGCGGGCGGCCGGCGTCGACTTCTACGCCATCCGTGCCGGGGTGCATCGCTTCGTGACCAGCTTCCACGACCCCGAAGTCGACGAAGAGCTTCGCCGCTACCGCGCCGCACGCGCCAGCTGACCGACGCGGACGGCGGCGCCGACGCCCTCCGTCGGGCCGGCCCCGTCGGGCAGACTCTGGCGATGTCGTCCGGCACGCTCGGCCGTCCTCGTCCAGCACGGCAAGTCCGCACCGGATCGAGCTTCCCCCGAGGTCCTCGAGGCGCTGGCGGCGGGAAGCGCCCGCACCGTGACCATCGGCTCGTACTGCTACCGGACGACACCGGGATCGATGGGCGGCGCGACCATCCCGGTGAGCGCCGAGCACCGCCGGGGCCGGCATCGCCGCCGGGGATGGGTCGAGGTGACGGTGGCCCTCGACAGCGGCCACCACCGAGGTCCCCGAGGACTTCGCCGCCGCGATGCAGGCGCGGGGTTCGCAGACGTTGACGCCTTGGCGCCCAGTCATCGCAAGGAACACGTGCTTATCGAGGACGCGGCGAAGCCTGAGACCCGCCAGACGGATCGAGCGGGCCATCGAGATGCTGTCCTGCTGACCCGGTCCGGCCGTGGGGCCGGGCTCAGGCCTCGAGGCCGAGGAAGGACCGGAGCTCGGCGACGCCGTCCACCTCGAGGTCGTCGAGCCAGCGGCCGGAATTCGGCCCATCGATCGACGGTGAGGCGGAGGCGCTGCTCGAGGTGGCTGCGGTCCCGGAACCGGAGCCGCTGGACCCCGTTGTGTTCGTACCCCAGCCGAGACGAGATCTTGGCCGACCCCTCGTTGCCCTCCAGGTAGCCCGACATGAGGGAGGTGGCACCGAGATGGACGAAGGCGAACTCGATCATCATCGCCCATCGTGGTCCCGATGCCCTGCCGCTGGACCCGGGGATCGAGATACGAACCCGACGCCGCCTGCCGGGTCTCGACGAAGTCGGTGGCGTGGAGGTCCTGGACGCCGACCGTCACCCCGTCGCGAACCACCGCCATCGGCAGCGCCCACTGCGCGGAGTCATCGACGACCGGTTGGACCAGAAGTAGCGGGCGGCGTTGCGGGTGGTGGCCTCCACGTCCTCGGCCCGGGCACCCATCGTGAGCAGCGGCGTGAAGTGCTCGTTCTCCGGGTTCGGGTACAGGCCGAAGATCACCTCGCCGAGCGCCGGGATGTCGTGGTCCCGGACCAGGCGGAGTTCCACGCCGTTGGCCCGGAGCGAGAGGCCGAACGGCGGCCACACCCGGCGCAGCGTCCGTTCCGTGTCGTCGTCGTGCATCGGTGAATGTTCGCAGGGCGTTCCGCTGCGGAGCGGGTGAGTTTGCGTCGTGCCCGAGGACCGAGGGACCGCCGGGCAGGGATCCGACAACTCCGGCGATAGGAGTGGCACCCTGTTCCGGTCCGATTTCGTGCCGCCGGCGGTGCCCGCCACGGCTCGGTCCCCCGACATCCCACGGATCCAGAGAGGTGCACTGACCTTGGCCGCATCCCCCACCGCGTACACCGCCGACGACATCCAGGCCCTCGAAGGTCTGGAGCACGTCCGCCTGCGCCCGGGCATGTACATCGGGTCCGTGGGCTCGGCCGGCCTCCACCACCTGTTGTGGGAGGTCATCGACAACCTGTCGACGAGCACCTCGGCGGGGTGGGCGACCGGATCGAGATCACGCTCCTCGCCGACGGTGGCGCCCGCGTCCGGGACTGGGGCCGAGGCATTCCGGTGGACAAGATGACGAGCGGCCCCCACGCGGGCAAGTCCGCCCTGGAGGTCATCCTCACCGTGCTCAACGCGGGCGGGAAGTTCGGGGGCGAGAAGTCGGCCTATGCGTCGCCCTCCGGCGGCCTGCACGGCGTCGGTATGAAAGCGGTCACCGCGCTTCTCCACCAAGCTGATCGCCAAGACCTTCCGGGACGGCCAGGTTCCAGCAGTCCTTCCGCTCCAGGGCGACAAGCCCGGCGTGCCCGACGGACCGGTCAAGGTGGTCGGCAAGTGCACGGCCAGGATCGCGGCAGCGGATCACCTTCTGGCCCGACCTGTCGTGTTTCACCGACGACACCGGCGCCCAGGTGACCGGGTTCTCCCGCCGCACGATCAGCGAGCGGTTGGAGAACCGCAGCTACGTCCATCACGGCCTCACCTTCGTGCTCGTCGACGAGCGACCGGGCAGGACCCGACGCCCCACGTGTTCCACTCGGAGAACGGGCTGACCGACCTCGTCGCCAAGCTCGCCCACTCTCGCGACCCGATCTGCGAACCGATCCGGGTCAGCGGTACCCGGGCCGAGGAGCGGATGGAGATCGACGCCGCCATCGCCTGGGGCTCCGGGTACTCCGAGACCCTGGTCGGCTACTCGAACGGCGTGATCAATCCCAACGGGGGCAAGCACGTCGAAGGCATGACGAAGGCGATCACACGCGCCGTGAACCGCTACGCCCGGGACCGCGGGGTGCTGAAGGAGAAGGACGAGAACCCCACGGGGGCCGATGTCCGCCAGGGCCTGATCGCCGTGGTGAGCCTGATGCTGCCCGACCCGTCCTACGACTCGCAGTCCAAGAACCGGCTGGAGACGGTGCCGGCCGCCGGCGTGGTCGAGTCGGTCGTCTACGAGCAGATCACGAAGTGGCTCGAGGAGAATCCCGGCCCGGCGAAGAAGGTCGCCGAGAAGGCGGTCAGCGCCATGCGCGACCGCAAGAAGACCGACGAGGACCGGGCCGCCGACAAGTCGCTCGCCCGCAAGTCCCCGCTGAAGGGCTCGGGGCTCCCCGACAAGCTGTACGACTGCCAGCTCTCCCCCAACGCCGCGGCGACCGCCGGATTCCGGACCGAGCTGATCCTCGTCGAGGGCGACTCCGCCGGTGGCACGGCTGTCGACGCTCGCGACCCCCGGTATCAGGCGATCCTGCCGTTGCGCGGCAAGGTGCTCAACGTCGAGTCCGCGTCGGGCTCCAAGATCGTCGGCAATCAAGCCTTGGCCACCCTCATCGTCGCCATCGGCGCCGGTCGAGGGGCCGACTTCGACATCGAGCGGATGCGCTACCACGACGTCGTGCTGCTCGCCGACGCCGACGTCGACGGGCAACACATCACGGTGCTGCTCATCACGTTCTTCTGGCGCCAGATGCCCGAACTCGTCCGGGCGGGCCGCCTGCTCGTCGCTCAACCTCCGCTCTACACGACGAACACCAGCGACGGGAAGCAGTACTTCACCAACGACGCGGCCAAGGACCAGTACATGGCCGAACACCCCGGCCACAAGGCGCCCTGGAACCGCTTGAAGGGACTGGGTGAGATGGATTCGGAGGACCTGACCATGGTGCTCCATCCCGGATCCCGCCGGATGATGCAGGTGTCGGTCGAGGACGCGATCGCGCTCGACGACACGTTGTCGCGCCTGATGGGTGATTCCGCGAAGGAGCGCCTCGACTGGCTGCTCGACACCTCCCTCCAGGACACGAACCTGGGCTGACCGCCCCACCCAACGACTCACGGCGACGAGAACGACATGGCAACCAAGCGCTCCCGCAGCAAGAAGAAGTCTCCCATCGACCAGGCGGACCTGTTCGCCCAGCCGGCGTTCTCGCCGTCACCGGCCGATGCGGTGGAACTGGTCGAGCGGAACCTGCTCGACTACGCCCTCTACGTGATCGGTGACCGAGCCGTGCCGTCGATCGCGGACGGCCTGCCGGTCGCCTGCTTGCTGTGGGTGCCCAACGGTTCACCCCCGGCATGGTTCCCGGCCGGCCCACCGTGAAGTGCGCCCGCATCACCGGCGACGTGATGGCGAAGTACCACCCGCACGGCGACCTGTGGCCCTGCCCTTGCAACTGCATGGCCCAGCCGCCTGCGGTGCGGGGCGCCGCTGTTCGACTTCCAGGGCAACTACGGATCGCCGGACTTCGGTCCTGCCGCCTGCGATACACCGAGACCCGGCTGTCCGAGGTGGCGATGACATTGTTGGCCGAGGTGCGCGACGGCACCGTCGATCTCGTCCCGAACTACGACGGGCTTGAGATCGAGCCCGAGATCCTGCCCGCCGGCTTCCCTGAACCTGTTGGTGAACGGCTCCTACGGCATCGCGCTCGGATGGCGTCGCACTTCCCCACCCACAATCCGGGCGAGGTGTGGTCGTGCCGCCCAGCATCTGATCGGACCATCCGAAGGCGACGGTCGACGAGTTGCTCGAGATCGTCCCCGGCCCCGACTATCCGGACCCGTGCACCATCGTCAACGGCGACGAACTCGCCGGGATCTACCGCAGTGGCACGGGCCAGATCCGCGTCCGCGGGACGTGGACCGTGGAGGAGGCCCGGCGCGGGAAGCGGTTGATCATCACCAGCCTCCCCTACGTCAACGGTTCGACCGGTTCCTCCGAGGAGTTCATCCGCAACGTCGTGGCCGCGGTCGAGGACGGCAAGCTCGCCGGGATCGACGACGTGATCAACGAGTCCGCCAAGGGCAACACCCGGATCGCCCTCGATCTCGCCAAGGGGATCGAGCCCGAACAGGTCATCCCCGGGCTGTTGCGGTTCACCAATCTGCAGGTGACCAACCCGGTGCGGATGCATGCGCTCGGACACCAAGGGCGCCCTGCAGATGTTCAATCTGCGCACCGCGCTCGAAGCGTGGATCGCCCATCGCATCGACGTCGTGGAGCGGCGCTCGCGGCGGCGGATCGAGGCGATCAGCGAACGCCTCCACCTCCTCGACGGGTTGCTGCTCGTCCTGCTCGACATCGACGCCGCGATCGCGATCATCCGGGCGTCCGACGACGCGGCGGCGGCGCGCGCCGGGCTGATGGCCCGCTTCGAGATCGACGAGGTCCAGGCGAACTACGTCCTCGACCTGACCCTGCGGCGCCTGACCCGGTTGGCCCGGGTCGAGCTGGAGAAGGAACAGTCCGATCTTCGAACCGAACTGAATCGGCTCGAGACGCTGGTGTCGTCCGAACGGCGCCTGCGCACCCAGGTCGGCAAGGAGCTGGCGAAGGTGGCCGCGATGTTCGAGGGGATCGAGCGCCACACCGACATCACCACCGCGGCGCTCCCGTCCGCAGTCGTCGCCATTCCGGACGAGCCGATGGAGCTGGTCGTGCTCGACACCGGGTACGTGCAGGCGTTCAAGGCTTCGGCGAAGAACAAGGTGCCCAAGGAGGGTGTCGTGCTTCGCCGGATCGCGACGTCGACCGCGACCCATCAGGTGGCGATCACCGAAACCGGCCAGCTGTTCCGAGCCATCGGCGCGAGCTTCCCGACCGACAAGGCCACGGCGTACGTCAACATCCTGCAGGGCGCCGAGGGCATGCGAGTGATCCGTTGGGACTCCAACGACGCCTTCCCCGACGACCTGATGTTCGTGACCTCGGCCGGCACCATCAAACGGATGGTCGCCGACGACCTGGCCGGTGGCGACCGCAAGGGTGGCATCTCGATCATCAAGCTCGGTGACGACGAGCGGATCGTGGCGGTCCTGCCGTTCGTCGAGGATCAGCCGGTGCTGCTGGTGACGAAGAAGGGCCAAGGCATCCGGTTCGTCCCCGACGATCTGCGCCCGATGGGCCGCACCGCGGCAGGGATCCGCGGGATCAAACTGGCCGCCGGCGACGAGGTGATCGGCGCCGCGGCCGCCCCCGACGGCGGAGAGGTCGTGGTGGTGCACGCCAAGGGCGCGGCGAAGCGGATGGGCGCGGAGGAGTTCCCGATCCAGGGCCGAGCCGGCAAGGGCGTCAAGGTGGCCGCCGGCGGCCGCCACGGCGATCTGGCCGTCGTGGCCTCGACCGAGGTTCCGTTGCTCGCCCGGCTGGCCGACCAGACGGTCGTCGAGTTCCCGACCTCGACCGCGGTCTGGGCCGGACGCGACGCCGCGCCGGCCAAGATCCGTGGGTTCGACGGCATCGCCACCGATCTCCTGCCGGCGCCCGACGTCTGAACACCGAGCGGGCCCCCGCTCGATTTCCCGGCCCGCACCCGAGCGTGCTGAGGTTCGACCATGACCGCGCAGGACCGAACTCGTTGGGACCAGCGCCACCGGGCCGCCCCCGACGCCGCGCCGGACGCACCGATCGGCCTCGAGGTGGCCCGGTGGCACGAGCTGTGTCGGGGCGGGTCACGGCGCCCGCGGGTCCTCGACGTCGCCTGCGGACGCGGCGGCGAAGCGGTGTGGTTCGCCTCGAACGGCGGGGAGGTGCTCGCCCTGGACGTGTCGCCGGCGGCGATCGACGCCACGAGACGGCTGGCAGCGCGACACGGGTGCGACGACCTGGTCGACGCTCGATGCCACGATCTCGACGACGGCCTCCCCGAAGGCTGCGGCCCTTTCGACGTCGTGGTCTGCCAACGGTTCCGAGCGCCGCACCTGTACCCGACGCTCCTGGAGCTGGTGGAACCAGGCGGGCTGGCCGTGTTCACGGTGCTGTCCGAGGTCGGGACGTCCGAGGGGGCGACCTCGGCGGCCGGTCCCAGCTCGCCCGGACGCTTCCGGGCCCGACCCGGAGAGTTGCGCGACCTCTTCGCCGACGCACCGTTCGAGGTGCTCGTCGATCGAGAAGCTGACGGCGAGGCCACGATCGTCGCCCGGCGGGTGTAGGGATTCGGCGTCGACCGACGATGGACGACCAGTGAACGATCTGCTCGCCACCGGGGACCAGCGCGCTGCGCTGCTCGACCTGTACGACTCGGCCCTGCCCGAGGTGTACGGATACCTGGTCGTGCGGTGCGGCTCGGCGGCCACCGCCGAGGATCTGACCTCCGAGACGTTCATGGCCGCGGTCTCGGCGGTGCAACGAGACGCCGTGCCGTCGCTGACCGTCGCCTGGCTCATCGGGGTGGCCCGCCACAAACTCGTCGACCACTGGCGGCGGGCAGAGCGCGAGCAACGGCTCCTCCGAGCCGTCGAGGCCGACGACGTGGTCGAGCACGACTGGGACGTCCGGCTCGACGCCGAACTCGCCCACCGAACCCTCGCCCGCCTCGGTCCACACCATCGTGCCGCGTTGTCACTGCGCTACCTCGACGGGCTGGCGGTCGCAGAGATGGCCGAGATCCTGGACCGCACCGTCGGCGCCACCGAGGTCCTGCTGGTGCGAGCCCGGCGAGCGTTTCGCGCCGCCTACGAATCCCTCGATCCTGGTGAGGAGGACCGATGACCTCGTCCGATCACCCGTTCGACGCCTTCGCAGTCCTGCTGACGCCCGGAATCGCCTCGTCCAGGTGCCCGACGGCTCCGGGCCACCTCGTCGACGCCCTCGGCATCGCCGTCCCCGCACGAACGGAGCACCCTCATGTCCACCAACCAGCGATCCAGCGAACCCTCCAACGAGCGGGCCGACGGTCCCGCGCCCGCACCGGAGTCGCCCGCTGATCACGGGGACCTCCCCGGCCCCGGGCCGCGTGCCGACCGTCGTCGCATCCTACCTCTGCGTCGACGGCGCGCCATACGCTCGACTACACCCGGGCGTTCGGCGCCGAGGAACGGTTTCCGGATGACCTTGGACGACGGCCGGATCGGCCACAGCGAGTTCGCCATCGGTGAGGCCCGGTTCTACCTCGGCTCCGAGTTTCCCGAGGCGGGCGTCCTCAGCCCGGCGACCCTCGGCGGCTCGGTCGTGACGTTGCACCTCCAGGTCGCCGCGGTCGACTCGGTCTTCGAGCGAGCGGTGGGAGCGGGAGCGACCGCCCAGGTGGCGCCGGCCGATCAACCGCACGGCAGCCGGCACGGGGCGATCGTCGACCCCTTCGGCCATCGTTGGTTGCTGTCGAGCCCGCTCGCCAGCCAGCAGGTCCTGCCGTCCAACGAGGTCTCGTACCGCGGCATCTGGGCCGCCGTCATGGCCGAGGACGCCCTGGCGATGATCCGCTTCGCCGTCGACGTGCTCGGCTTCGAGGAGTACCTCGTGGTGTCCCATGACGGCGACCCGTCACACGTGGCCCACAGCGAACTGCGCTGGCCCGAGGGTGGCGTGGTGCAGGTCGGCTCGGTGCATCACGGTGGCGTCACGCGGGAACTCCCGGCCGGGAGCACCTCGATCTACGCGATCACCCGCGACCCGGCGGCGGTCTACGAACGGTGTGTCGCAGCCGGTGTGGAGGTCGTCGTCCCGCCTCACCAACCGGACTACGACGGTGGCGGCATGGGCTTCACCGTGCGCGATGCCGAGGGCAACCTCTGGAGTTTCGGCACCTACGCCGGCTGAGCATCGGCTCGGAGCGAACTCCGGTGCCGCGGTCTGCGAACCTCGCGCCATGTCGCCCGATGTCGATCCCGCCCGATTCGCGACCCACGTCGAGACCGTCGACGGGCTCGAGATCGCTTCGGTCCGCGAAGGCGTCGGCGGGGTGCCGCTCGTCTGTGTCCACGGGTGGCCGGAGACCAAGCGCATCTACTGGCGCGTGATCGAACCCCTCGCCGCGGCCGGGTTCGAGGTGATCGCGCCGGACCTCCGGGGGTTCGGCGAGAGCTCGGTCTCCCCGGACGGCCTCCACGACACCGCCGCCTGCGCCGCCGACCTCTACACGCTGGTCCACGACGTGTGGGGCCACGAGCGCGTCGTGCTGCTGGGCGGGGATTTCGGCGGTCCGGTGATCCAGCACCTCGCCCTCGCCCACCCCGAATGGGTCGACCGCATGGTCCTGTTCAACTCCCCGCTCGCCTACGACAAGGCCCGGATGGCCGACATCCCCGCGACCCGAGCGCCGGGCGTCGCCTCGGACTACTTCCGCCGCCAGGGCCTCGAACCGGACGCCCTCGCCGCCGAGCTGACGACCCCCGGGGAGCGTGAGCGCTACATCGCGACGTTCTACACCTCACGGTTCTGGGCGCATCCCGACGCCTTCGACGCCGACGCGGTGGCGTTCCACACCGAGCCGTTCGGTGACGCTGCCCACCTCCGAGCCAGCTTCGGGCCGTACGAGTCGTCGTTCTCGGCCGATCGTCGCAGCGGCCCGGTGCTGGGTGGCCACAATCCGCACACCCTCGCCCTCATCCTCCACGGGCCGAGCGACCACGTCATGTACCCCGCCTTCGATCTGATGGCGGCGGTGACGTTCCCCCGTCACGTCGGCCCGTTCCAGCTCCGCGACTGTGGGCACTTCGTGCCCTGGGAGGCGCCCCACGCCCTGATCTCGGGCACGGTGGCGTTCTGCAGCGACCTGCTCGCTCAGTCGTCGCGTCGATTGGGCTGACGCCGTTCCGCCTTTCGGGTCGACGTCCGCTTCTTGGCGTCGAGCCGGCGCTGCACCGATCCCTTCGAGGGCCGGGTCGGGCGACGCCGCTTGACCGGACGGTTCGCCACGTCGAGCCGCTCGGCGAGCCGCTCCCACGCCAGATCACGATTGCGTCGTTGCGACCGGTGCTCGGCCACGACCACCCGCACGTCGGTCCCACCGAGGCGCTCGACCAGTCGCTCGAGCAGGCCGGGTCCGAGGCCGGCCCGATCGAGATCGCAGCGCAACTCGACCCGGCTCTCGGTCGTGTTCACGTGCTGACCGCCCGGCCCTGACGAGCGGGAGAACTGCCACGAGAGCGCGACGGGGTCGATACGGATGCCCCCTGGGGTTCGCCACTCCCCGTCGTTTCGCTCGTCACCGCGGTCGTCCACGACTGACATCATGGCTGCCCGCGACGGACCATGGGCCCATGCAGGGCCTGAGGGAGGCGGTTACGGTGGCAGCGTGAGTACCGCGATCGATTGCGCCGGACTCGTCAAGTCGTTCGGCCCGACCCGTGCCCTCGACCACCTCGATCTGAGGGTGGAGACCGGTGAAGTCCACGGCTTCCTCGGGCCGAACGGGGCCGGCAAGACCGTCACGATGCGGATCGTGCTGGGGTTGTTGCGCCAGGACGAGGGGCGCGCCGTCGTGCTCGGCGGCGACCCGTGGACCGACGCTGTCGAGCTGCACCGCCGGCTGGCGTACGTACCGGGTGAGACGAACCTGTGGCCGTCGTTGACGGGTGGCGAGATCATCGACCTCCTCGGACGGTTGCGCGGCGGCCTCGACGAACAGCGGCGCGCCGAGCTGATCGATCGCTTCGATCTCGACCCTTCCAAGAAGGCCCGCTCCTATTCCAAGGGCAACCGGCAAAAGGTCGTGCTGGTCGCGGCGCTGGCCGCTCGCACGGACCTGCTCGTGCTGGACGAGCCCACCTCCGGGCTCGATCCGCTGATGGAGGACGTCTTCCAGGAGTGCGTGCTCGCCGCCCGGGCCGACGGCCGCACGGTGCTGCTCCGAGCCACATCCTCGCCGAGGTCGAGAAGGTGTGCGACCGGATCACGATCATCCGGGCCGGTCGAGCCGTCGAATCGGGCTCGCTGTCCGAGCTCCGCGTCCTCACCCGGACCGCCGTGACGGTCGAGCTCGACGACCCGGCGGCCGACGTCGCCGCGATCCCGGGCGCCACCGAGGTCCGGTTCGAAGGGGGCCGGTGGACCTTCGACGTCGAACAGGCCGGACTGGACGCTGCGATGCGGGCCCTGGCGGCCTGGGGGGTCCGCTCGATCGAGTGCCGTCCGCCGTCGCTGGAACAGATGTTCCTCCGCCTCTACGAGATCGAGGGAACGACCGCGCCATGACGCTCACCGGCACCCGGCTGCTGATCCGCCACATCCTGCGGCGCGATCGGGTCCGCCTGCCGGTGTGGATCGTCGCCCTCGTGAGCCTGATGACGGCCTCGGCCGCGCAGATCGCCTCACTGTACGACACGCCCGAGTCGATCCTCGGCTACGTGTCGTCGGTGGGCGACAACCCCGCCCTGGTGATGTTCGCCGGACCGGGCTACGGGTTCGACCATCCGAACGTCGGCACGATCCTCGTCAACGAGACGTCGTTGTGGATGGCGATCGCGTGCTCGCTGATGAGCGTGTTCCTCGTGACCCGTCACACGCGCGCCGAGGAGGACAGCGAACGGGCCGATCTGGTGCGATCCGGCGTGATCGGGCGTCACGCCCCCGAGGCGGCCGCCCTCGCCGTCGCGGTGTTCGCCAACGCGTTGGTCGGGTTCGGCTCCATGGTGGTGACGATCGGGTTCGGCTACCCCACCGTCGGTTCGATCGCGCTCTGCGCCTCGTTCGCCCTGGTCGGCATGGTCATCGCGGCGGGCACGCTCGTCGCCGCCCAGCTGTTCAGCACCGGGCGGGCCGTGCTCGGGCTCTCGATCGGTGCGGTCGCGGCCGCGTTCGTGATCCGAGGGATCGGGGACATCAGCGTCCCGGCGCTGTCCTGGCTGACCCCGTTCGGCTGGGGGATCGGCGTGCGCGCCTTCGCCCAGGAGCGATGGTGGGCGCCGCTCGGCCTGGTGGTCGCGACCATCGGCCTGGCCGTCGCCTCCTTCGCCGTGATGGCCCGGCGCGACCTCGGCAGCGGGCTGATCCCGGAGCGGCGCGGATCGGACCGCGCCGCCGGCTGGCTCGCGAGCCCGCTCGGGCTGGTGACCCGCCTGCAGCGGGCGACGGTGATCGGCTGGCTGGTCGGAACGCTCGTACTCGGGGTGGTCTACGGCACGGTCGGGCGGGACATCGAACAACTCCTGAAGGACAATCCCCAGCTCGCCGACTACCTCGCCCCGCCTGCAGGGCGCCTCGCTCACCGACGGCTATCTCGCGACCGCCCTCAACATGATCGGGATGGCCGTGGCCGGGTTCGCCATCGCCTCGGCGCTCCGCCTCCGTTCGGAGGAGGCGAGCGGGGCGTCGGAGCTCGTGTTGACCACGGCGACCAGCCGACCTCGCTGGTATGCCGCTCACCTGCTCGTGACCTCGATCGCCAGCTTCGTGCTGATGGCGGCGGCCGGATTCGGGGTCGGGCTCGGGTACGCGTTGGTGATCCACGACAACTCCCAGATCGGACGGTTCGCCGGGGCAGGACTCGCCGCCTTGCCGGCGGTCCTCCTCCTCGCCGCCATCGCCTACGGGCTGATCGGGTGGCTGCCCCGGTTCGCCCTCGCCGCCTGGGGTGCGCTGGCGGTCGTGGCGATCATCGGGATCTTCGGCGAGACGCTCGGCCTTCCGGGCTGGGTGAAGGACCTGTCCCCGTTCCTGCGCCTGGCCGCCGTCCCCGCCGCCTCGTTCCGGATCGTCCCCTTCGCCGCCGAGCTCGGGCTCGCCGCCATCGTCGCCGCCCTCGGTGCCGTCGGGCTCCGCCGCCGAGATCTGATCGGGAGCTGACCTCGGCGTCAGGACGGCAGCCGCCGACCGGCGAGCGGCGAGCGGCGAGCGGCAAGCGGCGAGCGGCGAGCGGAACGACAGCTGACGAGGCGCGTCAGGATCGAGGCGCTCGGGCGTCTGATCCGGTGGGGAGAACCGAACACCACAGGAGGTGGAGTCGGATGACGGTCGACGAACGAGAATCCGAAATCGGCGCCCTGCTCGAGTCGGCGCGCCAACTCGAAGCGTCGGCCCCGGCCCAGGCGTCCGAGCTGCGCCGGCGAGCGAGCGTGCTCGCCGCCGAACGAGGGCACGGTCCGAGCGACCTCGCCGCCCACCGCCTCCCACGCGCCGCCTGACCCCTCCGAACGCGCTCGCCGCGCTCCCCACTCCGAACGCGCTCGCCGCGCTCCCCACTCCGAACGCGCTCGCCGCGCTCCCCGCTCCGAACGCGCTCGCCACTCCGGCCACCCTCGCCCCTGCGGCCGCGCTCGCCGCGCACGTCTGGTGGTGGATCTTCTCGTCGGTGAGCAGATCCACCACCAAACGTGCGTCCGGACCGCCCGGCACCGACCCCGAGGACGATGGGCGTTCACGCCCTGATGACCGAGCCACGCGCACCCCGGCTGGGCCGCGGACGTTGGTGGTGGATCTTCTCGTCGGTGAGCAGATCCACCACCAAGCGCTGGGACGGGGTCGGGCGTCGGGACGGGGTCGAGCGTCGGGCGTCGGGCGTCGGGACGGGGTCGAGCGTCGGGCGTCGGGCGTCGGGACGGGGTCGGGCGTCAGGACGGTGACGGCGGGATCGCTCAGGGGTGGGGATGCGGGCGGCGCGGCGCGAGGCCATGCCGAGGGCCAGGGCCAGCATCGCCGCACCGAGGAGCTTGGCCACGTCGGCTCCCGTCACCGCGAGCGGCCGGGGGACGTCGACTGCGGCCTGTACCACCGCTTCGTTGTTGCCCGATTCGGAGTCTTCCGCCGTGGTCGTGGCGGTGGCCCGAGCGGTGAGGTCGCCGCCCGCTTCGTCGACGATCGTGTGCAACGAGATCTCGGGGGTCTGCTCCGACGGCGCCAGGTCTCCGGGCCAGTCGCAGGTGACGGTGTGGTCGGTCGCTTCGCACGCCCAGCGGTCGTCGGACTCGATCCGCTCCAGGTGAACGCCGGGCGGTAGCACCACGACGGTCTGGACCGGTCCGAGGAGCAGGGTGCTTCCCGCGTTGCGCAGCGACACTCCGTAGACCAATGGGTCGTGCTGCTTCGGGGAGGACGCCGACTGGGTGAGGCTCACCGCGAGGTCGACCGGAGCCAACTCCAGCCCGATCCCGATCGTCGACACGCTCGCGCCGAGGTGGATCTGGACCCGCCCGTCGCGGTCGACGTCACTGTCGATCGAGTCGGCGCCGCGATCGGCGGCGACGAAGACGTAGCCCGGCGGCGGCGTTGCCTGGAGCGTGTACTCGCCGACCAGGAGATCCGACACGAGGAACGAGCCATCGGCGGCCGTACGAACGTCCGCGACGCTCGCTCCGGTCGCATCGCGAAGCACGATCCGGACGCCGGACTGCACCGCGTCGCGACAGGTCGCGCAGGCGCCGAACACCCCGTCGCCGTCGAGATCGCGAAAGGCGACGCCCGAGAGGTCCGGCCGTTGCTCCGAGAACCGGTACCCGTCGAGGTGCACACCGGTGCCCAACACCACGTCCGAGGCGAAGTCGTCGCCGACGGTGCCCCCACCGTTGCCGAGGTGATCGGTGTCGTCGGCGTACTGCGCCGGTTGTTCCTCGTGGATGGTGTACGTGCCGGGCGGCAGCCCCTCGAAGCGGTAGGAACCGGAGTCGGTGGTGACGACGGTCCGCTCCACGGCGCGACCGCGCCCGTCGACACCGGTCAGCCGGATCTCGACCCCGCCCACGCCCGAGACACCGGATGACGCAGCCTCGTCCTCCACCACGACGGTGCCACCGATCGATGCCGGTGGGACTTCGGCGAAGGTGTAGCCGTTCGGAGACGAACCCGGGGCGAGGACGATGCCGGTGATGCGGTCGGGATGAGCCGACGAGCCGCCGGGGGTGGTCGCCGTGTCGGTCACCGTGCCACCCGAGGTTCCGGCTCGGTCGATCCAGTCGACGTACCCGCTCGGCTCGGTCTCCTCGATGGCGTAGGTCCCGGGCAACAGGTCGGCCGACCAGGTCCCGTCGCTCGCGGTCGCGAGGACGAGGTCCACGGGTTCACCGCGAAGATCCGTCCCGGTGACCCGGATCGTCACCCCGCCGATTCCCGAGTCGCCCGGCCCTTCGAGCCCATCGCCATCGACGTCGGCGAACACGACCCCGCTGAGCGGGCGACCCTGGACCTCGGCGAACAGGTAGTCGGTTTCGTCGGCGCCCGCGACCATCAGGACGTCGAGGATCTGGTCGGGCTCGACCGGGTCACCGCCTGCCGATCCTGCGGTGTCGATCCAGTCCGCTCGCGTGCCCGGCTGGGATTCGGTGATGTCGTGGTATCCCGCGAGGAGACCGTCCACGAGCCATCGACCGTCGGGGTCGGTGAGAGTGGACACCGATCCGCCCGGCCCGGCGACAGTGATGGTGACCCCGCTCATCCCGGGCTCACCGGGATCGAACGCGCCGTCGGCGTCGAGATCGTCGAACACCAGCCCGGACAGGGAACCCGTGTCCTCGGTGAAGGCATAGCCGACGAGGGCGTCGCCCGACGCCACGGCGATGGCGTCGATGGTGTCCGGGGCGGACGGGATACCGCCACCGGTACCGATGACCTCGGCGCCGTCGCGGTAGGCGACGGGGTGGGTCTCGGTGAGCGAGTAGGCACCCGGGTACAGGCCGGTGAACGTGACGGCACCGGCGGCGTCGGTCGTCGCCGTCGACGAGGTCGGGCCGGAGAGCGTGACGACGACTCCGCTGACTGCCGGTTCACCAGGGTCCTGGACCCCGTTCGCGTCCCGGTCCTCGAACACGGCTCCGGACAGTGTCGCCGGTACGTACTCGCCGAACGTGTAGCCGGTGGCGTGGGACCCTGCGGTGAGGGCGGCCCCGGTGACGACGTCGTTGCTCGATGCGGTTCCGCCCGCCGTCCCCACCGACTCGAGGCCGTCGGCGTACGAGGAAGGTTGGGACTCGGTGATCGTGTAGGTCCCGGCCACGAGGTTGGCGAAGGTGTAGTCGCCCGAGACGTCGGTGAGCGTGGTCGCCGTCGCGGAGCCGCCGAGGATGATGGTGACACCGGCGATCCCCGGCTCGCCGACGTCACGGGCGCCGTCGCCGTCGAGATCGTCGAACACGATGCCGGACAGCGAGCCGGGGAGCTCGGCGAAGGCGTACCCGCCGCTGGCCGAGCCGGAGGCGACGGCGATCGCGGTGATCACGTCGTCGACCGCGGTCGAGCCACCCGCGGTGCCGGCGACCTCGGCGCCGTCGGCGTGCGACGCCGGTTGGGTCTCGGTGAGGGTGTAGGCCCCAGGACGCAACCCGGCGAAGGTGAAGCTGCCGTTGCCGTCGGTCGTGGTCGAGGATGGCGTGGGTCCGGTGAGCGAGACCGCCACACCGGAGATGCCGGGCTCACCGGGGTCCGCTACGCCGTTGCCGTTGCGGTCCTCGAACACGGCTCCGGCGAGCGAGGCGGGGAGGACCTCCGCGAAGGTGTATCCGGATTCGGTCGCTCCCGCCGCGACCACGATCGAGGAGATCACGTCGTTCGCGGCGGTCGACCCGCCCGCCGAGCCGGCAGTGTCGATCCCGTCCTGATACCCGGCGGCCTGGGTTTCGGTGATCGTGTAGGTGTCAGCGACGAGGTCGGTGAAGACGTAGTCGCCGCCGATATCGGTCGTCGTCGAGCCGGTGTGACCCGAGCCCTGTCCGGCGACCCCCACCGAGACACCGGCGATGCCGGGCTCGCCGGGATCACGGACGCCGTCGCCGTCGAGGTCGTCGAACACCGAGCCGGAGATCGAGGCCGCGACCTCGATGAAGTCGTAGTGCTGGAGGGCGTCGCCGGACTGGACCGACACGGTGATGACGTCGTTGGCCGAGACCGTTCCGCCGTGATCGCCGGGCAGGTCGGCGCCGTCGGCGTATCCGGCCGGCTGGACCTCGGTGATCGTGTAGGTCCCGGGAGGAAGCTGGTCGCTCGTCTGCCAGGCGTACCTGCCGGTCGCGTCGGTGGTGAGTGAGAGGTTCACCGGACCACTCAGCAGGATCGACACCCCGGCGATCCCGGTGTCGGTCACCTCGTGTGCGCCGCTTGCGTCGTCGTCGAGGAAGACGAAGCCCGAGCCCGAACTGGCGACGAACTCGCGGAACACGTAGCCGGTCGCGTCCTCACCGGCTGCCAGAGCGATCGACGAGACCTCATCGTCGACGGACGCATCGTCCCCGCCGGCGGTACCCGCGATGTCGTTCCAATCGTCGTACCCGGCGGGTTGGGTCTCGGTGATCGTGTAGGTGCCGGCCGCGAGATCGGGGAACGTGTACGTGCCGTCGGCCCCGGTGAGCGTCGTGGCCGAAGCGGCGCCCGAGAGCGCGACCGTGACGCCGGGGACGCCCTCACCGACATCGAAGATCCCGTCCCCGTCGGCGTCGTCGAACACGTAGCCGGACAACGAGCCGGGACGCTCGGCGAACAGATAGCCCGACGCCGTTGCCCCGGAGGCCACGACGACACCCGAGAACACGTCGTCGGACGAGTTCGTGCCGCCACCCGCACCGACGGTTTCGGCCCCGTCGCCGTGCGACGTCGGCTGGGTCTCGGTGAGGGTGTAGCTGCCGGGTGCGAGCGCCGAGAAGGCGAAGTCGCCGTTGGCGTCGGTCGACGTCGTGGCATTCGTCGGTCCGGCGGCGGCGACGGTCACCCCGGGAAGGCCGGGCTCACCGCCGTCCTGGAGCCCGTTGCCGTTGCGATCCTCGAACACCCGACCGGAGATCGTCGCGTCGCGGTGCTCCGCGAAGCGGTAGCCGGAACCGCTCCCTCCACCGGAGAGGACCACGGCGGCGAACACGTCGTCGGTCGACGCGTCACCACCGGCGGTGCCGACGGTCTCGGCACCGTCGGAGTAGCCGGCCGGCTGGGTCTCGGTGATCGAGTACGTGCCGGCGAGCAGATCGGTGGCGAGGTAGTCGCCGTTCACATCGGTGGTGACCACGGTGGAGAATCCCGAGCGGGCGACGGTGAGCGAGACGCCGCTGATCCCCGGCTCCCCGGGGTCGAGGACGCCGTCGCCGTCGAGGTCCTCGAACACGGTGCCGCCCAGCGAGCCGACGGTCTCGGCGAATCGGTACCCGGTGAGGGCGTCGCCCGATACCAGGACGATCCCGGAGATCGTGTCGTTCACCGCCGCCGATCCGCCGCCCGTCCCCAGCGTGTCGGCTCCGTCGCCGTACGCCGAGGGTTGGGTCTCGGTCAACGAGTACACGCCAGGGGACAGGGCGGAGAAGGAGTAGTCCCCGTTGGCGTCGGTGGTCGTGCTCGAGGGCGACGGTCCGGCCAGGGCGACGCTCACCCCGGCGATCCCTGGCTCCCCGCCGTCCTGGACCCCGTTGCCGTCGAGGTCCGCGAAGACCCGACCCGAGATCGACGAGGTCAGGGACTCGGCGAACCAGTACGAGGTGGCGATCCCGCCGGCGGAGAGGACGATCCCCGAGATGGAGTCGTTCACCGAGCTGTCGTCGCCGCCTGCGGTTCCGGCGGTGTCGGCGCCGTCGAGGTACCCCGCCGGTTGGGTCTCGGTGAGGGTGTAGGTGCCGGCGGGCAGACCGGTGAAGTAGTAGGTGCCGTCACCGGCGGTCGTCGTCGATGCGCTCGCCGCCCCGGACAGTGCGACCGTCACCCCGCCGATCCCGGTCTCGCCGAGATCGAGGACCCCGTCGCCGTCGGTGTCGTCGAACACCACACCGGACAGCGAGCCGGGCACCTCGGCGAAGCGGTAGCCGGACGCATCGACGCCCGAACCGAGCACGATCGAGGAGATCACGTCGTTCACGGCAGTGCTGCCACCCGCCGTCCCCGCGGTCTCGGTCCCGTCGCCGTGCGACGTCGGCTGGGTTTCGGTGAGGGTGTAGGTGCCAGGAAGGAGGGAGGGGAACGAGAAGTTCCCGCCCACCGTCGAGGTCGTGAGATCGACACTCGCACCGAGGAGGTCCGTCCCCGTCAGCCGAACGCTCACGCCGCTGATGCCCGGCTCGCCCGGATCGATCGTCCCGCTCGCGTCGATGTCCGCGAAGACCTGACCGGTGAGCGACGTCGAGCGGACCAGGCCGACGTCGTGCGCGGTGTACACCGTCCCGCCGCTGAGGTTGGGTGTGAGGCCGGCGATGCCATCGGAGTCGATGGTGTCGTCACCACCGGCGTCGACCCGGGTCGTCGAGTACCCCGCCGGGCCCGTCACCCGGATCGTGTACTGGCCGGGCGCGAGGTCGCTGAACGTGTAGCCGCCACCGGCCGGGGTCGTGATCGCCGAGATGGGCCGGCCGAACACGTCGGTCGTGATCGCGGTGGTATTGGCGGCGTCGTACAGCTCGACGGTGGCGCCGGCCACCCCGGGTTCGCCCCCGTCCTGGATGCCGTCGGCATCGAGATCCTCGAAGACCCGGTCCCCGATCGACACCCGAGCCGGCACCACGATCTGGGCGGGATCGGACGCCGTCACATCGGCCCGGCCGGTGAGGTCGGTACCCGACGAGTTCGACGGATTGCCGGTGTAGGTCGTCGTGTTGGTCGTAGTCGTGCCCGGGCTCGTCCCCGCGGCGTACCAGGACGCGGAAGCGCCCGGTGCGACCAGCGAGCCGCCGGTGAGTTGGGTCGCGGTGAGGGAACCGGGGATGCCGAGGGTGGCGTCGCTGAGCGCACCGGATCCGAGGTACGAGTTGCCGGTGTTGGTCATCACGAAGCAGTACGTGACGTCACTTCCCGGCGGGGCGATGATCGAGTTGACCGCCGTCCCGCAGCTCGCACCGCCATCGTGGCCGAGATAGACGCGGGTGTCCATGCTGGCGCTCGACACCGGGACGACCGCGGCGTAGTCGTAGCCCGTCGCCTGCGGGTGAGGTCGTGGCCGATCCCGGTGATCGTGGTGGAGTTCGCGATCGTTCCGTCGGCGCCGCCGGCCGTGCCGAGCAGCACCGTTCCCGGCAGATAGGCGGGGGATGGGACACGGTCACCGTGTAGCCCGCTCCGTTCGCGGCCGGGAGCGCGGTGAACACGTACTTGCCGTCCGAACCGGTCGACGTGGTGCGGTTCACCGGAGTCCCGACGCTGTCGGTTCCGGTCAAGGTCACCGTGACCCCGGCGATGCCGGGCTCGGTGACGTCGTTGACCCCGTCGTCGTCGGTGTCCTCGAAGACGCGACCCGACACCACCGCGTCGAGCGCCGAGAAGGCGAACACGCCCGGCGTGTACCGGTCGCCGGTGGTCGAGAAGTTGGCGTCGACCCCGTTCGAGGCGCCCGACAGCGCAGCGACCGAGATCGGGACGACCTTGATGTCGGGACCGGCGGTGTCGCGATGGTTGGGGTTCCGGGTGAAGTCGGTGACGGTGGACGTCGTGAACTCACCGATCGTGGAGGCCCAGAAGTTGCCGGTCGTCCCGCCAGGTGAGAGTCGCGGCTCGGCGAGCGTCGCCCCTTCGAGGGCGAAGGCGTCGCCCGCGATCTGCTGGTCACCCTCGTAGCCGACCACTCCCATCCGGGGCTCGACCGTTCCGCCACCCGAGGCGAGGAAGCCGGGCAGGGTGATCGTGAAGTTCTCGGTCGAGGAGACCTCGGCGAAGCCGTCGTAGATCTGGACCCGGCGCAGGTCCGGGGCGTAGGTCAGATCGCGGTTCGGGTAGTCGAACACGATCGCCAGCGACCACGCTCCGGTGCAGCCCAGCCCGATGCCGGTCGAGATGTTCGCCCCGGTGATCGTCACGGGCGTTCCCCGTGGCGCCGCCTGGAGCAGCGACGTGACGTCGGCCTCCTGCTGGTACAGGTGGCCGGACGTGCCATCGGTCGGGGACAGGTTCTCGTGAGCGCTGGTGATGGTCTGGAACGAGTTCCCGGTCCCGACCCGCAGCTTCATCTGCGTCCGTGCTCCGGCAGACGCGGCGCGGTACGCGGCGCGGAGCCGCTGGCGCAGGATCGTCTGGCCGATGTATCCGGAGTTCACCCCGTAGCTGCTGAAGGCGAGCGGCGTGTTGGCGGCCTGACAGCTCGGCCAGGGGGACGAGCCCGGCGAGGAGTCAACGTTGTCAGCGGAGTCGAGGTTCGTCGCACCCATCCCGGCGGCGCCGCTGGCTTGCACGTCGTTTCCGTGCCAGTAGAGCCGGGCGACTCGGACGTTCGAACCGGGCGGGAGGGTGAAGGTGACATCGCTGGCATTGAAGATCCCCGACGACGTATCGGTGCGGGTGAACACCATGAACCGATGGTCGTTCGGGGTGCTCCCGCTGACCGTGTCCCGCGCGGCGTCGGTCGAGCACTCCGAGTAGAACTGCCAGTCGACGAGGGGCCCGAGCGTCTCGGTGGTGTTGGAGTCGTCGTCGACGTCGAACCGGTCGGGAGTGGTGCTCGTGATGCACTCCAGCTGGGAGTTGCCGACGAGCAGGTAATCGCCCCACACCGTGTCGTCGAACACGACCGTGAACGGGTCCACCACTGCGGCACCGGCCGGCGGCGCCGGCGTCGAGACGGCCAGGATCGTGCCGAGCAGCAGGCCGACGAGCGCGAGAACGCCGGCACGTCGTGCCTGGTCCTTCTGCCCTGTCGCCCTCGCGTGCACCGGCGCAACCTCCGAGCGGGCGCGCCGTCGGCGCATCCCACCGCCTGGTAGATCGGCCAGCGATCGGATTCCTCAAGGCCAGCGGTCCGCACGACTCGTCCGCTGTCCATCGGTATCCGCGGCGTCAGTTCAAGGTCTCAGTTCGAGGATCACACACCGGGTTCACCCTCGACGCCGGCCCGACAGGAGGATCTCGCCGAGGATCGCCGTGAGGATCACCCCATCGGGGGGTCGGGCAGCTCGATCTCGAGGTAGCGGGCCCGGATCGCATCGCTGAGCGGATGACGCTCGCCGGCCGCATCGAGGAGCGACCGGACCGTGCGCACCAGGAAGCCGATCCGGGCCGCCGGTTGGAGCAGCGCTCGATACTCCTCGGCGGCGCGATGCCAGGCGACGTTGCCGGCCGGGGCGACGAGCACGAACCGGTGGCCGTCCTGGCTGGAGGCGCGCTGGGCGAGCGACGACGAGAGCAGGTGCCACCGCCACAGCTGTTCGAGTTCGGTGCCCCAGACCCGCTCCGCCCATCCGGAGTCGGGATCGAAGAGCTGGGCCCGTTCGGTGATCTCCACGAACTGGACCGGCGGCGGCCCGGTTCGCTTGGTGCGGCTCGGAACCTCGTGGTAGCGCACGACCGCGCCGATGAACGTTCGGGCCGAGCGACTGGCGATGCGCAGTGTCACGTCGAAACCCGTCGATTCGTCGATGCGCGCCGGGTCGTCCTCCTCGGGCAGCCAGGCGAACCCGACTTCCGTCCCGACCGGGCCGGTGGCACTGCACACGTCCGGGAACCACGCCGAGAGCACCGGCTGGGCCACGACCGGATCCCGCCACAGCGACCCGAAGACGTTGATCGCCAGGGCCCGGGACGACAGCAGGTTGGTGGCCAGGTCGCGCCGGTCCCGACCGGGGAGCTGGCGGGCGACGTGCTCGGCGACGGGCCGGAGCTCGGGGGCGAGGAAGTTGGCGCCCGTCTCCTCGGCGAACGTGCGAGCGAGACGGTCCCCGCTCAGCAGCTCTCCCCGTTTCCGGCGGACGAGGCCGGGTGGCCAGCCGCGGTCCTCTCGCCATTGCCGTTGATGGCGTCGAGCCGCTCGGCGCCACTCGGTGGTCTCGGGGTCACGCTTGACCCGATCGTCCGGCTCGTCGGTCGGCACGAGCGTCAGCGCGTCGGGCCGTTCGTTCAGGGTTCCTCGCAGGGTGGCGGCGACGGTGTCCGACAGGCCGTCGCGCGAGGTGCTCGGCAGCACCGCCTCGGCGGTGGCGAGGCTCAGCCGCTTGCGGTTCTCCCGGAGGACCTTGACGTAGGCCGCCGACGCCACGAAATACCGGTCGCCCGGGGCCCCGCTCCCGTCGGTCGGAGCGAACACCCACACGTCGGGCGCCGATCGTTTGGCGCCGGCGGGCCGCGAGAGCTCGAACGCCTTGGTGCCGCGTCGGAGGAGCAACGTGGTGCCGTCGCCCAGGCGGACGTCCCACGGGGACTCGAGCGAATCCGGCAGTTGCGCCCCGGCACCGAGCGAATCGAGCAGCCCGGCGACCGCGACGAGGTGACGGAGCCGGTCGGCGTCATCGCCCGAACCGACCCGGGCCTGAGCGACGAGCCACCTCGCTGCGAACTGCTCACCGAGGGTGAAGGACTCCAGCGTCGGGAGTTCCTTCGATCCGAACCCGGGTTCCGCCTGCCGTTCAGGTGCCATCCACCGATCATGCCAGGGGAGGCGACATTGTCGACCCCTGACGGCCCACCCCGAACGCTCGGCTGGCACGGGTCCTCAGCGACTGGCTCGGTGCGTCACCCGGAGGGTCTCGGCCGGGGTGGTGAGCCGGGACACGGTGCCCAGGCCCGTGACGATGCTGCCGACGACCGTGCCGCTCAGGATCACGTACATCAGCGCCAGCTGCGCCCGCACGGCGTCGAGGGGATCGGCCCCGGCCAGCAGCAGCCCGGTCATCGCGCCGGGCAGGAAGACGATCCCGAGCCCAGCGGTCTGCTCGATCTGGGGCGAGATCGCCGTGCGGAGGGCCGAGCGGACGAAGCGGGCCGACGCCTGGCGGGTCGACATGCCGAGCGCGAGGCCGGCCTCGATCTCCGCCCGTTGCTCGGCGCTCGCCTCCACGACGCGCATCGCAGCAACGACACCGGACTTCATGGAGTTCCCGATGATCATGCCCGAGACCGGGACGAGCGAGCGGCTGTCGAGATCGAACACCCCGAACCCGAACACGATCGCCAGGCCCACGACCGCCACGGCCACGTTCGACGCCAGGGTCACGGGCAGCAGGTTGGGCACCTGGGGCACCCGCCGGGTCACGGTGTACGCCGCGAACACGATGATGCCGGCCACCCACGCCCACGACCAGGCCAGGCTGGTGTCCGGATCGATCACGAGGGTCAGCGCGCTCCCGACGACGAGCAGCTGCACGAGCGAACGCCCGGTGGCGATGGAGATCGTTCGGGACAACCCGAGCCGGAACGACGACGTGAGCGCGATCGCAACCACGACGAAGATCAACGACGCCGCCAACCCCCACCAACCGACGGTGTTCGAGTTCACCGGGCTTCCTCCTCCGGGTCCGCGGTCACGATCCGGCCCGCGGCGAGAGCGACGACGTGGTCGGCCATGCGATCGCGTTGGGCGACGGAGTGGGTGACCCAGACGATCGGCATGCCGTCATCCGCGAGGCGGCGGGCGAGATGCTCGACGACCTCGGCCGAGTCGGGGTCGAGCGCCGAGGTGCACTCGTCGGCCAGCAGCGTCTCGGGCTCGGTCGCCAACGCCCGGGCGATGCACAGCCGTTGGGCCTCGCCGCCGCTGAAACGCTCGGCGCTGCGTTCGAGCAGATCGGGGTTCAGACCGACCCGTTCGAGCAACCGGCACCCCTCGTCCGTTCCCAGCGCTGGATCGGCGGCGCGCAGGTTGTCGAGCGGCGTCCCGGGAAACACCACCGGAGCCTGGAACACCATGGCCACCCGCCGCCGCAGCGTTCGCGGCGGGAGCTCGGCGAGATCATCGCCCCGGTAGGTGATGGTCCCGGCGGTGGGGGTCTCGAGGCGATTGCAGCACCGCAGCAGCGTGGACTTGCCCGAACCCGACGGACCGACGACGACCGTGATCCCCCGCTCCGGGATCACGAGGTCGACGTCCTGCAGGATTCGGGTCCCACCGATCGTCAGGCCGACACGGCGGAACTCGAACAGCGGAGTCGGCGCGACGGGCACGGCCGGGAGCATGCCACGGCCGGGCCCACGGCACGACGCGTGCGTCGAGAGCGAGCGTGGAGAACGGGTCCGACCGCGTCCGACGGGCGGGATCGCAGGCGTCAGGCGTTCTTCGGGAGTTCGGAGAACGGGACCACGCGGTCGTTGTTCGGCTCCTTCGGGAGCCCGAGCACCCGCTCGCCGATGATGTTGCGCTGGACCTGATCGGTGCCGCCGTAGATCGGCGGGCCCTGGGCGAACAGCGCCATCTCGGTCACGAAGCCGAGTTCGGGACGTCCGGTCGCCTCGTCGAGCGCAGCCTTCTGCTCGGGGGTGTAGGCGTGGAGCGTGCCCGCGGCACCGAGCAGCTTCATGCCGAGATCGCGCTGCAGTCGCATCATGTCGCTCATCGCCAGCTTGGCGATGTTGCCGATGCCCGGAAGGTCCTCGCCCTTGGCCCGCAACGCCTTCTGGCGCAGCGTGTTCATCCGACCCAGCTCGCCGATCGTGTGCAACCGGACGAGGTCCTGGCGGATCTTGGGATCCTTCGACGCCCCGGTGGCCTGAGCGATCCGGGTGAGCATGCTGCCTGCGCCGCGGAATCCTGCCCCGCCACCCGCCCGCCGACCGCTGCTGACGAAGTCGCCCACTCGCTGGTCGAGGTGGCCGGCCTTCGTGCCCGGGATCGCCGCGCTGGCGCCGGCGCTGCCGCCACCCGCACCCAACCCGGCCCGTTCGAACGCGAGGGTGGTGTTGGCGACGGCCCAGCCGTTGTTCTTGCCGCCGATCATCGCCGCGTCCTCGACGCGTGCCTCGGTGAGGAACACCTCGTTGAACAGGGCTCGACCCGTCATCTCCCGCAGCGGCCGTACGTCGATACCGGGCTGGTGCATGTCGATGGCGAAGTAGGTGATGCCCTGGTGCTTGGGCACGTCGGAATCGGTCCGGGCGATGAGCATGCCCATGTCGGCGTAGTGCCCGCCCGACGTCCACACCTTCTGCCCGTTGACGACCCATTCCTCGCCGTCCTGGATCGCCCGGGTCTGCAGTCCGGCCAGGTCGGACCCGGCGACGGGCTCGGAGAACAGCTGACACCACGCCTTCTGGCCGGTCACGATCTCGCGCACGTAGCGCTCGACCTGTTCCGGCGTGCCGTGGGTGGCGATCGTCGGCGCGGCGAGCAGCAGACCGAGGCCGCCCGGTGCGCCGAGCGCGCCGTGCTCGGCGATCACCTGGCTGACCCGCACGGCATCGTTGCGGGACAAGCCCCGGCCGTAGGAACCCTCGGGAAGATCGGGGCGAGCCCATCCGGCCAGGCCGAGGCGCTCCCACCACTGGGCCACGGTCAGGTCCGGATCCCAGTTGTCCGCGAGCCAATCCCGTAGTTCGGCGATGACTTCGCCATCGTTGCGCCTGTCGTCTGCCATGTCGTGCCCCCCGGGTCATCGAGTCCGACGAGCATGTTCGCGCGATGCTCGACGCCGCGGCGATCGGAGGTCACCGCAAGTGTCGAGCAAGCCCGGTGTCGCCGGCGGTGGCGCGCCCGGAGTGGACGGGGTCAGGACGTCGGACGCACCAGGTACTTCTGTCCGGTGGCTCGCTTCGAGTACTGGGCGACGGCCTCGAGCGACAAGGCGCCGGCCAGGTCGACCTCGGCGGTGTAGTGGCTGGCGAAGGTGGTCGTGATCTCGTCCGCCACCCGCTGACGGAGGCGCTCGGTGTGCTCGGCCCCGATCCGCTGCAGGAACGGGGTCAGCAGCCAGCCGCTGACGCTCCACGAGAAACCGAACGTCCGGCGCAGTTCGGTCGGGCCGAGATCGAGCGCGCCGTAGATGTAGACCTGCTTGAAGGTGTCGGAGCCGTAGCGGCTGTAGGCGCCGGTGGAGCGGGCGTTGGCCGCGGTCTCCATCCCGGCGAGCAACTGCGAGGCCAACAGACCGCCGCCGACGGCGTCGAACGCCACCGTCGCCCCGGTCTCGATGAGGGCCTCGTTCAACTCGGCCTGGAAGGTCGCCGAGCTCGTGTCGACGACGTGCACGGCACCGATGCCCCGCAACAACTCGGCCTGCTCGGGCTTGCGGACCACGTTGACGAGCGGGATGTCGTCGGCCAGACAGATCTTCACGAGCATCTGTCCGAGGTTCGATGCCGCTGCGGTGTGGACCAGCGCGGTGTGCCCATCGAGCTCCATCGTCGTCACCATGCCCAGGGCCGTGAGGGGATTGACGAAGCACGAGGCGGCCTCGGTCGGGGTGACACCGTCATGCATCGCGAGCACCATTCGGCGATCGACCACGCGGTACTCCGTGTACATGCCCCCACCGAGGACCCCGACCGTGCGGCCCACGAGCGCTTGGGCGTCGGGTGACGAACCGGCCCCGATCACGACCCCACCGGCCTCGTTGCCGACGGCCAGGGATTGGCCCACGCGCCCGGCCATGGCGCGCAACACGTTGGGAGTCAACGGCGCCCGCAGCACGGGCCGTTCGGCGGTGCCGGAGGCCTCGGCCTGGTCCATGTCCGCCCCGCCGAACAACAGGCCGAGATCGGACGGGTTGAGCGGGGCGGCGCCGATCCGCACCACCACGTCGTCCGGCCCGGGGGCCGGGAGCTCGACCTCCTGGAGCGAGAGTTCCAACGTGCCGTCCTCCGAGACGAGGGATCGGAGTTCGAGCGTGGTCGTGGGCAGCGTGGTCATGGGCCCGACCGTAGACCCGGTCCGGAAGCACGGCGGTGCCGAGCCATGACGCGAGGATGGAGGGGTGGACACCACCTCCGGCCCGACGAACGGCGAGGGATCGCCCGACGATGGACCGCGCCGGGGTGGAGGTCTCGGATCCCAGGTCGCGCTGGCCGGCCTGCTCCTCGTGCTGGCGCTGGTGCTGTACGGCGGCTGGAGCGTGCTCTCGGTCCAGACCTGGGTCGTCGCCCCCACCCGGGAGGTTCGCGGTGAGGCCGGGTCGGACCGCCTCGTCGTCACGGCGGAGCGGTCGGCGTGCGAGACCGAGCCCTTGCGTCTCCAGATCCGCCGTCAGGATTCGACGCGCGTCGAGCTGCGGATCGAAGAGTACGCGCCGAACGACTGCGCCGACGGCGTGGAACCGGTCGACCTCCAGGTCGACCTGGACCGTCCGCTCGGCGACCGCACCGTGGCCATCGTCCAGCCGAGCGGTGACGTCCTCGAGTGTTCGACCGACCCCGACCCGGCGCTCGTCGACGCCCGATGCTCGCTCGGGTCGACCCCATCCTGACGGTCACACCGCTCCGCCTCGATGTGAGCGGACGCGCTGGTTGCCAGCTGTCCTGGCGACCTCGCGAACACGGCTAGATTCGTGAGTCGAACGACCTAGAGGCGCCGGCCGAAGCCGGCGAAGGGGCCCGAGCGAACGCTCCCGACGACGAAGGACCACCATGCCGAGCAGTCGCCGGGGCTCCCGCACGGCACCGCTCGTTGCGGGAGCCCTTGCCGTCACGGTGCCGTTCTTCGCTCGCGCCCGGATCGAGGACGACCTGTCCGCACGCACGACCGCCGCCCTCGAGGCGGCCGGGCTCGACGGTGTGACCGTCGATGCGTCCTGGGCGGATGTACGCCTTCGCGGTCCAGCGGCCCGGCGGGAGCGGGCCCTCGAGGTGGTGGCCACGATGCCCGACGCCGACGACGTCCACGACCTCGCCTACCTCCCCAACGACGAGCCGACGGTCGACGGCGGTCCGACCACCCCGACGTCGAGCACCTCGTCGAGCAACCCGTCGAGCAACCCATCGAGCAACCCATCGACCACTGCGTCGACCACGGTGTCGCCCCCCTCGTCGACGTCGACCACGACCAGCACCCCCAGCGATGCCGCGACGACCGTCGACGAGCGCACGGACTCGACCGTGCCCGTCGTGGTCGACACCGGTCCGCTCGTCACGGATGCCGCGGCGAGTGGGCCTGCTGCCGAGGGCATGGCGGCCTCGGCCGCGGTGACCGGGGGAGTGGTCACCCTGACCGGGCGGCTGCCCGACGAGGACGCACGCCGCGAACTCCGATCCGCTGCGGCCTCCGCGTTCGGGCCCGACGGCTACGTCGACGCGCTCGAAGTGACCGGGACCGAGCCCACCGACCGGGCGGCGTTCGACCGGTCACTCGACGGGTTGGCCCGGCTGGTGACCAGCGCCGCTCCCCTGCTCGACATCGGTGCGCTCACGTACCAGGACGGGACGCTCGCGGTGTCGGGCACCGCCCTCGACGACGCCGCGGCGGCGACTGCGAACGGCATCGTCGCCGGCCTGGTGGGCGAGGGCGTGGCCATCGCCGGCGTCGTCATCGCTCCAGCGTCCACGATCGCCACCGGTGACGTCACCGTGGCCGATCTCACGGCGGTGATCGCCTCGTCCCGGGTCACGTTCTTGAAGTCCTCGGTGCTCCTCACCTCGGAATCGGAGCTGATCCTCGATCGCCTGGCCGCGGCGATCCTCGCCGCCCCTGACGATGTCGTCGTCGACATCGTCGGCCACACCGACTCGATCGGAAGCGACGGCGACAACGACACCCTCAGCGAGCTCCGAGCGGTGTCGGCGTACCGATACCTGGTCGCGGCCGGCGTCCCGAGCGACCAGCTGACCGCCAGCGGACGAGGCGAACGGGACCCGCTCGCCTCGAACGACACCGCGGAAGGGCGCGCCGCCAACCGTCGTCTCGAGTTCCTCGTCCGAGAAGGAGCACAGCCGTGACCTACTTCATCGCCCAGACCTGGTGGATGTGGGCGGCGGTGGTCATCCTCACGTGGGTGGGCACCGCAGCAGCGGGTTGGATACGACGGGCCGCTCCTCAGCGCCGCTCGATCGCCCGCCTGCAGCGAGAGCTCGGCGATGCCCGTACGCAGATCGGCCGCTACGAGCAGCGGCTCGAGGAACTCGATGTCGAACGGGACCTCCACTTGCAGGAGATCGACCATCTCCATGATCGACTGCGAGCCGAACACGACGTGCGCCTCCAGTTGGACGAGGCCGAACGGGAGGCCGAACGGGCCCTCGACCTCCAGGAACGGGTCGACCAGCTCGAGCGTGAGGCGGCCAAGGTCCCCGAACTCGAGAGTCGGGTGAAGTTCCTGGAGGCCGAGTTGGATCATGCTGCCGACGCCGCGCTGGACCGCGAGTTCGAGCCCTGAGCGACGCTCGGCGGGTTCAGCTCACGGGTTCAGCTCACGGGTTCAGCTCACGGGGTTCAGCTCGGCGGTGGCGATCGCCGGCAGCACGCCCGAGACCGTTCCCGAGCTGTCCGGGACGAGGGTGACGTTCACCGGGCCGGTGACACCGGTCGGCCACACGAACTTCAACTTGCCCTTCTGGAGCTTGACGCCCTGCTTGAGCACGGTCTGGGTTCCGTTCTGCTGGAGGATGATCAGCTTCCCGGTGGACTTGGTCGCGCCGTTGGCGAGCCAGGTCGCCGTGACCTTCTCGCCGACCGTGACGGCCGACGGAGTGGTGACCCCGACGTAGGGCTGGGCCACCGTGACCGGCACCTCGAGGGTCGAGGTGGTCGCCGGCTTGGTGTTCGAGGTGATCGTGAGCCGCAGCGTCGCCGACCCGGCCGGGGCCTTGGCCGACAGCTTCTTGACCATGGCGCCCTTGGCCGGATTGGAGGAGCCCAACTTGATGACGGCCCCCGAGGCCGTGACGAGATCGGCGGTCACCTTCTTGCCCTCGACCTCCTCCCAGCCGATGACGACCTTGCTGCCGATGTAGATCGTCGAGTTCGCCGCCGGGCTGGCGATGCTCGGCGAGGGGGTCACCAGAGCGAGCAGGTCCCCGGCGTCGAGCAGTCCGGCTCCGCATCCCGTACACGCAGTGGGGAAGCTCCGTACCGACTGGCCGAGCAACGCCAGCGCCTCGTCGGTCGTCACGGTCGGGTCGACCGAGGCGAGCAGGGCGAGCACTCCGGCCACGTGCGGGGTGGCCATCGAGGTCCCGTTCAGGGAGCTGTACCCCTCCGGCCACTTGCCGGCCTTGCCGGTCTTGTTGGTGTCACGGAAGGTCGACAAGATGCCCGACCCGGGCGCCGCCACGTCGACCTCGGCCCCGTAGTTGGAGAACGACGACTTGGTCCCGTCGGACTGGATCGAGGCCACCGTGATCACGTGATCACAGTTCGCCGGCGTGAACCCGGCGGTGTCGGCATTCTCGTTGCCCGCCGCGACCACCACGATCTCGCCGAGTGCCGTCACGGCGTCGATGGCGTCCTGGTAGAGCGTCGGGCAGCTCCCCGCGCCCCCGAGCGACATGTTGATGATCTTGGCCGGATACGGGTTGACCGGAGCGCCCGGCACCGGAATGCCCGCGGCCCACTTGATGCCCAGCGCGATCGCCGTCGAACTGCCCGAACCGCACGAGCCGAGGGCTCGAACGGGGATGAACTTCGCCGACGGTGCGACGCCGATCACACCTTTCTTGTTGTTGCCCTGGGCCGCGATCGTCCCGGCCACGTGGGTGCCGTGCAGCGTCGGCGGGCTGCTGGTGGACGCGCACAACTGATCGTCGAGCGGCTTGTCGTCGTTGTCGAGGAAGTCCCAACCCGGCAACTGGTTCTTCTTCAGGTCCTTGTGCTTGATGTAGCCGGTGTCGATCACCGCGACGACGGTGGCCGGCGAGCCCATCGTGCGCGACCACGCGTCGAGCACGCCGACGCCCTGTTCGGTCGGGCTCTCGTGGAGGCCCCACAGGCTGCTCCAGAACTCGTCGTTCGGTGTCGGGGCCACCGACGAGGTCCCCGTCGTTGCCGCGGTGGTGGCACCGACCTCGGGCCCGGCGTCGGCGATCGTCATGACGAGTTCCGGGTCGGCCCCGACGACGCCTTGGAACGCGGCCAACGCGCTGGCCTGACCGACCAGATCGGTCCGAGTGGCGAACTGGACCGAGAGGGCCCCGTCGCCGAGGTCGGTGATGCGCTGGTACGGCGTACCCGCGGCGTCCATGCTCGCCCGGAAGTCGTCGATCGACGTTCCCGGCTCGAGCACGACCGACACCTCGTCCAGGGCGTCGGTGGCGTCCGCGATCGCCTCGGGCGCCACCGCCACGGCCGCCGCCGACGGCGCCGTGACCTCCCCGGGCGCCGCGCCGCTCTGGGCGGAAGCGTGGGCCGGCAACACCGTGGCCATCGTGGCCAGTGCACCGAGGACGACCGGTCCCCGACGCCAACGTGACTTCGTCATCTCGCTGTCCTCTCGTCCGCATCGCTGCGTGACGGAGAGAACGCCGATCCATCGAGTTCCTGACGAGGAGCCGATCGCCACCCGACTCAAATGTTCCTCAAGCAGGCAGAACGCCACACGACCCAGGGCGACGGAACCGAGGATTCCTCTAGGATCGGCCCGTGCTGCGCCCGTTCCGACGCTCGAGATCCGGGGTGGCCGCGATCGTGGCGATGACCGTCGCGGTCCTCGGTCTCCTCGGTCCGGGCCCTTCGAGCGCTCCGGCGGTGGGGGCGCCGAGCCGGGCGGCGGTCGGCCCGACGCCGACCTACGTTCCGCTCGCCGTCCCCCAGCGGGCCCTCGACACCCGAGCCAACAGCGCGACCGACGACGGGAGATTCGCCGCCACCGGCCGACTCAGCGCCGGGCGAATCCAACTGATGACCATCGCCGGTCGCTTCGGAATCCCCAATTCGGCCGAGGCCGTGACGATCAACCTGACCGTCACCGGGCCCGCGGCCGACGGCTGGGCGGTGATCTGGCCGTGCGGTACGGCGCAGCCGAGCACGTCGAACATCAACTTCGGGGTGAACCGAGACGCCGCCAACGCCGCCGTGGTCCGGGTCGGGACGGCGGGGGCGCTGTGCCTCGTGTCGTCCGTGAACGCGGACTTCGTCATCGACGTGTCCGGCTACTTCCCGGCCGGGAGTTCGCTGCAGACACTCGGGGCGCCGGTCCGCGTCCTCGACACCCGGGTCGGCTCGGCTACCGACGACCACTGGTACGAAGGCATCGGACGCCGGCTGGCGGCCACCCCGCTCTCGTTGAACCTCGCCGGCCGCCTCGGCGTGCCGCCCGATGCCGGCGCGGTGCTGATCACCATCACGGTCGTCGAGGCGGCGAGCGGCGGGTACGCGACCGTCTGGCCGTGCACGACGACCCAACCGAGCACCTCGAACATCAACTTCGGAACCGACCGCGCCGTCGCCAACGGCGTGACGATGTCGCTGTCCCCCTCCGGCACGATCTGCGTGCGGACCTCGGTCGAGGTGCAGGTGATCGTCGACGTCACCGGGTACTTCCCCGCCGGGGTCTACGCCGGGTTGGAGCGCCCCCAGCGGCTGATGGACACCCGGGCCGGTGCCGCCACCGACGACGGCCGGTTCCAACGAGGTGGTGTGGTCGGTGCGCAGGAGCGGAGCGTTCAGATCGCCGGCCGCCTCGGCGTTCCGGCCAACGCCTCGGTGGTCGTCCTCAACGTGACCGTCGTCGGGCCACAGGCCGGTGGCTGGCTGGTCGCGTACCCGTGCGGAACCCCGCGGCCGGCGACCTCGACGCTGAACTATCGGGCCGGTGACGTGGTCGCGAACTCCGTGATCACCCGGGTCGGCACGGGGGGCGCGGTCTGTCTCTACGCCGAGGGGTCGACCGACGTCATCGTCGACGCCATGGGCGTGCTCGTCTCGAACTGACGGGGGCTCTGGTCGGACGGCGGCGCCTGCGAGGTTCCGGCGATGACCGGCTCCTTGCGACGGCCGTCGGGACCGAGCAGGTTGGCGAACGGCAACGCGAGCGCGGAGCCGTGTCGAGCGGCAAAGCGGCGGAGGAACCGGCGTTCGTGGCCGTGGACATCGCTGGCGACCACCACGAGATGGACATACAGCGGACAGCCGAGCAGCTTCATCGGCCATCCCGCCCGATGGGGACCTCGCGCCCCGAGCGGCGTCCGAGCCAGCTCTGCGACCCGAACGGTGAGCGAACGCTTGGTGGCGCCGACGTACACCACCGTTGCTCCGGGAACCCACCAGGAGCCCACGGCGGCGGCCAGCTCCGACGGTGCCGGACGGGAGCGGCCGATCCGGAGCCCGGGCGAGACCTCGAGCAACCGCTCGATGCATGCGGGGTCGAGCGGAGCGGTCGCCGATCCCACCGCGAACCGTGGGTCCGCGTCGGTGCTCACGACGTACAGCCCCGGACCGTCCGTCGTCGGCAGGGATGACCACGGGATCGTTTCGCCGACGACGAGACCGTCGGGTTGGAGGAGCTGGGCAACCGAAGTGATGGGCGGATCATGCGCGCCCCGCAGTGGATCGGACCACTCAAGATCTCCTCACTCTCTCGGCTCGCGCTCGTCCCGACACCGTGACCGATTCGGCAAGGTGCGCTCCGCCGGTCGGCCCACGTCGACGCGCGACGACGTCGGGCCACCGACTCCGCTCCAGCCCGCACGATCAGATTCCGGAGGCGTGGAGGAGCGCTGTGGATCACGAAGACAACGGCACGGGCGCAGGCAAACGCTCGGTCCGGCCGCGCCCCGACACGGCGTCGATCGCCGATGCAACGCCCAACGGCGCGCCGGCGCAACACCCTGCTCGTACTCGGCGGCCTCGTCGTCGCGGCCGTCATCATCGGCGTCGTGGCACCGGGCTCACTCGGTCCCCGCGACCGAGGAACGGGCGGCCTCCAGCCCGATGCCGCCGCCGTCCCACCAGTCCGACCGGACTGACCGCCGGCTACGTCCTCGACCAGGAATTCGGCGACCAGGGTTCGGTCGCCTGGAACCACGGCTCGGGGGTTCGTCCACCTCGACGTGTGCGCCGATCCCGGTGGCCCTCGCCAACGGCAGCGGCGCCACCGAGGGGCGGAGCCTGGGGGTCCATTGTTCGGTGGCCTACGCACTCGACGCGGCGGGCGCCCTCGATCAGAGCTTCGGCGATCACGGACTCGTCCACCTCGCTGCGCCACTCGGCGCCCTCGTCACCAGCACACCCGACACCGCGGACGGCCTGTTCGTCGCCGGGCTCGATCCCAGCGGCCAGACGCTGCGCGTCGCCCATCTGCTCGCCGACGGCAGCTTCGACGCGGCGTTCGGGTCGGCCGGATTCCTCGAGGTCGAGGTCGACGCCAGGGCGCCATCCGGGATGTGGCTGCTCGGCTCCGACCTCGTCGTCGGACTCGATGCGACCGCGGGCCAGGACCAGTTCGTCCGGCTGTCGTCGGCCGGCGCCCTGCGTACCTCGTGGGGGACCGGCGGGGTTGCAACGGGCAATGCGCCCGGCGCCCACACCGTCTGGGCCCGCAACGACGGTGGGATCGTCGTGCTCGGCACCAATCTCGTCCTGCTCGGCTTCGATGCCACCGGAACCGCCCAACCCTCCTACGCGGCGGTTCCGAGCAGCGGCATCGACCGGTTCCTCGCCGCGGCCCCGACGCCCGACGGTGGCTTCGTCGCCCTCACCTACGCCTACTACAACACCTGGTCAAGAAGCTGCGGCGATTCGACGCCGCCGGAACCCTCGTGACCGCGCTCAACGGGCCGGTCGTCAACACCGACGACGTCCGACTCCTCGTGCCGGTCGGCGGTACATCGGTGCTCATGGTCGGTTCGATCGGCGGACAGGAGACGCTGCAGGAACTGGCGCTCAGCGACGGTCATCTCGTCGCCAGCGGCTCCTATGGCAACGCCTGGAGCGAACTCCCGCGCCAACTCGTCAGCCGACCCGACGGAACGGTGTTCACCTCGACCACCTCCCGGGTGGTGCGCTGGACGGCGGCCCGCCAGGTGGACCCGGCCTTCACGGCCATCCCGGTCTCGGGTTCGAGCCGATTCTCCGTCCTCGCCGACGGCACCGTGCGGATCTGGACCGACGGGACCGTGCGCCAGTACCACTCGAACGGCACGGCCACCGGGGCCGCCGTCACGATCGCGCTCTCGACCGGCACGACCGATCACCTGCACGACGCCACCTTGGCCCCCGACGGACGGTTACTCGTCGCCGCGTCGGTCGAGCACCTCGCCGGGATCCGGGTCCTGCGGTTCCTCGTCGATGGGTCACTCGACGCCTCCTTCGATCCCGAGGGCGCCATCCAGCTCCCCGCCTGGAGCGACGCACGCGTGGTCGGCGCCGACGACCTCGGCCGCACGTATCTCGCCGACGATTCGGGCGGAACCGCCCGTCTCGATCCGACGGGCCACCTCGACACCGGTTGGGGTACGGGCGGCTTCGTCCCCGTCGACCCCCTCGACCTCCTTCCCGACGGGCGCCTCCTGGCGTGGGAGCACGGGCTCGTCGAGCGCCTCGTCCTGCTCGACGCCGCGGGGACGCCGACGGTGTCGTTCGGCGAGACCGCCACCCTGGGGTACGTGACCTCGGCAACGGTTCCGGGTCTGGACGATTCCGGTCTCGTCGCCGCGACCGCCACCGCCTACGGCGAGTTCCTGATCTGCACGATCGACGGTTGCACGTTGCTGACCGCGTCGGGCCAACCCGTTCCGGCGTACGGGATCGGTGGCACCGCCCTCGCCACGAACCTGTGGCCGGGTGCATCGAGCGTCGACGTCGTGGAGGCGGCACTCCTCGATCAGGGCGGCGGTCCTCTCGGTGATCCTCGACGGGCTCGACGTCGAGCTGGACCCGGCCGCAACGACTCGCCGTACGACGGTCGACTGTTGCTCGGCCCCGACGGCGCGCCGATCTGGTACGGCACCGAGGAGCCGGGCGACGTCCTCGCCCTCGCCGAGGGTGCCTTCCTCACCACGTCCTACGACACCCCGGCCCATCTCGCTCGGGTGATGCGCCATCGCGCCGACGGAGCCGTCGACGAGGCATTCGGAACGGGCGGAACCGTCGCCCTCGCCGACTCCTCCAGCTGGACCGGCGCGACGGCCACGTGATCGGCTGGCTCGCGGCGCCAGCCGCGACGTCCTCGAGCTGACGCGGCCACCGGAGCGTCGGGCCCGATCGTCGATCGGGCCTCCGACCAACTCCGGATCGAACCGTTCGGCAACGCCCTGTACCTGTTCGACGAGACGCCTCGCGTCGTCGCCGGCTACGACATCGCCTCCCAGGACGTCGTCATCAGCCGCTGGATCCCGGACTCGCAAGCCCTGGTTCCCCCGACCTCGACGACCGTGCCTGCCTCGACCACCGCACCACCGTCGACCACCGCGGCGCCCTCCACCGTGTCCCCCACGACCGCGACACCGAGCACCACGGCGCCGACCACGACACCGACGAGCGGCACGACCATCTCACCGTCGGTCACGTCACCGACGAGCGGCACGACCACCCCACCGACGGTCACGTCACCGACGAGCGGCACGACCACCTCACCGACGGTCACGTCACCGTCGACCGTCTCACCGTCGACCACGTCACCCTCGATCACCGCACCGACACCGCTGCCCTCGACGACGGTCGCCCCCGGGACCACGGTCGCGCCCTCGCCGCCGATCGAGGACCGGCCGGTCATCAAGCCGCTCCCCAAGCCCGAGCGACTCCTCGACACCCGCACCAGGTCCGACGGCACCCCCGCTCCGCCGCTCGCCGCCGGGGGGTTCCTGACCATCCCCGTCGCCGGCCTGGCGAACGTGCCCGAGAACGCGACCTCGGTGGCCGTGAACGTCACGGCCGTCGATCCGGTCACCGACGGTTTCCTGACCGTCTGGCCCTGCGGCCAGACCATGCCGACCGCGTCGAACGTGAACTACCGCCAGGGCGAGACGACCCCGAACCTCGCCATCGTGAAACTCGATGCGAGAGGCCGGATCTGTGTCTACAGCGCCCAGACGACCGGCATCATCCTCGACGTCGCCGGCTACTTCGGCCCGGAGTCGCCGTTCGTCTCGTTCAACCCGACCCGGATCCTCGAGACCCGAGCGAACGCCGGACGCGTCGGCTACGCGAGCACCGGCGAACGGCCGAGGGCGGGCGAGATCATCCAGCTGAAGGTCGCCGGGCGCAACGACGTTCCGAACGACGCGGCCGGAGTGGTCGTCAACGTGACCGGCGTGGACGCCACCGAGAGCGGATACGTCACGGTGTGGCCGTGTGGGCAGACCATGCCGACGGCGTCGAACCTGAACCTCGTCCAGGGCCACACGCGAGCCAACCTCGTCGTCTCCAAGCTCGGGACGAACGGTCGGGTGTGCATCTACACCGAACGAGGCACCCACCTGATCGCGGACATCGCCGGCTACTTCCCCGCGGGCAGCAACTATCGAGCGGTCACCCCCGAGCGCCTGCTCGAGACCCGGCCCGCAGCCGGGCAGCGTGGCTATGGCGGCGACAAGCCCGCGGCGGGCGACGTCATCGCCCTCGACGTCACCCGCGTCGGCACGGCGCAAGTGCCCGACGATGCCAGCGCCGTGGTCCTCAACGTGACGGCGACGGAAGCCACCGCCGACGGGTTCGTGACGGTGTGGCCGTGCGGAGACGCCATGCCGACCGCCTCGAACCTCAATCTGAAGGCGGGTCAGACCGCGCCGAACCTCGTGGTCACCAAGCCGGGACAGAACGGGCTGGTGTGCCTCGCGACGAGCGGCGGGACCCATCTCATCGCCGACCTCGCCGGCTACTTCCCCGCCACCGGCTGACCCGGACACCGCCGAGATCCGGCCCGTCACGCCCGGGTAGCGTGACCGGATGGGTGTCACCACGGGTCCCGTCCTCGAGCACCGCTACGCGGACGAGCTGCCCGAGCTGGTCATCGAGTGGTCGGCCGACGTCCCGCCGGCCCCTCGCCTCCTCGCGCTCGACGAGGCCCTCGCCGACGAACTCGGCCTCGATCCGGCCTGGCTCCACACCGATCCCGGCCTCGCGTTCCTGACGGGCGCAGCCGTGCCCGAGGATGCGAAACCGGTGGCCCTCGCCTACGCCGGCCATCAGTTCGGCGGGTTCTCACCCCGCCTGGGGGACGGTCGGGCGCTGCTCCTCGGCGAGCTGCTCGATCCCTCCGGCCGACGCTGGGACCTCCACCTCAAGGGGTCGGGTCGCACCCCCTTCGCCCGAGGCGGCGACGGCAAGGCCGGCGTCGGGCCCATGCTGCGAGAGTTCGTCATCGCCGCCTCCATGCATGCGCTGGGCATTCCGACGACCCGGTCGCTCGCGGTCGTCGGCACGGGCGAGCCGGTGCGTCGCGAGCGGCTGTTGCCGGGCGCCCTCCTCGCTCGGATCGCGTCGAGCCACCTCCGGGTCGGCACCTTCCAGTACGCCGCCCAGCTCGGCCCGGACCACGTCCGCCGCCTCGCCGATCACGCCATCGAGCGGCACGACCCCGATCTCGTCGGCGATCGCGACGGGGCCGTCCCCGATCCCGACCGATACCTGGCGTGGTTCGGCCGGGTGGTACAGCGTCAGGCCGCGCTCGTCGCGGCATGGATGTCGGTCGGGTTCGTCCACGGCGTCATGAACACCGACAACACCACGATCTCCGGTGAGACGATCGACTACGGGCCGTGTGCCTTCCTCGATCGTTACGATCCGGCGGCGGTGTTCTCCTCGATCGACGAGGGCGGCCGCTACTCGTTCCGCAACCAGCCGCGCATCGCGACGTGGAACCTGGCCCGGCTCGCCGAGGCCACGCTCACGCTCTACGACGTCGACGTGGCGAAGGACCACGAACGGGCGGTCGAGCGGGTCACCGCCGTCCTCCAGCGGTTCGACGCTTGGTACGAGACGGCGCGGCTCGATCGCTTCCGGCGCAAGCTCGGTCTCGTGAGCGATCAGGAGCGTGACGACGAGCTGGTCGACGGGCTGCTCCACCGGTTGCAGATGCAACGACTCGATCTGACCTCCACGTTCCGGATGCTCGCCGACGTGCTGCGTCACGACGGCGCGACGATCGACGGGCTCGAGGCATGGCTGCCGGAGTGGCGGGCCCGACTGGCACTCGAGGATCGGCCAGGCGGGCGAGTGGCCGACGCCATGGACCGCGTCAATCCGGCGAACATCGCCCGCAACCATCTCGTCGAAGCAGCGCTCGCCGCGGCCTCCGATCACGACGACCTGGCCCCGTTCGATCGACTCGTCGAGGTGCTCCGGGACCCGTACACCGTCCGGCCGGGGTTCGAGCGGTACACCGAGCCCGCCCCCGACGACTTCGGCCGCTACGTCACCTACTGCGGGACCTGACCGCCGGCGTTCGCGTTCCGGAAATCGACACGACTCACGGGTGACACCTGAGGTACACCAGGCCGTGCTGAACTCCAGTGCACCCGGAAATGACGCCTGGACCCGCTCCAGGGCCGGGGAAACCTGCAACGATTGCCCGAAACCCACCCATGCGTGACCCCATGGAGGTGGACGTGAACCTGAATGCCCCCGTGCTGTTGCTCGATGCTGCCTGGCGCATCGACCGGGTGATCGGTGCCCAAGAGGCCGTCGAACGCCTGGTCGAGGACAAGGTCGTCGCGGCATCCGAGGACATCGTCGCGATCTTCCACTCGCCCAGCATCACCGTCGAGGTCCCGGCCGTCATCGCCGTTCGGTACGCCAGCGGACGGGTTCGGGCCGACGTCCGCCCACCCGCGTGCACCAAGCAAGGCGTCCGGCGACGGGACCACCACGAATGCCAGTTCGTCGTGGCCGGTGTGCCGTGTACCCGTCGCGGCACCTCGGTCGACCATCTCCTCCCCAAGTCACGGGGCGGCCCCGACACCTGGGAGAACCTGGTGGCGGCCTGCACCGCCCACAACTCGTTGCAGAAGGGCGATCGCACGCTGCAGGAGATGCACGATCGCTACGGCTGGACGCTCAAGCGCGAGCCGTTCGTCCCCACGCGGGCGTCGCTGGTCACGGCCGGCATCCGCCGACCGCCGCCGTCCTGGCGGCTGTTCCTCGACGCCGCCTGAGCGACGCGGTCGGCTTCGCTCAGTCGCCCGGTCGGGTCGCCCGCAGATGCACGAACGCCAGCGCGACGGTCCGACCGTGCGGCGCCAGCCGCATCGACGGCGCCGCGCCCCCGTCGAACCCGGTTTCCTCGACCAGGCCGAGGATCCGCCACCACCACATCCGTTCGACCACCGCCTGCTCGATCGCGGCGACGAGGAGGTCGCCGGTCGAGGTGCGCCACCCTTCACGCGCGAGCGAGTCGGCGAGTTCGGTGCCGACCGAGCGCGCGTACCCTTCGATCGGCCCGGCGAGGAGCCGCAGGGCGAGCGCTTCGGCCAGGGCGTCGCCGAAGCGATCCCACTGCCCGAGCGACCCGACCAGCTCCCACCAGAGCTCACCCGGCGCATCGAGCAGTCGCCGGCCGCGCTCGGTCGTGACCAGCCGTCGACGACCGGACCGCACCCATCGGCGAGTGGCGAGCACCTCGCGCAACAGCCCGATCTGGTGCACGTCGGCCTGTGAGCGCGGCGTCCCGTGGAACGGCCACCAACCGAACCGATCACAGGCCGAGCGCACCTCGACCGGCGGAAGGTAGCCGGCGCCGGTGAGCGTCAGCCCGTCCGGTTCGGCGCATCGCTCGAGCAGCCAGCAGACCGGGCCGAGGAACGCGGTGGCGGCCTCGGCGAGCGCCGGCTCCACGCCGGGCGCCCGCCGCAGCGGTGAATCCTCGGCGAGCGGCGTCGCGGGAGGAACCAGGACATGGCGGGCGATCCGATCGCGCCATCGGGTCAGCTCGGTCTCGTAGGTCGAGCCGGCCCAGGCCGCCACGCGCTCGGAGACGACGAGCGACCGCCACGACTGCCCGGCGTTCTCCGGCCGATCCAGATCGAGCGAATGAGCCACCAGTTCCGCGTTGCGGCGCCGCCAGCCCCGCCCACCCGGTGTGTACGGGGTGTGCCCGGGTACGAGTTCGAACCGACCCGATCGGGTGGACTCGATCGCCGCTTCGAGGTCGATCTGGCACTGGGCGAGCGCGGTCCCCTCGAGCTCGCCCGGCGCTCCGGCGAACCGGAACGTTCGGGCCGTGACCTCGTCCGGGACGAGCGGCTCGACCCCGGAGTCGTCCATGCTCTGTCGGGCCAGCTCCGTGGCCTGCACCGCGGACTCCGACCACAGGTCGAGCAGGGCGTCGGTCTGGGCGGAGCGCACCAGGTCGGCGTAGTCGTCGTAGCCGAGCTCGTCGAGCAGGGCCGCGGCGCCGAACTGCAACCGCCGCCAACGCTCCTGCGGGTAGGTGCTCGGGACCTCCCACCAGATCCAGCGTTGCAGGCTGGCTTGCCAGAGGACGCCGAGTTCGTGCTCTGGGAACAGCGACTCCGCCGCTTCTCCGGCGAATCCACCGAGTTGGGGGTCCCGATCGCACACGGCATCCACGCACCGCTCGATCAACTCCTGATCGCCCATCGGCACCAGGTTCGCGCACCGAGGTCGGGCAGACTTCGTCCATGGCCGAATCCCTGCACCCGGGTGATCTGGACTCCCCACCCGGGACCGAGTACCGCCCGAGCGATGCCCTCGTGGTCGTCGACGTCCAGCACGACTTCGCCGATCCGGCGGGCTCGCTCTACGTCGCCGGCGGCGAGACGATCGTGGCGGCGATCGCCGCGGAGATGACGGCGATCCGGGTCGCGGGCGGCACACTCGTGGTCACCCAGGACTGGCATCCCCCGGTGACACCGCACTTCGCCACCGACGGCGGCACCTGGCCGGTGCACTGCGTGCGGGACACGTGGGGGCCGAGCTGCACCGGGACCTGCCGAGCGACGCCGACCTCGTCGTGCGCAAGGGCACCACCGGTGCCGACGGGTACTGGCGTTCTCCGTCGCCGACCCGGTGAGCGGAGTCGTCGCACCGACCGGGCTGGCCGGGTACCTGCGCGAGCGGGGGTGACGAGAGTGATCGTGTGCGGCCTGGCGTCGGACGTGTGCGTTGCGGCGAGCGCCAAGGACGCCTTCGCCGCCGGGTTCGCGACCGTGGTCCGATGGGACCTGAGCCGACCCGTGTTCCCCGACACCGCCGCCGAGGTCCGCCGAGACCTCGAGGCCCTCGGCGTCGAGGTCCTCGCAGGGCGGGCGTCGTGAGCGGCGTCGGCGAGGGTCGATCCGCTCGGCCGGTCCGAGGCCCGCTGTTCACCGACCTCTACCAACTGGTGATGGCCCAGCTCTACCACCGGCGTGGGATCGCGGAGCGAGCGGCACAGTTCGACTACTCGTTCCGCTCGAACCCCGACTATGGCACCCACCAGGCCGGGTTCTCGGTCATGGTCGGCCACGGCCCGTTGCTCGCATGGATGCAGGCGACGCGCTTCGACGACGCCACGCTCGAGGACCTCGCCGGGCTCCACGATCCGACCGGCCGTCCCCGATTCGACCAGGACTTCCTGGACTGGCTCGCCGGGGTGGATCTGGCCGGGTCGCTGCGCCTCACCGGACTCGCCGAGGGTCGGGTCGGCCACCCCAACGTTCCCCTGATCACCGTGGAAGGGCCGCTGGCCGCGGCGCAGTTGCTCGAGACGCCGTTGCTGAACATCTGCAACTATCCGTCGCTCATCGCCACCAAGGCGGCCCGGGTCGTGCGGGTCGCCCAGGGTTCGGCGGTGCTGGAGTTCGGGATGCGACGCGGGCCGGGCACCGGGGTCACCGAAGCGATCCGCGGGGCCCTCGTCGCCGGCTGCACGTCGACCTCGGACGTCGAGGCCGCGCTGGGGCTCGGGGTCGATCCCGCGGGGACCCACGCCCACTCGATGGTGCAGGCGTTCATGGCCTTGGGCGGCGGCGAGCTCGAGGCGTTCCGAGCCTTCGCCGAGCTCTACCCCGACGCCTGCCTGTTGCTGATCGACACGATCGACACCCTGCGGTCCGGCCTCCCGAACGCCATCACCGTGTTCCGAGAGCTCCGGGAGCAGGGACACGAAGGGCGGGGAATCCGTCTCGACTCGGGCGACCTCGCGTATCTCGCCGTGCGCTGCGCCGCGGCCCTCGACGAGGCGGGGTTCCCGGAGGTGTCGATCGTGTTGTCGGGTGATCTCGACGAGCTCACGATCTGGCAGATCCTCACCCAGATCGACGAGGAGGCGCCCCGCTTCGGTGTCGATCCGGAACGGATCCGCCGCCGGCTCGTGTACGGCGTCGGCACCCGACTCATCACCTCCGACGGGGCTCCGTCGTTCACGCGTCTACAAGCTCGTCGCGCTGGCCGACGAGCACGGCGAGATGCAACCGGCGGTGAAGCTCTCGGAGAACCCGGCGAAGATCGATCCCGGGCGGCAAGCAGGTCTGGCGCCTCTACGACCGTCACGACGTGGCGACGGTCGACCTGGTGACCGAGCGGACGAGGATCCCATGACCAACGACCTCATCGAAGCGCACCACCCGTACGACGCCGGGGTGTCGACGACGATCCGCCGCGCACCATCGCTCGCGCCGAGCTGCTGCTCGCACCGATCGGCCCAGACGTGGTGACGACGTCGCTCGACGAGTTGCGGGAACGGTGCCGGGCCGACGTCGATCGGCTCGATCCGGGCGTCCGGCGACTCGTGAACCCCCACGTGTACCACGTCGCTCAGCGACCGGGTGGCGCACTCAGCAAACAACCATCGCCCGGGCCCGCTCGGCGTGGCCGGAGTCAGCCGGGCACGGCTGACGGACCGACACGGCTGACGGACCGGACACGGCGACACCGGAGGCGCCCGTCGCCGGCGCGCCGGGGAGCCGTCGCAGCCCGCGCGCCGACGCTGGCGTCGCCGGCGGTCGCGACGATGGGGCCAAGGCGGTGACCGGTGCCCGCGGTCACCGCAGCCCACGGAGCCGACGGCGCGGCCCAGTGCCCGTCGGCTCGGGCTCCTGCAGCGGACGGGGCGCCGCCGGGCGACGATCCCGGTCCTGGTGCAGCCGGGCGAGGACCGATCGCCGGGTGGCGGGCCGACCGAACGGGAAGCCCTGGACGAACTCGACCCCGAGGCTGGTCGCCAGGCGAAGTCCGTCGGTGTCCTCGACCCCTTCGGCCACGACCCGGGCCCCGCCCCGGCGCCAACCCGACCACCTGGCAGACCGCAGAGCGCCCTCGGGGCGATTCCGCCCACTGCAGCAACGACCGGTCGAGCTTGACCAGATCGGGCTCGATCTCGCTCAGGTAGCGGAGGTTGGACGTTCCCGTTCCGAAGTCGTCGAGGGCGATCAACGCGGCGCTTCGGATCTGGGCGGGTGGGGCGGGGTTGGAGTATCCGTGAGCGCGAGGTGAGGGCTCGCGAATCTGGTGGTTCCTACGCCAAACCAGATTCGGAGCCCTCGTGGAACAGAACGCTACTCGCATGTGCGAGTTGCTCGTCGGCCTGCCTGACATCACCGTGCTCGGCATCGTCGACGCCCGGATCAGCCCCTCGAGGTGCATGTCGAGTCTCGGATCTCGACCGGCGATGTGTCGAGTGCGGCACCTCGGGTCGGATCAGGACCGCGACACTGTCGAGCTGGTCGATCTGCCCTGTTTCGGACGCCCGACGTTGCTGGTGTGGCGCAAGCACCGCAGCTGTCGGAGAATCCGGCGAAGATCCCGATCCCGGGGGCCAAGCAGGTCTGGCGCCTCTACGACCGTCACGACGTGGCGACGGTCGACCTGGTGACCGAGCCGGACGAGGATCCCATGACCAACGACCTCATCGAAGCGCACCACCCGTACGACGCCGGGGTGTCCACGACGATCCGCCGCGCCACCATCGCTCGCGCCGAGCCGTTGCTCGCACCGATCGGCCCAGACGTGGTGACGACGTCGCTCGACGAGTTGCGGGAACGGTGCCGGGCCGACGTCGATCGGCTCGATCCGGGCGTCCGGCGACTCGTGAACCCCCACGTGTACCACGTGTCGCTCAGCGACCGGGTGTGGCGCACTCAGCAAACAACCATCGCCCGGGCCCGCTCGGCGCGGCCGGAGTCAGCCGGGCACGGCTGACGGACCGGACACGGCTGACGGACCGGACACGGCGACACCGGAGGCGCCCGTCGCCGGCGCGGCCGGGGGAGCCGTCGCAGCCCGCGGCGCCGACGCAGCCCGCGGCGCCGACGCTGGCGTCGCCGGCGGTCGCGACGATGGGGCCAAGGCGGTGACCGGTGCCCACGCGGTCACCGCAGCCCACGGAGCCGACGGCGCGGGCCCAGTGCCCGTCGGCTCGGGCTCCTGCAGCGGACGGGGCGCCGCCAGGCGACGATCCCGGTCCTGGTGCAGCCGGGCGAGGACCGACCGTCGGGTGGCGGGCCGACCGAACAGGAAGCCCTGGACGAACTCGACCCCGAGGCTGGTCGCCAGGCGAAGTCCGTCGGTGTCCTCGACCCCTTCGGCCACGACCCGGGCCCCCGCCCCGCGCGCCAACCCGACCACCTGGCAGACCGCAGAGCGCCCTCGGGGCGATTCCGCCCACTGCAGCAACGACCGGTCGAGCTTGACCAGATCGGGCTCGATCTCGCTCAGGTAGCGGAGGTTGGACGTTCCCGTTCCGAAGTCGTCGAGGGCGATCAACGCCCCGTCGTGCTGGAGGATCTCGACGTTGCGTCGCAGCGTCTGCCAGTCCACGATCATGCCTTCCTCGACGATCTCGATCACCAGCCCGTCGAGGGTGAGCGAGGCGTCGGCGAAACGCTCGATCAGCGAGTCGGCGAACTCCGGGCGCTGCAGCGTCTCGGGCGACACGTTCACCGACACGTACGGCTCGTCCGCGGTCAGCAACGAGAGCACTTCCGGAGCGAGTTGCGCCGCCTGCTCGATCACCCAGCCCTCGAGTTCGGCCAGCAGCCCTTGCCAGCGGGCGGCGACGAGAATGTCCTCTGGGCGCACCGCGCCGACCGGACAGGTCGGCCAGCGGAGCAACGCCTCGTAGCCGACGACGACGCGGTCGTGCAGTCGGACGATCGGCTGCAGGTCGAGCTCGAGATGTTGGCGGATCATGGCGTCGGGCAGCCGGGTGGCCATCTGCACGACCCGGTCCACCGGGCGATCGGCCCCTTGCCGGACCCCGTACTCGACCTCGTTGAGGAACGTCCCGAACGCGAGCAGGGTGAGCGCAAGGCCGACCAGGGCGATCTCGGCCGGTGCCCCGAGCACGACGGCGGGAGCACTGAGGAGCACGGGCAGCAAGGCGATCGCGGCCGGCCGGAACCTCAGTGGTGACACGGGCGGTCGGAGACCGACGGGTCGTCCGAGGCGATTCGCCCCGGGGTGCACCGCGGTCGCGGCGATGACGACCATCCTCATGAGGCCCGGCAGCGACCAGTACGCCGAGTGGTCGATGGCCGAGATGGCCGAGGTGAGCCCGATGAGGGCGACGTAGCCGCCCACGACACGGACCTCTGCGGTGCGCCCGGCCGCCGTGAAGGCATGACGGATGAGGACGATCCCCCCGATCAGGATCACCGAGACGACGGCACCGAGGACGATCGCGAAGCGCCGAAGGACTCCACCGCCCGCGTCTTCGAACAGCGGATCGGCGAGGGGAACCGTGACCCCGCCGACGGCGCAGACGGGCAGCAGGATCCGCATGACGCTACGGGTCGCCGAGTGCGACAACCACGGCCAGGCGACGCGAACCATGCCCCAACCGCCGAAGAGGCCGGACGCCACGGCGGCGACGGTGGACAGGGCCTCGTACATCGGGATGAGCGGGCTGGACGGCACCACGTGGTCGATGCTGTTCAGCACCTGATGGACGAGATAGGCGATCGTCATGGCGACGAACGGACCCCAGACGTCGCGGGCGTCACGATGCCGCCACCAGCCAGACCCCACGACCAGCGCCAGTGCCGCCGCCGCCGCGATCAGCACGACGTGCTCCATGCCGGAACTCAGGCCCGGCAGCCACCAGACCCAGAGGGTGAGCACGAGCCCCGCCCCGATGAATTCGCCGATCCGCCTTCGAGTCATCACCAGGAGGGCAGGGTAGCTGGACGGCACCGTTCGTATCCACGGGGCGACCCTCCGTGCGATGGGTTGATGGACGCCCGCACCGGGCTCGCTCGGCGCCGGGCCGGGCCAGGCCAGAGCCGCTCGGCGCTAGCGTCGGCGCGATGACCGACGAGGGCACTGCCGAGACCACCGACGAACGGATCCGCTTCCTCTTCGGACATCTCGATCCCGAGGTCCTGTTGGAGTTCGATCCAGCCTCGGAGGAGGACCTGGCCGCGCTCGTCGTGCGGGCGTTCCCCCTGCCGAGTGAAGAGGACGGCCAGCAGCGCGACCTCGCCTACGCCGTGCGCCAGGTCGTCGCAGCCCAAGTCCTGCAAGGCGATCCGCCGTTCGTCTACGCCGCGGCGCGGCGCCTCGCCGAGGACGGGATGCCGATCCATCGAGTCGTCGACCAGTTGTCGCTCGTCCAGCTGCAGCAGGTCGAGATGGTGATGGCCCTCGCCCCGACGGCGGAGGAGTTCGACGTGATGTCGGTCGACCATCAGGCCATGGAAGCCGCCCACCGCGAGGCGCTCGACCGCCTCCCCCTCCCCGACACCGAGGCGCTCACCGAGGCGCTCGACGAGCTCGTCGCGACGTCGGGTCCGATGCCGATCCGGGACCTGATCGACGCCACCGTCGAGCGATTCGGCGAGGACTCCGATCCGCTCTTGGGACGCATGATCGAGCGCGTGGCCGAGCATCAGTTCGACGGATCGGCCGCCCGGCCGACGCTCGCCATGCTCCACCCCGGTCTGGTCGTCCACGTCCCGACGCTCACCGAGGGGGTGGTGCTCACCCACCGTCTCTCGGAGTTCGAGCGAGGCAACGCCGTCCTCGACGCGACCGCCGACCTGTGCCACCTGTACCGGCGTGACGACCTCCATCTCGTCGAGGGCACGCCGCTCGTGTGGTCGTGGAGCGAGGACGCTGCACTCCTCCAGGGTCCCGAGGGATGGTTGACCGAGTTCGAGGTCGGTGTCCTCGTCTCGGTGCGAGTGGACTCCGAGGGTCTCCTCGAGCTCGCCACGGTCGACGAGCCCGACTCGAGCGGCGACACGTCCGACGACCTCCTCGAGGCGCTGCGCGCCGCCTACCGGCGCGAGCAGGAGCCGGATCTCCCGCTCCCCCTGGGTCTGGAGTCGCTGTTGTTCTCCGCGCTGGTCGCCGATTCCGACCGGTTTCGGACCCCGGCCCTGCCGCTCGCCGAGCTGGTCGAGCGGGCCGGGTTGGACCGCCAGGGCAGCTTCGTCGTCGACGACCCGGAGCTGTGGGAGACCGAACGGCGGATGGTGCTCGAACACGAGATCGCCCGGGATCTCGACGACGACGAAGCACGAGTCGGTCCGATCGTGGAGGCGTTCGAGACCCTGCGGGCCGATCGGGCTGCCGCCCTCGACGCCGACGAACCCGGCCGCGCCGCGACCGTGCGCGCCGCGCTCCGCGTGATGGCCGACGACGACGCCCTCGCCATCGCCCTGCACCGCCTGGAGCTCGATCGCGACTCGGCCGAACGGTGGTGCTCGGTGGCCGAACGCGACGGCGAGCGGACCGCGGCGGAGTACCTCGCCGCAGTGGCGTGCGAGCGCGCCGGTGATGCCCTCGCCGCCGACGCCCATCTGCAGCGAGCGATCTCGACCGGTGTCGCACTCGCCATGGTCGCCGACCGGGCCGGCTGGTACGCCGCCGACCGAGGCGACGCTCGCGCCGCCGCCGCGCTGTGGTCGCCCCTCGACCCGAAGCCGGTCAACTTCGCGTTGGTCGAGGCGTTCGCCGAGGTCGGCCGACGCACGCCGGGGCGCAACGACCAGTGCTGGTGCGGGTCGGGCCGCAAGTACAAGCACTGCCACCTCGGCCAGCCCGAACGGGCTTCCTTGGTGGATCGGATGTCGTGGATGCAGGCCAAGGCGGTCGAGTTCATGCAACGGGCCGATTCGGATGCGCTCGAGGATCTGTACGCGCTCGCCGAGGCCCGGGCGCTCGATCCGAGCGACGAGAACTCCGTGGCCGAGGCGTTCGCCGACCCGATCGTGGTCGACACCGCGATGGCCGAAGGCGGTTGGTGGCAGCGATTCCTCGACGCACGCGGTCCGTTGCTGCCCGAGGACGAACGATCGCTCGCCGAGTCGTGGCTGCCGATCGAACGCACCGTCCACGAACTGACGGCCTCGGCCGGGCCGACCGTGACCCTGCGACCCGTCGATGCCGACGAGACCTGCTCGGTCGTCGCTCCCGCCGTCGCCGATCGAGCCCACCCGGGCGAGTACGTGTGCGCGCGGGTCGTACCGGTCGGCGACGAACTCCGCATCCTCGGCGGGGCGTTCGTCGTGCCCCCTGACGAGGTCGAGCTGGTCACCTCGTTGTGCCGGGATCGGGACGCGTTCGGGCTGTGTGACTGGGTCCGGCGATCGATGGAAGGCTGAGCCCGTGATCGTCGACTGTGCTGCCTACCGCGAGGGTCAGCGGGTCGACGTCCCCGCCGACCCGGGTCGTGTCGCCGCCGTCGTCGCCGGGGCGGGCTCGTTCGGGTGGATCGGGATGCGGATGCCCGACGCCGACGAGCTGGTCGGCGTCCGCCAGGAGATCGGGTGGGCGGACTTCCCGGTCGACGAGATCCTCGCCCGCCATCGTCGCCCCGTCCTCGACGTCGACCCGGGACGGCTCCAGCTCGTGCTTCGAACGGCGCGCTACGACGATCATCAGGAGAAGGTCGCCATCGGGGAGCTGTCGGTCGTCGTCACCGACGATTGGGTGATCACGGCCCGGTGGGGCCAGGCGGCCCCGCTCGCCGACCTCCGCCAGGAGCTGGAGCAGGACCCGGAACGTCTGGCGTTGGGACCGTACGCCGTGCTCGTCGGCGTGGTGACCAAGGTGGTCGAGGGGTTCCGGCCGTCGCTCGACGGGTTCGAGCAGGACGTGCTGCAGACCGAGCTCGAGGTGTTCTCTCCCGACCGGCACCTTCCGATCAACCGGATCTACAACTCAAACGACAGGTGCGCGATCTGTTGATGGCGATCGAGGAACTCTCGGAACCCCTCACCCGGTTCCTGCGCACCTGCACCGATCGGATCCCCGAGCCGGTGTTGCCCGAACTACACGAAGCGTCCGAGCTCCTCCAGCGCAACGCGGCCCGGACCCGATCCCTCTCGACGCTGCTCGACTCCACGTTCGACGCGGCGATGGCCCAACTCTCGATCCAACAGAACGAGGACATGCGCAAGATCAGCGCCTGGGTCGCCATCGCCGCGGCACCGACCATGATCGCTGGCATCTACGGCATGAACTTCACGCACTTTCCCGAGCTGTCGTGGCGCTTCGGCTACCCCTCGGTGCTGGCCGTGATGGCCGCGATCATGCTGGGCCTGTTCCGAGCGTTCCGGCGCAGCGGCTGGCTCTGAGGGTCCGCCTCGGGGCTCAGCGCGGCCGAACGACGCCGGCTGCTCCCGGCTGGACCGCGGCGTCAGGGGGACGGTCGGACGGCACCGGGGGACGGTTCCGAAGGGCGATCCAGGCGCCGATCGCCCCTCCGGTCGCCGAGAGTCCGAGGTCGCCGAGGGTGTCGGCGTAGGTGAGATGGAGCCCGGCCACGCCGGCTTTCATCACCCCGTACTCCATGATCTCCCACGCGATGATGGCGAGCGCTCCGATGCCGGCCCCGGCCGTGACGATCAACCCCGTGCCGGCCCGGGTGGCCGAGGGCATCCGGGACAGGGCCACGGTGATCCCCCAGCACAGGATGCCCCAGTTGAGCAGATGCATCACCGAGTCGAAGTGGGTGACCGAGTCGAACAGGCCGAGGGCGTTGCCGATCGTGTCGGACAGGAACGGCACGGTGAGGCCGAGGTCGAGCGCGACCGGATAGGGGCGCACGTCGTTGCGGGCGAGGCGACGGCGTTGGATCCCCCACACGATGAGTCCGGGGGCGAGGAAGCCGGGCAGGCGATAGGCCATCCCCTTGCCCTCGAACGGTCCGAGCGGATACACCGCCCCGACCAACAGCAGGGCGGCCAGCAGCCCTCGAAACCCCCAGACGAACCAGGGTGCTCGGGACGAGGTCGACGCGCCGGGGTCAGCGCTGTCGGAGTTCACGGCGCAGGAGTTTGCCCGACACCGAGCGGGGAATCTGGTCGGCCACGTGGATCGTGGACGGGACCTTGTAGCGAGCGAGGTGTTGGCGGCACCAGTCGCGAAGCGACTCGGCGTCGAGCGAGGCGCCCGGCTCGGGCACCACGTAGGCGATGACCGCCTCGCCCCGGCGCTCGTCGGGTGCGCCGACCACCGCCGCATCGCGAACGCCGGGTGCCTCGGCCAGCACCGCCTCGACCTCGGCCGGGAACACGTTGAACCCCGACACGATCACGAGGTCCTTGGCTCGATCGACCAGGCGCAAGCTCCCGTCGGCGTCGGTGACCGCGAGGTCTCCGGTGCGCAACCATCCGTCGTCGGTCAGGACCCGGGCGGTGGCGGCATCGTCGCCCCAGTAGCCCCGGAACACGTTGTCGCCGCGGACCCAGATCTCGCCACTGTCACCGAGCGGCACCGGCGTGCCCGTGGCGTCGACCAGGTTGACCTCGACACCCGGCAGCACCTTGCCGATCGAACCGGGGTTGAACGGCAGCCCGACGGCGGACGACACGCCGGGCGACGCCTCGGTCAACCCGTACGCCTCGGCCACGACGAGCCCGAAGCGCTCGTGGACGGCGACCGCGATCTCGGGGGCCAGGGCGGCGGCACCGCTCACCGCCATACGAACCCCGGCAAAGGCGTCGTCCGGGAACACGCCCTGCGGGGCCGCGGCCAGCGCCGACCACATCGGCGGGACGCCCGGGAGCACCGTGACGCCCTCCTCGCGCAGCGCCCGCAACAGACCCGCCGGGTCGAGGTGGTCGGCGAGGACGAGCGCGGCGCCGGTGGCCAGACAGCCGCCCAGGACCACGTTGAACCCGAACACGTGAGCGAGCGGCAGCACGCCGTAGACCACGTCGTCGGCTCGCACCGAGGTCGGGGCGGCCTGGGCCTGACGGAGGTTGGCCAGCAGGTTCCCGTGGCTGAGCATCGCGGCCTGGGGCGCCCCCGCCGTGCCGCTGGTGAAGGCGAGCACGGCGAGGGCGTCGTCGTCCACCTCCACGATGGCATCGTCCACGTCAGCGTCGGGATCCGGTGCCGCAACGTCGGGCTCCTGCGCCACACCGGTCGCATCCAATCGCAGCACCTGTTCGACCGCCCCGTCGAGGTCGGCCGGGGTGAGGTCGATTCCCGGTCCCACGACGAGCAGGGTGGCGCCGACCCGGCGCAGCTGGCCCTGGAGTTCGAAGGCCGGGGCCCGGACATCGAGCGGCACGGCAACGGCACCCCGGCCGAGCAGTGCGAGGTATCCGACGACGAAGGCCACGTCGTTGTGAGCGAGCAGTCCGACCCGATCGCCTGACGCGATCCCACGAGCGGCGAGCGTGCCGCGCAGGTTCCGGGCCGCCTCCGACAGTTCGCCCCAGGTCAGGGTGTGCCCGGGCACGACGATGGCCCGTCGGTCCGACGGATGGGATTCAGCCAGCGAGGCCAGGTTCACCGGCGTTCCCCCTTCGAAACCGGTCAGCGCATCTGCAACAAGCTGACGATACCCGCCCCGACGACGGCCAGGAGCAGGAGCGCGATGGTGAGCGTGGTGGCGGGCCGCATTCCTTCAACCTACGGGGCGGGACGCCGACCGAGTTGAACCGGGGTCGTGACCGGGCCTTCGATGGGTGCACCGGGCGGGGCGGGTTCGACGGCGAGGGGCACGAGCCGGACGCGATCGGTGACGCCGAGGCGCAGCTCACCGGCAGCGGAGTACTCCTCCATCGCCAGGGCGTACATGCCGGAGGAATCGAGCACGAGGCCGACGGCGCCGGTTCCGCCCCCGAGGAAGCTGCGCCGGATCACCGCCACGCGGGTGTCCTCGCCGATCACCACCTGGAACCGGGCCTCGTCGACCGTGGTCCAGCGGTCACCGAACGCTTCGGCGACCTCGTCGGAGCCCACGTTGAGCTGGGCGTTGCCGTACCGATCGACCCACAGGACCTCGCACTCCAGCCCCATCACGCCGTCGATCGCCTCGGTCCGAGGCAGGGGGATGACCGATGGGAGCAGGATCGCCGGATCGACCGGCTCGCCGAGTTCGTCGAACGGCACGCCGTTGCACAGGTGGGCCGCGACGGGAGCGAAGACGTCGCGAGCGGCGAAGGTCGGGCTCGGTGCCTCGAGGTGGAACGCCGGGTTGGTGAGCAACACCGCTCGTTCGGCGCCGCCGGTCAGGGCGATGGCCGGGGCGAGCAACCCGTTGTCGGGGCCGATGACGACTCCCTCGCCGCCGGCGATCTCGACCGCGATCGCTCGCCGCTCGGTCCCGGCTCCCGGGTCGATGCTGGCCAGCACCACCCCGGCCGGCACGTAGGCGATGGCGCGCACCAGGGCCAGGGCCCCGGCGCGCACGTCGAACGGATCGATGTCGTGGGTGAGGTCGATCACCCGTGCGTGCGGTGCCAGGTCGTGCAGCACCGCTCGGACGACCCCTGCGGCCTCGTCCCGGGATCCGAGATCGGTCAGCAGCGAGACGGTGTCGTAGCGGCGGGTCACGGCGTCCGAGGCTACTGGCCGGCTTCGGGCTCCTCGGCCGGAGCGGGCGCTGACCAGGGATTTCGTGGGAAAAACGATGAGGACCGGTGCCAACCCCCCGATGGCACCGGTCCCCTCGGCGCAGCCTCGAAAGGCGCGTCCACCGGCTGAATCTCTGTGCCGGTCGGTCGGAGTGACCTGTGCCTCACGTTAGGCCAAATGACAACGGTGAGAAAAGCGTCACGGGCAAATTTCCAAGAAATCCTGGGCCCGACTCGTCAGGCGCGCGGAGCTCCGAGTACGCGGCTTCGCTCGGTGGCGGCGGTCACGGCGTCGAGGAACGCCGCTCGCACCCCGTGCTCCTCCAGGCTCCGCAGACCCGCCGCCGTCGTCCCCCCGGGCGAGGTCACGTTGTGGCGCAGGACCTCGGCCAGCTCGCCGGAATCGGCGAGCAGCTTGGCCGATCCGACGAGCAGCTGGGTGGTCAACGCCCGCGCCGTGGCCCGGGGCAACCCGTTCAGCACGCCGGCCTCGATGAGCGCCTCGGCGATGAGCATGAGGTAGGCGGGGCCCGATCCGGCCAGGCCGGTCACCGCGTCGAGCAGGTGCTCGGGGACCCGGACCACGGAGCCGACCGAGCTCAGGATGGATTCCGCCCAGACCAGGTCGTCCTCGGTCGCACCTTCGCCGGGCGAGATGGCCGAGGCGCCGGCACCGACCATGGCCGGGGTGTTCGGCATGCACCGCACGATTCGCGCCGAGCTCCCGCCGACGGCGCTGGCCGCGGCCGCTCCCAGCGTGGCGAGGGTGACGCCGGCCGCGATCGAGAGCAGGCGGTCGGCGCCGGCTGCGACCGCCGCCGCCACGGCGGCCGGGACGTCACCGGGTTTGACGGCGATGAGTGCACCCTCGGCCGGGACCACGTCGTCGACGACTCGCACTCCGGGATATCGGGAGGCGAGCACCGATCGCCGCTCGGCGAGGACCTCGACCACCGCCAGCTCGTGCGAGGCGCACCAGCCGGCCGCGAGCATTCCCGAGACCAGCGCCTCGCCCATGTTCCCGCCGCCGACGACGACGAGTCGCGCCGTCCCCTCATCCGACCCGTGCGTGCTCATGGGTGCGACGGTACCCGAGGCGCCCCGACGGACCTCGGCCGCACTCGCGCCGGGCCGGGGCGGACCGGTTGGGGCGACTTCCCCAAGCAACCCACCGAGTCGGTCCGCCCCGGGACCGGGGCAAGGTGTGCGCGACCGGGCGCTCATCGGCAAACGATTCACCCGGATCGGCAGGGCCGTTGGTCCCTGCCGCCGACCGCTGCGACGCGACCAGCCTGGCGACCATGACGACGTTCGTGTGGACCAACCGGCTGGAGGTCGGGTTTCCCGAGATGGATGCCCAGCACCAACGGCTCATCGCGCTGATGGCGGACCTGAACCGGGAACTCGAGGAGGGCGCCTCGCGCGCCGAGTGCCTGGCGACGCTCGATGAGTTGGGCGAGCGCTCGGTGCGGCACTTCGCCGAGGAGGAGCAGGTGATGATGGAGGTCGGGTTCCCTCGGATCGATCACCACCAGATCCTGCACACCAACCTGTTGGAGCGGTTCTCGGACCATCGAGACGAGCTGGCCCGGCCCGCAGGGGTGATCACGCCCGCGTTCATCACCTTCCTGAACGGCTGGTTGACCGGCCACATCCTCGGGCCGGACACTCAGTACGGGGTCTATTCGGGGCGCCTCACTCGGCGAGGCTGAGGCGCACGGGCCTGGAGACTAGGAGGCGAACCGGCTGGCGAAGGCCAGGCGGAGCAGGGTGCGGAAGAAGCGTTCGACGGTGACCCACAAGGTGCCGATCACTCGGTCGAGTTCCTCCTCGTCGAGCGCGGCGAGCGGCAACTCGCCCCGGAGGTAGATCGCGTCTTCCCCGCCGATGCAGAAGTGGCACCCGACCAGCCCGGCGTTCTGGCGCAGCGCGTACTCGTAGACCTCGCGGTGCTGCTCCTCGGGAGCCGGGAGCACGTAGGTCTCGTACTTGAGCGTGCGTTGGCCGAGGGTGAGCCAGATCGTGATGACCTCCTTCTCCTCGCCCGCCATGCGCACGTACCAGCGGCGCTCGGGCTCGCTCGGCTCGTTGCGATCGATGGCGAGGATCGCCGGATTCGTCGTCCGGAACGACGTCAGCCAGCCGTCGACCGACGCCTCGACGGCGTCCAGGCGGGGGTCGTCGTACCAGTCGGTCATGCGGCGCACTCGACGAGTGCGGCCTGGGTCAGGTCGGCGTAGACCCGCCGGAGTCGGGCCGCGGCCAGGCTCCAGGTGAAGTCCTTGCCCCGCACCGCCGCCGCGGCGGCGAACTCACGAGCGAGTCGCTCGTCGTCGAGCAGCTTGGCGGTGTGGCAGGCGAACTGATCGGGCGTGCGCTCCGGCACGAGGAATCCGGTGCGGCCGTCCTGGACGATGGTGAGCAGACCGCCGACGGCGCTGGCCACCACCGGCGTGCCACACGCCGCGGCCTCCAACGCGACCAGACCGAAGCTCTCCGAGCGGCTGGGGACCAGCACGACATCGGCGGCCCGGTAGTAGGTGGAGAGGATGTGGTGCTGCTGCGGGGGCTCGAAGCGAACCTGGCCCCGCAGGCCCAGCTCGTCGACGAGGGCATGGATCCGGTCGACCTCGTGGTCGCCCTGCTGACCGCTCGCCCCGCCGACGATCAGCAGCACGGCGTCCGGTCGACCCAGTTCGGCGAGGGCTCGGACCGCGACCTCGACCCCTTTGAGCGGCTGGATCCGCCCCACGAACAGCAGGACCGGATGGTCGCCGAGCCCCAGGGCGCGCCGGGCGCCGCGGCGATCGCCCGGCGCGAACAGGGCGTGCTCGACGCCGGGCGCGACGATCTCCACCCGTCCGGGTGGGTCGCCGTAGAGCCGACGGAACTGGGCTTCTTCGTCGGTGCAGCTCACGCAGATGGCGTCGGCACACCCGATGATCTGCATCTCGGCTCGTTCCCGTCGCAGCGGCTCGGGGTCACCACCCTCGGCCTTCACCCGGGCGAGGGTGTGGAACGTGGTCACCAGCGGCAGGTTGAGTTCGTGCTTGAGCCGATGGGCCGCCACCCCCGACAACCAGTAGTTGGCGTGGAGGACGTCGGCACCGTCGCCGGCGAGCAGGTGATCGCGCACGCCGTCGGCGAAGTGATCGACCAACGCCGGCAGGTCCTCTTTGGAGGTGGCCGAGTCGCCGGCGTCGATGTGCACCACCCGGTGACCAGGCTCGACCTCGACCACGTCCGGCTGCGCGGGGTCCATTCGACGCGTGTACGTCGTGCACTCGACCCCGCCCTGGGCCAGGGCCGACACGAGTTCACGGACGTACACGTTCATGCCACCTGCGTCGCCCTGGCCCGGCTGGAGCAGGGGGGACGTGTGGAACGAGAGCATCGCAAGGCGCTGCACGAGGGTCTCAACCTAGGCCATCGCGGCCACATTCCCGAACGGTGCTCACGGTTGGGGTCAGGAACAGCTCGGCAGTGAAACCCGCCGGGATCAGTCGCCCCCGACGAAGCTCTCGTAGATCGTGAGCAGGGAACGCTTCTGCTCGTCGGTCAGCCGGGGGTCGCGGTGGATGGCGTCGGGAACGGTGATGTCCTCCACCTCGTCGCGGTCGAGGATCCCGGCCCGGACGTAGAGCTGCTCGGCCGAGATGCGCAGGGCCTTGGCCAGCTGCTGGAGGATCTCGGCCGAGGGCTTGCGCAGGCCGCGCTCGATCTGGGAGAGGTACGGGTTGGAGACCTCGGCCACCTCGGCCAGGCGCCGGACCGACATTCGCGCCAACTCCCGCTGCTGGCGGATGAAGGCACCCAGCTCGTCGGACACACGGCCACACTAGGTGGACCGAGGAGGTCACATGGCCCGCCGGCCCGACGGTGGCCGGCGCGCGCACTCGGTGCTGGTGACCCGGTGCTGGCGACCCGGTGCTGGCGACCCGGCGCCGGTGACCCGGGGGACCCCGGCGCCCGAGCCCGGCCTCGTTCAGCCGCCCGAGACCGGCGGGAGCACCGCGACCTCGTCGCCGTCGTGGACCGGACTCGACGCCTCGGCCGCATCACCGTTGAGCCACAGCTTGCACATGGGCAGCACGGCGGTGAACGCCGGGCCGTAGCGGGCCTGGGCCGCGGCGATCACGCTCCCGACCGTCGCCCCGTCACCTCCGGCGAGCACACCCAACTCGGCGACACCGAAGGTGTCCGAGCCGGTCCCTGCCGCTTCACGGGCCTGGGCGAAGAGTCGCAGACGTACCACGGTCCGAGTATGCCCGGCCCACCGCCCGCGTACCTCCGCCGTGCGATCCGGTGGCCGCTACCCTCGCCCGGGTGACGACGACCAGGATCCTGATGCTCCGCCACGGCCAGTCGGTCTGGAACGCGGTCGGTCGGTGGCAGGGTCAGGCCGATCCGCCGCTCACGGAGCACGGTGAGGAGCAGGCCTACCTCGCCTCGCAACACCTCGGCCTGTTCGACCTCGTGATCGCCAGCGATCTGGAGCGGGCTCGGCGCACGGCCGAGATCATCGCCGCCCAGCTCGGGATCGGGCCCGTGCGCACCGATCCCCGACTGCGCGAGAACGGGGCCGGCGAGTGGGAGGGGCTCACGAGCGCCCAGATCGAGGAGGGGTGGCCGGGATACCTGGAGGCGCATCGGCGACCGCCCGGGTTCGAGCCGCCGGAGCAGGTCGAGGTCCGGCTCCTCGGCGCCCTCGTCGAGGTGGCGCGCGAGGTCGGCGACGGCGAGGTGCTCGCCATCGCCCACGGCGGCGTGATCCGGGTCCTGCGCCGGTTGCTCGAGGAGACCGACGTCCGGATTCCGAACGTCGGCGGCTCGTGGTTCACGGTCGTCCAGGACCCCGCCGCGCCGATGGGCGTCCGGGTCGAAGCAGGCGAGGTCGTGCGCTTGCTCGACGAGCCCGTCGAGGCGGCGCCGGCGGCACAGGACGCCGACGCCGACCGGCTCTGACGTGCAGACGTACGGGGCCGCCGAGGCCCGGCTGGGTCGGCCGATCGAGGTGGTTCGCTCGGCGCGCCGCAAGCGGACCGTCGGCGCCGCGCTGCGCAACGGCGTGTTGCGCGTCTCCGTGCCCTCGTGGATGAGCGCGGAGGAGGAACGCACCTGGGTCGAGAAGATGTCGGCCCGCTTCGCGCGGGCCCAGGACGCCGAGCGGGTCGACCTGGCCGAGCGGGCCGACCGGCTCGCCGCTCGCCACGGCTTCCCCCGCCCGGCCGAGATCCGGTGGGCGGACAACATGACGACCCGGTGGGGGTCCTGCACCCCGGCGACCGCCACGATCCGGATCTCGACCCGCCTCGCCGCGTTCCCCGACTGGGTGCTCGACTACGTGATCGTGCACGAACTCGCTCACCTGGTGGTCAGCGGCCACGGTCCTCGGTTCGACGCCCTCGTCGCCCGCTATCCGAGGTCGGAGCGCGCCATCGGGTTCCTCATCGCCAAGTCCGACGAACCCGTCGACTGACCGGACCGGCGCCTCATGGATCCGACCCCCGCCGCGCCGCGGCGCCGCCTCCTCGACGACTCCTACGCCGAGACCGTTCGTGCTCGCGTCCTGGATTTCACCGCGGCGCGCTCGGTCGTCAACGCCACGTATCGCTACACGCCCCCGTTCCTCGCCACGATCGCCAGCGGGCTCGACGTCAGCTTGACCACGATCGGTGTGGCGTTGAGCATCACCGAGCTCGGTGGTCTGTTGGCGCCGGTCGTCGGCCGTCTCGTCGACCGACTCCCCCAACGCCGAACGCTCGTCCTCAGTGCGATCATCATCGTCCTGTCCGCCCTGGTCTGCGCGGCAGCGCCGAACGTGGCCGTCCTCGCCGCCGGCCTGTTCTCGATCAGCCTGTCGAAGGCCGCCTTCGATCTCACGGTCAACGCGTGGATCGCCGAACACGTGCCGTACGAACGGCGGGCCCGGGTGATCGGGCTGGTCGAGACGTCGTGGGCGATGGGGCTCCTGGCCGGCGTACCGATCCTCGCGGTGTTCACCGCGCTGATCTCCTGGCGAGCGGCGTTCGTCGCCGGCGCGCTCGGGATCGCCGCGGTGACCGCTCGGCTGGCGAGCGTCCTGCGGGAGGAGACGGGCCCGGCGAACCCGGGGCCACGAGGTGGGGAGCAGACCGCGGCGGTCGTGCCGTCGCCACCTGCGATCGCGACTCCGCTCGCCCGGCGCTACTGGGTGCCGGTCCTGCCGTTCATCGGTGCCTTCGCCTGCCTGATGGGTGCCGCCCAATGCGGCTTCGTCACCTTCGGATCCTGGCTCGAGGACGATCACGGGTTCGGATCGTTGGCGTTGGGGGCGGTGACCTTCGGGCTGGGTGCGGTGGAGTTGCTGGCCTCCACGAGCACGATGCGCCTGACCGACCGGTGGGGCAAGCGGTACGCGGTCGCCGGGGGCGCGGCCCTGATGGTCCCGGCCGGACTCCTGCTCGCGGTGTCCGGTTCGGTGCTCCCGCTCGGGCTCTTCGCGCTGGCGATCTACTTCCTCGGGTTCGAGTTCGCCATCGTCTCGGCCATCTCGTTGGCATCCAACGTCGTGCCCGGCCGGGCCGCCACGGGGATCGGCCTGGTGTTGGGGGCGGCGACGGTCGGGCGGGCCGTCGTGGCGACGGTCGCCACCCGGCTCTACACAGCCCACGGCATCACCGGCCCGCTCCTCCTCGGCGCGGCACTGGCGACGACCTGCGCCGGGCTCGTGGCCCGGCTGGTCCACGACAACGGATGAGCCGTGGACGGTCCGAGGGTGACGCCCCACCCCCGGACCGTCCGGCTCGGCGACGTCAGCGGAAGTAGCCGTAGACGTCGACGATCAGTGGCGCCGCGGTGAGGGTCGAGTAGGCAATCTCCTGGTCCGGGGACAACTCGGTGATCGCCAACGCGGCGCGGATCTGGCCGGGGCCGGTGACGTTGAGGTTGCTCACCTCCGGGTCGACGTCGGCCGGCGTGGCGGCGACGAAGCCCCACGCGGTCGACTCGGCGACGGTGAGGTTCTGGACGACCGCGGTGGCGTCGGCCGGAACGACGGAACCGAAGCCCAGCACGGCTCGGCCCCCATCAGCGAGCGGACCGAACCCGACCGCGGGCGTCTGGCGGGTGTCGACGACCCGATCCGACTGCATCACCGTGAGGAGCCCATCGCCCGTCGCCGGAACGCTGTCGGCGGTGAACCAACCGGCGAGGTCCACGATCAGCCCGTCGGTGTCGAAGCCGTAGAGCGACACCGACCCATCGGTGCCGAGCGGCACCACGACGAGGTTCGCCCGGATGTCGCTCGGCCCGAAGGTGTTGACGTTGGAGGCTTCGGGTCGGGTCGTACCGGTCGGGTACACCGTGGTGTAGCTCGAGTCGCTCGACGCCGAGCCGATGGTGGTCACGATCAACGCGACCGAACCCGCGGAACCGTCGTCGGGGACTCCGCCCTCACCGGCGACCATCAGGTCGACCTCCTCGGTGCCGGACGGTGTGATGGCGTCCTGGCGGGTGTCGAGGAGCCGGCTGGGGGTCAGCGAGCGGTACTCACCGCCCGGAGTCGTCGCCTCGGTGAAGTACCCGAGCACGTCGACGAGCAGATCGGTGGTCATCGAGGTGCTGATCAGCACGGTGCCGTCGTCGGCGACCGGCAGCAGGACGCTGTTGGCGACGATCTCACCGCCCTCGACGGCGTTGATGATCGACGTCGCCGGACGGGCGGCCCCCGTCGGCCAGGCCTGCAGATAGCCGGGGCCGTCGGCACCGACCAGCGTGACGTTGGCGAGCACGGCCTTGACGGCGGCATCGGGGACCTGGACGTCGACCTGACGCGAGCCGCCGGCCCGGATCACCCCCGCCGTCGCACCGATCCCGTTGCGCGTGTCGTAGACCCGCGTGGGTGCGACCGGTACCAGCCGCAACCCGTCGACCGACGCCGCATCCGGCGCGCCCGAGTAGGTGATCTTGCGGACCTCGTCGCTGCCATTGAGGGAGTAGACCAGCGCGTAGCCGTCGGCGTCCGGGACGAACGCCATGTCGGCCAGGCCCGCCACCCCGGTCACGACCGGCGCGTTGTAGTCGACGGTGCCGTCCGCCTCGCGCAGGAAGATCTTGCCGCTCCCACCGTCGGCGAAGAGGTAGCCGCCGTCGAAGCGCTCGGGCCACACGCCGTCGGGGACGAAGGCTCCGGCGGTGATGTAGGTCCCGGTCGAGCGGGGGTAGTCGGTCAGCGGATCGGTGTAGGCACTCGGCGCCGCGGCGCACGGCGGCGACTCGCCGGTCGGGCACTGGCCCTCACGCTCGTTCCAGCCGTAGTTCGCGCCCTTGATCCCTTCGTCCACTTCCTCGCGCGCCGACTGACCGACGTCGTTGATGAAGAAGCGGGCGCCCCCGTCGTTCGGATCGAAGGCGAACCGATACGGATTGCGGAGGCCCGACGCGAAGATCTCCTGACAGGTGAACGAGGTGTCGACGGACTCGTCGGCACAACGAGCGGTGTCGGCCCCGGTGAACGGATTGTCGGCCGGGATCGAACCGTCGGGCCCGATGCGCAGGATCTTGCCGGACAACAAGCCCATGTCCTGAGCGGCGTCGTTCGCCGCGCCCGACCCCGAGTCGTTGCGAGGGTCGGAGCCGGAATCACCGACGCTGATGTACAGGTACCCGTCGTCACCCATCTCGAGGTCGCCGCCGTTGTGATTGCGGAACGACTCGGTGACCGTGCCGGGGATGTTGTCGACGAGCACGACCTCCGACGAGCGAGCGATCGTGGTACCGGTCATCGTGAACCGAGACACGCGATTCACGCAGCCGCCGGCCACCGTCGCGGTGTAGTAGACGAACACGTGGCCGGTGGCGGCGAAGTCGTTGGCGGTCGTGAAGCCCAGCAGGCCCATCTCGGTTCCGGCGCCACCGCACACCGAGATCGTCAGCGACGGCGCAGGCAACGGATCTCCGTCGCGCAGGACGTACACCCGGCCGTTCTGATTGAGCACCACGATGCGGCCGTCGCCGAGTGACTCCACGGCCGTCGGGGCGTTCACGCCCACGACGGCGGCATCGGTGAAACCGGTCGGGACGGTGGCCGTTGCATGGGCGACACCGGGGTCGGCGGTACCCACCGCCAGACCGGCGGCGAGCACCGACGCGCCAGCGAGGACTCGAACCGTTCGTTGCATGACTGCTCCTTGTCGCGCCCGCTGATCGAAGTGCCCGCTTGATCGTGTGCCTGGTCGTGTGTCGGTCCGTGAACCTGGCCGGTGCACGGCACGAGTTCGGATCGCCCGCAGAACGCGCAACCTAGCTCGTGGGTGGGTCGCACGAGACGCGGTGCCGAGGCCGCGCTGGCGTGCGGCTCAGCAGCCCTCGGATCCCGGCAGCAACGCCCGCACCAGTGGGAGCACGTCGACCTCGCCGAGCGCGTCGGACGTGGCGGGGTCGCTCGACCCCGCCGGAAGGATGAGGTAGGTGGCCTGGGTGGCGTCGCCCAGTTCGGCGCGCACGAGATCCCCGTCGACCTCGACACAGCTCACGCCGGCGGGCGAGGGGAACGACTCGGGCCACGGGCGCACGTCGACGTCGATGGAGGGATCCGCGGCGCCGGGGTCGGATTCGATCCAGCTCACGGCGAAGGCGTCGGGTTCGGCGATCACGGCATCGGTGCCGTCGCCGAGGAGGCCAGGGGCCTCGTTCACGAAGCGACTCACCGCCTCACGATCGGCCGAGGTCGCGGGGTCCTCGGTGTCCGGGGCATTCATGCCCAACGCGTACACCGACCAGCGGTAGGTCTCGTCGCCCACGGCGAGGGTCACCGTGGTGGTTCCGGCGTCGGCGACGTACGAGCTCAGCGAGGTGTCGGTGACGTCACGGAACAGACCGAGTTCCTCGGCGAGGGCGAGGACGGACTGGATGCGGTCCTCGGTCACGGAGAACCGCTCGATCGTCGGCAACAGCGGGCCCGGATAGATCGCGATCTGGGCTCCGGGTCGATACGTCGTGCCGTCTCCGGTCACGAGCAGTTGGGGCACGACACCGAACGAATTCTGAGCCGTGGTGAATCCGCCTTCGTTGGCGATTCGCACCACCACGTCCTCGGCCCCCGTCGGATGCGACAGCGCTCCGCCGGACGACTCGCCGGGCACCGACGTGTCGGGTCCGCTGGGAGCCGGGACCTCCTCGACCACCGGGGGACCGCCGCCCTGACTCTCGACCGAGGCGACCCCACAGCTGCTCAGCACGGGGAACAACGCCGGCACGGCCAGGAGCACCCCCCAACGGAGGCTGCGGGACGCAGGAGCCGAAGCGGGTGTCGAACGACCGTGCGTCGAGGCGTGCGTGAACGGAGTGCGTCGTGCCATGGTGATGGGACGACGCTGACCCGACCCGCGGTTCCCGAAACATGCGTCCCGGTCACACACCCGTGACCAAACCCACCGACCGGCCAGTTCACACACCGTTCACAGATGGGCAAACACTCGGAAATCGCCGGGCAGCAACGTTGGCTCGCCCGTTCCACGTTCAGAGAGGACCCCCAGTGGCCTACCAAGCTGAGTACATCTGGCTCGACGGTACGGAGCCCACTCCGCTGCTCCGTAGTAAGACCAAGATCCTGGCCGACGGCAAGGAGCCGCCGATGTGGGGATTCGATGGTTCGTCGACCAACCAGGCCCCCGGCGACAAGTCCGACTGCGGCTTGATCCCGGTGTTCTCCTGCCCGGATCCCATCCGCGGCGGTGACAACGTCCTCGTGCTGTGCGAGGTGGTGCTGGCCCAGGACCTCAGCCCCCACCCCACCAACACCCGTGCGCCGCTGCGCGAGGTGTACGAGCAGTTCAAGGACCAGGAGATGATCTTCGGTCTGGAGCAGGAGTACACGATGACCCGGGTGGACGGGTCGATGCTCGGCTTCCCGTCCGGCGGCTACCCCGCTCCCCAGGGTCCCTACTACTGCGGCGTCGGAGCGGACCGGGTCATGGGGCGCGAGATCATCGAGGAGCACACCCAGGCGTGCATCGACGCCGGCCTGCTGATCGAGGGCACCAACGCCGAGGTCATGCCCGGCCAGTGGGAGTTCCAGATCGGCGCGGCCGATCCGATCACGGTGTCGGACCACCTGACCGTGGCCCGTTGGTTGCTCGAGCGAATCGCCGAGGACCACAACGTGTGCATCTCCTGGGCCGCCAAGCCGATCAAGGGCGACTGGAACGGCGCCGGCTGCCACACGAACTTCTCGACCTCCGCCATGCGCGAGAGCTACGACGCGGTGATCGCGGCGTGTGAGGCCATCGGCACCAAGATCGAGGAGCACATCGCCGGGTACGGTCACGACATCGAGAGCCGCCTCACCGGCGCCCACGAGACCGCCCCGTACAACGTGTTCTCGTACGGCGTCTCGAACCGTGGTGCATCGATCCGCATCCCGTGGCAGGTCGAAAAGGACGGCAAGGGCTATGCCGAGGATCGGCGCCCGAACGCCAACTGCGATCCCTACGTCGTGACCCGCCTCATCACCAACACGGTGTGCGAGGCCGCGGCCAGCTGAACCGTCCCCTCCGGGGACGACGATGACTTTCCGGGGGGTCCATCGGGACCCCCCTTTTCGTTTCTGCCCCACGGGGCCACACAATGGGACGAGTGAGCGTGCTGGAACAGCAAAAGGCCTACGTGACCCGCATGGTCGAGGAGCGCAAGGTGCGCTTGATCCGACTGTGGTTCACCGACGTGTTGGGCAACCTCAAGAGCTTCGCCATCAGCCCGGCGGAGCTGGAGAACGCCCTCGAGGACGGGATGACGTTCGACGGCTCGTCGATCGACGGGTTCTCCCGGATCCAGGAGAGCGACGTCCTGGCCATCCCCGACGCCAACACCTTCGAGGTGCTCCCGTGGACCGACGGACGCGGGACCGAGGCCCGGGTGTTCTGCGACATCCACAACCTCGACGGCACGCCGTTCCAGGGTGATCCCCGCCAGGTGCTCAAGCGCAATCTCCAGGCGGCCCACGCCCTCGACTACCAGTTCTTCGTGGCCCCGGACATGGAGTTCTACTACTTCGCTCCCCCGGTCCCGGGCCAGCCGCCCATCGCCCTCGACGAAGGCAGCTTCTTCGATCTGACGACCTCCGATGCCTCGTCGTCGTTGCGCACCCAGACGATCCGCACGCTCGAGACGATGAGCATCCCGGTCGAGTACTCGTTCCACGAGGACGGTCCGAGCCAGCAAGAGATCGACCTGCGCCACACCGACGCCCTCACGATGGCCGACTCGGTCATGACGTTCCGGCTCGTGGTCAAGGAGGTGGCGGCCCGCGAGAACGTGCACGCCACGTTCATGCCCAAGCCGCTCGAAGGGGTCCAGGGCTCGGGCATGCACGCCCACCTCTCCCTCTTCTCCGGCGACGCCAACGTCTTCCACGACCCCGACGATCCGTACAACCTGTCGGTCACGGCCAAGCAGTTCATCGCCGGGTTGCTGCGCCACGCCGCCGAGATCACCGCGGTGACCAACCAGACGGTGAACAGCTACAAGCGGCTGGTGCCCGGCTACGAGGCACCGGTTCACATCTCCTGGGCCCGCAACAACCGCAGCGGCCTGATCCGGGTCCCGATCCCGAAGCGGGGGAACTCCCAGGCGGTCCGCATCGAGTACCGCTCGCCGGACCCGGCCTGCAACCCCTACCTCGCCTTCAGCGTGATGCTCGCCGCCGGCCTGCGCGGCATCCGGGAGGGGTACGAGCTCCCGCCGGAGGCCGATGCCAACCTGTTCGAACTCGAGGATCGACAGCTGGCGTCGCTCGGCATCGCCCACCTTCCGCAGTCGCTGTCGGAGGCGCTGCGGGTGATGGAGGGCTCCGAACTGGTCGCCGAGGCCCTCGGTGACCACATCTTCGACTACTTCCTGCGCAACAAACGTCGGGAGTGGAAGGCCTACAAGACCCACGTGTCCGGCTTCGAGTACGAGCGCTACCTGCGGTCGTTGTGAGTGCGCCGATGGATCTGTTCGCCGTCTTCCCCGATCCTCCTCCGTCGGACCTCGTCCGCACGCTCGACCTGTCGGGGTACCAGTGGAAGGCCATCGGCTCGGCCGACGAGCTGACCCGGAACGAACCGAGCGCCGGGTGGGCCGGAGCCATCATCTGCGCCGATGCCGACCCCGAGAACGCGTGGTCGGTCGCCCGTTCGCTGCGCAAGCGGGAACCGATCGTGTCCCCACTGCTCCTGCTGGTGTCGGGCGGGCAGCTCGCCGACCTGGCCCTGCGCGACGAGTTGTACGACGACTTCTGCCTGAGCCCGTTCCACCCGGTCGAGTTGGAGGCCCGGCTCCGACACCTGGTGTGGCGTCAGGGTGGCGGGACCCGCCCCGAGCTGGTCGAGTACTCCGGGCTGGTGCTCAATCTGGAGACGTACCAGGCCACGATCGACAACCGGCCCCTCGACCTCACCTACATGGAGTACGAGCTGCTCAAGTTCCTGTCCCAGAACCCGGGCAAGGTCTTCACCCGCGAGATGCTGCTGTCGCGGGTGTGGGGGTACGAGTACTACGGCGGAGCCCGGACCGTCGACGTCCACATCCGTCGCCTGCGGGCCAAGCTGGGCGAAGAACACGCCAACCTGATCCAGACGGTCCGCAGTGTCGGCTATCGATTCGGCCAGAGCCCGCGCTGGGGCGCGACCCCCGCCTGACGATCACCCGGATCTCGGGCACCCTGAATCCGGGCACCGTGAATCCCGGCACCGTGAATCCGGGCGCCGTGAATCGGGGCCGTCCGCTCACTCGACGTGAGATCGACTCACGTTCCGTGGACAGTCAGGAACGCTGTGCACTACGGTGCGCCGAGCGGGAATCTTGGGCGTCATGGTCGTCCGCACCGGACGTCCAACTCAAGGTGTGAGCGCGATCCCTCAGATCGCGGGATGCAACGCCGGTGCCGATCGTTCGGGCGCAGGTGCCGTTGGACAGGGAAGTGGGTCGAGAATGAATGACATGCTGAGCGATCGGTGGAGCGACGCCAAACGTCGGCTCATCGGAAACCGCTTCGAGCCGGCGCTCCGCAAGGCCCGTTGGATGGCCAACCTGCCCAAGGTCCTTCGCGACCCCGAGGTCATGCCGCTCACGCTGGAGGACGGGTACATGACCCTGGCCACCGAGCACCTCGTGACCCCCGGGACGTTGTGCGTCGACGGCGGCAGCCACATCGGTTCCAAGCTCGTGGAGTTCATCCGCCTGGCTCCGGGCGTGGAGCATCTGGCCTTCGAGCCGGTTCCGTCCAAGGCGGAGTGGCTCCGGAAGCGCTTCGGGTCGCAAGCCGAGATCCACGAGCAGGCCCTCGGGGCCGAGGCGGGTGTCGCCACCCTCAGCGAGCCACAGTCGATCGGGTCGGGGTACAGCTCGCTGCGAACGATCCACGAAGACGATTGCCTCACCTACGAGGTCGAGGTCACCACCCTCGACAAAGAGGTCGGCGACCGTGAGGTCGGCTTCATCAAGCTGGACCTCGAGGGCTACGAGCTGTTCGCCCTCCAGGGTGCCCGCGAGACCCTGCAACGCTGTCGTCCGGCGCTGCAGTTCGAATGCTCGCTGCCCGACACCCTCGCCGGGATCGGCTACGACCGCAGCGAGATCTTCGACTTCCTGCACGAGCTCGACTACGACGTGTACCTCGCGGTCGACTTCGTCTTCGGCCGCAGCCCGATGTGCGGCAGCGAGTTCGCCCGGGCCGGTCAGTTCCCGTTCCCGGGACTGAACTACTTCGCCGTGCCGACCGGCACCGAGGTCCGCCGCCTCCGCTGAGGTGCGCCGGTCCCTCGACGGTCCTGCGCCGGTCCCTCGTCAGCGCATCGAGTCGAGGATCACCCGCACGTCCTCGGCGGTCGTGCGCGGGTTGACGAAACAGAAGCGGAAGACGGTCTCGCCGTTCCAGGCGCTCGGGACCACGAAGGCGGTCTGGTCGGCCAGGGCTCGATCGGTCCACGAGGCGTAGGCGGCCGCATCCCAGCCCAGCCGGCGGAACACCACGACCGACAGTTCCGGCTCGAGCACCAACTCGACGTGGGGCGCGTGCCGGATCTGTTCGGCGGCGTCCTCGGTGGTGCGCAGGCAGACCTCCACGGCGTGTTGGTAGGCGTCGGTGCCGTGCACGGCCAGGCTGAACCACAGCGGCAGACCTCGGGCCCGACGCGACAGGTGATGGGCGAAGTCGCTCGGGTTCCAGGGCTGGGCGGCATCGACGGTGTCGTCGTCCCCGTGGAGGACGTCGAGGTATTCGGCGTGCTGGGTGTGGGCCCGCCGGGCTTCGTACGGGTCCCGGTACACGAGGGCGCAGGAGTCGTAGGGGGCGAAGAGCCACTTGTGCGGATCGACGATGAAACTGTCGGCCCGCTCCACGCCGGCGAAGCGGGCCCGGCGCGACGGAGCGGCGAGGGCGGCCAACCCGTAGGCGCCGTCCACGTGGAACCAGGGGCCGAACTCGGCGGCGGCCGCGGCGACCCCGGCGAGGTCGTCGACCACGCCGACGTTCGTGGTGCCCCCGGTGGCGACCACGGCACACAGGCGCGCCCGGTCCACCTCATCGAGCTGAGCGAGACCGGTGCGAGCGGCCTCGCCGGACAGGCGGCCCCGGTCATCGGCGGAAAGGTGGACCAGATCGGCATCCATCACTCGCGCCGCGGCCGCGATGGATGAGTGAGCGCCGGCCGAGCAGGCGATGAGCGGACGGATGCGGGCCCGGGTCGGGTCCGCGGCCCGCCACCGGTAGCGCGCCACGATCAGGGCACTGAGGTTCCCCGCCGTACCGCCACTGACGAAGACGCCTCCGGCGTCGGTGGGGAAGCCGGCCAATTCGGCCAGCCAGGCCAGTGCCTCGTTCTCGGCGTGCACCGCACCCGCCCCCTCGAGCCACGAGCCGGCGTATATCGACGAGGCCCCGACGACCAGATCGAACAGGATCGCCGCCTCGGTCGGGGCGCCCGGTACGAAGGCCAAGAAGCGCGGATGGTCGATCGAGATGCACGCCGGCGCCAGGACCTCGGTGAAGGTGCGCAGGGCCGCCTCGCCCCCGATCCCGGACGGGGTGATGCACCGGCCCGCCGCGATCCGCAGGGCATCGGGCGATCTCGGGGCGTCGAGCGGCGGAGGATCGAGACGGATCCGTTCCAACGCGTAGGCCACCACGTCGTCGGTGAGGGCCTCGATCTCTGGATCACGCTGGTGCACCGATCCGTCCCTTTCGACACCGGGACGCGCCACGCGTCACGCTCGCCCGGAGGGCGACGTCGTGAACGGTGGCGACGTCAGACGTTGAGGTCGAGCAGTTCGCTGCCCTCGTGGCGCTCCTCGGCGTCCTTGGTGAGGAACTGTCCGAGCACCCCGGCCGCCAGCGCCCCGGACATGATGACCATGACCGGGAGGAGCAGCAGGACGATCACGATGGCGATGGCTCCAGGCACGGCGGTCACGCTACCGCGTCGGGTCCCGCCCGGTCAGGTCGAGGCCCGAACGGCGGGGGCCGCGGGCGAGGGCCGGGTGCGCTCGATCACCTCGTCACTGGGGCTTGTAGGCCCACGCTTCGATCTCGACCACGGCGCCGAGCGCGATGGCGACGTCGCCGACGGTCGAGCGGGCCGGGCGGTGACCGGCGAACTCCGCGACGTAGGTCTCGTTGAAGGCGGCGAAGTCGTCGAGGGTGGACAAGAAGCACAGCGTCTTGACGACGTCGGTCAGCTCGGCGCCGTGCTCGGCCAACAGGCTCTTGATGTTGGCCATGACCTGAGTGGTCTCGGCCTTCACGCCACCTTCGACCAGCTTGCCGTCACGCAGGCCGAGCTGGCCGGACGTGATGATCCAGTCGCCGGCACGGACGACGGGTGAATACGGACCCACGGGAGTGCTCATCCCCGCAGCGTAGGAGCCGAACGGCCCCTCACGCGACCTGGCGCGTCACCCTCGCGACGTTCAGTCGTCCTTCAACGCGACGGCATTGGGCGTCACGTTCATCTTCGGGACGTATTCGGCCACCTCGACCTCGCGGGCGACCGCGGCGTAGGTCGAGCGGAGCTCGGCCCGGCACGTCGGGCACGGTCCGTAGAAGCGGGCAGCGGCGGCCTGATGGCAGCGGGGGCACTCGAATTCCAACGGATCGTGGTCCACCTGAGTCAGTCTTGCCGATCCGCGTCATGGATCCGAGAACCACTGCAAGTGTAGAACTGACTACACAAGGTGAGTAGCGCTGATCCGGAGGCATCCTCCCTCCTCCCGCGGCCTCCGGATCGGCGTGGTCACCCATCGCACCCTGACCAGATCGACGCGGCGGCGGGAATCCCGCAGCCTGTCCGCCGCATCGAGCGCCCCGCCGAGAGCCCCCGCCGGTCCTCGTGGACGCGCTCCGGTGTCGCCCGAGCCACCCGCACTCGGGCGGCACCGCGCTCAGGGTGTCAGGCCGTTCAGGGTGTGAGCAGCTGGCCCGGGAGTGCGCCGGTGTGCACCCCGTGCTCCATGAACACCTGGCCGTTCACGACGGTGCAGTCGTAGCCCTCGGCGCGCTGCACGAAGCGACCGGCGCCCTGGGGGAGATCCCAGACGAACTCGGGCTGCGGCAACGACAAGGCGTCGAGGTCGATCACGTTGAGGTCGGCGAACGATCCGGACCGCAGCACGCCCCGATCCCGGATCCCGAACAGCGACGCCGGGTCCGAGGTCAGCCGGCGGACCGCCTCCTCGAGGGTCCAGCGACCGCGCTCCTTGACCCAGTAGTCGAGCAGGAACGTGGGCTGACTGGCGTCCATGATCTGCGCCACGTGGGCGCCGGCGTCGGCCAACCCCAGCGTGACGAGGGGGTCATCGAGCATCGTCTGGACCGCGCCGAGGTCCTGGTTGAGGAACGGATGGTTGCAGACCAGGCGGCCGTCGCTCTCGAGCAGCAGCTCGATGTAGGCCGCCGCAGCGGAGACGCCGCGGCGCTCGGCGTGGGCGGCCAGGGAGTCGGCCGGGTCGCAGTCGTAGCGGGCCGGACCGTTCACGGGCAGGACGAAGATCTCGGTCAACGGCACCGCCGACGGGTGGTCCTCGGCCTCGGCGATGAGCTGGGTGCGCAGGGCGTTGTCTCGCATCGCGACGAGCTTTCCGCCGTTGCGGATCTGTTTGAGCCGGAGCCAGGCCGGCGCACCGTCGAAGGGGGTCCGACCCTCGATGTGATAGAGCACGCCGACGCCGCGTGCCGTGGTCTGCGGACGCAGGTTCGCGCCGCGGGCATTCTCGCCCCGGGCCAGCTCCAGCACCAGCTCGTACACCTCGGGACGACGATTCGACTGGGCGAGGCCGAAGCTCATCGGCCGGCCGCACCGGCGGGTCAGCTCCCCCATCCACGCCAGCTCGGCCCGAGTCGAGGACAGGTGGTCGTCGTCACGCTCACCGAACCGGCCGGCGTTCTCGAACACGCCCTTGCCGAAGGCGCCGAGGACGTCGCCGAGGGCATAGAGCTCCTCCGGCCGAGCCCACGTGCCCGGCACCGGGCGACCGTCGGGAACTCGGTGGAGCAGGGTCCGGCTGGTCGAGAAGCCGAGCGCCCCGCTGGCCATCGCCTCGTGGACCAACTCGGCCATGGCGGCGATCTCGCCTGCGGTCGCCGGTTCCTCACCCAGGGCTCGCTCGCCCATCACGTACTGCCGCACGGCGACGTGGCCGACCAGCCCGCCGACGTTGGGTCCCTTGGCGATCCCGCCGATCGTGCGGAGGTAGTCGCCGTAGGTCACCCACTCCCACGGAAGGCCCTGGAGGATCGCGTCGCACGGGATGTCCTCGACCGACTCCATCAGCTCGGCGAGCGATTCGCGATCCTCGGGCCGGCACGGCGCGAAGGTGACCCCACAGTTCCCGAGGACGACGCTGGTCACGCCGTGCCAGCAACTCGACGTGGCCACCGGATCCCACAACAACTGGGCGTCGAGGTGGGTGTGGATGTCGACGAAGCCCGGGGTGACGATCCGATCGGTCGCGTCGACGACCCGACCGGCCGGACCCGTGATCGACTCCTCGACCGCGACGATTCGGTCGCCAGCGATCGCCACGTCGGCTCGACGCGCCGCGGCACCCGTGCCGTCCACGACGACACCTCCGCGGATCACGAGATCGATCTCGACCGACATTGCCTCACCTGTTTCATGCGCCCTGACGACGGGACGGGCTTGCTCCGACCTCCGCCGACCACTCCCCGACCAACCACACCGGATGCACCGTTGACCAGGGGAGGCGACATTGTCGACCCCTGACGGCGGTGAATCAACCTTGTGTCATCGACCCGACACATAGGGTCGCTGGACTGCAACATCGCTGCGACGAACGTCAAGAAGCGAGCCCCGAATCGCACGCCGCGTGGCAGCTCGTCGCGCAAGGTGGCGTTTCCGAGCCCCGTTTCCAATCAGGTTCCACGGCCGCCGCGAGGGCGTCGGTGAGCGGTCGACCAGTAGCCTCCACCTCGTGGCCGGCGAGCTCATCTACGCATTTCGCGTGATGCGCCTTCCCCTGCTCGACGCCGACGGGGTCACCATCGGTCGACTCGAAGACATCGTCGTCGTCCCAGGGACGAAGGGCAACGCGCCGAGGGTGGTGGGCTTCGTCGCGCCCAGTCAGCGGCGCCGGATCTTCGTCTCGGTCGGCCGGGTCAGCCTCGACGACGACGGGGCGCGGATGCGTTCGTGGGACGTGGATGTCAACCCGTTCAAGGCCAAGCCCGGAGAGATCCTGGTGTCGAGCGTGATCGATCGCAAGGTCGGGGACGAGACGGTGAGCGACGTGGCCATCGGGCGCGCCGTCACGGTGCGGAACCTGCCCACGTGGGAGATCGCCAAGATCCGCCTCGCCCGCCGTTCGGCGCTGCGTCGTCGTCCGAGCTTCCGCCTCGTCGACTGGGACGAGAACGTCGTGCTGCCCTTGTTCGCCTCGAGTGAGATGGCGGCCGAGGCGGCCCGGCTCCGGGACATGCATCCGAGCGACGTGGCCGTCGCGGTGCGGGCACCGCCGCTGGCTCAACGGCGGCAACTGGCCCAGATGCTCGACGACGAGCGCCTCGCCGATCTGCTCGAGGAACTCCCCGAGGCCGATCAGCTGCGGATCATCGAAGGTCTCGACATCGATCGCTTGCTCGGCGTGCTCGAGGAGATGGAGTACGACGACCTCGTCGACCTGTTGAGCGAGATGCCGGGCGAACAACGCTCTCAAATCCTGGCCGCCATGGACGACGACGAAGAAGCGGTGGTGCGCCAACTCCTGTCCCACGCCGAGGGCACCGCCGGGTCGCTGATGACGCCGGAGGTGATCATCCTCGGGCCGACCTCCACCGTGGCCGAAGCGCTCGCTGCGATTCGGAACCCGGACTGGATGGTGTCGATCGCGGCCCAGGTCTTCGTCTGCCAGCCGCCCTACACCGCGCCGACCGGCCAGTACCTGGGCGTCGTGTACTTCCAGCGGCTGTTGCGTGAGCCGCCGGGGATGGAGCTCGGTCGGTGTGTCATCAACGAACCCGCGGTGCTCCCGACGATCCACGAGAAGGAAGTGGCCGAGCGACTCGCCAGCTACAACCTGTTGATGTTGCCGGTCTGCGACGAGGACGGCCACCTCCTCGGGGCCATCACGGTCGACGACGTGCTGGATCGAGTGTTGCCCAAGGGGTGGAGGTCGCGGCGCGGCGCCAGCCGCGTCGACGCGCTGCCCGGACGCACGGAAGCGAGCTGACCCGTGGCTCGCCAGGACCTGTCCACGCCGCGCCAGTCGCGCGGGATCGGCGTCCACTACGACTCCGATGCCTTCGGTCGCTTCAGCGAGGCCGTGGCCCGCTATCTCGGCACGGCCCGGTTCCTCGTCTGGCAGACCGGCGTCATCGTGGTCTGGATCGCCTGGAACCTGATCATGCCGAAGAGCCTTCAGTTCGACCCGTACGGCCGCGGCCTGGTCCTGTTGACCCTCGTGCTCTCGTTGCAGGCGTCGTATGCCGCACCGCTCATCCTCCTCGCCCAGAACCGCCAGGAGGAGCGCGACCGCCGCCAGTCCGAGAGCGACCGCGAGCTGAACGCCCGGACCCAGGCCGACACCGAGTTCCTCGCCCGCGAGATCGCGAGCGTTCGTCTGGCCATGGGCGACGTCGCGACCACCGACGACCTGCGCCACCATCTCGAGAAGCTCACCGATGCGGTCGAGAAGATGGCCCGCCGCCTCGATCAGTTGGAGGGGCTCGACGGATTCGAGAAGGTCGTGCTCGACGAGGTCCGTGACGACGGCGACGACCCGTCCGGATTGAGCCACGCCGGCTGACTCACGCCGGCTCGCTCAACGAGTGCTGGCTCAACGAGTGCTGGCTCAAGCTGTGCTGGCTCAACGAGTGCCCGCTCAAGCTGTGCTTGCTCAAGCTGTGCTTGCTCAAGCTGTGCTTGCTCAACCAGTGCTTGCTCAACCAGTGCTTGCTCAACCAGTGCTGGCTCAACCAGTGCTGGCTCAAGCTGTGCCTACTCAACCAGTGCTCGCTCAACCAGCTGCGGTCGACGCCTGACGCTCTCGCACCGCCGCCACGACGTGGTCCAGTTGCTCGATGGTCACCCGGGCGTAGTCCGGGCCATCGGTGAGCGTGCACAGGTGGTCGACCGGGAGCTCCCATACCCGAGCATCCAACGCGTCGGCCAGCGCCCGCTGTTTCGCCGGCTTCACGAGGCGATCGGCGGTCGTGATCAACGACGCCGCTGGCAGCCCGAGCTTCGGGGCCCACCCTCGAGCGTCGTAGGAACTCAGCGACCACCCCGCTTCGAGCACGCCGATGGGATCGTTGCGTCGGACCTCGGCCTGGAACCACGGCAGCCAACGCTCGGCGTCCGGGAACCCGTGGGTGGCCCGAGCCACGCCGAGCTGGAGCAGCTTCGGATAGAACCGCGATCGCAATCCGAATCCGAGGAGCCGCAGACCTTTCCAGCGGATCCGGTCGAGCCGGCTGGCGAGCCACTCCAACGACGTCGCCTGCACGATCATCCCGGCGACGAGGTCGGGGTGACGGTCGGCGAGAGCATGCTGATCGGGCCACCCATCGAGAAACCGACCGTGACGACCGGCCCGACCCCGAGGCTGCGCACCAGCGCTGCGGCGTCGTCGGCGACGTCTTCCAGGGTGAATCGCGCCCGCATCCCGCGGCCGTGCCCTCGATGGTCCGGGGCGACGAACGAGTACCGACTCACGAGGGCCGGGTAGGCGGAGAAGAACTGGGTGTCGGCGCTGGCGGTCCAGCCGTGCAGGAGCAGCACGGTCGGGTCGCCGACGCGACCACCCTGCGAGCGGCGGAAGAACATCTCGCCCCGGCCGGGGAGGCAGCGCGTGCGGCCCTCGGGAAGCTCAGGGATCGGGAACGTCATCGGGAACCTCCGGTGTCGACGCACGCTGCACAATGTCCGACCAGATCGAGGCGATGCTCGAACACGGCGAACCCGTGCTCGGAACCGAGATCGCGCATGGCCGAGCGGACGCTGTGCTCGACCCCGGCGGGCAGCTCGATGTCGCGTACGAGCCCACACGCGTCGCAGATCAGGTGATGGTGATGGCCGGTGAGATCCTCGGCGAGTTCGTACCGGCTCCATTCGCTGGCCGTGACGACCTTGGTGACCGCCCCGCAACGCTCGAGATCGGTGAGGTTCCGATACACCGAGCTCTGCGCCAGTTCGGTGTTGCGGGTGAGGATCTCCGGGATCGTCATCGGCTGCCCCTCGTCGCGGAGGACCGTGACGATGATGCGACGACTGGACGTGTACCGAAGCCCCTCGGACTCGAGACGTCGACCCACCTGACGGTGCAGTTCGTCGGCCTCCTCCATGCACCGGATCCTACGCCGCGCCGGGCGAGGAGCCCCGGGGAGGCCGACCGAGGGCGGTGACGCGCCCGTTGGTCCTAGTACCCCTGACCAGCTGGCTCGTGCCCGATGAGTCACTGTCGAGCGGCCCTCCTGACTCTCCACGATGGCACCCATGAGGAAGTTCCTGTTCACCTCGCACGACGGCTACGGGCTCGGTCACGTCCGCCGCAACGTCACGATCGCGATGGAGGTGGTCCGCCGCGACCCCTCGGCTCACGTCACCGTGCTGACTGGCATCACCGCCACGCCGAGTTGGTTGGACCACCCTCGTCTCGACGTGGTCCGAGTGCCCGCCGTGGTGAAGCACGACGACGGGCAGTACGGGAACGACGAACTGGGCCGGGACATCGCCCTGGCTCGCCGGAGCGAGACCTTCGAGGCGCTCGTCGAGCGGGTCGCGCCCGACGTCGTGGTCGTCGATCGGCACCCGTACGGCATCGACGGCGAGCTGCGGCCCGGCATCGACCTCGCCCGCCGGCGGGGCTCGGCGCTCGTCCTCGGGCTCCGCGACATCCTCGACGAACCTCCGGTCGTCCAGCGCGAGCTGAGTACCGACCGATGGGCGCAGGTCGCGTCGACCTTCGATCGAGTCCTCGTCTACGGCATGCCCCACGTGTGCGACCACGTTGTCGAGTACGGGCTGCCGGTCTTCCCGACCTACACCGGCTGGGTTGCCCCGGATCCTCGCCTGAACGTGGTGGGAGCCGCCCCCGACCCGCACCTCCTCGTGATCTCGGCCGGCGGGGGCGCCGACGGGCAGGCGGTGCGGCGGATCGGTGTCGAGTTGCTGCGTCGCTGTCCGACGTGGCGAGGGCTGCTCGTTCGAGGCCCCCTCGCTCCGGGCGACGACGACCCGTGCGCCGAGTTCGGCGGGCGACTGACGATCGCCTCCTCCGCCGATGGCGGCATGGAGCTGTACGCCCGGAGCGGGGCGTCGCTCCAGATGGCCGGCTACAACTCGACGATCGAGGCGTTGGCCGCCGGGCTCCGCCCGATCCTCGTGCCCCGGCGCGCTCCTCGTCGGGAACAGGCCATCCGGTCGGCCCGACTCGCATCGCTCGGTCTCGCCGACGTGGTCGACGCCGGCGCCGACGCCGACGAACTCACCTGGTTGCTCCATCGACCCCGCCGACTCCTCGCCGGGGACCTGAGCCGGGCCGGGATCACCCTGGACGGCGCAGCCCGGGCGACCGACGTGCTGTTCGAGTTCGCCTCGCGGCGTGAACCGGCCGGAGTGGCGGCGTCATGAGCGCCGCCGGTCTGCTCGGGCCGCTCGCCCGCCCCTACCGCCGCCCACTCGCCGTCGGCACCGGCTTCGCCCTCCTCGAGGTCGCCGCCGGACTCGCCCAGCCGTGGCCGCTGAAGCACGTCGTCGACCACGTGCTCGGCGCACCGGCCGGCACCCGCCCGATCGGCGGGCTGGCGTTGGCCCTGGTGGCCCTCCTCGCGGTGGTCGGTGTCGCCGCCACCGCCGACTACTGGGCCACTCGCCTGCTGAGCGCGCCGGGGCTCCACATCGCCAACGATCTGCGCGACGACGTGTTCAGCCACCTCCACCGGATGTCGCTGCGGTTCCACGGCGAGCACCGAGTCGGCGATCTCACCGCCAGGGTCACCGGGGACGCGGACCGGTCACAGGAGCTCGTCGTCCAATCGCTGGCGGTGCTGCTCCCGAACGCCCTGTTGATGATCGGGATGGTCGGTGTGCTGTTCCTGCTCGATCCGTGGCTCGCACTGGTGGCACTGGCGAGCACGCCGATCCTGGCCGCGGTCGTGTTCCGCTCGACCCGGCAACTGAAGTCGGCGAACCGGTCGGCCCGCAAGGCCGACGGGGAAGTTGCAGCTGCAACGACCGAGAGTTTGGGCGCGATGCAGCTCGTCCAGGTGTTCTCGTTGGAAGACCGCCAGCGAGCGCAGTTCGGCGCCCTCACTCGCACGAGCCTCGGCTCGGCGCTGGAGGCCACCCGCCTCCAGGCGCGCTTCAGCCCGATCGTCGACATCACCTCCGCGATCTCCACGGCCTCGGTGCTCGGAATCGGCGCCCTACGAGTGATGGACGGCGAGCTGTCGGTCGGCGAACTGCTCGTCGTACTGAGCTACGTCGGGTCCGTGTACAAGCCGGTCAAGGCGCTGGCGAAGCTGTCCCACACGTTCTCCAAGGGCGTCACGTCCGTGGAGCGCATCGCCGCCGTGCTCGACTCGTGCCCCCAGATCGAGGACGCGGGATCGATCCGGCTGCCGCCGGTGCACGGCCGCATCGAACTCCGGGATGTCGACTTCTCGTACGGGCGAGAGCAAGCGCTGTCGGGTGTGAACCTCACGATCGAGCCGGGGGAGACGATTGCGCTCGTCGGCCCGACCGGTGCGGGGAAGTCGACGATCGCGTCGTTGATCCCTCGGCTGGTCGATCCGGATGCCGGCACGGTGCTCGTCGACGGCCACGACCTCCGGTCGGTGTCGGTCCGCTCGCTGCGGGCGCAGGTGTCCATGGTGCTGCAGGACTGCGTGCTGCTGCGCGGCACGCTCCGGGAGAACATCGCCGTGGGCCGGATCGGTGCCACGGGTCGGGACATCGAGCGGGCGGCGCGACTCGCGTTGGTCGACGAGTTCGCCTCCCGGATGCCGCTCGGCCTCGACACGCCGGTCGGCGAGCGGGGGGCCAACCTCTCCGGCGGTCAGCGGCAACGGATCGCGATCGCTCGTGCCATCCTCCGCGACGCCCCGATCCTGATCCTGGACGAACCCACCAGCGCCCTCGACCCTGCCTCCGAGGCGCTCATCATCGAGGCCCTCTCGAATCTCCCGAGCGGGCGGACGGCCATCGTGATCGCTCATCGGCTCACCACGATCGAGCACGCCGACCGGATCGTGGTCGTCGAAGGCGGCCGCATCGTGGATCAGGGCGATCACGGCCAGCTCATGGCTCGCGGCGGGACCTATCGCGACTTCCGGACCGGCAACCGTCCACCGGCTCCGCTCCCGGCGCCAGCACCGCTCCTGACCCCGTTCTTCATCTCCTCGCCGCTCCTCGACGCGGCCCGACGCTCCTGAGGCCCACCATGCATCAGCTCCGCACCGGCACATCGAACCGTCCACACGACCCGCACGACGGTCGTCACCAGCGACCCGACGACCCGCCGTTCGTCGTGCGGTACGGGGCGCGCCACCGAAGGTCCTCTACGTCCTCAAGCGCTACCCGCGACTGTCCGAGACCTTCATCGTGCGCGAACTGCTCGGCCTCGAGGCCCGAGGCATCACGGTCGGCATCGACTCGCTCCTCCCGCCCGAATCGGGCGTCCGCCATGCCGAGGTCGACCGGGTTCGCGCCGAGGTCCGCTACATCGGGCGATCGCCACGGCTTCGTGATCGCGAAGCGATGAGCGCTCATGCCTCGGTCGCCCTGCGCCATCCGATCCGCTGGGCCCGTCTCGCCCGGCGGGCCCGCGAGGCGGGGATCCCGGAGCGCTGGCGTCGATTCGTCCAGGCCGGCATCGTGGCCCACCGGCTCGAGCGAGAAGGGTTCGACCACGTCCACTGTCACTTCGCCACGGCCGCCTGTGAGGTGGCGCGGCCGGCGGCGCTCGCCGGGCGGTCGTTCACGGTGACCGCTCACGCAAAGGACATCTTCCACGAGGACAACGCCACTGCTCTCGGGCGAACCCTCGGAGCAGCCGGCGTGGTGACGGTCTCGCGGTACAACGTCGACCATCTCCGCACGGCCTTGCCCGGTCTGGCGATCCACCACGTCCCGAACGGTCTGCCGCTCCCCGACGTGTGTGGCGTGACCCCGGGAGGGCCGGTGCTCTGCGTCGCCCGGCTGGTCCCGAAGAAGGCGATCGACGTGCTGCTGCACGCCATCGCTCGTTGTCGCGACGACGTTCGGCTCGAACTCGTCGGCGACGGACCGCAGCGCGACGAACTCGAAGCACTCGCGAACGAACTCGGGATCGCCGACTGCGTGGTGTTCGCCGGCGCTCGCTCGTCCGACGAGGTCGACGCGGCGTACCGCCGGTGCTCCATGGTGGTGCTGCCGTGCCGCATCGATGCCGCGGGCGACCGGGACGGCACACCGACGGTGCTCGTGGAAGCGATGGGCCGAGGACTCCCCGTGATCTCCTCCGACATCGTCGGACTCGCCGAGATCGTGCAGCACGGCATCACAGGTCTGCTGACCCCGGCGGAGGACCCGGCCGCGCTCGCCGTCGCGATCGAGCACCTGGCCACCGACGGCGAGCTCGCCGCACGGCTCGGTGCCGCCGGGCGTCGGCTCGTGGCCGACCAGTTCTCGCCCGCCCGCTCGGCGGAGTTGCTCTGCCGGTTGTTCCAGCGCGCCGCCATCAGCTCGCGACACGGAGCCGTCGGATGAGGATCACCGTGTTGTGCACCGATCTCGGGGTGCGGATCCCGGGCGACAAGGGTGCCTCGATGCATCTGGGGTCGATCACCAAGGCCTTCGCCGAGTGTGGCCACGACGTCCAACTGGTGGCCATCGCCGGACACGGCGAACCGGACGCGTTGCTCCGGAGGCTCGCCGATCACGTCCTGGTTCCCCACCCGGGTCGGGCCGAGGGCATCGAGCGCGAACGGAACAAGCTCGACACCGTCGAATACGTCGTGGACGAGATCGGTCCGCAGGTCGCCGCCTTCGGACCCGATGTGATCTACGAGCGCCTGTCGTTGTTCGGCTCGGCCGGCCTCCGGATCGCGGCCTCGTGTCCGTCGCCCGTGCGTCACGTCGTGGAGGTGAACGCCCTCGTCGCCGAAGAGGAGGCCACCTGGCGGGGACTGCACCAAGCCGAGCTGGCCAGGCGCGTCGAACGTCGAGTGCTCGAAGCCGCCGATCTCGTCGTGGCGGTGAGCAACGAGGTGGCCGAGCAGGTCGGCACGGTCGCGCCCGCCACGGCGACCGCCGTGGTGCCGAACGGTGTCGAACTCGATCGGTTCTTCACCCAGCTCCCCCGGGAGGCGGCCCGCGCCATCCTCGGGCTTCCCGCGAACGCCATGCTCGCCGGGTTCGTCGGTGCCCTGCGGCCGTGGCACGGAGTGGACCTGGCACTCGAGGCCCTCGCCCGAACCGAGAGCGGCTGGCACCTGGCGATCGCCGGTGACGGGCCGATCCGCGAGTCGTTGGAGCTCCAGGCGCTCGCGGCCGGACTCACCCCGAGAGTGCACTTCCTCGGTCACCTCGACCACGAGCGGGTGGCGACCTTGCTCGCCGGGGTGGACGTCGCACTGGCCCCGTATCCGGCGCTCGACGGCTTCGCCTTCTCGCCGCTGAAGCTCTACGAGTATCTCGCCGCGGGAACCCCGGTCATCGCCAGCGCGATCGGACAGATCCCCGAGGCGCTCGGCCATGGCCGGTGGGGCGCACTCGTTCCCGCCGGCGACGTCTGCGGGTGGGCCGCCGCCTTGGACGACCATGCCGTCGCGCCGAAGGGGGCAGTGCAACGGGCCCTCGCGGCTCGCGTCCACGCCCATCGCACGCACGGCTGGGCGGCGAGCCGCCGACATCGTCGAGCGCGCCGGACGTATCGCCCCGCTCGGGCTCTGTGCAGGAGGACGATGATGGCCGCGGCAACGACCGAGTTCCTCGAGGCCGACCCGGCCCTCGCTCCCCACGCCGACGCCATCGCCGAGCTCTGCGCCGAGTTCCGAGTGGTCCGGACACTGCGCCACGTCGTCGGCCGGCGGGCGACGTGCCTGGTCGAAGGCCCGGACGGCGCACGAGCGGTACTCAAGGTGTTCGCCAGCCAGCGCGCCGCGGCAATCACCGGCGCCTCCAGCGCCCTCGCCGGCGCCGGCCTCGGTGACATCGTCCCCGCCTCGCTCGCCCACCACCCCGCCGGGCACGTGGGTATCGTGTCCTTCCGTCCGGGCGTGGTCCTCGACGAGCTCGCCGACGACCGCTTCGTCGACGCCTGCGAGGCGGCGGGGCTCGCCCTGGCCCGCCTCCACCGCAGCGACGCGCGACTCGACCGCACCTGGACCGTCGACCAGGAGCTCGATCTGCTGGATCGCCGCCTCCCGGCATCGCTGGGCGAGCTCCACCGCGCCGTTCGGGAGTTCGTCGTCCCCGGGCTGCTCGGCGCTCCGGTGCCCTCGCACCGTGATTGCCACCCGCGACAGCTCGTCGTGACGCCGACCGGGGCGGTGGCCTGGATCGACCTCGACGACTGCGCGACGGCGCCACCCGGCCTCGACCTCGGGAACCTGCTGGCCCACCTCTGGCGGGAGGAGATCCTGGGCCGGCGCTCGCCGTCCCTCGTCGCCGATGCCCGCGACGCCGTCCTGCGCGGCTACCACGCCGACGACCTCGAGGGCCCGTCCATCCCCGAGCACGTCCGGCGGTCGTGGGAGTTGGTGAGCCTGGCCCGGCTGGCCGGGCTGGCCGAGACCCGGCACGGCTCGCTCGGCGAACGCGACGCACTTCGCGCCCGCTTCTCCGAACAGCTCGAACACCTCCTACCGTTGGTGGATGCCCATCGATCGTGAGGCCTTGGCGGCCGCGCTGCCCGACGCCGACCTGCGTGCTCCTGATGGTCCTGTTCCACCTCACGGGCGATCGCCGCTGGATCTCGGACCCCTACCGGCCCGTGCGCGACGTCCGGCTCGTTGCCGACACCGAAGCGGGATTCGACGAGACGACCGCGGCGGAGATCCGCCTCGCGGCGCTCGATCTGCTGACCTCGGACCGGGATCTCGAGCCGGCCGTGCACGATCCGGGCGACGAGCTGCTCCACGAGCTGATGCAGTGGTGCCTGAACGAGCGGGTGGACCCGCTGTACGCGCCGATGATGCGCGAGGACCTCGGGTTCCAGTCCCGCGACGCCGGGATCGAGCCCGGTCTCGGGGGACGCAGGTCGTGATCGTCGGCGCCGGCATCAGCGGTCTCGCCCTCGGCGCCCAGCTGGGCCGGCTCGGTGTGCGCTACGTGATCCTCGAGAAGAACGAGGAGATCGGCGGCACGTGGTGGGAGAACCGGTATCCGGGATGCGGTGTCGACACGCCCAACCACGCGTACTCGTTCTCCTTCGGCGAACGATTCGAATGGACCCGCTACTTCTCCAAGCGGGACGAGATCGAGCGCTACCTGTGCGAGATGGCCGATTCGACCGGCGTGCGCGAACACACCCGGTTCTGCTGCGAGGTCGACGGCGCCGAGTGGGACGAGACCACTCGACGTTGGCGGGTCCGGTTCACCGACGAGGCCGGACGCCCGGCCGAACTCGACGCCGACGTGCTGGTCAGCGCGGTCGGTGTGCTGAACATGGCGTCGATCCCGGACTTCGCGGGTCGGGACCGGTTCGAAGGGCTCGCCTTCCACTCCTCACGTTGGCCCGACGATCTCGATCTCACCGACCAACGGGTCGCGGTCGTCGGCACCGGCGCGACGGCGATGCAGCTCGTTCCCACCGCGGCGCAGGCGGCGTCGATCACCGTCTACCAACGCTCCGCGCAGTGGGCTCGCGACATCCCGGGCTACCGCGACGAGATCACCGACAACGCCCGCTGGCTGCTGGCGAACGTGCCGTTCTACGCCGACTGGTTCCGACTCACCATGTTCTGGCGCTATGGCGACGGCCTGCTCCCCTACCTCCGGAAGGACCCGGAGTGGGCGTTCCCGGAGCGGTCCGTCAACCGGATCAACGACCGGCATCGCCAGGAGATGGCCGACTTCATCGAACGCGAGCTCGACGGTCGGCCGGACCTGCTCGAGAAGTGCATGCCGACCTACCCGCCGTACGGCAAGCGGATCCTGCTCGACAACGGCTGGTTCGCCACCCTTCGCCAGCCCCACGTCGAGCTGGTCACGGACCCGATCGAGGAGTTCACCACCACCGGGATCGTGGTCGACGGCGTCGAACGCCCCGCCGACATCGTCGTGTTCGCCACCGGCTTCCAGACCATGCAGTTCGCGGCCCGGCTCGACATCCGCGGCCGGGGCGGGCGGTCGCTGCGCGACGAGTGGCTGCCCGACGATGCCTCGGCCCATCTGGGACTGACCGTGCCAGGCTTTCCCAACTTCTTCTGTCTTGTCGGCCCCACGACCGGGCTCGGCCACGGCGGCAGCCTGATCTTCGTGATCGAGTGCCAGGCTCGCTACATCTGCTCGGCGCTCTCCCACCTCACCCGCACCGGAGCGACGGCGATGGAGGTCCGCCAGGAGGTCCACGACGAGTATCGGAATCGGGCGGACGCCGAACACGAACAACTGATCTGGACCCATCCCGGAATGACCAACTGGTACCGGAACTCGGCGGGACGGGTGGTGGCGCTGATGCCGTGGCGCCTCGTCGACTACTGGAACATGACCCACGATTTCGACCCCTCGGAGTACGAGGTGACCGGCGCCGTCCAGCCTGCGACCTGAACCGCGCCGGACGCGTCGCGCCCGCCCGCACGCACGTCTCAGGCGTGACGGTGGGAATCAGGCCTCCAGATGTTCCGCCGCCCACAGGGCGGCCTGGGTCCGGTCGGAGACCCCCAACGCCTGGAAGATCTTGGTCAGGTGGGCCTTCACCGTCCGTTCGGAGATCGCGAGGCGGCGGGCGATCTGCTTGTTGGCCATCCCGGCGTGGACCAGGCGCAGGACCTCGGACTCGCGTTCGGTGAGCACCGTCCGGTCCGCGGTCGGAGCGAGCCGGCGGGTGTCGAGCAGCACTCGGGCGACCTGCGGATCGATCGGCGCCCCGCCCCGAGCGACGGCGTCGATCGCCGACAGGATCTGCTCCGGATCCGCGTGCTTCAACACGTACCCCTCGGCTCCGGCCTCCAGGGCGGCGAGCACCCGCTGCTGCTCGGAGAACGAGGTCAGGATGACGACCTTCGTGCCGATCCCGAGCTCGCAGATGCGGCGGGTCGCCTCGACCCCGTCCATCACGGGCATCGAGAGATCCATGAGCACGACGTCCGGTTCGAGGGTCTCGACGGCGGTGACCGCCGCGGCCCCGTCGGACGCGAACCCGACCACCTGGACCCGGTCGCTGGTGCCGAGCAGTTGTTCGAGCCCGGTTCGCACGATCAGGTGATCGTCGACCACGAGCACCCGGATCGGGCCGATCATGCCAACCTGCTCCATCGCGGTCATCCTTCCAATCCGATACGTACCGAGGTGCCGCCACCGGGGCTGGATCGGACCTCGACCGTGCCGCCGGCGTCGCGGATCAGCCCGGTGAGGCTGCGCAGACCGACGTGCCCATCGCGTTCACGCCGCAGCAACACCTCGGGGTCGAAGCCGGCGCCGTCGTCCTCGACGAGGAGCACGCACTCGTCGCCCTCGGTGTGGAGGTTCACCGCGACCTGGGTCGCGTTGGCATGGGCCGTCACGTTGCGGATCGCCTCCTGGGCCCCTCGGTACATCAAGCCGACCCCTTCCCGGTTGAGTCGGGTCACCGCGCCGTGGTCGACGTCCAGGCTCGTGTGCACTCCGCGATTGTGGAGCCCTCCGAGGAGGTCGGCGAGCGCACTCTCCAGCCCCTCCTCGTAGAGGTTCGGTGGATAGATGTCGACGAGCATCGACCGCAGCGACTTCACCGTGTGCCGGATGCTGGCGCCCGCGTCCTGCAGCATCTCCGCGCTCGGCGCATGGAGATCCTGGCGGGCCGCGGCGGCGAGCTGCATCGAGACGCCCGTCAGGTCCTGCACCGCACCGTCGTGGAGATCGGAGGCGATGCGACGTCGTTCGGCGTCCGACGAGTCCAGGGCGTGTTGCAGGAGGCGTTCGCGCTGGCGCTGGTTCTCCCGGAGCCGTCGCGCCAGCGAGATGGCGAACGGGATCTGGACCAGCTCGAGCAGCAGCAGGGCCCCGACCGCGATCGGACCGAACTGACTCCACAGGCTGCGGCCGGTGCGGCTGACGTCGTCGTAGCGGAAGTACGACTCGAACAGCACCCGGTTCCCCGTCGGCGTCTCGATGGCGCGGTACACCTCGAGCAATCGGCGCTCGGTCTCGTAGACGTTCTCGGGCTTGGCGAGGTCGCTCGGCTCTGCCTCGACGGCGAGTTCCCCGGTCAGCACCGCGAGCTCGTCCCCGCCGAGCGAGAACTGCTGGCCGATGAGCCGGGCTTCGTCGGAGTACACGATCGTGCCGTCCGGCGCCCAGATCTTGACCCGGACCAGCGACCCCCGGATCACGTACTCCCGCACCATCCGATCGACGGCGGCGATGGCCTGCGGATCACCGTCGAGGAGGGCGTCGCTGAGTACCTGTTCCTCGACCAACGAGCTCGCCACCCAGTTGACCCGTTTCGCATCGTCGACGCCGAGCGCGGTCCCGATGCGCACGCTGGCCGCCGCGGTGATCACGACCGCGGCCGCCAGCGCCGGGAGCCCGGCGAGCACGAAGCGCACCACCAGACGGCGAACACTGATCTCCCGCTCCCGCAGCGCGGACGCCCGAACCTCCTTGTCGGTGAATCCCGGGAGCGCTGCGGTCCGCCGAGCACGCGTGCGTTTGTCGGCTGGTGCGCTCACGAGCGGGAGCGTACCGGTCGTGGCGAACGGGGTCGCCGCTCGACCCGAGGACGGGCGGGCATCGGGTCGAGCGGCGATGAGGTCCTCAGCCGTGTGAGTCGTCGTCGTCATCGCCGCCGCCGGGACCCTTGCCCCCGCCGGAGCCCTTGCCCGAGCCGGAGTCGTCATCGTCGGAGTCCTTGCCCCCGCCGGAACCCTTGCCGGATCCCGAGTCGTCGACGGTGGTCGAGGTCGCCTGAGCGGTCGAGGGCGGCTGGGTCGACGTCGACTTCGACGGGGCCGTGGTCGCGGTGGTCGACGGCACCGTGCTGGTCGTCGCCCGGCTGGTCGACACCGCGGTGGTGTTGGTGGTCGCCGTCGCAGTCGTGGTCGTGGTCGTGGTGGTGTTCTGGACCCTGGTGGTCGAGGTCGCCACCCCCGTCGCCGGGACCGGCGAGGTCGAGGTGGTCGTGTCCCGAGTCGTCGGCCCGTTCGCCACCGTCGAGGTCGTCGGTGACCCCGCACTCGACGGAACCGTCGAGCGGCTCGCTGCCGTCACGGGTGGCTGCGAGGACACGAAGGTCGACGGTGGCGTGGACGCACCTGCGGTCGGGGAGGTGGAGCTCGTCGCCGTGGAGCTGGTCCCGGGGGCGTTCGTCGGCGTGGAGCTCGTCGCGGTCGAGCCCGGCCCGGCCGACGTGGCCGGACCCGCGCCCGCCGCGCCCTGGAGCGCCGGCGCAGCCTCGAGTGCGCCGCCCGGGAGTGAGCCGGGTGTGCTGGTGCCACCCGGCGACGAGGAGGTCGGCGAGCTCCCGTCCGGCCCGATCTCGACGGGCGAGGCGCCGGCGCTCGGAACCTCCCACGCCGAGGTGGGGGACGAGTCGCCGAGGGAGGGGAACAACGAGTCCCGGAGCGAGAATGCGGCGAGCGTGCACACCGACATCGCGCCGATCCACAGGACGGGTCCGGCCTGGCCGACGAGCCGGCGGCGGGTCCGACGGGCACCGGTGCGCTCGGGGGCTCCGAGGACGCTTCGCAGCGAGGCGGTCGGGCGCTCGTCGCGACCGCCGCCGATCACGACGGGATTCCGCCGGGCGATGCCGTCGCTGCCGTGATGCTCCGTGGTCATGGCTCCATCGTGGAGGAGGAAGCGAGCGACCCTCCAGTGGACCATGGTCCTAGTACCCGCGACCGGAGCGCCGCGTCCCAGGTCAGCGACACCGGGTCAGGAACCCCCTGGTCGGGAACCCCCGGGTCAGGAGCCCCCGGTGAACTCGTGGAGCTGGATTCCGGAGCGCCGGATGCGATCGAGCAGCTCACCGGTCGGCAGTTCGTCCCGACCGGGTTGGACCCGGCCCGGCTTCACCCGCCCTTCGAACACCGCACCGGCGAGCACCCCGGCCGTGACCCCGGCGGCAACGGAGGGTCGTTCCGCCACCCCGGCCACGTACGTCACCCGCGCCCCACCCCGCGACCCGCGGACCTCGACCCGGATTCCACCCATGCCGCCCTCGGCGGGCGGCGGGCTGAGCATCGGGAGTCGAGCGGTCAGACGGTCGCGTCGGGTCGCGCTCCGGCGGGCCCCGACCCGTGCGGCCATCGGAAAGGCCTCGTGCAGGACCAGCGGATCGACGAGTTCGGCGCGATAGCAGTCGTGGGAGCCGGCCGCGTCGGGGAACCAGCACAGCTCACGGCCGCTCCCGCCCGGGCGCCCCACCCAGTCGTTGTCGTGCCAGACCAGGCCGGTGTTCCCGAGGGACCGATGGTGCTGTCGGGCGCAGGCCGGACCGCCGGTGCCGTGGATCGCGACGTGGACCTCGTCGACATCGTCGAGTCGATCGGCCAGGAATCGGGCGAGGAGGCCGGACAAACCGGGCGACATGCCGGCGCCGAGGACCAGGGTTCCGCCGAGGGCGTGGGCGAGCGGCCCGAGATCGGCGAGGCGGCGATACTCCTCGAGGTCGTCGACCACCGACACGGCGTGGTTGCCCCGCTCCAACACGGTGCGCACCGACGGGCACTGGTCGCCGGGATGGGCGAACACCACGACCCGGGCGTCGAAGGCCTCGGCGGCGGAGACCGCTCGAACGTGATGGCCACTCGCCTTGGCCACCTGCTCGGCCACCCCGGTCTCGAGATCGTGCACACCGATCCGGGTGAAGCCCGAGCTGACGAGGTTGCGGACGGCGCGCCGTCCGACCGCTCCGGTGCCCACGACGCTGAAGTCGAGGTCAGGGTCACCGGACAGGCGTTGACCGGTGCGTTCCCCGCCCGCGTGGGGCCGCTCGATCATGTGGGCGGCAGCTCGCGCCAGCCGCCGGACCTCGGAGGGACGCCGCCGCGGCCACGGATCCGCAACACACTGGCTGCCGCGCCGGCCAACCCGATGGCGGTGAGCGCGCGCCGGAGGAGCTTCACGGCAGCCACGTTAGCCGTCCCTCGGACCAGGCGGCTCGGACGATTCCCGATCGCATCCGTGGATTCATCGCGAGTTCGCGCCCGGTGAGCGGGCCAGATCTCGCGATGAACCGATCGCTACAGCTCACGCAGGCGTCGGGTCTGGCTGGGCTGGTAGATACAGATGACGTCGTGGAAGTAGCCGAGCGCCCGCGCCGAGCGGAGCATGTCGACCCCGACTCCCGTGTCGGGCAGGTGGGAGGTGAGCACGACGTAGGGCGCCGCGCCCGGGACCCCCTGCAACAACGCGCCGTTGGCGATGGCCTTCTTCAGGGTGTCGGTGCGGATCAGCCCCGGTCGATTGCCCTGGATGCTGCCCTTGTACTCGAACCAGATCTCCCGACCGGTGGGGGTGGTGGCGACGCGGTCGATCTCGATCCCGCACTCCTTCACCACCATCCGGCAACTCCCGAGCTCGAACCCGCTGGCCGCGAGGAGCTGGTCGCACTGCTCGGCGAACTGGCGGCCCTGCACCCCGGCCGAGGCCTGGAAGTTGCTCACGATGCGTCGCGTCCCGCGGCCAGGCGGTCGCCCACTTGCTCGGCCACCGACGGGTCGTTGAGGTCGACGATCCGCAGCCCGGCCGCGGCGAGGGCCTTGCCACCTGCGGTCCGAGGAGCCGGCAGGCCCGCGGTGCACACGAGGTAGCGGTCGCCTGCTCCGAGCTGCCGGAGCACGGCCGCCTTGCCGATCGTCTTCCACAGGGCATCGGCGCGCTGCAGGCCCGGCCGGATGCCGGTGAAGCCGCCGACGACGTCGACGTACCAGGTCTGGGCGTCGGGCCCGACGGTGGAGAACGTGACCTCGACGCCCCCGAGACCGGCCCTCTTGTCCTTGACGGGACCGCACCCGGCCACGGCGAGCAGTTCTCTCACCAGCTCCTTGGCCGATCGACCCTCCCGGCGGGCATCGGCCACCAGGTCACCGACGGCCTCGGGCTTCCCCGTACCCGGCACCTCGACCGGGCTGAGGGCGGCGGGGGTCACGATGGCGAGTTCTGCGGCGATGCGCTGCTCGGCCCGTTCGACGTAGGCGGGGTCGGTGTCGTATCCGACGTAGTGACGGCCGTTGCGGGCCGCGGCGATGGCCGTGGTCCCGCTCCCCATGAACGGATCGAGGACCACATCGCCGCGATACGTGTAGAGGTGGATCAGCCGCTCGGGCAGCTCGATCGGGAACGGCGCCGGATGCCCGACGCGCGTCGCGCTCTCCGGGGCGAGCTCCCAGATGTCGGTCGTCGCCTCCATGAACTCGTCGCGAGAGATCGTCGTCACCGCGGGCAGGCCGAGCTTGGCCCGGGCCTTGGCCGGCTTGGCCCGTTCGAAGCGTCCCTTGCTCGCCACGATGATGCGCTCGGACAGATCCGCAGGACGGGATTCCCCGGGCGCTGGAACGATCCCCAGGCGCACGAGCCGGTGGCCCCGTCGGCCTTGACCCACACGATCTCGCCCCGGAGGAGCAGCTTGAGTTCGTCCTGGAGGATGCGGATCACGTCGGCGCTCAGGCTGCGGTAGGGCTTACGGCCGAGGTTCGCCACGTTGACGGCGATCCGGCCACCGGGTTCGAGCACCCGGGCACACTCACGGAACACGTCGGTCAGCATCTGGAGGTACTGCACGTAGTCGGCGGGGATGTGACCCTGACCGAGTTCGGCTTCGTAGGCCTTGCCGGCGAAATAGGGGGCGACGTGACGACCAACGCGACCGAGTCGTCGGCGATCTGGGACATGTCGGCGCTGGATCCGACGTAGATCCGGTCGACCTCGCCGGCCGGGTTCACCGTGTCGTCGTCGGAGCTCCGGCATGGTGAACCGCTCGTAGAACGCCGAGGCGTCGTGCGACTCCCGATTGGACACCCCGAACTCCGAGGTGGCGGTGCCTCGGCGTTTCGACGGATCGCGCACCTGTTCGATCCTAGCGCCCGGTTCGCGCGCTGCGCGCGATTCGAGGCACCATGGGACGGTGACGGCAGGCTCCGGATGGCTGCGCAGCGGCGGCGGCAGGTGCGCGGTGGCCGCCCTGCTCTTCGGGGCCTCGGCCCCGGCTGCTTCGAAGCTGGCGACCTCGATGGAGCCGTTCGCCCTCGCCGGCACGCTGTACCTCGGCGCGGCGATCGCCACCCTTCCCTTCGCCTCGTTGCCGCTCACGGCGCGCCTCACCCACCGTCCCGGCCCCGCCCCGGGTGCGTGGCGGCGAAGCGCCCGGCTGCTCGGTCTGGCGGTGCTGCTCGGCAGCGGTCGGGCCGGCCCTGCTCGCCCTCGGGCTGGCTTGCGTGCCGGCCGCCACGGCATCGCTGTTGCTCAACCTGGAACTGGTCTTCACCACCGTGCTGGCGCTGGTCGTGTTCCGCGAGCACGTGGGGCGGCGGGTCACGATCGGCACCGGGTTCGTGGTGGTGGCGGGCGGGGTGCTCGGGTGGTCGGGCGATCCGACGTTCCGGATCGGGGCGGTCCTGATCGCGGCGGCCTGCCTGAGTTGGGCGGTCGACAACGGGGCCACGGCGAAGTTGGACGAGCTGACCCCGGCCACGATCACGTTCGTCAAGGGCGCCGTGGCCGGCACCGTGAACCTGGGCATCGGGCTGATCGCCGGGGGCCCACCCTCGGCGCCGGAGGTGCTGGCCGCCCTCGTCATCGGCGCGCTGGGCTACGGCGCCTCGATCACGTTGTGGGTCACCGGAGCCCGTGAACTCGGTGCGGCCCGCGCCCAGTTGGTGTTCGCCACCGCCCCGTTCCTCGGAGCGATCGTGGCGTGGACGGTGTTGCGCGAACCGGTCCGGGCGCGGGAGTTGGTGTCGATCGCGATCGCGATGGTCGGGGTGTCGTTCGTGCTCCGCAGCGATCACACCCACGACCACGCCCACCGGGAGATGGCGCACGATCACTCCCACGTGCACGACGAGCACCATCAACATCGACCACCAACCCGGCGATCGCGAACCGTTCGACCGCGGCCCGTTCGATCGCGAACCGTTCGATCGCGACCCGGCCGGAGTGGAACGTCCCCACGCGCACCGCCACGTCCACGAGCCGATCGCCCACCGTCATCCCCACCTTCCCGACCTCCATCACCGCCACGTCCACGACGCCTGACGCCCTGCGCTGCGGCGAGAAATCCGGAGCGGAACGAACGGCGGCCGCGAGACTGGCGGTGTTCGAGTTCCGGAGGTTGTCGCGCCAGGACTTCGCCCTGCTCGGCCGGTGGCTGGCGCAGCCCTACGTCGAGCGGTGGTGGAACCACGCGTTCACCCCGGCCGCCCTCGAACGCGACTTCGGGCCCTCGATGGACGGTGAGGAGCCGAACGAGGATTGGGTGGCCATGCTCGACGGCCGACCGATCGGCCTGATCCAGTACTGCGCCTACGCCGACTACCCGGACTACCGCGCCGAACTCTCCCCGGGCGTCGACGTTCCCGACGGCGCGATGAGCATCGACTACCTCATCGGCGAGCCCGAATGCGTGGGGCGCGGCATCGGACGGTCGATGATCGTCGCGTTCGTCGACCGGATCTGGGCGACCAATCCCGCGGCCACCTGCGTCCTCGTCCCGGTCAACTCGGCGAACCTCGCCTCGTGGAAGGCCTTGCTGGAAGCGGGTTTCCGGCTCGTCGCCCGGATGGACCTCGAACCCGACCATCCGATGCTCGATCGGATGCACGAGATCCTGCGGATCGATCGGCCGAACCCCGACCGGTGACCGCCTGACCCGTCAGAGGATCTGGGACAGGAAGGCTCGGGTGCGGGGTTCTCGCGGATCGGTGAAGAAGTGCTCCGGCTCGCCGACCTCGACGATCTCGCCGTTCGCCATGAACACGGCGCGATCGGCGACCTCCCGGGCGAACCCATCTCGTGGGTCACGCAGATCATGGTCATGCCTTCGCGGGCCAGGTCCATCATGACCTCGAGGACCTCGTTGATCATCTCCGGGTCGAGCGCCGAGGTCGGCTCGTCGAAGAGGATCACCTTGGGTTCCATGGCCAGCGTGCGAGCGATGGCGGCGCTGCTGCTGGCCACCGGAGAGCTGGCCCGGGTACTTGCGAGCCTGCTCAGGAATGCGGACCCGATCGAGCAACGCCATCGCCTTGTCCTCCGCCTCGGCCTTGGGGACCTTGCGGACCTGGCGAGGGGCGAGCGTGATGTTGTCGAGCACGGTCAGGTGTGGGAACAGGTTGAACTGTTGGAACACCATGCCGGTCTCGCGTCGGATCTCCTGGATGTTGCGCACGTCCTTGGACAGCTCGGTGCCGTCGACGACGATGCGTCCCGAGTCGTGCTCCTCGAGCCGGTTGATGCAGCGGATCATCGTCGACTTGCCGGACCCGGACGGGCCGATCACGACCACGACCTCGCTGCGACCGACGGCCAGGTTGACGTCCTTCAGGGCCTGGAAGTCGCCGAAGAACTTGTCGACGTGGTCGAGTCGGATCATCACGTCACTGCCCCGCGCGATCTCCGTCGCGTCGGAGAAGACCTCCGAGGTACTCATCGCTCCCCCACTCCCAATCGTGACTCCAGCCGTTGGCTCTCGCGCGACATCGTGTACGAACCCACCCAGAACAGCAGCAGGACGAACACCCCTGCTTCGGCGAACACACCCTGGCCCTGGAAGTCGCTCTGCTTGGTGGAGGCCGAGGCCGCCGACAGCAGGTCGGTGAATCCCATCGCCGCACCCGCCAGGGTGGTGTCCTTGAACAGGCTGATGAACTGCCCGACGATCGCCGGGATCACGTTGCGCAACGCCTGTGGGAGCACGATGCGGAACGTGGTCGTGATCGGCGACAACCCGAGGGCCCGAGCCGCTTCGAACTGGCCGCGCGGGACCGACTGCAAACCGCCCCGCACGATCTCGGCGATGTAGGCCGCGGTGAAGAGCGTGAAGATGATGATCGCTCGCACGACCTTGCCCGGCGTGAGGCTTTGGGGCACGAAGAACCCGAGCGCCACGTTGGCCATGAGGAGCAACGGGAGCAGCGGCAGGCCCCGGAATCCCTCGATGTAGACCGTGGCGATCCCGCGCACGATCGGGAACTCTGAACGCCGACCCAGGGCCAGGAGCACGCCGAGGGGGAAGCACAGCGTGATCGAGATGACCGCCAGATAGACGTTCAGGATCATGCCGCCCCAGCCGTCCCAGCCGAGCGCTCGCGTGAGGAACCACACGAGGAACACGGCTGCCGCGACGAGCCCGGCGGCGAGTATCAGCGCCGCACCGTCGGGGAGGCGCTCCCCGACGGCACGGCCGACGGCGATGCTCACCAGGACGAGCAACACCGTGACCCACGGACCGATGGTGGTCGACAGCAGGAGCAACCCGACCACCAGGGCGATGAGCGGCCACAGCCGCAGCGAGATCTCGCGGACCCGGCGCCAACCGCTCGGCGGGGCGGGGTAGAGCCCGCTGCGATCCCGGACGCCACCGATGTACCCGGCCACGAGACCGGCGCCGGCGCCGATGATCATTCCTGCGACGACGAGCCGCCACAGGTCACCGTCGGGCCACTGCCCCTTCAGGTAGAGCGAGAGGTTTCGCTTGACGATCGTCCACCGACCGGTCACGAGGACGAAGCGCAAGAAGCGGTACAACACGTAGCCGCCGACGAGGCCGAACACGATCGTCATCGCCGCATCGAGCGGGGTGCGGAACAGATTGGTGCGGACCCACTCCCGGGCGCCGCCGCGGCGGGCGACGACCACGTGCTCGACGACGGCGGTCTCGGGCGGGTTCGGGTCGACGCTCATCGGGTCACCAGCTGGAGGCGGCGGTTGGTGAAGTTGACGACGCCGGCGATCGTCAGCGAGATGGCGAGATAGATCACCATGAGCAGCAGGTAGGCCGGCACGGCGGGCGAGCGGTTCCCGATGCTGGTCGACACCACCTTGGTGAGGTCGAAGTACGAGATGAGGAAGCCGAGCGAGGAGTTCTTCATCAAGTTGAGGTACTGGTTGCCGAACGCCGGCAGTGCGATGCGGAACGCCTGGGGCAGCACGACGAAACGAAGCCGTTGCCACGAACCCAGCGCGAGCGCTCCGGCCGCTTCGACCTGGCCCTTCGGCACGGCCTGGATCGACCCCCGAACGATCTCGGCGATGTGGCTCGCGGTGTAGATCACGAGCGAGACGAGCAGGGCGAAGTACTCCGGCTGAAACGTCATGCCGCCGGTCGTGAGCCGCCCCTCCAGTTCCGGGGTGGTGACGCCGTTGCCCACCAGGACCGCGCCCCAGAAGGCGACGAGCACGAACACGGGGACCGCCCACCAACCGACCTTGGCCGGTTCGCCGGTTCGGGCGTTGACCGCGAGCCGCCAACGGCGCACGGCATAGGTTGCGGCGCTCGCCGCGAGCAGCACGAGCACGAACCGCAGGAACGAACCGGTCACCCACGGAACGCTGACGCCACGGACGTTGGCCACGACGAGCGGGCCGAGCTTCCACGAGTCCTGCGTCCTCGGCATCGCCAGCACGACACCCAGGTAGACGAACGACACGATGCCGGGCAGCGGAATGTTGCGCAGCACCTCCACGTATACCTTGCAGATCGTGCGCACCACCCAGTTCGTGGTGAGCCGCCCGACCCCGACGGCGACGCCGAGGATGGTCGCCAGCACGATGCCGGCGAGGGCGACACGAAGGGTGTTCAAGAACCCTTGGTAGATCGCGGCCGACACCGACTGGGACTGCCGGAACGAGTTGCCCGGGATCTCGAAGCCTGCCGGTTGGTCGAGGAAGGCGAACCCGGTCGGGATGTTCTGCTCGCTCGAGTTCACCCGGACGTTGTTGACCAACCAGGCGACGATCGCTAACACGATCGCCAACACGGCGAACTGGAACACCCACGCGAGCACCGTGACGTCTCGCCACCAGGGTGGCGAGACGTCACGACTCGAAGGCGCCGTGGACGTGGTCGATTCGACGGACACGTGCCGGCGGACGGGATCAGCGGTACGGCGGGGCGTACATCAAGCCGCCCTCGTTCCACAGTGCGTTGACGCCTCGTTCGAGGCCGAGTGGCGCGAGGTGCCGTTCGAAGATCTCGCCGTAGTTCCCGACCTGCTTGACCACCTGGTAGGCGAAGTCGGCCGGGAGCCCGAGGCCCGGATCCAAGGTGGTGCCGTCCACCTCGACGCCGAGGAAGCTGAGGATCGCCGGGTTCTCCGACGTCAACATGTCGTCGACGTTGGCCTGCGTGATGCCGTACTCCTCGGCCTGGATGGTGGACAGGATGGCCCAGTCGACGGCCTGCGCCCAGGCGCTGTCACCGTCGCGAACCGCCGGTGCCAGGGGCTCCTTGGAGAAGACCTCGGGCAGGATGGTCAGGGCGTCCGGACCGTCGGGATAAGCGGAGCGGAGGCCGGACAGCTGCGAGGTGTCCGAGGACCAACCGTCGCAGCGGCCACCGACGAACGCTTCCTGGATCAGGTCGGTGTCGTCGAAGGACAGCACCTCGACCTGCAGGCCGCGGCGGGCGAACTCGGTGGAGACGTTGCCCTCGGTCGTCGTGCCGGAGGCCACGCACACCACGGTGCCGTTCATGTCCTCGAGGCTGGTGAAGCCGGAGTCGGCGGCGACCATCATTCCCTGGCCGTCGTAGAAGTTCGGGTGCAGGAACGTGGCGCCTTCCACACCGTCGCGACTCGCCGTCCACGTGGTGTTGCGCACGAGCACGTCGATCTCGCCGGACTGCAGCGCGGTGAAGCGATCGGCCGTCTCGAGGTCGACGTGGTCCACGGCCTCGGCGTCACCGAGCACGGCGGCGGCGATGACCCGGCAGAAGTCGGAGTCGAACCCCTGATGGGTTCCGTCGTCCTGGAGGACGGCGAAGCCGGGCAACGCGTCACGGGTGCCGCAGCGCACGGTTCCCGCCGATTTCACCGAGTCGAGCACGCTGCCCGAATCCTGGGTGAGTTCGACGGTGTCGGTGGTCTCGGAACCCGAATCGCCGGCGGGCGCGGTGGTCTCGGCGGCCGCGTCGGTTCCGGCCGGCGAGTCGGCGGAATCGTCGTTGCTCGAGCACGATGCCGCAACCAGCACGATGGGTAGCGCGACGACGGCAAGCCGTCGATGAGCGGACCTTCGCATGATGGACCTCCCCTGTCCTTCCATGGGCGCACACGAGCGCCTGGGTCGTTCGGACCACCTTGACTCATCCGTTGCGCTCACTGGAAGACCTAGAGTCCAGGTTTTTCAAAGACCTAACATCTGTTGCCGGTCCGTTGCGGGCTGGCCCGTCGTGGTCGTGGTGGTGGTCGTGGTCGTGACGCTGGTGAGGCCGGAGGTCGTTCGAGGGATGGTTCGCCTGCTGCTGGTGGAGGACGACGAGCGGGTCGCCGCTGCGATGCGCGACGCCCTCTCGCGCCAGGACTACGAGGTGGATCGGGTCGGCACGGCGGCGGACGCGCTAGCCGCCGTCCACGCCGAGTCACCGGACCTGATCCTGCTCGATCTCGGGCTTCCCGACGGCGACGGACTCGAGGTGTTCCGCGAGCTCCAGAGCGCCTCCGACGTCCCGGTCATCGCCGTCACCGCTCGGGGTCGGCAAGACGACGTGGTCCACGGACTCCGCAGCGGGCTCGACGACTACGTCGTCAAGCCGTTCTCGCTCGCGGAGCTCACGGCGCGCATCGACAACGTGCTTCGCCGGACGCAGCGGAGCATGCCTGCGGAGTCGATCGTCGTCGGTCCGATCTCGATCGACCTCGCGGCACGGTCGGTACAGCGGTCGGGGGAACCGGTGCAGTTGACCCGCAAGGAGTTCGACCTCCTCGCCGTCCTGGCGCAGGAGCGAGGTGCCGTGGTGACCCGGGCCGAGCTGTTGCGACGGGTCTGGCGGACGAGTTGGGAAGGCAAGTCGAGAACGGTCGACGTCCACATCGCCTTGCTGCGCCAGAAGCTGGACGCGGCCGACGTGATCCGCACGGTGCACGGCGTCGGCTACCAGCTGACCGAGTGACCGGATCGGCTCGTGCAAGGTCGGATCGTCGCCTTCTTCCTGCCCGTGTTCGCGGTCGCCGCCGTGGCGCTCGGCCTCGTCCTCGCGCTGGAGTCGGCGTCGACGATCTCGTTCCGGGCCGAATCGGCTCGCCGCGCCGAACTGGTGACGCTCATCGAGGACGTCCGCTCGGCGGCCGACCCGAGCGACGCGGTCGGGCGACTCGAGCGGAGCAACGACCAGTTCGATCGGGAGCTGCTCCTGGCGACACCGAACGGGCTCGACGAACCGCTGTTGCGCCGGGCTCGCAGCGTGAGTCCCGAACCCGTTCTGGCAACCGAGTCCCGGGTGTTGCCGTGGACCACCGGCCGGTGGGAGCTCAGTGCGGTGCTGCCGGAGCCGTTGGCGGAATGGCGGCTCACGGTGGTGACCGACGCCGACGAGGTCGCCCGCGAGGTCCAGCGGCGCTGGGTGCTGATCGGCGCGGCGGTGATCACCGGGCTCGTCGTCATCGCCGCCGGCGCCTATCCGCTGGCTCATCGCCCTCGTCCCGGTGCGCGAGTTGGATCACGTGGCACGGGCGATCGCGGACGGTGAGCTCGGCGCCCGGGCCCACGTCGGTCCGGGCGCACCGGAACTGCAGCAGTTGGCCACCGGGTTCAACACGATGGCGGACAAGGTCCAGTGGGCGATGGAGCGCGAGCGGCGATTCGTCGCCAACGCCTCGCACCATCTCGGCAACCTCCTCACGCCGTTGCGGATCCGCGTCGAGTCGTTGCGGTTGGCACCCGACGAGAACGGGGTCGAACTGCGCTCGGAGCTCGATCGGCTCGAGGCCGTCGTGGCCCGGCTGATGGAGCTGAACCGGGCCGAGGAGATCGACCAGGAACCGCAAGTGGTCGACGTCTCGGCGACGGTGGACGAGGCCCTCGCGCTCTGGCGGGCGGTCGGCGACGGACTCGGGATCGAGTTGCGTCGCGAGGGTCGCGAACGTGCGTCGTATGCGTGGTCGATCCCGGGCGCCATCGAGGAGGCGATCGACAACCTGCTCGACAATTCGGCCAAGTACGCACCGGGTTCGGTCGTGACGGTCAAGGTCGTGCAGGGGCTGGAGAACGTGCGCGTGGTCGTCTCGGACCACGGGCCCGGGATGAGCGAGGACGACATCGCCCAAGCGCACTCGCGGTTCTGGCGGGGCAGCGGCCACCAGAACCAACCAGGGAGCGGCCTCGGGCTGGCGATCCTCGATGCGTTGGCCGAGCGGTGCGGGGGACGCCTGGAGTTGCGCAACGCCGTCGGCGGGGGTCTGGAGGCGAGCTTCGTGTTGCGCCGAGCGCACGAGCCGCTCGAACCACTCGAACCGGCCGAGCCGCTCGAACCGGAACGGTTCAGCGATGTCCGGTGACGCGAGCCTCGCGGTCGGGTCCCGTCAGATCAGCCCGGCCTGCTGTTGGAACACCAGACTGTCCCAGTAGTCGGTCCGACGGGCGATCCGTTCACCGTCCAACTCGAAGTGCATCGCGCCGCGCACGGCGATCGGTCCGCCGTTGACCTCGGCGTGCAGGGTGTAGGCCACCCAGGCGGTGCTCCGGTGGGCCAGGACCGACTCGACCTCGTAGCGCAGCTCCGGCATCGAGGCGAGGAAGCCCGGGAGCCGCCCGAGGTACTCGTCCTTGCCGACGCATCCGCTGCCGAGTGCGGCGGTGTGGTCGTTGACGAAGCCCGGGGTCACGAACGACGCGATGCGCTCGGGGTCACCGGTGGCGAAGGCCTCGAGATAGCCCCGAACCGTCGCCTCGCCGGAGTTCACCCCCAGACCTCGCGCGCCTTCGCGTACACCCCTTGATCCCACGAGATCTCGATCACGTTGCCGTCCGGGTCCTTGATCGCGCAGATGTAGCCGATCGGCGGCGGCATCTGGGTCGGCTCCCAGTGGAGGCATCCGTCGGCGCGAGCGGCCTCGGCTGCGGCGTCGACGTCGGCGCGCTCGGGTACCTCGATCCCGATGTGGGCGAACGGCGCCATGATGGGCTGAGGCCCGTTGGGCTGATCGCGAAAGAAGCTCACGAGCACGAGGATGAACGGATGGTCGGTCGCCTCGGGGACGCCGAGCCAGGCGCCGTACCCATCGGCGTCCTCGCGCCGTTCGAGGAGGCGGAGCGGGGTGTGCTTCTCGTACCAGGCGATCGACGCGTCCATGTCGTGCGCCGGAAGTGCGATGTGTGTCCAACGCGGGGTCTTCGGACCGATCGCGTACTGCTCGCCCACGTGTCCAACCTTTCGTCGGGGGACGGCGTGACGACCGACCCGTGAACCGGATTCGACCCTACCCAGGCGAACTCACTCGATCGGCCATCGGCTCGCCACGGGCAGACCCGCTCGTTCGGCCAGCGCCGCTCCGGCGACTCGGGCACGCGACGCGAGGTGGTCCTCGTCGATCCAGGTGGAGCGACCGTTGCGAACGACGACGCGACCGTCGATCACGACGTCGTCGACCGTGACCCCTTGCGCCGACCACACCAGGGCGAGGATCGGATCGGGACTCATCGGCTGCCACGCCGGATGATCGGTTCGATGGACGACGACATCGCCCCGTTTGCCGGATTCCAACGACCCGATGACACGCTCGAGACCGAGCGCCTTCGCCCCGCCGATGGTCAGCAACTCCAGCGCCTCGTGGGCCCCGGACCTCGTCGAATCGAGGGCCAGATCCTTGCTCAACCCGGCGAACGTCGCCGCGACGCGCAGCAGATCCATCGAGTCACCGGCGTTCTCGCTGTCGGAACCAAGGCCGAGGCGACCGCCCCGAGCGAGGAAGTCGGCGTGGCGAGCGTGTCGGGCGTACCCCTGGCCGAGACGGAGGTAGGCGAGCGGGCAGCTCGCGATGGCGGTGTCGGTGCGCAACGCCGCCCGAGCTCCTCACCGTCGAGATGGACCGCGTGGGCCAGGACCACCCGGGACCCCAGCGCACCGATCGCCTCGAAGTGGACGAGGGGGCGCCGTCCGGTTCGCGCCAGGTAGGCGGCGGCGTCACGATCGTGCGGGGAGATGTGGAACGTGCAGAGGGTGTCGTGCTCGGCGGCGAGCGCGACACCGGCCGCCAGCAGTTCGTCGCTGACCAGATCGTGGCCGACCAGCGTGACCGCGCCGCGAACCAGCGCCGCGGGTCGTTCGACGGCCAGCGATCGAGCACCGCCGATTGTCGAGCGAGCACCTCCTCGACCGTCCCGCCGAAGGGAACCCCCTCGGCATCCCAGCCCCACGTACCGACGAAACCACGCTCACCCGCCTGCTGCATCGCATCGGCGACGGCGGCCGGATGAGCCACCGTTCCGGCGTCGAGCACGGTGGTGACCCCGTGGCGTTGGGCGTCGAGCAGCGCGAGCAATGCCGAGAGTTCGTCGTCCTCGGCGGTCACCTCCTCGTGGGCGGGGACGGCCCACGAGAAGATCGACTCGCCCGGCGGCAGATCGTCCGGGATCGCCGAGCGCAACAACCGATCGACGGTGAGATGGGCGTGGGTGTTGACGAGTCCCGGATGGACCACGCGGGAAGCGCCGCCCAAGGGCTCGAAGTCGGGGTAGCGCCGGCGGAGTTCGTCGGCCTTGCCGACCGCGACGATCACCCCGTCCACGATCGCCACCGCGCCGTCGCGCACGATGCGACGCGAGGGGTCCATCGTCACGACGAACCCGCCGATGATCAACCGTCCCCTCATGACGAGATCGTCCCACGCCGTACCCTGGAGCGGGTGACCACCGCGCCTGCCACCGCCGCGTTCTCCGCTCACCCCGCGCTGCAGCACCACTGGTATCCGGTCGCCAACTCCGCCGAGGTCGTCGGGGGACCGACCAAGATCACCTTGCTCGGCCGGGAGTACGTCCTGTGGCGAACCGGCTCCGGGGAGATCGTGTCGGCGCCCGACCGTTGTCCGCACCGGGAAGCACCGCTGTCGCTCGGCACGGTGACCGACGGGGGCGAACTCGAGTGCCCGTACCACGGCTGGCAGTTCGGCGCCGGCGGCGCGTGCGTGCTCGTGCCGAGCAACGACCCTGGGCTCCCGGTTCCCCCCAAAGCCCACCTCCACACCCTGCGGCTGGTCGAGCGGTATGGGTTGGTGTGGATCTGCCCGGGCGAGCCGACGCGCGACGTTCCCGAGATCGCGGAGGAGCACGACCCCGTGTTCCGGCGGATCAACAACCCGGTCGAGGTGTGGGCGACGTCGGCCACTCGCATGGTCGACAACTTCCTCGACATCGCCCACTTCCCGTACGTGCACACCGGCTCGTTCGGCCGCCGCCAGAACACCAGGGTCCCCAAGGTCGAGTGCAGCCCGCTCGACGACGACTTCTACGGGTACGGCTACGAGGTCGAGGTGAACAATCCGGACCTCGCCATGACGGCGAGCATGCAGACCGCAGCGGTGCTGACCCGCCGGATGACGAGCGGGTTCCATCTCCCGTTCACGGTGCGCAGCACGATCGACTACGAGACCGGTCTCCGCCACGTCCTGCTGCTCTGTTCGACACCGATCGACGACGTCACCAGTACGTTCACCTTCGTCGTGTGGCGCAACGACGACTTCTCGGTCAGCGCCGAGGACGTGGTCCGGCTGGATCGGGCGATCGGAGCCGAGGACAAGGTCATGCTCGAGCGACTCCCCGGGGTGCTGCCCCTCGACACCTCGGCAACGGTGAGCGTGCAGGCCGATCGGTGTGGGGTCGAATGGCGACGGCGGTTCGCCGCCCTGCTCGCCTGAGCCGGCGCCCGATCCCCAACCGGCCGGGGCCGCAGGGCCAGAACCCGGAACGCTCGACCAGTGACGCTCAGCGAGTGTGACGGCGGCGGGGGGTGGTGCGGAACGGGGCCCGAGCACACGTCGTGTCCGACGCGAAGCGCTCCGGGGCGCGCACGCCGCACAGATCGAGCACCCGGCGAACGTTTCGAGAGGTGCGCAACATCAACGGCGGCGTGAAGCCGTCCTCGTCACTGTTCAACTCGCGAGCGATGACCGAGACACCGGCAGCGTCGAGGAACGTCACGCCGCGCAGATCGACCTCGGGCAACATCGGCGCCGGCGTGAAGGCCCGGAGGTGTTCGATCCCGAGCGCCAACACCGGCGCGGTACGCGCGTCGACCTCACCACGGACCACGAGGGTCCGCTCGCCGACGAGGCGCACGGTGATGAGGGTGTTGGTTGCGGACACGCACAGCTCCGGAGTTCGTGGGACAGAGGAACGCTATCGACGTCGGGAAGGCTTTCCGATCGCCCGTTCGGGCGGATGTTCCAACCGTTCCAGACGCCGGACATTCCCGACCGTTGCGGCCCGACCCCGGCCGTGGCCTGGTCCGAACGGACGGTCCCTCGCTGGATCCCGACCGGATCCTGGCCTCGTTCGTGCCCGAGATCACGGGCCGGGGCGGGTCGACGTCAGACGCCGGTCGGCAGCCAGCCGGCGAGCGATCCGTACCGGTCGGCGGCCATCGACGCACCGACGCCGAAGACGACGACCAGCCCGGCGAAGCGTCCGACGCGATGCAGGCGCGGCACGGCACGACGGAGGTGGGCGAGGCGCACGGCGCCGAGGAGCACGGCGATCAGCGGGGTGCAGGTTCCGAGTCCGTAGGCGGCGAGCAGGACCGCGGCTCGGGTCGGCGAGGCGCTCACCGCCGCCGCGGTCAGGGCGGTGCCGAGCAACGGTCCGGCACACGGCGACCAGGCAACGCCTGCACCCACCCCCACGAAGAACGATCCGGGCACCCCGCGCCCATCACGGCCCGCATCACCGCGCCGCGCCGGTCCATCCCGGGTCGCTCCATCCCCGGGAACGCGGCTCGTCAGGCGGGCCGCCCGTCCGGCGAGCCAGGGTGCGAGGACCCCGGTGCGTTCCGGGCGCCACACCGCTCGCACGGCGAGGATCATCAGCCAGACGCCCGCCGCCCGCACCAGCCAGCGGGTGCCGCCGACCAACCCGCCGACGGCCGCACCGGCCGAGCCGACGGCGACGAAGGTCGCAACCGCGCCGGCGACGAACGCAGCGACGGTCATCCACCGGCGCGTCCCGCCGGCGGTCCACGTGGCGAGCAGCGCCGGGTAGAGCGGCACCGAGCACGGACTGAACGCGGCGAGGACACCGACGCCGTACAGCGCGAGGGCGGCTACGAACATCGCCGACCCCGGTCAGAACGAGGCGCGAGGGATCGACGCATCGAGGTCGAGCAGCGACCGGATGGCGTCCTCGGTCCGGTCGTAGCGACCCTCACCGATGTGTTGGTAGCGCAAGCGTCCGTCCCGGTCGTAGAGATAGAACGCCGGCCAGGCGCGGTTCCCGTAGGCCCGCCAGACCCGCTTGTCCGGGTCGAGGGCGACGGGGTACTCGATGGCGTGCTCCGCCACGAAGTCGGCGACGTTGTCGGGATCGGCTTCGTAGGAGAACTCGGGCGTGTGGATCGACGCCACGAGCAGACCGTGGTCGGCGTAGGCGGCATGCCAGGCCTTGACCGCCGGCAACGTGTGGAAGCAGTTGATGCAACCGAAGGTCCAGAAGTCGTACAGCACGACGGTGTCGGTGACGTCGGGAGCGCTCGACGGGTCCAGGTTCAAGAACCCTGCGGCTCGCTCGAGATCGGGTGCGGCCTTGTCCTCGAGCACGGGCAAGGTCGTCGAGACGGTCGGTTCCGCCGGGGTACTCGACGGCGGCGCCAGCCCGACGGCACGTTCCACCGATTCGGGGCTCGTCCGCCGGGCCAGGGCGACCGCACCGGCCACGGTGACGATCCCGGTCGCACCGACCGCTCCGGTGAGGAACCTCCTACGCGTCATCTCCACGGTGTCGAGCTTCCTCCACCGATCTCACGTCCGCCGAGCGAAGTTCGAACGATTGACGAAACTTCGCCGTCGGGAATGGGTCGGCGTGGCCTCAGGATCTCGGTCGATCGACGAGTTCACGCGCTCGGCGCCGGGCGCGGGCGAGGGCCGGTTCGCCGGGCTTGACGCAGCGGAACGCCACGAAGTGAAAGGCGGGCTCGATCCCGAGCAAGGTGGCCAACCGATCATCCATCGTCACAGTGACGGGCGGATCGCCGGCGAGGAGCGAAGGCAGATCGAACTCACCGGTGGGCGGGCCGTCCCAACGTCCCTCGGCGAGCAGGGCTCGGTAGCCGTCGGTGACGCACACCTCGACCTCGAAGCCCGGCGCGGTGAGGAGGTCGGCGAAATCCCATCCGAATCGCCACCGGACCAGGGTGTTGTCCTCGTGGTATTCCGGCTCGCTCGGCACGACCGTGGTGCCGTTGAGGAGTGGAACGGCCACGACAGCGACGCCGCCCGGTCGCACGACCCGGTACAGCTCGCGGGCCGCGGCGCTGGGGTCGGGCACGTGTTCGAGCACGTGAGAGGTGAAGAACACGTCGACGGACGAGTCCTCCAGGTCCATGTCCTGGATGTCGAGGAAGCGGTCGGCCTTGTGGGAGACCTCGTCGAAGTCGGTGGCGACGTAGCGGTACAGGCGCTTCATGAACTCCCGGTACCGATGGTCCAAGCGGGGGCTGGTCTCGATGATCCTGGCGCCGAGCGCCGGGCGGGACAGCGACATGGCGTGGAAGAAGACGTGTCGATCGCGAGCGATGCTCCCGCAGTCCGGGCAGGTCGCCGACTCGGCGTGGGCGAAGCCTTCGAAGGCGGACCCGGCCCACCCGCAGATGTTGCAGCGGCGGGGGGAGGTGGCGGCGGCCAGGGCTCGGAGCGAGGGCGGCGGGGATCCGAACGGGACCTCCATGCGCTGGACGGCGCGACGCGCCCGGCCCACCCGGGTGCGGACGTGACGATCCAGAGCGATCGAGGCCGCGGCGGGGAGATCGCGGCGCAGGCGGGCGAGATCGAGCATCGGTGCAACGTATCGCCTCCGGACGACTGAGCGATCGTTCAGTAACTTGTTCTAGGCTCGGTCGGCGGCCCGGGGGTGTGGGTCGCGACGAGGAGGGACGACATGACCATGGTGAACTCCGACCCGGCGCAGCTCGACGCGGCGTGGATGACCGGCGCCCTCGAGCACGCCGGCGTCGCCCGGGGCGCGGCGGTCACCGCGGTCGAGTTCGCCGGCTACATCGGGACCGGGCAGACCGGCCGCAACGGCCGCTTCCACCTCACCTGGGACGACCCGGCGGGACGGCCGTCATCGGTGGTCGCCAAGTTCCCCTCCGGCGACCCGGTGGCCCGCGCCAACGCCTTCGAGAACGGCACCTACGTGACGGAGTACGCCTTCTACGAAAAGGTCGCCCACACCGTCGACATCCGGGTCCCCGAGATGTTCGTGGCCCACTTCGACGAGACGGTCAAGGACTTCGTGTTCGTGATGGAGGATCTCTCCGGCAGCCGACAGGGCGACCAGATCGTCGGGCTCACGCCCGAGGAGGCGGCGCTGGCCGTGGAGCAAGCCGTCGGCCTCCACGCGCCGCGCTGGGGCGACCCGACGCTCCCCGACTTCGTGACCCACCGCGCCAGCGGCGAGGAGCGAGCGATCCAGCTGGCGACGATGTACGGGATGTGCACCGAGCCCTTCCTCGACCGGCTCGGTAGTCGGCTCGATCCCGATGTCGTCGACCTGGTCCGGGCGATCGGGCCCCACTTCGTGCCGTGGCTGATCGCCGTCAGCGAGACGCCCTCGACGATGATCCATCTGGACTTCCGACCCGACAACTTCCTGTTCGGGGTGGAGGACGGGGCTCCGCCGCTCGTGGTCGTCGACTGGCAGACCGCGGCGGACGGCAACGCCATGATGGACCTCGGGTACATGATCGGGGGCAGCTTCGAGCCCGCCCAGCGAGCGGCGGTCGAAGCCGACCTGCTGCGCGACTACGTGGCCCGGATGAACGGGCGAGGCGTCGACTACGGGTGGGACGTGGCGTGGCGGGACTATCGCCTCGGAGCCCTCTGGGGCGTGGTGATGACGGTGATCGCCACGATCCTCGCCGCCGAGACCGAACGGGGCAACGACATGCTCACCGTGATGGCCCAGCGCCACGGCCGCCATTCCCTCGACCTCGACACGCTCGGACTGCTCGGCGGCTGATGGATCCAACAGCTGCGCTCGCTCGGCGCCGGTGGCTCGGCCTGGCTGCGACCGCGGCGGTTCCCGTCGCGTTGGTCGTCGGCTTCGGCCACCGCGGGTCGCACCTCGTGCGCAACCTGCTCGTTCCCGGGGCCGGTGTCGTCGACGGCCATCGAGCGATCGCAGCCCTGTTCGTCACCGCCGCGATCGTGGCGAGTCTGGCGTGGTTGCGTTGGGGACTCGATTGGTTCCTCGCCGCCGTGACCGCAGGATCGCTCGTCGCCACCGTCGCCCTCGTACCCGGATCGGCCGCCGCAGCGTCCCTGACCCCAGCGGCTTCGGTCGCCTCGCTCCACTCCGTCGTCCGCGCCGCTCATGAGTTCCCGCTCGTGATCCTGGTCGCCGGGGCCTTCGGCTGGTTACGGGCGCTGACCCTCCGGATCCCGGGCGTCCGGCGGCTGCGGCGGCGGATCCGTCCACCGCGACGCGGCCTCGCGGACCTGGCCGCGCTTCCGGTCGTCGATCGGTGCCGGGCGGCCGCGATCGTCGGGCTGATCGAGCGGGACGACGAGCCGACCTCCGAACTCGCTCGGGCTGCGATCCGGCGCGAGGACGTGGCGCGGCGTGCCCGGCGGGTCGGGGTGGCCGCTCGGTTCCGGGTCGGCGGCGACCCGTTCCGCCGCGACCAGCGTCGGCGCGCCGCCCGAATCGTCTGCGGGCTGGCCACACCGGACGAGATCGAGCGATTCGTGGTCGACTGCGAGCGCCCTGGCCGGGGTGCCCTGCAGCGAGCCGACGTGGGTTCGCCCGCTGGACGCCACGCTCGCCGCCCTCGCCCTCCAACGGGTGGCGCCGTCGTCGATGGCCCTCGCCCGCTTCGAGGCGTTGATCCGAGGCGACCTCGGCGTGCGCCGCGGCCGGGGCTCCCGTCCTGGTCATCGACCGGCGTGGTACTGGACTCCGCTCGGAATCGCCGCCGGGTCGGCGCCGGCGTGGGAGCACGCGGTGTGCAGCGCCCTGGCTCACTGGGCCGGTTGGGTCGGCGAGCGGGACTGGGCGGCCCTGCGAGCCCGTTCGCTCGGAGCCGCAGCACGCGGCGCGACCGATCCCGAGGACGAGCGGCTCGTCGCCGCCGCTCGCCTCTGGCTGTGCTTCGTCGACGACCCCGAGGCGCACGGCATCGTCCATCGTCCGGGGGTGCGGCGCGACCCGCTCGCCTGCGCCCTCGACTCCCTCGCCCGAGACGTTCACGAACACCGGAGGTGCGCCGCATGACCGCGAATTTCGAGACCCAGCCGTGGCCAATCGCGGGGCACGCCGGATGAGCGCCGTCGTGTCCTCACCCCCACGGCTCCTGCTGGCCGAAGCGCCACCCCGCTTCGGCCGGATCAGCAAGCGGCTCCTCGCCCGGTTGATCGTCGCCATCGCCATCGTGGAATTGGCGGGGGCGGTGCTGATCGCGAGCGGTGGTCGCGCCGCCCGGGCCGCAGGGGCGTCGCTCGTGTTTCCCGGGGTCGGCTTCCTCGTCGACGCGGCACCCGTCATGTTCGGGATCACGCTCGTCCTGGTCGTCGTGGCACTCGTGCTGTGGTGGGGGCTCAGTGCGCACGTCGCCATCCCACTCGTCTGGTTGGGAAGCGCCCTCGGCGCGGCGCTCCTCGCCGACGGGCCCCGCCTGTGGACCTCGCGCGGCACCCAGTGGCCGTGGGCGATCTGGGTGGCGCCGGTCCTGGCCCTGGCGTTCGTCGGCTGGGCCGTCCAGCGCGTGGAGCGCCGCTACCGAGCCAAGCGGGCCAAGGTCCCGGAGCTGAACGAGTACCTGCGCACCGCGGAGTTGCCGGCCAAGATCGAGACGCGTCGAGATCCCGACGCGATGGACGCCGAGTTGCTGCGTTGGTGCTACTCGTTCGCCTTCCAGCCCGACGACGACCTCCAAGGGTTGCAGTGGGGCGAGCAATTTCACGGCGGCACGCAGCTGCGCTATCAGATGAACAGCCTGGCGTGGGCCATGTCGCTGTACGCGGCGAACTTCCTCCCGAACGCCCCGGGCCAGATCGCCGAGGCGCTGGACCGGGTCGTGGCCAAGCACACCGATCTTCGGGTGTGGGGGTACTGGCGAACGCTGAACCTGTTGGGGAACTTCGATCCCAACCCCGATCCGATCCGTCGCGACAACATCATGTTCTCGGCGTTCCTCGGCGACGTCATCAACACCGCCGAGGCGGCGACGGGCACCACCCGCTTCGACGAACCGGGTTCGCTGACGTTCGTGTGGAAGGACGGTCGGACCTTCGCCTACGACCACCACTCGATCGCCGAGGCGGTCCGGGCGAACTACCGCCGGAGTCGGCTCGGCTTCTTCCCGTGCGAGCCGGGCTGGTCGTTCACGGTCTGCAACGTGATGGGCGCGCAGGCGCTGCGGAATCACGACGCCCTGCACGGCACGGCGGACTGGGACGAGATCCGCGAGGACTGGCAGCGGGCCCTCGACGAGGAATACCTGACCCCCGACGGGTCGTACGCTCACATCCGCTCCAACCACGTGGGACTCTCCTGGGACACGGGCGAGGTCCCCGGTGGGCACTACTTCGCCAACGGCACCCATCGATTCGCCGACATCCTGCCCGATCACGCCGAGCGGGCCCGCGCCCTCGACCTGCGCCTGGCCCGACCGAAGATGCAGGCCCTGGCGACGATGGTTCGCGACGGCCATCTGGATCTCGAACTGCCCGAGGAACTCGAACGCCATCGCACGGCGTCGAGCCCCGTGCTCCCGTGGATCAAGGTGATCGGCGGGGCCCGCCTCGCCGGGGAGGACGAACTGGTGCAAGCCTCCATCGCCGCCTCCGCCAAGCAGGGCGCGACCGGTGAGCGTTGGCCGGAGCGACCCGTGAAGATCGGCGGCGCCGGGCTGGGCTCGTACATGCTCGTGCGTTGGTCACAGCCACTCGACCTCGCCGCGCTGAACCTGCGCGGGTACGTCGAGCCGACCGGGCCGGTGCTGGACTCATGGGACTGGGAGCGGGTGTTCGTCAGCCTGGCCCGGCCGGTCGGCGACGGAGGTCTGGAACTGTGCATCGAGCCGTGGGACGGCCCGGTCGACGCGACGCTCTCGTTCCGGTCGCTCCGTCCGGGCGCCACCCATGTCATGCGGGGGAGTCGCTCCGATTTGTCATTCGTTGCAGATGCAACCGGATGCGCGAGCGTGACCGTGCCCGACGTTCGCGTGGCTACTCCCCTCTCGGTGGAGGTCCAACGATGATCGTGGATTGCGATCGCATCTGGAGCGCGCTGGTCACCGCGATCTACAAGCTGCGGCGCAAACCGCGCACGAGCCAACCACCCCGCCGCGCCCGGTCGGACCGATCCGGCGTCTCGGCCTGATCGAGACCCTCAAGCACCCACTCCGGTTCGTTCCGACGTTTCCGCCTCGCTACGCCGGTCCCCGGTATCGCGCTCAGCCCGCGATCGAGACGCAGGGGGTGAGCGAGTTCGCGTTGGGGGATCGGACGTGCCGTGCTCGCAACGCGACGACCTCGGTCGGGAGGGTGACGGTCCCGCTGCCGGTCATCGCCACCCGCTCGGTCTCGGCGAGATCTCGGGTCGGGCCGAGCAGGGCGACCACGGTGTCGGAGGCATCCAGGAACTCCAGCGTCCACTGCTCTGCGGTCTGCTCGACCTGGTAGCCGGCCGCGTGGTGCGAATCGAGGGTGAACAACTCGATGCGATAGGTACCGGCGGCCAGGCGGACCGCGGCCAGCGCGGTGGCGTGCGACGGCTCCGGGGTGAGCACGACATTGCCGAATCGGTCGGTTCCGGCCGGACACGCGGCAGCGCCGATCACGACCGGCACGGTCGTCGGCACCCCGGTCGTCGGTACTGCGGTCGTCGAGGGTTCCGTGGTGGTCGAGGGTTCCGTGGTGGTCGTCGACGGCTGGTCGGTGGTGGTGGTGGTGGTTCCGGTCGGGGGCGCGGTCGTGGACGAGTCGGGCGTGGTGGTGGTCGACGCCACGGTGGTCGTCGTGCCCGAGGTGGGCGGAACCGAGCTGGTGGTCGGGGCCGTGGTCGACGAGGCGACCGTGGTCGTGCTGATGCTCGCTGTGCTGGTCGCCGTGCTGGTCGTCGTGGTGGACGCCGCCGTCGTAGTGGTGGTCGGCGGCGGGGTGACCACCAGGGTCGCGGTCCACGGCGCCGAGGTTCCGGCGCTGCTGGTGAGGGTGCCGGAGTCCTTCTCGTACGTTCCGGCAGCGACGGCCGTCACGGTGATCGAGGCGCGACAGATGACTGCGGTGGGGATGGCGGCCAGGTGCAGCGAGACCGACTGCTCGGTTGCGGTGCCGGTGAAGCAACCGGAAACGAGCGACGCCGGATCGAAGCTCAACCCCGCGGGAGCGACGTCGGTGAACACCAGCGTGGCGACCGCCACCGAGTTGATGGTGTTGTAGACGCTGTAGGTCAGCTTCGTGGTCTGCCCGAGCTCGATCGTGGCCGGCGAGAACGCCTGGCGGAACACCGGCGGGCGGATGGTCGGTGGAGCCGGTGGTGAGGAGGCGGCATCGACCGATCCGTCACCGGGCCCGGCGGCCTCCGCGCCCGGCAGCGCGGCGGCCGGCGCCGCGGTCAGTTCTCCGTCGGGACTCGGATCCGGGGTTCCAGAGGCCGCCGAGTAGGCGGGAAGGACCGCTGTCGCCAGTACTCCGATCCGGATCGCCCAGACCCGGAGCGATCGTCTGCCCCGTTGTGCACCGACCCGCTTCATCGTCACCTCGCCGCCTCGATGGTTCCGCCTCGGACCCACCGCGCACGACGCCTGCGGGTCCGTCGGCCTCACCCTGACGATTCGGACCCCGGTACCACAATAGGTGATTTGACCAACGTTCTCAGTGAGAATCTCTCGGTCCGAAGGATGCCTTCGGTCAGGAACTCCCAAGGTTGGAGACCTCGCCAAGAACCTCAGCGGCGTCGAGCAGGACGAAGGTCAGCTCGTGCTTGTTGTGGTGCAGGTGGTGCAGCCGGGCACCCGGGATGCGAGCGAACTCGAGGATTGCGTCATGGTCGGTCGGGCCCTGGAACTTGATGGTGCACACGAAGTTGCGGACCGAGCCCTCGCGTCGCCACCGCTCGATGAGGCCGAGAAGGCGGCGGGGGTAACAGATGATGTCGCTGACCAGCCAGTCGATCGCCGGGTGGTCGCGGGGTTCGAGGGCGAACGCCGACCCCTCGTGCCAGCGCACCCCCGGGAGTCGCTCGACGCGTCGATCGAGTGGGGCCTTGTCGACCGACAGCACCGAGGCACCGGTCTGGGCGAGGACCCAGGTCCAACCACCCGGGCTGGAGCCGAGGTCGAGGCACCGTTCACCCGGCTGCGGCCACCGGCGGGCGCGAGCGAACGCCTCCCACAACTTCAGGTACGCCCGGCTCGGCGGACCGTCCCGATCCTCCACCAGGCGTGGCTCACCGTTGGGAAACGGACTCGAACAGTCGGTGGCCGCCAGCAGCAGATCGGGTTGGACGAGCGTCCACGAGCCGAGTGGCGCTTCGAGCGCGACGTCACCCAACTCCATCGGCTTGGCCGAGACGTACGGCAGCTTCTCGGCGATCAACTTGGCCCGACCGCCGTGGGACGGCGCGTACATCGCCCAGTTCCGCTGGCGTTCACGTAGTTCGCGAGCGGCGTGACCGATCGAGGTGATCGGGATGTACTCGGCGTTTCGCCACACGTTGGCCGCCCACGCCGACTCGATCGGCGGGTCGTCGCTGACCACCAGCCGGTCGTGGCGCTGGGTGATCTTCACGCCGGCACGCCCCAGTTCGTCACGGACCTCGTGCTCGAGGTCGACGGGTGCGAGGTAGGCGCTGACGGTCACGGCTCCATCCTGATCGATGCCGCGGCGACCTCGGCGATCCTTGCCAGTGGTGGCGGTTCGTCGCCGTTCGTTGCCCGTTCGTTGCGGTTCGTTGACGTTCGTTGCGGTTGCCGCAGCGTCAGGGCGCGGCGGGATCGTGATGGAGCGAGAACAGCTCCACGAAGGACTGGGCGGCGGCGACCGAACCCTCGACCCGCACCGTCCCCGCGGCGACGTGGTCGGCGACCGGCGTCGGGCCGTAGACCACCGCCGCGAGTTCGTTGCCGGTCCCGCCGAGGACGACCCCACCCTCCGCCGACGCAGTGGCGGCGACGACGAACCCGCCCCGACCGTCGAGGCGGGCACTGAAGCACTCCGATCCGAGGTCGAACCCGACGGTGTCGCGCCGCCGGCCGGCTCGCTCCGGATGGATCATGATCGACATCGAGAGCATCAGCGAGGTGGGGCTGATGAACCGGCTGGGGTCGTGACCGGGGTGAGCGAGGCCCCATCGCCCCAGTTCCAACAGCACCGGGCGAAGGCCATGGCCGAGCGGGGTGAGCTCGTAGTAACGCAGCGTCGGGTGGTGGACGAGGACCCCATCGGCCGCCAACTGGTCGAGGCGCCCGGACAACACGGCGGGCGAGATCCCGGGAAGACCGGCCCGGATGGTCTGGAACCGCTTCGGGCTGAGCAGCAACTCCCGGACGACCAGCAGCGCCCATCGGTCGCCGACGACGTTCAACGCGTTCGCGGCCAGACAACCTTCGTCGTACCGGAGCCGCCGTGTTTCACTCACTTTTCCATACTAACCCTTGTCTGTTCATACGACCCGGCGCGACACTCGGTCCCATGACGCAGACCACGCCGAACGGCACCCCCTGCTGGTACGAGCTGACGACCAGCGACCTGACCTCGGCCCGCGAGTTCTACGCGAACGTCGCCGGCTGGGCGATCGCGGATGCCGGCATGGAAGGGTTCACCTACCTGCTCGCCGCGGCGGCCGACGGCGGTCAGGTCGCCGGAATGTCGGAGATGGCGGGCGGTGACGGTCCGCCGCCGAGCTGGCTGGTGTACTTCACCGCCGACGACATCGACGCCGCCGCGGCGTCCGTCGCAGCCGACGGGGGTTCGGTCCTCCACGAGCCGACCGACATCCCGGGCACCGGACGGTTCGCGATCTGCGCCGACCCTCAGGGTGCGGCGTTCGGTCTGCTGACGCCGGAACCGATGGACGCGCCGCTCGAGCACCCCGCCTTCGACCAGGCGGCGACGGGTCACGGCAACTGGCACGAGTTGATGTCGTCGGATCCGGCAGCCGCCTTCGACTTCTACGCCGCTCGTTTCGCCTGGCGACTGGGCGAGGCGATGGACATGGGCGACATGGGCACGTATCAGTTGTTCGGCATCGGGGAGTCGGACATCGGCGGGATGATGGGCCTCGGAGATGCGCCGGTGTCGAACTGGCTGCCGTACTTCGGCGTCGACGGGGTCGATGCCGCCATCGCCCGCATCACCGACGGGGGTGGTTCGATCCACCACGGCCCGATGGAGGTGCCGGGTGGCGCCTTCGTCGCCGTCGCCCAGGACCCGCAGCAGGCCTGGTTCGCGATCACCGGTCCGCGCTGAGCGGACCGGGCAGCTCCCGGAGGTTCACGCCGCGGGGCGGAACACGTCCCGGATCCGAGTGGTGAGCTCGGGAAGACAGGTCTCGCAGCCGACGCCGGTGCGAAGGGTGATCATCGCCGGGACCATGGCCCCGTCACGGACGATCTCGGCGAGATCGTCGTCGGTGAGAATGGGACAAGGACAACTTCGTTCGTGCACACCGTTGTGCATCGCAGTACCTCCGAATGGGTGGTCGTCCCACCGTACCGAGGTCCACGAGCAACCGTCGTTCATGTTTCCGGTTCGACGGCAAGCCGAGCTGAACGACCCAATGGCTCCCGAGCAGCCCCACGACCAGGGCCGAGACCGCCGGACGCCTGCGCGTCCGGCGTTTCTCGGGAGCAAACGTGGCGCGAGGCACACGTCGTGGGCGGTCAGTCCTTGATCTTGCGGTCGAGGATCGTCGGGTCGGCCGAGACGGTGAACGGGTCGGACTCGACGCTGGACTCCGCTCCCTTCACCGCGTTGGCGACGGTGAGGGTCCACTCCCCCGCATCCAGCTTCTTCGGGACCACCCAGTAGGCGAAGCCGGCGCCGTCGACGGTGAGCTCCTTGCTCGACACCTTCACCGTCTTGGTGCCATTGGATGCGGTGATCGACATGGGGTAGTTGGTGTGCTCACCGGCGGTCCAACGGATCGGAACGACCTGGCCGTGCATCAGCCCGGCGGCGAGGACGTCGGTGGTCTCCTCGGCCAGGGTCGGCGCCACCCAGTCCTCGATCACGATGGTCTGTTCACTGACGCGATCCTTGCGTGAGGAGTAGTTCGTCTTCAGCGTGTACGTGCCGGCCTTGAGCTTCGAGGACACGAGGGAGACCTCGGCCGGGTCGATCAGCCGCTCCTCGCCGGGACCCTCGCCGTAGGCCATCGACGTGACGTACTTCGAGCCGATCTTGGCGACTCGCTTGCCGTTCGAGTCGTACAGACCGATGTCGACCGGGCCGAACGGCGAGTAGAGGACCACGAACTGCATCATCCGGCCCAGCTGGGTCACGTAGCTGCCATCCTCCTCCGGCATCCAGGGGTCACCCATCCCTCCGCCGACCCACGGATGGGCGTCGTCGTGGAGATCGGGGAGATGTCGGTGTAGCTGTCGTACCAGAAATGGATGGCGTGCTCGAACGGCGCGGCGGCCGGGTTCGAGGGAACGATCCGGAAGGTGTAGTCGGAGTCGGTCGCGTCCAGATTGCGGAAGTCGGTGATCCAGGCGCCGTCGTTCACCCGGCCATCGGCGAGCACGATGGTGGTGTTCCCGTCGGTGGACACCAATTCGATCCGAACCGTGCCGATCGCGCCGAGGCTGTCCCAGCGGATGTGGTCCCAATCCCAGAAGAACCGCCAGGCGTCGTTCCACTCGTTGACCGACTGCGAACGCCAGCCGGTCACCGGCACGAGTTCTTCGAAGCGCACGTTCGTGAACCCGGATTGGGCGATGGCGAAGGTGTCCTCGCTCGTCACCGGGGCGTTGTCGGACGTGTCGAGCACGAAGGAGTAGCCGGTACCCACGAGGTCGAGATCGGCGGGTACGACCCACCAGACCTCGGACAGCGCGGTGACGTCGTCACCCGATGCGACTCGTGCGATTCGGGTGGCACCCGAGTACAGGTCGATGGCCCATTCACCGGTCGCATCGCCGGGCTCGACGGTGATCTTCGTGCGATCGGAGGTGTAGATCGTCGCACCGCGGCGGCGACCGACGTGCCGGTCGTGCTCGTGCTGCCCGCCGCGGTCGGGTCGGTACCGATCGACGCGTCCAGCACCGTGGGGTTGGTGCCGATGGTGAACGAGGCAGTCTCGTCGACCGGGGGTTCTTCTTGGTCCCGAGGTCGGTGACCCGCAAGATCCAGTCGCCTTCGGCGAAGGTGTCGTCGACGGTCCAGCCGAACGTGCCCGAACCGTTGGTGACCGGGAGCTTCTTGGCCAGGGCGACCTTCTTGCGTCCGTTGACCGCTTCCAGCTTCACCGTGGAGTTCACGTGGTCGGGGATCTCGACGCGGATGGGGATCGTCTGGCCGTAGACCACACCGGTCGCCAGGATGTCGTCGACGGACGAGGCGAAGGCCATCGTTCCTGGGCAGCGACCGTGAGCGCCTGTTCGACGACGATGTCCTTGCGCTGATCGATGGTGAGGCGGACCGTGTAGTCGCCCGGGCCGGCCTTGACGACCTTCGAGATCCCGAGGTCGAGTTGAACCGTGCCGCCGTGGCCCTTCTTGTCGAACTTCGACACCGTGCGGCCGGCCGAGTTCACCAGCTCCAGGTCGCGGTCGCACCGGCCGAGAGCTCGTAGACGTTCACGTCCAGGGTTTCGCCGATGCGCGCCGTCGTGCGCTCCAGGAACATCATCGGCTCGCGCGGCGCGGTGACCGTGAACTCGGCGCTCTGCGCTTCCTCGGCAGGCTTGAAGGTGGGCACCACGAGCATCGAGTACGCCTGGTCCGCTTCGATGCTCTTGGCGGGCAGGGTGACGATCTCGCTGCCGTCGTTCTCGGTCTTCTTGGCGACCGCCTTCTTCTTGGTGCCGTCGGTGAGGAAGAGATTGACCACGTCGCCGGTGACCCCGGCGGAGTCCCAGGTCACCAGGACCTCGTCGAGCATCGACGCCGTCGTCAGCTGCTCCGGGTCGGCGTCGCTCCAGAAGTAGTAGGGCGACACCACGACGTCGGTGATGTGCGGCGCGGCGAACGTGAACGGATCCGACGAGAACGGATCACCGGCCGGGGTGTCGACCACGATCTTGTAGTCGTCACCGCCGAGCTTGAGCCGGCTCGACACCGGCCACCGCACCGTCTCCAGCGCCGTGATGTCGTCGCCGGACGCGATCCGGGCGATGCGAGTGCTCGCCTGGTAGAGGTCGACGACGTAGGAACCGGTCTGGTCGGTGGGAACCACGGCGATCTCGGCGACGTCACCGATGTACAGCGTGGCAGGGGTGGTCACCGCCGGCCCGTCCACCGCATGGGCGGCGGGCACTGCCGCCACCGAACTGAAGAGCGTGACGCACGTCAGCCCGACCACGATCCGCCGATGCACCGACATCCAGGTCCTCCTTGACCACTGGGGTGCATCGCTGATCGGTGTGGAGGCGCACTTCTCTAGTCAGGCGCGGCGATCTTGAGGCTGAACTGATCGAGGACCCGCCGATTCCCTCGAACCGTGAGCCCGCCCAGACCATCAGCAGCTCCCTGGAGGCGTTCCGACGCGAGCTGCTCAGGAGAGTGGCGACCAGACGCGGACGTCGTAGGCGGAGATCGAGCGATCGTGGGTCACGATCGGGCACTGCTCCAACTGGGCCTGGGCGACGAGCATGCGGTCGAACGGGTCGGCGTGAATCGGTGGCAACCGACCCGCCCGCTCGGCGTGCTCGAACCGGACAGGCAGTTCGTCGAACCCTCGCTCGAGACACAGCTGCGCGAAGGCATCGGGGGCCCGCAGCTTGCCGAGTGCCCGCTTGATCTCGACCTCCCAGACCGAGATGGCCGAGATGGCAACGGTGTTGCGGGGGTCGACGATCGCGGCTCGGGTCTCTGCGCCCAACCGGCCCGGATCGGCGAAGGCCCACAGCGCCACGTGGGTGTCGAGCAGGAGCATCATCGGGGCTGGCTGGGTTGGTCCTCGCCGAGGAACGCCGCGGCGAGTTCGGTGGGCAGCTCGTCGAAGTCCTCGGCGATCTCGACGCTCCCCTCCCATCCGCCCAGCTCACGCGGCGGGATGACCGGGCGGAACGGCACCAGCTTGGCGACCGGCACGTTGTGGCGGCTGATCACGATTTCTCCCCCCGTGCGTTCCACCTCGGCGATGAGCTTCGACAACTGGGACTTTGCCTCGTAGATCGACACGGCCATGCCGTTCACCGTACCCGAGTCTGGTCAGGTCTGGTCAGGTCTGGCCAGAACGATGTCGCGGGTCGTTGGGCGGATGTTCCGTCCTGAATGCTCCGCGACATGCCGACGTTCCGGCGAGATCCGGACATCCAGTTGGAGCGTTGGCACCTCGTCGGCGAGTGGTACCAACGAGGGCCCACCGTCGCCGAAGCAGCCGATGCCGGGGGGTTCACGCAGTGGCTGCGCGCCCTGCTGCCCGCCGACCATGAGTGGACCGTTCAAATGCACGCCCCGTTCGCCTGACGGTCACGACGCCATACTCGACCCATGGACGATGGTTTCGACGTCGAACCTGCCCTCGCTGGTGCGTCCGACCTCGTGGTGCGCTTCATGCTCAATCTGCTCGGCCCAGCGGCGGGCGTTGCCGGGGTTGCGCTGCAGGTCGGCGGCGAGGCGGTGCTGGATGCACGAGCACGCCGTCGCGAACGCGTCACACAGCTCGCCAGCGAGATCGCAGCGATCCTCGATCCAGCCGCTCTGGCTCTGCGCCTCGAGGACCGACGAGCCCTTCGCCGACCTGCTGATCGATGTCGTCGAGCAGGTGCAGCGCATCTCAGATCGACGACAGCTCATCGCGCTCGCCCAGGCGATCGCACACATCGTGGAGAGCGGCGACGACGCTCAGGTCTCGGAGAGCGCCTTCATCGTCGAGGCGCTCGAGATCTCCGGCCGGCCCACGTCGTGTCGTTCCTCGACCTCGTCGAGGCGTACGACGGCATCGAGGACGAAGGCGTCGTAGGCGTCCATCCGAATCACCTTCCACAACTGATCGCTCCGGTTCGGGGCGCGCTCGAGCGAATGGGTCTGATCGTCGCGTGTACCGCCTTCAACGGCGACGTACTCCAGCCAACCGAATTCGGACGGCGAGTCGTGTCGCGGCTCCGCGCCGTTGACGTTCCGCCGGCTTGACCGCCCGGCAGAACAGGCCGGCGCCGCCGCTGCACATGGTCCCGACCTCGCTCGGTCAGTGACCGCGGGTCCGAAAACGACGAGACCCCCGGCCAGGAGGGCCAGGGTTCGGACGACCGACGATGAGTCGGCGGGTGTTCGGGGTGGGGCTAACAAGAATCGAACTTGTGACCTCCACATTATCAGTGTGGCGCTCTAACCGACTGAGCTATAGCCCCGAGGCGAAATACGAGGCTAGCGGGTCCGGGCCGGTTCGCGACAACGCGATCGCGCCTCGGGCTCAGCCCAGTCGGTGGGCCGGTCGCCTCGTCGCGTACTCGTCCTCGACCAGGCGCACCTCCTCCTCCAACACGGTGACGCCCACTCCCCCGACCAGGTCGGCGATCAGGTTGAACACCGTGGCCAGCACCACGTTCAACCCCGTTCCGGCCGCGGCGACGAACAGCCCCGCGATCCAGGCCGAGTGGTAGATCTGGCCGCCGTTGAAGTTGAACGTCTCCCAGCCGAAGCTCTCGAAGAAGCGCTCCATGTTGTCGATCGTCCCGGTGGCGTAGGCGACGTTCCAGAGCAGCACCCCGGCCACGAGCAAGATGGCGTACAGCACCGCGTAGAACAGCAGCGACACCTTGAACACCGTCCACGTGTCGATCGACCGCACGACCCGGCGCACCCGCCGCACGCGAGGTCGGCTCCGGCGAGCTCGGCGCACCTGGGTCTGGCGCCGCTGGAGCGGCTTGACCTTCTCGAGCTGGGTGCGGGGCACCTCGCCGGTGTCGGCGGGTCGGACCACCACCGGATACGGACCGGTCCGCCCTCGGTCGAGCGCCTCGGCCTCGACCATCGGTGGCCCGTCCGGCATGGCGCGATCGACTCGGGCGTCGGGCACCGCATCCAGGTCCGGTCCGTCGTCCACCGTGGTCGCGGCGTACCCGGACGCAGCCGGCGTTGCGGTCGCCGACGCCGTCGCTCGGGCGGACCGCTGATCCAGGTTGCGGAGGCGGCGACGAACCGACGACATCCCGGCTACCGCAGCACCCACCGAACCGGTCGACGAACCATGGTCGGACTCCTCGCGAGCCCACGTCGGCCCGTCGTCGAGTTCATCCTCGAAGCGGTCGTCGTCACCGTCGTCGTCGAGACGGTCTCCCGACGAGCTGGTGTCGGACGGGTCGAATCGATCATCATCGACGACCACCGATCCCTCCACCGAGTCGGCGTCGGTGGCGCGCTCGGTCGGCGACGTCACGTCAGCATCAGTGCCGCTGGCGAGTCCGGCACGCCGGAGTCGCCGAGCGACTCCCGATGCCAGTGTCTCGCCGGCGTCACTCGGTCGGTCGAGTGCGGCCACGTCGCGAGTGTAGAGACTCCGAGCGACGCTGATGCTGCACCGGTCGCCCGAGCCCGCGCCACGGCTCGGCCCACTCGCACCACGACCAGCACGTCCTCACCCGATCGGTGGAAGCTCGTCATCACCCCACCGTTCGCCGCGGCGAACGCCCTCGCCGCGTCCTCGCCACCGATCACACCGGCCAGCGCGGCGGCGTCGGCTGCGGTTCGGCGCGCTGCGTCGACCAGCGAGCGAGCGAACCACCCGAGCCCGAGGCACAGCACCAACACCACCGCCATCGCACCGATCAAGACCGGAACGGCCTGGCCCCGGTCCGACCGCCTCGTCTGGTGGTGGATCTGCTCGTCGGTGACCAGATCCACCACCAAAGCGATTTCGGACCCCGTTTCGGACCCCGTTTCGGACGTGGCTCCGGACGGACACACCGCAGTGAACGGGTTCACCGCGACCTCCCTTCGCGGCGCGTTGGCGCCGGTCGATCGAGGCCACGGCGAACGTGGCGAACAGTGAGCGGCGAACGGTGAGCGGCGGCTCAGCCGTACCGCGCGATCACGGGTCGGAGCCGGGCCCGGTCGTGCGGGCTCGGCTCAGTCGTCGGAGTCGAGTTCGGAGTCGTCGTCGGGCTCATCGAGGTCCGACTCGAAATCGTCGGAGGCGCTGAAATCGTCGGAGGCGCTGAAGTCGTCGAGTTCGGAATCGGCCCGCGAATCGACGTCCGCGTCCACATCCCCTGAAGCATCCGACGCGTCCGCGGCGTCGGCCGCGGGGTCCGCTCCCGGTTCGAGTTCGTCGTCCTCGTCGTTGCTGCCACCCACGATGGGTGCGACCGAGGCGACGCGCTGGCCGCGCCCGAGATTCATGACCCGAACACCGGTCGCATCGCGGCCCTGCTCGGAGATCTCCCGGACCGGTGTCCGGATCGTCACGCCGGTCGAGGACACCGCCATGATGTCGTCTTCGAGCCCGACCATGAAGGCCGCCACGACCGCGCCCTTCTTGTCGTCGATCCGCATCCCGCGCACCCCTTGGCCACCACGGCCCTGGGTGTTGAACTTCTCGACCAGCGTCCGCTTCCCGTAGCCGAGTTCGGTCACGAGCAGGATCGAGGCGTCGTCGCGAGCGACGTCACACGACACGACCACGTCGTCGGGCCGCAACCGCATCCCGCGCACACCGGCTGCCGCTCGACCCATCGGCCGCACGTCGTCCTCGTTGAAGCGGATCGTCATGCCCTTGCTGGTGACCATGAAGATGTCGTCACCGCCGGTCGTCTCGATCACCCGCACCAACTCGTCGCCGTCGCGCAGGTTCAACGCGATCAGACCGTCGCGCCGACCGTTGTCGTACTCGGTGAAGTTGGTCTTCTTCACCTGCCCCTTGCGGGTGGCGAAGAACAGGAACCGCTCACCGGCGAAGGTGCGCGTGTCGATGATCGCCTCGATCCGCTCATCTTGTTGCAACGGCAACAAGTTCACGATCGGCATGCCCTTCGCGGTGCGCTCGCGCTCGGGGATCTCGTGGGCCCGCAAGCGATAGACCTTGCCGCGATTCGAGAAGAACAACAGGTAGGCGTGGGCGGTGGTGAAGATGACGTGACGAACGAGGTCCTCGTCCTTCAACTTGGCGCCGCTCACACCGCGGCCTCCGCGACTCTGGGTCTTGAACGCGGTGGACTCGACGGTCTTGAGATACCCGGCCTCGGTCATCACCACGACCAGTTCCTTGTCGTCGACCAGATCCTCGATCGACAACTCGCCGGTGTCGTGGGTGAGCTGGCACACCCGAGGCGTGGCGAACTCTTCCTTGATCGCCGACATCTCGCTGCGGATCACTTCGCGCAACCGCGCCGAGTCCTCGAGGATCAGGGTCAGCTCGGCGATGTCGGTGCGCTTGTCGCCGAGTTCGGTCTCGAGGTCGATGCGAGCGAGGCGGGTCAAGCGCGACAGCGGCATGTCGAGGATGTACTCGGCCTGCACTTCGCTGAACTCGAACGGCGCCGCCATCAGCCGACCGCGTGCGTCGGCCTTGTCCTCCGAAGCCCGGATGGTGGCGATGATCTCGTCGATGACGTTGAGGGCTCGGATCAGTCCCTCGAGGATGTGCGCCCGGTCCTCGGCCTTCTTCTTGCGGAACTCGCTGCGCCGGGTGATCACTTCCTTCTGGTGATCGATGTAGCCGTTGAGGGCCGCGGCCAGATTCAGGGTCCGCGGCACGCCGTCGACCAGCGCCACCATGTTGATGCCGAAGCTCGTCTGGAGCTGGGTCATCTTGTAGAGGTTGTTGAGCACCACGTTCGGGTTGGCGTCGCGCTTGAGCGAGATGATCAGGCTCGTCTTGCCACCGGACGAGTTGTCGTTCACGTCGGAGATGCCGTCGAGGTCTCCGCCGTCGACCAGCTCGACGATGCGACTGGCGACCGACGACACGCTCGTCTGGTACGGCATCTCGGTGACCACGATCTCGTAGCCGCCCCGCTTGGTCTCCTCGATCTCGGCCCGGGCCCGCATCTTCACGCTGCCGCGTCCGGTCGTGTAGGCGTCGCGGATCCCGGCCTTGCCGAGGATGTAGCCACCCGTCGGGAAGTCCGGACCCTTCACGAACGCCATCAGGTCTTCCGAGGTCGCCTCGGGATTGGCGAGCAGATGGATCGTGGCGTCGATGACCTCGCCCAGGTTGTGGGGCGGGATGTTGGTCGCCATGCCGACGGCGATGCCCTGCGAGCCGTTCACCAACAGGTTCGGGAACCGCGACGGCAACACGACGGGCTCTTCACGCGAGCCGTCGTAGGTGGTCGCCATGTCGACGGTGTTCTCGTCGATGTCGGCGAGCATCTGCATCGCCAACGGGTGCAACCGGCACTCGGTGTATCGGCTGGCGGCCGGACCGAAGTCGGGCGAGCCGTAGTTGCCGTGGAAGGCGATCAACGGATGCCGCAACGAGAACGGCTGCGCCATGCGCACGAGGGCGTCGTAGATGGCGCCGTCACCGTGCGGGTGGTACTTGGCCATCGTGTCGCCGCTGACGCGGGCCGATTTCACGTAGGGACGGTCGGGGCGGAAGCCCTGTTCCTCCATGTCCCAGATGATCCGGCGGTGGACCGGCTTCAACCCGTCGCGGACGTCGGGCAGGGCGCGGGCCATGATGACCGACATCGCGTACTCGAGGAACGAGCGCTCCATCTCGTCTTGCAGCTCGATGGGCTGCACCGCGATCAAGGTGCCGTCGCCGCTGTTGGCCGCAGCCGCGGCGGCGGCTGCGGCGAGCTCGTCGGCGGTGGGATCCGGCGTGGCGCCGCCGGGCAGATCGTCGTCGTTCGGCGTGTCGCTCATCAGATGTCCAAGAACCTCACGTCATTGGCGTTGTGCTGGATGAACTGCTTGCGCAGTTCGACCTCGTCGCCCATCAAGCGCGACACGATGTCGTCGGCGAGAGCGGCCTCGTCGACCGACACCTGGAGCAGGGTGCGGGTGCCGTCGCCCATGGTGGTGGTCTTCAGCTCCTCCCAGTCCATCTCGCCGAGACCCTTCAGGCGCTGGAATTCCTTCTTGTGATTCGGCCGTTCCTGGAGGAACGCTGCTTTGGCGGCGTCGTCCTTCAGGTAGATCTTCTCCTTGCCGATCTCGGTCGAGTACAGCGGCGGCTGGGCGATGTAGATGTAGCCCGCCTCCACCATCTCCTTCATCTGGCGGAAGAAGAACGTGAGCAGCAAGGTGCGGATGTGGCTGCCGTCGACATCGGCGTCGGCGAGGATGATCACCTTGTGATAGCGGGCCTTGGTGACCTCGAACTCGTCACCCACTCCCCCGCCGATGGCGGTGATGAGCGCCTGCACCTCGTTGTTCTTCAGCATCTTGTCGACGCGAGCCCGCTCGACGTTGAGGATCTTGCCGCGGATCGGGAGGATCGCCTGAGTGCGCGGATCCCGGGCGTCGACCGCGGTGCCACCGGCCGAGTCACCCTCGACGATGAACAGTTCGGCTTCGTCCGGGTTCCGGGTCGAGCAGTCCTTCAACTTGTCGGGCATGCCGGCGCCGGAGAGCGCCGTCTTGCGTCGCACCAAGGACCGAGCGTTCTTGGCCGCGATGCGGGCCTGGGCCGCGGCTTGGGCCTTCTTCACGATCCGCTGGGCCTCGGCCGGGTTCTCCTCGAGCCACTCGGCGAGCTTTTCGTTGGTGGCCTTCTGCACGAACGAACGCATGGGCACGTTGCCGAGCTTGGCCTTGGTCTGGCCCTCGAACTGCGGCTCACGCAACTTCACCGAGAGGATGGCGGTGAGTCCCTCTCGGATGTCCTCGCCGGCGAGGTTCTCGTCCTTCTCCCTCAGCAAGCCCTTGGCCCGGGCGTACTTGTTGACGACCGCGGTGAGCGCCGAGCGGAACCCCTCGACGTGCATCCCGCCTTCGGTGGTCGAGATGCCGTTGGCGTAGCCGTGGATGCCTTCGTAGTACCCGGTGTTCCACTGCAGGGCGATGTCGAGGGTCTGGCCCGACTCGTCGTCCTCGTCCTCGTAGTGGGCGACCTTGGCGAACAGCGCCTCCTTGGAGGCGTTGAGGTGATGCACGAAGTCGACGATGCCGCCGTCGTACTTGTAGACGACCTGCTGCTCTTTGCCCTCGCGCTGGTCGGTGAAGACGATCTCGAGGCTGCGGTTCAAGAACGCCATGGTCTGGAGACGCTCCAGCACGGTCCGGGCGTGGAACTCGATGCCTTCGGCGTTGAAGATCACCGGATCCGGCCAGAAGGTCACCGTGGTGCCGCTCTCGCGGCCCGACGGATCGGTGTCGCCGGTGGTGACGAGCGGGCCTTGCGGCTTGCCCCCCTTGGCGAACTCCATCGTGTGGTGTTGGCCGTACTTGTCGACGTCGAGCACCAACCGCTCGGACAGGGCGTTGACGACCGAGACGCCCACACCGTGCAGACCGCCCGAGACCTTGTAGCCCTCGCCGCCGAACTTGCCGCCGGCGTGCAGCACGGTGAGCACCACTTCCGCCGCGCTCTTGCCGGCGTGGGGGCCCGACGGATAGGGGTCGACCGGAATGCCGCGACCGTTGTCGGTCACCTCGCAACCGCCGTCCTGCAGCAGGGTGACGGTGATGCGATCGCAGAAGCCCGCCATGGCCTCGTCGACCGAGTTGTCGACGATCTCCCAGATCAGGTGATGAAGACCCTGCAAGCCGGTGGACCCGATGTACATGCCGGGTCGCTTACGGACGGGGTCGAGACCCTCCAGGACCTGGATGTCCTTGGCCCCGTAATCAGTCGTCGGCTTACTGGTGTCGTCACTCGCCACGGAAAAATCGACCTCTCGGATGAGGGTGGGGGCGGTCTCCCGGACGGCTGCACACGGGCCGGCGGAGATGCCGCGAATCGGTGTTTCAGCCTACCAAGAGGGCCCGGTTTTGAGGGGGACCTCGACCGCCGATTCTCGGCGTGACGTGGCCCTTCGGCGATGACGAACTACGACGAGCGATGGCTGCGACCGGCGCGGCCGCCGACGTCGCGATTGCTGGCGCGAGTGGCGCGCCCCCGCCGCCACCCGCAGTTCGATCCGTTCGATCGGGCCGCTCCCGATGTCTTGGACCTTGGCCAAGATGTCGTGCTGGAGGTAGCGCAACTGGGTCGCCCAGGTGGGGTCGTCGACCTCGACCACGAGCACCCGTTCGTCGAGCTTCACCGGGCGGGCGTGAGCGGCGACCGCCGGTCCAACGGCGTCGGCCCAGCGGTCGAACACGTTGCGCACCGTCGTGACGTCGTGCCCCTTCAGCGAACGGACCACGGCCTCCAGGCCCCGTTGCAGGCTGTAGGGCTCGTCCGGACGGGGTCGAGCGGCCTCACGTCGCCACCGTACCGCCAGCGATGCGCAGCACCCGTCGAGGGGCGGCCTGCACCGGCAACGGGCCGGCGCTCGTGAGGATCACCTGCCCCGGAGGGAGATGGGCGAAGAGGGCGTCGCTGCGATGCGGGTCGAGTTCCGAGGCACGTCGTCGAGCACGAGCACCGGGGCGCTGCCCACCCGTTCGGCGACGAAGCGGTGCCCGGCCAGGCGCAGGGCGAGGGCCAGGGTCCGCTGTTCGCCTTGTGAGGCATGGGTTCGGGCCGGGAGTTCGTTGATGGCCAACTCCAACTCGTCGCGGTGCGGCCCGATCAAGCTGATCGAACGACGCACGTCGTCGGATCGCCCGGCCTCCAACGCCGCGGCCAGCCCGGTCCGACGCCACGGCGGGTCGTAGGTGAGCCCGACGGGCACCGGGCTCCCCGCCAGATCGGCGTAGGCCGCTGCGGTCCGCGGGGCGAGTTCCTCGGTGAGCCGAGCGCGGGCCCGACCCATCGCTTCGCCGGCCTCGACCAACTTGGCATCCCACACGTCGAGGGTGAACGCCACGTCATCGCTCAACCGGCCACCCGCCTGCTTCAGCAAGGTGTTGCGCTGCTTCAGGATCCGGTCGAGGTCGGTGCGCAGCACGTCGTTCTTCGGATGCAACGACACGAGCAGGTCGTCGAGGAACGAGCGCCGCTCCCCGGGCCCGCCCTTCACCAGCACCAGATCGTCCGGGGAGAACACCGTCACCCGCAGCACGCCGAGCAGATCACGGGCCCGAGCGAGGCGTTGTTTGTTGACCTGCACGCGGTTGCGCCCGGTCCGGTTGATCTCGGCCTCGACGAGGAGTTCGCGATCGTCTTCCTCGTGACGGATCGTGGCCCGTACGATCGCCTGCTCGGCACCGACCCGGATCAGGGCGTCGACCGGCACCCGGCGAAAGCTCGCCAGCGTGGCCAGGTAGGCCAACGACTCGGCGACGTTGGTCTTGCCCTGGCCGTTGTCGCCGATGATCGCGGTCGTCCCGTCACCCAGCTCGAAGTGGGCTTCGGCGTAGTTCCGGAAGTCCCGGAGTTCGAGCGATTGGACGATCACGACGACCAGCGTGGCCCGAACCGCTCCCCGATCAGGGGATGCGGACCGGCATCAGCAGGTACAGGAAGTCGGGTTTACCGACGGCGCGGACCACGGCCGGCTTGAGGGCGTCGAGGGTTTCGATCGTGACCTCGTCGCCGAGGGCGGCGTCGACCCCGGACGCGAGGTAGTCCGGATTGAACGCAACCGTCATCTCCGACCCGTCGAGGCTGGCGTCGAGTTCGTCGGCGGCGTTGCCCACGTCCTGGGTGATCGCGGTCAGCTTCAGCCCCGTGGGCTCCATCTGGAGCCGCACCGGCGTGGCGTCCTTGGCCAGGATCTTCACCCGGCGAATGGCCTCGAGCAGGGCGTCTTTGGACACCGTGAGGGTGTTCGGGTGCGAGGGCGGGATCAGCTGGCGGTAGTTCGGGAACTCACCCTCGATCAAGCGGGTGGTGAGCCGGGACGACCCGACCTCGAAGGTCGCCTCCCGCTCGCCGAGCCGGAGCGTGACGTCCTCGGCCGAACCCATGAGCCGCTGCAATTCGTTGAGAGCACGGGAGGGAACCAGGACCTTCTGGTCGGCGCTGAGCACCGAGGTCCCGGCCAGGTCGCGCACGGCCAGGCGATACGAGTCGGTGGCGACCAGGCGCAACCCGTCGGCCTCGGCGGCGAGCAACACCCCGGTCAGGATGGGCCGAGCCTCATCGGTGCTCGCGGCCCGCACGACCTGCTTGAGGGCCTCGCCGAAGTCCTTGGCCGGGAGGGTGACCGAGTGTTCCGACGGCGTCGACAGCCGCGGATAGTCGTCGACCGAGAGCGGGCGAACCGAGAAGTGCGAACGACCGGCCGAGATGCCGACCTCGTCGAGTCCGGCCGAGATCTCGACCTTGGGATCACCGAGGGACCGCACGATGTCGCTCGACAGGCGGGCCGGGATGACCGTGGCCCCGTCGACCTCGCCTCCGACGGTCACCTCGAGCTGGATCGTCAGCTCGAGATCGGTACCGGTGACCACCAAACGGTCACCGGTCAGCTCCAGGCGGACTCCGGACAACACGGGCAGGGTGCCCGTTCGTCCGGTCGCCGCCCGTCCGGCCGTGGCCAGTGCCTCGGCGAGCACGTCACGTTCGCAGCGGAACTTCACGGTGTGGCTCTCTTCTGTGAGGGGAGATGTACGAAGAACTGATGGAGGTAATAAGGGCTGTGGATTGTGGATGACGGGCCATCGCCCCAGGTCACCCGAGCCAATGGGCCGCGCCTTGCGTCCACAGCGAGACACATCTTGCAGCGGTGTCATTCGCGCGTCGGTGGACAACTCGGGTCGAACCGGGCGTCGTCCACCTCGCGTCCACCTCGCGTCCACACGGTTGTCCACCGGCCGTCATCGGGCCGCGATGGTAGACGCGGCGTGAGACCGAGGCCATCGTGCGCGCGATCCTGCGGTGGTCCTCGGACCGAGGGGCGGTCCACGACGTGATCGGGTCCTCGATCATGATCGCTTCAGCTTCTGGATCAGTTCGGTGACCTGTTCGTAGACCTGACGCTTCTCGCCCATCTGGCGCTGGACCTTCTCCACGGCGTGGATCACCGTGGTGTGGTCGCGGCCGCCGAACTCGCGGGCGATGGCGGGGTAGGACAGGTCGGTGACGTCACGCATGACGTACATGGCGATCTGACGGGCGGTCACCAAGGGGCGCTGACGGTTCTTGCCCTGCAGCGCCTCGACGCTGTGGCCGAGGTGATCGGCGATGAAGTCGAGCAGTTCGCCCGGCGTCCGGTTCCGAGGCTGGGTGTCGGAGAGCAGGTCACCCAACAGTTCTTGGGCCATCTGCACGTTGATCGGCGTGCGGTTGAGGCTGGAGTAGGCGCTGACCCGGATCAAGGCGCCCTCGAGCTCACGGATGTTGGTCGAGATGTGGGTGGCGATGAACTCGAGCACGTCCGGGGGCAGCGGGTAGTCCTCCCGCTCGGACTTGTTGCGCAAGATGGCGAGCCGGGTCTCGAGGTCGGGCGGCTGGATGTCGGTGATCAGGCCCCACTTGAACCGGCCGCGCAGCCGCTCCTCGAGGGTCGGCATGGCGTCGGGCATCCGATCGGAGGAGATCACGATCTGCTTGTTCGCCCCGTGCAGGGAGTTGAAGGTGTGGAAGAACTCCTCCTGGAGCCCTTCTTTGCCTTCCATGAACTGGATGTCGTCGATGAGCAGGACGTCGATGTCCCGGTAGCGGCGCTTGAACCCGGCGGTCGAGTTGGTCCGGATGGCGTCGACGTACTCGTTCAGGAAGGTCTCGGTCGTGACATAGCGCACGGTGTAGTGGGCGTAGTTCTGGTGCACGTAGTGCCCGATGGCATGCAGCAGGTGGGTCTTGCCCAAGCCGGCCGAGCCGTAGATGAACAGCGGGTTGTACGAGCGGGCCGGGGTCTCGGCCACCCGGAGGGCGGCGGCGAGCGCGAACTGGTTCGAGGTCCCCTTCACGAAGGAGTCGAACGAGTACTTCGGGTTCAACCCGCCCACGTTGGCCTCGTCGAGCCCGCCGGGATCAGCCGCCGGGGCGGCCACCCGAGCGCCGGCCGAGATCGGGGTGGCGGTGGCGACGTCGACGAAGGAGTCCGAGATCGGCGCGGCCGTGGCGGCCACGTCCACGTCGAGGTGCAGGTCGCGGGCGCCGATCTCGTCGAGGGCGTCGCGAACGAGCGGGAGGTAGCGGGTGAGGATCTTGTCCCGGACGTGGGTGCTGGGGACCGAGATCCGCAGCATCGAATCGCTGGCCGACAGGGCCATCACATCTTGGAAGGTCGAGAACCACACGGCCTCGGAGACCTGGGCTCGGAGCAGTTGAGCCGCCGCAGTCCACAGCTCTTCGGGCTCGATCACCAGGTCCTCCGCACGTCGTCGTCCACTTCATCCACACCATCGTCCACAGCTGTGGACAACGCGCACCGGTTCCCCCTCACCGGGTTGGGGTGTCGCACCATAGCACCGCATCGCGGGGTCCCCGCCAGGAGACTCTGGATCTGCTAAAGGGCCCGCCGGTGCGGTCCGCGGGACCTGGTTGTGACTCGCTCGCGCGATCCCCTAGCCTGGCTCGACGGACCACTGCGCCCTGCTGGTAGCACGCGTCCACACACGTTCGAATGGTCATCGCCATCCACTCGATCCGGGCCGACGAGGTCCTGGTCACCGGACCGATGACCCTGCAACAGCACCGTGGCGACCACTGCGTGTCGCTCGGTCGAGGAGGTATGGGTGAAGCGCACCTTTCAGCCGAACAATCGGCGTCGCGCCAAGAAGCACGGGTTTCGCGCCCGGATGAGCACTCGCGCCGGGCGGGCGGTCCTCAAGAACCGCCGGGCCAAGGGTCGCGCTCGCCTGTCCGCCTGATCGGCCGGGTTCACGGACGTCAGGCCTTCGTCCGCTTTCGCACCGAAGGCCGCCGGTTTCGGGCCGGCGACCTGTGGTGTGTGGCGATCTTCGACGACAGCCTCGACGGTCCGCACGTCGCCTACGCCATCGGCAAGCCCGTCGGCCCGGCCGTCGTGCGCAATCTGGTTCGACGCCGATTGCGAGCGGCGGCGGCAGCGCACCATGAGCGCTGGCCGGCCGGCTGGTACCTGATCGGCGTTCGTCCGGCGGCAGCCCGACGTTCCTACCAGGAGCTCGACGCCATGCTCGTGCAGGTACTCCAGCAATTCCAGACGGTGACCTCGTGATCCAGGCCACGATGCTGCGCCTCATTCGCGGGTACCAGCGCGCCTTTGCCGGTCGGCCGTCACCGTGCCGGTTCTTTCCGACCTGCTCCTGTTACGCCGAGGAAGCGATCACCACTCACGGTGCTTGGCGCGGCGGCTTCCTCACTCTGCGTCGCCTTTCCCGGTGCCGACCCTTCGGTCCCTCCGGTTTCGACCCCGTCCCCCCGGCCCCGGGCGCTCCTCTCGACGAGCACACTCCCCCCGCCGGCTCAGCCCCCTCAAGGATGACCACCGGTGTTTAGTCTCCCGGCGTCGATTCTCGCCTTCTTCTACTCCATCACCAACAGCTACTCCCTGGCCATCGCCATGGTCACGCTGATCGTGATGGCGATCATCACCCCGCTCACGCTGAAGAGCACCAAGAGCATGCTCGAGATGCAGCGGGTTCAGCCGGAGATGAAGCGACTGCAGCAGCAGTACCGCAACGATCGCCAGAAGCTGAACGAAGAGATGATGAAGCTCTACTCGGAGCACAAGGTCAATCCGTTGGCCACGTGTCTGCCGATGCTGGCCCAGATGCCGGTGTTCTTCATCATGTTCCGTCTCATCCACGGGCTGACCCAAGAGGCGTCGCCGGCCGACGTCCAGAACGTGTTCGAGACGACCGGACGCACCATCGAGGTCGGCACGTTCGCCCCCAAGTACGTCGATCATGGGACCAAGCTGTACGAGTCGCTCGTCGGCAAGACCCAGATAGACTCCTTCGGGCTGGACTTGTCCCAGACCCCGAAGGACGTGATGACCTCCAGCTTCGGCCGAGGGATCATCTACGCCCTGCTGGTCGTGGTACTGGCAGTGCTCTATTGGTTGCAGCAGCGTCAGATCGCGTCCCGTGCGGCCGTGAACCCGACGATGTCGGCCAGCCAGCAGAAGTTGATGCAGTACATGCCGGTGGCCTTCGCTGGCTTCCAGCTGTTCTTCCCCACCGGGTTGGTGGTCTATTACCTGACCCAGACCGTGTTGAGGATCGGCCAGCAGGCGTACATCACGAAGCGGTTCTACGGACACGACGAATCGCTCGGACGACAGGCCCAACGCGCCGGCCAAGAGGCGCGCGACCTGTCGGAGAAAGACAAGAAGGCGGGAAAGTCCGGCGGTTCACCGTCGGCAGGAACCAGCAGCGGCCGACGCCCAGCAAGGGCAATCGGCCGACCCCGAGCAAGCCCACCCCGAGCAAGCCGACCCCCAGCCGGCCGAGCCCGAGCAAGGCCAAGTCCGACAAGCCGGCCGACAAGGGCCCCGACAAACCGGCGGCGGGCAAACCGGCGGCGAGCAAGCCACGCGACGGGTCGCCCGAAACCGGCCTCCTCGAGCAACGCCAAGGCTCGGCCCACGCCCAAGCGGGAAGCGGCGCAGGACAAGGGTCGCAGCAACGCTGGTTCCACTCGCCATCCCAAGCCCAAGAAGAAGTAGCGGCGCAGCGGCGCGTGTGGCGCGTCGGGACAAGGAGTGCGTATGGAGTGGGTCGAAACCACCGCAAAGACTCTCGACGAGGCCAAGGAACTGGCCCTCGATCAGTTGGGAGTCACCGAAGACGACGCCGAGTTCGACGTCCTCGAAGGCCACGGCCAGGCCTGTTCGGTCGGGCCGCGTGGCGAGGCCGGAGTGCCGCCCGGGTTCGTCCCACGACCCCTCGGGCCAAGACCGAGCGACGCCGTCGGGGCACGAAGCAGGCTGGCGCCGACGAGCACGGCGACGACACGACGTCGGAGTCCTCCGGCGTGACGACCAAGGCGGCGTCGACCAAGGAAGTCGACCAGGCCTGCCAGGTCGGCCGCGTCCGCTCCGTCCGCCAACTCGGTGTCGGCCGAATCGGCCGACTCGGCCGAGGAGTCTGACGACGATGCGTCGGCGGAGTCCTCGGCACCGCTCGTCGTTCGTCACGGGGTCGTGGTGGTCGTTCGGGCCAGTCGCGCTCGCAGACGTCGGCCGCCTCCAGCGAGGCCAACGAGGTCGAAGTCGAACGAGGCGACGCTGCGGCCGCCCTGGTCGACGACGAGGTCGAATCGTCGGGGTCGCCGCAGGGCGACGAGGATACGTCGGCGGCACCCGCCCAGCGGGATGGTCAGGGCAAGGCGTCCCGCCCGAAATCGATCGGGAGCGCCGCGCTCCGGCGTGCGAACGAATCGTCCGGCGCGGAACTGCCCGACGAGTCGGCAGGGGAGCAGAGATGTCAGCACAAGAAGTGGGCGATGCCGCCACCGAGTTCCTGAACGGGTTGGCTGCCGCGTTTGGCATCGAGGGCACCTCGACCGCCACCATCGACGGCGATCAGATCGAAGTCACGCTGGAAGGCGACGAGGTCGGAATGCTGATCGGACAGCGAGGGGCGACCTTGCTGGCCATTCAGGACCTGACCAGGGTCGTGGCCCAGCGCCAGCTGGACTGACCACGACACCCGGCTGCGGATCGACATCGGTGGGTACCGGGAGCGTCGCCGGGCCGCCCTGGCCCGGTTCACCGCCGAACAGGCCGCCGCCGTGATCGAGTCCGGCGTGGCCCGGGTGCTCGGGCCGATGCCGTCGGCGGACCTGCAAGGTCATCCACGACACCCTCGCCGAAATCGACGGCGTGTCGAGCCGTTCGAAGGCGAAGACCCCCACCGGCGCGTCGTGATCGTGCCCGATCAGGGCTGATCACCCGTGGTGGCGATCGTGCCTGATCAGGGCTGAGTCACCCTGGTGGTGGCGATCGTGCCCGATCAGGGCTGATCACCGGCCGCCAGAGGCTCACGTGCTAGACGGGAGCACGTGAGCGACGACGAGCGATTGTTGGAGGCGCTGGGCGAAGCCCAGCGTCTCGGCACACAGGCGACGCTCCCCTGCCGTCGATCCTCGCTCACGCCCGCCGGTTCCTTGCTCGCGCTCCCGACGGAATGCCGCCGGATCGCCGACGTCGGGTCGGGTGGCGGCGTTCCGGGCCTGGTCCTGGCCCATGACCTGCCGGATGCCGAGTTGATCCTGATCGATCGCCAGACCAGCCGACTCGATGCGGTCGATCGCTGGATCCGGCGCTGGGGTTGGTCGGACCGGGTGCAGGTGGTGCCGGCCGATGCGGCCGTGGCGGCCCGAACCAACTGGCGGGAGTGGGCCGACGCCGCCGTGGCGCGGGGACTCGGTGGTCCGGGGGTGACGGCCGAGTTGACGCGGGGGTTCGTGCGGGTCGGAGGCGTGGTCATCGTGAGTGAGCCGCCGTCGGAGACCGATCGTTGGCCGTCGGCGCCCTTGGCGGACCTCGGACTCGAGCGTGAGGTCGGTTCCTGGCCGGGGGTGGTGCGACTCCGGGTCGTCGCCGAACTTCCCGCTGAGATTCCTCGCCGCCGCCCGGCTCCCCCGCGATTCTGACGGGTGCCGGCAGGGGTCTTGGGGCGAACGATCACGCGTCGACGCTGTGACCAGGTCCTTTGACGTGGTCCAGAGGTTGGTTGAGGGTTTCACGTGAAACATCTCTGGACCTAGAGTTGAGGTTCCACGTGAAACATCGCTCCCCTCCCCCACGATCGCCGATGATCCACCGGGATTCCGGGACCGCCCGCTACCATCAGCCCTGCTTGCGAACGGTCGCCCGTCCCAGTGCTCGAGCGCTCGGGAGGACGACACGTCCGCCTCCACTCGTCTCGGACCGTTCTGCCGGTCCACCGGGCGGACAACCGGCTGGTCAGGGCCCAGCCACCAGTTCCCAGGAGGAATGATGACCGACTCGGCGTCCATCGTCGACGACGCAGCCGAGGGGCAGCTCAGCCGCCCACTCCCCCGCGTCCTCGCCGTCGCCAATCAGAAGGGCGGCGTCGGGAAGACCACCACCACGGTCAATCTCGGTGCCTGCCTGGCCGTGCTCGGCTACCGCACGCTCATCGTCGATCTCGACCCTCAGGGCAACTCGTCCACCGGCCTGGGCATCGACAATCGCAACCTGACCACGTCGATGTACGACGTCATCATGCGGGAGTCGCCCCTCGAGGACTGCATCGAGCCTGCCGAGGTCAAGCACCTCTTCGTCGCTCCGGCCAGCCTGGAGTTGGCCGGGGCCGAGATCGAGTTGGTGCCGGCCTTCAGCCGTGAACTCCGGCTCCGGCGAGCGATCGAGGCCGTTCTCGACGACTACGACTTCGTGCTGATCGACTGCCCGCCCTCACTCGGGTTGCTGACCGTGAACGGCCTGGCCGCCGCCCACGAGGTGCTGGTCCCGATCCAGTGCGAGTACTACGCCCTGGAGGGCCTGGGTCAATTGCTCCGCAACGTGGACCTGGTCCGACGGAGCCTCAATCAGGAACTCGAGGTCAGCACCATCGTGTGCGTGATGTACGACGCCCGGACCAAACTGGCCGACCAGGTGGTCGCCGAGGTCCGGGATCACTTCGGCGACAAGGTGTGCAACACCGTCGTTCCCCGGTCGGTGCGACTCAGCGAGGCTCCCTCGTTCGGTCAGCCGATCATTCTGTTCGACCCGCGATCGCGTGGGGCGATCGCCTACTCGGAATTGGCCAAGGAGGTTTCCGGTGGCGCGCCTCAGCGGGCTCGGTAGGGGACTCGACGCCCTCATCCCAGCCGACCAGTCCACGCCGAGTGGGGGAGGGGCGCTGCGCGACCTGCCGGTCACGGCGATCGTGCCGAACCCGCACCAGCCCCGGGTCCACTTCGACGAGGAGTCGCTCACCGAGCTGGCCGCCTCGGTCAAGGAACTCGGTGTCCTGCAGCCGATCCTGGTTCGTCCGGACGGTGAGTCGGGATTCCAGCTGATCGCGGGGGAGCGACGGTGGCGCGCCGCGCAGCGGGCCGGGCTGACGTCCATCCCGGCGATCGTGCGCGAGAGCAACGATCTGTCGTCGGTGGAACAGGCCCTGGTCGAGAACCTCCACCGTCAGGATCTCACCGCGTTGGAGGAAGCGGCCGCGTTCCAGCAACTGATCGAGGACTTCGGCCTCACCCACGAGTCGATCGCGGTTCGGGTCGGCAAGAGCCGGGCCGCCATCTCCAACACCTTGCGGCTGCTCGCCCTGCCCCCGGGCATCCAGCATCTCCTGGCCGACGGTCGGCTGAGCGCGGGCCACGCCCGCGCCCTGCTGGGCTCGACCGACCGAGCCTTCCAGCAGGAACTGGCCCAACGAGCCACCGAGGAAGGGTGGTCGGTGCGAGCGGTCGAGGAGGCGGTCCGGCTTCATGAACGCCCCGAGACCACACCCGAGCCCGCCCAGGATGTCGATCCGGCGGTGGGGGAGGAGGTCGAGCGGCCCGATGGCCGGCCCCGCCTGGCCTTGCGGCCGCCCGGGTTGTTGGAGCTGGAAGAACTGCTGGCCGAGCACCTCGAGACCCGGGTCGCGGTCAACATGACCCAGCGCAAGGGCCGGATCCAGATCGAGTTCGCCGACCTCGCCGACCTGGAGCGGATCTATCGCCGGATGACCGAGGCCCTGCCCGACGACTGACCGCTGACCACTTTCAGCCCTTCTGACCTGGGGAAACGTACCGTATCGACCTCAGGTCCAACGCCATGCGAGCAAGCCTCACCCTCATCAAGACACAGCCTGTGGACAAATTCTGGGGATAAACCCTCGATGTCGAGACGAGATCGTCGTGTCCGGTCGATCCGTACGCCGTGCAGGCCGGGGTGCGTTCGATGAGCTCGGTGGGCTCGGTCAGCTGGAGGTCGAGCGGGCCCAGGAATTGATCGCGGCGCAGGCCGAGGCGATGGCCACGCCCTGGTCGGCGACGCAGGCGGGGGAGCGAGCTCGCACCACACCGCCGCATCCGCGTCTCGCGCAGGATCGGGATGCGGCGTCCGGCCACCTCGACCTGGGCCAACACGTGCTGGGCCGTCAAGTTCCCCTGGACGTGAAGGGCCAGAGCCCGACCCGCGACGGACTCGAACGCCGGGACGGCGTAGTAGACGATCGTCGACGTCGTGCCGTCGATACCATGAAAGCCCAGGTAGACGTCGGCCTCGAACTGGTTGGCCGTCCTGGCTTGTACGACCGGGTCGGGATCGTCCAGGGGCACCACCGCCGCGCCGGCGGAGCGAAGGTGTCGGGCCGCAGCCCGAGTGATCGAACCCAACCCACCGTCGTGGCCGACGACGATGCGCATCGTGGCCAGTTGGCGGCGCTCGGAGCGCAGCGACTCCGCCTCTCGGAGCACGGCGACGCCGGGGCCACTCCCGGTCTGGCGCGACAGCCGTTCCAGTAGGGCGATGGTTTCGGGTCCGCACACCCCGTCGGCGGGAACGCCGCACGATTTCTGGAATTTGCTCAGGGCTCGGGCGGTGTCCGGACCGAAGATGCCGTCGACCTTCCCGGCAATCGAACCCCAGCCGACCGAGCCGATGCTGGAGGTCGTTGACGTCGTCGCCACGCAGGTTGGGGGAGGTGTGGAACAACAGCCGACCGCCCAACTTCCACGACGCCTCGACCAGCGCCGCCCAGGTGCGTTCGTCGCAGATCCCGGAGGAGCCACACCTGCGCCACTTGGAACTGGCGCACCGCAGCCTCGGTGGACGCCGCCGTGACCCGCCTCGGCACCGACGGGAAGGTATCACGGCACCGAGGCGGCGTTGCAGATCACGAATGGCCTCGCCGGCCGAGCCGGGAGTCAGTGGGAGGACGGCAGAAATTCTTCGAGCTCCTCGAGCAGCTTGCCCTTGCTCTTGGCTCCGACGAGACGCTTGCGCATCTCACCTTGGTCGAACACCAGCAGCGTCGGAATGCTCATCACGCCGAAGCGCTGGGCGATGTCCGGATGCTCGTCGACGTTGAGCTTGGCGACGGTCAGCGAACCGGCCTGCTCCTGGGCCACATCGCCAGGATCGGGGCGATCTGCTTACACGGGCCGCACCCTCCGCCCAGAAGTCGACGATGACGGCGGTCGACGCCGAGTTCACGGTCTCGTCGAAGGTGGAAGAGGTCAGGGTCACGATCCCGTCAGCCATGGGAGATTCCTTTCGATGGAGCAATCAGCCTACCGAGCACCAACCCGGGCCAGCGTCGATGCATTCCGTCCCGGGCGACGGGTTCAGTGGGCGTTGGCTTCCAGCCAACGTTCGCAGTCGATGGCGGCCATGCAACCCGAACCAGCCGCGGTGATCGCCTGGCGGTAGGTGTGATCCTGCACGTCACCGCAGGCGAACACGCCCGGGATGTTGGTGTAGGTCGAGCCGGGCTGGGTCACGAGGTACCCGGTCTCCTCCATGTGGAGCACGCCGGCGAACAGATCGGTGTTGGGCCGGTGTCCGATGGCGACGAACAGCCCGGTCACCGGCAACGTGGTGCGCTCCCCGGTCTTGACGTTCTCGACGATGGCGCCTTCGAGCTTGTGTTCGCCGAGCAGGTCGACCACGGTCGAATCCCAGATGAAGGACATCTTGTCGTTGGCGAAGGCCCGTTCCTGCATGATCTTCGACGCCCGCAGGGTGTCGCGGCGGTGGATCAAGGTGACCTTGCTGGCGAACTTGGTGAGGAAGGTGGCTTCCTCGATCGCCGAGTCACCGCCGCCGACCACGGCGATCTCCTGACCACGGAAGAAGAAGCCGTCGCAGGTGGCGCAGGTGGACAACCCGTGACCGAGGAGGCGAGCTTCGGCCTCGAGCCCGAGCATCAGGGACTGGGCGCCGGTCGAGACGATGATCGACTCGGCCTGGAACTCCTGGTCCCGGACCCACCGCGGAACGGGCGGGCCGAGAAATCGACACGGGTGACCTTCTCGGTGAGGAACTCGGCCCCGAACCGCTCGGCCTGGCTCCGGAAGTTGACCATCAGCTCCGGACCCATGATGCCCTCGGGGAAGCCGGGGAAGTTCTCGACCTCGGTGGTGAGCATGAGCTGCCCACCAGGCTGATCACTGGTGCTCGAGGGCTCGCCTTCGATGACGAGGGGAGCGAGGTTGGCGCGAGCCGTGTAGATCGCCGAGGTGAGCCCGGCTGGACCGGACCCGATGATGATGACGTTGCGCACGGTGGGGGAGTCGGACATCGAATTCACCTCTCAGGAGTCACTCGAGGAGTGACGCGTCCTCATGGCCAACATCCCACCGAGCAGAAATACTCCCCCGAGTATCAGGTAGGAGATCCAGACCGCGGTGTCATGGTCGAAAGGCCAGGCGATGAGCGCCTGAAGTGATCGAGTGAGCACGATGAGTAGCAGAATCAGCGAGATGAACGCTCCGAAGGCGAGCAGCAGGCCGAACACCACCGCTCGCACGGCGACCACCGCCTTGTTGGTTGCCTTCTCGCGGACCTGCGAGGTGAAATTCTCGATCAGGTCGACGGTCTGTTTCGGCCAGTCGGGGTTGCCGATCGGATTCAGTCCCATAGTGCGTCGAGACTAGGCCATCACCCGTTCGGTCGCGCGAGTGCTCAGCCCAGGCCGAACTCGTCCAGGACGCGGCAACCGGTGTCGACGACCACCCCCGCACCCGGTCCGGCGTCGGGGAAGGTGACCAGACCCGCCGGAATCCCGTCGAGGACCAGCGTGCCGAGGGCCGCTCCGCCGAGGGACTCGGCGCACGCCACCAGCCCCGCGGGCGATGACGTCGCCGACGGGACCGCCTCCAGGGCCTCGACATACCGCTCGACCTCGGACATCGACGCGAACGTCGGTGCATCGGGCGCCACGTCGAATCCGGCGTCGCCGGAGGGAGCCGTCTCGGACGCTGCGGTCGTGTCGGCCGCGCCGCTGGCGGCGATCCGAGTGCTGTCGTCGTTCCCGGCGTCGCTGGCCTCCATCGATTCGGTGTCCGGGACCAGGGCGGCGTCTCCGGCCGCATCCATCTCCTCGCTGCCCGACGCCGCCGCGGCCGTCGTCTCCGTCGCGGCCAGGGAGCGTCGGCCTTGGCCGAGATGGACTCGTTCGAGGCGGCCGAGTCCGAGTCGTCTCCGGACCCCGAGCCTGAACCAACACCACTGCGCCGAGCACGACCGCAGCTGCGGCGGCGACGCCCACGAACCACGTTCCGATCGGACGGCGCCGACGCTCCGACGAGCGGGCCCGATCGAGCGGGGTCACGTTCCCGGCCTGGTTGATCGTCGAGGCGCTACTCGCCGAGGTCGAGGTCGTCGCGGCGGGCGAGGCGGCGGCGAGCGGCGACTCGGCCACCGCCGGGAGGACCTCGAAGGCGCCGAGCGCGGCGGCGATCACCGAGGTTCGCTCCTCGACGGGAGCGGGGGGCACGTCGCGCACCGCGGCGCGGATGCTGCGCAGCAACTCGACTCGACCGAGCAGGGCCGGATCGGCCTCGACCCGGGCGCGCTCGTCCTCGCTCACCTCGTCATCGAGGTAGGCGCTGACCAGTTCGTTCGCGTCGTCGTCTGCTCGTCGGTCGTCCATCATGTTCCTGCTCCGGGGGTTGGACGTCCCGGACTGGTCTCGGGGTTCCCGAGCCGTCGCGCCAACTGGTCGCGGCCACGCGCGATCCGTGATTTCACGGTGCCGATCGGAATGTCGAGGACCTCGGCGATCTCGGCGTAGTCCAGGTCGACGAGGTCCCGGAGCACCACGGGGACCCGGTAGTCCTCGGGCAGTTGAGCCAGCGCGTCGTCGAGCACGATCCGGTCGATCGCCCCGGCGTCGCGAGCATCGGTCGCCGTCTCGGGCCGAACGTCGTCGTCCATCGGGATCGGCCGGCGGCCCCGACGCCGCAGCTCGTCGAGACACGCGTTGGTGGCCACCCGGTATGCCCACGTCGAAAAGCGGCTGCGCCCGTCGAACTTGGGCAGGCCGCGCACGATGGCGATCAGCGCTTCCTGGGTGGCGTCGGCCGCGTCGGCCGAGCGTCCCATCAGGCGGGTCGCCACCCCGCGGACCCGGTCGTGATGACGGCCGAGGAGTTCCTCGAGGGCCTCGCGTTCACCGCGTTGGGCCGCGGCGACGAGGTCCTCGTCGGTCAGGAAGTGGAACGAACGCCCGGGGGCCATGTCGCGGGGCTCAGGTCGGGGTGATCGAGATCTCGGAGATCCGGCCCCGGAACGGAACATTGGCGCTGCACCCCGGGTCAGGGGCGAGTTCCGTGAGCAGGATCAGGATGTGGGTGTGGGGGACCGCCCCGAGATCGAAGGTCGCCGACAGCTTCTCGGTGGAGAAGCGCTTGTCGACCGGTGCACCCCACTCCGCGACCGATGCCGGGATCGAATCGGCGGCGTAGATCTGAACCGCCCACGGCTTGGCCCCGAAGGTCAGATCCATCGAGCCGGTGGCTGCGCTCGACAGCTCGACGACGAGCCCGACGCCGGCCTTGCCGCCCATGTACTTGTTGGAGTAGCAGACGGTCTGCCAGGACGTTCCCTCCGAGCCGTCGATGGCGTTGGGCACGAGTTCGGGCAGTTCGGTGAGGTCCTCGCCGTCGGGGTCGTACGACACGACGTTGGCGATCGTGGCCGGGCCGGCGACGACGGCACCGGTGGATTCCGCAGTGAGATCGTCGGCCACGGTCGTGACCGAATCGGTGGGTCCGAGGCCGGATGCGACGGGATCGTCGGTGCGTGACGAGGCCCAGATCGCCACGGTGATCACCACCGCCATCACGGCGAGCGTTCCGCCGAGGACCAGGGAGCCGCCGCCTCGCCGCGGGCGCGCCGGAGGCCGGGTGGACGGGCTCGTGAGGCGTTGACGTCCGGTCGGCTCGCCGGGCGCCAGGGGAGTGGTCGGCGTCGAGTCGCGGCGGGCAACCGGGCGAGAGCTGCTCGTCCGGTGCGGTGCCACGCCGGCCGGCGGCGTCTGCACGACGGTTCCGCTCGGTCGGGGATCGCGCCCCCGACCAGGGGCGATGTCACGGGCGGTCCCCCGGGAGTTCGGGAGGGACGGCACGGCCTGGATCGCGGGACGGACCCCGGCCGGCACGGGGTCGGCGAGGTCGGATCCTCGCCGACCGACCGGATGCGCGACAGGTACGACTGGACGACCGCGCCGGAGGCGGGCGCTCGTCGGGGTTCCGGGCGAGCAGGCGATGGATCAGCTCGGGCAGTCCGGCCGGAAGCGTGGGCCGAAGCCGGCTGATCGGTGTCGGGTCGCGTTGGAGGCGAGCGAGGGCGGTGGCGGCGTCGTTGTCGCCGAGGAACGGCACTCGGCCGACCAGGCATTCGTAGAGCACCAGCCCGAGCGAGTAGAGATCGGCCCGCCCGTCGAGCTTGCGGCCCCGAACCTGCTCGGGGGACAGGTACTTGGCCGTCCCCATCATGATGTTCTCGCTGGTCAGATCGGTCTCGCCCTCGAGCGCCTTGGCGATCCCGAAGTCGGTGAGGAGCACCCGTCCCTCGGGGGTCACCAAGATGTTTCCGGGCTTCACGTCGCGATGCACGAGCCCGGCCCGATGGGCGTTCTCGAGGGCGGCGGCGACCGATTGACCGATGCGGATCGTCATCTCCGGCGACAAGGTGTTGTCCTCGTCGAGCAGTTGGCGCAGGCTCTTGCCCGGCACGTACTGCATGACCACGGCCTGGCGTCCGCCCTCGTCGACGGTGTCGTAGATGGCCACGATGTTGGGGTGGTTGAGCCCCGCCACGGCCACCGCTTCGCGGCGGAAACGCTCGGCGACCACGGGATCGGCGGCCAACGCCTCTTTGAGCACCTTCACCGCGACGGCGCGCGTCAGCAACAGGTCGGTTGCCAACCAGACTTCGGCCATGCCTCCTTGGGCGAGCCGACGCTCGAGTTGGTAGCGCTCTGCCAGCAACGGCGGCGCAGGGGACGCGTTGGACGAGGCCACCGAATCCCACGCTAGCCGAGCGTGGCCATCTCGACTCGTCACTCTCGACCTGACGTCAAGGTCCAGTGTTTTCCCACGTCACGCGCGACTTTCGCGCGGACCGCGCGACCAGGGCGGGGTCGACTCGGGTCAGCCGGCGACCTGGAAGGCCACGCCGATGGTGCCCATGCCGGCGTGCGAGCCGACGACGGGACCGATCTCACCGACCACGATCTCGCCGGTGTGGAACTCGCGCAGCGACGCCACGACCTTGTCGACGTCGGAGCACTGGGCGTGGAGGACGGCGAGGTTCTCGATCGGGCCGGCGTTGCGGACCTTGTCGACGAGGAAGGCCAGGGCCTTGCTGCGGGTGCGCTGCTTGCCACCCTCTTCGACCTTGCCGTCGTGGATCTCGATGATCGGCTTGATCGACAGCACCGAGGCGAGCAGGGCCTTGGCGTTGCCGATCCGCCCACCCTTCTTCAGATTCTCGAGCGTGTCGAGGGCGCCCCACACCCGGGTGCGGTCGGCCAGGGCCTCGGCCAAGGACACGACCTCGTCCAGCGAGGCCCCGCCGGCGGCGGCGCGAGCCGCCTCGACCGCGATCATCCCCTGACCCAGGGTGGCGGTGCGCGAATCGACCACCCGGACCGGGATGGTGTCGGCGACCGAGGTGGCGGCGAGCTGGGCGCTCTGCATGGTGGCCGACAGCCCGGACGCCAAGGCGACCATCACCACGCCGGTGGCGCCCTCGGCGGCGAGCCGGCGGTAGGTCGCCTCGAACGCGCCCGGTGCGGGGGCGGCGGTCTCGGGCAGGACCGCCGAGGCGTTGCAGCGCTGCCAGAACTCGGCCGGGGTCAAGTCCTGGCGATCGACGAATTCGTCGCCGCCGAAGCGGATGGACAACGGGACGATCTGGATACCGAGCTCGTTCGCGACCTGATCGGGCAGGTCACACGCGCTGTCGGTCACGATGCGGACGGTCACGCGGCCGAGGCTACCGCGACCCCACGGGCATCGAAGGATGGGCGTCGTGGGCTGCGGCCTGCGCGGTCCGCCGGGTCCGGCGCCGCGACCGCCAGTGCTGGAGCCACCAGGTGATCAACACGACCACCAGCGCCCCGCTCACCACCTGGCCCAGTCCGGTGAGTGCCGTGGCCCGCACGGTGAAGGTCACCGGCGCCCCGATCGAGGCGACCGGGTCCCCACCGGGGGTGAACAACTCGATGGCGACGGGGAACACGCCGTTGGTCTTGGCCTCGACCGGGATGTCGACGGTGAGCCGTTGGTCGACGGTCACCACCGTGTCCGGCTCGAGCAGATCGAGCTTGGGGCTGGAGAGCCGGATGCGCACCGTGACGGGGGTGTCGGCGGAGTTCGTGAGGGTGATCGGAACCTCGCTGACCCGGCCGCCGAGCGACACTCGCCCCGGGGTGAGCACGCTCACCTGGCCCCGCACGTCACCCATCTCGCCGTCGAGTTGGGCCACGTAGGCATCGCGCCGATCCTCCCGGAGGTTCGACGCCGGGAGGACCTGGAGGAGCGACCGCCACCGGGCCGGCCGGACATCGCCATCGGGAAGCATCGTGGCGGTGGAGTCGACCGCCACTCGGAGCCGGTCCAGCTCCGAGGCCCACGGCACCCGCTGGGCGTCGGCCGGAAGCACGAGCGCGATCCGTTCGCGCAGCGTGGTCGGGGTGTCCTCGGCCAGGCGCTCGACGTTGGCCGTGGCCAGCTCGGGGTCGACCCGGGACGACGAGGTGACCAGACCGAGCAGGGTGTCGAGCAGCGTCGGATCCAGGGCGCCGGGCGACGCGAGGTCGACCGCGATGCCGAGGGGACGGGGAGGCAGTCCCTGGTCCTCGGCGCGGGTGTCGGCCTCGATGCCCATGGCGGCGAGATCGGCGAGGACGTGGTAGGCCGCGAGCACCGGGTCCGGCGAGGGTTCCGAGATGCGGGTCTGGACGACGAGGTCCGTGCTCACGGTGTCGAGGACCGTGCCGCTCGGGCTGCGGGCCGCTCCGAGGGCGCCGTCGCGTTCGGGCAGGTCGCTGCGCCCGTTCGAGGTGACCAGCAGCTCTTTGTGCCCGAGGACGCGCAGCATGTCGAGCGCAGCGGGATCCATCGGCCCGTCGAGGACCCAGAGCGACCGGGCGGCGACGGTTCCCAGGGTGGTTCGCAGGGTGTCCTCCCCGGCGATGAGTTGCTCGGAGAACTCCACGCCGAGGTCGGCGTCGAGGGCGGTGGTCGGGTCGAGGGCCACGAAGGTGGCGGGCAGGAGCTCGTCGCGCGCCGCGAAGACGGCCCGGAGCCGTTCGAGCCGGGTCTGGTCGGCGTCGAACCCGGACCGCTGCAAGCCGTCGAGCAGTTCGGGGCGGATCATGACGGTGATCGGGACGTCGGCGTGGAGCTCCAGCAGATCGAGCAACTCGTCGAGCTGGGCCCGAGCCGACTCGGTGACGACGGTGGAGCCGTTCGGCTGGAGGGTGGGAGCGGCGTCCACTCGGACCAGGAACGACACCCCGACCGCCGACCGGGCCGGCTGCTCGGGCTCCTCGCCCGTCCCGGTGGAGGTCGTGTCGGTCGAGGTCGTGTCGGCCGAGGTCGTGTCGGTGGAGGTCGTGTCGCCGGAGTCCGCCGCGGTGGCGGTGTTCTCGGTGTTTCCCGTGGTCTCGTCGGTCTCGGGATCGGGGACCTCGGGTCCGCGTTCCACGAAGGTGACCATCGAGGCGAGGATGTTGTCGCCTTCGCGTATCTCGACGCTCAGCGGATGCAGCCCAGGGTCGCGAAGCCGGAGTTCGGTGGCGACGGTGGTCCGGACCTCGGTCGGCACCGTGACCTCGACCGTCCCGTCGGTCACGGGCAGATCGGCCACGACGAACTCGACTCGGTCCCGTTGGCGTGGAACGAGGCTGCCGTCGATGACGTCGCGGACCTGGCCTCGGGTGGTCACGACGTCCCGAGCGATGATCGCCAGTTCCGTGTCGGGGTCGAAGCTGCCCGTGATCCGGAGGCGGAAGGTGATCGGCGCCCCCGGCGCCACCAGCGTGGTCTGGGAGATCAGGCGGATCTGCGCCGTTCCGGTGGCGTGGGCCGGCTTCGCGCCCGCCAGGACGGGCACGGTCATGAGCAGCGCGGCGACGATCAGCGTCGCCGCCGTCAGGAGGACGGAGCGCCCGTTCCTGACTCGGCCGCGACCGTCGTTCACGACGATCCGAGCGCGCGCTCGAGCACGACGAGTCCGTGGGTCTTGGCGACGAATCCGGCTCGTTTGTACAGCGACAACGCTCGTTCGTTGTCGTCTTGGGTGTTCACCGCCATCGAGTGACACCGCCAGCGGCGAGCCCAACGTAAGGAGTCGGCCACGAGCGCCCCACCGATCCCACGGGTCTGGGCCTCGGGATCCACCGCCAAGCGCTGCAGGAACGCCAGTCGTCCGGCCCGCCCGGTGATCGAGTAGCCGAGCGGGATCTCGCCCCGCTCGTCGTGCGGGGCGACCCGGATCCGATGGCGAGGGGTGGCGCCTGCCGCCTCGGCGATCCCGACCTCGTCGAGTCCCCATCCGGGCGGAAACGCCCGGTGATCGAGGGCGGAGAGGACCCCGAGTTCGTCGGGCCGGGTCCGCCGCAGGCCGGCACCGATCACGAGTCGTTCGGAGTGCTTGGTGAGGTCGGCGTGCAGCAGGGTGAGGCGCTGCACCTCGCGGAACCCGAGTGCTTCGTAAGGCGCGAGTCGCAACGTGGAGACCGCTCCCGTGCGCACGCCGCGGTATCCGAGGGCCTCCAGGTCGCGCAGCCACGACCGCAACACCGCCACGTGGGGGGCGCCTCGTTGGTCGATGGTGAGCAATTGGGCCACGGTCGGATCGCTCGGCCACGGCCGGACGCGCGCCTGGTGGTCTCCGTGTTGGAGGACGCGGACCAGGTCCGGTCCGGACTGGAGATGGCGCGTGAGGCTGCTCACTCCCGTTGAAGGTAGCGTTCGAGACGTGCCGGTCCTCTTCGTGACCCACGAGGCCTACCTCGACCATCTCACCGGAAGCCACCACCCGGAACGACCCGCTCGGCTCGGTGCCGTCCTCGCCGGTTCCCGCGAGGCATCCGTCGCCGACGGGCTGATCCCGATGGCTCCCGAGCCGGCGCCGCGCGAGACCCTCGAACTGGTCCACCCGGCCGCACACCTCGACCGCTTGGCCAGAGTGAGCGCAGCCGGAGGCGGCAACCTCGATGCCGACACGGTGATGAGTTCGGAGTCGTGGGACGCCGCGGTCCCGCCGCCGGCGCCGGACTCACGGCGATCGCGGCGATGGAGCGCGGCGAGGCCGATGCCGTTCTGCGCGGTGCGACCGCCCGGCCACCATGCGTCACCGGGCCAGGCCATGGGGTTCTGCCTGCTGTCGAACGTCGCGGTCGCGGCGGCGTCCTCGCGGAGCGGGGAGCGGGTGGTGATCGTGGACTTCGACGCCCACCACGGCAACGGCACGCAGGACGCCTTCTACTCCGACCCGCGGGTGCTGTACGTCTCGCTGCACCAGTGGCCGCTGTATCCGGGGACGGGCCGTTTCGACGAGACCGGCGACGGGTTGGGACTGGGCACCACGCTCAACGTCCCGATGCCACCGGCGGCGACCGGTGACGTCTACCTCGCCGCCATCGATCAGTTGGTCACGCCGGTCGTGCAGCAGTTCCGGCCGACCTGGCTGATCCTGTCGGCGGGGTTCGACGGCCATCAGGCCGACCCGATCACGGACCTCGGCCTGTCGGCGGGCGACTTCGGGATGATCGTGCACAAGTTGCTCGAGTACGCCCCGCCCGGGCGACGGCTGGTGATGCTCGAAGGCGGCTACGACCTCGATGCCCTGCAGCACTCCACTGCGGCGACCCTCGCCGAGCTGATGGGGCGGGAGTTCCACCCCGAAGCGCCGACCGCCGGTGGCCCGGGCCACGGCGTCCTCGAGCGGGTCCGCGCCTACTGGTACGAACTCGGTCTGTTCTGACGCCACCGCTCCAGCGGCCCCGACTCGACCCGACTCGACGCAACTCGGCCCGGTGTTCGCGCGGCTGACCACTACGTTCGTTCGGATGGACGGGCGGCGACTCGACGCAGTGCGCCTCGACCTCGCCGTGGCCCGCTCGGCCTGGTATCGCTACGCCACCTACCGGGCCGCCACCGTCGCCGGCATCGTCACCAACACCTTCTTCGGCGTGCTGCTGACCTCGCTCACGCTCGCCGTCGTCCGCCAACGGCCGGTCGTGTCGGGCTACGACGAGCAGGACCTCGTGACGCAGGTGTGGATCGGCCAAGGGCTACTGATGGTCATCGTCATGTGGTCCTGGTCGGACATCGCGGACCGTGTCCGCAGTGGTGACATCGCCGTGGATCTGTACCGGCCCGTCGATCTCCAGCGATGGTGGTATGCCCACGATGTCGGTCGATCCTTGTTCCAGTTGATGTTCCGCGGGACCGTGCCCTTCGTCATCGGCTCGTTCCTGTTCGACCTGTCGCTGCCCCACCGGTGGTGGACCGTCCCGATGTTCTTCGCCAGCGTGATGGCGGCGAACACGGTGAGCTTCGGGTTGCGCTTCCTCGTGAACCTCACCGCGTTCTGGATCCTCGACGCCCGTGGTGTGCTCCGGCTGTCGATGGCGGTCTGGACCGTGTTCTCGGGGAACCTCGTCTCGCTCGCGCTGTTCCCCGACCGCCTCGAACGCATCGCTCGCTGGTCCCCGTTCGCCGCACTGTTCCAGATGCCCGTCGACGTGTGGTTGGAACGGCCCGAGCGGGGCGGCGGGCTCGGAATCCTCGCCGTCCAGGTCGTGTGGGCCATGGCGTTGCTCGCCGTCGGCCGGGTGGTGCTCCGTCGAGCGACGCGCGTCGCCGTCGTCCAGGGAGGTTGAACGGTGATGTCTCGACCGCTCGACGGTGCCCGGTTGTACGCACGACTCGTCGGTGGACGTCTGCGCGCCCAACTGCAGTATCCGAAGAGCCTGGCGATGGACTCGTTCGGGACGCTGCTCAGCGGCGTCCTGGATCTGATCCTGGTGCTCGTGCTGTTCGGAAACGTCGAGGCGCTCGGCGGCTGGTCGCGCGACGAGGTCCTGCTGCTGTACGGCGTGTCGCAGACCGCGTTCGCCCTCACCGACGGTCTGGTCGGCCATCTCGACACACTGCCGGCGCTCATCCGGGGCGGTGAGTTCGACGGCGTGTTGCTCAAGCCACGTTCGTCGCTCCTGCTCACGATCCGAGCGACATCAGCTTGCGACGTGGGACAGCTGCTGCAGGCGGTCGTGGTACTGATCGTCGGTTGGGTTCGCCGGCGTCGACACCTCCTCGGCGCACGTCCTCACCGCGCTCGTGGCGATCGTGGCCGGGGTCGGGGTGTTCGCCGCGATCTGGATCACCGGCGCGGCGTCGACGTTCTGGACCATCGACACCATGGAGATCACCAACTCCTTCACCTACGGCGGACGCCAGCTGACGAGCTACCCGATGACGATCTACTCGAGTTGGCTCCGTCGCCTGGTCACCTATGCCGTGCCGCTGGCCGTGGTGGGCTACTACCCGGTGCGCGGCGTGCTGGAGCGAGAGCCGGCCGGGACTCCGGTGTGGGTTCGTTTCGTGGGTGTGCCCGCCGCCGTCGTCGCCGGTGCGGCCGCGCTCGCGGTCTGGAACTCCGCCGTCCGGAACTATCGGGGCGTGGGCTCGTGATCGAACTCGACGAGGTCAGCAAGGTCTTCGTCCGGCGCGAGTCGACCGGCCGGTTGCGCCGAAACGCCCGGTCGAGCACCGCCGTCGACGGTGTCTCGCTCCGGATCGAACCGGGTGAGTTCGTCGGCTACCTCGGGCCCAACGGAGCCGGGAAGTCGACCACGGTGAAACTGCTCACCGGGATCCTCGTGCCGTCGAGCGGGCGGATCTCGGTGCTCGGATTCGACCCCTCGCGGGACCGGATCCGGCTCGCGGCGCGCGTCGGCGTGGTGTTCGGCCAGCGCTCCCAGCTCTGGTGGGACCTTCCCCTGCGGGAGAGCTTCGAGCTGCTCCGCCACGTGTACCGGGTACCGCCCACCCAGCACCGCACCGATCTGGCCCGCTTCACCGAGCTGCTCGACCTGGGGCCGTTCCTCGGCACTCCGGTCCGTCAACTCTCCCTGGGCCAGCGGATGCGGGGCGATCTCGCCGCCGCGCTGCTCCACCGGCCCGAGCTGGTGTACCTGGACGAGCCGACGATCGGTCTCGACGTCGTCGCCAAGGCGGCGATCCGTGAGTTCCTCACCGTCGAGAATCGCGAGCGCGGCCTCACGGTGCTGTTGACGAGCCACGACCTGGCGGACATCGAACGGTTGTGCCATCGGGTCCTCGTGATCGACCGCGGGCACATGGTGCACGACGGACCCCTCACCGATCTCGTGGACCGGCTCGGTGACGGCCGCACGCTGGTGGTGACCCTGGCCTCGGTGAGCCCGGCCATCGACCTTCCGGGCGTGCGGGTGTTGGAGGTCGACGGACCCCGCCAGCGGCTCGCCGTCGATCGCAACCCGGCCGAACTCGTGGCCGCGGTGATGGCGGTCGCCGACGTGGTCGACCTGCGGCTGGAGGAACCGTCGGTCGAGCAGGTGGTGAGCCGTCTCTACCGCCGCCGGTGACCGAACGAGATCGCCTGGCCGTGGACGGGCTCGCGCCGCCTAGCCTCGTCGGTCGTGATCCCCGAGCGCTTCGCCCCCGTCCTCGACGAGCTCGCCCCGCTCGCGGAGCGGTTCACCGCGGCAGGTCATCGGCTGTACCTGGTCGGGGGAACCGTTCGCGACCTGCTGCTCGGCCGGGACAACTCCGGCGACTACGACGCGACCACCGATGCTCGGCCCCCCGAGATCAAGCGGTTGCTGAGCGGCTGGGCCGATGCGGTGTGGACCCAGGGCGAGAAGTTCGGGACGATCGGGGCCCGCAAGGGCGAGCGCATCTACGAGGTCACGACCCACCGCAGCGAGGCCTACACCAGCGAGTCGCGCAAGCCCGAGGTCGTGTACTCCGACGTGATCGACACCGACCTGTCACGACGCGACTTCACCGTGAACGCGATGGCGCTCGAGGTGACCGCGGCGAGCCCGGTGTTGGTCGACCCGTTCGGCGGTGCCGGTGATCTCGTCGCCAAGCGGCTGCGCACCCCGCTGTCGCCCGAGGAGTCCTTCAGCGACGATCCGCTCCGCATGTTGCGCGCGGCGCGGTTCGTCGCCGGGCTGGGTCTGGAGCCGGATGCCGAACTCGTGGCCGCGGTGCGCGACATGCATCATCGGATGGAGATCGTCTCCGCCGAACGGATCCGCGACGAGCTCGACAAGTTGATGGTGCTCGATCGTCCGGCCGCGGGGTTGTGGTTCCTCGTCGACACCGGCCTGGCCGAGGAGTTCCTCCCCGAACTGCCGGCGATGCGGCTCGAGCAGGATCCGATCCACCGCCACAAGGACGTGCTCGCCCACAGCATCGCCGTGGTCGAGAACGTGCAGCGCGATGTCGCCCCGGAGTTCGACTTCCGGATCACCCGGCTCGCTGCGCTGTTCCACGACGTCGGCAAGCCCAAGACCCGGGGCTACCGGCGAGGGACCGGGGTCACCTTCCATCATCACGACGTGGTGGGCGGCCGCATGACGCGTGACCGGATGCAGGCCCTTCGCTACTCGACCGAAGATGTGCGCAAGGTGTCGACCTTGGTCGACCTGCATCTGCGGTTCCACACGTACCAGATGGGGTGGACGGATTCGGCGGTGCGTCGCTACGTCCGTGACGCCGGCGATCTGCTGGCGGAACTGAACGTGCTGACCCGGAGCGACTGCACCACCCGCAACGTCAAGAAGGCGCAGATGTTGTCGCCGGATGGACGATCCTCGAGGTGCGATCGCGAACTGGCGCCAGGAAGAACTCGTCATGCGCCCGAGTCGACGGCCGCGCCGTGATGTCCTATCGCTCCGCCCGGTCCGATGGTCGGGCGAGCGATGACTTCCTGCTCGAGATCCGCCTCGAGGAAGGTCTCCTCGGCGAGACGATCCAGCGGCGGCTCGACGCCTGGTGGGAACACCGGCCTGCGGACTGAAGTCCCTCAGGACCCGAGGCACAGCCCGCCGTCCCCGGTGCGCAGCGATCGTGTTGTCCTCGATCGTGTTCCCGACGTTCCACGGATCGTCCGGGAGGTAGACACCGCACCAGCGGACGTCGAGGAACTCGTTGTCGACGATGGTGGAATCCTGCAGCCGACCTCCCGGCGCTCGTAGTCGCCGTAGGAGAACCCGTGTCGATGACGAAGCGGTTGCCTCGACCACGTGCCGCAACGATTCCGGGCGGATCGAACCACGCGCCCTCGTTCGCCATGAGCACGCCGGTTGCGAACACGAGTGCGTCCCCGTGCTCACGAGCGAAGCGACGTCGTCCGTCGTCCACCCTCGTTGTCCCGCCACACCGAATCGTCGGCATTGTCGGCATAGAAGAGCGCGGTCGACCGCGAGTGCCGATCACCGGCACCGGTGGACAACGCGCAGTTCACGGCCTCGCGAGGTGCGGCGGACGTCGTTGTCGCCACGAGCACGTCGGATGCGCCGACGGCTACGATTCCGAGCCCCAACCACCAATCTCGGCATCGGCGAATGCGGTGTTCGAATCCCGGACCGTGTTCCCCGTGATCGCGACTCGCAGGCTGGTCGAGACGGGAGCCGCCGACGTGGATCCCGGAGCCAGACGGAGATCACCAGCCACGACGATCCGTTCGATCGCCGTCGTCCGCCGGGGAGACGTGGATGCCCGACCGGGGCCGGTCAGTCGTGCACGACGACGGAGGTGATCGAGGTCCGAGGCACCGGAGCCGACGATCCGGTGCACTCGAGGCGACGGACCACGACGTGGTCGCCGGTGACGCCGAGGCACGGTTGGTCGTCGAGGAGTACGATCGGCTCCGACGGCTCGCTCGACGTGACGGCCTCGGTCCCGTCGGCGGCGAACCACCCACGACCGTCCGCGGTTCGGTACGTGCCGCTCAGCAACACACCATCGAGCCGGGTCGAGCCCGGCGGGCCGCTCCAGCCAGCGTCGCGACCGGCGCCGACCTGCTCGCGCGTCGTCACCGGTCGGTGACAGAAGATCGCCGGCCTCGCCGGTCGCTCGTGGTGCCTCTCGATCCTGGAAGGTCGCCCGTCGCTGCCAGCATGCTCAGCGCACCCAGGGTCGCGATCGCGACGCACGATGACGGACCGATCCATCGCAACAGTCTGCCGACTGAGGGAGGCGCCCGCCGCTCACACCCCGAGCTTGCGGGCCCGCAGCAGGAGGAGTTCGGGGACCAGGGCGTCGGGGGCGTTGGCCGCGAACAGTTCCTGCACTACGTCGACGCGGAAGTTCGCCCGGCTGAACGCCGTGAACAGGTCGCTCACCGACCGATTCGGGAACGTGCCGTACCGGGTGGTGACGGTGGCGCCCTCGAGCCCGGCAGTGAAGGGGTGGGGGAGCGTCACGACGAACGGCGCCTCGGGGCGGAGCACCCGGTGCACCTGGCGGAGCACCCGGCTCAGGTCGTCGATGAGGTGGAGCGTGCCCGCGGCGATGACCAGATCGATCGAGGCGGAGGTGGCGAAACCGAGGTCGGCCAGCTCACCGGTGTGGCATTCGACCCGGACCTCGGCAGCCTCGGCCCGGGCGCGGGCCTCGGCGATGCGGGCCGGATCGGGATCGACGGCGATCGCCTTGGCGCCGGCCGATGCCAGCGCCACACAGTTCACTTCGGGAGCCACGCCGAGCTCGATGGCGCGCTTGCCGGCGACGTCGCCGCACAGGCGCAGTTCACCGTCGTGGGGGACATTGGGGCCGTAGGACAGCTGGATCACCACGTCAGCCAGTGTGGCGCACCGAGGGCGCGCGGAGCGGCATCGGTAGCCTGGTCGCCCATGACGTTCTCAGCTGGCTCGATTCGAGGCGCCGGGGATTCCCGCGGCGGCATCGTCGACCACCGGCTCGTGCGCCGGGCGCTGATCAACGAGTACAAGCGCGGGCGGCTCCGTCAGGACCAGGTGTGCGACGCCCATCCCGAACTCGTACGGGCCGCCAAGAACGTCGGTGAGCGCACCCAGGTCGACTGCCCGATCTGCGAGGAACAGAAGCTGACCCTCGTGACCTACGTCTTCGGGCCCCGGCTCCCGTCGCACGGTCGCTGCGTGTCGACCAAGAAGGAGATGCAGGCGCTGAACAAGCGGACCGATCAGCTCGCCGCGTACATCGTCGAGGTCTGCACCGACTGCCGCTGGCACCACCTGCTCCGGGTGCTTCCCCTGGGCGGACCCAAGCGCCGCCGAGCCGCAGCCGGCGGCGCGCCGTCAGGCGCGTGACGTGATGGCGCGCCGTCAGGTGCGTGAGGTGGTGACGCGCCGTCAGGCGGGGGAGGTGACGACGCGGTCAGTCGGCGAGTCGATTGGGGAACGTCGTCACGCAGGCGAGGCACCACTGCTCGACCTCGTCCACGGTCCGGTCCTCGGCCCGGTTGGTCGGGTCCCGCTCGATGGCGGCGGGCGACGCCGCCAGGTAGACCCGGTGCACGCCGACGAGGCGTTCCCCGTCGCGTCCGCAGCTCTCACACGCTTCGACGTCCATCGAGGCCGACCCTACCGCCGGGTGCGGCGCCGGAGCGGAGCGGTGGTGGGGCTGGCGATGTTCTGGGCGCTCGCCGCCTGTGCGGGGAGTTCGAGCGGCTCGAGCGGCCCGAGCGACTCGATCGTGTCGAACGACTCGAGCGACTCGACCACGGCAGTCGACACGCTCGCCCCCCTCGACGCCGGCATCGTGCCCGAAGGGTTCGCCACGATCACCGCCCACCTCACCGAGCCGGACGGCTCGTCGTGCACGCGATGCCTGCTCCTCGCCGACACCCCGGCGCTGCGCAGTCAGGGGTTGATGGGGGTGACCTCGCTCGGCGGCTACGACGGCATGGCCTTCCGGTACGCCGATCCGGTCCTCAGCCGGTTCTGGATGAAGGACACCCTGATCCCGCTCGACATCGCGTTCTACGCCAGACAGGAGGGCGACGGGCTGACTCGTCTGGCGCGGTTCGAGATGGAGCCGTGCGCCGCCGAGTCCTGTCCGACGACCGGCCCGGACGAGCCCTTCGTGCTCGCGGTCGAGACCGAACGGGGCCGAGCCGAGGCGCTGGGCTTCACCTCGACCGCCCGACTCGAGCTGATTGAGGAGCCGTGTGAGCTCGGACCGGGCTGACTCGTTCGCCGTCGTCGAGCGTGAGACGCGCCCGAACGACCTCGCGGACTCGTGGTCGCGCAGGCTCTTGTCAGAGAGCGCCCGTGCGGATCGGTCGATCGCCGTCACTCCGCAACCCGTCGAAGGCCCGGCGGTCGGCGCTGACGACCGTGCGGCCCGACACGGCCGTTGTCCGCGCCCGGCTCGACGCACGGCAATCAGCGAGGGCGACGCGGGCAGCCGGCCCAACCTGGTGCTCCAGTTGGACCACACCGGAGCGGTGCTGCGCGAGGTGACGCTGCCCGCGGGCCTCGTCGACGAACGGCGAGGCAACGGAATCGAAGGCATCGCGGTAGTCGGCGCGCCGGGCGCGGAGATCGTCTATGTCGCGATCCAACGAGCTTGGCCAAAGGAGGGCGACGTCGATGGCGTCGAGACCAAGATCGGGCGCTACTCCGTGGCAACCGGCGACTGGACGTTCGTGCACTACCCGCTCGAGGCAGAAGGGGAAGGCGACTGGATCGGGCTCTCCGAACTGACGCTGCTTCCGAATGGAACCTTCGCAGTGATCGAGCGTGACAAGGGTTGGGGATCATCGACCGGACCGGTGGCCGAACTGAAGTCGGTGTACGGCGTCGACCTGGCGACAGCAGACTTCCGCCCGTATGACGACCCGGCGGGCCTCGTCACCCTCGAAAAGGTTCTGCTGAGGGACATGCTTCCTGAGCTGCGGGGTTCAAGCATCTGGACGGCCGAGAAGCTCGAGGGCCTGGCGGTCTCGGCTGACGGCAAGGTCTACGCGGTGACCGACAACGACGGCGTCGATGGATCGCTCGGTGAGACGGTCTTCCTGCGGCTGGGTGACTGGAAGTCAGCCCTGGGCGGGGCCGCGGGCTGACCACGGGCGGTTGCACGCATCCATGCGCGGCCACTCCTCAGAACGGGGAGTGGCCAAGCGCGTTCCGCAGCGCAACCATCTCGCCGAGGTGGGTGTGGCCGTGGCCGATCAGCTCCCAGCGCACGAGCCAGCCGACGTCCTTGCCGTCCCACAACCCGTGGAACCACCCGACCTCGTCCCGCCGGATGCCGGCGCGCTGCTCGAGTCGTCGACTGCTGGCCGGGATCGTGTCGAGGGCGTGGCTCGTCACCCTGGTCAGCCACGCTCCGGTCTGGGCGAGCACCTCGGCGCGGTAGGCGAGCAGGGCGTCGAGGTCGAGTTCGGCCACGGCGTCGGCGGGCTCGGCCTCGGAGATGGCGAGCTCCACGGGGCGATGTCCGACCCCGAGGCGGTCGCGCCACGTCGCGAACACCGGCTCGCGATCGCAGATGGCCGTGGAGAGGGCGAGATCGTGGTGGTAGGTGACGTGCCAGAGCATCCCGGCGACGCTGGCTCCTTCGTCGTGGCCCTCGGGGCCGCGGCGCACCCGCCGCCAGTGTTCGGCGGGGAGGTGGGCGGCGATCTGGCCCGCGAACCGCTGGTCGAGAAGCTCCAGTTCGGCTCGGATCCAAGCCTTGACGTCCATCGAGGAACTCTCGCACGTCTCGGCGACGGCGATCGGAACTCTGTCGCACCTCGATGGCATCGTGACCCAGGTGAGGAACGCTGCGGCGAACCGCTAGGCTCGCCGGGTCACATTGGCCCTGCTCCTCGCTCCGAGGGGCCCCGGCTCGTCGCCGGGTCCGAAGGGAGGTACCGCACGCGATGCGTGCTTACGAACTCATGGTCATCCTGGACGGAGATCTCGAAGATCCCGAAGCCCAGGGGTGGATGAAGACCATCACCAACGGTGTCACCGAAGCCGGTGGCACGATCCACGGGAAGCCCGATTGGTGGGGGAAGCGACGCTTCGCGTACCCCATCGAGAAGAAGGAAGAGGGCTACTACGTGGTGTTCGAACTCCTCGCCGAAGGCGGGGCGTTGAACGAACTCGAGCGTCAGCTCCGGATCGCGGACAACGTGGTACGCCACAAGCTGCTCCGCCTGCCCGATTCCGAGGCCGCGAAGCGCGGCCTGCTCGGCGCCGCCTGAGCATCGTCCCGACGCCTCGTTGGCGTCACCCTGGAGGTTTCATCCCATGGCAGACAGTTTCGTCACCCTCGTCGGCAACCTGACCCGCGATCCCGAGCTTCGTTTCACGAACTCCGGGCGCGCCGTCGTGTCGTTCGGCCTGGCCGTCAACCGGCGGTACCAGGTCAACGGCGAGTGGCAGGAGCAGACCTCCTTCTTCAACATCCAGGCGTGGGGGCAGCTCGGCGAGAACGCCGCGCAGAGCCTCAACAAGGGGAGCCGGGCCATCGTGTCCGGCCGCCTCGAACAGCGCCAGTACGAGACGCGAGACGGCGAACAGCGCAACATCGTCGAAGTCGTCGCCGACGAGATCGGACCCAGCCTCCGTTGGGCCACCGCACAAGTGGAGCGCACCCAGCGCACCGAGGGCGGCGGCAACTACGGCGGCGGGAGCGGTGGCGGCGGTGGCGGTGGCAATCGTCCGAGCAGCGGCGGCGGGGGCAACTCCGGCGGCGGTGGCTACGACGGCGGCTACGGCGACGAAGAGCCGTTCTGACGCTCGCGCTCCACCTTTGATTCTGTGATCCAGGAGATCTGAAGTACCCATGAGCAGCAGCAAGAAGGCGCCCCGGGGCCGGAGCCCCAAAGACGCCAACAAGAAGCCCGGCAAGAAGAAGACGTCGATCCTCGTCCAGGAAAAGGTCGAGTTCGTCGACTACAAGGACGTGAACCTCCTCCAGCGCTTCATGTCGGACCGTTCCAAGATCCGCTCCCGTCGGGTCAGCGGCAACTCCACCCAGCAGCAGCGCGAGATCGCCACCGCGATCAAGAACGCTCGCGAGATGGCGTTGCTGCCGTACGCCCGCCGGGTCGCGACCCAGCGTGCGCCGCGTCGTGACGATCGTGGCGAGCGCGGTGACCGTGGCGACCGTGGTGATCGCGGCGAGCGGAACAGCAGCACCACCGAGGAGACGGCGAACGCCGACGCCCCGGCTGAGGTCGAGACCACGACTGCGGAGGGCGAGTGACATGCAGGTGATCCTTCGTGCCGACATCGACGGTCTCGGCAAGCGCGGGGACATCGTCGAGGTGAAGGACGGCTACGGCCGCAACTACCTGCTGCCGCGAGGCCTGGCCTTCACGGCCACGCCCGGCGCGGTGCAGCAGGCCCAGGCGATGCGCCGGTCCCGTGACCTGCGCGACGCTGCCGACCGTGAGGCCGCCCAGGAGATCGCCCGCACCCTCGTGGCCAAGGTGATCACCCTGACCTCCAAGTCGGGAGCCGAGGGTCGGCTCTACGGCTCGATCACGTCCGCCGACATCGTCGAGGCCATCTCGGCCCAGACGGGCGTGGAGCTCGATCGGCGCAAGCTCAAGTTCGAGCCGATCAAGCAACTGGGAACGCACTCCGTCGCGGTGAAGCTGCACGCCGACGTGGAGTTCCCGGTTCAGGTCGAGGTGTCCTCCAAGTAGTCCGACTCAGGCGGTGATCTGCCCACGTTCTGGAGTTTTCCACTGCAGAGCGTGGCAGATCCGCCGAGTTCTCCCCAGATCCCCGGTGACATCCACAGGATTGTCCACAGGTTCGGTCCACTGGTTGCCCACAGCTCTTTTCCGGCAAGGTGGAAGACATGACGGACACGGGTCGTAGCGGTCCTCGCCAGCAGCGGGTGGCGAGTCGAATCCCTCCCCACAATCTCGATGCCGAGGAGTCACTGCTCGGCGCCATCTTGCTGTCGCGAGACGCGGTCGGAACCGTCGCCGAACTCGGGGTGACGGCCCAGGACTTCTACAAGCCCGCCCACCAGCACGTCTACGAAGCGGTGCGGGTGCTCGCCGCGACCGGTCAACCGGTCGACACCGTGACGGTGGCCGACGAGCTGCGTCGCGACGGGCTGCTGGAAGAGATCGGCGGCTCGGTCGCCCTGCTCGAGCTGCAGAACGCCACGCCGGCGCTGTCCAACGTGGCCCGCTACGCCGAGATCGTGAAGGACACGGCGATGTTGCGCCGGCTCATCGCCGTCGCAGGGGACATCACCGATCTGGCCTACAACGCGCCCGACGACGTCCGCAAGGCGGTCGATCTGGCCGAGACCAAGGTCTTCGAGATCGCCGAGGACCGGGTCGTGGACTCCACCGCCGTGATCTCCGACGTGCTCAACGGCGTGATGGAGGACCTCGAGGCCATCTACACCCGGGGCGAGCCGATCAGTGGCCTGGCGACCGGCTTCGCCGATCTCGACGAACTGCTCACCGGCCTCCACCCGTCGCAGCTCATCATCATCGGCGCTCGCCCGTCGATGGGGAAGACCGCGCTCGCGCTCAGCCTGGCGTCCAACGTCGCTGCGCTCTCGGGGTTGCCGGTCATGTTCTTCTCCTTGGAGATGGGCCACAAGGAACTCGCCCAACGTGTGCTGGCCTCGGAGGCCAAGGTCGACTCGCAGAAGTTGCGCACCGGACGCCTCGACCAGGCTGACTGGTCCAAGATCGGCAAGGCCCTCGGCCGGTTGGAGATCCCGCTGTTCATCGACGAGAACCCGAACGTGACGGTGATGGAGATCCGGGCCAAGGCCCGCCGGATCAAATCCCGTCACGGCGGCCTCGGGCTGATCCTCGTCGACTACCTCCAGCTCATGTCGGGCAGCGGGTCCGAGAGCAGACAGCTCGAGATCTCCGAGATCAGCCGAGGGCTCAAGATCCTGGCCCGTGAACTCGAGGTGCCGGTGGTCGCGCTGTCGCAGCTGTCCCGAAACCTGGAGTCGAGGGCGGACAAGCGGCCGATCCTGGCCGACCTGCGTGAGTCGGGCGCCATCGAGCAGGACGCCGACGTCGTGATGTTCGTGTACCGCGACGAGGTGTACAACCCCGAGTCCCCGGACCGCGGCTCCGCCGAGCTCATCATCGCCAAGCACCGCGCCGGGCCCATCGGCACCCGCCGGCTGGTCTTCCTCGGCCCCTACACCCGGTTCGAGAACGCAGCCCGCTCCGTCTGACCGACGAGAAACATGGCAGGGCTAAGGTGCCGCCATGGCCGCCGTCGAAGGACTGCGTAACCCGGCGCCGACGATGGTGGAGCGCCGTTCCGTCGCCGTGTTCGGCGTCGTGCTGGCCCTTGCCTCGGACCTGATGCTGTTCGCCGGGTTCTTCTCGGCCTACTTCCTCCTGCGCTCGCGGACCGAGGTGTGGCCTCCGGCCACGGTCCATCTCGACACCCTCGGCGCGGCCGCGGGCACGGTGCTGTTGGTCGCCTCCAGCGTCACCGTCTGGAAGGCCCAACGTGCGCTTCGCGCCGGCGATCTCGTCCGGACCCAGCGCTGGTTGGGATCGACGATCCTGCTCGGCATCGGTTTCGCCCTCAACCAGTTGCGCGACTATCGCTCGATCGGCTTCCAACCATCCGACCATGCCTACGGCGGCATCTACTGGACGCTCACCGGTCTGCACGGCGTGCACGTGCTCGTGGGCATCATCGCGCTCGCGGTGCTCTCGTGGCGGGTGAGCCGGGCGCCGGCCGCCTCGACCACTGCGTTCGAAGCGACCGCGCTCTACTGGCATCTCGTCGACGCGGTGTGGCTGGCCCTCTTCACGACGGTGTGGGTCATCCGGTGAGGCTCGGTGCCGCACTGGTCGCTCCCGTGATCGCGATCACGGCGTTCTCGATCTCCGCGGCACCCCGAGGCGTCGAGCGAGCGGCCGCGCAACCGAGCACCGCGAGCGACGGCAGCGCGGTGTTCACCGCTCGTTGCTCGTCGTGCCATGGCGACGCGGGAGGGGGACCGAGCGGGGTCCGTCGCTGATCGGCGTCGGCGCGGCCGCCGCCGATTTCGTCCTTGCGACCGGCCGGATGCCTGCTGCGGGGCGGGCGTCCAGCCGTCGCGAAATCCCCATCAACTCTCGGCCGCCGACCAAGCCGCGGTCGTCGCCTTCGTCGCCTCGCTCGGACCCGGTCCGGCGATTCCCGATGCCGACCTGGTCGGCGCACAGGTCGCACAGGGCGGACTGCTGTTCCGGGAGAACTGCGCCGCGTGTCACCAGGCCGGCGGAGCCGGTGCGGTGCTCAGCGCGGGGCGCTCCGCTCCCTCGTTGGCCCAGACCCCTCCGACCCAGATCCTCGAAGCGATGATCGTCGGCCCGGGGGCCATGCCGGTCTTCTCCGGCCTGGACGAGTCCGATCGCCTCGACGTCGCGGCGTACGTCCGATCGCTGGGAACCGGCGGCGACCCCGGCGGTGCGTCGCTCGGCCGGGTCGGTCCCGTGGCCGAAGGACTCGCCGTGTGGGCGGCCGGGCTGGCCCCGCTCGTCGCGGCGACCTGGTGGGTCACTCGCCCCAAGCGGGCGCGACGAGGGAGCCCCTCATGAACGATCGACGCGGCGCGCTGTTCGGATTCGGGCTGTCGGCCGTCGGCAGCGTGGGGTTCGTCATCGCGTACTGGACCGACGCCGGGTCGCGATGGTTGGGAGCGGCGTTGAGCGCAGCACTGCTCGGCTTCGGAGTCGGTCTCATCTCGTGGTCGAAGGCCATCGACGACGGCGACGCCGTGGAGCAGCGCCATTCGCTCGCGGCCGACGACGCCGAGGTCGACGCCCTCAGCGCGTCCTTGTCCCGGACCTCCGAGCTCACCGATCGCCGATCGTTGCTCGCCGCCGTAGGTGCTGCCGTGGTGGCCCTCGGGGCGATGATCGTGGTGCCGCTGCGCTCGCTCGGCCCCCGACCGAAGGGGATCGGCGCCACGCCGTGGCGAGCCGGCCGCCGTCTCGTCACGAGCGACGGCCGCCCGGTCGATCCCGGTCGCGTCGGCGCCGACGGATTGCTGACGGTGTATCCGGAGGGAGCGCAGCAGGACGGGAACGGGGCGGTCATCGTCGTCCGCCTGCCCGTCGAGCAACTCTCGCGCCGAACGATCGACGGGGGCGCCGTCGACGGGATCGTCGCCTACTCCAAGATCTGCACGCACGCGGGGTGCGCGGTCGGGCTGTTCCAGGCCGACTCGCGCCGTCCCGACGTCATCCATCGGTTGCTGTGCCCGTGTCACCAGTCCGAATTCGATCCCGCCGACGGCGCCCGGCCCGTCGCCGGACCGGCGACACGTTCGCTGGCTCAACTCCCGTTGACGGTCGATGCCGACGGGAACCTCGTCGCCACCGACGGCTTCGACCGCCCGGTTGGCCCGGCCTCGTGGACGTGGCCATGAGCGACACTCGCCCGGCCCCCGTCGACGTCATCCGCTCGGCCACCGAACGCACCGGCACCACCGGCGGGTTGGCCCGCGCCCTCGACAAGGTGTTCCCGCGCCACGCCTCGTTCCTCTGGGGCGAGATCGCGTTGTACTGCTTCGTGGTGCTGCTCGCATCGGGCACCTACCTCGCGCTGTTCTTCGACGCATCGCAGGCGCCCACGACCTACGACGGACCCTACGGACCGCTCCAGGGTGTGGAGGTGTCCCACGCCTACGCGTCGGTGATGCGGTTGTCGTTCGAGGTCCGAGCGGGGCTCGTGATCCGCCAGATCCACCACTGGGCGGCCCTGTTGTTCGTCGCCTCGATCGTGCTCCACATGATGCGCGTGTTCTTCACCGGGGCGTTCCGCAAGCCACGCGAGATCAATTGGGTGCTGGGCTGCACGCTGTTGCTCCTCGGCCTCGCCATGGGATTCACCGGCTACTCGTTGCCCGACGATTCCCTGTCCGGCACCGGGCTCCGCATCGCCGACTCGGTCGTGCTGTCGATCCCCGTCGCCGGTGAATGGGTGTCCTCGTTGCTCTTCGGCGGATCCTGGCCGAGCACCATCATCGTGAGCCGGTTGTTCCCGATCCACGTGTTCGTGCTGCCGCTCGCCCTCCTCGGCCTGATCGGTGGCCATCTCGCCCTGGTGTGGCGTCAGAAGCACACCCAGTTCGACGGTCCGGGCCGGACCGAGGACAACGTGGTCGGCGAGCGGGTGTGGCCGGGCTTCGCGATGAAGTCGATCGGCATGTTGAGCCTGACCGCCGGAACCCTCGCCGCGCTGGGTGGGTTCGCTCAGATCAATCCGATCTGGTTGTACGGGCCCTACGATCCCGCCGCCTCGAGTGCCGATGCCCAGCCCGATTGGTACATCGGGTGGTTGGAGGGAGCATTGCGGCTGATGCCGCCGTTGGAGATCCGAGCGTTCGGCTACACGGTGCCCAACCCGTTCTTTCCCGGCGTGCTGTTGCCGGGCCTCATGTTCGGCGCGCTCTACGGCGTGCCGTGGATCGAGCGGCGATTCACCCAGGATCACCGGGTCCATCACCTGCTCGATCGGCCCCGCGACGCACCGGTCCGTACGGCCATCGGCGTCGCTGCGTTGTCGGTCGTCGGCGTGCTGCTCCTCGCCGGCGCCCAGGACGTGATCGCCGACACCCTCAGCGTGCCGCTCGCAACGGTGCGCCGTCTGCTGCAGATCGGTCTGCTGTTGGTGCCGGCGGCCAGTGGTTGGTTCACCTTCCGACTCGCTCGCTCCCTGGCTCGCCGTGACGATCCGTCCGTGGTGGAGATCCGCCGGGGCGACAGCGGCGGCTACGCCGAACGCCCGGAGGCGAGTTCCCGATGACGGCGTTCGCGGTGTCGCTCGGCGCGCTCCTCCGCTCCGGCTCGGCCGGTGTCGGCTGGCGCGGTCCCGTGGGGCTTCCCGAGCCGCTGACCCACGAGGCCCAGGATCTCACCCACGCCTGGCGCATCTTCCTCGTCGTCGGAGCGATGGTCGCGGTCTTCGTCTATCTGCTGATGGCGTTCGTCGTGATCCGGTATCGCCGTCGGGACGACCGTCTGCCGGAACAGGTGCACAACCGGATCCCCATCGAGATCGCCTACACCGTCCTGCCCGCGCTCATCGTCGTCGGACTGGTGATCGTCACCGTCCGCGCCGTGCGCGACACCCAGCACACGACCGCGAACCCCGACGTCGTCGTCGACGTCCTCGGCAGCCAGTGGACGTGGACGTTCGGCTACGAGGGTGGGCCGAGTGGCGACGGTTCGCTGTCCGGCGTCCCGGAACTCGTCCTGCCCGTCGACTCCACCGTGCGGTTCAACGTCCGCACCGGCGACGTGATCCACTCGTTCTGGGTCCCTGGCTTCCTCTACAAGCGGGACCTGATCCCCGGCGAGATCCAGTCCTTCGACGTGACGACGAGCGATGTCACCGGCACGTTCGAGGGGCGGTGCGCCGAGTTCTGTGGGCTCGGCCACGCCGCGATGCACTTCGTCGTCCGGATCGTCTCACAGGACGAATTCGCCACCTGGTGGGAGCAGCAATGAGCGAAGTCGACATCGACACCCTGGTGTCGCCCCCGGCCCGCAATCCGTTGCCGCGAACCTTCCTCGGCTGGCTCACCACGACCGACCACAAGGCCATCGGCGTGATGTACGCGGTCGCGTCGTTCGGGTTCCTGCTCGTCGGGGGAGCACTCGCAGGAATGATGCGAGCCGAGCTCGCCCGTCCCGGCGAGCAGTTCGTCGGCGCCGCCACGTACAACCAACTGTTCACAATCCACGGCAGCGCGATGGTCTACCTGTTCGCCGTGCCGTTCGGCGTGGCGATCGCCAACTACCTGGTGCCACTCCAGATCGGCGCGCCCGACATGGCGTTCCCCCGGCTGAACGCCTTGTCGTTCTGGATGTATCTCTTCGGCGGACTGATCATGTTGAGCGGCTTCATCACCACCGACGGGGCGGCCGACTTCGGCTGGACCGCGTACGCGCCGCTCGCCGGTCGGGCCGGCTCACCCGGCGCCGGCGCCGACCTGTGGATCATCGCCCTGTTGCTCACCGGAACGGCCGGGACCATGTCCGCGGTGAACACGATCGCCACGATCGTCATGCTGCGCGCTCCCGGCATGACGATGTTCCGCCTGCCGATCCTGACGTGGAACCTGTTGCTGACCGCCTTCATGGTCCTGCTCGCGTTCCCCGTGTTGTCCGCCGCCCTGCTGATGCTCCTCGCCTCCCGACAGCTCGACGCCCCGATCTTCGACGTGGCCGGCGGTGGAGCACCGATCCTGTGGCAGCACCTGTTCTGGTTCTTCGGCCATCCCGAGGTGTACATCGTGGCGTTGCCGTTCTTCGGCGTCGTCACCGAGATCATCCCGGTCTTCTCCCGCCGTCCGGTGTTCGGGTACAAGGGGCTCGTCATCGCGACCATCTCGATCTCGTCGCTGTCGACCTCGGTCTGGGCCCATCACATGTTCGTGACCGGTGACGTCGTGGTGGAGTTCTTCGCCATCACCTCGATGCTGATCGCCATTCCCACCGGGGTGAAGGTGTTCAACTGGATCGGCACGATGGTCGGGGGATCGCTGATCTTCCCGCCGCCGATGCTGTTCACGCTGGGCTTCCTCGTCACCTTCGTCTTCGGTGGCATCACGGGCGTGATGCTCGCCTCGCCGGCGCTGGACTTCCAGGCGTCGGACTCGTACTTCGTCGTCGGCCACTTCCACTACGTCATGGGCGGCACCGTCGTGTTCTCGATGTTCGCCGCGGTCTGGTTCTGGTGGCCGAAGGTCACCGGCCGGATGCTCGAGGACCGCTTGGGTCGGATCCAGTTCTGGCTCCTGCTCGTGGGGTACAACGCGACCTTCATCGGAATGCATCTCCTCGGCAACCGGGGTCTGCCGCGTCGCATCGCCGACTACCCGGCCAACGCCGGCTTCGACGATCCGAATCTCCTGTCCTCCCTCGGGTTCGTCGTGATGGCGATCAGCTTCGTGCCCTTTGCGTGGGCGATCGTGCGATCGCTTCGGTCCGGCGCGAGCGCAGGCGCCGACCCCTGGCACGGGAACTCGCTCGAGTGGGCGACGTCCTCGCCGCCACCGGTCCACAACTTCGACTGGCTCCCTCCGATCCGCTCGGAACGCCCCGTGTTCGATCTCCGGTGGATCGAGCATCCCGACATCGGCTCGGTGGGCGAAGCCGACGCCTGGCTCGGGCGACAGGCCCACGACGAACGCTGGTTCCCGCTGCACCCGTGGCGCGAAGACGGCGCAGGCGCCGAGCCCACCGGCAGTGGGGCCACGAAGGTCGGGCACCGCGGCGGTCCCGCCGGCGAGGACGAGCCGTGAGGGTCGAAGCGACGATCTGGACGGCAACGGCGGTGTTCTTCGCCGCGCTCGCCGCGCTCTACGTCGCGGTGGGGGGAGAGGCAGCGGGGACGTCGTTGCTCGGGATCGGATTCGCGTTCGGTGGCATCATCGCGGTCTGGTTGTGGCGGCGTGTCCGCACCGAGCCCGTCCCGCCCGAGGACCGGGCGGCGGCGGACATGTCCGACGACGCGGGTTCGGTCGGGACCTTCGTCGTGGAGAGCTGGCGACCGATCGGCATCGCCGCCGGCGCCGCCGTCGCCCTCGTCGGACTCGTCGTCGGGCCCTGGTTGGCGATCATCGGTGCCCTGTTCGCCATGTTCCACCTCACCGGCCTGGTCCGCGACGTTCGGTGATCGCCGCCCTCGTGTTCGCCGCGGCCTACCTCTGGGTCGGCGATCGGGCGGCCCGTCGTACCCGGGAGACGTTCGCCTGGCTCGCCGGGTGCCTGGTGCTCGCGGTGGCGTTCAGCCCGTGGTTCGAGGCCGCGGCCGACGAAACCTTCACCGTCCACATGGCGCAGCACCTGTTGATCGTGTTCGTGGCCGGCCCGCTGTTCGCGATGGCGTCGCCCATCCGACGCTGGGGCGGTCGCTCGGTGGCCGCGATGCCCGCCCGGGCCGGCTGGCAGATCCTCGCCCTCGGGACGGTCGGACTCGTCGGTGTGCTGTACGTGTCCCACGCGCCCGTGATCTACGACGCCGCGCTGCGGATCGATCCGCTCCATGTCGTCGAGCACCTCGCCTACCTCTTGGCGGGCTTGGCCTTCTGGGCGCCCGTGCTGTCCATCGACGCCTTGCCGCGCACCGCCAGCCACGGCCAGCGGCTCGTGGCGGTCGTGTTGCTCGGTCCGCTCCTCGCCCTGCTCGCAGCGGTGTTGGTGTCGGCCGACCGTCCGCTGTATCCCACGCAGCACGCCACGATGCGCGACCAACGCCTCGGCGGCACGCTGATGTGGATCGCTCCGATGGTCGCAGTGCTCGCCACCGCCATGTGGATCTTCTTCAGCTGGGCGGCCACCGAGTCGAGCCCGGCCGACGATCGACGGACACGTCCGCGATCCACGTGCCCTCCACCGACCACAGTGCCGCCCGAACCGGTCCGGAGGAGTCAGGGATCGTGACCCCGTGGCGACCCAGCGGGAGCTCGCGGCTCGCGACGTCACGATCGTCATGGCGAAGGAGGAACGGTTGGTCGTGGTCGATCACGATCGTGGTTCCTTCGGGCGCCGAGGACAACGGGGCATCGGTTCTCCAGAACCAGACCCTCGCCGGTCGGCCGGGGACGTAGCGCTCGGCGACCTCGGGCAGCAGTTCGATCGGACGACCACGTCGAGCGAAGGTGGCGAGCTTGACGAACTCGGCGTGGGCCCAGGCGAGCGGCATCGCCGAGCCCGTCGGATGCCCCGGCTCCAGGAAACGGTCGGGGATCGCCGGGGCGTCCCACACCTGTTCCGGGATCAGCTGACCGGGCCCGGTCATCGCCGCCATCGACGCGAGGAATCGGGAGGGGTCGCGACCGGCGTGCGCTTCGTAGTGGCCGCGCTCCCCGGCGAGCAACGGCCACGGGCGACCGACGCCGGTGCCGTCGAAGGGGCGTCCGTCGTCGTGTTCGCCGTAGCCGTCCTCGTTGTACCGGCGATAGGCGACACCGGTCGGGAGCTCGACCGCCAACCGCTCGTCGATCAACGACACGGTGTCGACGATCCGCGGGTCGTCGGGCCGGCGCAGGCCGAAACGGACCAGGGCGAGGAAGTCACAGGAGATCAGCTCGGAGGGGGCGATGGTGAGTCCGCCCCGGTTGCGCACGTCGATCCGGCCACACGAACTCGGGGTGTCGTCGTCGTTTCCCAACCGGACGTAGTAGCCGTCGATCCCACGGTCCACGGCGAGCCCGGTCCCTCGGGCGAACAGCCAATCCTCGATCCGCTCGTTCCAGTAGTCGGCGAGGTCGGCACAGAACGAGGCGACCGGTCCGGTCAACCAGCGTCGGGCCGCGACGAGGGCGGCCACCACGGTCGCCAGCGTGAACGGATTCGTTCCTGCGTCCTCCTCCCAACGGTCCTGCAGGCTCGACGGGCCGTGGGCGACGAGGTAGCGGGCCGCGGCCTCGACCATGCGGATCACCGGCCCGTCGTCGGACGGAACGTCGAGTGCCGCGGCGAGCACGATCGGCAGGGCGACCTCGTCGAGCTGGATGCCCGTCCAGTACGGATGGCCATCGGGGAAGGCGTTCTGGGTCCAGTGACCGTCGTCCTTCTGCGTGGCGATCAGCCACCGCAGGGTGCGCTCGGCGGCCGCACGATCCCCGAGGGCGAGTCGACCGAGGGCGGACTCCACCGCGTCCCGGGCCCACACGAGGTGGTAGCCACCGAGGTCGGCTCGATCGTTGCCCCACGGGATCGACAGGCTGGCGACCGAGGCGCCCGGGTAGGTCCGATCCTCGTGACACGCCAGCACCGCCGCGCTGTGCAACGTCATCGAGCGCCAGCGTTCGTCGACCCCGGACGCATCGAGCGGGGCTGCGAACGCATCCCACGCGTCGACGAATCGCCGTCGGACGAGATCGAAGCCCGCGGCGAGGCTCGAGCGGGCGAGCACCGTCGCGCCGTCGGCCGTCGTCGCGAACCCGATCGCCAGGACCCCCGAGGTGCCGAGGTCGGCGGCGAGGGCGACGTTGCCGCGCTCCGCCAGTTCGTAGCGCCACGTGAACTCGCCGTGAGCAGCGAAGTCCTGCCATGCGTCCGATGCACCGACGAAGCCGACCGAGGTCGCCGCGAAGGGGACCGATCCGGTCACGGTCAACGCGGCCGACTGGTCGTCGGCGACCGCATGCAGCTCGCCGTCGGTCCACGCCGTGTTGGTGCACGAGCCCGAACCGAGGTGAGGCGCGGCCAGCACGCACAGGCCCGTCGCCGCACCCGAGAGCTCGTACGAGACGAGGACCACGTCGCGATCCGGATCGATCGCCCAGTCCAACCTCAGCTCCCACCCCTCGCCGTGATGGATCGTGGTCGGCACCAGCGAGCTCGGACCGGGGAGTTCGATGCGGTACTGGTTCGCTCGTTTGACCTCGGTCCATCCGCCCGGATGGCTCACGAGGAATCCCAGATCGCGCAGCTGGGGCTGACCGGTCGAGGGCCAATAGATCTCGTTGGCGATGCCGTGACCGAGCGTCAGCCAGATCTGGCTCCGTCCGCCGACAGCGGTGGTCACGACGTCCTTCGCACTCGAGGTCCAGGTCGGCGACAGACCGGGTCCGCCCGGAGCCGCGGTCATGCCGGACCCGATGAGTTCACCGTGTGAGCGTGGATCTCACGGGTGAGGGTCTGGATCTCCTTCACGATGGCGTCGGCCTCGAGATTCGTCTCGTAGTCGTGGCGGGCGAGCTCGCTGCTGATCTGGTCCTCACGCTTGGCCGCGATGAGCAGGATCGCTCCCTGCATCGCCGCCAGACAGGACAGGATCAGGTTCAAGAGGATGAACGGGTACTTGTCGAAGCCGACATTCCGATTCCCGATCATCCAGCCGGCGAGGAACACCATCGCCCCGAAAACGAAGCCCCATGAGCCCATGCCGTTGCGCAAGGCGTCGGCGGCTCGCTCGCCTCGTGAGAGCTGGTCCCCGCTCCGCACCGCTGGGTGGTGTCTCCACGTCGGAGCTCGGAGGGAGAAGTCACGTCGGAGGGGCATGGCGTCATGCTGACGACTTCGGTCCCGGCACGCAAGCATGCTCGCGACGGCCTCGATCCGGCGGGCTGGACGCATGGGACAGCGCGGCGAGCGACGGCGGCGTCAGCCCCTCGGGCGGCGCCACACCGACGCCACGGTGATGCCCCCGGCCACGACGAGTCGCCGCTCGTCGGGCGGGACCGGCCACGTCACCGGGGCCTGCTCGTGGGCCACGAGGCGAGCTCCGGGCGGGAGCCGTTCGAGCAGCGCCGCCAGATGCTCGGTGACGACGTCGACGGGGAGGAACACGAATACCACGCCGGCCGGGGACAGGTCGGCGGCGAGGGCGTCGCCGTGCACGACCTGGATGCGTTCCCGCAGTCCTGCGGCGGCGACCGCGGCTCGCGCCCGCTCGACCAGTTCGGCGTCACGCTCGTAGCCCACACCGCGGATGCCGGTCCGGCGCGCCGCGTCGATCAGGACCCGGCCGTCGCCGCATCCGAGGTCGATCACCGTCTCGTCGGGGGCCGGACGGGCGAGGCCGATCACCTCGATGATCATCTCCCACGGTGTGGCCAGGAACGGTCCGAGGTCCGCCCCGAGTCCGGTCTCGTGGCGCCGACCTGGCATCACGCGCCGGCGGAGCTGGTCGACGAACCGGGTCCGGTCGGGGATCGACGTCGCCGTCGCATCCGGCCCAGGCTCCACGTCCGTCGACCCGGACCACCGCACCACGAGGCGGCGCGTCGGATCGTCGAGGCGTGAACACGTCACTGCGCCTGCCACTCGGTCGAACTCGCTCCATCCGTCTCGCCCACCGAGGAGCGGGGCGTAGCCGAGCTCGTCGAGCACGGTCCGGGCCGAGGCTCCGGAACCGTCGAGGGAGACGCCGGCGAGCACGTGCATCCGACGATCCGGTGCTGAATCCGGTACCGCAGGAAACCCGCGGCGGGTGAGCGCGTCGGCGACGATGACCGAGTCGTCGCGCGACGCCGAGGCGAAGCCGCGGGTCACCCGATCGGCGCGCCGCACGAAGTCGGCATCCTCGGGGCCGAGCTGATCGACCCGTTCGATCAGCTCGACGAGGGCGGCCTCGAAGCGCCCGGCATCCAGCGCGGCGAGGAGGTCCGCCGCGATCGGAGGCGGTTCCGGGAGGTTGGCAGCAGCCGGCACCGGACGGGTCGAGTCGGCCGGTGCTCCCGCCTCGTCGAGCGGGCCACGATCGATCGTGGCGGCGACGGCTGCGGCGGTGGCGCCGACGAACGGCTCGGCGAGCATCGAGAGATGCCCACCGGGAACGGTGATGACCTCGACCCTGCTGGCGAAGTCCTCCCACCCCATGCCGTGCTCGGCTGCGCTGCCGACGAAGGACTCGTCGGCAGCCCGTACGATCGTGAGCGGTCCGTCGTGCGGCGTCGGTCGGTGCTCGACGGCGGCCTGGACGTTGGCCTCGATGAACCCTCGGACCTTCAATCGGTCCGGGAGCTCGAGGTGCAGTCGGACGCGAGCGGTGCGTTCGAACATCTCCCACCGGCGGGCGAGCACCTGCCGGCGCTTGTCGAGCCGTCTGGCGACGTACGTGGCCGGGGCCCGGCGCAGTTCGCGGGCGTGCAGCACGAGCCGGTCCCGCCCGTGGGGCAGGTAGCGGTAGCCGTCGGGACCGAGGGCATCGAACAGCACGAGGGCGCCGATGGTCCGCCCCCGCCGCCGCAGCTCCGCCGCGGTCTCGAGGGCGGCGACGGCTCCCATCGAGACCGCAGCCAGATGTACCGGCCCGTACGGGGCGCGGTGCTCCACCTCGTCGGCGTAGGCCGCGGCGAGCTGGTGGATCTCGGTGGACACCGTCGCCTGGGCCAACGTGCCCGCCAGACCCAGCCCGTACAGCGGCTGGTCCGGACCGAGCCGGGCGGCCAACGGTCGATACAGCGCGCCGTTGCGTCCGAGGACGTGGACCCCGAACATCGGTGCTCGGGTGGAGGTGGGATGAGCCGGGGTGAACTCGACGAGGAAGCCGTCGGTGCGGGCGGCGTCGTCACGAGCGTCGGCCGCCGACACGAGCCGCGCCGACGAGCGGGGTGCGCCGACCGCGGCGGCCAACCCTCGTGGTGTGGGCGTGGAGTACATCGCCCCGATCGACACCCTGGTTCCCGTCGCTTGCTCGATCCGTTCCAGCAGTTCGATCGCAGCCAGGGAATCGCCGCCGAGCGCGAAGAACGACGAGGTCTCGTCCACCGTGTCGACGCCGAGGACGTCGCAGAACGCGGTCCGGATGGCATCGAGCCGAGGTCGATCCGCCGCGTCCGTCGGACCCGGTTCCGGGCTCGTCGCCGTGTCGCGCTGGTCGACCAGCGGAGTCAGCGGCAAGGTGAGCGCGGCGGCCCGGTCGAGCTTGCCGTGCAGGGTGCGGGGGAGCGAGGCCTGGACGCAGAACACCGTGGGATGCATGGCACCCGGGAGGTGGACGACGAGATGGTCGCGCAGGGCGTCGGGATCGATCACCGCGCCCGATCGGGGCACGAGATGTGCCACGAGGCGCTGTCGCCCGGAATCCGCAGTCAGCAGCTCGGCCGCCAAGCGGCGGGCCGGATCGCTGTCGCGGGCCGCCCGTTCCATCGCGGCACCGGCCGCATCGGGGGGCAGGGACGCGAGGATCTGGTCGATCGGCCGCACGTCGCGCCCGACGACCACGGCCTCCTCCACCCCCGGGGCCGAGGCGATGACCGCCTCGATCTCCTCGGGCTCGGCGCGAACTCCGGCCACGTTGAGCTGATGGTCGACCCGACCGAGGAACCGCAGCGTCCCTCCGTCCACCACGGCCCGATCACCGGTGAGGAACACCGAGCCGTCAGCGGACCCCCGGAACCGTTCGGCGGTGCGGGCCGCGTCGCCGAGATAGCCCGCCGCCACGGTGGGGCCGCCGATGACGAGTTCGCCCGGGATCCCCGGCGGCCGCGATCGCCCGTCGTGGTCCACCACGTCGGTCCAGACCCCCGGGATCGGCCGTCCGATCGGAACGTCCGCGCCGCCCGGCGCGCAGCGATGCACCGTCGCCCACACCGTCGCTTCGGTCGGTCCGTACTCGTTGACGAGCTCGCGGCCGGGACACGACGAATGGTGCGCCTCGACGAGGTCCGCAGGGCACGCCTCGCCGGCCACGATCACCGTCGTCGGCCACGCCGGTCCCTGCTTGCGCGCGAGCACTGCCCGGTACAGCGTCGGCACCATCAGGGTGTGGGTCGGTTCGGTCGCCTCGATCAGCGCGGCGAGTCGGCGAGGGTCGGTCGCAGCGTCGTCGGTCGGCAGGATCAGCTCGCCCCCGGTGAGCAGCATCCAACCGATCCCGGCGACGCTGCTGTCGAACGACGCCTTGGAGACCATGAGGTAACGGACCGGCTCGGCGCCGTACACCTCCAGGCGAGCAGCGGTACTCCGGGCGAGTTGGCCGTGGCGGATGGGCACGCCGCGCGGGGTCCCGGTCGAGCCCGAGGTGAACAGCACGTACGCCTCGTCGTCGGCATCGACCCGGACCGGGTCCGGCGGGCTCGCATGCTCCGTGATCCCGAGCGGATCGAGCCGAACCAGGATCGGATCGTCGTCCGTCGCGCTGCCGGTGGAGAGGGCGTGACGCGCTCCGGCCGCTTGGTACACCAGACGCCTGCGGTCGGCGGGGGCTTCGGGATCGACGGGGACGTAGCTCGCCCCGAGCCGCCAGATCGCCACGATCGAGGCGACCAGATCGCCACCGCGAGGGAGCTCGACCACGACCCGCTGGCCCGGCCCGACCCCTGCGGCGGCGAGCGCAGCGGCGAGCTGACCGGCGCGTGCCCCGAGCTGCGGCCAGTCCCAACGTTCGTCACCGCATCGGACTGCGGGCCCCGTGCGGGCCGGCGTCGCGTCGGCCAGCACCGTCGGGAGTGGACGGGGAACCTCCGCCAGCGGTTCGCCCTCGAGCCGGCTGGTCGGGAGCTCCTCGAACAGCGCGCCGACCCGGCCCTCGGTCCGATCGACCATGGCGGTGAGCAGCCGGTCGAACTCGTCGAGCAACGCATCGGCGTCGGCCGCTCCGAGTCGTGACCCCCGTGATTCCACCCCGAGGTCGATGCGATCGGCGCGCACCTCGACGAACACCGTGGCGTCGGCGACGGCGAATCCGTTGAACAACACCTCGGGCTCACCGCGAGCACCCCCGGCCTCGACGGCGCGCACCTCGTGATACGACACGAGGACGTCCAAGGACGGGGCGGGGCGGTCATGCCGACGGCGGTCGGCGACGATCGTCGCGATCGGGACGCTGCGGTGGGCGAGCACGCTCGCGATCTCTCGACCGGTACCGGCGACGAGCTCCGAGCACGACCACCCGGGATCGATGTCGATCGTCATCGGCAGGGTGTTGAGGAAGTAGCCCGCCAAGCGATGGGTCTCGGGATCGATGCGGTTCGAGACGACCGCTCCGAGCTCGACCGGCGCAGTGACGTCGTGGGACTCGGTGCGGCGCCGGACCGCCAGCGCCAGCGCGGCGACGGCGACGGCGAACGGGCTGTTGCCGCCGGCCCCGGCCCGCAGACGGTCCGGGGTGATCGATGCGGCCCGTCGCACGAAGCGATCGGGTTCCGCCGGTCGCGGCGAACGCCAGGCGAGGCTCGCCGTCGGCCGAGCTCGTTCGACCCAGAACGTCCGATCGGCTCCGTCCACCGCAGCATCGGCGTTGGCCGCATGGGTGGCGGCGTCGAAGCGTGCGGGTTCGGTGCCGCGCCGCGCAACTCGGCGTCGATCTGAGCCCACAAGATCGCGAGGGACTCGGCGTCCCCACTCACATGGTGCAGGGCGAGGAGGACGGCGCTGCCCCCTTCGGCGACGGGCCACGACCACCCGCACCAGCGGTCCGCGCTCGAGATCGATCGGGCGGCGGAAGGCGGCGGAGACGACGTCGGTGAGGGTGTGGTCGTCCATCGCCTCCTCGACGATCTCGGCGTCGAGGAGCGCGTCATCGTCGAGCCGGACTCGCCGGGCGGACCACGTCCAGGCCAACGGGACGTGCCGGGCGACGGCGCGCCGAGCGGCGTCGATGAACGCCGTGGCGTCGATCGGGCGTCGAACCGCACGAGTTGGCCGATGTTCTGGCGGGCCGTCCCGGCCCCACCGAGACGCTCGCGCTCGAAGAGCAACGCCCGTTCGGCCATCGACACCGGCGGCGGGTCATCGTCGGTCCGGACCGGCCACGCGGCCCGGGGTCGCAGCGAGACGGCGACGGCCCCGGTCTCCGCCCCGGGGCGTGGCAGCCGACGCCGCGTGTCGGTTGCAGTGCCGGTCGCGATCTCGGCCGCGATGTCTGCGGTGGCGACGCCGAGCTCGATCAGCAGGGCGGCGAGCGAGGCCGGCGTGGTGGCGAGGAACGCGACCTCGTCGCCGATCGTCGCGCCCAGCCGCTCGCCGAGTTGGACGATCATCTCGAGGGCGGCGAGCGAGTCGCCGCCCAGCGCCACGAACTCGTCGTCGGTGCCGATCGGTTCGGTGCGCAGGACCTGCTCCCACACCTCCACGATCGTCTGTTCGAGCCCGCTCCTCGGCGACACGTACAGACCGGGATCCACGCGATGCAGCCGGACCGGAGCGGGGAGCCGCGCCGGATCGAGCTTTCCGTTGCTGGTCAGCGGCAGTTCGTCGAGGGTCACGAACGCTTGAGGGATGGCGTGGGCGGGGAGTCGCTTCGAGAGTGCGGCGCGCAGCTCACCTGCCGTCGGTGCTTCGAACCGGGGATCGATCTCGACCCACGCCGTCAGGATCCGGCGCGGGCTCGGCCGATAGCCGACCTCGTCCATCATCGCCTGGATGTCCTGGTCGTCGAGCCGGTCGTCGAGCTCGGCGATCGCCTCGTCCCTCGTCTTGTGCCCGAGCCGAACATCCCACGCGTAGGGCACCGCGTAGTTGTGAAAGCCTTGTTCCAACCGGTGGACGTGGATGCCGACGTCGTTGATCCGGCAGTTCGTCGATCGGCCGGTGTCGCTCGGCCGCACCCACGGCGTGCGGCTGGCAAGGGTGTCGAGCAGTTCGGACAGCGGCACGTCGACGTACCGATACAGGTCGACGAACTCGATCTCGTCGAACAGTTCGTCGCGATCGAACGCGCTGGTGTCGAGGAGACGATTCACGGGATCGTCGGCGCGGTGGTACGCCCGTCGGGCCTCCAGCACGGCCCGGTCGATCGCATCCGGATCGAACCGGGCCTCGTCGAACTGGTGGGGCAGGAGCCGGGTCTCGAACAGCTGACCGCGAGACAACCCGGTGATCACCAGCGGCGCCCCGACCTCGACCGCTCGATGCGTCGCCACCGTGTAGATCGTCTTGAAGCACCCGTGGCACACGTTCGAGAAGCGTTCGAGCGAGGCCCGGAAGATCTCGTTCATCGTCTCGACCGTGACGAACTCGTGGGGCACGTCGAGCGCCTCGACGGTTCGGGCGATGTTGGCCTTGGCCTGATCGGACAGGAACCCGTTGTCGAGGGTGAGCGCCAAGGGCTCGAACCCGTGGTCGAGCAACGTCATCAAGGCGTACGTCGAATCCTTCCCCCCACTCAGGAGCGCGACCGCGTCGTAGTCGCCGCGCCGCGTCGCCCGCGCTCGCTCCCGGAGCACGTCGAGGTCGGCAGGAGTGCGGAACCACTGCTGCAGGACCGGTGCGACCCGTTCGTGTTGGCGGCACGTCGTGCAGATGCCGTCGTCGTCGAACTCGACTCCGGGCACGTCGTCGGGGAGCCCACAACGAACGCAGCGGTGGCGCACGGTGGTGGGCCGGGGCGACCACACGCCGACGTGAGCGGTGCGGACCGCCGGGAGTCGTTGGAGCTCGACTTCGATCTCGCTCGGGTCGAGGCGGATGCCCCCGATCTTGAGTTGGGCGTCGACCCGTCCGACGTAGGTCGCGGTGGTCGGGTCCAGCAACCGCACGACGTCGCCCGTTCGATACCAACGCTGACCATCCTGTTCGACGAACGCCGAATCGTCGCCGTCGAGGTAGCCGGAGGTCATCCCGGCATGGCTGACGAGCAGCTCCCCGTTGACGCCGATCGGAACGGGGCGGCCCGCCGGGTCGACCACCGCCAACCGGACGCCCGGCGCCGGCCGACCGATCGGCACATCGAGCAGGCCGGTGGCGGTCAACTCCTCGGCGGAGGTCTCGTGGATCATGCAGCCGACCACCGCTTCGGTCGGTCCGTACTCGTTGAAGATGCGCACGCCCGGGAGCCGGTCGTTCAACCGCTGGGCCAGGTCGGAGCGAAACGCTTCACCGCCGACCACGAGCGTCCGCAGTGCGGCGTCGGCGGGGAGCAGCCGCTCCAGCACGGCGAGGTGCGACGGTGTGGCCTTGCACCACGTGAGCCAACTCCGGTGCGCGAGTTCGGTGAGCCCTTCCAGACCATCGGCCGTCACGACCTCGATCCGGCCTCCGGCGACGAGCGGAACGAACACGCTGGTGACCGTGAGATCGAAGGTGAGCGCGCTGAACAGCGGCGCGATCGGCGGCTGCGCCGGATCGACGTACGACTCGCGGGCGAAGCGCACGTACCGGGCCAGCCCGTGCCTCGAAATCGGCACCCCCTTGGGCTCACCGGTCGAGCCCGACGTGAACAACAGGTAGGCCTCGTCGCGCGGCTGCGCATGGTCGAGTTCGGACGAGGCGTCGAACGCAGCACTCCGCGCGGCCGGCGCCTCCGGAGGAAGGCCGCGCAGCACGATCCGGCACCCTGCTCGCTCGGCGAGCCGTCGCCGTCGGGGTTCGGGTTGGACCGGGTCGAGCGGCACATACGACGCGCCGACGCGCAGCGCGGCGAGGATCAGCGCGACCGCTTCCGCGCTGCGTCCGAGTTCGAGGCCGACGCGATCGCCCCGGACGACCCCGTGCGCCGCGATTCGCGTCGCGAGCTGCTCGGACCACGTCCACAACTCGTCACCCGTCCAGGACCGATCCCCGTCGACGAGGGCGACGTGGGCCTGCCCGCGAAGCCCGCGTCGTAGCTGCTCGACGATCGGTTCGGTGGGGTCGGTCCAGTCCTCGCCGAATCCCCATGACCGGATCGCCGTGGCCTCGTCCGGCGTGAGGAGGTCGACCTGGCGAATGGGGGAGTCGGGCGCATCGATCGCCGCGGTCAGGAGCGTGGTGAGCTGATGGACGATGCGCTCGGGACCATCGGGGCCGACGGCAGAGGCCCGGACGTCGACGAACAGTTCCGGCACGCCGTTCCACGCCGCGAGCTGGAGTCGGGCCAGGTGGCTCGGATCCATCGCGCCCGAGTTCAGCCACTCCGTCGAAGCGGGGATCGATCCGAACCGATCGGTGACCGCCTTCGGGATGACGTTGACCACGAGGCTGTGGTCGGCGGGCGGGGCCGTGCCGGTCACCGCGATCCGCAACGTGTCGAGGATGGCTCGACTCACGTGGCGGTGGAGTTCGGCGAACGTGGAGTCGGGCTCGATCGTCACGTCGACGGGGAACGTCTCCATGACCGGGCCGATCAGCGTTCTGGCCTCCGGGTCGTTGCGGTTGTGGACCGGGAGTCCGATGGCGAAGGACTCACGCCCCGTGAGGCGATGGACCCACGCCGCTGCCACCGTCATGAGCAACGCGGTCCAGCCGAGTTCTGGGGTCAGCATCCGATAGTGGCCCTGGGCCGCGGCATCGATTCGGGCCCGGAGATCGTCGGAGAACGGGATCGGGCAACGGGTGGCCGCGGTGTCGTCCGGGACCGGTGTCGCGAGGAGCCGGTCGATCGGGAGGGCGGCGGGTCGTTGCTCCCAACGCTCGATCGCCCGGTCGCGCTTCGGGACGTGGCGGCCGGCCAGGGCCTCCGCCCACGAGAGGAACGACCCGGCCGCTCCGTCCGGCTCCTTCCCGTCGTACCGATCGCCGGTCTCGGCGAACAACGTGGCGAGTGACATCGCATCGGTCGCCACGTGATGCAGCCCGAGGTACCACGAGGCCGTGCCGTCCTCGTGCGCGAGCACGACGCTGTCGTAGACGCAGCGCGTCGCGTCGATCGGGGCTGCGATCCGCTGGGCGGCCCACTCGGCGGCGCGAGCTCTCGGCACGCGCTCGACCACCGTGGGATCGGGATCGGTCGGCACCATCGTGACGATCCCGTGCTCGTCGTGGATCCGATGGTTCAAGACGTCATGACGGGCGACGACCGCGGCGAAGGCGGCCGCCAGTCGGTCGGGATCGATCGGCCCGTCGAGCTGGGCGACCACCACCATGTTCTGCAACGGCGCAGCAGGGTGCCGTCGCTGGGAGATCCACAGCGGCCGTTGGGTGGATGCGAGTGGTCGCCCCGCCGTCACGAGGTCCTGACCAGCGCGAAGGCGGCGATCTCGTCGACGGTGCGGAAATGCTCGTAGACGATGTCGGACGGTTCGATGCGCAGCCCGAGGCGATCCTCCAGCCACGCCACCATCTGCATCACACCGAGCGAGTCGACGAAACCGTCGAGCAGGAGCTCGGTGTCGTGCTCGATCGGATCGTCCGGCAACAGACTGAGGTCACGCTCGATCATCGTGATCAGCTCGGCGACGAACGCGTCACGATCGGGGGTCTGCTCGGTCACGGGGAAGTCTCCTGTCGGTGCGGCCATCGGGATGGAAGCGGATCGGACGATGCGTCGATCGATCTTGCCGGTCGCCGTGAGCGGCAGGGTGCTCGACCACGACCCGCTGCAGTGTGGCGACCAGCGCGAGTCGCTCGGCGCACCACCGGCGGATCGCCGTCTCGTCCAATTCGTCGAGCGCGATGTGCGGTTGGGGCACCACCACTGCGTCGAGGTGGGTGAAGCCGCTCGGGCCGACCGGAACGTACGGCATTACGCGGCCGCCCGACGTCGCCGAGCGCCGCTGACCGCTTCCAGTTCGAGTCGCGTGCCTCGAACCTTCACCTGGTGGTCGCGTCGACCCGCGTAGCGATGGCGCCGGCTCCGTCGACGGTGACGAGGTCGCCAGTAAAGTACCAGGACGGTGACCCGTTCGACCGAGGATGGAGCCGGGCCTCGGTGATCAGGCCGACGCCAGTAACCATGAGCGTGGGGAGCCGACACCCAAAGCTCCCGATCCGCCAGGGCCAACTTGTCCGTCCGTCGTCGTCCACGACGCCGCGCAGCTCGACCCCGGACCACGGACGTCCGAGCGGCGCACCCATCGGCTGCTCGCCGTCCGCCGTCGGCAGATCGGTCCCCACGTCGACGAGGCCGTTGGTGCATTCGTTCACTTCGGCCGGCCCATAGATGTTCTTGATCGCACCACCGGCGCGACCGACGGGTCACGCAGAACACCGGTGCGCCAGGTTTAGCGCCGTACATCACTGAGCGCAGGGCCGAAGATCTCGCGTGCAGTCGCACCCGAATACGATCTGGCCGAACGCGCCGGAGCAGTACGCAGACGGTGACGTGCTCCGCCGCCGAACGTTCGGTGAACCCGGCGAGGAACTTCACGTGCTGATGCGCCGAACACCACGGTGCAGGTCGTCGCAGGCAGGAGCGGCCAGAGCTGAGGAGTCGACATGTCGAAGTGCAACGGCGACGATCCGGCAGGTGATCTCGGTGGGAGAGGCCATGGGGCTCGACGGCTCGGGTGGCGTAGGCCAGTGCGCTGCGATGGGTGTGGAGGATACGCTGGCCGCCCCGTGGAGCCGGACGTGTAGATGATGTACGCCGGATCGTCCCCATGGATCGCCGGGAGCTCGACGTCGCCGGGGTCGCCCGTCATCAACGAGTCAGGATCGCGTCCGGTCCGTCGCCTCGCGCGATGACATCGCGAGATGGCGCTCCAGCGGTCGACTCCACCGGATCGGATCCCGGCGTTCAGGCACGACGGCCGCGACGTCGGCGATCCTCTTGACACCGCCAGATTTGGCGGCCGCCGGCGCGGCGGGGATCGACCGGCACGAACACGGCTCCGGCCCGGACGGTGCCGTGGGCAACCAGCAGGACCTGCTCGTCCTTTCCTGGCGCAGAGCCGATGTACGATCGCCAGGCCGGATCCCCAGGCGTACGAACTCCCGCCGCGATCGAGCGAGTCAACGTCGTACTCATGCCACGACCGGCTCGGACCGGTCCCGACGAGACCCTCGGCATCGGGACGTCGGCGCGGCATGACAGCCGGAAGATCACCGAGGCTGCACGTCGTGCTCCATGCCCTCCGCCTCGACCCCATCGCGCGTACCCTCGGTCCGCCAGAGTACGAGGCGAGTATGGGCACACAGGTGATCGAGGAGCAACACCGTGCACCGGTCACCACGGGTATGGGAGCATGCGTACCAGCGGCATCCTCGACGAGGGCAGGGGCGAGGGCAGGGAGGCAGGGGCAGCGTGCTCGGCGGGCGCTCGACTGATCATCATCCACGGAAACTCGCGGCGGCGGACTGGGCTCGGGATCATGCGCCGGCGTCTCGCCGTCGATCGTGATCGGTGGCGGGCCGCCGGTGACGCCGGCTACCTCGGTCTGCGAATGCCGGAACGCTTCGGCGGTCAGGACTGTTCGACCAGCGAAGCCCTGCTGAGCTTCGAGGGTCTCGGGCTCGGAACCCCGGACACCGGCCTGGTGTTCGCGCTGGCGACGCAGGTGTTCGCCGTGCATCACGCCTTGCTCGAAGCGGGCACCGAGGCACAACTCGAACGGTGGCTGCCGCCGATGCGGCGCGGCGAGTCGATCGGGGCGTTCTCGATGAGCGAACCGGAAGCGGGTTCCGACTCCGCCTCGATCCGCACCGTCGCCGAGCCCGACGGCACCGGCTACCGACTCACCGGCGAGAAGCGATGGGTCACCTTGGCCCCGGTCGCCGATGTCGCCATCGTGTTCGCCTCGACCGACCTGAGCCGGGGTCGGTGGGGGATCACCGCCTTCCTCGTCCCGCTCGACACCCCCGGCGTGCACGTCGGCGAGGTCGAGGCCAAGAGCGGTCTGCGCAGTTGCCCGTTCTCCCGCCTGAGCCTGGACGGCGTGGCGGTGCCGCGCGATGCCGTGCTCGGTGCGATCGGCGCCGGCTCCGCCATCTTCACGAGCGCGGTCGAAGCCGAACGAGCCTTCCTGTTCGCCGCCCAGTTGGGTGCGATGGAACGGGTCCTCGAGCGCAGCGTGGAACGAGCACGCACCCGCCGCCAGTTCGACAGGGCGATCGGTGAGTTCCAAGCGGTCTCCCACCGCATCGTCGACATGAAGCTGCGCCACGAGGTCGGACGGTTGCTCGTCTACAAGGCCGCCGAACTCCACGATCGAGGCCGGCCGATCGCCATGGCCACCTCCCTCGCCAAGCTCTACACGTCCGAGTCCGCCGTCGCTTCGGCGTTGGACGCGATGCGCACCTTCGGGGCCGAGGGCTACACCGAGGAAGCCGGACTCGAGATGGACCTTCGGGACGCCATCGGCAGCCTCAACTACTCCGGTACGTCCGATCTGCAACGAAACCTGGTCGCCCGGCTCCTCGGCGTCGATCGGCCCCTACGCCGCCCAACATCCAACGGAGGTGTGTCATGAAGTCTCGACTCGGTGCGCTGTTCATCGCTGTGCTCATGGGGTTGGGAGTCCTGTGGGCTCCGTCTGCTGCCTCTGCCCACAGCGGGTTCAGTACGTACCTCTATCTCGACGTCTCCCCGGCCGCGCTCGGCGGCCGGTTGGAGATCCCCATTCGCGACCTGGCCGTGATCCTCGACGAATCCTTCGACGGTTCCGAAGCCGAGGTCGCCGCCCAGCTGGAAGCGGCGAGTGGTCGGATCGCGGCCTACCTCGCCCAGCACGTGGCGCTGGGCCAGGACGGCCAGACCTGGCCGCTCACCTTCGAGACGCCGACGCTGTTCTTCTCCGACCTTCCGGAGCAGGATTCCAACTACGTGATCGTGCCGCTCGTCGCCGATCTCGGCGGCGCCGACCTGCCTCGCCGGTTCGACGTCATGCTCGATCCGTTCTTCGACGAGATCCCCGGCCGCGACGCCCTGCTCCTCATCGCCAACGACTACGAAGGCGGCGTGATCGAGAACGGTCACGAGATCCTGATGGCGTTCACCGGTGACGTGCGGACCCAGGAGCTCGATCTCGGTTCCACCAGCTGGACCAAGACCTTCGGGGCCAGCGTGAAGCTCGGGGTGAACCACATCCGGTACGGCCCGGACCACGTGCTGTTCGTCTGCGTGCTGCTGCTCCCAGCGGTGCTCGTGTTCACCACGGCTGCCTCGTGGAAGCCGGCGCCGGAGTTCCGGTCGGCGCTGTGGCGGGTGGCCAAGGTGGTCACGATGTTCACCGTGGCGCACACCATCACCTTCTCGCTGGCTGCGCTGGACATCTTGCCGCTCCCGCCGGACCGGGTGACCGAATCGATCATCGCCGCCTCGATCGGCCTCGCCGCCCTCCACAACCTCAAACCGGTCGCCGTGAATCGGGTGTGGATGATCGCCTTCGTCTTCGGCCTGTTCCACGGGATGGGCTTCGCCGGGCTCGTCGGTGGTCTGGAAGTCGGTCGGGGCACGCAGCTGCTGTCGTTGCTCGGTCGCAACATCGGCATCGAACTCGCCCAGACCGCGATCGTCCTGGCGGTGTTCCCGGGGTTGTACCTCCTGCGCCGGACCCGCTACTACAAGACCGCGATGTACCTCGGCTCGGTGGCCCTGGCGATCATCAGCTTCGGGTGGTTGATCGAGCGGCTGTTCGAGGTGGACCTGAGCGTCAGTCGGTTCGTCGACCCCCTCGTCGTCTGGCCCCGCTCGTTCGTGCTGATCGTGATCGGGACCGTGGCGGCGGCGGGGGTGTACGCCGTCGAACAACGGGCCGGGCGCCTCCTCGCCGCTCATCGCACCGAGCCCGAGACCCCCGCCTTCTCCGCCGGCGTGTGACGCAACGCCCGGACCAGCGGTCCGGGCGACCTGCGGATCGGCCCGAGGGTCGCTCGTCCCGGGCCGGCCGTCGTCGGTCGGTCGGTCGTTTCGGTCGGTCGTCGTTTCGGTCGTTTCCGGGCCCACGTCTGGGACGGCTCAGCCCGCCGCAGGTGACCACCGACCGCACGCCGGTCGATGAGGAAGCCTTGAAGAATTCCGGGAGCGTCCCGATCTGAGCACCGAGTCTGTGTTCGGCACCAGCCGGCGCAGAGCGGGACGAGGACGGCGGGACGCATGAAGAGGCGACAGCGGATCGGAACCGGGACTGCGGGCAACGAGGTTCCCGAGGGCGGGATTCCAGACGATGGGACGAGTGGTCGCGGCGACGGCCACCCTGGCGCTGTCGGGCGTGGCGGTGACCTGGACCGCCGTTCCGTCGGCCACCGCAGCCGAGATCGATCCGTTCACCGTGCGCTACGACGGGCGGGTCTGGGGCGACTACCTGCTCGTCGGCAACTCGCAGCTCGAATGCCCGAACAGCACGCCGATGACCCCGGACTTCCTCGATGTCGACAACGACTCGAACACCACCGAGGACCTGGCCCCACTCGTGGACTGGAACTTCGCCACCGAGTGTCGGACCGATGCCATCAGCGACGACGTCGCCGGTGGCGGCGAGCGAGGCGGAACGACGAGCGGTTCATGGTGTCTCACCCGGACCGACACCACCACGTCGGGCATCTTCAACTCCAGCGATGCGACCTTCACCATTCCCGCTGGCGCCGAGGTCGCCTTCGCCCGCCTCTACTGGCACGGCAACGACACCCAGGCCTCTGGATCGGCGAGCAACGCCACCGAGCTGAACGCCGCCGACTCCATCGATTCGTCGCCGGGAACGGCGCCGTGGCCCACGTGCCAGGCCGGGTTCGTGGCCAAGAACTACACCACCTACGGCAACTACTCGGGTGTGGCGAACTCGCTGGTGGTCGCCAACCGGATGCGGGCGGCGTATCACGGGTTCACCTCCGGGCTGTCCACCGAGATGAAGCTCCGCATCAGCGGCGTGAACGGCGACAACTACTCGACGATCACCGCGGATGAGTTCAACATCACCTCGGCCGCCAGCCTCTCGGGTCACCTCTATCAGAGCGAGGCCGACGTGACCTCGCTGCTCCAGCAGGCTGTGTCGGGGAGTCCGGTCACGGTCACCGGCGCCAACATCGCCACCGGAATGGGCTTCGGCTGTACCGGCGCGTGGTCGCTCGCCATCGTCTACGACTACGGCCGCCCCGATGCCAACGCCCCCGACCTGCGTCGCATCCAGATCTACGACGGTCTCGCCGAAGCGGCCGACAACGATCCGGTGAACGTCGTGCTGGGTGGGTTCCTCGCCGCCACGACGGGAACGGTGGAGCCGCGCGTCGGCCTGGTCGGCTACGAAGGTGACCAGCAGATCACCGGCGACGGGCTCGACATCGAGTCGACGACCCTGAACGAGCCCCGCCTCAACGGCGCTCCGACCACGAACTACTGGACGTCGACGATCGGGGAGTACACCACGTCGACCGCAGGGGACTTCACCCGGAGTCCGGCCTGGCACGATACGGCCGGCGCCGACATCAAGGTCGTCCCGTTCGACGCCACCCTCCTCAACGCCGCCGGTGATGGCGTCACCGTGACCTACGGAACCACCGGAGATCGCTACGCCCCCGGCGTCCTGATCTTCTCCGCCCTCGAATCGGCCGTGACCGGCATCGTCTTCGAGGACACGAACGACGACGGGGTCCAGGACCCTGGCGAGCTCGGGATCGCCGGGGTGTCGCTCCGGCTCACCGGGACCTCCGATGCCGGATCCGGCAGCCAGGCGATCGACCTCACCACGACGACCGACGTCAACGGCGTCTATTCGTTCAACGTGCCGAGCTCCGACGGCACCGGCTACACCGTCACCGAGACCCAGCCCGTGTCCCATCACGACGGTTCGGAGGACATGGTCAACGCCTCGCCCTCGGGCGGCGGCACGCCGGTCCACTCGGGAAGCGACACCATCTCCGGGATCCTGCACGACTCGGCGTCACAGTCCATCCACTTCGACTTCGGTGAGCTCGCCCCGCAGGCCACCGCCGATCCGGGCGCCCTGGTCTACGTCGGCCACGACAGCGGCGCCGGCTGCGGAACCGCGACCCCGAGCGTGTCGAGCATCCGGCCCGGTGACGCTCTGACGCTGTGCCTCTCCGTGCAGAACACGTCGGCCGACGGCACCTACCTCGACGGGATCAGCTGGGCCAGCGTGCCGGGGAGCGCGGTGCTCGCCGGTGGGACCTTCCCCCTCGCGCCCAGCGCCACGGCCACCTACTACGTCGAGTTCTCCGCGCCGACCTCGACGACGACCTACACCCCGCAGGTGACGGCGAACCCCGTGACCGCAGCGGGCGCCGACATGACCGGCGCATCGGATGTGGTGACCACGAACGGTTCCGCCACAGTGACGGTCACGCCGAACGTCTCCATCGGTGATCTGGTGTTCGAGGACCTCGACGCCGACGGCATCCAGGACGGCGGCGAGGTGGGCATCCCCGGCGTGTCGGTCCAACTCTTCGACGCTGGCGGCAGCACCTCGATCACGACCAACGCCTTCGGAGATGCGCTCACCAACCCGGTCACCACCAATGCGTCCGGTGGCTACTCCTTCGACAGCGTCGCGCCGGGCACGTACACCGTGACCGTGACCGCACCGTCGGGCCACCACCCGACCCGGACCGATCAGGGTGCCGACGACACCGTCGACTCCGACGGTCTGTCGGCCCAGACGCCGAGCCTCACCGCGGGGACGAATCACACCTCGCACGACATCGGGCTGGTCCAGGACGGCTCGATCGCGGGTCAGGTGATCGCGGATCGCGACCACGACGGCGTCGCCGATGTCGGTGAGCCCGGCATCAGCGGGGTCACCGTGACCTTGACCGGGACCGACTACCTCGGGAACCCGATCACCCCGGTGCCGGTCACGACCACCGGAGCGAACTTCTCCTTCACCGGCGTCCTGCCCGGGACCTACACCCTCACCGAGACCCAGCCGACCGACTTCGGCCAGGGCCACTCCTTCGACGGCACGACGTCGACCCCGAACTCCGATGCCGTGACCGGGGTCGTGGTCGGATCGGGTGATGCCCGGTCCGGGTTCCTGTTCACCGACGACAGCACCGTGCTGTCCGGCAGGGTGTTCGAGGACGCCAACAACAACGGGTCCGACGACTCCGAGCCGGGCATCGCCGGTGTGGACGTCGAACTCGACGACGGCTCGAGCCAGGTCGTGGTCACCACCGACGTGAACGGAGCGTGGACCTTCACCGAACTGGCCGCGGCGACGTACCAGGTCACCGAGCTCTCCCAACCGTCCGGCTTCGCCGACGGCGGCGAGATCGTCGGGACCGGCGGCGGCACGGCGGGCTCCGACACCATCACCGGGATCGTGCTCTCGGCCGGCGATCTCGCCACCGGGTACGCCTTCGGTGAGTACACCGAGGCTGCGATCGACGGGCGGGTCTTCGCCGACCTCGACGGCGACGGCATCGACGACACCGAGCCGGGTATCGCCGGGGTCACCGTGACCCTGGGCGGCGCCGCCACGGCGTCCACGACCACCGCGAGCGATGGCAGCTTCAGCTTCTCGACCCTCGCTCCGGGCACCTACACCCTCACCGAGAGCCAGCCCACCGGCTACGGCGCGGGCATGGCGTTGCCGGGAAGCACCGGCACGGCGTCGGGGGCCAACGCGATCACCTCGATCGTCGTCACGTCCAACACCGCCTCCACCGGGCACGCGTTCGCCGATCCCACGGCGTCGCTCGCCGGTGTGGTCCTCGACGACGCCAACGGCAACGGGCTCGTCGACTCGGGTGAGACCGGCGTCGCCGGCGTGACCGTGACCCTCTCGGGCACCTCGACGGGAACCGCCGTCACCGACGGCACCGGCCACTGGATCTTCCCGGGCCTGCTCGGTGGTACCTACACCGTGACCGAGACCCAGCCCGCCGGGTACGACGACGGCACCGACACCGCGGGCTCGGCCGGAGGCACCGTCGGCAACGACGTCATCTCGGCGATCACCCTCGCCGACGGTGAGGTCGCCACCGGCTACGTCTTCGGTGAGCAGGTCGCATCGTCGCTGTCCGGCGCCGTGTTCGACGACCGGAACCGCGACGGGATCACGAACACCGGCGAACCCGGCATCTCCGGGGTGACCGTCCGGCTGACCGGCACCGTGAACTCGGTGCCGATCACTCCGGTCGACGTCGTGACGGGCATCGATGGACACTGGACCTTCACCAACTTGGCGCCCGGCACGTACACCGTGACCGAGGTCGCCCAGCCTGCGGGTTTCGCCGACGGCGCCGAAGGGGTGCCGTCCGGTGACAGCACCAGCTCGACCGCGGTCGACGACGTCATCTCGAACATCGTCGTCAACTCCAACGAGACCCTCACCGGCTACACGTTCGGCGAGTGGTCCGCATCGGTCGCCGGCTTCGTCTATGCCGACGACGACGCCAACGGGACGATGAACGGTGGGGAGACAGGGATCGACGGCGTGACCATCACGGTGACGTCCGGGTCGGTCACCCGTACCGCCACCACCGCCGGCGGCGGGCTCTACGTCGTGACCGGTCTCCCGGCCGGGATCTACACCGTGACCGAGACCCAGCCGAACGGCAGGTTCGACTGGGTCGATTTCCCGGGACCGCCGGCGGCTGATCTCCCTGCCCGACTCGATCACCGGTGTCACCCTGGCCGCAGGCCAGCAGGCCACCGGCTACCTGTTCTCCGACATCGGAGGCACGCCGCTGTCGGGAACGGTCTTCGAGGACCGCAACGGCGATGGCGTGAAGAATTCCGGAGAGCCGGGCATCGCCGGGGGATCGATCCATCTCCTCGGCTCCGACGATCACGCCGCCGACATCGACCTGACGACGACGAGCGGGTCCGACGGTTCGTGGACCATCCTGGTCCCGCCGGGGACGTACTCGATCGAGGAGACGACTCCCGTTGGCTATCTCGACTGGAAGGACGCCGTCGGGAACTCCGGAGGCACCACGACCGGAACCGACCGCATCACGAGCATCGTGGTCGTGGCCGGAACCCCCGCGGCCGGCTACACCTTCGGGGAGGTCCGGCCCTCCTCGATCGCCGGCACCGTGACCCGTCCGGATCACACCACCGGAATCGCCGGGGTGGTCATCGACGTCCTCGGAACCGACGGCCAGGGTCGACCGGTGTCGCTCGTCGCGACGTCCGGCAGCGACGGTGGCTTCGTCGTCGAGTCGGTGCCACCGGGCATCTACTCGATCCAGGAGCGGCAGCCCGCCGGGTACGCCGGGACCACGGTTGCGGCGCCGAACGGCAACGGCACGGCGGGTTCCGACGTGATCACCAACGTGATCATCGGCGCAGACGCCCACCTGACCGGCTACCTGTTCGTCGACGACCGGGCCACGATCTCGGGCCGGGCCTTCCTGGACCAGGACGCCGGCGCGGCCTTCTCCGGTGTGCTCGGCGCTGGTCGGATGCGACAGTGGTGTCGCCGGAGTGATCCTCCGCCTGATCGACATGAACGGCGACACGGTGGACTCCACGACCACCGACACCGACGGCGAGTACCGCTTCGAGGAACTTCCCGTCGGGGAGTACGTCGTGGCCGTCGAAGCGCCCACGGGGCAGACCTTCGTGCTCGCGGACCAGGGCGATGACGACACTCGCGACAGCGACGTGAGCCCGGCCACCGGACGGGTCACCGTCCATGCCTACGGGCCGGTGCCGAACGTCGACGCCGGCTTCGTCGCCGCACCGCTCGATCTCGCGGTGACGATGCCCAGTCGAACGCCTCCCCGAAGGTGTCCGACCCGCTCGACCTACACCCTCCGGGTCACCAACTCCGGCGACACGTCGTCGCTCGGCACCATCACCCTCGTGCACCGGGCACCGGCCGGTGTCGTGGTGGAGAGCGTCGAGGCCGGAGCGGGCTGGACGTGCGCCGTGCAGGACCACACCACCACGTGTGCCTGGGTCGGCGTGTTGGCACCGAAGCGGCAACCACCGACGTCGTGGTGCGCACCACCGTGGCGAGCGTGTCGGCTCCGCTCGTGGCCAGCGCCGACGTCGCCAGTGCGGGCGTCGAGTCGTCGACCGGGAACAATTCGGCCTCGACCACCGCCAACAACGTGGCGGCCACGACCACCACGATCGCCCGGGGGTCGTCGAACCCCTCGCGGTGACGGGGGCCGACGTGGCCAGGATGCTCGCGATGCGCGACCATGGCGATCGGCCTCGGGTTCCTGTTGCGGCGGGCCCCCAGGGACAGCGAGCTGGGCGAGCCGGGCAACGCCGGCGTCTCGGACGAGGACGGCGAATCGGGCGAGGACGCGTAGCCTCGACGGGGTGAACCCGCTCGGCGACGATCTCCTCCCGCTGCTCGTGATGGCCCTCGGCGGGGCATTGGCGGCCGGCAACCTGCTGGCCGTCTTCCGCCCTCCGGCCCAGACCCGGGAGGGGAGCTCGAGGCGGGCTCCCTCGCCCGCAGCCTGTTCATGGCGGCACTCGGCCTGGTGGCCTTCGTCTGGTCCCTCGCCTCGCTGATCTCCCGGGTTGATTGATGCCCGGCCCGCTCGCCCTCCGTTTCGTCCAGTCCGCCACCCGGCTCGATCAGCTCCCCGAGTCGCGCGCCGAACTGGCGCTCGTGGAGCGGTCCAACGTGGGCAAGTCCTCGCTGCTGAACGCCCTCGCCAACCGCAAGGAGCTGGCCAAGACGTCCAAGACGCCCGGCGCCACCCGGCTCATCAACGTGTTCGAGTTGGACGAGGTCGGATCGGGCCGGTGGCTCGTCGACCTGCCCGGCTACGGGTTCGCTCGGGTCTCGCACACCGAGCGCAAGGCGTGGCGGGTGATGATCGAGCGGTATCTGGCCGGCCGCGAGCAGCTCACCGGCGTCCTGCATCTCATCGACGGTGAGATCGGTCCGACCCCGCTCGACCTGCAGACCGTGGAGTGGCTCTCGGCGATGGGGATCCCACTGCTGTTCGTCGCCACCAAGTCCGACAAGGTGAAGTCGTCCAAGCGGCAGCGTCGCCGCACCGACCTCGCCGAGGACTCGGCGTCCCCAAGGGCGACGTGTTGTGGGTGAGCGCGGCGAAGAACCTCGGGCTCGACGATCTGCGGGGTGAGATCCGCGACGCCCTCACCCTCGACGAATGACCGGCGACGACCGGCCCGCCGCCTGCGACGGACCCGTCAGCTCAAATGGGTGGCGAAGAACGCCGCGGTGTGACCCCAGGCCTCACCGGCCTGGTACGGCATGTGGAACGGCGAGAACGCGTTGTCGAAGGCGTGGCCGCCCATCCAGTACTGGCGCACGGTGACGTGGTCCATCGTGGCCGTCGCCGTCCGCACCGCGTCGACCTCGGTGTTGGGCAGGAACGGGTCGTTGTCGCCGTAGTGGAACAGGATCGGACAGGTCAGGGTGTCGGCCACCCCGTCGAGCATCGAGCCCACCCCGGACCCGTAGTACGACACCGCGGCGTCGGGATCGAGCGTCTTGGCGATCAGGAACGACATGGTGCCACCGAAGCAGAACCCGATCGTGCCGACCTTGCGCCCGCCGACCTCGGGCAGCCCGCGCAGGTGGGCGAGCGCGGCACCGAGATCGCCGAGGCCGGTCGCACCGTCGTGGGCCGAGGCCTTGGCCACCCCGTCACCGACCGCCTCGGGGCCGGTGCGGTCGACCGCGAATCCGGGTTCCTGGCGATGGAAGACGTCGGGAGCCATCGCCACGTAGCCGAGGGCGGCGAGACGGCTGCACACGTGGCGGATGTAGGTGTTCACCCCGAAGATCTCCTGGATCACGAGGACACCGGGGCCGGACCCGGTCGACGGCAGGGCGAGGTGAGCGTCGAAGGCGACGCCATCGGGAGCGAGGACGGTTTCGGTGCGGGTCTGGGCCATGAGCGGGCAAGGTAGCCGTGCGATCGGCGCGGTGAGACACCCTCCGTCCTGCTCCGGTAGGGTGCCGCGGGATCGGCCGGGGTCGGCCGACCAACCGGGCGCGGGATGCGCACGATGGCTGCCGAGGGGGCTGGGGATGAGTACACCGGTCGAGAACTGGACGACGGACTACGACCTGTTCGACCACGATTACGTGGCCGATCCGTACCCGATCTGGGACGACCTGCGTGAGCAATGTCCGATCGCGCATTCCGAGCGGTTCGGCGGCTCGTGGGTGCCGACCACCTACGCCGATGTCGCCGCCATGGCCCACGACGTCGAGCACTTCAGCTCGCGTCACGTCGGTGTCGTACCGCCGCCCCCGGACGTCGACGTCGTGCTGCACCTCCCGCCCATCTCGGCCGACGGCGACGAGCACAAGTGGACCTCGGCGGCTGCTGTTGCCCTGGTTCTCGCACCGCCGCGCCGACGGCTACGAACCGTTCACCCGCGACCTGTGCAATCGCCTCATCGACGGCTTCATCGAGACCGGTCGAGGCGATGCCGCCGCCGGCTACGCCCAGCAGATCCCGGTCAGAGTCATCGCCCGAGGTGCTCGGGGTTCCCGACGACATGTCCGACACCTTCACCGGTTGGGTGCGCGAGCGCTCGAGTTCGCCCACGATGAAGCCCGTCGCCGTTCCGGGCGGATCGCGATGATGAACTACCTCGGCGGGGAGCTCGAGAAGCGGCGCACCGAGCCCGGCGACGACCTCATCTCCGAGCTGCTCCAGACCGAGATCGACGGCAAGCCGGTCGAGGATCACACGATCCTCGGGATGGCGGCGCTCACCTTGATCGCCGGGGTCGACACCACCTGGTCCGGGATCGGATCGTCGCTGTGGCACCTCGCCACCCACCCCGAGCACACCGCCCGCCTCGTCGCCGAGCCCGAGCTCATCCCGACCGCTGTCGAGGAGCTACTGCGGGCGTACTCGCCGGTGACCATGGCTCGCATCGTCGCTGAGGACGTCGAGTTCCAGGGCTGCCCGATGCACGAGGGCGATCGTGTCCTGATGAACTTCCCGGCCGCGAACCGCGATCCCGCGGCGTTCGATCGTGCCGATGAGGTGGTGCTCGACCGAGCGGTCAACCGCCATCTCGCTTTCGGGGTGGGCATCCACCGTTGTGCCGGGTCGAACCTGGCGCGCATGGAGCTCCGGGTCGCCATCGAGACGTGGTTGGCTCGGATCCCCGAGTTCCGACTCGCCGAGGACGGCGAGGTCACCTGGGCCGGCGGACAGGTCCGCGGCCCCCGAAACATCCCGGTGGTGTTCTGAGTGAAGATCCAAGTCGATTCCGAGAAGTGCCAGGGTCACAATCGTTGCTATGCCCTCGCGCCGGAACTGTTCGACGTCGATGACTACGGCATGGCCTCGGTGATCGGGGACGGCACCGTGCCGCCCGAGCTCGAGGAGAAGGCCCGCCTCGCCATCGCCAACTGCCCGGAGTACGCCATCTCCGAGGTGTGAGGACCCGCGGGCGGGGCGAACCCCTCGTCCAGCACGGTTCCGAGGTGCCGCGCGGCGCGCCGCTCAGAGTGCCGGGCGCACGGGGCACGCCAGCGACCCGCGCAGGCGGGCGCGCAGGGCGACGACCAGCAACACGATCGAGACCGCGGCGAGGTACGGCTGGATCGGCTCGAACCATCGGCGCGCCCCGACGCTGCCCAGCGCGAGCAGGACGATCTTGTTGCAGACCGGGCAGCCCACGGCGAAGAAGGACAGCAATCCACCCAGACCGCCCGTGCGCGCCGGGCGGTCCCAGGACTCCTCGTCAGGGGGTTCCGCGATCGCCGACGCCGGCGCCGGCACTCGCACGTAGGTGCCGAACAGCAGGCCCGTCAGCACCGCGGTGATGGCGAGGACCGGCCAGGACCACCAGGTCGGAGGAATCGAGCGCCCGAACACCGGGTTCGGGATCAGATCCGTCGGAAGCCCGATGGCGAGGGTGGTCGCCACGCTGGCCCCCGCCGCCGCCGACCAGTGGCGTCGGTCCCAGGTCTGCAAGGCCTGCCACGCGGACATGTCGACAGCGTAGGCCGTCGCCCGGCCGCCGGCAGCGGCAGGCTCACCCAGCGTGAGCGCTTGAGACTCCTTGAATCCGCCCTTGAGCGACCGATGAACCAAGGGTCCGGGTCGGTCCCCGGCGGGAGGTCGGAGTCCATGGATCTGCAACGCGTCCTGCGCGCCACCAAGTACGCGGGAGTCGCCGTGGGCGGCTACCTCGTCATCAGCACCGGCGTGAACATCGTCGAGTCCGCCGAGACGACCCGCCAAGCCGCCGACGAGGCCGCCGCGGCCTACACCGACGAGATCCTCGCCGCCGACGCTTCGACCTCCACGGTCGTGATCGCTCCTCCGGCCGCCGAGATGGCCCAGCCCGCCGACGGGTTCGAGGTCGGGCTGCCGGTTCCGAGTCCTGCCGTGGCCCCGGACGCCGTGGAAGGACTCGACGTGGTGCCGGGCGACACCTCGGTCGTGGTCACGTGGGTCCAGATCCCGGGTCTCGTCTACGACGTGGAGTTGACCGGCCCGCTCGGCGAGCGGGTGGGTTCGGTTCGCACCGACACCGGTGGCTGGCAGTTCGACGGACTCCAGCCGGCATCGGCGCACATCGCTCGGGTGCGGGCCGTGAACCCGGTCTCGGAACTCACCAGCGAGTGGAGCGAGCAGCTGTTCGGGACGCCCTGATCCGGGCCGGCCGAGTGCGGCCTCAGCCGTGGGCCACCCACGCCTCGAGCCACTCGGTGCAATAGACGGTGACCGCGGCTTCGAAGACCAGTTCGAGGTCGCCCGGCCGCAACGAGGATTCCTCGGCGATGACCTCGGTGCTCGCGAGGGTGGCGGCGACGTCACCCTCGTGGCGCGTCAGCGAACTGCAGATCGTGCGGCCGGTGGCGATCGCGGTGAGGGGATCGATCGGCTGGTCCAGCGCGGCGAGGAACTCGTCGTCGAGTCCAGGTTCGAAGGTCTCGGTCGGCACGGGGCCGGAGGGAGCGACCGGGGAGACCGACTCGCTCGGGGCCTCGCCCGGCACGGTGGTCGAGGTCGAGCCGGACGCCTGCGGTGTCGACGAGCGACTGCTGCTCGAGCCGATGATGCTCGGGAGGACGACGCCGATGAGGATCGCGCCGACACCGACGAGTGCCCCGATCGACACGACGAGCCCGAGCCGGCCCCCGCTGCCCCGCCGGCGCCGCGACCGCGGCGGAACGACCCCGGCAGACTCGTCGAGGAGGGTGTCGTCGAGGAGGGTGTCATCGAGTGACGCCTCGCGGGCTCGGGTCTCGACGATCGCGACGGCACCACGAGCTGGGACGGGGACCGGACCGGGGCGTCGTCGGCTCGTGGGTCCCGGCATCGGCAACGGCGCGGGAGGCGGCGGGATCGGCGGTGTGAGCGCGGCCGGCGGAGCCAGCGGATGCGGGATCGACGAGCCCGGCGGCGGCGGCATCGGCTCGGGAGCCAGTGCCCTCCCCGGGTCGGTCGTCATGTCCTCGTCGTGGGTGCTCACGTTGCTACGTCGTCCAAGGGGTACCGCGGTGAATGCTCAACGCTAGCGATGACCGTTCGACACTCGGGGTCGCTCGTCGTCGGTCGATCGGCTCATTGGCGCGCCACCGCTCGCGCCCGCCGGCGTCAGGTCTGCTCGTAGGTCGCCACGAGCGTGGCTCGCGCCAGGGTGTGGAAGGACAGGTTGAATCCGAGGAAGGCCGGGCTGGCGTCGGCCGGGACGCCGAGCGACTCCACGTCGACTGCGTGCACGACGAAGTAGTACCGGTGGGGACCGTGCCCCTGGGGCGGGGCGGCGCCGATGAAGGCGTGCTCACCAGCGTCGTTCCGGAGGGTGACGGCGCCGGTCGGCAGCTGGGGCGAGTCGAGGGACCCGGCGTCGGTCGGCACGTCGGTCGTCGAGGCCGGCACGTCGCACACGACCCAGTGCCAGAACCCGCTGGCGGTGGGCGCACACGGATCGAAGCAGGTGACCGCGTAGCTCTTGGTGCCCTCGGGCGCTCCGCTCCAGGAGAGTTGCGGCGAGACGTCCTGGCCGCCGGCACCGAAGCGACCCGACACGTGCGCCATCGCCAGGGCGGCGCCGTCGCTGATGTCGGTGCTCGTCACCTCGAACGAGGGCACCGGGGCGAGGAAGTCGTAGGGGTTCGGGAACTGTTCGGCCAGGCTCATCGCAAGACCCTCCTCGGGTGGCGGCTCGGGATGACGCCCACCGTAGTGACTCTGGCTCAGGTCCCTGCGAACTGCTCCGGGACGTCGATCTCGCACGTGGCGCTGCCGAGGTGCCCGTCGCCGCCGAGGACCCCCATCGACATCGTGTAGTGGCCCGGGGCGGCGAAGCGGTGGACGCCGAAGAAGGGCTCGGTGCGGTCCTGGGTCTGGACCACCGTCCCGTCACCGAAGTCGATGACGAGGGTGGCGGGCTCGACCGCCTCACCGACTTCCCAGAGGATGCCGGTCGGGGTGCAGGTGAGCCGGACCGGGATGTCCGAGACCAGCGCCGGCAGTTGGTCCTCGGTCCCCGCCGCCACCGTCGCCGGTGGTTGGCGCTGCAGGTCGTCTGTCGGTTGGCCGGTGGCGAGGTTGGGGTCGGCGGCGGCCTCGGCTTCGCCGACGAGCTCGGGACGCTCCGACGCGTCGAAGAGTTGCGGCAGCCAGCCCTGCAGGTGGGCGTACCACCCGAGCGAACCCAGGCCCAGCACGACCAACCCCTTGGCGATCGTGGTCCGCCGCGACGCGGTCGGTTCGCTCGACGGGCCGACATCGACCGTCGCCCGGGCGAATCCGCTCGTCACGGGAGGAGCTGCGCTGGCGGTGGCGGCAAGATCGGCGCGCCGGAGGCATCGAGGCCGAGTGGTTCCGCGGTCTGCGTGCCCCATTCGTTGCCGTCGTACCATCGCAACGGCTGAACGTCCCACGGGTCGGTGTACCAACCCGCTGGTCGTTGCCCGTTCACGCCCGTCATGAGTCCTCCGCCGCAGGATGTCGGTCGGGTGTCGAACCGCCTCGTGGGCCTCGGGCGAGGCCGGCTTCGACCTTACTTCATGTGGTTGTCTGACTACTCTGGGTCAAAGGACCTGTCGAAGAATCTGTCGATGAGCCTGCCGAGGCGTCGGTCGAGGGGCCCGGTGCGGCGTCCCTGGCGATGCGATGGGGGGCCTCGAGGATGACGGCGAGTTGCGGGCGCGGCGGGGCACCGTTGGCCGACAGGAACCCGGCGAACAGCACGACGACCCCGACGAGCAACGTGAGGACGAAGGCCCGGTCGGCGCCCACCCGCCCGGCGAGCGCGCCGCTGCCGGACAGGATCGCGGTGCCGAGGGCGATGAGGACGGTGCCGACGACCCGGTGCGCCGGTGCGGAGCGTCGCCGGACGAATCCGACCACGGACCACACCGCCCCGACGAAGATCACGATGGCGGCGACCCCGGACCCGACCGCGGCGAGGGCTCGCGGCCAGACCCCGAACACCGCTCGCCCTTCGGGCAGGGTGTCGCGCGGGACGACGGCTCGGAACGGCGCCTCGGCCATCACGCCGCACGCCAGCCCGGTGAGGGCGATGAGGGCGGTACGGACCCGGTCCCCGATGCGGGCACCCCACTGCAGGTAGACGGTCCCGAGGGCCAGCCACGGCACGTTGACGATGGCGCCGGCCAGGTAGAAGGTGCGGAAGCTCGCCGTGCTCCAACCGCGCGCGAACCCCCACCACAGGGCGCCCGCCCCGACGGTGAACCACGCCAGCGACACGCTCCACGCCAGTTCCTGGGGTCGGCGTCGCAGCCGCCAACGTTCCCAGGTCGCCAAGGTGAACGCCGCCGCCACCAGCGTCGCGGCCGCCGCCAGGGCACGATCGAGCGTGGGGGTCATGGGGCCTCAGTGTGCCAAGGCGCGCCGTGAGCGCGCACCACGACGTGCGGTCGGCCCGGGTCACGCCGGTCAGCTCGGCCCGAACGGTCATCGGTCGTCGGTCTCGATCGACGAGGACCTTCGACCCGTCACCGATGGCACGTTGCCGACTTCGTGAATTCGTGCACGAACGCCTAACCTGAATCGGCGTGACGGACGGTCGAGGATTCCCCCACGGCGGCACCGCGCCGCGTGGTGCGACCCGTGCCCGCCGGATTCCCGAGGCCACGGTGGCCCGGCTCCCGGTGTACCTCCGGATCCTGGTCGAGCTGGCCCAGGAGGAACTCGAGCACGTCTCCAGCGAGCGCCTCGCCGATCTGGCCGGCGTCAACGCGGCCAAGGTCCGCAAGGACCTGTCCTACCTGGGTTCCTACGGGACCCGAGGCGTGGGGTACGAGGTCTCCTACCTCGTGTACCAGATCCGCCGGGAGCTGGGCCTGACCCACGACTGGCCGGTGGTGATCGTGGGTGCGGGCAACCTCGGACAGGCACTGGCCGGGTACGGCGGCTTCGGTGATCGGGGCTTTCCGGTGGCCGCAGTGGTCGACATCGACCAGCTCAAGGTGGGCACCGTGATCGGCGGCACCCGGGTTCGCCAGCTCGACGAGCTGTCCCAGGTCGTGCGAGCCAAGCAGATCTCGATCGGGGTCATCGCCACCCCGCCGGCCTCGGCGCAGGACGCGGCCGACCGGCTGGTTCGAGCCGGGGTCACCAGCATCTTGAACTTCGCTCCGGTGGTCCTGTCGGTACCGCCGCACATCAGGGTCCGGAAGGTGGATCTCGCCTTGGAACTGCAGATCCTGAGCTACTACGAGCAGCGCGACACCGCGGACCCTGGTCTGTCCATCGTCCCCGGGCCGTCGGGCTCGGTGAGCGCGTAGGTCCGCCATGTCGATCGTCGTCATCGGGGTCAACCACCGCACCAGTCCGATCGAGGTGCTCGAGCGGGTCGCGCTCGGCGCCGACGCCGTCCCGAAGGCCACCCACGGGCTCACCCAGCGCGAGAACATCCGTGAGGTCGTGGTGCTGTCCACCTGCAACCGCACCGAGGTTCGACGCCGTCGCCGAACGATTCCACGGCGCCTATGCCGACATCCGGGACTTCTTCTGCGAGCTCGGCGATCTCTCCCGACGACCTGCATCCCCATCTCTACAGCCAGCACGACGACGCCGCGATCGGTCACCTGTTCGAGGTGACGGCCGGGCTCGACTCGGCCGTGCTCGGCGAACACGAGATCCTCGGCCAGGTCCGCACGGCCTGGGAACTCGCCCAACGGGAACGAGGCGCGGGCGCCACCCTCAACCTGCTGTTCCGTCACGCCCTCGAGGTCGGCAAGCGGGCTCGCACCGAAACCGCGATCTCGCGCTCCACCACCTCGGTGTCACACGCTGCGGTCGAGATGGCCCGAGAGGTCCTCGATGGGCTGCAGGGTCGCCGGGTGCTCGTGCTCGGAGCGGGCGAGATGAGCGAAGGCATGGCCGTGGCGCTCACGGCGAGCGGCGTGGCCGAGATGGTCGTGGCCAACCGCACGGCCGAGCGCGCTCGAGCGCTCGCCGACCGGCTCGGGGAGCGGGCGGCGGTGCGGATCGCACCCTTCGCCGATCTCGCCGGGGCCGTCGCCGAGGCCGACCTGGTCCTGACCTCCACCGGCGCCGACCGCCCGGTCCTCGACTTCGACATCGTCGCCGGTGCCATGTCCGCTCGCCCCGAGCGGCCGCTGATGATGGTCGACATCGCCGTGCCCCGCGACGTCGCCCCCGAGGTCGACGCCCTGGACGGCGTGACCCGGCTCGACCTCGACGATCTGCGCAACTGGGCCGACCGCGGCCGGGCCCAGCGAGCCGGCGAGGCGGCCAAGGTGCGGTCGATCGTCGCCGAGGAGATCGAGCGGTACCTGGTCGAATCGACCGCCCGTCAGGCCGCTCCGCTCGTGGCCGCAATGCGCGAACGGGCCGACCTGCTCCGCCAGAACGAGCTGGAGCGCTACGCCAAGAAACTGGCCGACCTTCCCGCCGATCAGCGGGCGATCGTCGATGCGCTCACCAAGTCGTTGGTCAACAAGCTGCTGCACGAGCCCTCGGTCCGACTCAAAGAGGACGCCGGGACCCCGCGCGGCGAGCGGAACTCCGCTGCCGTGCGAGACCTGTTCGGCCTGCAGTGAGTTCGCTGCGGATCGCCACCCGGGGCAGCGCGCAGGCGCGGACGCAGTCCGAATCCGTCGCGGCCGCCCTGCGGGCCGCCCATCCCGGGCTCACGGTCGAGCTGGTGTTGATCGAGACCACCGGCGACCAGCGCCAGGACGTGCCGCTCCACGAGATCGGCGGGCAGGGCGTCTTCGTCCGTGAAGTCCAACGCGCCGTGCTCGACGGCCGAGCCGACCTCGCCGTCCACTCGGCCAAGGATCTGCCGTCGTGGACCGCCGAGGGCCTCCGGCTCACCTGTGTCACCGAGCGCCGCGACCCGCGCGACGCCTTGATCGGAGCCTCCTCGACGAACTCGGCGAGGGTGCCACCGTGGCCACCGGGTCAGTCCGCCGTCGAGCTCAGCTCCGTCCTGCGCCCCGACCTCACCTTCGTCGAGCTGCGCGGCAACATCGGGACCCGACTCGACAAGGTCCCCGACGGCGGTTCGATCGTGATGGCCGTCGCCGCCCTCAAGATCCTCGGGCTCACCGAGCGCATCGCCGAGATCCTCGACCCCGCGGTGATGGTGCCGCAGGTGGGACAAGGGGCCGTCGCCATCGAATGCCGAGCCGACGACTCCGAGACCATCGAACGCTGCTCGGCGATCGAGCACGCCCCGACGCGACGCGACGTCGACGTGGAACGTGCCTTCCTCGGTGAGCTCGGTGGCGGGTGTTCGCTCCCGATCGGCGCCCACGTGATGGCTCACCCCGACACCGGCGAACGATCGCTCGGGATCTTCCTCGGCCTCGGCGACGAACCTCGCCGGTGGTGGGAGCCGCTGCCGGTCGGCGGCGACGAGCTGGCCGTCGCCCGGGCCGCTGCCGCTCCCTTCGTCGAGCGCTGAGTCCGGGTCCGTACCTCCCGTGACCGCGTCCGACGGCCTCGAGACCGGCGGGCCGCTCGCCGGTCGGCGGATCGTGGTGACCCGAGCGCCCGGGCAGGCGGGCCGCCTGAGCGCCCTCCTCGCCGCGGCCGGCGCCACCGTGATCGAGGTCCCGCTGATCCGGATCGAACCGGTCGATTCCGCCTCCGTCGAGCTCGTGACCCGGCTGACGCAGGCCCTCGCCGGCGACGCCCGGGTGTGGGTCGTGGTCACGTCGCCGAACGGGGCGGCCTGTGTGTCCCGAGCCCTCTCCGAACTCGATGCCGCGCCCGACCCCGGGCCCGGCGCCGGCCTGGACCCCGGGCTCGCGGCCAGGATCCGCATCGCCGCCGTCGGTGGGGGGACGAAGGAGGCGATCGGCCGGCCCGTCGATCTGGTGCCGGAGCGACAGGTCGCCGAAGGCCTGCTCGCCGAGTTCCCACCCCCGGGCCCGAACTCGACACGAGTCGTGCTGGTCCAAGGTGACCTGGCCCGGCCGATCCTGGCCGACGGGCTGCGCGCCGCGGGCTGGAACGTCGATCAGGTCGTCGCCTATCGAAATCGCCCGAACCAGCCGCCGCCCGACGTGCTCGCCGAGATGGAGGCAGCCGACGCCATCACCTTCACCTCCGGCTCCACCGTCCGCTCCTTCGTCGCCGCCACCGCGGGACGCGGCCGACCCCCGGTCGCGGTCAGCATCGGACCGATCACCACCCAGGTCGCCGAAGAGCTGGGCCTGCCCATCGCCCGGACGGCATCGGATCACTCGCTCGACGGGCTGGTTGCGGCACTCGCCGTGGCGGTCGCAGAACCACACGCCGATCGCGACGAGTCGTTCGGCCCACCCGATCCCCTCGGTGACCGGTGACCCTCGCCGACCAGTAAGTTCGGCGTTCGATCGAGAGCCTCGCCACCCGATGAGACCGACCCGCCGCATCCTCCCTGCCCGACTCGCCGCATCGGCGCGCCGCGGTCCCGTCGTGGCCCTTCCGGTCCTCGCCGTGCTGGTGGTGTCGTTCGGCTCGGCGACCTCGGCGGCAGCGACACCGGGACCTGACGACGCTCCGGGGACGGGAACCACGGTCGCGCCGACGCCGACGACCACGATCCCGGCCCCCTCGACCACCGAGATCGTCATCTCCGCCGGCACCAACGCCCCTGCGGTCCCCGGGTCGAACGCCTCGTCGAACGGACCCGCGTCGACCGCACCCACCCCGACCACCCCGGACGCTCAGGCTCCACCGATCGGCGCGGTTCCGCCCGCCCCGGGTGACGATGGCATGGGTTCGGCGGCCGATGTCCCGGCCATGGTCGCCGCGCCGACACCGGTCGGCACCAGCCTGGTGGCGACGGCAGCCGGATCGCCCACGGTCTCCGGAAACGGACGGTGGGTCGCCTACGTCGCGGCGTCGGCGACGATGACCGACGACGCCGGCGCGCCGCTCGACAGCGTGTGGCTCCTCGATCGATCCACCGGCGAAGCCATCGAGATCACGTCGCCGGTCGACGGGCTGCGTCCCGGTCGCTCGGCCGCTCCGGTCCTGAGTGGCGACGGGTGCACCCTGGTGGTCGTCACCGAGCTCGCCTACGACGTGTTCCGCGACGACGATCGAGGAACGCGGTGGGATACGTATCGCACGGTGTTGCCCGAGTGCAGGGACGCGAGCGACGCCCCGGGCCGCGTCGAGCCCGCTCAGCTGGGAGCTGCTGTCGGCCGTGGCCGAGGTGCGTCCCGACGGCACGACCACCTGGCGGGCCGGCGACGTCTCGGACCCGACGGATCGTCCCGCCGTGAACGATTCGGGCTCGATCGTCGCCTTCACCCGGCTCGTGCTGCGCCCCGACGGCCAGCCGGCCGGTTGGACCGCCGTGGACGTGCGTGGATCTCACGGTTCCTTCGGTGAGGCGGGCCGCTGACCCCGGTCCCGGGGCTTCCCGAGACCAGCCCGGTCGCGTTGGCGTCGTACGTCGGCCAGCGCAGCCCCGCGGTGTCGGGCGACGGAACGGTCGTCGTCGTCACCTCCGACGCCCGGCCCTCCGATCCGGTGTCCGATGCGGTGTCCGGCGCGCCGTCCGATGCGCCGCCCGAGGGCGCTCCGGACGACGTGCTCGATCGGGAGGCGCAGTGGACCGAGATGGTCACGCCGGCTCCGCTCGACGATCCGAGCGCCATCGGCGCCGCGGTGACCCAACTCGTGCGGTGGGTCCGCAACCCCGGCGACGATGCCGAGGGCCTGGCGGTGCACGTGATCTCGCTCGGACCCGCGGCGCGCCGGGCAACGGCTCCTCCGGTGAGGCGAGCGTCTCGCCACGGTGAGGTGGTCGCGTTCAGTTCGACCGCAACGGATCTGCTCCCGTGGCCGCCGATGAGCCGACGGCGCAGGTGTTCCGGTGGACGGCGCCGTCGGGAGGCGCGGTCGCAGGCTCCTCGACCTGGTGTCACGCTCCGGTGACGAGCCGGGTGATGGCGACAGCCGGTCCCCGTCGCTCGACGACACCGGTCGCCTCGTCGTGTTCGAGACGGCCGCCTCGAACCTCCTGGCCCCGTCACCGGTCGGCGCGGTCTCGGCGGATGCTGGCGACCTGTTGCTCGCCGATCTCGGCGAGGTGGCCCCGGACGGAACGGCGCAGGCACCGAGCTTCGCCCGGGTGACGGTGCAGCCCGACGGGCAGCCGGCCTCGGCGCCGGCCGCCGGCCCCGGGATTGTCCTCGACGGGTCGTGTGGTGGTCTTCGAGACGCTCGAGCCCGATGCGGTGGGCGTGGTCCCGGGCCTCCCCGACGACGAGCGCGCCGGCACCGAGGAGGTCCGGGCCCGGGTCGCATCCACCCGGAGCCCGGCTCGGCGGCTTGGTCCGTGGTGGCCGAGGAGTATCCCGTCAGCGTCTCCACCACCGATCTCGATCTGGGTACCACCCCGGTCGGTGGGCGTTCGGCGACGTGGTACACCACCGTCGCCAACACCGGCGACGCCCCGTTCGTGCCCGGATCCATCACCAGCACCAACGACGAGTTCCAGTTGGTGGGCGGGACCTGCCGGCCCGACGCCCCGCTCCTGCCGGGCGAATCGTGCACGATCGAAGTGGCGCACGCTCCGACCGCGGAAGGTCTCGCGACCACCGAGATCGTCGTGGCCGAACGGGACCACGGTGGGGCCGAGGTGGCGATCGACGTCAGCGGAGCCGCGGGGGTGCCGTCCCTGCAGCTCACCCCGACCTCGAGTGCCCTGGGCCCGTCGATGGTCGGAGTCCCCACGACCGCCCGCCTGGTGACGGTGGCCAACCTGGGCGTCGTCGCGGCGACCGTCTCGAGCTTCTCCTTCGGGGGCGATGCCGGGGCCGATTTCACCGTCGTCGAGGACCACTGCACCGGGCAGACCCTGGAACCGTCCGTCGCATGCGACGCCATGATCGTGTTCACCCCGACCACGAACGGTCCTCGTCATGCCACCTTCACGGTGTCGGACTCGACCGGATCGACGAGCAGCGCCGTGGTATCGGGCGTCGGTGAATACACCCCCGTGACCGGAGTGGCGCGACCCTCGGTCGCCGCTGGTGGGCGGATCGAGGCCGGGGGCCTGGGGTTCCCGCCCGACAGCTTCGTGTCGGTCCGGTGGTCGGGCACCGACCTGACCACGCTGATCGCGACCGACGCTCGCGGTGAGTTCACCACGCGACTCACCGTCCCCGCGGTCCTCACCGCAGGATCGCACCACCTGACGTTCGTGGACCCGTCCGGTCGCTTCGAGCCGGTGAACTCACCCGAGTTCCTCGTGGTTCGTCCGACGCGATCCGGCGGAGCATCGCCGGCGGTGTCGGGCGACTGATTCGGACCGCCTCGTCCGGCCGGCACAGCACTGACTCGATCGGCGGCGATTCGGTCGCGAATCGGCTCGGTCGGAACCCAACTCGGGTCAGAGCTCGGCCCGGTCGGGAACGCTGCGCCGGGTCAGGTCGCCGTGACCGTGCCGGTGAGGGTGATCGCCGCCGAGCACTCGCCGGTCGACGCCGAACCCGCCGCTCGACAGTTCAGCTGCACGGTGATCGAGTCGCCGGCGTCGAAGACGAACGGACTGCGGAGTGCAGTCGGAAAGTCCAGGAAGTTCTCCAGCCCGGCTTCGTAGAGCACCGTCGAGTTTCGCAACAGCGTGAGGCGACCTGTGTCGCCGTTCGGATTCTGCATCAACAGGTCGGTCACCCGGACCTGAACGTCGTCGGGCACCACGTAGGTGGCGACCTGTTGATCGGTCACCGCAGCCCGCACGGCGAGTCGGATGTCGAAGGCGGAACCCGAGGTGGCGGCGGGGGCCGGAGCGTCGGCACCGTCGTTGCCCGCCACCGCACTCGTCGGCGTCGGCGCGGCGCTGCTCGCCGCAGCCACGGCCCGTTCGGCCGCGGCGTCGATCTCGGGGCGAACGAGGAAGAACCAGCTCGCCACCACCAGCCCGGCGGTCGCTGCGAGGGCGATCACCGCTCGGGTGAATCGCCCGGTGAACACCGGGGCTTGGAGGAGCGAGCCGTGCGTCGACGCCGTCGCGTGACCGTCCTGCACCGCTTGGAGCTCGAAGGGCAGCGACCGTTCCGGTCCCCGCCACAGCCTCCGCCGAGACTTCACCGTCACCCGGGCGACTCCGGCGTCACCCGGGTCGACGCCGAGCGATGGCGGATCGAACCGAGCGACCAGGCGCCGGTCGGCACTGACGAGGCGCAGTCGGCACGGCGCGCGAGTTGCCGTCGTTCTCGAGCACGACATCGAAGTCCGCCCGCCGCCTGGCTCGCTGCACCGGTTGCGCCAGGCCGAATCGTCGATCGTCGAAGGTGAGCACGGTGACGGTGCTCTCGGCGATCGCGACGGCCTCGTCGACGCGGTGCGAGACGATCCGGATGGTCAGCAGGGACGATCCGGCGGGCACCGCCCACCGGCGGGGCGGGCGGACCGCCACGCGCACGACCGATTCGCCGCCCGGCGGGAGCGAGATCGTGGACGGGTCGATCACGGTCCAACCCTGCAGGAACCCGTTGGCCACCAGACCGAAGCTCTCCGGTTCGCCACCGAGGTTGCGGACGGTGAGCTCGAGCAGCTCTTCGCCGCCGGGGACGACGACGACTTCCGAGGGGGACATCTGGCCGGACGCGGGCACGGCGGTACGGTAGCCGGGTCGATCGGAGGACCAGCTGATGACCGCCCCCTTCCCTGTCCATCGCCCACGCCGCCTGCGCCGCTCGGCGGCGATGCGCGAGCTCGTGGCCGAGACGAATCTGGCGGTCACCGATCTCATCGCGCCGCTGTTCGTCCGGGAGGGCATCACCGAGCCCCAGGAGATCGTCTCGCTCCCCGGGGTCATGCAGCACACGCTGGAGAGCCTGGGCTCCGAGGTTCGCGAGCTGCGCGACCTGGGGGTGAGGTCGGTCATCCTGTTCGGGGTGCCGGCGACGAAGGACGACTGCGGGTCGGCGTCGTTCGATCCCGAGGGCATCGTCCAGGTCGCGCTGGGCCGGCTCCGGGCGGAACACGGCGACGCCATGGTCCTGATGTCGGATCTGTGCGTCGACGAGTACACCGATCACGGCCACTGCGGGGTCCTCACCGAGGACGGCGACGTCGACAACGACGCCACGGTCGAGATCTACTGCAAGGCGGCGTTGGCCCAGGCCCGAGCCGGAGCCCACGTCGTGGCGCCGTCGGGGATGATGGACGGCCAGGTGGGCGCCATCCGAGCGGCGCTCGACGGTGAAGGGTTCACCGACGTGGCCATCCTCGCCTACTCGGCCAAGTACGCCTCCGCGTTGTACGGACCGTTCCGGGACGCCGTCGACGTGCAGATCGTCGGCGGGGGCGACCGAAAGGGCTACCAGCAGGACTGGCGCAACGCCCGCGAAGCGCTCACCGAGGTCGAGGCCGACATCGCCCAGGGCGCCGACCTGGTGATGGTGAAGCCGGCCCTCGCCTACCTCGACGTCATCGCCGCGGTGCGAGCGATGACCTCACTCCCCGTCGCGGCCTACCACGTGAGCGGGGAGTACGCCATGATCAAGGCCGCCGCCGAGCGGGGCTGGATCGACCACGACGGCGTGGCCCTGGAACACCTCACGGCGATCAAGCGAGCCGGCGCCGACCTGATCCTCACCTACTTCGCCCGCTGGTTCGCCGAGAGGACCGCCCGATGAGCTCGATCCCGTTCTGTGCCCCCGACGCGTGTGCCGCAGCCGGGTGTGACCCCGTCGTGTGCCGCGGCGCCGGCGTGGCGAGCAACACCGCCCTGTTCGAGCGGTCGGCCGCCGCCATCCCCGGCGGGGTGAACTCCTCGATCCGGGCGTTCAAGGCCGTCGGCGGGACGCCGTACGTCGTGTCGCGCGCCGAGGGGCCCTACATCTGGGACGCCGAGGGACGGCGCTACCACGATCTCGTCCAGAGCTACGGGGCGATCATCCTCGGCCACGCCCACCCCCGGGTCGTCGAGGCGCTGCGAACGGCGGCGGGCGACGGAACCTCCTACGGCGCACCGACACCGCGCGAGATGAAGCTGGCCGAGGCGATTCGCGAGCGGGTGCCGTCGTGCGAGCTCGTGCGGTTGATGAACTCGGGAACCGAGGCGACGATGACCGCTGTCCGGCTCGCCCGCGGGGTCACCGGGCGGAACCGGATCGTGAAGTTCGCCGGGAACTACCACGGTGCATCCGATGCGTTGCTCGCCGCAGCGGGCAGCGGTGCGACGACGTTGCATCTGCAAGCAACGGCCGGGGTGCCGAACGGCGCGGCGATGGACACCACGGTCGTGCCCTACAACGTGGTGCCGACGCTGGACGACACCGTGGCGTGTGTGATCGTCGAGCCGGTCTCGGCGAACATGGGTCTCGTCCCACCTCGGCCCGGATTTCTCCAGGGGTTGCGGGCCGAGTGCGACCGGGTCGGTGCGGTGCTGATCTTCGACGAGGTGATCACCGGATTCCGGCTCGGACTCGGTGGCGCCCAGGCTCGCTACGAGGTGCGGCCGGACGTGTCCTGCTTCGGCAAGGTGATCGGCGGGGGACTCCCCATCGGGGCGATCGGGGGCGCTCGCTCGATCATGGAGCAGCTGTCACCGTTGGGCGGCATCTTCCACGCCGGCACGCTCGCCGGGAACCCGCTCGCCACGGCCGCGGGGCTCGCCGCCCTCGACGAACTGACCGAGGATCACTACGTCGAACTGGCCGGTCGGGCCGCCCGGCTCGCCACGGGCCTGCACGACGCCTTCGCCGCCGCCGGCATCCCGGCCCAGGTGCCGCTGCTCGGACCGCTCGTCGGTCTCTACTTCGGCGCCGAGGCGCCCGTCGACTACGAGGGTGCGACCACCACCGACGAGGCCTGTTACGCCCGGTTCTTCCACGCCATGCTCGATGAGGGCGTGGCGCTCGCCCCTGGGGCCTACGAGGTCCTGTTCCCCGGCCTGGCCCACACCGACGCCGACCTCGACCGCATCGTCGAGTGCGCCGGCCGGACCGCGGTCGCCGCTGCGGCGCCCCGCTGGCCGGTACCGCACATGAGCATGAACGTCGTCGCCGTCCACGCCGTCGGTCTGGTGAAGGACTTCGACACCAAGCGAGCCGTCGACAGCATCTCGCTGACCGTGCCGGCCGGTTCCTTCTACGGGATCGTCGGACCCAACGGCGCGGGCAAGACGACGACGATCCGGATGATGGTCAGGCTGCTGCGGCCCGACGTCGGCCACGTGACCATCGTCGGGATCCCGGTGTGGCCCGATCCGCCTGCGAAGGAGGTCATCGGCGTGCTGCCCGACGACCTCCGATTGTTCGAACGGCTGACCGGCGCCGAGCTCCTCACGTACCTCGGGTTGATGCGGCTTCGATCGAGCGACCGTCGACCGCCGCCGTGATGAGTTGCTCGCCGTGCTGGGGCTGACCGAGGACGGTTCGTCGCTCGTCGCCGACTACTCCACTGGGATGCGCAAGAAGATCGCCTTGACGCGGCCCTGCTGCACGCCCCGCGGGTGCTGTTCCTCGACGAACCGTTCGAGTCGGTCGACCCGATCTCGGCGCACGATCACCGACGTGCTCGCCGACTTCCGGCGGGTCGGGGGGACCGTGGTGTTCTCCAGCCACGTGATGGACACCGTCGAGCGGCTGTGCGATCACGTCGCCATCGTCGCCGAGGGTCGGCTGGTGCGGGCAGGCTCGCTCGACGAAGTGCGCCGGCTCCTCGCCGAGGACGCCTTCATCGACGCCGTCGGCCGGCCGATGGCGGGCACGGGTGCCCTCGACTGGCTCGGCCCGTCCGGGCCCTCCGGCCCGACCGGTCCCTTCGGATGCCGCCCGGGCCCGCCGAAGCGATCAGGCCGAGCATGACCGCAGCCATCAGCCCACGTCAGCCAGTTGTCGATGTTGCGAGCAGTGCGCCTCGGGGCGTCGCTGCGGTGGAGCATCGCCGGAACCGGCTCCGCAAGGGCGGCATGGTCCTGTTCGTGCTCGTCGTGGTGCTCGCGGTGCTCGCCGGGCTCGGCGGCTTGGCGATCCTCGGCTGTGATGCGCAGCGCCGATCCCGAGGACCGGCGGAACCTGTACGTGATCGCCGCGGTGATGGTGTCGCTCGGTTGGACCTTTGCGCCGTTGACCGCCGGTGGTGCCGACGAGACCGTCGACCCGACCCGGCTGGCCCTGCTCCCGCTGTCGCGTCGACAGTTGCTCGGCGTGCTGTTCGGCGCCGCGGCGTCGAGCCCGGCGACGCTCGCCGCGCTCGTCAGGACCGCCGGCCGCGATCGGAACGGCGGGCTTCGGTCTGGTGGCACCGATCGCGATCGTCGCCTGGCTGGCCACCTTCGCCGGAGCGCTCGGACTGGCTCGGCTCGTGAGTGCGGTGCTGGTGCGGGCGCAGCGGTCGCGCAAGGGTCGCGACATGCGCGATCATGGTGTCGGGTGTCGCCGGCGTGACGTTGTGGCTCGCCCTCCAGGCCGTCGGTCCGATGCTGGAGCGCTGAGCGACACCGGGCGGCGCATCGTCGACCTCGTGTCCTGGCTGCCTCCGGCGTGGGGCGTCGACGCTGCCCTCGCCGCAGCCGAGGGTCGAACCGTCGCCGCCCTCGGCTGGCTGGTCGGCTCGATCGGGTGGGCGCGTTGGTACTCGGCGGCTGGGCGACGCTCACCGGACGACTCTCGCCTCGCCGGGCGAACGGTGGCCAAGCAGCACGTGCGAGGTGCGCCCTCGGCGCGGCCCGCACGCCCTCTACCGCGGCGGTCGCCAAGGGAACTCCGGTACGCAGTGCAGTCGCCGAGCCGGCGGTTCAACTCCTCCTCGGCACGGTGATGGGAATCGGGTTCTCGACCATCCAGGCGATGCAGGCGAGCGACGGCCCGGGGCGGGTGCTGTTCGGGCTGTGGGGTTTCGTTGTTCACGCTCTCGGAGCGTTCAACCCGATCAGGTTCGACGGCCGTCGCTGTGGCTCGAGGTCACGACGGGCGGAATCACCCGGGCTCACGTCGCCGCGCGGTCGCTCGGCTGGGCGCCGCTGCTGATCATCCCGCCGTCATTGTCGTGTCTGATCCTCGCGGCGTGGTCCGGGTTCACCTACCTCCCGTTGGCGCTGCTGCTCGCCGTCTCCATCGCCTTGTTGGGGTTGGGTGGGGGCGCCTGGATCTCGGCGCTGGCGCCGATGACGGCGGTCGACGGGGACAATCCCTTCGCCTGGCGGCAGGGGATGAGCGGCAAAGGGTGCGCGACCGGGGTCTACATGTTCGGTGGGATGGTGTTGCTGGCCATCGCCGCCGCACCGGTCGTGGTCCCGGCGATCATCTGGCGCGACGAGCCGTGGGTGGCGATCATCGGGGTGGTCGGGATCGTGTGGGGTGCGGCGGTGTGGATGCTCGGGGTTCGTCTCGGCGCCCGTCGACTCATGGTTCGAGGTCCCGAACTGATCGCCGAGTTGTCCCCGAAGTCGTTGACCTGAAGCTCGCGACGCGGACCAGGCACGTGGTGGCCTCGATCGACTCGCGGCCGCGCTCATCGCATCGAAGCGTCGCCGCCGATCGCGTCCAGCGCGCGACTTGACGCCCGCTGGGATCTTCGAGCACAAACCTGAACTCTTCTTGGTGGTGACATCCCCAGCGCATAGTCGGGTCGGAGCCGTCGATGTGCCGATGGATCAACTGGGCCGACAGGTCCGGATCGAATGATTGATGGACGCCCCCTTGATCGCTCCGGGACGCATCAGTACCGTTTCACCCACGGCATCGGCTCCGTTCTCGATGGCGGCGGAGGGTGGGGACGTGGGTTCGTCAGCTAGAAGGTCTCGCGGTTTCGTACGTGTCGTCACGGCCGCAGTGGTGGCTGTGGTCATGGTGTTGGGTGGGGTGGTGATTGGTGGGCCGGCGGTGTCTGCGGCGCCTGATTCGCCGGTTGCGGTGCTGGTGGTGGGGTCGGTGCCGGCTGCGTCGCAGGATGTGGTGGTGTCTGAGTTGTTGGTTGGGTTGGGGTTTGTTGTGGTGTTGGTGGATGATGATTCACCGGATTTGGCGGCGATGGTGGCCGGGTATTCACCGAATGTGGTTGGGGTGTCGTCGTCGGTGGTGCCGACTGTGGTGGGTGCGTCGTTGCGGGACCTGCCGGTTCCGTTGGTGACGTGGGAGGGGTATTTGTTCGATGAGTTCGGGTTGACAGCTGGTGGTGGCGGGAATCAAGGCGAGACGTCCGGGTTGCGGGATGTGGTGGTGACGGACTCGTTGCATCCCGATCATGGAGCCGTTGTCGGGGACAGTGCGGGTGACGTCGTCGTCGGTGCCGTTGTCGTTTGGTCTGCCGGTGGGTGATGTGCGGGTGTTGGCGACGGTGCCGGGTGCGCCGGCCAAGGCGGCGGTGATGGTGGCCGAGGCAGGTGATGCGTTGTCGTTCGGTGCGGCGCCCGCGACTCGTGTCGGGTTGTTTGCGTCGTATTCGTCGCCGTCGGTGTTGACGGTGGAGGGCGCGGCGATCGTGGGGGCGGGCGTTCACGTATGCGGCTGATGCGGTGGAGGTGGCGCCGAATCTGGCGCCGGTGGTGGATGCGGAAGCGGATGTGTCGGTGATGTTGCCTGAGGTGCAGGTGGGGTTGTCGGGGTCGGTGAGTGATGATGGGGCGGTGCTGGCGTCGCCGGTGTTGGCGTGGTCCGGTCCGGCGGGTGTGGTGTTCGATGATCCGACGTCGCTGGCGACGGTGGTCAGGTTTCCTGGCGGGGACGTTCACGTTGACGTTGAGTGCTGCTGATGATGGTGAGTTCGTGGTGTCGGACTCGGTGGATGTGACGGTGTTGGAGGGTTGCCCCCGCAGGCGACGTCGGTGTTGTTCGTGTGGGGTTGGCGGTGCCGCCGGTGCCGGATCAGGTGGTGATCGATCGGTTGGTGGCGGCGGGGTTGGAGGTGACGGTGGTCGATGACGGCGCGTTGCCGGCTGATCTGACAGGCATCGGTGGGGTGGTGATCTCGTCGAGTGTGGTGTTGGGCAAGGTCGGGACGCGGTTCACCGATGTGGCGTTGCCGGTGTTGACGTGGGAGGGGTATCTGTTCGACGAGTTGGGACTGTCGACGACCCAGGGCGGGAGACGTCGTCGTCGTTCACGACGATCGACATCGTTGATGCGGGGGATCCGTTGGCGGCGGGGTTCGGGCCGGGGCAGACGGCGGTGTTCACGCAGGCCCGCAAGTTGTCGTTCGGTCAGCCCGGTTCGGAAGCGACAGTGGTGGCGACAGTGCCGGGGTTGGGGTATCCGGTGTTGTTCGCGGCGTATGGCGCAGGGGATGTGTTGGCCAATGGTTCTGTTGGCGCCAGCGCGTCGGGTGGCGATGTTCATGGATTATGCGGGTCCGTCGCAGTTGACGGCGACCGGGGTGGAGTTGTTGGACGCCGCGATCGCGTCGTTGTTCGCGTCTGGTGAGACACCGAACGAGCCGCCGGTGATCGAGGATCAGTCGATCGTGGTGGCGAAGAACACCGCACCCGGACTCCGGTGGGTGTGTTGTTGGCATCGGATCCCGATCTGGGTGACACCCTGAGGTTCGCCGCGACGGGCGGTGATGGTGCCGGCCTGTTCGACGTGGCGACGGATGGCACGATCACGGTGGCTGAGGGCGGTGCTCGATTTCGAGTCGGTGCCGACGTACTCGCTCGAGGTCGAGGTGACCGACGCTGGAGGGCTCACCGCAACCGCGGTGCTGGACATCGACATCACCGACATCAACGAGCGCCCACGATCGGGTTGCTGAACCCGATCGTGGTGGCGGAGAACACCCCGGTCGACACCGTGATCGGGGCGTTGTCCACGTTCGTCGGGTGACCGATCCGATGCCGGTGACCTCGCAGTGGTCGCGATCTCGGGTGGCACCGGGGCATCGACGTTCGGGATCATCGATGGTGATCTCGTCGTGATCGGCGCGACCCTGTTGGAGTACGAGACCAACCCCGAACTGACCTCGAGCTCACCGCGACCGATGCCGGTACTGCGACCAACACTCTGGTCGTGACCGTCACCATCACCGATGTGACCGAAGCGCTCGCCTCGATCAACGGCAACGTCTTCGACACCAACGAGGACCAGACCTGGCAGCGCGACTTCGACATCACCGAGATCATCGACACCACCGGCGGACCTGAGAACTGCGCGGGGGGTGGCGCTGGATTCGGTGGGGAACGTGTTCGTCGCCGGGTTCGGCAGCAGCAACGTGCTCCGGGTGACGGCCGCCGGAGCGATCACCGAGATCATCGATGTGTCGGGTGATGGTGCGGGGAACCAGCTGGGCGGCCCGCACGGGGTGGCGGTGGATGCGGCGGGGAACGTCTACGTCGCCGGCTACTCCAGCGACAATGTGTTCCGGGTGTCGCCGGCGGGAGTGGTGACCGAGATCCTCGATGCAACTGGTGATGGCGCGGGGAACCCGCTGGTCGGCCCGTATGGGGTGGCGGTGGATGCGGCGGGGAACGTGTACGTGACCGGCAATTCCAGCGACAACGTGTTCCGGGTGTCGCCGGCCGGTGCGGTGACCGAGATCATCGACTCGACCGGTGACGGCACCGGACACACGCTGGAGAAGCCGTACGGGGTGGCGACCGATGCGGCGGGGAACGTCTACGTCGCCGGCTACACCAGCGACAATGTGTTCCGGGTGTCGCCGGCCGGCGTGGTGACCGAGATCATCGATGCAACTGGTGATGGCGCGGGGAACCCGCTGGACGGCCCCTTCGGGGTCGCCACCGATGGTGCGGGGAACGTGTACGTGACCGGCCTCTCCAGCGACAATGTGTTCCGGGTGTCGCCGGCGGGTGTGGTGACCGAGATCATCGACTCGACTGGTGATGGTGCGGGGAACCCGCTGGACAGCCCCTACGAGGCCGCGGTCGATGCGGCGGGGAACGTCTACGTCACCGGATCGAACAGCAACAACGTGTTCCGGGTGTCGCCGGCGGGTGTGGTGACCGAGATCATCGACTCGACCGGTGACGGTGCGGGGAACCAGCTGGCGAGCCCGTTCTGGGTGGCGGTTGATTCGGCGGGGAACGTCTTCGTCACCGGCGCTTCCAGCGACAACCTGTTCCGCATCCGCGAGCGAGAGGCTGCAGCCGGACTCGTCGATGTGTCGTTGTCGGGTGGCGGGTTGGTGGATCCGGTCGTGACCGCGACGCTTCCCGATGGGTCGTTCTCGTTCGATGGGTTGTTGCCTGGGGCGTACACCGTCACGGTGACGCCGCCGTCGGGGTACTCGTTGGTGACGTCGTTGGTGGAGGTGACGGTCGGGGTCGGTGAGCAGGTCGTCGCGGAGACTGGTCAGGTGCCCATCGAGGCCGGCGAGTCCGAGACGGTGAACGCTGCGTTGTCGTTCGGGTTGATCGAGTTGAACTCGCCGCCGGTGATCGAGGATCAGGGTTTGGCGGTGGATGAGAACTCGGCGCCCGGTGTGGTGGTGGGTTCGATCGTGGCGTCGGATCCTGATGTGGGTGATGTGGTGTCGTTCTCGGTGACGGGTGGGACGGGTGCTGGGTTGTTTGCGGTGTCGCCGGCTGGTGTGGTGTCGGTGGCGCCGGGTGCGGTGCTGGATTTCGAGTCGGTGTCGTCGTATGGGTTGGACGTGTTGGTGACGGACTCGGCGGGTGAGCAGGATCTGCGGTGGTCACGGTCGGGTGAACGATGTGAACGAGGCGCTTGGTTCGATCAACGGGCTCGTGTTCAGGGACATCAACGCCGACAGACCTGGCAACACGACTATGTTCTCACCAGACTCATCGACAGCGCCGGGGACGGAGCCGGCAACGTGCTGAGCAATCCGCACGGGGTCGCGACGGACGCCGATGGGAACGTGTATGTGACCGGCTACTCCTCGAACAATGTCTTCCGGGTGTCGACGCTGGGTGTGATCACCAGGATCATCGACGCCACCGGCGACGGCGCCGGGAACCCGCTGGGTGGCGCGGAGGATGTGGCAGTGGACGCTGCCGGGAACGTCTATGTGTCAGGCGGCGAGGGGGCGTTCCGGTGTCGCCGGCGGGGGTCATCACCGAACTCATCGATGCGACCGGTGACGGCGCAGGGAACACGCTGGATGTTCCATGGGGTGTCGCGGTGGACTCGGCAAGGGAACGTGTACGTGTCCGGCTTCGGGAGCAACAATGTGTTCCGGATCTCGCCCGGCAGGGTGATCACCCCAGATCATCGACGCGGCCGGTGACGGGACGGGCAACAACTTGTTGCGCCCTGCTGGTCTGGCGGTCGATGGTGACGGGAACGTGTACGTGGCGGGGAACGGCAGCCACAATGTGTTCCGGGTTTCCCCGGCTGGTGTGGTGACCGAGATCATCGATGCGACCGGTGATGGTGCAGGAATCCGTTGTCGCTCCCTATCGGGTGACGGTGGACTCGTCAGGGAACGTGTACGTGGCCGGCCAAGGCAGCAACAACGTGTTCCGGGTGTCGCCCGGCGGTGGGGTCACCGAGATCATCGATTCGACCGGCGACGGTGCAGGAACACGCTGTCCTACGCCTATGGGGTGGCGGTGGATCCGGTGGGAACGTGTATGTCACCGGCGCCATCAGCAGCAACGTGTTTCGGGTGTCGCCGGCTGGTGAGATCACCGAGGTCATCGATTCGTTGGGTGATGGTGCGGGAGCACGCTGTCACAAAAGCGGTAGCGGTCGATGGTGCGGGAACGTGTTCGTCACCGGATACGTCAGCCGCAACATGTTCCGCATCGCAGCGGCGGAGTCCGGCGTCGGTGGGGACCGCGGTGTCGTTGTCGGGTGGCGGGTTGGTGGATCCCGGTCGTGACCGCCACATTTCCCAGGTAGGTCGTTCTCGTTCGATGGGTTGGGCCGGGGGCGTACACGTCACGGTGACGCCGCCGTCAGAATTACTCGTTGGCGACGTCGTTGGTGGGGGTGACGGTCGGGGTCGGTGAGCAGGTCGTCGCGCAGGCCGGTCAGGTGTCCATCGAGGTGGGCAGGTTCGAGACGGTGAACGCCGCGCTCTCGTTCGGTTTGCTGAAGGTAAATGCACCGCCGGAGGCCACGGTGACGGGGGCATTGTCCGTCGCCGAGAACTCGACGAACGGCACGGTGGTCAGGTTCGTTGGCGTCGGTCGTGTCCGTGGTGGACCCGGACGCAGGTGATGTGGTGACAGCCGCGTTGACGGGCGGGTCAGGCGACTGCCTTCGAGTTGTCCGGCAGGTGAGGTGCTCATCGCAGTTCGACCCAGCTCGACTACGAAGCGACGACGTCGTTCACGTTGAGTTCGAGTTCACCGATGGTGGAGGGCTCACCGATACTGCGGTGGTGACGGTGGACGTCACCGACGTGAACAGACCCTCGCCTCGATCAACGGAGTTCGTATTCCCCACGACGACAACGCCGATCTCACTGGCAACAAGACCTCGTCATCACCGAGCTCCTCGATCTCGGGGGTGACGGTGCGAAGAGAATCTGTTGCTGTCCCCGTCGGGGGTGGCGGTGGACTCGACGGGCAACGTGTTCGTAGCCGGCTACTCCAGCAGCAACGTCTTCGGGTGTCGCCGCGAAGCGGTGACCGAGCTCATCGGCTTTTGGCCGGAGACGGCGCCGGGAAGACCTTGACCTACCCCCTCCGCAGTGGCGGTGGATGCGGCAGGCAACGTGTATGTCGCCGGCTACTTGAGCAGCAACGTCTTCCGGGTGTCTGTAAGCCGGGTGTGATCACCGAGATCATCGACTCGACTGGTGACGGTGCCGGCAGAAATGCGCTGGCGTCCCCGTCGGCGGTCGCAGTGGATGGCTCGGGCAGCGTGTATGTGACCGGCTCCGGCAGCGGCAACGTGTTCGGGTGTCGCCGGCTGGAGTCGTCACCGAGCTCATCGATGCGACCGGTGACGGCAGAACTCGCTGACGGCGCCGTCCGGGCTGGCGGTGGACTCGGGCGGCAACGTGTTCGTATCCCGGCGCAGCGAGCCACAACGTGTTCCGGGTGTCCGCGGCGGGCGTGGTCACCGTGGTGCTCGATGCGACAGGTGACGAGGCCGGGAGTCCATTGTCGTCCCCGCAAGGGCTGGCGGTGGATCAGGCCGGGAACGTCTACGGCGTGACTGGCCAAGGCAGCGACAACGTGTTCCGAATTGTCGCCGGCGGGTGCAGTCACCGAGATCATCGACTCGACCGGTGACGGTTCCGGGAATGCGCTGGCCGCTCCGTTCGCAGTGGCGGTCGACAGGGCCGGAAACGCCTTCGTCACCGGGTACTCGAGCGCAAGACGTCTTCCGCGTGTCGCCCGGTGGTGCGATCACGATGATTGCCGGCGCGGCCGGCGATGGGGCAGAACGTGTTGTCGAACCCGTATGGACTGGCCGTCGACGCCGCCGGGATCGTGTACGTGACCGGCTACTTCAGCAGCAACGTGTTCCGGATCAGGTCCGCTGAGCAGGTCGGTCGGAACGGTGAGTATCGTTTATCGAGCGCCGGTCTGGCGACACCGCTCGATTCCACCTCGTTGGCGGATGGGTCGTTCTCGTTCGATGGGTTGTTGCCGGGGACCTACACCGTCGCGGTGACGCCGCCGTCGGGGTATTCGTTGGTGACGTCGTTGGTGGAGGTGACGGTCGGGGTCGGTGACGAGTCGTCCGCGGGAGGCCGGTCAGGTGCCGGTCAGGGTGGGTGAGTTCGAGACGGTGAACGCTGCGTTGTCGTTCGGGTTGATCCAGTTGAGCACGCCGCGGTGATCGAGGATCAGGGTTTGGCGGTGGATGAGAACTCGGCGCGGTGTGGTAGTGGGTTCGATCGTGGCGTCGGATCCTGATGTTGGTGATGTGGTGTCGTTCTCCGGCGTGACGGGTGGGTCGGGTGCTGGGTTGTTTGCGGTGTCGTCGGCTGGTGGTGTCGGTGGCGCCGGGTGCGGTGCTGGATTTCGAGGCGGTGTCGTCGTATGGGTTGGACGTGTTGGTGACGGACTCGGCGGAAAGCGACGGCGTCTGCGGTGGTCACCGTCGTTGTAGACGATGTGAACGAGGCGCCGGTGGTGTCGGTGACGGGTGGGTTGTCGGTGGTGGAGAACTCGGCGAACGGCACGGTGGTGGGTTCGTTGGGTTCGGTGATGTCGGTGGTGGATCCGGATGTGGGTGATGTGGTGACGGCCGCGTTGACCGGTGGATCGGGTGCGACGGCGTTCGAGTTGTCGGGGGTGATGTGGTTGTGGCCGGATTCGGCGCAGTTGGACTTCGAGACGGCGACGTCGTTCGTGTTGGAGTTGGAGTTCACCGATTCTGGTGGGTTGAGTGCGGCTGCGGTGGTGACGGGTGGATGTCACGGATGGTGGAGGAGGTGCTCGGTTCGATCAACGGGTTCGTGTCGGGGCTTCAGCTTGGCGATCTCACCTGGCAGCAGGACCAGGCGATCACCGAGATCGTCGATACGGAACGAGGAAGCCTCGCGAACCCGTTCGGGGTGGCAGTCGATGGCGCGGGGAACGCCTACGGCAAGCACGACTTGAACAACGTGTTCCGGGTTATGACCGGCGAGATCACCGAGATCATCGACATCTCGGGTGACGGTGCTGGCATGCTCACCTATCCGTCGGCGGTGACGGTGGATGGGGTCGGGAACGTCTACGTGACTGGCTCCACGAGCAACAACGTGTTCCGGGTGTCGGCGGCCGGTGTGATCACCGAGATCATCGACTTCCTCGGCGACGGCGCAGGGAACCGGCTGGTCGGATGGGGTGGCGGTGGATTCGGTGGGGAACGTGTACGTGACCGGCCGAGCAGCGACAACGTGTTCCGGGTGTCGCCGGGGGTGTGATCACCGAGATCATCGATTCGGCCGGTGACGGTGGAGGAACCCGGCGTTACCCGTCTGGGGTGGCGGAGTAAGTTCCGGTGGGGAACGTGTACGTGACCGGCTACGACTCGGACAATGTTTCGGGTGTCGCCCGGCGGGTGTGATCACCGAGATCATCGATTCGACGGGCGATGGTGCAGGGAACCTGTTGTCACGGCCGTATGGCGTGGCGGTCGATGGTGCCGGGAACGCCTATGTGACCGGCTCAACGCTAACAACGTGTTCAGGTGTCCCCGGCGGGGTCATCACCGAGATCATCGACGCCACCGGGGATGGAGCAGGCAACTCGCTCGTGAGCCCGTATGCGGTGGCGGTGGACGGTGCGGACAGCGTGTGAGCGGCCGCAGCGACAACGTGTTTCGGTGTCGGCGGCCAGGGTGGTCACCGAGATCATCGACGCAACCGGAGACGGTGCCCGGCCACCGCTGGACGGTCCGCAGGGCGTCGCAGTGGACTCGGCGGGCGGCATTCGTGACCGGCCTCATCAGCAACAACGTGTTGCGGGTGTCGCCGGCCAGGGTGGTCACCGAGGTCCTCGACTCCGGTGGAGCCGGGAACACGATGTCGGACCCGTACGGGCTTGCGGTGGATGGTGCCGGGAACGTGTATGTGTCCGGCCTACGAGCGACAACGTGCTCCGGGTGACGCCAGCAGGGTGGTCAGCGAGATCCTCGATTCGACGGGCGATGGTGCGGGCAACCCGCTCGACGGTCGCTGGGCGTCGCAGTGGACTCGGCAGGCAACGTATGTCGCTGACCGGCTCCAGCAGCCGCAACGTGTTCCGGGTGTCGCCGGCGGGTGTGATCACCGAGATCATCGACGCCACCGGAGATGGTGCGGGGAATCGCTCAGCCGACCCAAGGGTGGCGGTGGATGGAGCGGGGAACGTGTACGTGACCGGCGTCTTCAGCGACAACGTGTTCCGGTGTCGCCGGCCGGTGTGGTGACGGAGATCCTCGACGCCACCGGAGACGGCGTGGGGAACACGCTGGGCGGTCCTGAACGGGTGGCGGTGGATGGTCTGGGGAACGTGTACGTGACCGGACGGACCAGCGACAATGTGTTCAGGTGTCTCGCCGGCCGGTGTGGTGACGGAGATCCTCGACGCCACCGGAGACGGCGTGGGGAACTCGCTGAACAGTCCTGAAGGGGTGGCGGTGGACTCAGCCGGCAACGTGTATGTGGCCGGCTCCAGCAGCCACAACGTGTTCCGGGTGTCGCCGGCAGGTGTGGTGACGGAGATCATCGACTCGACCGGGGATGGTGCGGGGAACACGCTCTTTGCCCCGTACGCGCTGTCGACAGACGCCGCGAACAACGTCTACGTCGCCGGGTACGCCAGCAGATGTGTTTCGGGTGTCGCCGACGGGTGTGATCACCGAGATCATCGACCCCATCGGGGATGGAGCGGGGAACACGCTCGGTGCCCCGTACGCGCTGTCGATCGACGGTGCGAACAACGTCTACGTCGCCGGATCGACCAGTCGAAACGTGTTCCGCATCGATCCGGCGGAGGCGGCGTCACCCGACTCGTCGGTCTCGCTGTCAGGAGACGGCCTCGCGACCCCGCGGCAGACCAAGGTGGCCAACGACGGATCGTTCTCCTTCGACGGGCTGGAGCCCGGTGCGTACGTCGTCACGGTGACGGCAGCCGGTGGTTTCGTCGCTCCATCCCCGTCCGGCAAGATCAGTGTCGCACCGGGCGAGCAGGTGGTGGCGGTGTCGGGCCAGGTGCCGATCGAGGCCGGCGAGTTCGGACCATCGACCTGGACCTACTGCTCGGCTTGCAGCCGGTGTGATCTCGCTGGCGTCGTCCGGATCGGGCGACGCCGGCGTCGTCACACGTCGGTGTCGCTGGCGTTCCGAACGGGCAGTTGCGGGAAGGCGATGCTGATCCCTGCCTCGCCGGCCGCCTCGTGGATCGCAACTGCGATGGCGCTGCGCATTCGCACCTCGGTCGCCACGTCCGGGGCGTGCCACACGAGGCACTGCAAGGTTGATCGTCGAGTCTCGAAGTCCTTCACCACGACTTGCGGCTCGGGGTTCTCGGCGACGCCGTCACTCGACCGAGAACGTCGAGGGTGAGTTCGATCGCTCGGCGGAGGTCGGTCGCGTGAGCCACTCCGACCTCGACCGTCGAACGTCGGAAGGGTTCTCCTGGTAGGAGTTGACGATGGGGTCCTTCAACACCTGGCCGTTCGGCACGTGGACCCGAAGACACCCTCGACCGTGCGGAGCACCGTCGTGCGGGCGTTCACGTCCTGGACCACCGGTGTGGTCCTCTGCCAGTTCTGCCGGGGTGGTGGTGCCAGGTTGGATGAAGAGTCCCGACACCAGGTTCTCGACGAGGGCCTGGAGCGCCAAGGCGATGACGAGACCGCCCAGGCCGAGGGCGCCGAGCAGCGGACCGACACGCACGCCGAGGGTGCCGAAGGGGCGTAGCTGAAACCGACGAGGAACACGACCGGGCCCGAGCCAGGAGATCATCAACCCAGGGGCGAAGCCGAGCCCATCGCCCGCTGCAGGACCCGCCGTAACACGAGCGACCACGATCGTCGGGGCCAGCACCGACGACGATGAGCCCGGCACGGGCCATTGCGAACTCTCGATGCCGCTCAGGACCACCTGATCGATGCTCACATCGCCGTTGTCCGCCGACGCGGTCACCAACCTCGCCGCACTCACCATCACGCTCGCCGCACTCACCATCACCGCCGCACCGTACCCGTGGGTACCACCGGGTGAACCGTGACCCGCGCCCGGCGGCAGACCTCGGTAGGAGCGCACCGGGCCCGGCCGTACCGTGGCCCCATGTCTGACGAGCGTCGCGTCGCCCTCATTCCCAGCACGTCCTTCTACATCGGGCCGCCGCTGGCCCGGCTGTTGGCGGCGAGAGGCCACGATCTCGTGATCGCCGATCCGGCCGACGGGCTGGTCGAGGAGCTCGAGTCGCTCGGCGCCTCCGGTGGTGGTCGGCGAGCGTCGCGTCGATCTGCGAGCCCGGAGTCGATCGGCGCGTTCGTCGCCCTCGGACTCGAGCGGTTCAGGCGGATCGACGCCGCGGCGTGATTACGGGGCGGGTCGTCACCGGGCCTTCTGAAGGCGTCTTGAGGACGACCTCGACGCTGTCATCGTGGGTACCTGTACGAACCGTTCCACTTCTCCAAGCCGTCGCCTCGATGGTGGGCAGGGGGACGAGCTTCAAGATCCCTCTCCTGACGAAGCGCCACGGGATCGAGAAGCCGACGCCCAACGGCGCCGATCTACTCCTCGGTGCAGGCGGCGGCGAACATGATAGCTCGCAACTGGCGGCCGAGGTCGCTGACGGTGTGCAGGTGAACGTGGTCGCTGAACTTCATGGACTTCCCCGAGTTCCGGCGGGCCAGCACGGCTTGAGCGATCCCGGCAGCAATACGAGCCAAGATCGAGGCGGCTTCGTCCCGATGCCAGCCGCCTCAGCACGGTGGAGGAGTGCGCGGCGTTCTGTCTGGCGTTCGTCGACGGCACGGCGGCTTCACCACGGGGCAGGTCGTGAACTACGCCGGCGGCTGGGTCTGGCCTTTCGCCGACCGAGCCGCGATGGCGAGCCCGCTCAGTCGCGCCGAGCCTTGATCGCCGGCGGCCCGAACGTCGTCTGGCACGTCTCGCACCAGAACCCCTGCTCGAACTCGGTGTCGCACGGGGCGTGGACCAGCACGGTCCGGTGGTCGGCGTCGCCGAAGTAGCGGTTCCCCCAGCGCACCAGCGCCACCAGCGCCGGCGACAGTTCGACCCCCATCGGGGTGAGCACGTACTCGTACCGGGTGGGCCGTTGTTGATACGGGATCTTGTCCACGATCCCGGCCTGGTTCAGCTCCTTGAGCCGGGCGGCGAGGATGGCGCGTGAGATCCCGAGATCGGCCTGGAGATCGTCGAATCGGTGGATGCCACGGAACAGGGCGCGCACCAGGAGCATCGACCACTTGTCGCCGACGAGATCGGCCACGGCGGCGACGCCGGGCTCGGTCGAGGCGCTGGCTCCGTTGCGGGCGTTGGCTCCGGGGCTCATCGGCTCGGACCCTATCGGTCAGCCAGTACCGCTCTGCCAGCGCTCCTCGGCGAGTGCCGTTCAGCCAGTGCCGTTCAGCCCCGGTACCACCTCAGCACGATGAACCCGAGCCAGAACCCGACCGGAGCTCCGGCGAGGTAGGCCACACCCGACATTGTGGAGGATCGGAGGATCGGGATATCGATGAGCAGCACGACGGCTGCGACCAGCGCGCTGGCGATGATCCAACCGAGCCGGGAGACGATCCCCGTGCGATCGACGTCGAGACCCGGCCCGTGGAGGGCGATGGTCGCGCCCGACCAGTCCGAGATCGTGACCTCCACATCCATCGGGAGCGCACGTCGGCTGGCCACGTCATAGGCGTCGTCGCTTGCGATCCGCCACGTGCGTCCGGAGTCGGTGACGCCGTTGACCCATCTGGTCCGTCGGCTCTCGCTCGTGCTGCCGGATTGGTGGTACTCGACCTCGTAGCCGATGAGGCGGGCCTCCGCGGTGGTGCGGGGACCGATGGTGGAGAGTCCGTTGTAGCCGACGATTCCGGCGATGAGCCCGGCGAAGACACCGAGGAACACACCGGTCAGGATGACCACGATCGTCGACTGCGGGGCCGTCACTCCCGGACCGGGGACGGCGGCCGGCGATGGGAGGTCTGGTCGATCAGCCATCGTCGCGGTGGCCGGGTTCGTCCGCCCAATCGGTCATCCGAACATTCTCGCCCGCTCGGTGCGCTCGGGTCGATCTCTGGTTCGAGGCCGCTCGTGCACCGGGACGTCCGACCCGAACGTCAAGAGTTCGGATCACGAACGCACAAGTTCGGATTGAGAACTCACTCGTCTATGGTGACGCGGTGCACACCGACCACGACCTGCTCCACGCTCCACTCGACGAGCTCCTCGCCGAGGCCCGACGTCGGCGTGACGCCTCCTCCGGCACCCGGATCACCTACTCGCCCAAGGTGTTCATCCCGCTCACCACGTTGTGCAACGACTCCTGCGGCTACTGCACCTTCGCCGAGTCGCCGGCGCGCGCCGCACGACTGTTCCTCGAACCCGACGAGGTCGTGGCCATCGCCCGGGCCGGCGCGAAGCGGGGCTGTCACGAGGCGTTGTTCACGTTGGGGGAGCGGCCCGAGGACCGCTATCCCGCCGCACGGGACTGGCTCGCCGACCACGGTTACGCCAGCACGGTGGAGTACCTGGCCGCGATGTGCGCCCTGGTGTTGGAACGCACCGGGCTGCTGCCCCACGCCAACGCCGGGGCCATCTCGGCCGACGAGCTCGCCGCCCTCCGACCGGTCAGCGCCAGTCAGGGAATGATGCTCGAGTCGTTGAACCCGGACCTGGAGTGTCACCGCCTCGCCCCCGACAAGACCCCGCAGCGGCGCCTCGCCGCCCTCGGGGCCGCCGGCCGGCTGCAGATCCCGTTCACCACCGGGATCCTGTGCGGCATCGGAGAGTCGCGCCATGACCGCCTCGTCGCGCTGCGGGCCATCGCGGCGTCGCACGAGCGCCACGGGCACGTCCAGGAGGTGATCGTCCAGAACTTCCTGCCCAAGCCCGACACCATCATGCGCAAGGCGGTGGCCTGCCCCACCGACGACTACCTCTGGTCGCTCGCCGTCGCTCGCTCGATCCTGCCGCCCGAGATCCATCTCCAGGCGCCACCCAACCTCAGCGACGACTTCGGCGCCTTGCTCGACGCCGGGATCGACGATTGGGGTGGGGTGTCGCCGGTGACGGCCGATCACGTCAATCCGGAACGCCCCTGGCCCGATCTGGATCGGCTCCGCGCCGTCACCGAATCGCGCGGTCACACCCTCGCCCCCCGCCTCACCGTGTACCCGGAGTTCGCGCTCCGGCCCGATCGGTTCCTCGACCCGGCCATGCGGTTCCGCGTCCTCGATCGGGCCGACGCCGAACTGCTCGGCCGGGACGACCCCGGCGCCCACTTCCCCGAGCGCGTCGCCGGCACGGTCGACACCGGCGACGGCGCCGACGTCGTCCTGGTCGGCGATCGTTCGACCGCCTGGTACTCCGGCCTCGACAACGCCCCGCCCCGGTTGGTCGGCGGCGGACAGCGCGTCGACCTCCGCGGCGGTCCGGTGGCCGAAGTCGTCGCCGGCGTGCGGGCGGGTCAGGAGCCCGGCGTCGAGGAGCTCACCGTGTTGTTCGGGGCGCGTGGCCCCGAGGTCGCCGCCGTGGCTGCGCTGGCCGACGAACTGCGGGCCGAGGCGGTCGGCGACACCGTCACCTGGGTCCACAACCGAAACATCAACTACACGAACATCTGCACGTTCAAGTGCCGGTTCTGTGGCTTCTCGAAGGGTCCGATGTCGCTGAACCTGCGGGGCAAGCCCTACCTGTTGACCCTCGACGACATCGCCGATCGGGTCCGCGAGGGGGCGGCGCGCGGCGCGACCGAGGTGACCTTGCAGGGAGGCATCCACCCGGACTTCGACGGCGACTACTACATCGACGTGGCCCGAGCGGTGAAGGAGGCGGTTCCCGGGATGCACGTCCACGGCTTCACCGCGCTCGAGGTCCTCGAAGGGGCACGGCGCCTGGGTGAACCGCTCGAGACCTACCTGCTCCGGCTGAAGGACGCCGGGCTCGGCAGCCTTCCCGGGACTGCGGCCGAGATCCTCGACGACGAGATCCGCGCCACCCTCTGCCCGGACAAGGTCACGACCGACGAATGGCTCGAGGTCCACGAGACCGCCCATCGGGTGGGGCTCGTCTCGAACGTGACGATCATGTTCGGTGCCGTCGAGCAGCCCATCCACTGGGCTCGCCATCTCGTTCGGACCCGTGAGGTCCAGCGACGCACCGGCGGTTTCACCGAGTTCGTCCCGCTGCCGTTCGTCCACATGGCCTCGCCGATCTACCTGCAGCGACGGTCCCGGCGCGGTCCGACGTTCCGGGAGAACCTCCTGATCCACGCGGTCGGACGGATCGCCTATCGCGGGCTGATCCCGAACATCCAGGCCTCGTGGGTGAAGATCGGTCGAGCGGGAGTGCGCCAGTTGCTCCAGGCCGGAGTGAACGACCTCGGCGGCACCCTCATGGACGAGAACATCTCCCGCGCCGCGGGCGCCTCCCACGGTCAGGGGATGGAGCCCGAGGACTTCCGATCCCTGATCGACGGCCTCGATCGGGTGCTCGTGCAGCGCACCACGAAGTACGGCCGAGTGGAACCCGTGCCGGCCTGAGGAGCGCAGCGCGCTCCATCCGATCGGGTCGGAGATCTCTTCGACACCCCCGCCGTACCGTCGACGACATGGAGCGTCGACACCACCGGCCAACCCGTCGCCGCCGGGCCGGCAGCGGCCCCCGCCATCTCTATCTCGCCACCAGCGAGGGCGATGCCGTCGTCCCCCCGCCGCCACCACTCTCGCCCCAACCGGCTCGGCCGGAGCGCGGGCCCAGGGCCGGTCCACCGCCGGGCGCCGGCACGGTTCCACCCGGCGGTGCCACGATCTCGCCGGCTCGCGCCCTGGTCGAGGCGTGCGCGGTGGCGTCGTGGCTCGCGGTCGGCGGACCCCAACATCCGGCTCGTCGGGACGACCCACGCGGCCTGCGCTACGCGGAACTGTTGGGCGATTCCGGGGCCGCGGCGTCCACCGTGCTGCGGTTGGTCCACGACCTGCTCGATCCGCCATCGCGTGAGCGGCTCGAACGCGACGTCGCGATGCGTCGGGGCGGACCGGCCCCGCCGTGGTCGGCCGCCCTGCCGACCTCGACCGTCGTGTCGACGCTCACCCGTCGCCGCGGCCGCGAGCAGGAGCACTGCGTGGAGATCCGCCTGGACGGATCGGTGGCGATCTCGATCGTGTTCCAGGTCGGCGGGTGGGCGATCTGGACCGCCACGGTGCACGACGGCCCGGCGGAGCTGATCCCGGGACCGTCGTTCGCCGAGCTGCCGCCCGCCGATCTCCGGGGCCCCCTGGCGTTCACGTCGGTGATCGTGGTGCGCCACGACGATCTGCCGCTCGGGTTCGTCACCCATGGCATCGAGCTGAGCCGGTGGCTCCTCGGCCTGCTCCCCGAGGCGCCCACCGAACCGTTCCGGCCCGGGGGCGGGCCCTACGTCGACGGGTGGTCCAAGTCGTGGGCGAACCGGCGCCTGTCCGCTCGGGAGTTCCAGGCGGCGAAGCGGGATCCGGACTTTGCCGCACGACAGCTGGACGCGATGGCTGCCGTCTGCGGCGGGCTGCCCGTGTCGGCCGAGCCGTCACCGCCGTTCTCGATCGACCTGGCCGAGGTCCCCGAACGTCGACGGGAACGCACAACGGCGATCATCGAGCGTCTGGTCCGGCTCGAGACCCGGCTGCAGCCGGTCCCGCTGCGGGCCGGCGACGAATACCTACACATCCGGCTGCGGCTGCTCCACCGCATCGCCACCGCTCCCGGCCCGGAGACCGACCGCCTCTTCCGCAAGTACGCGTCGTCACGGCTCGCCGCTGCCCTCGTCCGATTGCAGCTCCAGTTGGCCGGCGAACTCGGGAGTCGCCAGGACCAGGTCACCACCCAGCGCATCGCCACTGCGTTCGACGTCACCTCGTCCACCGTCGCCCGCCTCGTGCCCCTGCTCGTCGCTCCGGCCGGGCTCGCGACCATGGAGCGGATCGTGATCAGCGGCGGTTCGGCCGAGCTGGCGCCGGTCGGCGATTGGCGGCTCGTTCCGTCCCATCAACGCCGCCTGCTCGCCCTGCTCGAGCCGCTCTGGGCCCGGGCAGGGCGACCTCGCGACGGAGCGGCGGGATGACGAGCCCGAGCCGGTTCAGGCGTTGGGCGCCAGGCGGACGATCGCCGCCGCGGCCTTGTAGGCGGCCTCGGCCGGTCCGATCTCGTCGGGGCGGAGCAGGTTGGCCATGATCCCAGCACCCACTCCATCAGCGACCGGCTGTGCATCCCGGCGCGAATCAGCTCCCGCATCAGCACCGGTCGCCCGATCACCCGGGCGAAGAGCCGAGCGACCTTGAAGTATTGGCCGTACTCGTCCTCGAACAACTTCGGACTGCTGGAGGGCCAGGGCGTCGTTCTCCGTCAGTGCCTCGTGGAGCACCCGGGCGGCCAGCCTCGCCGTTTCAGGCGTAGTCGATCCCTTCGCCGTTGAACGGTTGACCGACCCGCGGCGTCGCCGATGACCAGATAGGTCGGTCCGAGCTTGGGACCCACCGACCCGCCCATCGGGATCTTGCCCGCCGTGGCCGCTGGGTCGGGTTGTCCGGGTCGATGCCCCACCGATCGGCGATCTGGTGGGCGTAGGAATCGAGCAGGTGGGAGGTGTTGACGCTCTTGAAGTCACGGAACGTCGAGAGCAGGCCCACGCCGAGGTTGATCGTCCCGTCGCCGACCGGGAAGATCCAGCCGTAGCCGGGGAGCGGATTCCCGGCACGGTCCTTGACGTCGAGGGCGGATTCGATCCAGGGATCGGCGTGCTTCGGACTCTCCCAGTAGGTGCGGATGGCCGTGCCGTAGGGCCACTCCCGCTTGCGGAACGTGCCGAGGGCCCGACCGAATCGGCTGTTGGCCCCGTCGGCCACGAGCACGTAGCGGGCGGTGATCTCGCGAGTGGTCCCGGAGACCTTGTCCTTCACCGTCGCCCCGCGCAGGAAGCCGCGGTCCATGATCGGCTCGACCGCCTCGTGCCCCTGCAGCAGGGTGGCGCCGGCCGCCTCGGCGTGCATGGCGACGGCCATGTCGAGGTCGCGACGGCGCACCACGTAGCCGTAGTTCGGATAGATCGGATGCGACGGCCACTCCAACTCCAGCTCGCGCCCCATGCCGGTCGCCCGCAGCCCGCTGTAGCGGTGGAAGGGGGTCAGGGCATCGGCGAGCCCCATGTCGTGGAGCTGCTTGACCGCTCGTGGGGTCAGACCGTCCCCACAGGTCTTTTCCCGGGGGAAGAACTTGCGCTCGACGATGGTGACGTCGTGACCGTCTCGGGCGAGCCAGTATCCGGCGGCCGCGCCGGCGGGCCCGCCCCCGATCACGAGGACCTGCGTGGTGGGGGGCTGCACGTCACCCAGTCTCCGTCGAAATGGTCGGGATCACCACACGGACCTCGACGAATCCCGCCCACCGCTGACGAATCCCGCCCACAAACGCCGAGTGGGCGCGAGACCCCCGCACCCTGCAGGGATCTCGCGCCCACCCGGATCAGGTCAGCGACTGGTCGGTCGGACGGGTCAGCCCTGGGCGAGCACCGAGGGGCGAGGCGTGGTGCCCACGCCCTCGAGATCGGCGAAGGTCTTGCCCTCCTCGAGCTCGAGGAACTTCGGCGCCTCGGGAGCGCACCATTCCTCGTACTCGGCGGCCCACTGCTCGCTGGTCGGGTCGGCTCCACCGAGGTCGTAGCGCTCGTGGCACACCACGCCGAGGATCTCGACGTCGGTGAGCGAGCCACCCTGGGCCGGCATGTAGGCACCCTTGCCCCAACCGGGCTGGTGCGGACCGCCCTCGCGGTTCGGATCGCCATAGGTCGTCAACCCGGCCACGTCGTAGGCCTGGGACCCGGTGTAGACCAGGTTCAGCTGGTCCTCGATCGCCGGGAAGGTCTTGAGGACCTCGCCGCCCGAGAGCTGTCGACCCACGCCACCGCCGCCGGCGGCGCCGTGGCACGACGAGCAGTTGGTGTAGACCTCGGTGCCGATGCTGATCGGCCCCTCGACCACCTTGGTCTCCGGGGTCAGGCCGCGGGCGTACATGAAGCCCCACAAGGGGAGGAAGCTCAACGCACCCATGGCCCAGAACGGCATCTTGCGCCGGTTCTTGGCCGCCTGGACGTACGGCGGATCGGGCTTCGGCGGCGGGGGGCGCCGCCGGAGCCGCCTTGGCCGGGGTGGCCGCGGCCGGGACAGCCGGTGTCGACGCAGCGGGCACGGGGGAGTTCGTCGCAGCGTCGCCACCCTCGGCGGGGGCGCCACTCGCCGCAGCGCGGCGCTCGCGCGAACGCTTGAGCAGGTGCTCGGGGATCTCGGTCACGCAGCAAGACTAGAGCCACTGCTCTGCGCGTCAGCAATCAACCCGCCACTCGACCGTCGCGACCGGGACCGATGGCCGTCACGACCACCAGGTCACGCTCACCCGGTCGTCCCCAGCCGTCGCCGCGGCCCCGGGGATCGACAGGGTTCCTGGCCGCCCCCCGTCAGACGGCGCGACCGGAGGCCCGCCGCCAGCATCGGCGTCCGTCGGGCCCCGATCCCGGGCCATTCGACCCGGCTCACCCAACCGGACCACTCTCGGGCTGCACATGAAAATGACGGAGCGGGGTGGTAGACACGCTGTGGGTGCTCGGACGATTTTCGCCGAGTTCCCGCAGGTCGACAGGTCCGAGACTCGCTCGGGCGACATATCGCACAGCATTCCGTCCCGCGAGTGTGGCGACGGACTGGCCCCTCACCGGGGTCTCAGGACTAGTGTTCGTGCGCGGTTTCACAACCACGGGTCCCGAGTCCCTCGGGTCCAAGGGCCCGAACGACAGGATTTTTCCAGGTGAGAGCAACGGTGAAGAGAACCGGATCGACGGTGAGGCGCCCGGAGGCGGCGTCCGAGGTGGAGGTGACGGCGTAATGCAGGCATTCGTTTTCTCGTTCGTCGTCACGACGCTGCTCGGGCTGGTGGCCGTCCCGTACGCGAAACGGCGCCCCAAGGGCCAACCCCTCAAGTGGGGCGAGGCCATGGCGGCTGCCGTGTACTGCTTCGGCGTGATGTTCCTCGCCTACGGCGTGGTGCCCCACCAGTTCTTGACCTGGGTCCAGAACGAACTCGGGTGGCGAGCCGACAAGGGCTTCATCGGCCCGGGCGGCATCTTGAAGCCCCAGTCCCGCGGGGGCTGGTTCCCGTTCGACATCAACTGGCTGCAGATCGGCGACCTCATCGTGGTGCACATCTACGTGTTCTTCGTGGCCGTCCAGTGCATCTTGTGGGCCAAGTGGCAGCGACGGGGTCAGACCACCTCCACCGAGGTCGCCACGTCGACCTTCGGCCGTCCCCTGGTCAAGAAGGCCTGACCGATGGCCAAGACCGACGCCAATCCGCCGATGCCGGAATGGTCGACCGAATACCAGCTGGTAGAGGTCGACGCCGACTACTTGACCAAAGCGGTCAAGCCGAAGCAGTTCATCCACATCGACCAGACCGAGTGCATCATGTGCGAGGGCTGCGTCGACATCTGCCCGTGGAAGTGCATCCACATGGTCACCCCCGGCGCCATCGCCGAAGCAACGGGGACCGAGCAGCCGGGCAGCGACCCCTCCGACAACGTCCTCTTCCTCATCGACGACGACGTGTGCACTCGCTGTGCGATGTGCGTCGACCGATGCCCGACGGGCGTCATCATCCTGGGTAAGGCCGGCGCTCCGGGCGCCACCGGCGACGGCCACCAGCGCACCAACAACCACGGCTATGCCTACGGCATGAGACTCTGAGGACTGACCACCCGTGGCAAAGATCATCGACGACAAGCCCCGCCCCTCCGCGAAGGAGCGCCTCTCGGCCACCATGGACTCGGTCCAGGGGAGCCAAGCATGGAACTCCATCTTCCGGCCGGGCTCCATCTTCCGGAAGGGCTACACCGACAGCCCGCGTAACCGCAGCTACGTCATCATGAACTCGGTGCTGTACCACCTGCACCCGGTCAAGGTGAAGCGACATGCGGTCAAGGTCAGCTACACGCTGTGCCTCGGTGGACTCAGCTTCTTCCTGTTCATCCTGCTCACCGTGACGGGCATCTTCTTGATGTTCTTCTACCGGCCGACCACCACGGCGGCCTGGAACGACATCCGGGCCCTCCAGACCTCGGTGACGTTCGGGCTCCTGGTCAGAAACATGCATCGATGGGGCGCCCACCTGATGGTGCTCTCGGTGTTCCTCCACATGGCCCGGGTCTTCTACCACGGCGCCTACAAACCGCCCCGAGAGTTCAACTGGGTCATCGGCGTGGTGCTACTGATGCTCACCCTGCTGCTGTCGTTCACCGGTTATCTGCTGCCGTGGGACCAGTTGGCCCTCTGGGCCGTCACCGTCGGTACCAACATGATGGGGTACTCGCCCGTCATCGGTACCCAGGTCCGGTTCGTCCTTCTCGGCGGTGTCGAGATCGGCGGCGAGACCCTCCTTCGTTGGTATGTGCTGCACGTCATCATGCTCCCGTTCGTGTTGATCATCTTCATGGCGATCCACTTCTGGCGGGTGCGTAAGGACGGCGGCATCTCGGGACCGCTGTGATCGAAGGGAACGCGACGAGATGACCGAGATCCCCGAACACCTGCGCAAGCGAGCCGAAGCGGCACGCGCCAAGGCCGCGGCAGATGCTGCCCCGGCCGGTGGCGACGCCTCGGCTGGAGCTGACGCGCCCGCGGCTGATCCCCGCATCCCTGCCCACCTCCTCGAGCGGTCTCGCGCCGCCAAGAACAAGGGCGCGGCCGAGGCCGGTGGCGGCGGTGGAGCCGTCGCCGTGGCCGAGAAGGCTGCAGCCGCGGTCGCCACGGCACCGGCCGGTGGCGGCGTCCCGATCGGTGCCGGCCCGGGTGGCCACACCCAGCGCCTCCTGACCGTGGTGAAGTCGGGCTCGATCCAAGACGTGAAGGCCTCACCGGTGGACAAGGTCCACACCTGGCCCCACCTCCTGGCCGTCGAGTTCGTCGCCGCCCTGGCCTGCACGGCCTTCGTGACGTTGTTCTCGATCTTCGTCAACGCACCGCTGCTGGAACTGGCGAACATCAACAAGACGCCGAACCCGTCCAAGGCTCCCTGGTACTTCCTCGGTCTGCAGGAGCTGCTGACCATGTTCCATCCGATGGTCGCTGGTGTGACCATCCCCGGCATCGGCCTGGTCGCGCTGATGTTGGCGCCCTACATCGACCGCAACCCGAGCAACAAGCCCGAGGACCGCAAATTCGCGATCTCGATCATGACCGTGCACCTCATGTTCTGGGCCGTGCTGGTCATCATCGGAACGTTCTTCCGTGGCCCGGGCTTCAACTTCACGCTTCCCTGGCGTGATGGCTTGTTCATGGATCTGTGAGGTGACGTCATGACCCCCGGAGCACTCATCGCCATCGGTGTCGCAGCCGTCGTCCTGCTCGCCGTCGTGTTGTTCATCACGGCTGCCCGCAAGGCCGACGTTCGCGGTGCCGGCGCCCTCAGCCGCGAGACCCGGAAACGGGATCGCGCCGTCGAGCCGGTCGCGGCCGTCACCGGTCGCGAGATCGAGGCCCAGGCCGCCGCCGATCGCACCGCGCTCGCCAAGCCCGCCGGTCTGCCGCCGGCACCGTTCGTGGCCCCCGACCCCGAAGTGATCGGCGTCAACCGGCGCCAGTTCTTCAACCGCGGCATGGTCACGCTGATGTCGGTCGGCCTCGGCACGTTCGGCCTGGCCTGCATCGCCTTCCTCTACCCAAGCAGGGCGGAGGCTTCGGTTCCAAGGTGAACGCCGGCAAGCTCGACGACATCATCCAAGGCATCCGCACCGCCAACGGATTCTTCTACCTTCCCGAGGCTCGAACCTGGGTGACGGAGTACCCGAGCGACGCCCTGGGCAAGGCCGAGAAGGTCTACTCGGGACCGGTGCTCGAGGGGATGCGCAACGGCATCGTCGCCCTCTACCAGAAGTGCCCGCACCTCGGCTGCCGCGTGCCCGAGTGCGTGAGCTCGCAGTGGTTCGAGTGCCCGTGCCACGGCTCGCAGTACAACCAGGTCGGTGAGAAGAAGGGCGGACCGGCTCCTCGCGGCATGGACCGCTTCGGTGTGACCCTCTCCAACGGTCAGGTCACCATCGACACCGCCGTCGTCATCCAGGGTCCGGCGATCGGAACCAACACCACCGGCAAGGAGGCCGAAGGACCGCACAGCATCGGTGCGGGCGGAGGAAGCCACTGATGATCGCCGCATCGAACTCGACGAACTTCGCCTGGTTCCTGGCCCTTGTCATCGCCGTCGGCTGGGCCGTCTATGCGTTCTTCAACGTCCGCAGCGGCCGCGCCGAAGTCGGCTCGGAGATCGAGCTGGCGGCCAACCGCAAGCAGTACTACGACGACGAGACCCTCGAGGGTCCCAAGCTGGAGCGCACCCAGCTGCTGGCCGTGCTGTTGCTCGGCGTCATCGCCATCACCCTGCCCGTCTACTGGCTGATGGAGCCCCAGCGGGCCGCCAACGCCGATACCGGGACCACGACCAAGTTCGTGAAGTGGGGCGCGGAACTGTTCGAGACCACCGCCAACGGTGGGTTCAACTGCGCCGGCTGCCACGGCGGCATGAAGGGGACCGGCGGCGTCGCGCCGTACGCGATCACCGATCCCAAGACGGGCGAGGTCATCTCGGTCAGCTGGCTGGCTCCCGCCCTCAACACGGTGCTCTACCGGTTCAGCGAGGACGAGGTCCGCTTCATCCTCACCTACGGCCGCCCGTTCTCGCCGATGTCCCCCTGGGGCCTCGACGGTGGCGGCCCGATGAACGAACAGCAGATCCAGACGCTCATCACCTACCTCGAGAGCATCCAGATCCAGCCGGTCGGATGCACCACCGACACACCGTTCTCCAGCACGGCCGACCCGGCGGTGTGCGACGGCGGCACCCTGCCGCTCGAGAACCAGCAGGAGATCGACGCTCGCGCCGACCAGCTGGTCGCCAACGGTACCTACGCCAGCCGAGGCGAGGCGCTGTTCAACCTCGACCTGGCCTCCGGCGCCTACTCGTGCGCCCGGTGCCACACGAGCGGCTGGTCCTACGGTGACCCCGGCGTCACCGGCCAGGGCGGTCTGGGCTGGAACCTCACCGGCGGCTCGACCAACATCCGCTTCCCGAATTCCGCCGACATGGTCTCGTTCATCGAGGCTGGCTCGGTCTACGGCAAGCGGTACGGCAACCAGGCCCAGGGTTCGGGTCGCATGCCCGGCTTCGGTCACATGCTGACCGAGCAACAGATCACCGAAATCGTCGACTACGTCCGGAGCCTGTGACCCGTGAGCATCGCGACCATTCTCGCCCTGTCCTGGAAACCGGAGCTGCGCGGCATCATCGTCGTGATGATCGGGTTCGTCGTCCTGTGCGGCAGCGTGTACCTGATCGTCGGCTCCAACGTCGGTGCCCGTCTCGGCTTCCTCGTCGCTGCCTCGGGGCTGGTCGGCTGGTTGTTCGTGATGGGCGTCATCTGGTGGATCTACGGCATCGGTCTCAAGGGCCGTGAGCCGTCCTGGAAGCCCGCCGATCCCGTGGCCATCGTCAACGACGGCGACCTGGTGAGTGCCGGCATCTTGAACACCGGCGACCCACTGCAAGAGGGCTACGTCCGCCTCGCCGACGAAGATCCCAAGCGAGGCCAGGCCGTGGCCTCGGCCGACGAGATCCTCCAGTCCACCGACACCTTCGCCGCCGGCGAGTACACCGCCCTGGCCGTGTACGACAAGGGCGGGGAGCGCTACCCGAAGCTCGGTGACTCGATCGACTTCCTGGCCTTCCGCCACAAGCCGCGCTACGCGCTGGTCGAGGTCCAGCCGGTCATCCCGGTGCTGACCGAGCCCGGTCGAGCCCCGCTCACCCCGGCCATCGACGCGTCGCAGCCCAAGACCTATGTCCTCATGATTCGGGACCTCGGGTCCAGGCGCCAGCCGTCCATCGTCCTTACCATCGGCTCGGGCATCATCCTGGCCATCCTGTGCTGGCTGATGAACCGTCGGGACGACCTCGTCGTCGCCAACCGATCAGGCAAGTTGGTCAAGGCACCCGCAGGAGCGTGATCCCATATGGCCCAGTACCTCCCCGTCTTCGCCCTCTTGGTGCTGGCCGTCATCTTCGGAGCGGTGAGCATGGTGGCGTCCCGCCTGCTCGCCCCCCGGCGGCCGTCTGCGGCCAAGGAAGCCGCCTACGAGTGCGGCATCATCCCGTCGCGTGACTCGCCCGAGCGGTTCCCGGTGGGCTTCTACATCGTCGCCATGCTCTTCATCATGTTCGACATCGAGATCATCTTCCTGTACCCCTACGCAGTGACCCATGCCGAGCTCGGTGGGTACGCCTTCTGGGAGATGATCGCCTTCTCGACGGTCTTCTTCGCCGCCTTCGTCTACGTCGTGGCTCGCGGTGCCCTCGAGTGGGGTCCGCTCCAGGCCGTGCGGCCCCGCGGGGTGTCCGACATCGTGTCGGCCGAGCGCACCCTGTCCACCACGGTCCGCCGCGTCGGTCTCCAGGGCCGCGCGGAGGAGGAAGCTGCCTGATGGGACTCATCACCGACATCAAGGCCGACGGCCTCGGTGGCATCCCCGACAACGTCGTCACCGCTCAACTCGAGCACCTCGTCAACTGGGCCCGGTCCCGGTCGTCGTGGCCGGCCAGCTTCGGCCTGGCCTGCTGCGCGATCGAGATGATGGCCGCCGGTGGTGCCCACTACGACATCTCCCGCTTCGGGATGGAGGTCTTCCGGGCCTCCCCGCGACAGGCCGACATCATGATCGTCGCCGGCCGGGTGTCGCAGAAGATGGCGCCGATCCTGCGCCAGGTCTACGACCAGATGATGGAGCCCAAGTGGGTCATCTCGATGGGCGTGTGCGCCTCGTCGGGCGGGATGTTCAACAACTACGCCATCGTCCAGGGCGTCGATCAGGTCGTGCCGGTCGACATCTACGCGCCGGGCTGCCCGCCCACCCCCGAGACCCTGATCCACGCCATCGAGCAGCTGCACACCAAGATCGAGACCGGTGAGCTCCTGAAGCGCCGCACTGCCACCGGCGCCGGCGCCGGCATCGAACTGGCGCCCGCCGCCTCGGCCGCCCCTCGCCCCGTCCCCGTCGCTCTCGGAGGCCGCTGACCATGTCGGAGGAGCTGTACGGCTGCATCGCCGCGGAGTCGCACGGACAGCAGGTGCTGTTCCCCACCACCGAGCAGTACCTCGGTGTGATGAAGCAACTGCTCGACGACGGCTTCGAGATGTGCGTCGATCTCTGCGGGGTCGATTACCTCGCCTTCCCGGATCGGACCCTCCCCGAGGGCGTCACGGCGGGCCGGTTCGAGGTCGTGGTGAACCTGATGTCGTTGGAACCGGCCAAGCGGATCCGGCTGCGGGTGCAGCTCGATGCCGACGAGCCCGTGCTGCCGACGCTGTTCGATCTGTGGCCCGGGACCGAGGCGATGGAACGCGAGGCCTACGACATGTTCGGCATCGTCTTCACCGGCCACCCCGACCTCACCCGGATCCTCATGCCCGAGGACTGGATCGGACATCCGCTCCGCAAGGACTACGACGTGGGTTCGATTCCCGTGCAATTCAAAGGGGCGCGCTCGTGAACGCCGTCACAAAGCCCTCCGTCATCTCGACCATCCAGCAGAACAACGAAGCCGAACAAGGCATCAAGCCGCGCAGCGAACTCAGCGCTCGCGAGCTGATGCGCGAGGTCGGCGCGGTGCTGCGGATGAGCGAGGCCGAAGCCGCCGCCCTCGCCGAGGACCAGCCCGAGATCCCCGACGAGGACTCGACGATGATCCTCAACATGGGTCCCCAGCACCCGAGCACCCACGGGGTGCTCCGTTTGATGTTGGAGCTCAAGGGCGAAGAGGTGCTGCGTTGCAAGCCGGTCATCGGCTACCTGCACACCGGCATGGAGAAGACGGGCGAGCAGCTCACCTACATGCAGGGCGGCACCAACGTCACTCGCATGGACTACCTCAGCCCGTTCCACAACGAGCTGGTCTTCTCGATGGCGACCGAGCAGCTCCTCGGCATCGATGGGGACCTGCCCGAGCGGGCCATCTGGATCCGGATGCTCTTCGCCGAGCTGAACCGGATGTCGAGCCACCTGCTGTTCATGGCGACCAACGGCATGGACATCGGCGCGGTGTCGATGATGATCTACGGCTGGCGCGAGCGCGAGCAGGTGCTGCGGTTCTTCCAGAAGGTCACCGGCCTGCGGATGAACCACAACTACATCCGCCCCGGCGGTGTGGCGGCCGACCTTCCCCCGGGTTGGCGCGACGACGTGCTCGAGCTGCTCGAGGTCATCGAGCCCCGCCTCGACGAGTACGACATCTTGATGACCGAGCAGCCGATCTGGCGCGAGCGCTTGCAGGGCGTCGGGGTCATCACGCCCCAAGAAGCCCTCGCCCTCGGCGCGTCCGGGCCGATCCTGCGCTCGACCGGTGTGGCCCTCGATCTGCGCCGTGCCATGCCGTACCTGAAGTACGACGAGATGGACTTCGACGTGATCGTCGGCAGCTACGGCGACGCCTTCGACCGCTACGCCATCCGTCTCAACGAGATCCGCGAGTCGATGAAGATCGTCCGCCAGATCCTCGACCGGATGCCCGAAGGCGACTACCGCATCCAGAACAAGAAGGTCACCCCGCCGCCGCGAGCTCGCATCGACGAGTCGATGGAAGCGCTCATCCATCACTTCAAGATCTTCACCGAGGGCTTCAAGGTGCCCGAGGGCGAGGTCTACGTCGGGATCGAGTCGGCACGCGGGGAGATCGGTTGCTACCTCGCCTCCGACGGCTCCGCCAAGCCGTACCGGATGCACATCCGGGCCCCATCGTTCGTCAACATCCAGGCCCTGCCGCACATGATGCGCGGTGGTCTGATGGCCGACGCCGTCGCCTGCATCTCCTCGGTCGACCCCGTGCTCGGAGACGTCGACCGATGAGCCGTTTCGTCCGTCGGGGCCGTCGCCCCGCACCGTTTGTCCGTCGGGGCCTGCGCCCCGAACCGTGCGCCGGAGGTCTGCGCTGATGGCCCGCCTCACCGACACCAACCTCGCGATCGCCCGCGAGATCATCGGTCGGTACCCGAAGAAGAAGTCGGCCGCCGTGCCGTTGCTGCATCTCGCGCAAGAGCAGGACGGGCACATCACGATGGACGCCATCCGCCACATCGCCGAGCTCACCGACTGCACCCCGGCCGAGATCCTCGGCACCTGCACGTTCTACGAGATGTTCAAGATGGAGCCGGTCGGCAAGTACGTCGTCAACATCTGCGGGACGTTGTCGTGCTGGCTGATGGGCGGCGAAGAGCTGATGCACCACGCCGAGCACAAGCTCGGGATCAAGGCCGGCAGCACCACCCCCGACGGGTTGTTCACCCTGGAACACGCCGAGTGCCAGGCCGCCTGTACCGAGGCCCCGTGCCTGCAGGTGAACTACCGCCATCGGTTCCGGGTCACCCCGGCCGATCTCGACCAGCTGCTCGACGATCTGTCCGACGGACGACTCGACGACGAGATCCCGCCCCACGGCACGCTCGGCCGCAACCGCCAGCACATCCCCGAGGATCGTTGGGTCCGCCCGGTCCCGCCGGACCAGGTCACCGAACCCCCGGGCTGGCTCACTCGCAACGAGGAGACCGCATCATGAGCGCGGGCGGCAACTACCCGTGGGCAGCCGGGTACTACGACGACGGCGATCGACCCCAGATCGTGACGTCCCGGTTCAAGTACGAGGACTCCTACACCCTCGAGCGCTACCTCGCCACCGGTGGCTATGAAGGCCTCAAGGCGGCCCTGGCCCGCACGCCGGCCCAGATGCACGACGAGGTGAAGAACTCGACCCTCCTCGGTCGGGGCGGCGCCGGCTTCCCGGCCGGCGTGAAGTGGGGCCACACCCCGCAGGGCACCAGGCCGCGCTACCTCGTCGTCAACGGCGACGAGTCCGAGCCCGGCACCTACAAGGATCGCCTCCTCATGGAGCTCGATCCGCACCAGCTGATCGAGGGCTGCCTGATCGCGTGCTACGCCGCCGGTCTGAGCCAGTGCTTCTTGTACATCCGCGGCGAAATGGCCCTCGCCCACGAGCGGGTCGCCCGGGCGTTGAACGACGCCTACGCCGCGGGCTACATCGGCAAGAACATCCTCGGCACCGACTTCTCCGTCGACATCGTCATGCACTGGGGTGCCGGGGCCTACGTCGTCGGTGAGGAGACCGCCCTCATCGAGAGTCTCGAGGGCGAGCGCGGCATGCCTCGGCTCAAGCCGCCGTACTTCCCGGCCGCCATCGGCCTGTACGGCAAGCCCACCATCGTCAACAACGTCGAGACCCTCTCCAACCTGCCGTTCATCGCCAGCAACGGATCCGCCGCCTACACCGCGATCGGCACCGAGACCTCGCCCGGCACCCGCATGATCGCGGTGTCCGGTCACGTGAAGCGGCCCGGTGTGTTCGAGATCATCAACGGCTCGACCACCTTCCGGGACGTGTTCTACGGCGAGGAGTTCTGCCAGGGCATCCGCGACGGTCACGAACTCAAGGCGTTCGTGCCCGGCGGCGGGTCGGCCCCGTGGTTCGTCCCGGATCAGCTCGATCTGCCGTTCGAGGGCCGCCCGGTCGGCGCGGCAGGTTCGATGCTCGGGTCCGGCGCCCTCATGGTGATGGACGAGACCACCGACATCCCCAAGGCCGCCTACACCCTCACCCGGTTCTACGCCCACGAGTCGTGCGGCAAGTGCGTGCCGTGCCGCGAGGGTGGCACTTGGTTGGAGCGGATCCTGGCTCGCGTCTGCGAGGGCAAGGGCACCGACCGCGACCTCGCCCAGCTGTACGAGGTCGGGGCCTCGATCTGCCCCGGGAACTTCCCGCACGCGGCGAGCGAGCGACTCGGTCTCGAGGCCGTCCCGTTCCCGTACAAGATGACGACGATCTGCTTCGTCGGCCCCTCGGCCTACGCCCCGGTGAACTCGGCGCTCGTGCTGTTCCCCGAGGAGTTCGAAGCCAAGATCACCAAGCGATCGATCCCGGTCTCCGCGGCCGTGGGAGGTGGGCAGTGAGCGACACCAAGCCCGACGACGTCACCGAGCCCGCTCCGGACGACGCTGCGGTCTCCGAAGCAACCGACGAGGTCGCGGAGCCCGAGCCGGATCCGAACGCCGTCACGATCTTCATCGACGGCAAGGAAGTGATCGCCCGCAAGGGCGACATGGTGATCAAGGCGGCCCAGGACGCCGGGGTCTACATCCCGCGCTTCTGCTACCACGAGCGGATGAACCCGGTCGGCATGTGCCGGATGTGCATCTGCGAGGTCGACTCGGGTCGCGGTCCGGGCCTGGCGCCCACCTGCATGGTGCCGGTGGCTCCGGACATGAAGGTGTTCACCGAGTCCGAGACCACCAAGCGGGTCCAAGAGGGTGTGCTCGAGCTGCTGCTCGCCAACCACCCGCTCGACTGTCCGGTGTGCGACAAGGGCGGCGAGTGTCCGCTGCAGGACAACGCCATGACCCACGGCCCCGGCGAGAGTCGGTTCGTCGAGGAGAAGCGGCACTACGAGAAGCCCATCCCGATCAGCGATCTGGTGTTCCTGGACCGGGAGCGCTGCATCCTGTGCGACCGCTGCACCCGCTTCGCCGACGAGGTCGCCGGCGACAAGCTGATCCACTTCACCCACCGCGGGAACCAGACCCAGGTGCTCACCTTCCCGGACGAGCCCTTCGCCTCGTACTTCTCGGGCAACACCGTGCAGATCTGCCCGGTGGGTGCGCTCACGGCCAAGCCGTACCGCTTCAAGGCCCGCCCGTGGGACCTGAGCCAGGTCGAGAGCACCTGCACCGCCTGCTCGGTCGGTTGCCGCGTCGTGGTGCAGGCCAGCCAGGACCGGGTGTTGCGCAAGCAGGGCGTCGACAGCGATCCGCTCAACTGGGGCTGGATGTGCGACCGCGGCCGGTTCGACTTCGAGGCCGTGAACTCCGAGCTCCGCCTCGGCACCCCGGCGGTCAAGGTCGACGGTGAACTCGTCGAGGCGAACTGGGCCACCGGCTGGCCAAGGCGGCCGAGCTGATCTCCGAGGCCAAGGCATCCGACGGTGCCGCCGGCATCGGCGTCATCGGTGGCGCTCGGGGCACGAACGAGGATGCGTTCGCCTGGTCGACGTTGGCCAAGGACGTCATCGGAACCCCGAACGTCTACGCCCAGCTCAGTGACGGGCTTCCCGCCGCGGTGTTCGACCTGCCGATGGCGACCATCGACGAGACGTGCGCCGCGCCGACGATCGTCCTTCTCGGGCCCGATCTCAAAGAGGAACTGCCGGTCCTGTACCTCCGGGTGCGACGCCGTCGAGAAGGGCCGCTCCAAGGTCCTCGAGTTCTCGCCGACCAGCACGGGGATGACGAAGTACGCGTGGAAGTCCGTGCCGTACCGCTCGGGCGAACAGGCCAGCGTCGTCGCATCGACGCTCGCCGAGGCCGAGGTCGCGGCCCAGCTGGCCAAGGGCCCGGTCGTGGTCATCGTCGGCAAGGCGAACGTGGCCGAGTCGCATCGGTTCCAGATGGACGCGCTCGCCAACGTGCTCGCCGCGGTCCCGGCGGCCAAGGTGCTGCCGGCGTTCCGCCGTGGCAACGTCAACGGCGCGCTGCGACTGGGCTTCCAGCCGAGCGAGGGCGGGATGTACACCACCGCGATGCTCGAAGCGGCCGCGGCCGGCAAGCTCGCCTGCCTGATCCTGGTCGGCGTCGATCCCTTCGGTGATCATCCCGACCACGACCTGGTCCAGCGAGCGCTCGGTGGCGTTCGATCGATCATCGCCGTCGACGCCTTCGTCACCGCCTCGTCCGCTCGCGCCGACGTCGTGCTGCCCGCAGCCGTCTTCGCCGAGAAGGCCGGCACGACCACCAACCTCGAGGGTCGCGTCACGACGCTCCAGGCCAAGGTCAACCCGGCCGGCACCGCCCGCCCCGACTGGATGATCGCCGCCGAACTCGCCGACCGCCTCGGCGAGGACCTCGGGTTCGCCAGCGTCGAGTCGATCACCGACGCCATCGCCGACCGGGTTCCGGCCTTCGCCGGCCTCACCGCGGCCGCCCTCGCCGCCGCGCCCGACGGCCTGCTCGTCGATCGCCCGGGCACCGGCTCGCTCCCGGCCCCCGGCCCGGCGGCCAAGGAGCCCAACGGCTACGCCCATCGTCTCGTCACCAGCCGCAAGCTGTACGACAAGGCGGTGTTCACCCAACTCTCGCCGTCGATGGCCAACCTGGCCCCCGGGGCGTCGATCCACGTGCACTCCCTCGACCTCGATCGACTCGGTGCCCGAGGCGGCACCCAGCTCAAGGTGACCGGCCCTCGGGGCTCGGTGATCCTGGCCGCCGTCGCCGACGACGGGGTCCCGCGTGGCCAGGTCTGGGTGCCCTTCAACCAACCGGGCGTCAACATCGCCGTCATCATCGATTCCGGTGACGAGGTCTGCGATGTCACGCTCGAATCGCTTCCCGAGACGGAGTCACGATGAACGTGTTCGCCGCTGACCCGCTGCTGTCGGGTGACATCACCGCCGGTGACGTGCTGTTCGTCATCGTCAAGGTGCTGATCATCTTCGTGATCGGCCTCGTCGGCACCATGTTCATGGTGTGGTTCGAGCGCAAGGTCATCGCCGGCATGCAGAACCGCATCGGCCCGAACAAGGCCGGGCCCTACGGGCTGCTCCAGACCCTCGCCGACGGCACCAAGTTGTTCATGAAAGAGGACCTGCTGCCGACTCGCGCCGAGCGGGTCGTGTTCCGGCTGGCCCCCTTCCTGGCCTTCGTCCCCGCCTTCCTCGTCTGGACCGTCATCCCGTTGGGCGGAGACTTCTCCGACGGCCACGACGGCACGGTCCGCATCCTCGGCCACACCACGCTCGTGCAGCTCGGTGACCCGCCGGTCGGCATCCTGTTCGTGCTCGCCATGAGCTCGATCGCCGTCTACGGCATCATGCTGGCCGGTTGGGCGTCGGGCTCGAAGTATCCGCTCCTCGGCTCGGTCCGGGCCTCGGCCCAGATGATTTCCTACGAGGCCGCCCTCGGCATGTCGGTCGCCGCGGTGCTGCTGCTCTCCGGCTCGCTGTCGACCAACGGGATCGTGGCCAGCCAGGACGGCATCGGGAAGTGGAACCTCCTCGCCACCGGCGTGGTGCCCTTCATCGTGTTCGTCATCGCCGCCACCGCCGAGCTGAACCGCCCGCCGTTCGACCTCGTCGAGGCGGAACAGGAACTCGTGGGTGGCTTCAACACCGAGTACTCGTCGATCAAGTTCGCCCTGTTCTTCCTCGCCGAGTTCATGAACACCATCACGATGAGCGCCATCATCGTGACGCTGTTCCTGGGCGGGCCCCAGCCCCTGTTCGACATCCCGCTCATCCCGGGCGCGATCGAGGGAACGATCTGGTTCCTGCTCAAGCTGCTGTTGTTCCTCTACATGTACGTGTGGTTCCGGGGCACGCTGCCTCGCTTCCGCTACGACCAGCTGATGAACCTCGGGTGGAAGCTGCTGATCCCGGTCTCCCTCGGATGGTTCATGATGCTCGCGGCGATCCGGACCGCTCGGGACGAGGACTGGAACGTGCCGGCGACCTACATCGTCGCCGCCGTCGTCGGCTTCGCCTGCTACGGCTTGCTGATCGCCGCGTTCCGAGCCAGCGCCCGCAACAGTGCCAAGGAAGGGGCCATGTTCTGATGGGTTACCTCGGAGGCTTCCTCGTCACCGCTCGCCAGCACGGCTACAAGAACAAGGTCACCACCCAGTACTCCGGTGGCCGTGGCAACGCCAAGGGCAAGACGGCCAAGGACACCAAGATCGCCAAGCCCGAGCGACTGCACGGGCGCCACGTCCTCAATCGCTACGAGGACGGCATGGAGAAGTGCATCGGGTGCGAACTCTGCGCCGGTGTCTGCCCCGCCAAGTGCATCTACGTGCGCGGCGCCGACAACCCGATCGACGACCCGGTCTCGCCGGGCGAGCGCTACGGCTACATCTACGAGATCAACTTCCTGCGCTGCATCCACTGCGACCTGTGCGTGGAAGCCTGCCCGACCGAGGCGATCACCGAATCGAAGATGTTCGAGTTCTCGTTCACCAACCGCCAGGACGCCATCTACACCAAGGCCGAACTGGTGGTCGACGACGACGGCAAGCCCAAGCAACTGCCGTGGGAGGACTGGCGCGACGGCGACGAGCAGCTCACCTCGGGCTGGATGCGCGCCACCGCCCCGGGCGGGTCGGCCGCCTACCGCGGCGTAGACGCATGGTCGGGTGAACTCGGGGTCGGCGTCCGCCCGGCCGAACCGGCCCAGGCCGTCGCCGACGCTCACGGCGCCGAGGCGCGAGTGAGCGGGAAGGAACAGGGCCAGTGACTGCCACCATCGTCTTCGTCGTGGCGAGCCTGATGGTGTTCGCCGGCGCCATCGGAGTGATCACCCGGCCCAACCCGGTGCACGCCGCGCTGTCGCTGGTGCTCACCTTGTTCGGGATCGCCGTCCACTTCGTGGCGCTGCAGGCCCACTTCCTCGCCGCGGTGGAAGTGATCGTCTACGCGGGTGCCATCGTCGTGCTCTTCTTGTTCGTCATCATGCTCCTCGGCGTCGACAAGGCCGAGGACATCCGCACCGAGCCGCTCACCGCCCAGCGCTACGTCGGTCCGATCGTCGGACTTGGCATCGCCGCGCTGACCGGCACTGCCGTCATCCTCGGGCGAGGCCTGTACGGCGGGCTCTCCGAGCCGACCAACCCGGAGGACAACATCCGGGAACTGGCCAGGAGCGTGTTCTCCGATGGCGTGTTCGCCTTCGAGTTGGTCTCGGTCCTCCTCGTGATCGCCGTCGTCGGCGCGGTCCTCCTCGCCCGCCGCCTGCCCGCCGAGCGGAAGGACGCCTGATGCTCGCCGCACTCCATCCCACCCCGCTCTGGTACCTGCTGGTCTCGGCGGCCTTGTTCGCCATCGGTGCGGTCGGCGTGCTCGTGCGCCGCAACCCGCTGATCATGTTCATGTGTGTCGAGCTGATGCTCAACGCGGTGAACCTCTCCTTCGTCACCTTCGCCACCGCCTACGCGGACGTGAAGGGTCAGACGGCGGTGTTCTTCGTGCTCGTCGTGGCGGCCGCCGAGGTCGTCGTGGGCCTCGGCATCATCGTCGCCATCTTCCGTAAACGGCCCGGCGCCAACGCCGACGACCTCGCGATGTTGAAGGGCTGAACCCATGCTCGATCTCGTCTGGCTCATCCCGACCTTCCCCTCGTGGGCTTCCTGGCCATCCTCGTGTTCGGCCGAAAGCTCGGAGAACCGAAGGCCGGGTACTTCGCAGCGTCGATGGTGGCCGCTTCGTTCATCACCACCGTCGCCGTGTTCTTCGACCTGTGGTCGATGGATGCCGAGGAGCGAGCGCAGCACGCGGCGTTCGTCCTGTGGTCGTGGATGCCGGTCGGCTCCTCCAGGTCGACCTCGGCCTGATGGCCGATCCGCTGTCGATCACGATGGCGCTGTTCGTCACCGGCATCGGTGCGCTGATCCACCTCTACGCCGTGGGCTACATGCACGGCGACCCGAAGTTCTCCAAGTTCTTCTTGTACCCGAACCTGTTCGTGCTCTCGATGCTCATGCTGGTGCTGGGCTCGAACATGCTCGTCACGTTCCTCGGGTGGGAGGGCGTCGGTGCGTGCTCCTACTTCCTGATCTCGTTCTGGCACACGAGCCCGGCCAACGCCACCGCCGGCAAGAAGGCCTTCGTCACCAACCGCGTCGGTGACTGGGGCTTCATGATGGCGATGTTCCTGACCTTCCAGGCCGTCGGCACCCTCAACTACGGGCCGCTGAACGAGGCGGCGCACAGCGGCTCGCTCGCCCGCTCCACCGCGACCGGCATCGCCATGATGTTGTTCGTCGGGGCCTGCGGCAAGAGCGCCCAGCTGCCGCTCTACATCTGGCTGCCCGACGCCATGGCCGGCCCCACGCCGGTCTCGGCGCTCATCCACGCCGCGACGATGGTGACCGCCGGCGTGTACCTGATGACCCGCACCGGGGCGGTGCTCCAGATCGCCTCGTACGACTGGGCGCCCTGGGCGGTGGCGGGCATCGGCGCGGCGACCGCGTTGTTCGCGGCGACGATCGCCGTCGCGCAGCACGACATCAAGAAGGTGCTCGCCTACTCCACCGTCTCCCAGCTCGGCTACATGTTCCTCGCCGTCGGCTCGGGTGCCTACGTGGCGGCGATCTTCCACATGATCACCCACGCCTTCTTCAAGGCGCTGTTGTTCCTCGGGTCCGGCTCGGTCATCAACGGGATGCACCACGAGCAGGACATGCGCAAGATGGGCATGCTGCGGAAGTTCATGCCGATCACCGCGGCCACCTTCATCGTCGGCTGGCTCGCCATCGCCGGCGTGCCGCCGTTCGCCGGCTTCTGGTCCAAGGACGAGATCCTGCTCTTCGCCTTCGACAAGAGCCCGATCCTGTGGGTCGTCGGCTTCGTCACCGCGATCCTCACCGCGTACTACATGACCCGTCAGGTGATCCTGGTGTTCTTCAGCGAGGCCCGTTGGGAAACGCACGCCGAGGAGCACGGGGCCCACGGCGACTTCAAGCCGCACGAGTCCCCCTTCACCATGGTCGCTCCGTTGGTGGTCCTGGCCGGGCTGGCCATCGTCGGCGGCGGGCTGCAGCTGCCCTTCTCGCACAAGACGAAGTTCCTGGAGCAGTGGCTCGAGCCCCTCGTCGAGGGAGCCGAGCGCCAGCTCGGCACCACGGCGGAGGACATCAAGTGGGTCCTCGCCGGCATCGCCATCCTGGGGGCCATCGCCGGGATCCTCGGCGCCGTGGCCGTGTACCAGCAGAAGCGGGTGAAGCCGGTCGAGCCGGCGATCCTCGCCAACGGCTGGTACTACGACCGGGCGATCAGTGACTTCATGGGCGGCCCGGGCCGCCAGGCCTTCGAGCAGGTCGCCTGGGTCGACAGCAACGTCGTCGACGGTGCCGTCAACGGCTCGGCGTCCGGTGTCCGCTCCCTCGGCGGCCTGTTGCGCAAGGCGCAGACCGGCTTCGTTCGCAACTACGCGTTGGGCATCAGCGGCGGTGTCGTGGCGCTGATGGCCTGGTTCTTGATCCGAGGAGTGCTCTGATGCCTCACACGTCGTCACTCCAGTTCCCGATCCTGACGGTCCTCATCCTCGTCCCCGCCGTGGGCGCGGCCGTGGTCGCATTGCTCTCCAACCGGCGTCCCGAGTTCGTGAAGCTCGCCGCGGTCGGGTTCTCGGTGGTGACCGGTGGCATGACGCTGTGGATGCTGCGGGCCTTCGAGACCGGTGAAGGTGGCTACCAGTTCGTCTCCAAGCACCAGTGGGTGCCGGAGTGGGGCATCGGTTGGCATCTCGGTCTCGACGGGATCTCGCTGTTCCTGGTGGTGCTCACCGGGATCCTCTTCCCGATCGCCATGCTCGGCGCCGATCCGCACCACGACAAAAAGCCGTACCTCGCGTGGATGCTGCTGCTCGAGGCCGGGATGCTCGGGGCCTTCGTCAGCCTCGACCTGTTCTTGTTCTTCGCCTTCTTCGAGCTGGTGCTCGTGCCGATGTACTTCCTCATCGGCGGCTGGGGCTACGACCAGCGGGTCTACGCCGCGCTGAAGTTCTTCATCTACACGATGGTCGGCTCGGCCCTGATGCTGGTCGGGATCATCACGACCGCGTTCCTGGCTCGCCAGTCGCTCGGCTATCTCACCTTCGACCTGCTCGAACTGCAGCAGGCCTCGTTCGCCACCAACACTGCGCGCTGGCTCTTCCTCGCCTTCGCCCTCGCGTTCGCAGTGAAGGTGCCGGTGTTCCCGTTGCACACCTGGCTCCCCGACGCCCACACCCAGGCGCCCACCGGGGGGTCGGTCATCCTGGCCGGCGTGATGCTGAAGCTCGGCACCTACGGGTTCCTCCGCTTCGCCTTCACCCTGTTCCCCGAAGCCGCTCGGTACTTCCGGCCGCTGTTCCTCACCCTCGCCGTGATCGGCATCACCTACGGCGCCATCGCCGCGACGATGCAGAAGGATCTCAAGCGACTCGTCGCCTACTCCTCGGTCGCCCACCTCGGGTTCATCGTCCTCGGTTCGTTCGCCTTCACCACTCAGGCGGTGACGGGCGGCGTGCTGCAGATGATCAACCACGGCGTGTCGACCGGTGCGTTGTTCTTGATGGTCGGCATGATCTACGACCGCCGCCACACCCGCCAGATCGCCGAACTCACCGGCATCCAGGCCGTGGCACCGATCTTCGCCGCGGTGTTCACCCTCGTGATGCTGTCCTCGATCGGTGTGCCCGGACTCAACGGGTTCGTCGGCGAGTTCCTCGTCCTGATCGGCTCGTTCCTCACCGCCCGGTGGTGGACCGTGATCGCCGCGACCGGCGTCATCATCGCTGCGCTCTACCTCCTCTGGGCCTACCAGCGGGTCTTCCACGGCGAGCCCGACGAGGCCAACAAGTCGTTCCGCGAGCTGTCCTGGAGCGAGGGCCTGGTGATGTTGCCCCTGCTCGGACTGATCGTGTTCTGCGGCGTGTACCCGAAGCCGATGCTCGATCGGATCCAGCCGAGCGTCACCGTGCTGATGACCCACATCGAGGAGAAGACGGGCTACGTGGAACCGCAGCCGGCGTTGTTCGAAGGAGGCGAGGAGCACGCGGTCGAAGCCGATGCTCACGCCGAGGAGGGTGAGTGACATGCCGACGGAATTCGCCGGACCCTCGATCGACTGGTGGGCGCTGTCGCCCATGCTCACCCTGCTGGGTGGGGCCCTCGTCCTGCTCGTCTCCGCCGCGCTGACCCCTCGCTGGCCGCGCGGGTTGTACGCCGCGTTCAGCGCCACCGTGGCCGGCGCCGCCGGTGTGCTCGCCGCCTTCGTGTGGGACGACATCAGCGACGGACGTTCCCCGTTCCTCGTCGCCGACACGCTGCGCTTCGATCGCTTCGCCGCCTTCGTCGCCATCACGATCTGCATCGCGATCCTCGGCGCCACCTTGCTCGCCGACGACTTCCTGCGGCGGGAGGGCTATGACGGCCCCGAGGTCTACGCCTTGTTCCTGTGCAGCGGGATCGGCGGGATCGTCATGGGCGCCGCCAACGACCTCGTCGTGTTGTTCCTCGGCCTCGAGACCCTCTCGATCGCCCTGTACGTGTTGGCGGCCTCGAACCGCCGACGCACCGAGTCCCAGGAAGCCGGCCTGAAGTACTTCATCCTCGGCGGCTTCTCCTCGGCGTTCTTCCTGTACGGAGTGGCGCTCATCTACGGCGCCCTCGGCACGACTCGCCTGACCTCGGCCAACCCGGCCCAGGACTCGATCTTCCGCACCCTGTCGGAGACGATCATCGTCGACAACAGCAAGGCGCTGCTCCTGGCCGGGATCGCCCTGCTCCTCGTAGGCCTGGCGTTCAAGATGGCCGCGGTGCCGTTCCACTCCTGGGCACCGGACGTCTACCAGGGCTCGCCGTCGCCGATCACCGCGTTCATGGCCTCGGCCTCGAAGGCGGCGGCGTTCGCCGCCACGCTGCGGATCCTCGACTACGCCCTGCCCGCCCGCCAGGACGACTGGAAGCCGGTGCTCTGGGTCATCACGATCGCCACGCTCGCCGTCGGCGCCATCATGGCCGTGGTCCAGACCAACGTGAAGCGGATGCTGGCCTACTCGTCGATCAACCACGCCGGGTTCATCCTCCTCGGCGTCACCGTCGTCTCCGACAAGGGCACCTCGGGCGCGCTGTTCTACCTGATGGCCTACGCCGTGCTCGTGATCGGCACCTTCGGCGTCGTCACCCTGGTCGGCCGCGACGGTGACTCGGCCCACGAACTCGAGGACTACCGCGGGCTCGGCAAGCAGCGACCGGCGCTGGCGCTGGCGTTGACGGTGTTCCTGCTGGCCCAGGCCGGGGTGCCCCTCACGTCGGGGTTCGTCGCCAAGTTCGGCGTGATCCTCGCTGCGGTCGACTCCAAGGCCTATCCGTTGGCGATCGTCGCCATGCTCACCGCGGTCGTCTCGGCGTTCTTGTACCTGCGGATCATCGTGTCGATGTTCCTCGCCGATGCTCCCGAGACCGCCCCGGTCGAACGGGTCCGGATCCCGCTGTCGGCCGGAGTGGCGATCTCGCTCGCACTCGGGTTCACCCTCGTGGTCGGCTTCCTGCCCGGCTGGCTCGTCAGCCTGGCCCAGGACGCCGTCCCGCTCGCCGGCCGCTGACCCGGGCCACCCTGCCGCTTCCGCACCCGGGCATGTCGTCCCCGCCCGAGTGGGCGCGAGAACCCTGCATCTCGCGGGGATCCCGCGCCCACCTCGCTCGGCTCGGCCTGGTCGCGCGCCGGTCAGCCGGGAGCCACGACCCCGAGGGTGTGGCGGATGTCGTCGATGGCCGCCTCGAGGCCTGATTCGACGTCCCAGTCGGTGATGCGGATCGTCCGCCAACCGATTCGGGTGAGCTGCCGATCACGGACCTTGTCGCGGTGGGATCGAATCCGCTGGAGATGCCAGAACGGATGATCGATCTCGATCGCCAACATCTGGGCGGGGTAGGCGAGATCGGGATGGATGAGCCGGCCGTTCGGCAGTCGGATCGGGAACTGGCGGTGCGGCTCGGGGAGACCGTGACGGCGCAGGGCCTGGACGACGCAAGTTCGAGATCGGATTGCACCGACGCGCCCAGGTCGGGCGGCGCAGAGTACCAGCCTCATCTCCGCCGATCCGGGCCGCCCACCGCGAGCCAGCCGTTCGACGGTGCCTGCGACCGTCGCCAACGTACACATCCCCCGGTCCAGCACCTGCTCGAGCGCCGACTCATCCGGTCCCGCTCCCAGGAGCGACGACGCATCGAACAGGGTGCGAGGAGGGCTCGTGAGCCGCACGCCGTCCGGGGCCACCACGATGTCGACCGGGTCGATCCGCCGACAGCGGTGGACGGTCACGCCCGGGAGTTCGGGACTGCTCCGATGTGGCGTGAGCACGCGGATCGTCGAGCCGGACATCTTGCGGATCCGCCAGACCTGTCCTGCGGTCGTGTGGGAGATCACCGCGTGCGGACTGCGGCGGCAGATCGCGAGCAAGCGCTGGCGTTCGCCCGGGGGCCACGCCGGTGAGCGATACACGCCCGGGAGCATCGGGACCAGCTGTCTGCGGGTCACGAGACTCTCGATCGACTTCGGCCGATAGCCGAGATCGAGCAGATCCTCGACGGTGACCACACCGTGGCGGCGGGCGACCAACTCGTCGAGCTGGCGACGGTTCGGAGCCATGGACATCCCCATTCGGTTCGTGCGCGCTTCGGGCGCAGGTTCGGGAAGCCGGGCGCAGCGTACGTCCCGGCGGCCCGCATCCACCGGAGGCGCGAGAACCCGGCTCCGCGGCACGGAAGCCGCCCACGCCGGGTCCAGGCGGCGGGGGCAACCGGCCGGGATGCGGCAACCGGCCGAGTGGGCGTAGAACCCGGCGCTGCAGGGAAGTCGCGCCCACGCGCCGGCTCCAGGCCGGGTGCAAGCCCGGGGCCGGGGCCGGGCCGGGGGTCAGGGTCAGGGACGGGGTGGCGGCGGTGACCAAGGAGCGGAACACGGCGAACTGCTCGGGGTCGCTCGTCCAGGTGTCTTCGGGGTGCCACTGGATGCCGACCGTCCACCGAGACCCCGGCAGGTCGACCGCCTCGGGCGTGCCGTCGGGAGCTCGGCCCACCAGGCGCAGCGACGGGGCGACGGCGTCGATCGCCTGATGGTGCACCGACGGGCACGCGACGGGACAGGGAGTCCCGAAGGCGGCAGCCGTCACGGACCCCGGATCGAGGTCGACGGCGTGGTGCGAGAACCAGTGCGACTCGGTGCCGAGGTCCTGCACGAGCGTGCCGCCGAGCGCCACGTTCAGCACTTGGATCCCTCGGCAGATGGCGAGCACCGGCAGGCCGAGGTACAACGCTGCGTCGACGAGCGCGAACTCCAGGTCGTCGTGGTCCTGCACGATCCCGTAGAGCTGCTCGGCCGTCGGCTCCTGCCCGTACCGGCGTGGGTCGACGTCACCGCCGCCGTGCAGTAGGAGGGCGTCGAACCGGCTCATGGTGTCGAGCAGTTGTTCGTACCGGGCGGCGATCGGCGGGACGATCACCGGGAGTCCGCCCGCCGCGGCGACGGCGCGCGAGTAGCCCTGCCCGCTCGAGAAGGCCGCGCCACGAACGTTGTCGGCAGTGTCGGAACAGCGGCCCGTGACCGCGATCAAAGGGGCACGGCTCATGGTCAAGTCTCCAGAAGATGCAACGGGGGACGGGGAAGCAGGGGCGACGGTGGGGGATCAGCCGCCGGCCCGCAGGGTGTCGATCGGTTCGACGGCATAACCCGCCGCCCGCGCTGCGCCGACGAGATCGGCGGCGTGGGCCCGATCGCGAACCTCGAGCGCGACACGCACCCCGGTCTCGCGGACGTGCAGGTCGACCCCTTCTCGGAGGTGCTCGACCTCGATCAGGTTGGCCTCGCCCGAGGCGAACACCTGGAGCAGCTGGGCCAGGCCACCGGGGCGATCGGGGATCCGAGCGAACACGACCAGCCGGCGTCCCGAGCGGGTCTCGTGGCGCCGGATGAGCCCGGGCAGCACGCCGAGATCGACGTTGCCGCCCGACAGCACCACACAGGTGGAACCGGTGCGAGCCCGCCGCACCCGTTGGGCCATCAGCGCCGCCACGCCGACTGCGCCGGCGCCCTCGACGTACAGCTTGGCCCGTTCGAGCAACAGCACCATCGCATCGGCGATCGCGTCCTCGTCCACCGTGACGAGGTCGTCGAGCAGCTCCTCGACGAGGGGACGGGTGACGAGTCCCGGTCGTTTCACCGCGATCCCGTCGGCCAGGGTGACCACCGCACCGTTCGGCGCATCACCCCGGGCGTAGGGCGCACAGACGTCGGTCTGCACCCCGATCACGGTGATGTCGGGCCGCCACCGCTTCAGCGCCAGGGCCACTCCCGTCGCCAGCCCGCCCCCGCCGAGGGGAATGATGACTCGCTGCAGGTCGGGGAGGTCGGCGGCGAGCTCGGTGCCGAGTGTCGCCTGCCCCGCCACGACCGCCGGGTCGTCGTAGGGATGGCAGAAGGCGAGGCCCGCCGACTCCGACCGTTCGCGGGCCGCAGCGACCGCGTCGTCGAGGGAATCGCCGCCTCGCACCACGGTGGCCCCGTACGAACGGCAGGCCTCGATCTTGGAGATCGAGGCCCCAGCAGGCACGTAGATCTCACAACGCACGCCGGCGTTGCGGGCGGCGTAGGCGATCGCCTGGGCGTGGTTCCCCGCGCTCCCCGCCGTCACCCCGCGCGCTGCGCCGGGTCCGAGGTCGGCGAGCTTCGACAGTGCGCCGCGCAGCTTGAACGATCCGGTTCGCTGGAGGTTCTCGGCCTTCAGCCACACCGGTCCGTTGCAGTACTCGGCGAGCGCCGAGGAGGTGAACACCGGGGTGTGATGCACGATCCCGCGCACGGCGTGGCGGGCCTGGTCGAGCCGGTCGACCACCGCCGAGCGTGGGTCGTCGGACCCGCTGTCATGAGCATTCACCGAGGTCGTACCGTAGCGGCCGTGCGCGTGTTGGTGATCGGCAATCGGGGCGACAGCGATCCGGGGTTCATCGGGCGGCGGTTCGAGGAGCTCGGCGCGTCGCTCGATCCGTGGGAACGAGAGCTCGACGAGTGGCCGCCGCCGGAGGAACTCCTCGCCGGAGTCGATCATCTGGTGCTCCTCGGTTCGGAGTGGTCGGTGTACTGGCCCGAGCACGCCGGACCCGTCGAGCGGGAGTCCCAGCTCGCACGGGCCGCCGTCGCAGCCGGCGTCCCCGTCCTCGGCATCTGCTACGGCGCCCAGCTCCTGGCCCACGCCCTCGGCGGCGCCGTCGGCCCGGCCGCCACGCCGGAGATCGGCTGGTACACGGTCGACCCGGTCGGTGACCATCCGCTCCACGCCGTGCTCACCCCCGGTCCGTGGATGCAGTGGCACAGCGACGTCATCGATCCTCCGCCCGGGGCCGCGGTGCTGGCCCGCAGCCCGGTCGGGGTGCAGGCCTGGACGTCGCCCGGGGTGCTCGCCGTCCAGTTCCACCCCGAGGTCACCCCGACGATGGTCGAGCAGTGGTCCGACGGGTCGCACGAGCTGGTCGAGTTCCGGCCTGGACCGGGGCGAACTCCTCGAACGCACCGACCGGGAGGCGGTCGTCGCTCGCATCCGGGCCGCTCGTCTCCTCGACGCCCACCTCCGGATGGCGTCGGTTCGCCCTCGGCTCCGGCCACCGGAGGTGACCTCGAACCTCCAGGGTGAGGTTCATGCTCCGTGTTCGGGTCGCGCAGGAACTCAGGGGCCGACCGCATTGCGTGAGATTCTGAGGGGCGAATCAGACCGAACGGCCACTCCACGTGCTTGGATTGGGGTGTTGGGCCTATAGTGAGCTGACCACGGAACCTTCAGGTTGGGGGCCATGAACGGCAGCGACTCGCTCCTCGACTCCACCAGCACCGGCACCGGCTCGTCCTTTCAGCTGGTGCGCCGCGGCTACGACCCGCTCGAGGTCCAAGCGTTCGCCCGGGCCGTGTCGTCGGAACTCCAGCGTCTGGCTCGCGAGAACGAGGAACTGCGCGACCAGCTGCGCTCGGCCGCCCAGGCCCCGGCGCCCGGGGTCGCCCGGATCGCCGACGCCACCGAGCCCGCGGCGAGCTCTGCCGCTGCGCTCCCCATCGACGATGCCTCCGTCGCCCAGTACCTGGGGGCCGAGACCACCCGCCTGCTCCAGGCGGCCCGGGAGACCGCAGGCGAGATCGTCCGCAAGGCCGAGATGCGCTCCGACGACATCGTGGCCGGGGCCGAGAACGACGCCCGCCGGATCCGGGAGGAGGCCGCAGCCGACGCCGCCCACGAGCGCCGGGTGGCGGCGGACGAAGCCCGCCGATTGATCGCAGATGCCACCGAGCACCGCCGGGTCGTGCTCGCCGAGCTGGCGCAGCAACGTTCCGAGGCCAGCGGCCAGCTCCGTGATCTCGGTGACGGTCGCACCAGCCTGGTGCGCACCCTGCGCGACGTCTCCGTCGACGCCGCTCACCTGGCCGAGCGGCTCGAGGCCGTCGATCTCGAGCGCGGTGACGGCCCGAGCGAGGCTCCGCCCGCCGACGCGTCCCGGCGTCCTGCCGCGGCCCGCACCGGCGAGTCGGACGCCGACCTCGACTTCGCCCCGCCGGCCGCCGGCACCCGACGCCTCGCTCCGTCGATCGGCGCCGAGACCCGCAGTGCGTCCCCGTGGGATGCCTCCGACGACGAGGACGGCGAGGACAACCTGTTCGTCCTGGAGGGCTGACGGCGAGCGACCCTCGGTGGAGGTGATCTCCCCCCTGCGTCACGCTGGGCCAGGATGGGGGGATGTCGACCGAGCAGCTCGAACGTCTGGCTGGACCGGCGGGCCGCCGCACCACGCGGCCCGCTCGGAGTCGGGGCACGGCGGTGCTCATCGCCAGTCTCGTCCTCGTCGCCCTGGCCGGGGCGGCCTTCGGCGTCTACGAGTACACCCAGGCCAAGCAGGGCGCCGACGAACTCGATGCCCTGCGGACCGAGCTGTCGATGACCCAGGCCGAGGTCGCGGGAGCCGAGGGCCGGCTCGAGGCCGCCGGCGGGCAACAGGCCGCCCTCGAGGCCACCCTCGCCGACGCCGAAGCGGCCCGGGATGCCGCCGGCGCCGATCGCGATGCGATCGCGGCCCTGTTCCCGATCACCCCGGAGACCTATCGGACGGTGCCGATCGGCGGAGCCTTCACCGTCGCCGCGACGCCCGACCCCGAGACCTGTACCGGCTTCTCGGACACTGCGGCCACGTGCGTCCCGGCCAACTTCCCCGCCGACCTGGTCGTGCTCGGTTCGGCCGAGGCGGGGTACCAGCTCGCCAGCTCGTGGTTCGACGCCCTGCCCCTCACCGCCGAGGGTTCGGGTTGGTCGGCCGACGGCGCCGTCTACGACACGGTCGCCAACACCTGTGGCGGCGCGCCCCTGCCCACCAGGGTCCAGGTCAGTGTGGCGGTCTCGGCCGTCACCGCCTCCGACGCTCCCCGGGCACTCGTGCCGGCCGGCATCACCGGAAAGTTCACGATCTCCAGCGTCGGCACCGATCAGTGCATCGACGCCACCCGGACCGCGGCGTACACCGGCCAACCGACCTGACCGGCCAATCGACCTGACCGGAGGGCGGATCGGGGTCGCGTCCGCCCCGCCCCGGAGGCGATCGCGTGGGTCGCAGGTCCCGGAAAAGGGGCGGACTTCGGTCCCGGTTCGATGACGAGAGTTTGTGAGCGCGTTCACGCCCCGTAGTAGCGTCCCCTCCCGATGTCTGAGTTTCTGCGGAGCTACCTCACGGTGGCCTTCTTCGGTGGCGTGGGTGTGCTGCTCGCGGCGCTCCTGCTGGGCCTGAGTGCCCTGCTGCGCCCGGTGCGTCCCACCGCCCAGAAGCGCCTCACCTATGAAAGCGGTGTCGACCCGGTCGGAACGGGCTGGTCACAGAGCCAGATCCGCTACTACGTGTTCGCCCTGTTGTTCGTGGTGTTCGACGTCGAGGCCGTATTCATCTTCCCCTGGGCCACCCAGCTCGAGCGTTACGCCGGCTTCGGCTTGGTCGAGATGGGCATCTTCGTGTTCGTCCTGCTCCTCGGCTTGGTGTACGCGTGGAAGAAGGGCGTGCTTCGGTGGGTCTGAGCCAACCGTTTCTCCCGGAGGTGGCGAACTAGATGGGTCTGGTCGATCGGGGCCGGCTGCCGAAGCCGCTCACCCAACTGTTCAACATGGGACGCTCGTACTCGATGTGGGTGTACCAGTGGGGTCTTGCCTGCTGCGCCATCGAGATGGGTGCCGCGTTCGGTTCCCCGCGCTACGACGTGATGCGCCTCGGCGTGATCCCGTTGCCCGCCAGCCCGCGCCAGGCGGACCTGGTGGTCATCTCGGGCACCGTCACCGACAAGATGGCTCCGGCCATCAAGCGGTTGTACGAGCAGATGCCCGAGCCGAAGTACGTGATCTCGATGGGCTCGTGCGCCAACTGCGGCGGCCCCTACTGGGACTCGTACTCGGTCACCAAGGGTGTCGACCAGATCATCCCGGTCGACATCTACGTTCCCGGCTGCCCGCCACGCCCCGAGGCGTTGCTCGAGGCCGTGGTCCTGCTCCAGCAGCGGATCAAGCACGAGGACATGGGCGCTCGTTGGACGCGGCGAGGGCTACGTGCCGCTCCAGGCGTTGGATCCGGCGCCAACTGCCGTCCCGAACTGGAGAAGGGGGCTACCGTTGGCTGACGACGCACCCGTCGTCGAGATCCCGGGCGACCTGCAGGAGGGCATCATCGAACGTTTCCGCGCCGCCTTGGGCGACGCGGTCGTCGGCAGCCATCTCCTGCCGGGCAAGGACGTCTGGATCCGGGTCACCGCCGAGTCCTGGCGGGCCGCCGCAGAAGCGGCCAAGGCCCACGGCTTCGACTACTTCTGCTTCCTGTCCGCCATCGACTGGCTGCCGTCACCGTTCGGGAAGGGCGAAGAGGACCCGACCGCCGACCCCGTCGAGCCGACACCGAGATCGCAGGGCTACGCCGGAGGCGAGACCGCTTCCAGCTGATCGCCCGGGTCGCCTCGAGCACCGAGCACGTCGGGGTGACGCTGAAGTGCGACGTCGGCGACGGCATGACCGTGGCGTCGTGGCTCCCGGTGTACCTGGGGCCCACAGCTGGCACGAGCGCGAGGCCAACGAGATGTTCGGCATCGACTTCCCGGCCATCCCGACCTGCGACACATCTATCTTCCGGCCGAGTTCGAAGGCCATCCGCTGCGCAAGGACTTCCCGCGTTGCTCAGCCGGATGGCCAGCCGTGGCCCGGCATCGTCGACGTGGAACCCATGCCCGGCGCCGACGACGACGAAGGAGGCGAGTGATGACCATGTTGGGAGATCGCCAGCAACTGGCGTACATCGCTTCCCAGGCTGCCGGCGCTTGCAGACGTAGACTCGAGACCGAGGGCATGACCCTCAACATCGGCCCCCAGCACCCGGCCACCCACGGCACCTTGCGCATCATCGCCCGCCTCGACGGCGAGCAGGTGATCTGGGCCGAGCCCGCCGCCGGGTACATGCACCGCGGCTACGAGAAGCTCACCGAGGTCCGCACCTACCCGCAGGTCACCACCCTGGTGAACCGGATCGACTGGCTCGGCAGCTTCGCCAACGAGGTGCCCTTCATCCTGGCCGCCGAACAGCTGATGGACATCGAGGCCCCGCCTCGGGCCCAGTACATCCGCACGATCCTGTTCGAGCTGTCGCGCATCGCGAACGTGTCGCTGTTCCTCGGTGACCTCGGCGTGCAGATGGGCGCGGTCACCCCGGTGTTCCTCGCCTTCCGCGACCGTGAGTACGTCCTCAACCTGATCGAGGGCGCCACCGGCGGCCGGTTCCACCCCAACTTCGACCGCATCGGCGGACTGAAGGACGACCTGCCCGCCGGCTGGATCGCCGAGACCAAGCAGGTCATGAAGAAGCTGCGGGCCTTCTGCGACGAGATGGAAGACCTGCTCTTCGGCAACGAGATCTTCCAGTCCCGCACCCGGGGGATCGGCGTGATCCCGAAGGACATCGCCCTGTCGTACGGGCTGTCGGGTGCGAACCTGCGCGCCAGTGGCGTCGACTGGGACCTGCGCCGCGACCAGAACGTGGCGATGAAGTGGAACGAGGCCGACTGGAAGGTGTGGACCCACACCGACGGCGACTCCTTCGCCCGCTGCTGGATCCGCCTGATGGAGGTGCGTGAGTCGACCAAGATCGTCGACCAGCTCCTCGACAAGCTGCCCGCCGGACCGGTCATGGCCAAGGTCCCGCGCATCATCAAGGTGCCCGAGGGCGAAGCGTACGTGTCGACCGAGAACCCCCTCGGCGAGATGGGCTACTACGTCGTGTCCAAGGGCGACCTCGGCCCGTTCCGGGTCAAGATCCGCTCGGCGAGCTTCAACAACATCTCGATCGCCTCGTGGGCGCTCAAGGGCGTGTACGTGCCCGACATCATCACGATCCTGGCGTCGCTCTACTTCATCCTCGGGGACATCGACCGATGAGTCTGGCCACACTCCTCGCCGCGGACATCCCGTACTGGGGGCAGTCACTGCTGCGCATCCTCGGCGGCATCGTCGCCGTGCTGCTGCCCGCCGGCACCATCGTCTACTTGTTCCTGTTCAAGATGATGTCGTTCATGCAGAGCCGGCTCGGCCCGATGGAGGCCGGTCCGTACGGCTCGATGCAGCTCTTCGCCGAGGTCGGCAAGTGGCTGCAGAAAGAGGACCTGCATCCCGATGGTGCTGACGCCCGCATCTTCAAGCTGGCGCCGCTCGTGGTGCTGGCGAGCACCTTCTTGTTGATCGCCGTGGTGCCGTTCGGGCCCGACGCCTGGTTCACGAACTTCGAGGCGGGCGTGTTCTACATGCTGGCCGTCTCGTCGATCTCGACCCTCGGCATCCTCATGGCGGGCTGGTCGAGCGCCAACAAGTACTCGCTGCTCGGCGGGTTGCGCGCCGCCGGTCAGCTCATCGCCTACGAGCTGCCGATGGTGCTCGCCGTGGTCGGCGTCATCATCCAGGCCGGCACGATGAACCTGCAGCAGATCGTGATCCAGCAGAACGCCGGATCGATGTTCGGCTTCAACGGTCTGGGCAACCCCTACATCCTCACCCAGTTCGTCGGGTTCATCATCTTCATGATCGCCGTCCAGGCCGAGCTGACCCAGACCCCGTTCGACATGCCGATCGCGGAGTCGGAGCTCGTCAGCGGCTACATGACCGAGTACTCGGGCTTCCGGTTCCTGATCTTCTTCATCGCCGAGTTCGCGACCGCCGGCGTGTTCTCGCTGATCGCCTCGGTGCTGTTCCTCGGCGGCTGGGGTGTGCCCTTCGCCTGGTTCGGCTGGGACGCCACCCTCGGCGACGTCGGCAACTGGATGAACGTGGCCGGCCCGATCATCATGTTCACGAAGATGATCGCGCTGAGCTTCTTGATCATGTGGATCCGCTTCAGCTTCCCCCGGTTCCGTGAGGACCAGCTGCAGCGCTTCGCCTGGAAGGTGCTCATCCCCGTCTCGCTGGTGAACATCATGCTGACCGCGATCTTGAAGGTGGCTTTCTGATGGCCCTGCCGAAGCCGAAGGTGCCGGGTCTGTTCAAGGGCCTCGGCGTCACGCTCAACGAGCTGAAGAAGACCGCGACCGAGGGTGCCGCCACGGTGCAGTACCCGCACGTCAAGGAGGCCCCGCCGGTGCGGGCCCGCGGCGTCATCGCGTTGCGCGAGGACAACTGCACCTCGTGCATGCTCTGCGCCCGCTCCTGCCCGGACTGGTGCATCTACATCGAGGGCCACAAGGAACTCGCCCCGCCCCGCCGGGCCGGCGGCAAGCCCCGCCAGGTCAACAAGCTCGACCGGTTCGACATCGACTTCGCCCTCTGCATGTTCTGCGGGATCTGCGTCGAGGTGTGCCCGTTCGATGCACTGTTCTGGAGCCCGGAGTACGAGTTCTCCGAACCCAGCATCGCCGACATGCTCCACGACAAGCAGAAGCTGGGTGAGTGGATGGAGACGGTCCCCGAGGCCCCGGACCTCGAGGCCGGCGCCGACAAGAAGGGGAAGAAGTGATGCTCCTCGGAGCGCTCGTCGCCCAGAACATCGGCTTCGGGGTCATCGCCGCGCTGATGATCATCGCCGCCCTGCGGGTCGTCACCACGAACAACGTGGTGCACGCCGCGCTGTGGTTGGTCGTCGTGCTCGCCGGTGCCGCCGGCCAGTACATCTTGTTGCAGGCCGAGTTCGTGGCGATCACCCAGGTGCTGGTCTACATCGGAGCGATCATGGTGCTGTTCCTGTTCGGCACCATGCTCACCCGGGCCAAGATCGGCGCCGAGGACGATCTCAACAACAAGGGATGGGCCGTCGGCATCCCGGTCGCGGTGCTGCTGCTCGGCACCTTGACCTACGTCCTGCTCGACACGTTCGGCGACGAGCAACTGCCCAACGACGTCACCCCGGTGAGCGTCATGCAGGTCAGCGACGCCATCTTCCAGCCGTACCTGCTGCCGTTCTGGGCGCTGTCCTTCGTCCTCCTCGCCGCCGCCATCGGCGCGATCGTCCTGGCCCGAAAGGACTGAGATGCTGATCAATCAGTTCCTGCTCCTCGGTGCCGTGCTGTTCTGCATCGGCGTCTACGGGGTCATCGCCCGCAAGAATGCGGTGCTCGTGCTGATGTCGATCGAGCTGATCCTCAACTCGGTCAACATCAACCTGCTCGCCTTCGCCCTGAAGAACGGGGGCGACCCCAACGGGCACGCCTTCGCGCTCTTCATCATCGGCGTGGCGGCGGCCGAAGTCGGCGTGGGCCTGGCGCTCGTGCTGCTGATCTACCGGAACCGGCGCTCCATCGCGCTGGACGAACTCTCTCAGATGAAGGGCTGACGCATGCTTGCAGCTGAGTCCGCCGGATGGTTCCTGGAGCACGCCTGGCTGATCCCGGTCATCCCGTCGGTCGCTTTCGTGCTCATCCTCCTGTTCGGCAAGCGCATCGGCGCCCCGGTCAACCACGGTGCCTACATCGGCATCGCGTCGATGGCGGCCGCACTCGTGCTGGCCGCAGGCACGGCCGTGCAGTGGATCCAACACTCCAACGACACTCCCTCCGAGGAGTTCGTCGAGCCGGTGATCCGCAAGATCGTGTGGTGGCAGTCCGGTGGTTGGGAGTTCGGCCTGGGCCAACACATCGACGGCCTGGCCGTGATGTTGTTGCTCCTGGTGACCTTCATCTCCACCCTCGTGCAGCTCTACTCACTCGAGTACGTGCGAGGCGATCGTCGCTTCACCCACTTCTTCGCCGCCCTCACCCTGTTCTCCGCCGGCATGCTCGCCATGGTGTTGGCCGAGAACACCGTCCAGCTCATCTTGGGCTGGGAGATCATGGGTCTGTGCTCGTTCCTGCTGATCGGGCACTGGTGGGAGGAGACGGCCAACTCCAAGGCCGCCCTCAAGGCGTTCTTCACCGTGCGAACCGGCGACGTCGGGCTCCTCGTCGGTGTCTCGATCCTCTTCTTCGGCGCCAACGCCTGGGCCCAGGAGAACCTCGGTGAATCGGGTTTCTCGATCTCGGCCATCAACGCCTGGGCCCTGTCGGGTGACGGCAGCCATCGGGTCCTCATGTGGGCGGCGATCGCGCTGTTCATCGCCGCGATCGGCAAGAGCGGCCAGTTCCCGCTGCACACCTGGCTCCCCGACGCCATGGCCGGCCCGACGCCGGTGTCGTCGCTGTTGCACTCCTCGACCATGGTCGTGGCCGGCGTGTTCCTCGTCGCCCGCCTCTACCCGGTGTTCTGGGAAGGGCTGGGCATCACCGATTCCGGCGTGAACTTCATCGCCGTCATCGGTGGCATCACCTTGGTGATCGCCGCGTTCTTGGCCTTCGTCCAGGTCGACATCAAGAAGGTCCTGGCCTACTCGACCGTGTCGCAGCTCGGCTACATGATGATGGGCCTCGGTGTCGGGGTGTGGACCCCGGCCGTGTTCCACATCTTCACCCACGCCTTCTTCAAGTGCGCCCTGTTCCTCTGCGCCGGCTCGGTGTCCCACTCGGGCTCCCACCACTCCTTCGACATGAAGAAGGACATGGGCGGATTGCGCAAGTACATGCCGATCACCTTCACGGTGTGGATGGTCGCCACCGCAGCGCTGTGCGGCATCCCGTTCTTCTCGGGCTTCTTCTCGAAGGACGAGATCATCGACGGTGCCTCGCACAACGGGTACGGGGTCTTCTACATCGTCGGCCTGATCGGTGCATTCATGACCGCCGCCTACATGACCCGGGCGACGTACCTCACCTTCTTCGGCGACCCGCGTGGCGCGGCCGCCGGTGAGCACCACGACGAGCACGGCCACCAGGTCGACCACGTCGCTGCGGCCGCCCACGACCTCCACGAGGCCGGCATCGTCGAGGACATCCTCGAAGAGGAGCAGGAGCACCTCCACGACGCCCACACCGACGACGAGCACGGGATGGCGCACCTGCACGCCGCTCACAGCGCCCACGGCCCCGGTGTGCACGACCCGCACGCAACGGGCGGACACGACGAGCACGATCACGGCGCCCACGGGCCCCAGGAATCGCCGCTGCTGATCACCGTCCCGCTCGTGATCCTCGGCGTGCTCGCCATCTTCTCCGGTTACCTCAACGCTCCGGCCAGCCCGTTCAAGACGCACTACTTCACCGATTGGGTCGAGGCGCGCGGTGAACCAGTCGTCGAGACCGAGTTCCTCGCCGGCGGTCCCGGCGAGTCCGTCATCGTGATCGGGGCCGAGGAAGAACCGGCCGGTGAAGGCCACGATGCCGCCGCAGCGGGCGGCGAGCACGGCGAGGAGCACGCGGCCGAAGGCTGCGGCTGGACGCCGGTCGAAGCCGGCTACTGCTTCGCCGTCAACAGCCATCCGACCCACCCCGAGTTCACCTGGGGCAAGGCGCTGACCACCTCGATCCCGCTCGCCCTGCTCGGCATCATCACGAGCGGCGCGATCGCGATTGCGATCTACACCAGGAAGCGCAAGCCCTTCTACGGATTGACGCAGGACAACGCGTTGGCCCGGGGCGGCTACAACTTCTTGTGGAACAAGTACTACCTGGACCACATCTACGAGAACGGCATCGTTCGTGCCGTCACCGGTCCCATCGCCAAAGCGGCGTACTGGGTCAACCAGAACGTCCTCGACGGCGTGGTGAACGGCGCAGGGCTGGGCTCCAAGGCCACGGCCAAGTGGGTCTACCGCAACGTCGACCAGCGAGTGGTCGACGGAGCGGTCAACGGCTCCGGGTCGGCGGCCCGGGGCGCCGGTGGGGCGTTGCGCCCCGTGCAGTCCGGCAAGGTCAACCAGTACGGAGCACTGCTGTTCGCCGCGGCGACCATCGGTGCCCTCGTCCTCGTCATCGTGAACAGCTGAGGGAGCAGGAAGACAGATGCTTACCGACCAGAACTGGGTGTTGATCGTCGGCACCTTCTTGCCCCTCGCCGGGGTGGTGGCGATGTTCTTCATCCCGAAGGACGACGAGGACACCAACAAGGGGATCGCCATCGTCACGGCGGCCGCCACCCTCGCCGTCGGGATCTACACGCTGGTGAAGTTCGACTACGGACAGTCGCAACTGCTCCAGTTCCACGTCGACGCAACGTGGATCCCGGTCATCAACAGCCGCTTCATCATCGGCCTCGACGGGATCAGCCTGCCGCTGTACTTCTTGTCGATGGTCATCACCTTGCTGGTGATGATCTACTCGTGGGACCACGTGCCGGCACCGGGGAACGCCAAGGCGTTCTACATGCTGATGCTCATCCTGCAGACCGGCATGGCGGGCACGTTCGTCGCCCAGGACCTGATCCTGTTCTTCGTCTTCTTCGAAGTCGTGCTGCTGCCGATGTACTTCATGATCGGCGTGTGGGGCGGCGAGCAGCGACAGTACGCCTCGCTGAAGTTCTTCCTCTACACGATGTTCGGCTCGGCCCTGATGCTCGTGGCCTTCCTCGCCCTGTTCTTCAAGACCGGCGGCCAGGACGTGAACAACGGCTTCGAGATCGTCCGCCTGATGCAGGCCGGACCGAGCATCGGCAAGACCACCGCGGTGTGGATCTTCGCCGGCATGTTCGTCGGGTTCGCGGTGAAGGTGCCGATGTTCCCCTTCCACACCTGGCTGCCCGACGCCCACACCCAGGCGCCCACCCAGGGCTCGGTCATCCTGGCCGCCATCCTGCTGAAGCTCGGCACCTACGGCTTCGTGCGGATCGCCATCCCGATCCTGCCGCAGGCCGCCAGGGAGTGGGCGCCGTGGATCGGCTTCCTCGCCGTGATCGGCATCATCTACGGCGCCTTCGGGTGTCTGGCCCAGACCGACATGAAGCGGCTCATCGCCTTCTCCTCCGTCGCCCACATGGGCTACGTGATGCTCGGCATCTCGACCCTCACCCCGTTCGGCATCAACGCCGCCATGTTCGGCATGGTCGCCCACGGTCTGATCACCGGCATGTTGTTCTTCGTCGCCGGTTCGGTGAAGGAGCGCTACCACACCCTCGAGATCAAGCGCCTCAGCGGCCTGCTGAAGCAGCTGCCGAAACTCGGATGGATCATGGGCTTCTGCGCCATGGCCTCGCTGGGTCTGCCCGGTCTGGCCGGGTTCTGGGGCGAGTTCCCCGCCATCCTCTCGGCGTACCAGCCGGCCGACGGCCTGCCCGTCGAGACCTTCCGCACCTTCATGGTCGTGGCCGCCATCGGCACGGTGTTCGCCGCGGCGTACCTCCTGTGGCTGTTCCAGCGCACCGCCTTCGGTGAGCCGACCGCCGAGTTCGCCGGGCTCGGCGCCGACGGCCATGGTGACGACGCCCACGGTCACGGCGCTCACGGTCACGACGCTCACGGTCACGATGCCGCAACGGCGGCCACCGCGGTGGCAACGGCCGAGCACACCGACGAGGAGCACGAGGAGCTCCACGACGTGGGCCCGTACGAGTGGATCGCCTGGACCCCGCTGCTCCTCGCCATCGTCGTCCTCGGCGTCTATCCGAACCTGATGTTCAAGGTCATGGACCCCGCCGTCACCAACCTGCTCTCGGCATTCGGGAAGTGAGCCGATGATCGCCTCGCTCCTCGCCCAGGCGGTGCCGTTCACGGCGCCGAAGCTCGACTACCACGCGCTCGCGCCCGAGATGGTCCTCGCCGGTGTGATCTGCCTGGTGATCATCGTCGACCTGTTCCTCGAGGACTCGAAGAAGTACCTGACCGCCACCATCGCCGGTGTCGGGCTGCTGGCCTCGCTCGTGCCGATCTTCACCCTCGGGGTGGACTCGGGCCCGGCTCGCTCGATGTTCGACGGCCGCTACGTCGTCGACGACTTCTCCTTGGTCATCAAGGCCTTGTTCCTGCTCGCCGGCTACGTCGTGATCCTGCTCTCGCAGCAGTACGTCGAGGACGGGGACTACTGGGAGGGCGAGTACTACGTCCTGCTGCTGACCTCGTTGCTCGGCATGGTCGCCATGGCGTCGAGCCGGGACCTGGTGGCGATCTTCGTGTCGCTCGAGTTCCTCTCGATCCCGGCGTACATGATGGCGGCGTGGCGCAAGCGCGACGAGCGCTCGAACGAGGCCGGCGTCAAGTACTTCCTGCTCGGCGTGTTCGCCTCGGCGTTGATGCTGTACGGGATGAGCCTGCTCTATGGCGAGACCGGCACCACCCAGCTCACCACGCTCGCGGAGCGTCTGTCGGCCGATTCGTTGAGCTCGGCGGCGATGTTGTCGATCGTGTTCATCCTCGTCGGCTTCGCCTTCAAGGTCTCCGCGGTGCCCTTCCACACCTGGGCCCCCGACACCTACGAGGGCGCCCCGACCCCGGTCACCGCGTTCCTGTCGGTGGCGTCCAAGGCCGCCGGCTTCGTGGCACTCGTGACGCTGCTGTACGTCGCGTTCCCCTCGGGCGGCGATGTCTGGCAGCCGCTCGTCGGGGTGATGGCCGCGCTGACCATGACCGTCGGCAACGTGCTGGCGCTGCGTCAGACCAATATCGTCCGCATGCTCGCCTACTCCTCGGTGAGCCAGGGTGGGTTCATCCTCATGCCGCTCGCCGTGGCGGGGATGACCAAGGCCGGCGAGCAGCCGCTCACCGCCGTGGTCACCTACCTGCTCGTGTACGCAGCGACCAACCTCGGTGTCTTCGCCGTCGTGATCGCCGTTGCCCGGCGCACCCGCAGCGGTGAGATCTCCAGCTACGGCGGACTGCTGTCGCACTCCCCGGCGCTCGCGGTGTTGATGACGATCTTCATGGCGTCGCTCGCCGGGATCCGCCCCTCGGCGGCTGGATCGGCAAGTTCGCCGCCTTCAAGGCCGTGATCTCCGCCGGCACCGGCTGGTCCTACGCCCTCGCCCTCGTCGGCGCGGTGAACTCGGCGATCGCCTTCGGCTACTACGGCACGGTGCTCCGGGAGATCTGGATGAAGCCGGTCCCCGACGACGTCCCGACCGGCGAGATGAAGACGCCGTCGTCGCTGAACGCGGCCCTGCTCATCACCGGCACCGCCACCGTGCTGCTCGGCGTGCTCCCCGGCATCGTGCTCCGCTTCGGCGACCTCACGACGATCACGGGCGCCATCCTCGGCCAGTGACCCTCGGTCAGCGATCCTGAGGATCCGGCCCGTCCGGTGACCAGCCCCCGTCGATGAGCGAGCAGCATCTGCACCGCTTCGACGAGTTCCTCGAGCTCGCCCTCTACGGCCCGCACGGCTTCTACGCCGGAGCGGGGCGTGCCGGTCGTCGGGGCGGGGACTTCCTCACCTCACCCGAGGTCGGTCCCCTGTTCGGGGCCGTCCTCGCCCGGGCGCTCGACGCCTGGTGGCGGGAGCTCGGGGAACCGGACGAGTTCACCTTCGTCGAAGCCGGGGCCGGGCCGGGAACGCTCGCCCGCACGATCAAGGTCGCCGAGCCCGACGTGCTGCGCCGTGGCGCCCTGAGATACGTGGCGGTCGAGGTGAGCGACACCCAGCGCTCGACCCATCCCGATTGGGTCACGTCGCAGGCCACCATGCCCGACGGTCCGATCACCGGTGTCATCTTCGCCAACGAGTTGCTCGACAACCTGCCGTTCCGGCTCGCCGTGTTCGACGGCACCTGGCGCGAGGCATACGCGGCGCGCGACGGCGATCGGTGGGTCGAGCGGCTCGGGCCGCTCGACGACGTCCCGCCCTTCCTCCCCGATCGGGCCCAGCACGGTGCACCCGCCCCGATCCAGCACGGCGCTCGGGCTCCGATCCAGACGGCCGCGGCGGAATGGGTCCGAGATGCTCGCTCCCGGCTCGCCCACGGACGTCTCGTCGTCGTCGACTACACCGCGGCGCGAACCACCGCCCTGGCCATGCGGCCGTGGCGGGAGTGGTTGCGCACGTACCGAGCCCATGAGCGCGGCCGGCACTACCTCCTCGACGTCGGCGAGCAGGACATCACCACCGAGGTGTGCATCGACCAGCTCGCCCTCGCCGCCGGGGAACCCGATGCCGTGCGGACGCAGGCCCAGTTCCTCCAGCTGTGGGGGATCGAGCACCTCGTCGACGAAGGTCGCCGATCGTGGGAGGAGCACGCCGCCCGCCCCACCCTCACCGCGATGGCCGGCCGCTCCCGGCTCCGGGAGTCCGAGGCCCTGCTCGATCCCGAGGGCCTCGGTGCCTTCACCGTGATGGAGTGGACGGCCTGAACCGGCCGGGCCTGCGGACCCGAGGTGGGCGCGAAACCCCGGCGTGGTGCAGGGTTTCCGCGCCCGGCTGGACGAGGGTGCGGGTCAGTCGTAGAGGCCGTTGACCACGATCTCGAGCCGCTGGTTGAGGGCGAGCCCGTCCGGCGTGGTCGAGTCGCCGAGGCGCTCGGTCGAACCCTTCGGGAACATGAAGATCCGAGAGTTCTCGACGCCCTGGGCGAGGAGGATCTCGCGGATCGCCTCGGCCTGTGCCGCCGTCCGGGCCTGGGCCGTGGCCGCATCGACCAGATCGTCGGTGTGGACGTAGAGGCTGATCGTCGTGTTCGGACGGTTCTTCAGCGTCGTGGCCATCTGCACGATCTGAGGAGCGAACTCCAACCGGATGGTCGAGGAGTCGGCCGACGGGAAGACCGTGACGGTCGGCAGCTCGAAGATCGGGATCGGCGGCAGCGCCTCGGGATCGACGTCCAGGAAGCTCTCGAAGCTGTCGACGGGCAGGAACTCCTTGGCCCGAGCCTCGACCAGGGCGGCCGTCTGGGCACTCGGAACCCGACCGACGAGGGTCATGTCCCGACCCACGTAGGAGGCGAAGCTCTCGACCTGCATCGAGGTCCGGCCGTGCGGGCCCTCGGTGCCGACCGCCGGGGCAGGCAGGGTGGTGGCGCCGGGCACCGTGGTGGTGGGCGCCGCCGTCGTGGTGGGCGCCGCCGTCGTGGTGGGCGCCGCGGTGGTGGTGGGTTCCAGCGTGGTCTCGGTCGTGGCGACGCTGGTCTCGGTCGTGGCGACGGTCGTCTCCGTCGTCGCGACCGTGGTCGACACGGTCGTGGGAACGGTCGTCTCCACGCCGGCCGAGGTCGAGGGCGCCACCGTGGTGGGCGCGACCGACGTGGTCGATCCGCCGGGGAGGTCCTCGGCGAGCAGCACGCTCGGCGGCTGGCCCTGCTGAGCCTCGACACCTTGGGTTGCCTTCGACCACACGACGAGCCCACCGAGCACCAAGGCGCCGGTTCCGAGCGCGACCGCCCAACGGCGGTAGCCGGCGGCCGCGCTGGCCGACGGCTTCGGCACCGAGGGGGCCGAAGTGGCAGGAGCCGAAGGCACGACCGGGATCTCGGGGATCTCGGTCGGCAGGACCGGTGCGCCCGGCAGGACGGGAGCGCCCGGTACGACCGGCGCCCCGGGCGGCGGCGGGATCGGCTCGCCCATGGAGGGAGACGAGACCGACGGCGCCGTGAGGGGAGGAACGCCACCGGCGATCACGCCCGCCTCGGCCGCGCCGGGGAGGGCGGGGATCGGTGCGGTGGGGTACGCCGAGGCGCCGGGGGCTGCCGGCGTCTCGAACGTCGGTGCGGCACCCGGTGGGGGCGGCGGGACTGCGGCGGCAGGGCGCGCCCCACCGACCTCATCGTTCGCCAGCGCTTCGGCGGCCGCGATGATGGCCGCGACCCGTGCGCGTGACTCCTCGTCGCTCAGCCGTTCGTACGCCATCGTTGCTCCTCGATCAGTGGATCTCCGGGTCGGCGCCCCGGACTCTTCTGCAGGGATCAAGACGCAGTTCAGTGGGGATCATGACGGGAGCCTCAAGAATTCGTGTCGGTCTCCACGCCATTCGGTCCACACATCACCGGTTGTGCTTCGACCGAGTCGGGTTTGGCCGTCGGCGTGTAGGAGCGGACGGCCAACGCGATGCCGACGACGAAGAGCACCAGCGCGGCGCAGGCGGTGATCAACGCCCGCCGACGGGCCCCGGCCAGGCTCTCGACACTCAGGTGCTCCGACCCGATCTGATCGGCCAGATCGATCAGCTCACGAGCGTCAGCCGGACGACGAGGTGCGTCACCGGCGCCTCCCGATCCGATTCCGTTCATCGAACACTCCCACCTGCTCTGGCCTCCGAGGCTCAAGGGTAGGACTCCGATTCGTCTGCCGCTAGCGGGATGCAAGTCCGCGCCGTTGCGCCGGGACGAGATCGGCTCCACGGGCGACCCGGCGGCGCACGCTACGGTCACACCATGACCGACTCGAGCGGACCCGGTTGGGGCTCACCGGGCGAGCAGTGGCCGACGCCCGCTCCGTCCACACCACCCGGACCGGCCAACCCGCCCCCGACGCCTGCCTCGCCGATGCCGCCCGCCGCGCCCGCGGGCCCGGCCGGATTCGGTGCCTCCCCGCCGCCTCCCGGCGGCCCGCCGCCTCCGCCCGGTTGGGGTCCCGGCGCGGGCGCGCCGCCGCCACCGCCCGGCGCCCCCGGGGGGATCCGGGGCGGTCCCGGGGATCCGATGAGGAGCGGCACCAACGGTCTGGCCGTCGCCTCCCTCGTGCTCGGCATCTTGTGGCTGTGTGGGATCGGCTCGTTGCTCGCGGTGATCTTCGGGATCATCGCCCTCAGTCAGCTCTCCAAGCAGCCGCAGGGCGGCCGCGGTCTGGCGATCGCCGGGATCGTGCTCGGCACGATCGGCATCGTCGGAACGATCTCGGGCACGGTCCTCCTGGCTCGTGGCGCCGAGGAGCTGACCAGCATCGCCAACCAGCAAGAGGACGAGCGCAACGACGTCGAGATCGTCCGGTGCGAGGCGGTCGACGGGCGGGCGGTCGTCACGGTCGAGATCACCAACGACTCCTCCAAGCCGTCGAACTACTTCATCACGATCGAGATGAGTGACGGCAACACGACGGAGTCGACCACCTTCACCGTGGGGTCGGTCGAACCGGACCAGCTGGTGGAGAAGACCCAGCGGGTCACGAGCGACCTCTCCAACCCCTCGTGCGACCTGCTGTTCGTCCAGCGGATCGCCGCCGGCGACTGGCGCAGCGCCTCGCGAGCGACACCGCGACCGACCCGAGGAACGGGGTGGGAAATCCCCACCTCGGGTCGGCGGGTCGCCCCAGGGCCCCTGACGCCTGCCGTTCGTACGTTCGACTCCGACCTGGAGGAGGACGACCGTGTTCACGAGGCTGGCCCGAATGTGTTTCCGACATCCCTGGCGGTGGATCGGCGCGTGGTTCGTCGCCGTGGTGGTGGCCGTGGCTGCGGCCGGGGTGTGGGGTGGCCAGTTCGCCGACGGCGGCAGCCTTCCCGGCACTGACTCGCAAGCGGCCTACGACCTCCTCGCGTCGGCGGCGCCCGACTCGACGACGGAGAACGCCCAACTCGTCCTGTACCGACCGGAGGGCTTCGATCCGTCGATGCAGGACGCCGTGCGCCGGGGTGTCGCAGATCTCGCCACCGTGCCGGGCGTGGTCTCGATCAGCGACCCGTTCGCCCCGGGTCATCGCTCCGTGGACGGCGAGACGGCCTACGCCGACATCGAGTTGGCGACGACGGAGGGGACCGACCTCGAACGCATCAGCGCCGAGCTGACGTCGGCCGCGCCGCGAGCGATGCCGGTCGGGGTCGAGACCTCGTTCGGCGGCTGGATGTTCCAGGAGTTCGAGATGCCGGCCAGCGAACTGTTCGGTCTCGCCGCCGCCCTCGTGATCCTCGTCCTGGCCTTCGGCTCGGTGGTGGCCGCCGGCTTGCCGATCATCACGGCAGTGGTCGGTGTCGGCATCGGCACGGCCGGAGTCGGGTTGTGGGCCGCGGTCACCTCGACCCCGGACTTCACCGTGCAGGTCGCCTCGATGATCGGGCTCGGCGTCGGGATCGACTACGCCCTGTTGATCGTCACTCGCTACCGCCACGAGCGAGAACTCGCGGAGAGGGGGACCCGGGAAGCGCGGTGAACGAGCAGCGGCCGTCGCGCTCTCGACAGCGGGCCGGTCGGTGCTGTTCGCCGGGGGCACGGTCCTCGTCTCGTTGCTCGGCATGCTGCTGATGCGGGTGGGGTTCCTGAACGGCTTCGCCTACGCCACCTCGACCGCCGTACTGCTCGCGATCGCCACCGCGCTGACGCTCATCCCGGCGCTGCTCGGCCTGGCCGGTGATCGGATCGACCGCTTCGCCCTGCACCGCCGGCACGCCGCGACCGCTGCGGAGCGGCACACCTTCGCCGGTCGTTGGAGCGCGTGGATCCAGCGTCACGCTCGGCTCGCCGCCGGGCTCGGGGCAGCGGTGCTGCTCGCCGCGGCCGCTCCGGTGGCATGGATGCGGCTCGCGACCGCCGACGCCGGCAACGACCCGAGCGGCACGACGACCCGCACCGCCTACGACCGCCTGGCCGACGGGTTCGGGGCCGGGTTCAACGGCCCGCTGCTCGTCGTGGTGGACGACGCCAGGGTGGCGAACGACGTTGCCGCTGCGGTTGCGGCCACCGATGGCATCGTCGCCGTCGCGCCGCCGGCGCCGGTGGGCGCCCTCGCCGTCATCGCCGCCGTGCCGTCCTCGTCCCCGCAATCGGTCGAGACCCAACGGCTGGTGCACACGCTTCGGGACGACACGCTGCCGAGCGTCGTCGGGGGCAGCGGTGTTCGCGCCCACGTGGGCGGATCGACGGCGAGCGACATCGACTTCGCCCAGGTGATGGGGGACCGCCTGCCGTGGTTCATCGGCGGGGTCCTCGTGCTGAGTTTCGTCCTGCTGCTCGTCGTGTTCCGGTCGTTGCTCGTGCCGCTCAAGGCGGTCCTGTTGAACCTGCTGTCGATCGCCGCCGCGTACGGTGCGATGGTGATGGTGTTCCAGTGGGGATGGCTCGGCGGGCTCATCGGCGTCGAGCACGGCGCACCGATCGAGCCGTGGGCGCCGATGATGCTGTTCGCGATCGTCTTCGGCCTGTCGATGGACTACGAGGTGTTCCTGCTCTCCGGGATCCAGGAGCGCTATCACCGCACCGGTGACAACTCCGCCGCCGTCGTCGGTGGGCTCGCGGCGACGGCGCGAGTGATCACGGCGGCGGCGGCCATCATGGTGTGCGTGTTCGGGTCCTTCGTGCTCGCCGACGTGCGTGCCCTCAAGCTGATGGGTCTCGGGCTCTCGGCGGCCGTCGCGCTCGATGCCACCGTGGTCCGCATGGTGCTCGTGCCGGCGACGATGGAACTCCTCGGCGATCGAAACTGGTGGTTGCCGTCGCGGATGTCGCGACTGCTGCCGCGGTGGAGCGTCGAGGGATGAGGGGCGGTGAGCCGCACGGCGTGGGGCGTCACGCCGGCTGGCTCTCCGCCCCCACTCGACGAACGTGGCACGAGACCGTCTACCTCTTCCTCGGCCTCCCGATCGGTGCCGTGGCGGGTATCACCGCGGTCACCGTGCTGTCCGTGGTCCTCCCCTTCGTGTTGCTCGTGGTCGGCGCGCCGTTGCTGGTGCTCACGCTCGGATGGGCCCGGTGGTTCGCCGGACCGAGCGTCGGCGGGTGGAGCGTTGGCTCGACCTCGTCATCGAACCTCCCACACCACCGGACCGGGCGTCGTCGTCGGTGCGGTCCTCGGTGTGGTCGAGCCTGTGGGACCGGCGGGGTTGGAAGGCGCTCGGCCGGGCTGTCGCGCTGGCGCCCTACGGCGCGATCATCGCCGTGATCCCGTTCGTCGTGTGGACCCTCGCCCTCGCCGGGCTCTCGTTCCCCGTGTGGGGCTGGGCGTTGATGCTGAACTCGTCGTGGGGGCTCCGGTTCTCCCGAACCGCCACCGCGTTCGCGGCCGGCGTCGCCTTCGTGTACCTGGCGCCGGCGATCACCAGTGGGCTGGCGCGACTCGGCGCGAGGTTCGTGCGAGCGACGTGCGGGCGAAGCGGCACCGAAGTGCTCGAGCGACGGGTGATCGAGTTGTCGCAACGGCGCGAGGCCGCGCTCGCCGCCGCCGACGCCGAGCGTCGGCGTCTGGAACGAGACCTCCACGACGGCGCCCAGCAACGACTGGTCGCGCTGGCGATGGAGCTGGGCATCGCTCGGGCCAGGCTGGAGGAGCGCGACGACCCGGCCGCCCCCAGGTGGCCGGGCCCACGAGGAGGCCAAGCGAGCAATCGTCGAACTCCGGGATCTGGTGCGAGGGATCCACCCCGCAGTGCTCGAGGATCGCGGGCTCGACGCCGCCTTGTCCGGGCTCGTCGCCCGGTGCCCGACCCCGGTTCAGTTGCAGATGCAACTTCCCGACCGTCCGGCGTCCGAGGTCGAACTCGCGGCGTACTTCTTCGTCGGGGAGTGTCTGACGAACGTGGCAAAGCACGCCGGTGCGGAGTCTGCTCGCGTGATCGTCGACGGCGACCGCGCCGGCACACGGGTCACGGTGTGGGACGACGGGCGGGGCGGCGCGGTCGAGACGGCCGGGGGAGGACTCGACGGGTTGCGGACCAGGGTCGGCACCCTCGACGGAACAGTCGCGGTGACGAGCCCCGTCGGAGGACCGACCACGGTGTCGGCCTGGTTCCCGGCCGCTCGTGGGGCGCAAGGAACGGCACACGGAACGAGAGGAATGATCTGACGATGCGCATCGTGGTGGTCGAGGACTCGGTCCTGCTCCGGGAAGGCCTGGTGCGGCTGTTCGAGGAGTTCGGGCACGAGGTCGTGGCGGTGCTGGGCGATCCCGAGGCCTTGCCTGCGACGGTGGAGGCCGACCGACCCGACCTCGTCGTCGCCGACGTGCGGATGCCGCCGACCTTCACCGACGAGGGACTACGAGCAGCGGTCGCCCTCCGGCATCGGCATCCGGGCCTGCCCGTGCTCGTGCTGTCCCAGTGGGTCGAGGAGCGATACGCCACGGAACTGATCGAACAGGACCCCGCCGGGGTCGGCTATCTGCTGAAAGACCGCGTCGCGGACGTGGCCGAGTTCATGGCGGCGGCCGAGCGCGTCGCGGCCGGCGGCACGGCGCTCGACGCCGAGGTGGTCGGCCAACTCTTCGCCCGCCGTCGACCGGGGGCGCTCGATGCGCTCACCCGGCGCGAGCGGGAGGTGCTCGCGCTCATGGCCCAGGGCCGCTCGAACACGGGGATCGCCCGAGCGTTGTCGATCTCGGCCGGCGCCGTCGAGAAGCACATCACGTCGATCTTCCAGCGCCTCGATCTGGGAGCCGACGGCGCCGAGCACCGACGCGTCCTGGCCGTGCTCGCCTACCTCGACTCGGCCTGACCACCCCACTGGACCCCGTGCTACCGTGACCGTTCGACGGGGGATCGTCGCGCTTCACAACCTGAGCCACTTTCGACGCCAAGGGAGGCGATCATCGCCATGGCTGAAGAGCCGACCAACATCGACGCGCTGTCGTGGGAGAACCGAAAGTTCCCACCGTCCGATGCCTTCAAGGCCGACGCGCTGATCACCGACGCCGCCATCTACGACGAGGCCGCGACCGACTACCAGGGATTCTGGGCCCGTCAGGCCGCCGATCTGCTGACGTGGTCGAAGGACTGGGAGACCATCTGCGAATGGGAGCTCCCGTACGCCAAGTGGTTCGTCGGCGGCGAGCTGAACGTCGCGTACAACTGTCTCGACCGTCACGTGGAGGCGGGCCGGGGTGACAAGGTCGCCATCCACTTCGAGGGTGAGCCGGGCGACAGCCGGGCCATCACCTACGCCGAGTTGCGCGACGAGGTCGCCAAGTTCGCCAACGTGCTCAAGGGCCTCGGCGTGGCCAAGGGCGACCGGGTCAACATCTACCTGCCCATGATCCCCGAGGCGGCCGTGGCCATGTTGGCGTGCGCTCGGATCGGCGCCGCCCACAGCGTGGTGTTCGGAGGGTTCTCCTCCCAGTCGCTGTCCGACCGGATCAACGACGCCGAGGCGAAGGTGCTCATCACCGCCGACGGCGGCTACCGGCGGGGCGAGGTGTTCCCGCTCAAGCCCGCCGCCGACGAGGCCGTGGCCTCGACCCCCTCGATCGAACACGTCGTGGTCGTGCAGCGCGGCGGGAACGACGTGACGATGCAGGACGGCCGTGACGTCTGGTACCACGAGCTGATGGCCGAGGCCTCGGCCGATTGCCCGGCCGAGCCGATGGACTCCGAGCAACTGCTGTTCCTGCTCTACACCTCGGGCACCACCGGCAAGCCCAAGGGGATCATGCACACCACGGGTGGCTACCTGACCCAGGCGGCCTTCACCCACAAGTACGTGTTCGATCTCCACCCCGACACCGACGTGTACTGGTGCACGGCCGACGTCGGCTGGATCACCGGGCACAGCTACATCGTCTACGGCCCGCTCGCCAACGGGTGCACCCAGGTGATGTACGAGGGTGTGCCCAACCATCCGGGCAACGACCGCTTCTGGTCGATCATCGAGAAGTACGGCGTCACGATCTTCTACACCGCGCCGACCGCGATCCGAACCTTCATGAAGTGGGGTGCGGAGGAACCGGCCAAGCACGATCTGTCGTCGTTGCGGGTGCTCGGTTCGGTCGGTGAGCCGATCAACCCCGAGGCGTGGATGTGGTACCACGAGCACATCGGCGGAGGCAGCTGCCCGATCGTCGACACCTGGTGGCAGACCGAGACGGGGGCGATGATGATCAGCCCGCTGCCCGGCGCGACCACCACCAAGCCCGGTTCGGCCACGTTCCCGTTGCCCGGGATCGGTGCCGAGGTGATCGACGACGAGGAGCGGGTGGTCGAGCGAGGCGGCGGCTACCTGACCCTCACCCAGCCGTGGCCGTCGATGCTGCGCGGGATCTGGGGTGACCCGCAGCGGTACCAGGACACGTACTGGTCGCGCTTCGAGGGCCGCTACTTCGCCGGTGACGGCGCCAAGCTCGACGACGACGGCTACCTGTGGTTGCTCGGCCGGGTCGACGACGTCATGAACGTGAGCGGGCACCGCATCTCGACCACCGAGGTGGAGTCCGCCCTGGTCGCCCATCCGTCGGTGGCGGAGGCCGCTGTCGTGGGGGCGAACGACCCGACGACCGGGCAGGCGATCATCGCCTACGTCACCCTGCGGGGCGGCGCCGACGTCAGCGAGGCCGACCTGCGGAACCACGTGGCCAGCGAGATCGGGCCGATCGCCAAGCCCAAGACGATCTACTTCACGCCGGATCTGCCCAAGACCCGAAGCGGCAAGATCATGCGCCGGCTGTTGCGTGACGTGGCCGAGGGCCGGAACCTCGGTGACACCACCACCCTGGCCGACGCGTCGGTCGTGAACGAGCTGCAGCAGCGAGCCGCAGCGACGTCCGAGGACTGATGGACTGAGGGATTGACGGACTGAGGGACTGACTCGTCAGCCGTCTGCGCTCCGCCCCGGGATGGTGACCGGTGCGGCGCGCATGGCGGTCCACGCCGTGGTGAGCGCGACCGTCGGTGTCTGGGTCGGGCGGGCCAACCCCAGCCCGATCTGGAACGAGATCGGATCGTTGGCCGAGCGTCTTGCAGCTTCATCGGTCGGGCGAACGATCGACGGATCCGATCCTCGACTGTGCGCCGGGTCGCCCTTGCCTCCCAACCCCACAGCACGGCGCCCACGATCCGATATCGTCGAGCCGTCCGACCGCGTCGGACGGTCGCACCGCTTCTCGCAGGCGTCTCGCCGCGCCGCAACGGCGCGCGAATCGCCGTCGATCCCGTCATCGAGGAAGTGCGGCGGGTGGATCTCGACGACCACCATCGCCAACCAGAACGGGAAGTTCATGAGGCCGTAGTTCATCCTGGACATGAGCGCGATCCGGTTCGGCAGCGAGGTCGCCGGATCGACGAACCGAGGGGCGACGGTGCCGGCGCGCCGGGGCACGGTGCGTCGGCACCTTGACCCCCGTGGGCGCAGTGGCCGTCGAATTGTCGTCCGACACGCCGTGACCTCCCGCTGGCAGAACGCGTCGGAATCCTCATCGGCTCACCAGCCCGCCGACTCAAGCCCAGGAGTCCAGAAATCGAGGACCCCGCACGGTGGCGCACGGGTCGAGGGATCGTCAGGCGGCGAGAGGACGGATGGGGGCGCAGGAGTTCATCGCCGACCAGGCCAACGCGAGCGCGGTACTCGGTGTGTCACCGGGGCGCACCACGCCGATGCCGAGTTGCACGGCGAGCGGCTGGTGGTGATCGCGAAGGGTCACGGCCGTCTCGAACGCCTGGCGAACCCGGCCTTCCACGACGGACGCCGGTTCGGGATCGTCGAGACCCCACAGCGCCGCGCCGACTCGAGCCGCCGAGCCGTCCGATCAGGTCGCTCGGGCGCAGGGCCTGGACGGAGGCGGGTCTCAACGCGCAGACCACCTCCGTGGCGAGATCTCGCCCTGCCATCGAGACGCTCGTCGGCGGGTCCGCATGGACGAGGAGCACGGCCACCCAGTAGGGCTGTTGGGTCAGGGCGAAGTCGACCTCGCTCATCACGGCGATCCGGTTCGGCGCCGCCCGGTCGATGAAGCGGGGCGAGTTGGCCCCGGGCGGCGAGGCATCGCCCGGCGCAGTACCAGCGTGGGTCATCACCGCTTTACGATCGATCGGCTTCGGCTGCTGGTCATCTGCCTGGAACCCTTCCGGCCCACACGTAGGCCCCGGTCTCGTCACCTATCGGCGCGTCGACCCGGACGCTCAAGAGGGTGAGTCCGATTCTTCGACGGGGGCCGCGATCTAGCGTGAGCGCGATGGACGTCGGGATGGAGGTCGGGATGGAGCGAACGTGGTGGACCGGAGCTGGCGCAGCGATTCCTCGCATCGGAAGTGAGCGCGCCTCGCCCAACTCGGTGGGAGTGGCGTTGACGGCGTCGAGTTCGGGGCCCTCGACGGCGAGATCCACCGCTTGGTCGGGTCGCAGGAACAGCATGTCGAGGCGGACTCCCTCGTGCTCTACGCCGGGACGAACACCCCGAATCCGCGGGTGTCGGCGCTCCTCGCCTCGCCGATCGGGAGCCGTCCCAACCTCGGCGCACCGGGCGACACGTACAACCGGGGGATGGAGGACGGCGCTCGGCTCTCGGTGCTCGCCTCGGACCTCGTGGCGCGAGCCTTTCGCTGCCGCTACGCGGAGACCCGGGTCCCGTCGGGATCGCTCGCCAACCTGTACGCCTATCTCGCCACCTGCCGGCCCGGCGATCGGGTGATCTCGTTCGGTGATGCGGCGGCGGGGCATCCGACGCACCACGCCAACGGGGCGGCGGGGCTGCTGGGGCTGGAGATCGCCGAGATGCCGTTCGACACCGAGCGGATGGACGTGGATCTCGACGGGCTCGCCGTGCTCGCGCGGTCGTGGCGGCCGAGGCTGCTGATCGTGGCGGGCAGCATGTGCCTCTTCCCGTACGACGTGGCCGGGGTGCGAGCGATCGCCGACGAGGTCGGCGCCTACGTGATGTACGACGCGGCGCACATGGGCGGGCTCATCGCCGGTGGCCGGTTCCAGCAGCCGCTCGCCGAGGGTGCCCACCTGATGACGGGCTCCACCTACAAGAGCCTCGGTGGGCCTGCCGCAGGCGTCGTCCTCACCGACGACGCCGAACTGGCGGAGCGGCTCGACGCGATCGCCTATCCCGGACTGACCGCCAACTTCGATCTCGCCCGTACCGCAGCGCTCGCCCTCGCCATGCTGGACACGCTCGAGTTCGGTGCGGCCTACGCGGACGCCTGTATCGAGAATGCCGCCGCCCTCGCCGAGGCGTTGGCCGCTCGCGAGGTCGCGGTGTTCTCGGTGCCGGGGCGGGGTTCCTCGGCTTCCTCGAGTTCGTCGAGGTCGTCGGGTTCGTGGTTCACCTCGAGCCAGCACGTGGCGGTGTGTGCCGCTCCGCACGGCGGCGACGGCAACGAACTCGCCCGGCGGCTGGAGCCCGCCAACGTGCTCACCTCGTCGATCGGGTTGCCGCTCGCCGACGGCCCGCAAGGGGCGAACGCGCTCCGGCTCGGCACCCAGGAGCTGACCCGGTGGGGGATGGAGACTGCCGACATGGCCGAGGTGGCGGCGTTGATGGCCCGGGTGCTCGTCGACGGGGAATCGGCCGAGTCGGTGCGCCGCGACGTCGTCGCCTTCCGACGCCGATTCACCGAGCGCCACTTCATCCGCGCCTGAGGGGGGTTGGCGGCGGCCCGGATCGGGCGGGCCGCCCGGACCGACCCGTGCCATCGGGCCGGCCGGGGCGACCCGCGCCATCGGGCCCCCTGGAGGCGCGAGCCAGTTGACCTGGGCGGACGGCCCGTTCACCCCGGGGCGCGGGGCCGTTTCGGTCTCCGAGCGGCTACCGTCCGCGCCGTGGTTTCCCGGGGGCGCACCCGGCGATCGGCTCTCCGGCGGATCGCTTCGACGGAGCCGGACGTGAGTCCGGACGTCCTCGACGCGCCTGCCGCCGAGGACCGAGTCGCTCCGATCGGCGCCTTTGCCGGGGCGGGCGAGGAATCCCGCGAACCGGTCGGCCCAGCGGCGTCGACCCGGCGAGGATCGCGTGCGCTGTCCGATCTCGTCGCCAAGACCTCCGCCGCCGATGCCGTCGCCGGCGAGGATCCAGCCGCCGAGGTCACCGCCCCTGCCGGGCCCCCACGTCCGCCGCCCGCCGGCCGGGTCGCACGTCGAGCGTCGGCGCAGGGCTCGACGCCGAGCCGGCGTCGCGATCCGTCCGACCGGCTACGGACGCCGAGGCGAAGGCGCCTTCGACGGCGCTCCGCCGCTTCCAGGGCCCCATCTGCCCCGCTGGAGTCTTCCTGCTGGGCGGGCTCGTCGATGAGGCGATCGGTGCCGTGGCCTGGCGCCTGGTCTCGCTCCGGACCCCACGCCGCCGGTTGTCACGGTCACGAGCGTCGGGTCGAGCAGCGGGTCGGCGACGACCTTGGCCGCAGCAGCGACGACCACCGCACCGCCTCCGCCCCGCTGCCTCGACCACGCCGGTCACCGTCGTCGACAGGCCCGCCGTCCACGCCGCCGGGTGCGAACGCCGTGCAGACGACCACGACCACGACGACCACCACCACCACCACCACGACCACGACGACGGTGCCGGTGAGCGCGACTGCGGCGCCGACCACTGCGGCACCGACCACCGCAGCCGACGTGGCCGCCGAGGACCCAGCGTAGGGACCCGTCTCCCGGCCGAGGTCCCCGTCGGGTCACTCAGACGACTGCGTGTCAGTCAGTCGCGGAGATGTCGAACTGGAGCGGGATGCCGAGATCCTTGCCCTTGAGCAGGGTGATCACGGTCTGGAGGTCATCGCGCTTCTTCGAGCTGACCCGAACCTGCTCGCCCTGGGTCTGGCTGGAGACGCCCTTGGGCGCCTCGGCCTTGAGGAGTTTGTTGATCTCCTTGGCCTTGTCGAGGGATGCCGACCTTGATGGTGGCGACCTGACGGACGGTGTTCTGGGTGGCGTCCTCGACGTCGCCTCGGGCCTCGCAGCGAGACGCCTCGCTTGACGAGGCGCTCCTCGAGGACCTGGCGCAGCGGGTGAGGCGATCCTCGCTGACCGAGCGGAGGGTGATGACAGCTCGTTCTGCTCGATCGACGAGTTAGTGTTCTTGAAGTCGAACCGGGTGGCGATCTCGCGCTGGGCCTGATCGACCGCGTTGCGGACCTCTTGGCGGTCTTCGGAGACGACGTCGAAACTGGGCATGGCGGCCACCGTACCGTCTGACGTGGGCAGGAACGGGATTCGACGGCACAGTGGCGGTCGGCTCCCTCGCTCACTATCATGTCCCAGCCCGCTTCCGAGCGGGTGATGGGTCGGTGCCCGAGTGGCCAAAGGGAACGGGCTGTAAACCCGTCGGCATTGCCTACGGAGGTTCAAATCCTCCCGGCCCACCAAGAATGGTTCACAAGTTGGAGCGGGAACCATTGACAAGTTCGGGGCTTGGATCGGTTCGCTGATCGGGGTCGTGAGCGCGAGAAGGCCCGGTCGTCCGGTGTTGAGCGGGTTGCTCAGCCGGTCGGCCGGGTCTTGTTCGATCCCGTCGGGGGTGATGGGTTGTTCGTCAGGTCAGGTCGACGTGTCCGCTTGGGGGCGGGGTGCGGGCTGACGTTCCCGCGGGTGGGGTCATCCGTCGGGGTGGGTTTCGCGCCAGGTGTCGACGGCTTCGAGGTTCCCCATGGCGAACTTGACGTTGTAGAGGAGGATTCGGACGCCGAGGCCGTTGCATTGGACGGTGAATCGGTCGAGGCGTCCGTGGAGTTTGCGGGCTCGGGCGTAGCCGCGTTCGACGGCGGTGCGTCGGGCCATGGAGTTGCTGTGTTTGGTGGTGCCGTAGGAGTGGCGTTGACGGCGGGCGATGACCTCGACCGGTACGGTGATGGTGGCCTGGGTGCAGGCTTTGCCGGGGTGGGTCGGCACGTTGATCACTTCGGGGGTCCCGACGGGGAGCCGTTTGGTTTCTTCGATCAGCGAGCACTTGACGCGTCCAGCGCGGGCCGGGCATTCGATACGGCACGAGCCGTTGCCGTTGACTTCGTCGGCTCGCTTCGAGAACCGGAACGGTGCGCGTTGGTCGTAGATCGCGTTGAGTTCGGCTCGGGTTTCCGGCGAGGCGGCCTTGGGAATGCGGCGGTCTTCGTCGAGATGGGGTGCGCCGATGCACCACACGTCGCCATCTTTGTGCACGGCGCCGTCGATGTTTTTCCGCGTCACCTTCTTGCCTTTCGCCGGTTGGGGAAGGTCGTACACGGTTTCGACGCGGGCTCGATGCAGGGGAACAGCGAAGCTGACGGGCAGGGCTCCCAGCCGTGAAGTATCATTGATAGATAGCGTTGACGTTCAGACCAGCGCTTGGAGTCCAGCCGCTACGTCCCTTTTCATTGATTCCACCGAGATCGCCTGAGGCGCAATGAGATTTCGTCGGCAGTCGCACGTCCTGAAGTCAGCGCTCTTCATCGGTGTCACAATGGTCGTTGGGTGCGGAACCGGCGAGACGGCACGGCCTGTTGGATCAACTGATCGAGAAGTTGAACCTGATAGCACTACCGTCGCGAGGAAAGAGCTTGCGTCAAATCTATCGGACTGCAACACCTCGCTCGAGGCGTTCTTCGAGGTCGGAGTGGTGGTGATGGGCGAAGTTCTTGACCGGCCGGAGTCCGTGGAGGGGCCGAGCCCCCTTTGATGGCGCACCGACCACTTATGGCACGAGTTCCGGCTCCGAATCGACGAGCTTCTCGTCTCGGGCTGACACCACGATGCCCTCTCAAGAGATTGAGGCAATCGTCTTCAACAATGGGCGGCGTAGCGAAGATGGTTCACTGGTAGCTGACACGACGACTGACATCAACAGACTTCACGCTGGTGATCACCTCCTGTTCGTCTTGAGACCGATAGGAGACGACGCGTGGCAGATCAATGGCGCGGTCGACCGGGATGGCTCCATGGTGTCGGTTCTTGGAACCTGTGATCCGATCATTGGAGGAACACTCGGCGCACTGCAGTCCGCCCTGGGCTTCCCGAACGAAGACTCGGTTCTTTCGTGGTATCTCGAGGAAATCGCTCGTGGTACGCGACCGGACATTCCGGCGATCATCGAGAGCGCCGCGCCAGTATGGTCTGATGCGTCAGCTCTGAGTCGCAGCCTGCGTTCGGGTGACGTACCGTCAGACGTACGAGCGCGTCTGGGTGTTCGCTTCATACGTTTCGAGGAAATCGAACTTCTGGAGGACCAGCTGATCGTTGCGAGGTCTGACTCCGGCGTGTAAGGCCGCGGCGATCAGCGCGCTGCCCTGCCGTTGTCTCTGCCTCTGTTCTTCGACGTCTCTCACGACGCGACAATATTTGTTGAGATCGTCAACCGAAATGACTGGAGCGAGGTGGACACTCGTGCGAGTGTGCCCATCTCTGAGGTAGGTGCGCTCGGTGGAATCCTTGTTTCAGGTCGACCTGGTGAATTGGTGACGTCAGTCTTGACGAGCGCTGAGGTCGCCAAAGGAGTGGGTGCATCTCCCGACCAGCTGGTGACCCTGAGAGAGTCGGTGCTCAACCCTACTGAAGCAATTGACTAACGTGGATCAGGCCGTGGAGGCAGAGCTCTCAAGTGAGTCCATGTCGGTTGAGACCGATACGTCCGAACGATTCCGAGAGTCCAAGACATTTCGAGACCACATTCCCAAGTAACCTGCGGTGACGGCTGGCTGGGCGGAGCATTTCGGCTGAAGAGTACCTTGCTGTTCGAGAGCATTGCGGCAGGCGAGTCTGTAGTCTTGGCACCGCATAGATGCTCTGTCCACTTCGGAAACGCACATCTTTGGGGATGGTATCCAATGGTGGTTGAGCAGCCTCGGTTGACGTTGGTTGGTCATGATGGCCGTACTCGATCCGGGGTCAATCGACTGCCGAACGGCCTGTCCGTGGCGATGCGAAAGTCCTCGCTGGTGGCCAGATGTACCAGTTCGCCGCGAGGTTGGGGGCCATTGTTCTCAGCGAAGAACGTGGATGTCGTCGCCTGCGAGCGTGTGGTTCGACGGGGCAGTCGCTATTGACGATCCGCTATAGGCTGAGGACATGTCCATGCAGGCTGCTGCGGTGTTGAGGAGGCCCGCCGTCCACGCCGCCGGGTGCGAACGCCGTGCAGACGACCACGACCACGACGACCACCACCACCACCACCACGACCACGACGACGGTGCCGGTGAGCGCGACCGCGGCGCCGACCACTGCGGCACCGACCACCGCAGCCGACGTGGCCGCCGAGGACCCAGCGCCGTAGGGACCCGTCTCCCGGCCGAGGTCCCCGTCGGGTCACTCAGACGACTGCGTGTCAGTCAGTCGCGGAAGTTCTCGAACTGGAGCGGGATGCCGAGATCCTTGCCCTTGAGCAGGGTGATCACGGTCTGGAGGTCATCGCGCTTCTTCGAGCTGACCCGGACCTGCTCGCCCTGGGTCTGGCTGGAGACGCCCTTGGGCGCCTCGGCCTTGAGGAGTTTGTTGATCTCCTTGGCCTTGTCCGAGGAGATGCCGACCTTGATGGTGGCGACCTGACGGACGGTGTTCTGGGTGGCGTCCTCGACGTCGCCGTACTCGAGGCCTCGCAGCGAGACGCCTCGCTTGACGAGGCGCTCCTCGAGGACCTGGCGCAGTGCGGTGAGGCGATCCTCACTGACCGAGCGGAGGGTGATGACGAGCTCGTTCTGCTCGATCGACGAGTTGGTGTTCTTGAAGTCGAACCGGGTGGCGATCTCGCGCTGGGCCTGATCGACCGCGTTGCGGACCTCTTGGCGGTCGACTTCGGAGACGACGTCGAAGCTGGGCATGGCGGCCACCGTACCGTCTGACGTGGGCGGGAACGGGATTCGACGGCACGTGGCGGTCGGCTCCCTCGCTCGCTATCATGTCCCAGCCCGCTTCCGAGCGGGTGATGGGTCGGTGCCCGAGTGGCCAAAGGGAACGGGCTGTAAACCCGTCGGCATTGCCTACGGAGGTTCAAATCCTCCCCGGCCCACCAAGAGTGGTTCACAAGTTAGAGCGGGAACCATTGACAAGTTGTAGGCCCGAATCGGTTCGCCGAGGAGGGTCGAAAACTGGAGAAGACCCGGTCGTCCGGTGTTGAGCGGGTTGCTCAGCCGGTCGGCCGGGTCTTGTTCGATCCCGTCGGGGGTGATGGGTTCGCGACCCGTCTGGCCGAACGAGCCGCGCAGCTGCGAGCCGCCGACCCGACGTTGAGCGCGGACCAGTCGCTGTGCGACGCGCCGACGAGGTGCGCACGTAACGGCGGGTCAAGGGGCCGTGAGATCAGGTGGCGGGCGGAGCAGGAACCACAGGTCGCCGATGAAGACGTTGCCGGCACCCTTGATGAGGCCGAAGTCGTAGCCCAGGTGATCGGCTCCGATCCATAGGGCGACCACCGTGCCCATGGCTGAGAGCGCGATACCGGCGAGTGGGCTGGCGGTGAACAGATCAGCGGCCCTCCCGAGCCACTTCATCGCAGTGTCGAGCCGCCCGAGCAGGTGCGCGAGCGAGCCAAGAATGATCCCGCTGTGCTCGTCCTCGACCTGCTCCATTCCGTAGACGGCACTGAACGAGCTGACTCCGAGCAGGCGATCGGTGAGCCAGTCGGCCGCCGTCTTCATGAGCTCGCGCACCACCGCCAACCAGTTCCGCACGAATCCTGCGACCCGCCCGATGGCCTCCCGGAGCCACTTGCACGCCGCAGCGGCGAGCTTGTTGATCAACCGGCGAAGCGTGCCGCGTCCACCGAGACTCGACGGGACCTCGATGAACCGCTCCACGAGATCGGCCAGATCGCCCGGCACCTGGTCCGCCGCGTAGCCGTCCAGCAGACCGAGCGCCATGCCGAGCTGATAGTCGACGAATCGCTTCGACACTTCGCCGCGGACGTCAATTGCGACCTGCGCAGCGGTCGGGGGCATCGTCGACGCCGCGGCGCCGGCACTGAGGTTCGGTCCACCCGGTCCGTTGCCAAACAGGTGGGTCCATTCGGGGTGAGCGATCAGACCATCGAGTTGCTCTGGGTCGAGCGAGCCGAACTCGACGGTGCCCGGCTGGGCGTCAGGCTGCGGGTCTGCGGATTCGTCACTGTCGAGGGCTTCGGCGGCGGCTTGGGCCTCCTGGTCGGCATCGAGGGAACCGATGTCCGCGAGTTGTTGGGCCAGCGCCGCGCCCGCGCCATCCCAGTCCAGTTGCTCGACGGCCCGGACGACCACCGCGTCCAGGAGAGTGCCGCACGTGGCGGCCATCACGAGGAGCTGTTCGATCTCCTCCGGAGTGGCGCGGCGCCCGGGCGGTAGGAGGTGGTCGACCAGGGTGTCACCGGCTCCGACCCACTCAGCGATGGCCTCGTCGATTGTTCGGCCGTCCTGTGGGCCGATGTCACCGATCAGGTCGTCGATCTCGGCTCCGTAGCGATCACCGTCCTCGCCCACCTGCTCGGCGGCGAATCGGCCGATGGCACCCAACCAGTCCCGGAGTTCGAACGTCCGGTCCCGGAACTCGAACAAGCTCTCCTCGCCCTGCGATGTCAGCTGCATCTGCCCCCAGCCCCCTCACGAATCCCCATACAACCGTATGCGACTCGTCAATCGTGATCAGCCGCTCGCCGTTTCTGGGCGCGTCCAGGAACGCAAGCCGGTACGAGACGCGGACAGAAGCGGACACACGCGGGGAGAGCGAGCGCGCCGAGGGCAGCGGCCTTGGCGACGCGGTACGGACCGTAGGTGACGTCGACGTGGACGACGACCTTGTCGTCCCCCGACCTGACGAGGCCGCCGAGGGCGTCACCCTCCATGTCACGGTCCGAGGACGGTCACCGTGGATCGGTCTCGGTCCGTATCGGCACGACCAAGCCGAGTCGGACCGCCGCAGCCGCCGCCTCCACGCGATTGGCGACCCCGAGCTTCCGAAGGATGTTCGACACGTGGCTGCTCGCGGTCTTGGTCGAGATGAACAGCTGCCGCCCGATCTGCCCGTTCGATCCGCCCCCGGCGACGAGGCTCAGGATCTCGCGTCCCGCTCCGTCAGGCCGTAGCTGTCGGTCGGCGCGGACTGGGCGTCCTCGCTACAGCGGCTGATCATCGTGCTCCGTGACGGCGAGGTTACGATCGATTGCAGCGCGAACCCGCTCCAGCAGGGGACGAGCTCGCAGCTGTCCGGCGATGCGAGCTGCCGCACGGCAGTGCACGGCCGCCGCGTCGTGAGCGGCAACGGACCGTCCGTTCACGCCGGTGAGCCACGCCTGGGCACCTCGGAAGTGGGCCATCCCGACGTGGTACCGGCGGCCCGCAGCGGACCACCGGTCGACGATGGCGTCCCACACGTGCGGTTCGGCACGCTCGGCCAGGAGATCCCGCAGCGCTCGTGCCTCGACGAGCGCGATCTGATCAGAGGGCTCGAAGACTTCGAGACCGCCCACGCGCTCGAACACGGCGTCGACGTCTCGCACGCGTGCACGTCGATCTTCGGGACTGATCGGAGGGTCGGACTCGGCGAGACGGTCCACGAGCCCACCGACGGCGGTGCGGAGCAGCTCACCCACGCCCCTGGCCGAGGAGGAGTCGGGCTGCGAGAGCGCATCGTCCACGATCCTGAATGGGTCCTCGTCCGGATCGAGACCGAGCGAGATCTCGAGGAACGTCGCAGCAGCGAACGCGAATCCATCCCGCCAGCCGCCCTTCGATCGGTCGTCTCGTTGGCGTTGGAGGGAGTCGGCCGCTCCGTCGAGGTCTCCACGGCGAACCCGGATGAGGTCGAGCAGGTCGAGCACATCCGGGGTCACCGAGGCGGCGTGCATTGCGGCGATGTCCTCTGCGGCGTCCCACTCGCCGGCTTCGAGCCGGCCGAGCACGGCGTGACCGAGCATGCCGGCGCCATGCGGGCCGGGCAGCCCGCTCGACATCGCGAGCGCCAGACCCCGCTCCGCAGTGGCGCTCGTCTCGCTCTCGCGGCCCATTCGCACCAGGCTCTCGAGCCGGGAGTTCAGAACCCTCAGTTCGTACTCGGGCCGCACGCCGGTCGCGCACAACCGCTCGGTCTCGGCGAGGTGGGCGAGGACCTCGTCCGGTGGGACCCAGATCGCAGCGATCGACCGAGCCTCGACCAACGCCTCCACATCGCCACACGCCAGGGCGGCCGCAATCGCGGCCGCTGCCAGCGCGCCGCCGTCCTGCCCTGCGTAGTACCGCTCGAGCGCCGAGTAGGTCAGCCACAGCGACCGAGCGCGACTCGGCGGTCGGCCGGAGACCAGTTCGCCCAGGCGATCCACCGCGGCGGTGCACTTGGCCCACTTGCTGTCATACCGGTACAGCGTGCGGAGTAGCAGGAGCGTCTCGATCTCGCGGTCGGTCGAGCCTCGGGCCTCGGCGAGAGCCTGTTCTGCGAGCGCGATCCCTGCGCCCAACCGATTGCGCGCAGCGCCGCCGTCGACGCTTCGAGCAGCACCGCTGGGAGATCGTCGACCTGCGCGTTCTCGTCCACTCACCCGATCCCAGACTCCGAGCGCGCGATCGAAGTGTTCCAGTGCCTCGGCCGCCGCCTGCAGCGCGCCTGCGCCGCGTCGAGCGGCGTCGAACGCACGCTTCGAGATCGTGTGCGGCGAACCAGTGATGTGCCAGACGGCCTCGCCGGCACCGGGATCGTGCGTCAATTCGGCTGCGATGGCGGCATGGAGTCGAGTGCTCATGCCCGGCGCCAGATCTGCGAACACCTCGCGGGCGAGTTCGTGACGAAACGCGATCCTCTGCTCGCGACCGGTCACGATGAGACCCGACTGCTGGAGGGCGTCGAGGAGGGCGTCGAGCTGCCCGTCCTCGAGCCGGCAGATGTGAGCGACGGCATCCGCCCGAGTTCGCCACCGAGCGCCACCGTCTGGAGCACACGCATCGCAGCTTCCTCGAGCGTTGCGACGCGGGCGAGCAGGATCCCGCGCAGGGTGTCCGAGACCGAGTTCGGATCGCCCGATCCGATCACCTCCTCGACCAGGAAGGGGTTGCCGCCGGTGCGTCGGTGGAGACGTTCGAGCGATTCGTCGTCGATCGCTCCCGCGCCGATCCGATCGCAGAGCTCGCCCACTTCGCTTCGGCTCAGGCGCTGGAGCTCCAGTCGCACCGGGCGGACGGCGCGAATCGTCTCCTCGATGACCGGGAGCAGGATGTGGCGACGATGGAGTTCGTCGCTGCGATAGGTGACGATGCTCGCCACCGGGCCCAGGCGGCGGGATCCGGCGAGTGCTGCGATGAATCGGGCGGTCGTCGGGTCGGCCCAGTGGGCGTCCTCGATGGTGACCATGACAGGTCGCACCATTGCGGCGCTCCTCATCGCTCCCAACAAGACGTCGACCAACAGGTCGGTCGATGTCGCCGACCCGTCGCGCGGACGCTCGGCGATCCGTTGGAGCGCCGCTCGTTCGTCGACCAGCACACCTCCGGAACGCGGTCATCCACCAGTTCGAGCAAGCCCGCAGCGAGCCTGCGAAGGGCAGCGATCGGCGCGACCTCACCGCCGCGTGCGACGCATCGAGCGGTGAGGACGGTGAGCCTGAGCAGGTCTGCGGCGTCGACGGCGGCTCGCACCAGCCGACTCTTCCTGATCCCTCCTTCGCCACTGACGAGCACGACCCTGGGCTCGCCTCCGGTGGTGACCTCGCGCAGGACCGACGTCAGTTCCCCCACCTGTTCGTCACGCCCGATGAGGACGGCGCTCTGGCGAACAGCCACGGCGGACATCGTTCCACTTCGGTGGGATCGAGACAACGGATCGGCACTGCGGGAGTCCTCGAGTGGGCGCTCGTCGAGCGGGTGGTCGCGGAGCGGGTGGTCGCCGAGAGCCGGACCCGGGCCAGGAGAGGCGGCCCGGATCCGAGCCTCTCGTCGCTGCATCAGCAGCGGACGATCTCACCGAAGCGGGCGAAGGTGCACGTGACCCGCTCGGACCGCAGGCTCCGCTGGAGGACCGGAACGACCGGGGCGTCGGCGACGGCGTCCGCGCCGGCAGGGATCACGGACGTGATCGCGCCGGTCGGCCGTTCGAACACCGCCGAGGCGGCCCCCGTGGCCGTGCCGGTGCCGGTCGAGAGGTCCAAGGCGCCGAAGGTGGCGGTGCCGAGGGTCGCTGCGCCGAGACCGACTGCGAGCGCGATGGCTGCACGGGTGCGGCGGGGCGAGGTGGAGGGCGAGGTGATCAGTGCGGTGTTCATGGCGGTGGCTCCTGTGTGACATGGCCGGTTGACAGGTCCCACGGTGAGCCCGTCAGGTAGCCGAGGGCATCGGGCAGTCGCCCACTCGTTGGCAGCCGCTACCTCATGCCGTCCGCCGCGCCACCCGACGTCGCCGCCTCCGCCGCAAGGCCCCGCTCATCGAGATGGCCTCGGACCGGGTCATCCGTCGGGATGTGTTTCGTGCCAGGTGTCGACGGCTTGGAGGTTGCCCATGTCGGATCGGATGGCGTAGAGGAAGATGCGGGGGCGTGCCCGTTGCGGCGGACCCGTGAAGCGGTGGCGCTTGCAGAGGCCGTCGGTGGGCAGATCTGGGCGGCCGCTCAGGACACCTCGCGAGCGCACCGGTTCTCGAACGCAGCGATCTGGTGACGAAATGTAATGGTATGGGCGATACGTTTGCCGGACGGCGACGGAGATCACCGATGAAGTTCGTTCGTCCGGGAGCTCGGCGGCATCACTCAATATGAGGGCCCGACACATCTTCCCGCTTGAACATCGAAACGACCGTCGGGCGTTCCAGGATCAGCGAAGGAAGGGACGCCTGATGTTGAAAGTAGTCGCTGATACTCCGACCGTGTCACGTTCTATGTTGGACGAGATCGTCGCTGCGATCGAGGCGTGCTTCGATGTCCGTGCGGGCACGCTACGTCTCGGAGTGGAATTCTCATGTCGGTGAGTCGCCCAGGTGAGCGGTTTCCCATTTGTGATCTGATCGCCTTCCGCCATTCCCTCACTACCCACGACGGGGAGGTCGTCGTCATTGGCCACCTGCAGGCCTGGTCGCGACGTCTCTGGTCGTATCTTTGGCCGGGTGGGCTCCTCATATCTGTGGTTCGGTTTCCTGCTGGCACGAGCTTCACGGAGCGGCCGGCTGAGCTTCACTGGTCCGATCGTCGTGGTGGCTTTGGTGGCCGTCTTGCTCATCGCAGTTGTGGTGCGTCGGGGCAATACGCCCCGGTATGGGCGTTTGCTCGTGGGTCTCGCGTTGCCAAAGAACGTTGCCGATGGGTGGCCGCTTCCAGCCTTGAGGCCACGGGAGAGCGCAACCGCGCCGATGAGTCGGTTGGTTGCACGAGACGACATTGGCATTGTCTTGGAGACCCGCGATGCAGAGATCGAGCTTCGCCCGGCCGGTATCGCGTTGATCATCGAATGTTCTCCTCGCGGCAGGGTGGGTGGCGCCAAACTCGTGCGCGGAGAAGCGTCGGTATCAGTCCACGCCGCGGGACGGCTCGAGATGACTCGGTAGTACCGGGTGCCGGCCGGTTTCCACCCGGCCAGGACGGCTCAGGGTCCGAGCCCTCGCCGGTCTCGATGGCGGTCTGGTGGTGGATCTGATCGATTGCGAGAAGATCCACCACCAGACGATGGCGGTCGGATGCGTCGTGCTCCACCAGCGTGGTCACAGCGCGGCTCGTCGTGCATGACCGGGCGGGTGGAGGTGGTCAGCCGTGCAGTGTCAGCGAGACGGTCGCCCCGACATCACTTGCAACATGAGAGTGACATTGGTACTTTCACTTGCGACAGGCAAGTGAGTGGATCCTCGTCGGTCGCTCGTCGGAAGCCCCGGAGGCATCGTGAAGCGCTTCATCTACCAGAACCTGGCCGTGGTCGGCTCGGCGATGTTCACGGGGGTCATGCTCACCATCGGCCTCGCACTGGGCCGCTACTGGCTGGATCTCGAACCCCAGGAGTTCGCCATCTGGTTCGAGGCGAACTTCATCCTGCTCCTGCCCTGCGTGGCGATCACGCTCCTCCCGGCGTTCATCGGCGTCGGCTGGCTCCTCAAGCAGGACTGGAACATCCCGAGGCTCCGACGGGGCTGGCTGGTCGCACTCGCCGGGATCGGCACGGCGTCGCTGATCACGGCGGTGTACCACCTGCCCGCGAACTTCCGGCTCTGGGGTCTCGATCAGTCCGACGCCGAGGTCACCTCCGAGCTGCGCTGGTGGCTGGTCCTCCACGTTCCCCGCGTGCTCGCCGGCCTCATCGGGGCGATCGCTGCGCTGTGGACCACTGTCGAATCGGCGCGAGCGTTGCCCTCGCCGGTTGCTCGTGGCGAGCAGTCGACCGCCACGGTTGGCTGATCACGGGCCTCCAGTCGAGCGGCGTCACCGCTGGAATCCTCGGGTCGACGGAACCCGCGAGACGCTGAGTCGTGGGCCGCGCCTTCGAACAGGGCGACGCGGTCCGGGCCCCGGCGCAACCCGGTTGGCCGCAGTGGTCGGTGATCAGTCGACGACCCGGGCGCTCGCTTGCTCGGTGATCTGGGCGATCAACGCCTCGCGGTGTTCGGCGGCGCCTGCGAGCTCGCGCGGCACATCGACGGCGGTGTTGGCGATTCCCCAGATCATCAGATCGACGAGGACCGGGATCAGCCCGATCGCCGGCTGCCGCGGCACATAGATCCAGCGGCGACCATCCTCTGGATCCCGGACCCGAGCGATGATCCCGACGTCTCGCAGGCGTTGGAGCCGCTCGGCGAGCGTGTTCGTCGCGATCGACTCGTCGACGGCGAAATCGGCGAAGTGTGTGATGCCGCCGATCAGCAGGTCGCGCAACACGACGAGGGTCCATCGATCTCCGAGCACGTCGAGCGACGCGGCGACGGGACACGACGAACGCAGCTGCGAAGCGGGCGACGTCGACATGGATCGCGATGTTACTTGCAGTTTCAGAGCGAGCAGGAGGGGATGGATCGTGGTGGCGAGTTCGAATCAGACCGCTCGAGGACGACGGTCTGGTGGCTGATCTTCTCGCCAGTGATCAGATCCACCACCAGACGGTGAGGCCCAGCCGCGTGGTCATCGGCAGACCGCGGGCCGTAGTCGCCAGGGAGGCGTCGGCTCCGGAGTGGCCGTGACGCCAGTCCCGGCTCGCACGACGCCTGAACCGAGGCACGCCACTGCAGAGATTCGAGACAACGAGCCAGCGCCAGCTCACTTTGATCGAACATATGTTCGATCAAAGTGCTATGCTGTTCCCATGTCACTGGTCCCGACCTTGCAGCGAGTGGAGGGCGCCGACCTTCCCACGCTGGGGCCGGGCGGCGTCGGGTCGTTCCTGGCCGACGTGCGGGCGCTGCGCCGCTTCGTGGAAGCTGCCGAAGTTCGAGCCGCTGCTCATCTGAAGCGATTGGATTCCGGCAGCCTTGCCCCGGTCGACGAAGCCATCGCCGAGGCGGAGCGATCCTCGAAACGTCACGGCAGGGCCGTGGAGACCGCAGCAACGGTGACCGAGCGTTGCCCGGAACTCGGCACCGCGTCGAGGCGGGCACGCTCGGGCTCGATCATCTGCAGGCCTACGCGGACGCAACTCGTGGACTCGATGAGCACCAGCAAGCGGCGGTGCGAGCTCATCATGACGAGTTGCTGGCAGATGTCGGGGCCCAGACCGCGGAGCGGTTCGCGGGGGCGGTGCGTCGAATCGCCCGCCAGGTCCGGCAGGACGATGGTGAGCCACGTGCCGAGCAACAGCGCAAGGATCGTTCGGCTCGATGCGGGCCCCGCGCCTCGGACGGGATGACATCGCTCGTCGCCCAGTTCGACCCGGAGACCGGCGCTCGCGCCGCGACGCGATTGTCCGAACGGGCCGCCCAACTCCGAGCCGCCGATCCGTCGTTGAGCGTGGAGCAGTCGCTGTGCGACGCGCTGGCCGACCTGATCCTCGCTGCAGGTCGAGCGACCACGCCCGGCCTGAGCGAGGTCGTGGTGTTCATCGATCTCGAATCGCTGCTGCACGGTGCGCACGAGGCCGGGGTGTCGTACCTGTCGTCGGGCGAACACCTGCCGGTGTCGGCGGTGCGGCGCCTGTGTTGCGAGGCGAAGATCGTGCCGATGGTGCTCGGCGGCGAGGGCGAACCGCTCGATCTTGGACGGGGACATCGCACCGCCAATCGGGCCCAGCGCCGGGCGCTGCGCAAGCTCTACCGAAGCTGTGCTCATCCCGACTGCGAGGTGCCCTTCGACGACTGTCACGTGCACCACGTCGACTTCTGGAACACGGCGGTCGCACCGATCTCGGCCGCATGGTCCCGTCTGCAGCCGACACCACCACCTCGTCCACGACCGTGGCTGGCGACTCACCCTGGATGCCGACCGCACCGCTCGCTGGTACCGACCCGACGGCGGACTTCACCGAATGGCGCCCTGGACAGCTCCCGACGGTGAAACACCCCTCGTCCGCGACGTCTCCGATCCCGGCGGCGCGGCGGCCACGCCCGAACCCGAACCCTCACCACTTCGATGGCTCCCACCTCCAGATCGCAATCCGACGGAGTCGGGAGCGCCACGGTCCGTCGCCCCGGGCGGAGCACCGCCGGGTTTCAAGACGTCGGGTTCCGAGACGCCGGCATCGCCATCGCGGGTTCCCGAGCCTTCGGGTCCGCCGCCGTCGACACGACGGGTACGACCGACGCCGCAACCGCTGTTCGTTCTCCCCGATCTCGGCGCCGCGCCGGCCATGTCGGGAACCCGAGCTCGTGGCGACGCTCGCTGACCTCGTTCCGGACGGGCCCACGCTCGCGCCGGCACCGTCCAATGGTGGTTCGCACGGCGCCGAGCCACGCTCCATGACCCACCGCCTGCGAGGGCGGCCGAATGGGTCGACCGTCTTCTATCTCGTGAGCGTCGGTGCTGCCTACCGTGCTGGGTCGTGCGGCGGATTCTGGCGGTTGTGGTTGGTGTGTTCGTGTTCCTGTCGACGATGGCGCTCGGTGCGATCGTCGACAGTCCGATGGCGGGGCCGACGGCGGGCTCGATCTCGTCGACCACGACGTACCGAGTCGACGCCGACACCGGGGCCGTGACGGTCCACAGCGAGTACGTGCTCCGGAACACCGTTCCCGACAAGGTGGAGCGCGGCGGCGTCCGCCAGTACTACTTCACCGGCTTCTACACCGCGGTTCCCACCGGAGCGGCGAATCTCTCCGTGACACGAGACGGTCGTTCCCTCGAACACTCCCTCGAGTCCGAGTTCGACGGGGACTTCGGGTTCTCCACCCTGCAGATCGACTTCCGCTCGAACCTCTTCTACGGCGCCACCCGGACAGTGTCGGTGGACTACGAGCTCCCGATGACTGCGCCTCGTTCGGAGTCTCCACTGCGCGTCAACCGTGCGTACGCCTACGTCCCGATCATCGGGGTCGGGGATCCCGGGCAGGTGACCATCCGGCTCGACATTCCGAACACTCGCACGGTGGAGTTCTTCGCCGGCGACCTGCCCGACATCGACCTGGAACCGGGCCGCGTCGTCTACAGCCGACAGCACATCGACGATCCGGACGCCTTCTACGTGATGGCATCGATCCGGGGCGACGGGAAACTGCAGACCAGGCCGCTCAGCGTCGGTGATCATTCGTTCGACGTGTTGTCCTGGCCCGGTGACGACGCATGGGCCGACTTCGTCGAGGACCACGTCACGAACGGTGTGGGTGCTTTGGAACAGGCGATCGGGATGCCGTGGCCCATCGAGTTGACGCGCATCCGCGAATGTACACGCCGTACCTCTACGGCTACGGCGGCTGGTTCGACAACCAGAGAATTGCGACGATCGAGATCGGGGACGAACTCGACGCCAACGTCGTCCTCCACGAGCTCTCACACGCGTGGTTCAACCGCGAGTGGTTCGCAGAGCGGTGGATGACGGAAGGCTTCGCCCAGACCTACGCCGCCGTCGCCGAAGGAGAACTCGGAGGGACGCCCGACGAACCGGACACGATCAACCAGCACCTCGCCGAGGCGGTGCCGCTGACAGCGTGGAGCGACGCGGACTTCGGCGACGACGCCTCCGAGGAGTATGGCTACAACGCGTCCTGGTTCGTCGTCTCCGAGGTCACCTCGGAGATCGGGCTCGATGCGATGACCAAGGTGCTCGAGGCGGTGGACCACGACGACTGGGCCTACGCCGGTCCCGAGACCTCCGCTCGCGCCGTCGGCGTTCTCGACTGGCGTCGTCTGCTCGATCTGCTCGAGGAACGGGGCGGATCGCAACGAGCCTCCGAGCTGTTCGAGCAGTACGTGATCGAGGAGGACGACGCCGAGCTCCTCGCCGAGCGCTCCGAGGCGCGCGACGCGTATCACGCGCTCCAGGACCGAGAGGGGGACTGGTCGACGCGCGAGGATCTTCGCCGCGCCATGAACGGGTGGCGATTCGACGACGCACTGGATCGAGTCGCCGAGGCCAACGGTGTGCTCGACGTGCGAGACGAGTTGGCGGCACACGTGAGCGCTGCCGGCCTCCAAGCGCCACCCGACCACGGTGGCGCGTATCACGACGGTGAGCTCGCATCCGTCACCGCCGAACTCCTCGCCGAGATCGAGGCGTTGGATCACGTGGTGGCCGCCCGCACCGCGCGCGACGACGCCACCGGGTTGGTCGCCGACATCGGCTCCTGGGGGAGTGACGCCGACGGACTCCTGGCCGAAGCCGTCGACGCCTTCGAGCGGGGCGATGCGAGTGCCGCCGAAGGACGCGCCGACTCCGCCGCAGCGGAGTTCGACGCCTACACCGGCCGGGGCTGGAAGCGGATCAGCACGGTCGTGGGTGGCCTGTTGTTGATCATCGTTGCCCTGCTGCTCGGCCGGCGCTGGCGTCGGTTGCGCCGAGCTCGTCGGACGGACGCCGCCCCCGCGATCGACGGTGTGTCCGAACCACCGACCGGGATCTCGTCGGTGGGATCACACGATGAGCTCAACGACGATGTGCCCGAACCACTTCCCGAACCACTTCCCGAACCACTTCCCGAACCACTGCTCGACAGCGCGGACGGAGCGGCCGTGCCGTCGGGTGGCGACTGATCGCCCGGCCGGACGCGATGACGTCTGGTGGTGGATCTTCTCGCAGACGGTCAGATCCACCACCAGACGATCGCAGCGGCGTGCCGGCAGTCTGGGGGGCGCGGGTGTCGGGGGACGAGGCCCGTCGGTCCGTCCGTCGAGCGCACTTGGTCCGCCCTCCGAGCGCAGTTCGCCCTCCGAACGGAGTTCGCCGGCCGAGCGCGGGTCAGCTGCGCAGGGTCTCGCTCGGCGACTCGCCGAAGCGGGCTCGGTAGATGACGGCGAAGCGTCCGAGGTGGGTGAAGCCCCAGCGGGTGGCGATGTCGGTCACCGTCAGTCCACTGTTCGGCGCGGTGTCGGCGAGATCCGCTCGGGCTCGGTCGAGTCGGCCGTTACGGAGATAGCCGGTCAACGTCTGGTCCACGTCCTCGGCGAACTGGTTCTGCAGCGTCCGCACGCTCACGCCGGCGGACGCGGCGATGTCGCCGACCGTGATCGGCCGGGCCAGGTTGTGGTCGATGAAGTCGCGAGCGACGCGCACCGCATGGCGCTCGGCCCGGCGAGTGGTGGTGAGCGCATCGGAATAGTTCGACCGCTGGCAGTAGAGCAGCGAGCTCATCAGGAACTCCTCGAGCTGTCCGAGCCCGACCCCGCGGTGCAGGAGCGTGTCGTGGTCGTACAGCTCGGCGTGCAGCATCTGGACCCCGAAGTTCCACCGGCTCGAGCTCGGCGCAGACAGGTCGAACGCCGGCTCGAACTCGAGCGGCCGGTCCGGCGAACGACCGAGGAGCCGGCTCAGGTGGAGCTCCAGGGCGGACCGCTGGATGCGCACCACCAGGTGGGCAGCGTCGGCGTCGCACTCGAGCGTCATCGGGGTCCCGGGCATCGGCACCACCGCCTTGACGGGCGTGGCGTCGACGGTCACCCCTCGGTTCGAGATCGCCGACATCCCGTTGGCGGGCACGATCACGAGCTGATCGGCGGCGAGGTCGTGGACCTCGACCCGCACCGCGCACGAGTAGTCGAGGTAGCCGAGCGTGACGTCACGGATGAGGGTGCCGTGGAATGACGCACTGAACGCCGCAGCGTCGCCTCCCGCGATGTGCACGCGATGCATCCCGAGGAGGTCCCGCCCGAACAGGGCGGCCTCGGCCGGGTTCGCCGCCGCCCACACGCCGTGCGACGCCAGCGCCGGCGGGAGGCCCCGCGGCTTCAGTCGCGGTCGCGGATCCTGATGGGTCCGGATGGCGTTGAGGGTGTGGAGGCGGGTCATCTTGCCCGGCATGGACGCTCCCTGATGGCCGCCCCAGCGGGCCAATGCGCCGAATGGATCACCCCGGCGTGAATCGGATAGGCGAACGGCGCGCAATGTACATCATGGGGACAACGCGAACGCATTTCGGATAGTCGAACGGCGCGCGTCGGCTTACGGTGCTCGATGTCCCTGGGGAGGGACGCACCCGAATTCGCCAGACGAGGGGGCCCCTATGACCGCGACGGAAACTGCCGTATCGCCACGTTCGTCCGAGCCGATCGACGCCGTCGCCGAGCGCCTCAACGACCCGGCCGTGGCGGCCTCGCTCGTGACGTTGCTCGACAACGCCGAGCTGCTCTCGACCCTGGTCCTCGGTCTCAGCGGCTTCATCAGCCGCGGCGAGATGATCGTCGATTCGCTCGCCGAGGGGCTCAACGACATCCGGACCGTCAACGCATCACGGCCGGCCGGAGCGCCGAGCCTCGCCGATCTGCGCACCGCCACCTCCGAGCTGGTCGAGGCAGCGCCGGCCCTCCGCCAGGTGCTCGGCAGCGCGATGACGCAACCCGCCACCATCGAGTTGCTCTCGATGTTCAGCGAGGCCGCCGTCGAGGGCGCCGAGGCGGCCCGCCGGAACCACACCGAGGTGAAGGGCCCGCTCAGTGCCCTCAAGGCGATGAAGGAGCCCGAGGTGCAGCGCGGCCTCGGACTGCTGATCGAGATCTCTCGCGCCCTCGGCCGCCGGCTCTGAGCGAACCGGCCTCCACACACCTGACACGAAAGGCACACCGATGGCATCAGTGCTCTGGCTGCACGGAGGGGCATGCAGTGGCAACACCATGTCGTTCCTCAACGCCGACGAACCGAACGTCGTCGACCTGATCGTCGACTTCGGGCTCGACATCATCTGGCACCCGTCGCTCGGCATGGAGCTCGGGGACAACGCCCAGAAGATCTTTCGCGATTGCGCGAGCGGAGCCCGCGAGATGGACATCTTCGTGTTCGAGGGCACCGTCATCGAGGGGCCGAACGGGACCGGTCGCTACAACATCTTCGCCGACCGTCCGATGAAGGAATGGGTCGAGGAACTCGCCGCCGCGGCCAGCATCGTCGTTGCCATCGGCGACTGCGCCTGCTGGGGCGGGATCCCCGCCGCCGAGCCGAACCCGACCTCGTCGACCGGACTCCAGTTCCACAAGCGCTCCAAGGGCGGCTTCCTCGGCCCGGACTTCGTGTCGAAGGCCGGGCTGCCGGTCATCAACATCCCGGGCTGCCCGGCCCACCCGGACTGGATCACCCAGATCCTCGTGGCGCTCGCCACCGGCCGCACGTCCGACATCGCCCTCGACGACCTCCACCGGCCGCAGACGTTCTTCAAGACGTTCACCCAGACCGGCTGCACCCGGGTCCAGTTCTTCGAGTACAAGCAGTCGACCCTCTCGTTCGGCGAAGGCACCCGCACCGGTTGCCTCTTCTACGAGTTCGGTTGCCGGGGCCCGATGACGCACTCGCCGTGCAACCGGATCCTGTGGAATCGCCAGAGTTCCAAGACCCGCCGGCATGCCGTGCATCGGGTGCACCGAACCCGAGTTCCCCTTCATGGACCTCGCCCCCGGAACGGTGTTCAAGACGCAGAAGGTGAACGGGATCATCCCCAAGGAGGTGCCCGAGGGCACCGATCACCTCACCTACATGGCCCACGCCGCGGCGGCACGCGTCGCCGCGCCGGCCTGGTCCAAAGAAGACATGTTCGTCGTCTGAGCCGCCGCTCACCCCGCGCGTAGAAGGAAGCCACTCACCCATGAGCACCATCGATCTGCATGTCAGCCCGCTCGGGCGCGTCGAGGGCGACCTCGACGTGCGCGTCACCATCGACGACGGCGTCGTCTCGTCCGCCTGGACCACCGCCGGGATGTTCCGCGGGTTCGAGATGATCCTCAAGGGCAAGGACCCGCAGGCCGGCCTGATCGTCACGCCGCGCATCTGCGGGATCTGCGGCGGCAGCCACCTGTACAAGTCGGCGTACGCGCTCGACACGGCGTGGAGCACCCACCTGCCACCCAACGCCACGCTGATCCGCAACATCGCCCAGGCGTGCGAGACGCTGCAGTCGATCCCGCGCTACTTCTACGCGCTGTTCGCCATCGACCTCACGAACAAGAACTACGCCAAGTCGTCGATGTACGAAGAGGCGGTGCGCCGGTTCGCGCCGTACGTGGGGGAGAGCTACCAGAAGGGCGTCGTGCTCTCGCAGAAGCCGGTCGAGGTCTACGCGATGTTCGGCGGTCAGTGGCCGCACTCGAGCTTCATGGTTCCCGGCGGGGTGATGTGCGCGCCCACCCTGGCCGAGGTCACCCGCTCGATCTCCATCCTCGAGAACTGGAAGCACGCCTGGATGGAGCAGCAGTGGCTCGGCTGCTCGGTCGAGCGCTGGCTCGAGAACCGCACGTGGGAAGACGTCCTCGCATGGGTCGACGAGAACGAGTCGCAGCACGACTCCGACTGCGGGTTCTTCATCCGCTACTGCCTCGACATCGGGCTCGACAAGTACGGCGCCGGCGTCGGCAACTACCTCGCCACCGGCACCTACTTCGATCCCCACCTGTACGAGAACCCGACCATCGACGGCCGCAACGCTGCGCTGATCAACCGCTCCGGGGTCTACGCCAACGGTCAGTTCTCCGAGTTCGACCACCTGCGCGTCGCCGAGGACACCGCCCACTCGTTCTACGAGGGCTCGGGCCTGCTCCACCCGTGGGAGGGCCGCACCGTTCCGATCGACCCGGCCGACGGCGCCAAGCAGGACAAGTACTCCTGGGCCAAGTCGCCCCGGTACGACATCGAGGGCGGCGGTCACGTACCGCTCGAGGTCGGTCCGTTGGCACGGCGCATCGTGGCCGCCGGCCCTGGCGCAGCGGCCCATCAGGACGACGACCCGCTGTTCCTCGACATCATGGACAAGATCGGCCCGTCGGTCATGGTGCGCCAGCTGGCCCGCATGCACGAAGGCCCGAAGTACTTCCAGTGGACCCGCCAGTGGCTCGACCAGCTCGACCTCCACGAGAGCTTCTACACCAAGCCGGTGGAGCACGCCTCGGGCAAGGGGTTCGGCTCGACCGAGGCCGCCCGCGGTTCGCTGTCGGACTGGATCGTCATCGAGAACGGCCGGATCGAGAACTATCAGGTCGTCACGCCGACTGCATGGAACATCGGCCCACGCGACGGCGAGGGCACCCTTGGTCCCATCGAACGGGCGCTCGTCGGATCGCCGATCGTCGACGCCTCCGACCCGGTCGAGCTGGGCCACGTCGCCCGGAGCTTCGACTCGTGCTTGGTGTGCACCGTGCACGCCTACGACGGCAAGACCGGCAAACAGCTCTCCAAGTTCGTCATCAACGGGATGGTCTGAGGGAGCACCGATGACGCTGAGCGTCGAGGACGCCCGCCGCCTCGCGCTCGACGACGCGCTCAGTGCCCATCCGCGCGGCGACGTCGTCGTGGTCGGCTGCGGCAACCTCTTGCGCGGCGACGACGCCGTCGGGCCGATCCTGGTTCGCCACCTATGGGAGTCCGGGGTCCCCGAGGGCGTCACCCTCGTCGACGGGGGTACGGCGGGCATGGACGTCGCGTTCAAGATGCGCGGAGCGCGCCGGGTGATCATCGTCGACGCCGCCGCCACCGGGGTCGAACCGGGCCCGGTATACCGCGTGCCGGGCGAGGAGCTCGAGGACCTGCCGTCGCTCGACGGGTTGCACATGCACCAGTTCCGGTGGGACCACGCCCTGTCGTTCGGTCGCTGGCTGCTCCGCGACGAGTATCCGAGCGACATCGTCGTGTACCTCATCGAAGCCGGTCAGACCGAGCACGGAGCTCCGCTGTCGGCGCCGGTCGAGGCCGCGATGCATCGCGCCGGGGAATGGATCCGAGGCGAATGGGACGGTGAGCGGGATGCGCCATGACCGAGCCGGTCGCGGTCGAGTTCACCGGCGAGGGATCGATGCGCCTCACGGCCGAGGTGGCGCAGGCCTACTTCCCGTCCGACGCGCTGGTCGCCGTGCCCCGAGGCGACGAGTTGTGGCTGATGCCGCTCGTCGGTCCGGAAGGCGGTGGCCTGCTGCTCAAGCAGCGCAACCCACGCGGCGACCGGTCCGTGCTGATCTGGGAGGCGTTGCCGCCCGAGTCGCCGCCGGTCGGGACGCGCACGGCGATCTGGGATGCGGCCAACGGAGCGCTCCGTGTCAGCCTCCGATGACGGACCTGCGCCGCGGCCGCCCGGCACCGGGCACCTCGCGTTGGCCGTGGAGACCTACGTCGAACAAGAGCGCGGCCGCTGGGTGGTCGACATCGTCGTGGTCTTCCCCGACGAGGTCGTCCGACGCCGCGTCAACGACTATCCGACCCGTCGTCACGCCGAGATCGCCGCAGGGTGGATCAAGCGTGGCGCAGCACGAGACATCGAAGGACCGCTGAATGGATGATCCGACGAACCCGGGCCCGACGCCGGGCTGGTGGCGCGCCCGCAGCCCGTCGGCGTGTTCCCGCTGCCGGCCGGCTACCTGCTCGTGCCGGCCGGCCCCGAGCACGACGACACTCGCGGCTCGCTCGTCGCCGGGCGCATCCCCGACTCGTTCCCGCCCGGCCTCGCCTTCTACGAGCAGGCCCTGGCCGGCGACGCCGAAGCCGCCCTTGCGCTCGTCACCGGCGACGACCCCGTGGCGCGGGCCAACCGTCTCGTGCTCGACCCGAGCGAGGACGCCTACGATGCCCTCGTCGCCGACGCCGGATCGCTCGGCGACGCCGCCTTCGCCGCCCACGTCGACCTGCTCGGCTTCGCCCTCGGGCTGACGGGCTCGCCGCCCGATCCCGCCGCCACCGACGGCGAGTTCGCCGCCATGGCCCACGCCGCCCACGCGACGCTCGCCCTGGCCCGTCGCGATTCGGCCGCCGCAGTGGAACACCTCGAGACCGGCGCCCAGGTCGCCCACCCGGTGTCGGTGGCGCTCGCTGGTCAGCTGATGGGGCAACTCGCCCACGCTCAGCTCGACGAGGGCGGCGCGAAGCGAGCCTCGGTCACCTTCCAGGCCGCGCTCGACGCCCTCGCCGACACGGATCTCGCGGTCAGCCGCGCCGAGCTCCACGTCGCCGCCGGTGCGATGTTCCAGGAGATGTCCGAGGCGGCGCCGCGCCTGATGCAGCAGGCGATCAACCATTACCACCAGGCGCTCGCCCTCGTGAACGCCCAGTCCGCGCCCGAGACGTTCGCCATCGCCAACGCCAACCTCGGCCTCGCATACATCACGATGCCGATGAACGAGGCGTCCGATCAGCTCCGGATCGGGGTCGCCGTGCAGAGCATGCGCGAGGCCTTGGCCTTCTTCACGCCCGAGACCCACCGCGACCGCTGGTCGAGCACCCAGCTCAACCTGGCGAACGCGCTCGTGTACATGCCGTCCAAGCACCAGGCCGAGAACATCGCCGAAGCGGTCGAGCTGTACGAACAGGTGCTCTCGGTACGCGACCGGAACACCGATCCCCAAGGGCGGGCGCGAGTGCTGGCGAACCAGGGCAACGCGCTGGCCCACCTCGGCATGTTCGACGACGCCAAGAGCAAGCTCCACGAGGCCCGCTCGATCTTCGAGGAGTTCGAAGAGCGCGAGGCCGTGATGGCGGTGCGGTCGGTGCTCGACGAGATCGCCAAGCACGAGTCGATCCTGCGCCAGGACGCGCCGTGAGCCTCGCCGAACGATCCGCGCCGGAGCAGCCCGCCGCCCCGGCCGGGGACTCGTTCGAGGAGCTCGCCCTCGCCGCCGACCGCGCTGCGGCGCGCGTCGCCGAGTTGGACGGCGATGCCCGTGACCGCGCCCTCGAGCTGCAGCGGGCGATCGAGGCGTTCCACAAGCCGGCTCTCGTCCACATCGTGCGCACCCTGCGCGACGATCCACGGGGCAAGGAGTTGCTGTTCGAACTGGTCGACGACCCACACGTCCATGCCGTGTTGGCGCTGCACGGCATCGTGCGAGCCGACCCGATGACGCGAGGCGAGCGAGCGCTCGACACGGTGCGTCCCTACCTCCAGTCCCACGGCGGTGATGTCGAACTCGTGCGGATCGAGGGCGGCACCGCGTTCGTTCGCCTGCACGGGAGTTGCAGCGGCTGCTCGATGTCGGCGGTCACCCTGCGCGAGGGGGTCGAAGAAGCACTGGTGAACATGGTCGACGAGGTCAGCCGGATCGAGGTGCTCGAGGATCAACCGACCTCGGCGTTCATCCCCTTGGCCGCAGTGGGCCGGAAACCGGGAGCGCCCGACACCGGCTGGGTGCGCGCCCTCCCCATGGATGCGGTCGCGCCGGGCTCGATGGCGCGTTTCGATGTCGAGCTCGCGCCAGCGGGCGGCGACGACCCGGCCCACGTCGACAGCTTCGTCGTGACCAACGTCGACAGCCGGATCGCCGTGTTCCGCAACGAATGTGTCCACCAGGGTCTGTCGCTCGACGGCGGCTCGCTCACCGATGGCGTCATCACGTGCCCGTGGCACGGGTTCCGGTTCGACGCGTCCAGCGGCGAGTGTCTCTCGGCCCCCAACGCCCAGCTGGCGCCGATCCCGACCCGGATCGACGACGGCCACGTCTGGATCAGGGCGCGCGGAGCCTGATGATGGGCGAGTCCGTCGTCGTCTCCCTGCACGCCCGGACCTCGACCGGGTGGAGCGCCCCCGGCCCGACCGGCACCGCCGACCTGTCCGGGGGTGCCCATCCGACGGTGTGGCTCGGCGCGCCGGCACTGGGCGGGCTGATGCTGCCCGACGCCCAGCCCACGCCGTCGCAGATGTACGCGCCGCGAGGCGTGTGGCTCGACGACGACCACCTCATCGTGTGCGACACCGGCAACCATCGGGTGCTCATCTGGCACGATCCGGCCGCGGTGGTCTCTCATGCGCCAGCCGACGTCGTGCTCGGCCAACCGGACTTCACGACCGAGGGCGCCCAGGCGGGCGGGCGGGGCCCCGAGCGGGGCATGCGGTTGCCGACCGGCGTGCTGGTACACGAGGGGCGGCTGCTCGTGGCCGACGCCTGGAACCACCGGCTGCTCGTGTGGGATCACGTCCCCGAATCGAGCGACGTCGCCCCAGACCTCGTCCTCGGGCAGCCCGACCCGGTCTCGGTCGACGAGAACCGCGGCGGCGGTTGTGGACCGAACGGGTTCTACTGGCCCTTCGGTGTGGCGATCATCGACGGTCGCCTCTGGGTCGCTGACACCGGCAACCGACGCGTGCTCGGCTGGGACGGGATCCCGGAACCGGACCAGGCGCCGACGACGGTGCTCGGTCAGCCCGACGCCGCGTCGCGCGACGAGAACCGGGGTGAACTCGGCCCGGCCAGCTTTCGTTGGCCGCACGCGATCGCCGGCACCGCCGACACCCTGTACGTGGCCGACGCCGGCAACCACCGGATCCTCGGCTGGCAACCGCCACCCGACGGTGACACGCCGGCGAGCATCGTGTTCGGCCAACCGGACTTCGTCACCGCCGGAGAGTTCCCGTACCAGGCGCAGACGGCTTCCTCGTTGCGCTTCGCCTATGCGATCGACGTCGCCCCGATCACGCCCGGCGGGCCGGACGCGATGCTCGTCGCCGACACCGCGAACAATCGCGTCCTCGTGTGGGACGCAGTGCCGTCGGCGGGCGGGGTTCCGGCCGACCGTGTGCTCGGCCAGCCCGACTTCGGCACGAACGGCGAGAACCGATGGGACGCAGTCGGCGCCGACACGTTCTGCTGGCCCTACGGCCTGTCGGTCCACGGCGGTCGCGTGGCGGTCACCGACTCCGGCAACAACCGGGTCACGATCTGGGAGCTCGCATGAACGTGCAGCCCACCGGAACGCCGAGCGCGATTCGGACGGCGGCGCGATTCGAGGTGACCGGCATCGTGCAGGGGGTCGGGTTCCGGCCGTTCGTGCACCGCCTGGCCCACCAGCTCCACCTCGACGGTCGCGTCGGCAACGACTCGACGCGCGTGTTCGTCGAGGCCGCGGGAACGGAGGCGGCGCTCGACGAGTTCTACCGGCGACTCCTGGACGACGCTCCTCCGCTCGCCCGCGTCGAGCGGGTGAGCCGCACTGCGCTCGACGCACCGGTCGCGGCGGGCTTCGCCATCGTCGAGAGCGAGACCGTGCCGGGTGCGCGCACGCTCGTCGCGCCGGACACCGCGGTCTGCGACGACTGCCTCGCCGAGCTGTTCGATCCGGCCGATCGCCGCCATCGCCACCCCTTCATCACCTGCACCAACTGCGGGCCCCGGTTCACGATCATCCGCGAGCTGCCCTACGACCGGCCGGCCACCACGATGGCCGGCTTCGCCCTGTGCCCCGCATGTGCCGCCGAGTACGCCGATCCGACCGATCGGCGGTACCACGCCCAGCCGATCGCCTGCCACGACTGCGGACCGTCGCTCGTGTTCCGGCCCGGCAACGGTGACGCGCCGACCGAGCGCGGCGGAGCGATCGAACTCGCGCTCGACGCGCTGCGCACCGGGCTCACCGTGGCGGTCAAGGGCTGGGCGGGTACCACCTCGCCTGCGACGCAACGAGTTCGGACGCCGTCACCAGACTGCGTGACCGCAAGCATCGCCCGGACAAGCCGTTCGCCGTCCTGGTGCGCGATCTGGCCGCGGCTCGGCGGCTGGCGTTCGTCGGCGACGCCGAGGCCGCGGAGCTGACCGCCGCAGCCCGGCCGATCGTGCTGCTCCGGGCGCGGCCCGATTCGCCGTTGTCACCGCTCGTCGCTCCGGCCAACCCGCTCGTCGGAGTGATGCTGCCGCACACGCCGATCCAGCACCTGCTCATGGCGGACGGCCCTCCGGCGCTGGTGATGACGAGCGGCAACATCGGCGGTGAGCCCATTGCCTACCGCGACGATGACGCCGCGGCGCGCCTCGCCGGCCTCTGCGACGCGATGCTCACCCACGACCGCCCCATCCACGTGCCGTGTGACGACTCGGTCGTTCGCCTGGTCGGCGAGGTGCTGCTCCCGGTGCGACGGGCTCGCGGGTTCGCCCCGGTCCCCATCCCCTGGGCCGGCGCCCACCGTTCGGTGCTCGCGGTCGGTGGCGAGCTGAAGAACACGTTCTGCCTCGCGTCTTGCGACCATGCGTGGGTCAGCCAGCATCTGGGCGACATGGAGAACCTCGCCACCCTCGATGCCTTCGAGGCGGCGGTCGAGCAGTTCCGCACGCTGTATGCGATCGACCCCGACGTCGTGGCCGTCGATCTCCATCCGGGCTACGGCACCACTCGATGGGCACGCGACCGGTTCGACGCCGCGGTGGTCGTGCCGGTGCAGCACCACCACGCCCACGTCGCCGCGGTCATGGCCGAGCACGGCCTCGATCCGCACCAACCGGTCGTCGGGATGGCGTTCGACGGCACCGGCTACGGCACCGACGGGGCGATCTGGGGTGGCGAGGTCCTGGTGGCCGACGCGAACACGGCCGAGCGGGCCTGGCACCTTGCCGAGGTGCCGCTCCCGGGGGCGACGCCGCGATCCGCAACCCATACCGGGTCGCGCTCGCTCACCTCGCCGCGGCCGGGCTCGCCTGGACCGACGACCTCCCGCCCGTTCAGCAGCTCGAACGGGTCGAGCGCGGCCTGCTGGAGCGCCAGTCGGCGACGGGCTTCCAATGTGTCGCGACCACGAGCATGGGTCGACTGTTCGACGCCGTTGCATCGCTGCTCGGGTTGCGTCACCGGATCAGCTTCGAGGCCCAGGCCGCCATCGACCTCGAGCTGGCCGCCGAACGGTCGACCGGCGCGGACCTCGGTTTCCGTTTCGCAACGCAGGGCGGGGTCATCGAGACCGAACCGGTCGTGCGCGGCATCGTTGCCGGGCTGCGGGCGGGCGTGGCGACCGGAGAACTCGCCGCCACCTTCCACGTCGCCGTCGCCGAGGTGGTGCGCGATCTCGCCGTCGCCGAGTGCGGTGCCCGCGGGATCGCCCGGGTCGCGCTCACCGGCGGCGTGTTCCAGAACGCCCTCCTCACCGCGATGTGCATCGACCGGCTGCGCCAGGCGGGGATCGACCCGCTCACCCATCGCCTCGTCCCGCCGAACGACGGCGGCCTCGCGCTGGGTCAGGCCTTCGTCGCCGCCCACCGGACCGTCGACTCCCACCCGAGCGTTGCGACCGGCTCCAGCATTCCGACCATCATGAGTATCCCGACAGAGAGGCGTGACTGACATGTGCTTGGCAGTCCCCGGCAAGATCGTCGACGTGCGCGACGAGCGCGGTACGCGCATGGCGACGATCGACTTCGACGGCATCCGCAAGGAGATCTGCCTCGCCTACCTGCCCGACATGCAGGTCGGCGAGTACGCCATCGTCCACGTCGGCTTCGCCATCTCCCGCATCGACGAGGCCTCGGCCCTCGAGACCCTGGCGATGTTCCGCGACCTCGGCCTCCTCGACGAGGAACTCGGCGTGACCGGAGGGACCACGTGAAGTACCTCGACGAGTTCAACGATCCCGAGCTGGCCCGTCGCCTGTTCGACGAGATCGCCCGGGTCACCACGCGGCGGTGGGCGATCATGGAGGTCTGCGGAGGCCAGACCCACTCGATCATCCGCAACGGCATCGACCAGTTGCTCCCGGATCGGATCGAGCTGATCCACGGGCCCGGCTGCCCGGTCTGCGTGACGCCGCTCGGCGTGATCGACAAGGCGCTCGAGATCGCGTCGCGACCGGACGTCATCTTCTGCTCCTTCGGCGACATGCTCCGCGTCCCGGGCAGCGGGCGCGACCTGTTCCAGGTGAAGAGTCTCGGCGGCGACGTGCGGATCGTGTACTCGCCGCTCGACGCCGTCCAGCTCGCCGAGCAGAACCCGGACCGGCAGGTCGTGTTCTTCGCCATCGGGTTCGAGACGACGGCTCCGGCGAACGCCATGGCGGTGCACCTCGCAGCGCAGCGCGAGCTGACGAACTTCTCGGTGCTCGTCAGCCACGTGCTCGTGCCCCCGGCCATCAGCGCCATCGCCAGCGCTCCGGTGAGTCGTGTCGACGGGTTCCTCGCCGCCGGACACGTGTGTTCGGTGATGGGCACGTGGCAGTACGGGCCGCTGGTCGAGGAGTTCGGACTTCCGATCGTCGTCACCGGGTTCGAACCGCTCGACGTGCTCGACGGCATCCGTCGGGTCGTCGTGCAGCTCGAAGCGGGCGAGGCACGGCTCGAGAACGCGTACGGCCGGGTGGTGTCCGAGGCCGGCAACGAGCCCGCCCAGCGGATGATCGCCGATGTGTTCGAAGTCTGCGACCGGCAGTGGCGGGGCATCGGCATGATCCCGACCAGCGGGTGGCGCCTGTCGCCGAGGTACGCCGCGTTCGACGCCGAGCTGCGATTCGGCGTAGACGGCATCGACACGCCGGAGTCGTCGGCGTGCCGGGCCGGCGAGGTGCTGCAGGGGCTCATCAAACCCAATCAGTGCGAGGCGTTCGGCGCGGCGTGTACCCCTCGCACACCGCTCGGCGCGACCATGGTCTCGAGCGAAGGTGCGTGCGCCGCCTACTTCCAGTACCGGCGGCTCGACGCCGTACCCGTGAGCATCGGCAGGAGCTGAGCGTGGCCGACGCAGACCCCGGGTCGTATCCCGCCCCCGACTTCGAGAACTGGTCGTGCCCGCTGCCGTTGCGGAGCCACGACCGGGTCGTCATCGGCCACGGCGGTGGCGGCAAGCTCTCGGCCGAACTCATCGAGCATCTGTTCCTGCCGGCGTTCGGCCGGGTCGAGGGCTCCGAGATGCACGACGCCGCCACGCTCGCGGTCGCCGGGGCCAGCCGGCTGGCCTTCTCGACCGACTCCTACGTCGTCCGGCCCCTCTTCTTCCCGGGTGGATGCATCGGCGATCTCGCGGTGAACGGCACGATCAACGACGTCGCGATGAGCGGCGCCGTGCCCATCGCCCTGAGCGCCGGGTTCATCGTGGAGGAGGGCCTGGAGCTGTCGATCCTCGGGACCATCGCCCAACGCATGGGAGACGCGGCGAGCCGCCGGCGTCCCGATCGTCACCGGCGACACCAAGGTCGTCGACGCCGGGTTCTGCCGACGGGCTCTACGTCAACACCGCCGGGGCCGGCATCATCCCCGCCGGGGTCGACATCCGCCCGTCCCGGGCCACGCCCGGAGACGTCGTCATCGTCTCGGGACCCATCGGTCTGCACGGCGTGGCGGTCATGTCCCAGCGCGAGGGCCTCGAGTTCGGCACCGAGATCTGCAGCGACTCGGCGCCGCTCCACGAGCTGGTCGCGGCGATGGTGGCGGCCTGCCCGGATCTCCACGTGCTGCGCGACCCGACCCGCGGCGGGCTCGCCGCATCGCTGTGCGAGATCGCCGCGTCGGCCGGCGTCGGCGTCGAGTACGACGAGGCTGCACTCCCCGTGCCGGCAGAGGTCGCTGCGGCGTGCTCGTTCCTCGGGCTCGACCCGATGCACATTGCGAACGAGGGCAAGCTCGTCGCCTTCGTGGCCGCGGCCGACGTCGACGACGTGATGGCGGCGATGACGCGCACGAGACCGGACGCGAGGCGCGGATCATCGGTCGCGTCGTCGAGGCCCACCCGGGGGTCGTCGTGGCTCGGACCCGGCTCGGCGCGACCCGTGTCGTCGATCAGCCGCTCGGCGAGCAGCTCCCGAGGATCTGCTGAGCCGGTGATGGAGATCAGATCGTCGTGCTCAGCGAGCGTCGGATGGATCGGCGACGTCGATCGACGTCACCATGAGTTCCTCCCCCGACAGGAGTTCGGTGTCCACGCCGTTGCACCGCTCGCACCGCAGTACCGGAACCGTCAGCTCGGTCACCACATCGCAGGCGCGGCATCGCATGCGCGCCGGCACGTGGTCGACGTCGAGACGGGAGCCGCACAGCGGGCCGTCGGCGACGGTGATCTCCCAGCAGTACTCGAGCGTCGCCGGCACCACCTGGCGGAAGTGGCCGACCTGCACTCGCACCCCGGTCACCTGGCGCCCCTCGGCGTGGCGCTCCACGATGTCCGCGAGCGAACGGCAGATCGACAGCTCGTGCACGGCTCGACCGTAGCCGCTCGTCTTCCTGACCTCATCCCCTCCCGGAGGCTCACCATGGGTCGATTCCACCCGCATTCCGCTGACGGCCGATCGGGCCACGCACGTGCTCGACGGGCACGAACACGGGCTCCACCAGCACGAGCACGAGCACGACGACGCGGCCCACGAGCACGACGGGGTCTGGCATCGCCACGACGAGCAGGAGGCCGTGAACGAGCGATCGTCGCGACGTCGGCGATCATGGTGGCTACGAGACCGGCGGGATGCGGGTCGACGTACTCGAGCGGATCCTGGGCGAGAACGAGCGGACCGCCGACGCCAATCGGCTGGACTTCCGGCGGGCCGGGGTGCGGGTGGTCAACGTGATGTCGTCGCCCGGTGCCGGCAAGACGACGTTGCTCGCCAAGCTGTTCCACCTGGCCGCCGGAACGACCCGATTCGGGGTGATCGAGGGCGACATCGAGACCGCGATCGACGCCGATCGGCTGGCCGCCACCGGGGTCGCCGTCTCGCTCGTCAACACCGCGAACGGGTTCGGTGGCGAGTGCCATCTCGACGCGCCGATGGTCCGCTCGGCGTTGCCGCGCCTGCCCCTCGATCAGCTCGACGTCGTCGTGATCGAGAACGTCGGCAACCTGGTCTGTCCGGCCGAATTCGATGTCGGGGAGGACGCCCGGCTGATGGTCTTCTCGATCACCGAGGGCGAGGAGAAGCCGCTCAAGTACCCGGTGATGTTCCGCTCCGCCGACGCGATCGTGGTCAACAAGCTCGACCTGTTGCCGCACCTCGACTTCGACCTCGACGAATTCCTCGCCAACGTCGAAGCGGTCAATCCCGGGGTCACCGTGTTCCAGACCAGCGCCCGCACCGGAGCCGGCCTCGAGGCCGTGCTGGAGTGGCTGCGCGCCTGACCCGACCGTCCGGGGCAGGCCTGCCGTGGGCTGGTTTGCAGTCTGGTGGTGGATGTCATCACCAGTGAGCAGATCCACCACCAGACGTCACGGCAGACGCGACGAGACCAATGACCCGTACGAGTTCATGACCGCCGACCGAGCCGTCGACCGACACGCACCGTTCATCGGCTGCACACCACGTTGTGGTTTTCTTCCCTCTGGACCTGGTCTACGTTTACTCAAGCAACCGCGGTGGTGGTTTCGGAGTGGTTGCTCGGATGAGGAGCAGGATCAATGGCGGTACGACGAAGCGTGTCTCGATGGAGTGCGGTGCTGGCTGGAGCCGCCACCTTGCTCCCGACGATCGTGTTGGGCAGGGTGCCGGAGGCTGCGGCCGCATCAACCGATCCTGTTCATCAGTGAGTACGTCGAAGGCAGCAGTTTCAACAAGGCCATCGAGATCTTCAACGGCACCGGTGCGCCGGTCGATCTCGGGGCCGGGAACTACTCCTCGAGCTCTATTCGAACGGGGCAGCGACCGCCAGTCAGTCGGTGAGCTTGACCGGCGTCCTGGCCGACGGCGACGTGTTCGTCGTGGTCCACGGGTCGGCGAGCCAGCCGCTCCAGGACGTCGCCGATCTGGTCTCCAGCGCGGTCATCAACTTCAACGGTGACGATGCGGTCGTGCTCCGCCACGACGGGACGGCGCTCGATGTCGTCGGCCAGATCGGCGTCGACCCCGGTTCGTCGTGGGGAACCTCGCCGACGTCCACCGCGAACCAGTCGCCGCGCCGCAAGGCAACGGTGGAGACCGGGGATTCGGACGGAACGGACGCCTTCGACCCGGCGCTGGAGTGGGACGGCTTTCCCAGGACGACTTCAGCGACGTCGGCCAACACTCCGTGCTCGGTGGTGGTGGCGACGCCGCTCCCGCCGTCGTGTCGATCGTCCCCGCCGACAACGCGGTCGGTGTCGATGTCGGCACGACCGTGGTGGTGGACCTTCTCCGAGCCGGTGAACGTCACCGGTGCCTCCTTCGGCCTGGAGTGCGACGCGGTTCCGGTGGTGACCACGGTGACCGGTGGACCGACGAGCTTCACGCTCACCCCGGACGCTCCGCTCGCCGAGAACGCCTCGTGCACGTTGACCGTCACCGCCGCCGAGGTGACCGACGTCGATGCGGTCGACCCGCCCGACGCCATGTCGGCCGATGTCGTCACGAGTTTCAGCGTCGGCTCGCTCGATCCGTGCACCGATCCGTACGTGTCCATTCCGAGCATCCAGGGGTCCGGCGCGAGCGCGGCGATCACCGGAACGGTGACGACCCAGGGTGTCGTCGTCGGCGAGTACGAGGGCTCGGCGTCCTTGCGCGGCTTCTACATCCAGGATCCTGTCGGTGATGGCGACCCGGCCACCTCGGACGCGCTGTTCGTGTTCGACGGTTCGAATGCCGATCGGGTCACCCCCGGCGATCTGGTCCGGCTGACCGGCGTGGCGTCGGATTTCCAAGGTCAGACCCAGATCTCGCTGGACACCGCGACCTTCATCACGTGCGGTACGGGCAGCGTGACGCCCACCGACGTGACGTTGCCGTTCGCGCCGGCTGCGGAGGCAGAGTCGTACGAAGGCATGCTGGTCCGGTTCCAGCAGACGTTGACCGTGACCGAGCTGTTCCAGCTCGGGCGATTCGGTCAGGTCCTCGTGTCGGCCAACGGCCGCCTGGCGCAGCCGACCAACGTCACGACTCCGGGTGCGGCCGCCAACGCCCTGCAGGCCGCCAACGACCTCAACCAGATCTTCATCGACGATCAGCTCCAGACCCAGAACCCCGATCCGATCGCGCTCGGGCGTGGTGGCGCTGCGTTGTCCGCGACCAACACGCTTCGCGGTGGTGACACCGTCACCGATCCGATCGGCGTGTTGACGTACACGTGGGCCGGGAACTCGGCGAGCGGCAATGCGTACCGGTTGCGCCCGATCGGCGCGCTGGGGGTTCGGCCGAGTTCGTCGCCGTCAACCAACGCCCGGTCTCGCCGCCCGATGTCGGTGGGACCCTGAAGGTCGCCAGCCTCAACCTCCTCAACTACTTCAACACCTTCTCCGGCTGCACGCTCGGCGTCGCCGGGGCGACCACCGATTGCCGGGGCGCCGGTGACCAGGTCGAGCTCGATCGCCAGACGGCCAAGACCGTGGCGAGCATCGTCGGCACCGGTGCCAGCGTCATCGGCGTCAACAGAGATCGAGAACGACGGCTACGGGCCGACCAGTGCGATCGCCACCCTGGTCGCCGCGCTCAATGCGGCGACGGCTCCGGGCACGTATGACTTCGTCGACTTCGACGCCGGAACCGGCCAGACCGACGCCCTCGGAACCGACGCGATCAAGGTGGGCCTGATCTACCGGCCCGCCGATGCGTCGCCGGTCGGGCAGACGCGGTGTTGAACTCCGTCGAGTTCGTGAACGCCGGCGACAGTGCGCCTCGCAACCGCGCCACGTTCGCCCAAGCGTTCGAGACGCCCGATGGTGGCGTGTTCGTCATGAACGTCAACCACCTCAAGAGCAAGGGCAGCGCATGCGATTCTCCCGACGCCGGAGACGGCCAGGGGAATGCAACCTCGTTCGCACCTCGGCGGCGCAGCAGCTCGTCGACTGGTTGGCGTCGGACCCGACCGGCACCGGCGACACCGACGTGCTGATCATGGGCGACCTGAACTCCTACGCCATGGAGGACCCGATTACGACGCTGACCGGTGCCGGGTTCGTGAACCTGATCTTCGACCGGCTGGGAGCGGACGCGCATTCCTACGTGTTCGACGGCCAGTGGGGCTACCTCGACCACGCCCTCGCGTCGACGACGATGTCACCCCAGGTGACCGGAGTGGCCGAGTGGCACATCAACGCCGACGAGCCGAGCGCCCTCGACTACAACACCGACTTCAAGTCCGCCGGCCAGATCGAGTCGCTCTTCGCCCCGGACCAGTTCCGGAGCTCCGATCACGATCCGGTGATCGTCGGCCTCGACCTGGATGCCCCGGTGGTCGAAGGACCCGAGGAGATCGCGTTCGTCTCCGGCCTTCCGGGTTCCGGGTGCCCGGCGGGACGGGGTCGTGATCGATCGGTTGCGTGGCCAGGGCTACGAGGTCACGGTGTTCGACGACGACGTCGTGACCGCCGGGGCGCTCAGTGGCTTCGATCTGGTGATCGTGTCGAGCTCGGTCGTGCCCTCGAAGATCGGTACCAACCTTGCCGGGCCTCGGATCCCGGTGGTGACCTGGGAGGGCTACCTGTTCGACGAGTTCGGACTCGCGAGCAGCGGCGGCGAGACCAACGTCAACACGCGAGAGATCACGATCATGGATCCGTCGCACCCGACGGCCGGCGGTCTGACCGACTCGGTGACCTTGCTCACGACGGACATGAAGCTGAACCGGGCGACCGGACTGGCCGATGGTGTCGTCGAGGTCGCCGACACTCGGGTCGGCGCCACGATGCTTCGCGCGGAGGTGGGCGCATTGTTGACCACCGGTCCGGCCCTGCCCGTCGGGCCGGGCTGCCGTGGACGTACGACTCGCCGGACTTCTCGACCCCGGATGGGTTCGTGATCTTCGACGCGACCATCGCGTGGGCGCTCGACGAGAACGCCATGCCGGCCCTCGGTGGTGACGATCGCCGACGCGCCGGTCGCGGAGGGCGACGCCGGGACCTCGACCGTGAACGTCGTGGTCTCCATCACACCGCCAGCCACCGGACCCGTCACCATCGAGTTCGAGACCGTCGACGGCACCGCGGTGCAGCCCGGCGACTACCAGGCCTCGGCCGGGACGGTGCAGATCGGCACCGGTGAGACCACGGCGGTGATCCCGATCACGATCGTGGGTGATGTCACCGACATGGTCGACGAGACCTTCACGGTGAACGTGACCGGGGTGACCGGCAACGCGGTGGTCGAGGGGACCGGCTCGGCGACGGTGACGATCGTCGACGACGATGCACCGGTGGTCGCCGCTTCCACCGTGGCGTTCGTGTCGGGCCTCGCTTCGGGGACGACCAAGGACCAGCCCGTCATCGCCCGGTTGGGCGACCAGGGGTACGAGGTCACGATCGTCGACGACGACGCGCTCGCCCCCGCTTCGGTCCAGGGGTACGACCTGATCGTGTTGTCCAGTTCGGTGTCGCTCGACAAGGTCGGAACCAAGCTGACCGACCTTGCGGTCCCGGTCGTGTCGTGGGAGGGCTACTTGACCGACGAACTCGGGCTGGCCGCCAAGGGAACCGAGACTCCGTCCGCCTACACGACCGTCGATGTGGTCGGTTCCGGGCATCCGGTCGCAGCGGGCCTCAGCGGATCGACGAGTGTGCTGAGCAGCGCCACGATGATGAACCAGGCGGCGGGAGTCGCCCCCGGTGTCGTCGTGATCGCGACCGCCGAACGAGGGCGGCCTCGATCCTCGCAGCCGATGTCGGCGCCGAACTCACCACCGGCCTGGCTCCGGCCCGCCGAGTCGTTCGAGTGGACCTACCTCAGCCCGCCGCAGAGCCTGGCCAACGGGTGGGCGATCTTCGACGCCGCGATCGAGTGGGCGACCGCCTAGCGCACGACGGATACCGCTCCCGAGGTCCGGCCGCCGCCGGCCGGACCTCGCGGTGCGGCCGGCGCCGATCTTGACCCGATCTGGACGCTTCCGGACTTGAACGGAGTCCTGTCCATCCCGATGACGTGGACATGACCGACTTCCGGGAAGCGTGCCGATGACTCGTACCTCGTCTTCGCCGACCCGCCGTCGCGCCGTCGCCCTCGGAGCGATCGGTGCCATGGTGCTCGGAGCGACCGGAACCCAGGTCGCACTCGCCACCGACCACGCGCTGCCGAACGGCCCGCAGCCGACACTCGGCTACGACCCCGCCGAGACCAACTCGATGTGGGCGATCTCGCGAATCGTCGGAGCCGACGATCTCTGGGACGCCGGGTTCGTCGGACAGGGTGTCGACGTCGCCGTGATCGACACCGGGATCACTCGGGTCACCGGCCTCGATGCGCCGGGCAAGGTCGTCGATGCGGCCGACGTCTCGTTCGACACCGCCTTCGAGGAGGCTCGTTACCTCGACGCGTTCGGCCACGGCACCCACATGGCCGGGATCATCGCCGGGAGCGACGTCCCGGCCGGGGCCAGCGGCGAAGGCTGCCAGACCTGTTCCGGGGACAGCCCGTACACCGACTTCACCAAGTTCGTCGGCATCGCACCCGAGGCTCGCCTCGTCAACGTCAAGGTCGGCGCGGCCGACGGTTCGGTCGACGTGTCGCAGGTGATCGCCGGCGTCAACTGGGTGGTCGAGCATCACGCCGATCCGGGCATGAACATCCGAGTGCTGAACCTGAGCTTCGGAACGGACTCGCTGCAGCCCGCTGAGGTCGACCCCCTCGCCTACGCCGTCGACCAGGCGTGGAAGGCGGGCATCGTCGTCGTCGCTGCGGCCGGCAACGACGGCTCGTCGACGACCGCGTTGTCCAACCCGGCCTCGACGCCGAGCGTGATCGCGGTCGGTGCGAGCAATCCCAACGGCACGATCGACACCGAGGACGACTCCATCCCGGCCTTCGCCCAGAAGGGCAACAAGAAGCGCACGGCGGACGTCGTCGCGCCGGGTGTCTCGGTCCTGAGCCTGCGGGTACCGGGTTCGTTCGTCGACGAAGAAGTCGATGCCGGCAAGGTCGGTGAGCGGTTCCAGCGCGGCAGCGGATCGTCACAAGCCGCAGCGATCGTCTCCGGCCTCTCGGCGCTGCTCGTCTCGAAGTACCCCGACGCCACGCCGGATCAGATCAAGCGGTTCCTCGTCGCGGAGTCCCATGAGATCCACTTCGTGGACGAACCGCCAGCACCTTCGAAGAAGGAACTCGAGGAGGCGGCCAAGGACGCCGCCGCCGCCGAGGCGAAGGCGGCCAAGGAGGCGAAGAAGCTCGCCGACAAGCTCGACAAGCTCGCGTCGAAGGATCCGGCCGAGGCCGAGGCCTACCGGGCCAAGGTGCTGGCCCGGGCCGAGGCCCAGGCGGCCAAGGAGGCGGCGAAGGAGGCCAAGGAACACGACGAGTTGACCAAGGCGGTGTTCTACCCGCACGCCGGATCGGTCGACGTCGCAGCAGCGGCCGGCGGCAAGTCCCTTCCGAAGGCGAAGCCGGACGACTGGACCGCCCGCGGGACCGGAAGCCTGTCGGCCGCTCGTGGTCACGCCGCCGTCGTCGCTCCGGACGGAACGGTCCTCGAGGGCGAAGTGGACGCGTTCGGTTGCCAGTGGGACACCTCGAACCCCGATCGACCGGTGACGTCGTGCGACGGCGACTGGTCGGGCGCTCGCTGGTCCGGCACGGAATGGTCGGGCGCTCGTTGGTCGGGCGCCCGTTGGTCCGGTGCCCGGTGGTCGGGCGCGCAGTGGGCCGATGGGAACTGGGATTGATGATCGCGACCCCTTGAAGTCGGTCGGCTCGGGCCGATGACCTGAGCGGATCGGAGGTGGCGCGTGGCAAACGGTGAACCATCGCGCGGCCAGCCTGGCCCGGCACGACAGGTCGGGTGGTTGCGGCTCTCGATGCTCTCGGGAGCTCTGGTGGCCGCGTCCATGGCGCTGCTCCGGTGGAGCGGTCATGGCTCGGTCTCCACCGACGACCGGATCGTGTCCTGGTGGGGCATCGCATTGCTCTCGGTGCTGGCAGAGATCCTCGTCGTGCACCTCGAGTTCCGTCGGCAGCGCTTCTCGGTGACGCTGAGCGAGGTACCGATCGTCATCGGACTGCTGATGGCCGGCCCGATGGGCCTCCTGGTCGGGAGACTCGTCGGTGCCGCCGCCTACCTCGGCCTCGGCGAACGTCAGTCGCCGCGCAAACTTCTCGTCAATCTCTCCTCGTTCCTCGCCGAGACGAGCGTCGCCATCGTCGTGTTCGCCGCGGTGTCCAACGGTGGCCCGTCGGCACGCCCGTCGACCTGGGTCGCCTGCGTCCTGGCCGTGATCGCGGCCGATCTGGTCGGCTTCTTCGTCGTGGCGACCGTCGTGCGCTGGCATGGCGCACCAGTGGATCTGCGGTCGATCATCGTTGCCGGCGCGATCACGGCGCCGGTCAACACCAGTCTCGCCCTCGTCGCCGCGATCCTGTACGACAACGAACCTGCCGCCGTGCTCCTCCTCGCCGGCATGGCGAGCTTCATCGTCTTCTCCTACCGCTCCTACGTCTCCCTCAACGAGCGACACGAGAGCTTGTCGTTGCTGTACGACTTCACGAGGCTCGTCGCCGAGGCCGAGGATCCGGCGACGGTGCTCGAGGCGATCGTGACCCAGTCACGGACGATCACCCGCGCCGATCGGGCGGAGATCTGGCTGCGCGAGGGCGCGGGTCACGTCGGTCTGCGAGTCACCGACGACGGCGTGGCGGAGATGCCCGGGGACCCGCGAGATCCCGAACTCGTCGCCAACTGGCTGGCCGCCTCGCCGACGGCGGCGCGTCTCATCGCCCGCGACGGCGAGGATGCCGATGCCCGTGCCGTGGCGGCTACCTTCGGCGCACGGGACTGCATCGTCGTCGCCGTGACGGAACACGGCGATTGCGTGGGCTTCATCGCCGTGATCGATCGAGTGGGCGGCCGCGCCTTCACCCGGGCCGACCTTCGCAATCTCGACGCGCTGGTTCGTCAGGCGGGGGTCGCGCTCGACAACGGCCGGCTCATCGACCGGGTGCACGCGGAGGTGGCGCGTCGCGAGTACGAGGCGCAGCACGATGCGCTGACCGGCTTGCCGAATCGGCTGCGGTTCGCGGAGGAGGTCGACTCGGCGCTCGCCACGTCCGAGGGAGCGCCGGTCGCCGTGGCGCTGATGGACCTCGACGGTTTCAAGGACGTCAACGACACCCTCGGACACGAGTTCGGCGACGATCTGCTCGTCGAGATCGGTCGACGGCTGGGGCGGGCCGTCGACGCCGACACCACCGTGGCTCGACTCGGTGGTGACGAATTCGCCATCGTGCTCCGCCACGTCGCCCCCATCGATGGAGCGGCGGACGCTGGGATGGTGGCCCGGCTCCGAGCGCTGCGGGCGATCGTCGCCCAACCGATCACGATCGCCGGGATGCGTATCGAGGTCGGCGCCAGCGTCGGGGTGGCCGTGAGCCCGGCCGACGGTGACGCCGTCTCGCTCCTGCTCCAGCGGGCCGAGACCGCGATGTACGGCGCGAAGGCCGGGATCGGTGACGGTGTCGCCCGCTACGAGGCGGGTCGCGACCACAACTCTCGTCGTCGCCTGACCCTCGCCAACGAACTCCGGCGAGCGATCGCCGAGCACGAGATCTTGGTGACGTACCAGCCCAAGGCCCTCGCCGCCGAGGGACGGATCGTCGGTACCGAGGCGCTGGTTCGGTGGCGACATCCGGAGCTCGGGGTGGTCTTCCCGGACGAGTTCATCCCGATCGCCGAGCGCAGCGGCATCATCAACGAACTCACGAGCTACGTGCTGCGCACCGCGGTCGCCGAGGCGACGCACTGGGCCGGCCTGGGACGTCGCTGGGGGGTCTCGGTCAATCTGTCGATGCGCAACCTGCTCGATCGGGATCTCACCGAATCGGTCCGACAGGTGCTGGCCGAATCAGGACTCGACCCCGCGTCGCTCACGCTCGAGATCACCGAGACCAACGTGATGTCCGATGCCGCTCGTTCGATCGAGATCCTCGACGGCCTCGCAGCGCTCGGCGTCCGGCTCAGCATCGACGACTTCGGCACCGGCTACTCCTCGCTCGCGTATCTGCAACAGCTCCCCGTGCACGAGGTGAAGATCGACAAGTCCTTCGTCATGCCGATGACGACGAATCCGTCGTCGGCCGTGCTCGTTGGCTCGATCATCGATCTGGGACACAACCTCGGGCTGCGCGTGGTGGCCGAAGGGGTCGAGGACCGGGCGACGTGGAATCGCCTCGCCGGACTCGGGTGCGACGTGATCCAAGGGTACTTCGTGGGCCGGCCCATGCCCCCGGGGGACCTCGACCATTGGCACGACGAACTGGCCCTGTCCGGGCGCTTGCGCGGCGGCCTCGAACTCCACGCCCCCTGACGCCGGGCGTGAGGACGGCGCGGCGGCGAGCTCGGCGTCAGGACGTTCCTCGCCGGATGAACGTCAGGAGTGCAGTTGCTGGGCGAGGTAGTGCGCCTCGCCGATCTGCTCCATCGTCGTCAGCTGGGTCTCGAGCCAGTTCGTGTGCTCCTCTTCGTCCACGAGGATCGCTTCGAGCAGGGCTCGCGTGGCGTGGTCGCCGGCGGTGACGCACTGTGCGATTCCCCGGTTCAGTCGCTCGATGGCGACGTGCTCCAGCGCGAGGTCGAGGCGGAACTGTTCCTCGACGGTCTCGCCGACCGACACCGGGAACAGACGCTGCATGTTCGGCATCCCGTCCAGGAACAGGATCCGGTCCATCACCCGCTCCGCGTGCTTCATCTCGTCGATCGACTCGTGGCGCACCGCTTCGGCGAGCCGTCGGTACCCCCAGTCCTCGCAGAGTTTGGCGTGGATGAAGTACTGGTTGATCGCCGTGAGCTCGGCGGTCAGCACCTCGTTCAACAGCTCGATGACGCCGGGATCACCCTGCACGCAACATCACTCCCATGGCGGTCTCCGGGGCCCGTTCGCCCAGCATCTCCTCGATCACCGGGATGCATCCACCGCAACGAGCACCGGCCCCGCACTGGAGCTGGACGTCGAGGACGGAGGACGCTCCGTGGGCGATGGACTTGGCGATCTTGCGATGACCGATTCCTTCACAGTGGCACACCAGTGCCATCGGGGGACCTCCGGGAACGGGTTCGGGGAGCGGTGCACCTCGCGGTGTAAGGCAACCTTAACAACGTCGGTCAAGGTGTGACAAGGGTCGAACGTCACGATCGTTCGCTACGACCCGGCCGCAGCGATGTCGGTCGTTCCGGACATCCTGTCGGGTGTCGTGCCGGACCTGGTGTCGGCGGCCAGGCGAGCCTCGAGGCCGTCGAGGATGAGCTCCAGGCCGAACTCGAACTCGGCCCCGAACGAGTACCCGGGTCGCATGACGTACTCGTCGGTGAACTCGGCCAGGTTCGGGTAGCTGCTGGCGAACTGCGCCATCAGTTCGGCCGCGAGTTCGGTGATCTCGGGACCTTCGCCACCTCCGGGGAGCCCAGCCTCCTGGAGGGCGAAGCCGTAGATGTAGGCGTCCATCACCGCGTACGCATGACCCGTCATCGCCAACGAGAAGCCGTTGGCGCGCAGGCAGCCGAGCACCGCGTCGTGATGGCGAAGGTTCGCCGGGCCCGGGTTCGTGCGCGAATCGAGCAGCGCCGTGGCCCACGGATGTCGGCTCAGCGCGGCCCGGGCCGACACGGCTCGCGACCGCATCGCCGTGCGCCAGTTGCTCGCCGGGTCGGGCAGCTCGAACTCGGAGAACACCGCATCGACCATGCCGTCGAGGATCTCGTCCTTGTTGGCGACGTGGTGATAGATCGCCATCGGTTTGACGCCGAGGTGCTCGGCGAGGCGACGGATGGTGAGCGGCTCGATCCCGATGCGGTCGGCGAGCTCGACCGCACCGGCGAGGACCGACTCGCGGGTCAGGGGAGTTCTCGTCGTTCGGTCGGCCATCGCCGCCAGTGTGGTGCCCTCGGAGGTCATCCGAGCTCCTTCCTCGTCGATTTTCGCGACATCGCCCTTGACGAACCGTACTAAGTACGTTTCACTGATGGTCACCCTACCGTACTTAGTACGGTTCTTCCGATCCCGATCGGACCGTCCGAGGAGGACCACGCCCATGACGACCACACCCACGAGCCCGCCCGCCAGCACGTCCAACCCGGCCACGTCCAGCGCCGCCATGTCCAACCCCGCCATGTCCAACCACGACGCCACGTCCCACAACCGAACCTCGGGATCGACCGCCCCGGGATCGACCGCCCCGGGGACGGCGTTGCCACCGACGATGCAGGCGATGGCGGCCGATCGATACGGATCGCCGGAGCAGCTCGAGCTCCGCCGCACCTCCCGTCCCGAGCCCGCCGCCGGCGAGGTGTTGGTCGAGGTGGTGGCGGCCGGTGTCGACCGAGGCGCCTGGCACCTCGTGACCGGCCGCCCCCTCGCCGTCCGCCTCGCCGGATTCGGCGTGCGCCGACCGAAGCAGCCGATCCCCGGCATGGACCTCGCCGGACGGGTGGTCGCACTCGGGCCGGGAGTCACCGAATTCGCGGTCGGCGACGAGGTGTACGGCGTCGGAACCGCCACCTACGCCCAGGACGCGACGGCTGCGGTCGCCAAGCTCGCTCTCCGCCCCGCAGGTGTGCCCGCCGTCCACGCCGCCGCGTCGGCGATCTCGGGCGCGACGGCCGAGCAGGCGTTGTTCCAGCACGGCCGAGCCGAACGGGGTCAGCGGGTGTTGATCCTCGGTGCCTCCGGGGGAGTGGGCAGCTTCGCCGTCCAACTCGCCGCCGCCGCAGGACTCCACGTGACCGCGGTGTGCTCGGGGGCCAAGCGCCTCGGCGGTGCGCTTCCTGGGAGCCGACGTGGTGCTCGATCACTCCTCGACGGATCCGTCCGACGACTTCACGAGCCACGAGCGGTTCGATCTGATCATCGACATCGGTGGACGGAACCGGCTCCGCCGCCTGCGACGTGCCCTGGTCGCCCGGGGCACGCTGGTGATCGTCGGCGGCGAAGGGGTGGCCTCCTCTCGGCGGGGCCGGTCGCCAGGTCCTGGCGATGGTGTGGTCGAGGTTCGTCAGCCAGCGCCTCGCGGTCTTCATCTCGAGCGAGGCGGCTGCCGACCGTGAGGTGCTGCACCGTCACCTCGCCGCCGGCCGCATCGTGCCGGCGGTGTCGACGACCTATGCCCTGAGCGAGGCCGGTACCGCGCTCGTCGACCTCGCCGCCGGTCGTATCACCGGCAAGGCCGTCATCGCGATCGCCGGGAGCACGTCGTGATCGAGACCGTTGCTCCGTCTGCGAATCATCGCACCCTCCCGGCCGGCCGACCGGTGGACCCGGACCTCTCGCCGGCCCCGCCGCCCGCTTCGCCGGGCTCGCCTACGTCGCCCTGTTCGCGCTGGCCATCTTCGCCAACTTCACCGTGCTCGAACGGCTCGTCGACGTCACGCAGCCCGACTCGACCGTCGCCGATCTCGCCGCCAACGAGGGCCTGGTGAGACTGTCGCTGCTCGCCTTCCTGGCCGTGTTCGGCCTCGACATCGCGGTCGCGTGGTGGCTGCACGTCCGCCTTCGCATCCATGCCCCGGGAGCGTCGCTGCTCGCGGCCTGGTTCCGGGTCGCGTACACCGTGTTCCTCGGCATGGGCCTCGTGTTCTTGCTGCTCGCGCTGCGCCTCGCGGAGGGGCGGCTACGCCGACGCGATCGATGGGGAGCGCTCCTCGCTCGCCATGCTCGCCCTCGAAGGGTTCGACGCCACCTGGATGATCGGGCTCGCCCTCTTCGGCGTCCACCTGCTGCTCGTCGCCCGCATCCTGTGGCGCTTCGCCGGTGCGCCCCGGCTGGTCGCCGCAGCCCTCGCAATGGCCGGCGCGGTCTATCTCATCGACACGGTCGGGTTCGTGGGGCTCGTCGACTACGAGTCCCACGCCTCCCTCTTCGAGGCGATCGTCATCGCTCCGGCGATCGTCGGGGAGCTCGCCGTGACCTGGTGGCTGCTCGCTCGTCGGAATCATCAGGCCTGATCCCGCCCGTTCGCCATGACAACATCGTCCGGATGAGCGTCGTCACCGCAGCCGAGATCAACGAGTTCCTCGAACGGGACTTCTCGGGCAACGGGAACCGGTGCGAGTCCGTCGATGAGCGATCCGCCGTCGCCATCCTCCGGCCCGACGACTCGCACCTGCGTCCGGGCGGCATCATCAGCGGGCCGACCGTGTTCGGGCTCTGTGATGCCGCCTTGTACTACGCCTGCTTCACGGTGCTCGGCATCGAACCGATGGTGCTGACGAGCGAGTTGTCGATCAGGTACCTGCGGCCGGCATTCGGTTCGGAGCTGCGGGCCCGAGCCGACCTCCACCAAGTGGGTCGGCGGCTGGTGATCGGTTCGGTGACCGCGTGGACCACCGATCCGGCCAAGCCGGTCGCCGTCGCCCAGGGGACCTACACCCGGCCGTGAGGGTCAGACGAGCGCCGGCTCCGGGTCGTCGTGGAGCCAGTGCGCCACGACGAGCATGAGCGACGGTGCCGCGGCCAGGAGCCAACGCCGATCGGGCAGCGCCGAGGCCAACGCCGCGCCGGCCACGTAGGAGGCGAGCACGGTGGCCAGCACCCGAACGCTGTGTCGGCGGCCGATGGTGTGGGCGTGAGGGGAGCGGCGCAGGGCCAAGGAGAGTTTCTCGCCCAACCGCACGATCGCCCCGGTTCCGTAGGTGGTCGAGACGGCGACCTGCCCGACCTTGCGCAACCCGATCGCCTGGACCCCCATCGCGGCCGACGCCAATGCGACGACGACGACCTTGGTCGGCGTCAAGCGATCCGAGAACGACGCCGCGGGACGCAGCGCGATGGCCGAGACCAGCACGAGCAGGACGACCTCGAGCCGGGCGAGGGGCTCGGGGCGCAGCGGCTGACCGCGACCGACCTGACGGTCCACCATCGTGGTGGCCACCGACACGCCGACGGCGAACGCTGCGATCGCCAGGAGCGAGGCGAACACGGCGTGGAGGTCGAGATCGCCGATCGACATCCCGGTGCGCACGAGGTTGCCGCTCATGTTGGCGACGAACACCGGGAACACGTTGCGGTAGACGAAGGCGTCGACGTATCCGGCGGTGAGGGCCAGACCGATCGCCGTGGTCAGCGGCCCGCCGATGTGATGGGTGGACTCCGACGGCACGCCCCGCACGCTAACGGCGCGTCGGAGGTCCGCTCCTACACTCGCCCGGCATGGGAGATCTGATCCGAGTGGCCCAATCCGCCGACGTCGAGGCGGTCACGGCCGTACTCGGGGCGGCGTTCGCCGATGACCCGGTGATGAGCTGGGCATTCGCCGACGACGTTCGGCCCAAGCGGCTGCAGGCGATGTGGCGCTTCATGAGCGGCGAGGGCTACGTCCCGAAGGGCACCTCGACCGTGATCGGGGACGGATCGATCGCGGACGCCGCCGCCCTCTGGCTCGCCCCGGGCGTCGAGCTGACCGACGAGGAGTTCTGGACGCCTCGCCTGGAGGGATTCGTGGAGGTGATGGAGGGCGACGTCGAACGGCTCGCCGCCGTCTCCGAGGCGATGGGCGCGGTGCACCCGAGCGAACCGCATTGGTATCTGCTCGCGATCGGGGTCGACCCGGCCCGTCACGGCGGCGGGCTCGGCAGCGCCCTGCTCGCGCACACCCTCGCGCGGGCGGACGCCGAGGGAGCGCCGGCGTACCTGGAGGCGTCGAGCACGCGCAGCCGGGCGTTGTACGAGCGGTTCGGCTTCGAGGTCGCCGAGGAGTTCTGCGCCGAGGGCGGCCCGCCCCTGTGGGCGATGTGGCGGGAGCCGTCGGCGGGCTGACGCTCGCGCCGGTGTGCTGTGCGGTGGTCCGCTCGGCGTGCATGTGCTCGGCGCGGGGGTACTCGCCGTGGACGTGCCTTGGCGGCGACGTCGATCGATCGGGTCAGGTGGCGAACTTGGGCACCCAGCCGCCGAGGCCGTCGATGTCGGACTCCTCGACGCTGCCGTCGACCTCGGTCACCCATTCCAGGCGCGTCTTCATGATCCGGGCCACGCCCTCGTTCAGGGTGGCGGCCGACACGGCACACGAGCCGCACGCCCCGGAGAGCTGGAGACGAACGATGCCCTGGTCGATGTCGACCGACAGCAGGTCGAGCGAGCCACCGTCGGCGGCGATCACGGGGCGGATGATCTCGAGCACGTCGAGCAGGTCCCGCACCCTGGCGTCACGCCCCGGGTGATCCCCGAGAACGGCGGCCTCACGTCCGAAGGCATCGATGGTCGTCGAGGTGTGCTCCATGGGGGGCATAACGACGGCGAGCACCGGTTCATTCCGGCCCGGGTGAGGAGGATCGCAGCCACAGCCCACCCGCTCGACTTTTGCCATTCGTTGGTGTTCGCCGAACCGGGCGCTCACCCCGGGCTCCGTACCGTCACCTTCGAACACGGCGACTGGCCGGCGGAACGATGGGAGCATCACCGATGAAGGTTTGGATCGATCAGGACTTGTGCACGGGCGACGGTCTGTGCGAAGAGATCTGCCCGTCGAGGTTCGTCCTCGTGGACGGCCTGGCGACCGTGCGGGCCGGCGACGGTCGACCGGCGGCCCACGGTGCCTCGGCGAACGTCGCCGACGACGAACTCGACGCCGTGCTCGACGCGGCCGACGAGTGTCCGGGGAGTGCATCTTCGTCGAGGCCTGACCGTCGAGCTGCGCTCGGCTGGTCCCGACGGCCCTCGGGTCGGGGCGCTCGGGGCTCGGTGGAACTCGACGGCGAACCGAGCGGGTCCGACGAGCACCACCCGATGAGGGCGCTGCGGCGGGATGGCGATCGACGTCCCTGCGGTCAGTCGGGCCCGCTGCTCGGGTCGTCCTCGAAGCCGAAGTCCACGGCACCCTCGATCACCACCAGGCGGCCCCACACGCCCTCGGCGACCCGATGCGCCCGCAACAGCGCAGGAACCGTCGCCTCGGTGAACTCCGGGGTGGTGCGAACCAGCACCAACCCGCCAGGGAGTTCTCGCCCACCAGGGAGTTCCGGGTTCGTTCCTCGGGGCACACCGGGACCGTCGACGGAGTCGGACATGGTTCCAGTCTGCCCGCGGGCTCGACGTCGGACGGTGGAAGGCGGCACGCCGGCGACGGGTCGTGCGGTAACCCTCCGGCCGTCGGCGCTCGTCCGGTCCTTGGTTGGCTGGAGCGGAGGACTCGATGGCGGCGACGAGGCCGGACCATGTCGTGTGGAGTGGCGATACCCAGCATCGGAACGGATCGTCGCCCAGCGCGAACGGTTCGTGCGGTGGCTCGTGATGGGTGGCGGCGCGGGCGTCGCCCTCCTGGCGATCCTGTCGTCCTTCGTCGCGACGCCGAGCGCCTCGTGGTGGGTGCAGTTCGACCGCCGCTCACCGGCGCAGCGGCCATCGCAGTGTCGGCCGTCGCCTACGGCTGGTCCGTCGCCCGGTCGGACCGGTTCGCGATTCGTGTGACGACCGATGAGACCTTGCACCTCGTCGATCCGCCGAGGAGCAGACGACTCGTTGGCGCAGGTCGACCGCATCACGGTCATCACGGATCCACGGGAGGCGCCGGCCTGAGCATCGAGCAGCGTTCGCAGGACACGGTCGTCGTTCGCCTTCCGGTCGGTGTCTCGGGTCTTTCCCAACTCCGGGTTCAGCGAGCTCGAGCGGGTCCGCCTTCGACGCGAGTTGGACGGGGTGCTCGCGCGACGTCCCTCGCTGAACGGGTTGGCGATCGACGGCTCGTGACCGGCCGGGGTGCTCGCCCTCGTGGGCGCACCCACGTACCATGGCGGTCCATGGACGAAGCCCGGGCCGCCGTCCTGCGGCGTGAGGACCTGCCGTTGCTGCGGGGCGAGGAACCTTCATCGCCAACCTCGACGTGCCCGGAGCTGCGCGGAGCGCTCCACGCTGCCTTCGTGCGGTCGATCGCACCGCACGCCCGGATCGCGGTGGTCGATCTCGACGAGGCGACTGCGGCACCGGGCGTCGTGGCCATCTTCACCGGAGCGGAGTCGGCCGAGGAACTCTGGCCCCTTCCACCTCGGCTGGCCGTGATGAACCGGGCGATGTACCGCCCGATGCTCGCGCCGAGCGCGCCCGGTTCGTCGGCGAGCCGATCGCCGTCGTGCTGGCCGACACCGCCGCTCACGCCGCGGACGCCGCCGAACTCGTGGTGGTCGACTACGAGCCGTTGCCGGTGGTGGTCGACGTCGACGACGCCCGTGATCGGGTCCTGGTCCATCCCGACGCCGGCACCAATGTCTCGCTCCACTGGGAACAGCCGCCGTTCGACGACGATCCGTTCGCCTCGTGCGAGGAGGTCGTCGAGTTCGTCCTCGAACACCCGCGCCTCAACCCGGGCCGATGGAGCCCCGATCGGGCGCGGTGGTGTGGGGCGCCGACGGCCGGTGCACCACGGGTGTGCTCGCAGCGGCCGGCCGGGGCTCGACACGTCATCGCGTCCTCGCTCGGTGTCGAACCGGACCGGGTCCGAGCGATCGCCCCGGATGTCGGAGGCGGGTTCGGTGCCAAGGGCGGTTGGGGCTGCTACCCGGAAGACGTCGTGTTGGCCTGGGCCGCCCGCCGGGTGGGCCGCGTCCGCTGGACCGAGACGCGCAGCGAGGCCATGGTCTCGATGGGGCACGGCCGACGTCCCGGCACACCGTGCGCATCGGCGGGAATCGTGACGGTCGGGTGCTCGCCTACGAAGTCGCCGCACTCCAGGACAGTGGCGCGTATCCCGCGATGGGCACGTTCGCCACCAACAATCTGCGCAACTCGGGAACCGGCGCCTACGACATCGCGTCCGCTCGTGTGAGCGGCACCTCGGTCGTCACCAACACCGTCCCGACGGTCGCGTTTCGTGGTGCGGGCCGACCCGAGGCCGCCGGCGACATCGAGCGAGCCATCGATCGGTTCGCGGCACGAATCGGCCTCGATCCGGTGGAGGTCCGGCTCCGGAACATGGTGCCGCCCGACGCCTTCCCGTACACGACGGCGCTCGGGTCCACGTACGACAGCGGCCGGTACGCCGAAGCGTTGGAGCGGTGTGTCGCCGCCGCCGATTACGCCGGATGGCGACGGGAGCAGGCCGAGCGGCGCCGGCGCGATGACCAGGTCCAGCTCGGGATCGGGGTCAGCTGCACCGTCGAGATCACGGGAGGCGGCGAGGGAGGGGAGACTGCGACGGTGACCGTCGGCGAGAACGGCTCGGCGACGATCGTCGTCGGGACCTCACCGCACGGCCAGGGCCACGAGACCGCCTTCGCCGAGGTCGCGGCGGCGGTGTTGGGCATCGATCGGGCGAGGATCCAGATCCTGCACGGCGACACCGACCTGTCCCCCTTCGGTGGTGGGACGGCTGGTTCGCGCTCGGCGCAGCTCGGTGGTTCGGCGACCCACGGGGCGGCGCTGGCGGCGGTCGAGTCGGCCAAGGCCCGGGCGGCCGAGCACCTCGAAGCAGCGGTCGCCGACATCGAGTTCGATCGCGACCACGGTCGGTTCCACGTCGTCGGAACCCCCGCCAGGGCGCTCGCCTGGGCGGATCTCGGAGGCATCGAGGCCGAGCACACCTTCAAGTCGGCGGGAACCTTCGCCTTCGGCGCGTGTGTGGCCGTGGTCGAGCTCGACATCGAGACCGGTGACGTCCGATGTCGCGAGCTGACCTCCGTCGACGACGCCGGCACGATCCTCCATCACGCGTCGGCGGAGGGCCAGGTGCACGGAGGCCTCGGGTTGGCCGTCGGGGCCGCGCTGTACGAGCAGATGGTCTACGACGACGACGGGGTGCCCCGAACCTCGAACCTGGCCGACTACGCGCTGGTCTCGGCCACGGAGGTGCCGACCTTCCGCACGATCGCGATGCAGACGCCGTCGCCACTCAACCCGTTGGGGGTGAAGGGGATCGGCGAATCCGGCACCGTGGTCGGAACCCCCGCGCTGCAGAGCGCGGTGCTCGACGCCCTCGCCCCGTTCGGAGTGGAGCACCTCGACATGCCCTACACCCCGGAGCGGGTCTGGCGGGCGATGGGCGTCGGCGGCAGCTGAGGTGTGGAGCGAGCGAACCGCCGGCGAGGTCGGGGGAAGCGCTCGCGATCAGCCCTCGAGGCGGCGGATGAACGCCGGCGCGTCCGGTTCCGACCGGCTCGGATCGTGGCGATAGCCCAACCCGTCGAACGTGGTCAGCTTGCCCGGCCCGTTGATCCGTTCGCGAACGATCCATCCCGCCATCGCGCCGCGGGCGCGCTTGGCCGAGAACGACACCACCTTGAACTCGTCGTCGCCTTTGGCGTCGAGGAATCGGGGGGCGATGATCCGGCCCTCGACCCGTTGCGGCTGCACCACGGAGAATACTCGTTCGACGCCAGATTCACGAGCACCTTGGCACCGGGGCTCGCCGCCAGGTCGGCGTTGAGCCGGTCGGTGACCTCGTCTCCCCAGAACGAATACAGGTCGTGGCATCGTGGGTCGCGCACCTCGAGCCCATCTCCAACCGATACGGCTGGATGAGGTCGAGCGGGCGGAGCACCCCGTGCAAGCCGGACAGGATCCGCAGCACCTTCTGGGCGTGGGTGTAGTCCCGCTCGGTGAAGGTGTTGGCCGCGTCGAGGCCCTGGTAGGTGTCACCGTTGAAGGCGAGCACGGCCGGGCGGGCGTTGCGTCGGGTGAACGGCAGCGTCCAGTCCTGGAACCGTTCGAAGTTCAACTCGCCGAGCGACGCCGAGATGTCCATGATCGCCGAGAGTTCGCTCGGTGACTTCGACGCCATGATCGAAACCAGCTCGCGAGTCCGGTCGAGCTGTTCGGGTTGGGTGAACTTGCGGGTCGGCAGCGGCGACTCGAAATCGAGCGCCTTGGCGGGCGAGACGACGATCAGCACACCCTGGTGTCTAGCCGAGCGGGCAGGGTTTCGGCGTCAGAAGACGCCGTCAGTGCCCCAGCGTTGGATGGCGCCGGTGGGTTTCGGCGTCAGAAGACGCCGTCAGTGATCGTGTAGGGGGCGTACTTGCCCACCGCCACGATGATGAGGGCGGCACCGCAGATGGCGATGTTCTTCATGAACTGGGCCATCTCGACCTGCTTGGTCTGGGGGTCGGTCTCCTCCCAGAAACGATGCATCATCAGCCCGGCGGCGAGGGTGAAGATGGCGATGCCGAGGGCCGCGAGATCCATCCAGATCCCGAGGATCACGGCGATCCCACCGAGCAGCATGGCCACGCCGGTGAACTGCACCATCGCCTTGGGCGACGGCACCTTCTTGTACGCCGCATACTCGGCCGAGCTCGCGGTCTGGGTCAGATGGCCGACACCGGAACCGATGAAGACCAGGCTGAACAGGATCCGGCCGAGCAGGAACAATTCGTCGCGCATCTCACGCCCCCAAGCTGTGCGTCCGTGGTGCGGTCAACGTACCACCAGGCGGGCAGCGTGGTGAGGACTCCGGGTTGGCGCGCGCCGGTGCGCGTGGGCTGGCGCGCCGATGGCCGATGGGTCAGCCGGTGGGCGGCTGGTAGTCGATGTTGCGGTCGATGTTCATGTACATCTGCGACGCGACCGGGTCGGTGAGCTCCTCGGCGATCTGGCCGACCAGCCCGGCGCACCGGGCGAGGAGCGCGAACCCTCGCACCACCGCGAGCGGGAGCTCGATGTCGGCGAGCACCGCGCCGCAGACCCCGGCCCCGTTCAGGGGCAGGGAACGGCCGAGGATCTCGGCGTGGCTGCGGCCGATCGCCTCGAACAGGGCCAGGTGAGGTCCGTAGACCTCGTGCTCGCGGGCCAGGGCGAACAGGACCGGTGTTCGGGGGTCGCCCGCTTTGTGCACCGGGTGTCCGAGTCCGGGCACGAAGCGCCCGTCCGCCTTCGTCGACGCGACGAGCTCGGTGGCGACGGCGTCCCAACCGGCATCGTCGTTCGGGAGCTCGTCCAGTTGCTCGATGGCCCGGTGCAAGAAGTTGGCCGAGTCCTCGGTGACCCCGAGAAAGCGGGAGCCACCACCGAGGAGGCCGGACGCGATCGCACCCTGGATCGAGTCGGGTGCGCTCAGGAAGGTGAGCCGGGCGGCGATCGCCGTCGGCGTGAATCCGTGGTCGGCCAGCGCGACGAGCACCGCCTCGAACAGCGTCAATTGCCCAGGGGTGGGGCGGCGCTTGGCCGCCATCCAGTAGGCGAGCTCGCCGAAGGTGACCTTGCCGAGGAGGTCATCGGCGAGGTTCTGTCCGAGCAGCCAGATGGTGTCGGCGTCGGAGGTGCCGAGGCCGCTGCGGTACGTGGGTTGAGTCATCAGATCATCCTGGGGTCGGTGGGGGTGGGGCACTCAGCGAGGTTCGCCGAGCCAGGCGCGCAGCGCCTCGGAGTGCTCGCCGAGCAACGGCGGCGCGGCGTCGTAGCGAACGGTGGATCCGCTGAACGAGATCGGGTTGCGGACCACGTCGACCTTCCGGTCGCCGTCACCGAGCGTCACGCGCGGCTCGAGGCCCAAGCGTTCGGCGAGTTCGACCCCTTCGCGGATCGAGTTGATCGGCCCGCACGGCACACCCGCTCGATTCAAGGCGATGAACAGATCGTCGGCCGACCACTCGGCGAGCCGCTCCACGAGGACCGGGTGCAGGTCGGCTCGATTCGCCGTCCGGTCGGCGTTGAGCTTGAAGCGGTCGTCGTCTGCGATCTCCGGGATCCCCAACACCTCGCACAGCGAACGGAACTGTCGGTCGTTCGCCGCCGTGATGATGATGTCGCGGTCCTTGGTCGGCATCGGCTCGTACGGATACACACTCGGGTGGGCGTTGCCCATGCGGGTCGGCACGACTCCGGCGGCCGTGAAGGCCCCGGTGTGATTCACCAGGCCGGACATCGCCGAGGAGAGCAGGTTGACCTCGACGTGTTGGCCGAGTCCGGTCTCGCGCCGCTGGTTCAGCGCCGCGAGCACACCGATCGTGCCGTGAAGCCCGGTCATGACGTCGAACACCGAGATGCCGGCGCGGTAGGCAGGCCCGTCGGGGTCACCGGTCAGGCTCATCAATCCGGACACTGCTTGGACGACCAGGTCGTAGCCGGGAAGCCACGCGCCCTCCGCCGTCCCGAACCCGCTGATGGAGAGGTAGACGAGGGCCGGGTTGTCGGCGCTGACGGTTTCGTAGTCGAGTCCGAACTTGGCCAGTGCGCCCGGCTGAAGTTCTCGATCGTGATGTCGGACCGCCGGACCAGTTCGCGCCAGGGCCAGATCGTCGGCGTCCTTGAAGTCCAGGACGAGCGACTGCTTGTTCCGGTTGATCGACAGGTAGTAGGTGGAGGTCCCGTGGTGCTCGGGGGGCATCCAGGTCCGGGTGTCGTCGCCGCCCGGACTCTCGACCTTGATCACCGTGGCGCCGAGATCGGCGAGCAGCATCGAGCAGTACGGCCCGGCGAGCACTCGGGACAGATCTGCCACGACGAGACCGTCGAGCGGGCCCCGCGGGGAGTCGGTCTCGGCCGGGTCCGGGGTGGCAAGGTTGGGGTCAGCCGACATGATGAGATCGCTTTCGGGAGGTGTGGGGGCTGGTGGCAGGACGCAAGCGCGAGGAACACAACGGCGAGTTCGTCGAGGCCTTGGCTCGCGGGTTGGAGGTCATCACGGCGTTCGGTCCGACGGCGCTGTCACTGACCGTCAGCGAGGTGGCGGCCCGAACCGGACTGGCCCGCCCGACGGCTCGTCGCCTGCTGCTCACCCTGGAGCAGCTCGGGTACGTCCGGGGCATCGACGGGGTGTACACGTTGACGACTCGCACGCTCGAGCTCGGTACGTCGTACATCGCGGCGCTGGGGATGTGGGACGTCGCTCGTCCCCACCTCGTGTCGCTCGTCCACCAGACCGGGGAGTCGAGTTCGATGTCCCAACTGGCCGGGAGCGACATCGTGTACACCGCCCGGGTTCCGGTGGCCAAGATCATCGCCTTCTCGGTCAACATCGGGACGCTGTTCCCGGCCGTGGCCACGTCGATGGGTCGCGTGCTGCTCGCCGATCTGCCCCCCTCGGAGCTCGACGAAGTGCTCGTGGTCCCGTCCCGATCGGGGATCATTCCCCGGGTGATCCCGAGCCGCGCCGAGCTCGACGACTCGCTGGCCGAGATCCGTGATCGTGGGTGGGCGATGTCCGACGAGAACCTCTCGGTCGGGATCCGCTCCATCGCCGCACCCGTGCGCGACGCCGCGGGCCGGACCGCCGCGGCGATGAACGTCACCGTCCACGCCGCGGAGACCAGCGTCGAACGGCTCCTGAGCGAATACCTGCCGCTGCTGCTCGAGACCGCCGACGCGGTGAGCACGGAGTGGGCGAACCTGTCGCTGTTGCCGAGCACCCCGCCGCAGCGCCGAACCGACGACTGATTCGCCGGGGGTCCCGCACGGTCGCCGGATCCGGTCGGTTCGACGGCTCGCTGCCGGCGGCGGCGCGAACTCGGCACGCAACGCGACAGGCGCACGGAACTCGTCAGCGATAGGTGTTGTTGCTCGTGTGGTCGCCGGCCAGCCAGCGCTCCAGCGTGGCGTGAGCATCCCCGCTGCGATCGACGGCGATGTCGGCGGCGTGGGGCACGTCGACGGTGAACTCGAGCAACATGCCGTTGGGATCCTCGGTGTAGAGCGATCGGCAGTACCCGTGCTCCAGGACGTAGGTGCCCTCCGGCTTCCAGTTGGCCTCCTTCAGCCGGCGTTCGAGCTCGGCCTGCCCCTGCGCGTCCACCTGCAGCGCGATGTGGCGGAACGGTGAAGGCGCCAGCTCCGGATCGAACAGGGCCTGGTCGGCGGGGTCGGCGAACTGGAAGAACGCCAGCGCGCTCCCGTCCGCCAACCCGAAGAACGTATGGCAGTAGGTTCGGACCGCTCCGAACAGCTCGTCGGCCTCGGACCACGTGGCGACGAGCGGAAATCCGAGGATGTCCTCGTAGAAGGCGCGGGTCGCCGCCTGATCCTTCGTGACGTACGCCGTGTGATGCAGCCGCTTGGCAAGTGGTGTCGACATCGTTTCCCCTCGAGGTCTGTCCGTGGTGCGGACAAGTTGCCGTAGTGCGTACAGTACCGAGTGACCCGCAGCCCGTCGAGCGGAGAGTCACTTCAGCGATGAACGATCGCTCGGCATCGGCCGGCGTTCCCGAACCGAACCGTTCCACACCTGCCACGTCGCCGGCGGCGGGTGGGCCGATCGTGCTCGTCCACGGCGCGTGGGTCGGGGCGTGGTCGTGGGAGCCGTTGCTCGATCGACTCGACCGATCGGGTCGCCGGATCGTGGCGGTGTCCCTGCGCGGTGCCGGGGATCGTCGGGACGAGGCGTCGTCGGCGATCACCCTCGAGGACCACGTCGACGATGTCGTCGGCGTGGTCGAGTCCGCCGACCTGCATCACGTCACGCTGGTGGGCCACAGCTACGGCGGCAGGGTGATCACTCGCGCCTGGGCGAGGCTGGCCGAGCGCATCGTTCGGCTCGTCTACCTCGACGCCCACGCGCCGCTGCTCGACGACGGGGCGTTCGGCGTCGGCTCCGCCGATCTGCCCGGCGCGTGCGAGGGCGGCATGATCCCACCGTTCGGCGGCTTCGACCCCGACCCCGCCGATCTCGGGGGCGACGAGGCCCACGCCCGATTCGTCGCCCGATGTGTCGACCATCCGGCCCGGGCGCTGCGAGCGCCCTTCCACGTCGACCTCCCGGCCGACCTCCCGAAGACCTACGTGGCGGCGACCGCGGAGCGAAACCGTCGCTTCGAACCGTACGCCCGCGCCGCTCGAGGTCGTCCCGACTGGGAGTTCCGCGAACTCCCCGGCAGTCACTGGCTCATGTACACCCATCCCGACGAGGTCGCCGACATCGTCCTCGACAACTCCTGGAGCACCGATCGATGACCGAATCCCGCATCCGTAGCACCCACACCGGCAGCCTCCCGCGTCCCGACGACCTCATCCAGTGGATGTGGGCCGTCGGCGACGGCATCCCGGTCGACGCCTCGGCACTGGACGCCCGCGTCGAACGGGCGGTCGACGAGGTCGTGCGCCGTCAGGTCGACGCCGGCATCTCGATCGTCAACGACGGCGAGATGTCCAAGCCGTCGTATGCCACCTATGTGAAGGACCGGCTGGCAGGATTCGGTGGAGAGTCGATCCAGGACTACTTCTTCTCCGATCTCGTCGACTTCCCGCGCAGCGCAGAGGCGGTCGCCGGCAATCCGGGTCGGCGCAAGCGCTCGGCGCCAGCCTGCACCGGACCGATCTCTGTCGCCGATGCCGAGGCCGCCCACGAGGACATGGTCCATCTGCGGACCTCGGCCGATCGTCACGGCGCCTCGGCCACGTTCTCGAGCGCGGCCTCGCCCGGCGTCGTCTCGTTGTTCTTCGCCAACCAGCACTACGGCTCGCACGAGGAGTACGTGTTCGCCATCGCCGAGGCGATGCGCCACGAGTACGAGGCGATCGCCGCCGCCGGCGCCACGGTGCAGCTCGACTGCCCCGACCTCGCCATGGGGCGGCACTCGGCCTACGCCGAACTCGGTCGCGACGAGTTCCGGGCCACGATCGCCACGAACATCGCCGCGCTCAACCATGCGGTGCGGAACATCCCCGCCGAGCAGCTGAGGATGCACCTCTGCTGGGGCAACTATCCCGGCCCCCATCACTGTGACGTTCCGATCGGCGAGGTCCTCGATCTGGTGTGGACGGCCAAGCCCCAAACGGTGCTGTTCGAGGCGGCCAACCCCCGCCACGCCCACGAGTGGGCGTACTTCGCCGACCATCCGATCCCCGCCGACAAGTTCGTGTGTCCCGGGGTGATCGAGCCGCAGTCGAACTACATCGAGCACCCCGAGCTCGTCGCCCAGCGTCTGCAGCAGTGGGCGTCGGTGGTCGATCCGGAGCGGCTCCTGGCCGGCGTCGACTGCGGGTTCTCGGTCCATGCCGGGATCCAGGGCATCGATCCCGACGTGGTCTGGGCCAAGCTCGGCGCGCTGGCGGCGGGTTGTGAGCTGGCCTCGCAACGCATCTTCGGAGGCACCCGGTCCTGAGTCGTGTCGCCTGGCGGCCGGTTCGAGTCGGCGGCCGGGGTCAGTCGGGTCGGCAGGCCTCGGCTGCGCCGACGGCGATCCGGGTGAAGCGATCGATGGCGACGCGGCGGTTGATCTTCTTCGCCCCCCAGAGCTGCACGATGCCGGACAGGGCGTGGAACAACGCGACCGCGACGATCTCGGCATCGGTCTCGGTGAGGCCCTCCTCGACGAGCTCGCCGACGAGGAACTTCACGGCCGACGCGTTCTGTTGCTTTCGTCGCGTCGCGAGCAGCGGAGCGCTCGGCTTGCGCACGAGCGCGATCGACATGAGCAGTGGGCTCCGAGCGAACAATTCCATCCACGCCTCGACCGCGGCCTGGAGGCGAGGGGCGAACCCGACCTGATCGGCGACCGCCACGAGGGTGGCCAGGTGCAGCTCGGCCAACTCCCGCTCGAGCACCGCGTCGAGCAGCGCCTCGGCGTTCTCGAAGTGGCGGTACACGATCGGGCGGTGCACCTCGGCCTTGGCCACCACCGCCTCGATGGTCAGCGCTCGCTCGCCGCCGGCCGACACGATGTCCGCGGCGACGTCGAGGAGCTGAGTCCGTCGATCCGCCGACGACATCCGGGTACGAGCGCTCCGGGAACGGGGCGTCGGAGCGGCGGCGCGATCGGTCATACCGGCAACGCGGCGCCGAGGAGCTCCGCCATGTTGGAGGCGTAGAAGCGCTCCGCCACCTCGGCGTCGAAGGGAGCCAGACCGGCGTCGAAGCGGGCGATCGGGTTCCGTCCTCCCTCGGGGTGCGGATAGTCGCTGGAGAACAGGAACAGCTCCGGCCCGGCCTGCTCGATCAGCCACGTCAGGTCCTCGGTCGGGAACGGTGTGAACCGCAACTGGCGGCGGACGTACTCGCTCGGCTTCATCGGGAGGTCGCGCAGGACCGGCTCCGACTTCCCGAACGTCGCTTGGGCCAGATCGAGCTGGCGGATCCACCCCGGGACCCAGGTGGCACCCTGCTCGACCGAGGCCGCCATCAGCCGGGGGAACTTCTCCAGGACCCCGTCCATGACGAGGCAACCGAAGAAGTAGCTCGGGTTGGCGTGGAGCGCCATCAGGTCCTTGGACCGCAGGTTCTCCCCACCTCCGATCCAGTCGGTGACCGGGATGCCGTTGTTGTGGAACGCCGGCTTGAGCGATCGGCCGTTGCCACCGATGTGGGTCACGAGCGGGATGCCCCGCTCCTGCAGCATGGCGTAGAGCGGGTGGTAGTCCGGATGGGTCGGTCCGAGGTCGCCCGGCGCGGACGGGACCATCACCGCCTTGCATCCCTCGTCGAGGGCCTCGGTCGCGATGGCGAGGGTCTCCGCGGGGTCCGACCACGGGACCCACGCCACGCCGAGGAGACGATCGTCGGCGCAGAATGCCCGCATCGCCCGGTTGAGGGCCCGCGCCCCACCGTGGAGCAGTTCGGGGGAGCCCCCGGTGAACTGCACCGGCGCGAAGGTCGGGAACACGAACTGGGCGTCGAAGCCCAAGTGGTCGAGCACCCGGCTGCGATCCTCCGGGTCGAACGAGCCGTGGGCGTACCAGCCCTTCAGGCCCATCAGTTCGGCGTCGAGCGTCGCGTCGTCGACGACGGTTCCGGTCTCCTTGCGCGCCGCCGCCGCAGCCACCGCCTTGTCGGCCATCGCCCCGGCCTTGCCCAACGACAGTGGCGAGAGCAGCTCTCGGGTTCGAGCATCGGCAAAGCCTTCGAGCCACCCCGGCAGCTCCATGATGTGGCTGTCGGCGTCGAGGATCCGGCCTCCGCCCGTACGTGCCAGTGTCAGGTGCGGTGTGATTCGGACATCTCGTCCCTCCGGGTTCGGCGGTCGGCGCCGAGCGCGCCGAGAAGTCTGGTTACGGACTGTAACAGAATGCGCCGAGCCGGCAGCGAGCCAGGCGGAATTCGGTGCCGGTCGCCATCAGATGGTCTGCGCCCTTGCGCTCTCGGTGCAACCTGGAGTCGGATGATGCGTCTGGTCGGTACCAGAGCGCTCGCGGCGGCAGAACCCGCTCACATTGGAGTGATCTCGCGTGAACCATCGGCACTCGCCCGTTCTCCATCCACACCGCAGCACCCGGGCCGCCGTGGGCTCGCGATCTGTGGTGCAGGCACCCTCGCACTGTTCGCCGGCTGCAGCAGCGACGACTACAAAGCAAAGGCGGAGGAACTGATCGAAGGTGAGCTGTCCGACGGCATCGGTCTCAGTGATCTGACCGCCTCCTGTGCCGATGTCCCCAAGGACATCGCAGTCGAGGAACCTTCGAGTGCACCGGAACAGCAGCGGATGGCACCGAGGTCAGGATCATCACCACGACGAGGAGGAGAAGAAGATCAGCGTCGACTCGGCGAATCTGATCACGCCCGAAGGCCTGGCCTGCATCGAACGAGCCCCGCCTTGGACACGTCGGTCAGCAATTCGATCTCGACATGCCCGACGGCGCCATCGACTGCGGTGCGGCCCCGCGAGTCTTCGATCCGGCCACCGAGACGCTGGACTGCGTCATCACCGATCCGACCGACGGCACCGACTACGAGGCCACGATCGAGCTGTCCGGTCTCGACGCCGACGCCACCTTCAGCATCGAGGTCGGCGACCCGGTCAGCGGCTGACGGCAGTTCGAGGGTTCGTCCCGAGCTGACTGGACGCCGTGCCGTTCATCTGCTCGACTCAACACCGTGGGTGTTCGGGCGGGCGCTGAAAGAGGGAATCCGGGGCGGCCTGGGCGGCCTCGGCGGTCGATGGCGGTCGTGGCCGGCGGGCTGGTCGCGCTGGCGCTCGTCGTGCGGCCGTCGGTCGGGTCGGTCCCCGACGTCGCCGGGCGGCCGGGCGAGCGCATCGAGCTCGACGGTCCGGCCGCGGCGGCGACGGTGGACCCCACCCCCGTCCTCGCCACGACCGGAGGGTCGCTGTCGTCGACGGAGGTGTCCATCGCCGGCCGCTACGAATCGGCGGCACCGCAGCGGGTCCTCGATTCGCGACGGCAGGCGGGCGGGACCCTGATCCCCGACCGACCGGTGTCGCTCCCGCTGGCCGACCGGATCCCCGCCGACGCCATCGCGGTCGTGCTCAACGTGACCGTCGTCGGTGCCGCCACGCCGGGCTACGTCACGGTCTGGCCGGGCGGCACCCGTCCCGAGGTCAGCACGGTCAACGCCGATCACGCCGGTCAGGTCGTGGCCAACCTGGCGACGGTTCCGGTCGCCGACGGCGGTGTTCAGCTCGTCGCGTCGATGTCGACCGACCTCGTGGTCGATCTGGTCGGTTGGTATCGCCTCGCCGAACCTCGCTTCGTGTCGGCCGGCCGCTTCGTGCCGATCTCGCCTCGCCGGGCGGTCGACACCCGGTCCGGCGCGCCGCTCGGGCCCGGCGCCACGATGGAGATCGACGTGGGCTCGGCGGGCGTTCCGGCGACCGCGTCGGCCGCCGTGCTCAACGTCACCGTCACCGATGCGTCGGGTCCTGGGTACTGGACGGCGTGGCCGGGCGGGTCGCGACCCGACACCTCGTCGGTCAACGTCGAGGTCGCCGGGCAGACGATCGCCAACGAGGTCTTCGTCGGCCTGCCGTCCGATGGCGCTTCGAGCATCGAGGTGTTCGCGTCGTCCGGCGGGCATCTCCTCGTCGACGTCGTCGGCTACTTCACCGGGCCGGCCGATCTCCCGTCGACGGCCGGACTCTTCGTGCCGACCACGCCGTATCGGTTGCTCGACACCCGCGCCACCGGGCGGGTGGAGGGGGACCGCTGGCTTCCGGTCGGTGCCTCGACCCATGTCGAGGCCCTCGTGGCCAACCTGACGATGACCGACGCGGCCGGCCCCGGTTGGGTCAGCGCGTGGTCCGGGGAGGGCGACTGGCCCGGCGTGTCCTCGGTGAACACCTCCGCGAGCGGCCAGACGATCGCCAACCACGCGGTACTCCCCGCCAACGTCGGTCGGTCGAAACTGCGGGTCGAGGGGGCCACCCATCTCCTCGTCGACGTGGTCGGCTACTTCACCGACGCCACGGTGGCGACCTACCCGACCGCCGATCAGGTGCCCGGCGCCGACGGTCCGGCGCCCGACGCCGCCCAGCCGAGTTCCGTCGCGCCGTACGTCTTGATGGGTGCTCGCTCGGACCTGCTCCCGATCCGCTGGAATCCGTGTGTCCCGATCGACGTGCTCGTCAACGAGGGGCCGGGGACCCAGCCCGGCAGCCGTGCCGTGCTGGACGAGGTCCTCGCCGAGGCGAGCCG
>JAWKHV010000001.1:0-1612 GCA_041394645.1 Ilumatobacteraceae bacterium | reverse complement strand
GCCCAGGGCGGCGACGTCGACGCGCCGCTGCCGATCGGAGCCCACTCCGAGACCGTCACGGCGCCCAGGGGCGGCACGATGGGGGACATCGACGCGATGGCGATGGGCCTGACCGTGTGGCGGCTCGGTGCGGGCCCGGCCCGGCCAGCCCGTGCAGTTCGGTGCCGGGGTGCGCATCCACCGCCGCCCGGGTGAGCCCGTCGCCGCGGGCGAGCCGGTGTTCACGCTGTACACCGACACCCCCGAGCGGATTCCCGCCGCGATGGCCGAACTCGACGGCGCCTGGAGCGTCGATGACTCCGCGGGAGATCGGCGCCCCCTGGTGATCGATCGCATAACAGGTTGAATGCACAGATCCATGCATGTATACATGCATGATGGCGACAAAGACGATCTCGGTCGACCTCGAAGCCTACGAACGTCTCCGAGCGGCACGTCGGTCGCCGAGTGAGTCGTTCTCCCAGGTGATCAAGCGTGCGAGTTGGCGCAGTGACGCGGCGACCGCCGCCGGGTTGCTTGAGGCGCTCGCGGACGTCCCGACATTGAGCGAAGCGGAACTGGAGCGCCTTGAAGAGGCGCAGCGCGCGGACACCCCTCCCGAGGATCCGTGGCGCGTCAGCTGAGTGTCGACACGACGTTCCTCATCGACCTTCAACGGGAACGGTTGAACGCCGGCGGTGACGGCCCGGCACACGAGTTCCTGCAGCAGTCGCCAGACACTGAGCTATTCCTCTCCGCGGTCGCGTTCGGTGAGTTCGTCGAAGGATTCGATCGAGTCGACCACCCTCTCGTCACTGTGGTGCGCAACGCGCACACGCTGATTCCGGTGGACGACGAGGTTGCGATGGTCTACGCGAGGGTCGTGAGGAAACTGCGCGGGCGTGGCGAACTGATCGGCACGAACGATCTCTGGATCGCGGCCTCCAGCCTTCGATTGAACATGCCGATTCTGACTGCGAACGTGGAGCACTTTCGCCGAATCGACGGTCTCGGAATCGTTCGCTACCGCTGACGGCTTGGTTATCGACAGAATCGTTCTATGACCACACCGCTGACGCTGGAGATGATCGGTCAGGCTCCCAAGGCCCTGCTGCACGACCACCTCGACGGCGGACTGCGGCCCTCGACCGTGCTCGACATCGCCGGGCAGATCGGCTACGACGCGCTGCCCGCCACCGACGAGGCCGCGCTGGCCTCGTTCTTCCGCACCGCCGCGCACAGCGGCTCGCTGGTCCGCTACCTCGAACCGTTCGCCCACACCGTCGCGGTCATGCAGAGCCCCGAAGCGCTGCACCGAGTGGCCTTCGAGTGTGTCGAGGACCTGGCCGCCGACAACGTCGTCTACGCCGAGGTGCGGTTCGCCCCGGAGTTGCACATCGCGGGCGGGTTGTCCCTGGATGCGGTGGTGGACGCGGTGTTGGCCGGCTTCGCCGACGGGGAGAAGGCCGCCGCGGCCGACGGGCATCCGATCGTGGTGCGCTGCCTGGTGACGGCGATGCGGCATGCCGCACGCTCCCAGGAGATCGCCGAGCTGGCGATCCGGTTCCGTGACAAGGGCGTGGTCGGCTTCGACATCGCCGGCGCCGAGGCCGGCTACCCGCCCACCCGTCAC